>NZ_RCIQ01000015.1 GCF_004000255.1 Nioella ostreopsis
AGGACGCCGTTCTGCAACAACGCCCAGTTCCGCCCTCAAAAGACATCGGTTCTGTTTGAAATACATCTGCTACGCACTGACCAAACAGACGCAGTTACGGAAAAAGCGGGTATCGAAACGGCCGAATACAGTGCTCGGTGGGCGCGATATCGCATTCGCGTGACTGAGAAGGACGTGAATGCCCACACTGACTTGTTCAAGCAGCTAATCTGTGAAGCTCGCAACCGGCGCGAAGGTTGCTACCGCGCTAGTGACCCTTGACAGGCGGATGCAGCCGAACAGCAAGAACAATCCGGTAAGCGCTATTTCTATGTGGGGCTTTATGTGCGGTGAATGCGAAGTTCACCAGATTTATTAAGCAAAAACAAAGCCTAGTGGCGGAGACGAAGTCTGCCTCTGCCATTTCCAGCATGTTCCGAAAAGGTCTCGAAGCCGTCTATTTTCCCCTATTTTGCAGGACTATTCGTTCCAGAGGGTTCCTTCACATTCCCGATTGTTCCTGCTATAGGTGGGGGAACAAATGGGGGAACAGATGGCCCGTGACACTGGAATGAGACGACCTGAGAAGGCCCTGACAGCGCAAGAGGTCAGGACAGCAAGCGAACCCGGCAAGTATTTCGACGGTCATGGCCTCTATCTTCTGGTGAAATCGAACGGCGCGCGCTCTTGGGTTCAGCGCATCGTCATTCGCGGCAAGCGGCGGGAAATTGGGCTTGGCAGCGCATCACTTGTTTCGCTCAAGGAAGCCCGCGAACAGGCCATCGCCAACCGCAAGCTGGCGCGCGCCGGTGGCGACCCGATCCAAGCGAAGCGCGAGTCTAAGGCCGTGCTGACCTTCGAGGAAGCCGCTCGCAAGGTGCATGAGCTACACCGGCCCACATGGCGCAACCCAAAACATGCGGCGCAATTCCTGTCTACGCTCGAAACCTACGCCTTCCCCCATATTGGCCGCATCAAGGCGGCAGACGTGAACACGGCGGACGTGTTGCGGGTTCTCTCACCGATCTGGACCGAGAAGCCCGAAACCGCGCGCCGCGTTCGTCAGCGGGTCGGCACCGTGATGAAATGGGCTGTCGCGCAAGGCTGGCGGCAGGACAACCCTGCAGAGGCCATAGACCGCGCCCTGCCCAAGACAGAGCGTGTAAAGGCCCACAGGAGAGCCCTGCCCTATCAGGACGTGCCAGCTTGCCTTGAGGCCGTGCAAGCGTCCAAGGCCGGGGAAATCACCAAGCTTGCTTTCGAGTTTCTGGTGCTGACCGCAACCCGATCCGGGGAAACCCGCAAAGCAGTTTGGGATGAGATCGACATGGAAGCAGGGGTTTGGACCATACCGGCAATGCGCATGAAGGCGAAGAAGGAACACCGCATTCCCCTTTCCGCCCGCGCACTCGAAATCCTTGATGCCGCGAAAGCGCTAGGCGACGGATCGGAGCTTGTGTTTCCAGGCTCGAAAACCGGCAGGCCACTTTCCGACATGACACTTTCTAAGCTGGTGAAGGAGCTTGGCTTCGAGGCGGACATTCACGGGTTCCGCACGTCTTTCAGGACATGGACGCAGGAACGGACCACTTACCCGCGTGAGGTTGCAGAGGCGGCTCTGGCTCACACGATCAAGGACAAGGCAGAAGCGGCCTATGCGCGATCTGACCTGTTCGAGAAGCGGCGGAAGATGATGGAAGCTTGGTCTTCACAACTTGAGCAGGACAAAGGGAAAGTTGTGAAAATCTCCTAGGTCTTTGTGAGTTTCCTGCGACTGGTTGCAGGACCGCAAAGCGAAGCTGCGCTATTCATGACCTATCTATGCAAGAAAAGACCTTTTTTCCACAGATCCATCCCCAGCAAGTCACAACATATGGCATTCTTGCGCGCACGTTACACAAGATATCGTGGATTCCGCGCTCTCCACAGCCTGTCCACAGGATATCCAGATTGCCCCCCGGCGTTCGGTTCCAGTATAATACGATGCAGGCCGACTAGAGCGATAAAGTCGGTGGTCATCCTCAGCTTTGCGCGCCGAGGATGACCGAAGTAGATCCAGAATTGGAACCCCAGATCTGCTTCCTGTTTCGCAAATGAAAACGCGACGAGCAAGGGACACTTTGTCCAGCGCCAAATACAGGAGACCGTTGTCTTGATTGAAAAGCACCTGAGACGCCCGTTGGTGGAACATGTCACGGGCCTAAGCCGAAGCAGCATATACGAGCTGATGGAGTTGGAGCAGTTTCCACGCCCGATCCGCATCGGACGTCGCGCCGTTGCGTGGCGTGAAAGCGACATTGAAGCTTGGCTCGAAAGTCGCCCTATCGCCACGACCTAAGAGAAAACCCCGCCACGAGGGACGGGGGTTTCGGTCAACATCACAGCTTAGACTAGCCTTCCGCTCCCTCTGGCGCAACGCCAAGAGGCACTCAAGACATGACCACACAACATCGCTGGTTCTCAAACCCGACCAATATCTATTGGACCTGCAAAGCCCTGATCGAAGGCAGGACCATTTCGCACAAAACAGAAATCCGAGAGGTGAAGGGCTGGCGACTCGCCGCGATCGTCCATCGCCTGAAGGACAGTTTCAACTGGCCTATTCTAACCGAGTTTCGCGGGCCGGATAGCATTGCCCACTACCGCCTTTCTCCCGGCACCGACCCGGCGCTGCTGAGGTTCCCCCCCAGCGCCAAACAGCTCCTGGATGAAATCGGGGGGCAGGAATGACCCGCTACCAGATGACACCGCATCACCGGCAATGGCGGCTCTACGCCATGAAGCCCGCTCACAGCGCACAGAGGGCGGCACAGCTTGGCCTCTGCACCTGCGGCAACCCTCACACCCTGAGGCGCGTCCTGCGCGCCCTACAGCGCCTAGAGGCCCGCAATGGCTAAGAGGGACAGCAAGGGAAACCCGATCACGGGCAAGGGAGAGCATTTCACAAAGCTCATTCGCGCAACAATGGAGACGCCCGCTTGGCGGGCGCTCCCCCCTATCGCGCAAGCTCTCTATCCTTGGCTGAGGCTCGAATGGAGGGGACCGGACGCAAACAACAACGGCAAGCTTCGACTGAGCGTTCGGCAAGCAGCTATCCGCATGGGAGTTTCTAGAGACACCGCAGCACGGGCCTTTCACGAGCTGCAGGCCAAGGGCTTCATCGTGATGACCGAGCGGGCATGTCTTGGGATCGAAGGGGCAGCGAAGTCGCCTGCCTTCGAGATAACGGAACTGCCCTTGCCTCACGGCGGCGGGCGCGAGGGACGCAAGCTGTTCAAGGACTGGCGACCGGGGCAGGATTTTCCCGTCATGCGCGCCGGGGCCAACAATCCTGAAGGCAGGAATGGCAAAGCAAAACCCTGTCATGAAAATCAGGACGGCACCGTCATTAATATCATGACGAAAGGCAAAGGAGCGTCATGAAAACCATGACAGCACGTCACAAAAATCAGGACGGTTTGGCCGGGTTCCGAGCACTGACCGTCATAAAAACCATGACATCCTTACCTTACCAGCGACACTAGGGACGTGCGGTTGATTGACTATCCTCTTAGGCTGGGTGTGAGTGACTTGAGCGATGGGTGGCTCGATACGGTTCCCTACGAGCCCAAAAACAGAAAATATCGGGCCCAGAGGGGCTAATCGCGGGTGACGGGGACTTCAAAAGGGGCGGCGTCCCTTTTAACGTCACCACATGACTAACAAGACCAAATCCAAAGTGCTGTACGCCCTGCGCATGAACAAGGGGCAATCCCGATGCCATCGTCGCGGCGGATGAGCTTGTCGAGACGCGGTTGCGGTCAGGCAACGGCCTTAGTCTGCTCTCGGGAAGCCAGGCCCAAATGCTGGTTCATTGAGGATACGAACGATGAAATATCTCAGAAACCATTTTCCAATCAGTTCGCTTTTTCTAGCTGCTACCTTCTCTCTTATGGGATTCATGTGCACTGCACAGGAGACGACACCGGGCGACACAGAACTTGTTGTCTGGTTTTGTCACCTCGGGGATGAACCAGTCACCTATGCTTATCGCGTACGAGAATCGGGCCAGATTGAAACGCTTGATGGTGCCCCTGGCACGGGACTGAGAAACGAACGCGAGGATGTGCTGCTTCTCCCAGATAGAGTTCTGCGGTTCCGGGACCAAGAAGTTACGATCGATGAGAGTGGTGACATAGATACCGGATACTGCTCCGATATCTCGGACATCGTCACTGCACTTGTAGTGGACGTCGGCGCGTCCATGACAGAACAGCTGGTGGTTGCTATTCAGGCCCGCGAAAACTTCGCCGCCCGTCTGGCCGAAGCGCTTGATCACGTGACCTCGCTTGAGGCGGAATTGGTTCAAGCACTTCTAGACTTGAGCCAGGCTGAGCGACGGGAAGCCGAAGCCCTGGCTGCTCGGATGCTGGCTGAAATCAATGCGGACGAGCGGTTGAGAGAGGCGGAGATGCGATCAGCCCTTCTTGCACAGGCAAACCTGGAACTGGAAACAGCAGAGGCCGCATCGGCCGAAAGCCAGCGCCAGATTGCGGCCCTGAACGAACAGGTGGCCGCCTTACGCACGCAGCTTGGTGAATTGCAGGGGCTGCTAGATGTGGTGCGGGAGGAGGAAGCGCGAGAGCAGGTGCGCGCGGAAACGTGCGAGGCGGACCTAAATGCCGCCTTGACGCGGCTGGCGATGGAACTCGACCGTACCGAGGCTGAATGTAGCCAAGTCGAGAACTAACCCCGATCAGCCATTCCCGAAAGCCCTTTATCTTGCGGTCACTGATTCCGATCGGGTATCGTGAAAGGGAGCTATCTCGTGCTGGTCGGCTCATCGACCACAAGGGGTAGTTCAGAAAAGAGTAGGGCCGGCGGTGCGCCAAAGCCAAATGAACATGCGGGGGATCAAGACCCTACGGGGTGGCAAATGGCACGCGACTACCGTTCGAAATTTATTTGGCCCGAAATGAACAAGGGCGATCCAATTGGGGCGCCCTTCCTGTTGGCGTTGCTTTGGCCACGGCGGCACAAATAATCGACAAATCATCACACGATGGCAAAATGGGAAGCAGCAGCTTCCATCGGTGCTTTCTTCCAATTGATTTCGGGAAAATGAAGGTGACACATGGGCGGGATCGGTAGCGGGCGGCGCTGGCACTTCGACGCCAAAGAAACAACAGAGGACTATCGCTCAATAGACGTCAGGCGCTGGGCGCGAGACGGGTTGCTGAAGCCTGACCATCACTTCAACTGGCAATGGTCCAGACATGGTGAAGTCGTCGCGTCGATAAAGGTTGAGGTGAAGCCGGAAAGCGTTGTGTTGGACTACAGGCACCGAAACGGCAGCGATGATTGGACACCGAAACGCTACTCAGTCCATTTGAGCGAAACCCCATGCCACATGGGCGGCGCGCGCAAATGGTTTCTCTGCCCAGCGCGAGGTTGCGGACAGCGTGTCGCAATCCTCTATGGCGGCGCGATATTTGCCTGTCGTCATTGCTTTCAGCTCGCCTATCCTTCTCAGCGAGAAACTCAGGGGGACCGAGCCGCACGAAGTGCAGACCGCATCCGAGAAAGGTTGGGGTGGCCGGGAGGCATTTTGGAAGGCGGCGACTGGGGCAAGCCCAAGGGGATGCATTGGCGGACCTATGCGCGGCTCTGCAGGGAGCACGACGCTCTCGCAGACCGCGCGTTGCAAGGATTTGCTGAACAATTGGGGCAATTGAACCGTCACTTGGAAAGGGGCAGGCAGCCTAATTGATCTAGTATTGGCGTGAGCCCTGAGGCACCTAGCGAGAAGAGTTTTTCGTTGAAAGTTCGTCTGCAACCTGAAAGCAATTAGTTGAGAACGAACAGCCCGCTTGTTTTACCTCATTGAAGGCGTGGATGAATTAGTGTTTGAAGCCCGGACAGTTCTGCGTCGAGCCGCACGTGGGCGCTCCCGCCCGCCACTTTGTTTCGCCGTAAATGAAGGCGGTGAGCAATGTCAGATTTGGCTCAAGTCACCAGCTTTTCACCCATCCACGCCGTGCACGTCGTTGGAGCGCGAGTGGATGGCTACCAACTTGGCGCGGACGCTGGACCTGCCCGTTACGCCCGTGGTTCCCGTTAAACTGAGAACAGAATTCATTGATTCAGTTTTGGATGATGAATTGCGAGAAGCAATGATGGAGAGTCCTGAAGTCGTGCTCGGGTCCGTTCATGCCGGTGACGGATGGCGATTGTTTGACACCGGCTCAAAGCTGCCTTGGTCGAGTCTCCCGCTGGTTCAGGAGATTGTCACCTTTGACTGTCTTGTCGAAAATAGCGATAGGAGCAGGTCGAATCCAAACCTTCTACGGCATGGCGACAGCCTGAAAATGATCGATCAAGAAGAAGCCTTTAGTCATGCAGTGACGGGTGAAGGCCCTGGGCCTTGGGGTGTGAATGGACTGATGAACTTCGCAGCTGGGACAGCTCAGCATTCCCTTGTTCCGCACCTTACACCTAAGACAAGATGCGACTTTTCGCACGTGGCTGAAAAATGGGAGAGCTTGCCCGATGCGGAGATTTCAGAGTATGTAGCCCGAGCACCCGAAGAGTGGGACCGCCCTACATTGGACAGAATCCGTGACTATATTCTAAGGGCAAAACGGGAAGCCCGAACCTTCTGCGAGATGGCTACAAGGCACATAACTCAATGAAACTTATGCCATATACCTTCGTCGTGCTGCAGTATCAGCACAGCCCCTTTGCGGGGGAACGGCTGAATATTGGCCTGTTGTTGGTGTGCGAAGGAAGAAGTTTTGCGCAATTGAAAATCAGGGACTCGTGGAAGCGGTTTTCTGATGCCTATCCAGATTTTGACCGGAATGCGGTGAAGTCGGACCTCAAAGCCCTCTCTGTAGCTGCGAGCAGAATCGCCAAAGAAGGTTTCAGCGCACCCCTCGATACCAAACTTTGGTGCAGCACTGCTGAGGGCCTGCTGCTAAGATTGTTTGGCACCCCGGAAGGGTCAATCGTTTGGAGCTCACAGGGCGCTGGTGTTACCCACGACCCGGAAGAAGAGCTTGAAAAGCTTCACAGTCAATTGATTGCCCGCTTCGATCATGTCAGCAGTCACGACCGACGCGATGACGACGACGTTTTCCAATCACTGAAATCCCATCTGGATGACACTCACTTGCTTGCGCAAATGACTGAGCATGTAGTGCACTCGCCACGAGGCGACGTGCGTTTCAAGCGCTCTTTCAAAAACGGAATCTGGCACTGCGTTCAACCTCTGTCCTTTGACCATACGGATCGAGACACGATTGACAGCAAGGCCGCAAGGTGGGCAGGGCACTTGATGCAGGCAGAGGAAGCTGACGAAAATTTTCAGCCCTACTTTATCATCGGCAAGCCTTCCAATCCTTCCTTCCTGAGTGCTTTCGAGTCAGCGGAGAACTTGCTTAGCTCTGCCCCGAGGAATCCGATTGTGGTTCGCGAGGAAGACAGTGAGACCATTGCCGACCGTCTTTTACATGCCTTCCAAAACTGATCAAATCTGTCAGGTATCGGTAAAAAGCATCGCGAGATAGTCGGCCTGTTCTTGTTTGAGCTGACTCAATCGACACGTCGATTCCTCCACCTCTGCAAGTTTACCTAGGTGACCTAGCCTTGCGACAATACCCAGTGGGGAGGGGCATCCCAAGTTCTGTAGACCGAGCGCCGAGGACCGGAGCGGGAAGGTAAATTTCGGCGTTCACAATTTGGGGGTTTTGCTAATTCGTAAGCCGCAAGCTGACAGCCTAGCCCGAATTCCCTACTGACAAGCTCCACACCAGAACTCACACCCATCTGGCCAGCTCCTTGCCAAGCCTTCCCCAATAAGAATGTCGCCCACATCCACACCATCGGACCGAACGACTGCAAGCGTTCTCCCATATCGGTCCTCACCCTGTCGCAGTAGCGTGATTTGCGTTTCGTTGAACAACTGCATCAACCGACGCGAAGCTTGCTGTCCAAGCTGACGCTCAGCGCTACCGCCACACAGGTTGGTTGTCGTTTCAGGGGTATCATAACCAACCGCGCGGAACTTCTCGCCGTTCAACCAGAAGGTATCTCCGTCAACGATGCAGTTGACCCTTGGACCGGAGCCGCAAATGCCAATCGCGTTCGCAGGCCCGCAAGCAAAGGCGAGGATCAATATTGCCGCTCCAAGCACGTCTCTCATGATTCTCCCCGGTGCCGTTGACCATGCCAACCGTAGACGTGCATCGAGTGTTTGTTAACCAAGGTTAACGACAGCCGAGGCAAGCAACAAATTCAAAGTGGGGGAACGCGTGGGGGAACGCGCGCAGCGAAAACAATGATTTCTCAATTTTTACAGATACTTATGCGGGGATAATGGCGGAGACGAAGGGATTCGAACCCTCGAGACCCTTCCGGGCCTACTCCCTTAGCAGGGGAGCGCCTTCGACCACTCGGCCACGTCTCCGCTGGCGGGTGTATCCGTCTGCAAACCGGGGAACAAGGGAAAATTTCCTCACCGGCTGTCGTTTTTCTACGCACCGGTTAAAGCAACCGCTTGCGGATTGCCTTCACCGGGGCTTGGGGGCAGGATCGCGCGAACAGGAGGATTGAGATGAAGAATACGCAAGTCATTCTGGCGGCCCGTCCGGTCGGCGTTCCCGGACCCGAGCATTTCGCGATCAGAGAGGTCGATGTGCCTGATCTGGCCGAAGGGCAGGTCCTGATCCGGGTCAGTCACTGGTCCGTGGACCCGGCCATGCGGGGATGGGCCAATGACGTGCCGAACTACTCGCCCCCCGTGGCGCTTGGTGACCCCATGCGCAGCTTCGCCGTGGGCGAGGTCGTGGCCAGCCGCCATCCCGATTATGTCGAAGGCGATGTGGTCGAGGGGCTTCTGGGCTGGCAGACCCATGTGGTCAGCGATGGCTCCAATATCGGGCGCAAGGTGACCGAGACCGACCTGCCGCGCAGCTATGCGCTCGGGATCATGGGGCTGAATGGCACCACCGCCTATTTCGGACTGCTGGAGTCCTGCGCCGCGAAACCGGGGGATACGGTCGTGGTTTCCACCGCTGCGGGGGCTGTCGGGTCCGCCGTGGGACAGATTGCCAGGGTCATCGGCTGCCGGACCGTCGGCATTGCAGGTGGGGCCGAGAAGGTGCGCCAGTGCCGTGAGGAATTCGGCTATGACGCCGCGATCGACTACAAGTCCGAGGATGTCGCTAGCGCCGTGACCGCCGCCTGCCCGGATGGGGTGGATTGCTATTTCGACAACACCTGCGGGCCGATTTCGGATGCGGTGATGACCAAGCTCGCCGTTGGGGCGCGCATCACCATTTGCGGTACGGCAGCAATCACCGAATGGGATCCGCTGCCCGTTGGCCCACGCGTTCACCGGCAATTGCTGGTCGCACGCGCCCGGATGCAGGGGTTCCTGATCTTCGACTACAAGGACAGGCTGCACGAGGCGCGCACCGCTCTGGCCGACTGGCTGCGCGAGGGCAAGATCAGCGTGCGGGAACACATCCTCGACGGGCCAGAGGCCGCGCTCGATTCCATCGGGATGCTTTATCGGGGGGACAACACCGGCAAACTGATCGTGAAGGTGGACTGACCGGTTCTATTCTCCGTTGAACTCTACCGGCAGAATGCCCGACCCGTAGGACGCCAGGTTGTCGATGACCCAGTCCTCACCGCCATAGGGGGTGCCGCCAATCTGGCCTGAGGTGTGGCAGGATGGGCGGCGGAGCCTCTCAAGTTGACTACGGGCTTCACGCGTTGAACAGGAAGTGCAGCACGTCGCCATCCTTGACGGTATAGGCCTTGCCCTCGACCCGCATCTTGCCTGCTTCCTTGGCGCCGGTCTCGCCATTACAGGCGATGTAGTCGTCATAGGCGATGGTTTCGGCGCGGATGAAGCCGCGTTCGAAATCGCCGTGGATCACACCGGCAGCCTGCGGCGCGGCGGTACCGTGGCGGATGGTCCAGGCGCGGGCCTCTTTCGGGCCGACGGTGAAATAGGTTTCCAGGTTCAGCAGGCCATAGCCCGCCCGGATCAGCCGGTCGAGACCCGCTTCCTCCAGCCCCATTTCACTCAGGAACATCTCGGCTTCCTCGGCGTCGAGCTGGCTGATCTCTTCCTCGATCTGGGCCGAGATGATGACGGTCGCGGCGCCCTGCTCGCGGGCCATCTCTTCGACCTTGGCGGAAAACGCGTTGCCCTCGGCGGCAGAGCCTTCATCGACGTTGCAGACATAGAGCACCGGCTTGGTGGTCAGCAGCTGCAGCATCTTCCACGCCTTGGCGTCCTCGGCGCTGACCTCGACCAGCCGGGCGGGCTTGCCGTCTTCCAGCATCGCCTGCGCCTCGGCCAGCAGCCGGTCCTGCTGCTGCGCTTCCTTGTCGTTGCCCTTGAGCTTGCGCACGAGGTTCGCGCGGCGCTTCTCGATGCTTTCCAGATCGGCCAGCATCAGCTCGGTCTCGATGGTTTCGGCATCGGCAATCGGGTCGATCCGGCCATCCACATGGGTGATGTCGTCATCTTCAAAACAGCGCAGAACCTGCGCGATGGCATCGGTTTCGCGGATATTGGCGAGGAACTGGTTGCCGAGCCCCTCGCCTTTCGATGCGCCCTTCACCAGACCGGCAATATCGACGAAAGTCATGCGCGCGGGAATGATCTGCTTGGACCCGGCAATCGCGGCCAGCTTGTCCAGCCGCGGGTCGGGCACCGCCACATCGCCCACATTGGGTTCGATCGTGCAGAAGGGAAAATTCGCCGCCTGCGCCGCCGCCGTCTTGGTCAGCGCGTTGAACAGCGTGGACTTGCCCACATTCGGCAGCCCGACAATACCCATCTTGAAGCCCATCTGGCCCTCCGCATCCTTGGTTCCGGCGCCTTCTACGGCCTTGGGCATCCTACTGCAACGGGCCTCGTGCTAAGCTGGCGGGATCGACCCAAGGAGTTTCATATGCAGCCAATCCCCTATCTCATGTTTCAGGGCCAATGCCGACAGGCGATGGATACCTATGCCGAGATCCTCAATGGCCGAGTGACCGCCGCGCTTCGGGCTACTGAAGCCAAGGATATGTACATTGACCATGGTGACACGATGTATGTGCCGCCCGATCGGACAGAATGGCTGGCGCATTGCGAGATGGCCTACGACGAAGGGGTTCTGATGGGGGCGGATGACCTTACCGGTGCCACTGAGCCCAATGGCGGCTTCTGGGTGCGGGCCGAGTTTTCCAGCCTGGATCGGGCCGGATCTGTTTTCGATCGGTTCGAGCGCGAGTGCTGCTTTATCCTGATCCGTGGCTTCGCGCCGAACGCATGGACCGAAGGCTTTGGCATGTTGACGGACCGCTACGGAGTGCATTGGATGATCACTGCCCCATGGAACAAGGATTGACCGCCAAGCCCCATTGATTTCCTCGCAGACATTCGCCAAACGGGGCCGGAAGACTTGCGAGGAATTGCCATGACCCGGATCGACGCCAAATTCGCTGCCCTGAAGGCCGAGGGGAAGAAAGCCTTCGTCTCTTACATCATGGCGGGCGATCCCGATTACGCCACCTCGCTGGAGATCATGAAAGGCCTGCCCGCCGCCGGTGTCGATATCATCGAGCTTGGCCTGCCCTTCACCGATCCGATGGCCGACGGCCCCACCATCCAGCTGGCCGGTCAGCGCGCGCTGGAGGGTGGCCAGACCCTGCAAAAGACGCTGGATATGGCCGCCGAGTTCCGCAAGACCGACGATACGACCCCGATTGTGCTGATGGGCTATTACAACCCGATCTACAGCCGGGGCGTGGACAGGTTCCTGGTGGACGCCAAGGCCGCCGGGATCGACGGGCTGATCGTGGTGGACCTGCCGCCCGAAGAGGATGAGGAACTGTGCATTCCCGCCCAGAAGGCCGGCCTGAACTTCATCCGTCTGGCGACCCCCACCACCGATGATCAGCGCCTGCCCAAGGTGCTGCAGAACACGTCGGGCTTCGTCTACTACGTTTCGATCACCGGCATCACCGGGGCCGCCGCTGCGGAAGCCACCGATGTCGGCCCAGAGGTCGCGCGGATCAAATCGCAGACCGGCCTGCCCGTGATAGTGGGCTTCGGGATCCGCACGCCGGAAACCTCTCAGGCCATCGCCTCTGTCGCGGATGGCGCGGTCGTGGGCTCTGCCATCGTCAGCGAAATCGCCGCGGGCAAGCCCGTGGCGGAGGTGCTGAGCTTCGTCAAATCGCTGGCAGACGGCGCGCATCGGGCCTAGGTCCGATGATTGCCTTGTCCTTGGGAAGCTTCGCCCCCGCCCTGATTGCTGCCGCCCCAGGCACAATCGCCATGATCGCGACCACCGCCCCCGGCACACCGACGCTATTGCCGGGGCTATTGACGATCCTCTCGTCGCTTGGCTAACCCACCCGACGCCGCAGGATATGCGTGGCGCGGTATTTCGCGACTTCCTCGCCATTCTGGTTGTAGATCCGATACTGGATCTCCGTCCGCCCCCGGTCCGGCCGCGACGCCGAGGGAACCGAACTGACCACTTCTGCCTCCGCATGGAGCGTATCGCCCGGATAGACCGGTTTCAGCCAGCGCAACTCGTCCAGCCCCGGTGACCCCATCGAGGCTTCGTTCCACACATCGGCCTCCAGCGTCAGCACGAAGGCGGTCAGGATCGTTTGGAACCCGCTGGCGATGATCCCGCCATAGGGAGACTCCTTCGCGGCCTCGGGATCGGTGTGGAACGGCTGCGGGTCCCATCTGCGGGCAAAGCCCACAATCTCGGCCAGCGGCAATGTCCGTTCCGCGGTCGTGAACCGATAACCCACCGGCAGATCGTCGAAAAACATGGCCTCGCTCCCTGTCTTTTCCCCTGCGGCAGAGTAACCGGAAAAAGAGGATTGTGAACAGCGTCATGTATTGGTAAGAATTTCTCACCAATCTTGGAGGGGAGCCCATGCCCGTCATTACCAATATCGACGATCTCAAGCGCATCTATAAGCGGCGCACCCCCAAAATGTTCTACGATTACGCGGAATCGGGCAGCTGGACGGAACAGACCTTCCGCGAAAACACCAGCGATTTCGACAAGTTATACCTGCGCCAGCGGATCGCCGTCGACATGACCGGGCGCAGCACCGCCAGCCAGTTGGTTGGTCAGGACGTGTCCATGCCGGTGGCGCTGGCCCCGGTCGGGCTGACTGGCATGCAATGCGCCGATGGCGAGATCAAGGCCGCCCGCGCGGCGGAGAAATTCGGCGTGCCCTTCACCCTGTCCACCATGTCGATCTGTTCGATAGAGGACGTGGCGGAAAACACCGAAAAGCCCTTCTGGTTTCAGGTCTACACGCTGAAGGATGACGATTTCATGCGGCGCCTGTTTGACCGGGCCAAAGCCGCGAAATGCTCAGCCCTCGTGATCACCGTCGACCTGCAGATCATGGGTCAGCGGCACAAGGACATCCGCAACGGCCTGTCCGCCCCGCCCAAGCTGACGCCCAAATCGGTGGCCAACATGATGACCAAGGTGCAGTGGGGCCTTGGCATGCTCGGCACCAAGCGACGCACCTTTGGCAACGTGGTGGGCCACGCCAAGGGGGTGGACGCCACCGGATCGCTGTCGGCCTGGACCAGCCAGGCCTTCGATCACGCTTTGGATTGGGAACGGATCAAGGAATTCCGCAAATGGTGGGATGGCCCCGTGATCCTCAAGGGGATTCTGGATGTCGAGGATGCGAGGAAGGCGCTCGACGTCGGGGCTGACGCGATTGTGGTGTCGAACCACGGCGGGCGGCAGTTGGATGGGGCGATTTCCTCGATCCGCGCGCTGCCAGAGATCCTGGATGCCGTGGGCGACAAGATCGAAGTGCATCTCGACAGCGGCATCCGGTCCGGTCAGGACGTGCTGAAGGCGCTCGCCATGGGGGCCAAGGGCACCATGATCGGGCGCGCCTTCGTCTACGGGCTTGGTGCCATGGGCGAGGCCGGTGTGACCGCAGCGCTGGAGGTCATTCACAAGGAACTGGACACCACCATGGCGCTGTGTGGTGAACGTGACGTGAAAAACCTCGGGCGGCACAACCTGCTGGTCCCCAAGGGCTTTTCCGGCGAATGGGAATAAGGGAAAGGGCGGCCACCAGGACCGCCCCTTTTTGCTTCAGGCCGCGCTGTCCAGCCCCCGGCCCTTCAGCAGCGCCTCCACCCCCGGCATCCTGCCGCGGAACTGAGTGTAGAGCGCATCCGCCTCTTCGCTGCCACCCGCTGACAGGATGAACCGTTCCAGCTTCGCCGCCGTTTCCGCGTCGAACGGATCGCCCGTTTCCTCAAACGCCTCGAACGCGTCGGCATCCATCACCTCGGACCACATGTAGCTGTAATAGCCCGAGGAATAGCCGTCGCCCGAGAAGACATGCGCGAATTGCGGTGTGGCGTGGCGCATGACGATGGCGCGCGGCATATCGATGCGCGCCAGTGTCTCCGCCTGCGCCGCCATCGGGTCGGCGGGTGCGGGGCCGTCATGAAAGTCCAGATCGACCAGAGCCGAGGCCACGTATTCCACCGTCTGGAACCCCATGTCATAGGTGCGTGCCGCCAGCAGACGATCGAGCAGGTCCTTGGGCATCGGCTGGCCGGTCTCTGCATGGATCGCGTGTTTTTCCAGCACCTCCGGCAGGTCGAGCCAATGCTCATACAGCTGGCTCGGCAGTTCCACGAAATCGCGCGCCACCGAGGTGCCGGAGATCGAGCCATAGGTCACGTCCGACAGCATCTGGTGCAGCGCGTGGCCGAATTCATGGAACAGCGTGCGGGCGTCGTCATAGCTCAGCAGCGCGGGCGCGCCTTCCGCCGGTTTCGCGAAGTTGCAGACATTGACAACAATGGGCCGCTCCTCGCCATCGAGCTTCGATTGCGACCGCATCGCCGAACACCACGCGCCCGACCGTTTGGACCCGCGCGCGAAGTAATCGCCAAGGAACACCGCCATGTGACGGCCCTCTCGGGTCACCTCCCAGGCGCGCACGTCGGGGTGGTACATCGGCGCGTCCAGTGGCGCGAAATCAAGGCCGAAGAGCCGGTGCGCACAGTCGAACGCCGCCTCGATCATCCGGTCGAGCTGAAAATAGGGTTTCAGCTCCGCCTCATCCAGATCATGCTCCGCCACCCGGCGTTTTTCCGAATAATAGCGCCAGTCCCACGGCTCCAGATCGCCGTTCACGCCCTCGGCCTGCATCATCTCAGTCAGACGGTCCGCGTCCCGCTCGGCCTGCGCCTTGGCGGGCTCCCACACCTGCATCAGAAGATCGCGCACATTGCCGGGCTTTCCGGCCATCTCGGTATCGAGCTTGAAGGCCGCGAAGCTGTCATACCCCAAGAGCCGCGCCCGTTCCTCGCGCAGCGCCAGCGTTTCCGCTGCAATCGCCCGGTTGTCCGTCTCGCCCCCGTTCGCGCCACGCGCGGCCCAGGCCTGCATGGCCTTTTCGCGCAGGTCGCGGCGGGGGGAGAACTGCAGGAACGGCACGATGAGCGAGCGCGAGAGCGTCACCACCGGGCCATCGGCCCCCTTCTCCTTGCCCGCCGCACGGGCGGCATCGACGACGAAGCCCGGCAACCCCTCCAGATCGCCCTCTGACAGTTCCATGAACCAGCTGCGCTCATCGGCCAGCAGGTTCTGGGTGAACTGCGTGCCAAGGACGGCAAGGCGCGATTTCACCTCGGTCAGCCGGTCCCGGTCCGCCCCCTCCAGCGCCGCGCCCGCGCGGGTGAAACTGCGATGCGTGAGGTAAAGAACGCGCAGCTGTTCCGGGGTCAGGTCGAGGCTCTCGCGGCTCTGCCAGAGCGCGTCGACCCTCTCCCACAGGGCGCGGTTGTTCGTGATCTCGGACGAATAGGCAGACAGTTTCGGCGCCATCTCGCGCTGCAACGCCTCGCGCGCCGGGGTCGCATCGGCCCCGGCAAGGTTGTAGAAAACCCCCGCCACCCGGTCGAGCAACCGGTCGGCTCGCTCCAGCGCCTCGATCGTGTTGGCGAATGTGGGCGGCTCGGGCGTGTCGGCAATGGCCCGGATCGCGGCACGGCCCTCTTCCAGCGCCTGGTCCAGCGCCGGGCCGAAATGGGCATCTTCAATGTCGGCAAAGGGCGGCAGGGCGAAGGGGGTGTCCCAATCGGTGAGCAATGGGTTGGTCATGCGTGTCTCCTTGGTCCTGCCATAGATAGGCGCCCGAACCGCCGGGTTCGAGCGCCTTTTTGACATATCCGCCTGGAATTACTCGGTCACGGTGATCGTGATCACGTCGCTGGTGACGGGCGGGCTGTGCGGCACGTGGTTCATGTCGCCCAGAACCAGCTGCAGCGTGTGTTCGCCGGGGGCAAGCTCCAGCACCACCTCGGTCTGGCCACCGCCGAAATGGCGGTGATGCTCGTCCGAGGGCAGGCTGTACTGCATCTCTTCGGCCCCGTCCGGCCCCTCGCCGAGCGGCGGACGGTCGATCAGCAGATGGTGGTGGCCGGTATGCTCCCGATCCGTCCCGGCAGGCGCGACTCCCATGCCCGACAGGCCGAACTGCACGGTGACAGGCGAGGCGACACTGGCCCCGTCCTCCAGCCCGATGAAATAGACCGCTGCTCCCTCCGGCGCGGCGGCACCCTGCGCGAAGACAGGTCCGGTCATCACAAGTGTGGCGAAGACAAGCGTCCTGAACATGTTTTCCTCCAAATGCATGTATGTATCGAACAGGACCAGTCTCTGCCCCCGGCCCCGAGTCGGTCAACACCGGCCTGACGGTCGCGCCCTTTTTGGACATGTCAGCGCGGGTGGCGCGGGCGGGACGCCTCCGGCGGGAGTATTTTGGCCAAGAAGAAGGGGAGGCGCGCGTTAACCTTGATGGGCGGTTAACGGTCGACCTGGCCCTTGCGCAGGGATTTCTCCAGCTGGCGCAGGCCGAGCGAGAGGGTGATGGTCATCGTCAGATAGATCAGCGCGACCACGTTATAGGTCTCGAAGTAGCGGAAATTGCCCGCCGCCGTGACCTTGCCCAGTTGCGTGATGTCGAGCACGCCCAGGACAGACACCAGCGAGCTGTCCTTCACCATCGCCACGAAATCATTGCCCAGGGGCGGCAGGATCACCCGAAAGGCCTGCGGAAAGACGATGTGGCGGAAGCGCTGGCGGCGGTTGAGGCCCAGGGCCTCGGCGGCCTCGATCTGGCCCTTGTCGACCGATTGCAGACCGGCGCGGAAGACCTCGGCCAGGAAGGCGGAATAGGCGATGGACAGCGCCAGGATCGCACGCCAGAGCAGGCTGAAATCACGGGTGCGGATCGGGTCGAGCCCGATCTGTCCCGCCACCCAGTTCCAGCCCGCGACCAGTGCCGGAGCCAACACGAAGGCCACGTAGAGAAGCAGCACGAGAATGGGGATGCCGCGGATGACCTCCACATAGAAGCGCGCGCATTGGCGCAGGATTAATGACCGCGACTGACTGGCCATGGCCAGCCCAAGCCCCACGGTGGCGGCGGTGAAGAAGGCCACGATGGTGACGAAGATCGTGATCCAGACGCCCCGCTGCAGCGTCGTCAGCACCTGCCGGTACTGGTCATCGGCCAGCACCTGCCAGAAGGCGAACAGCCCCAGCCCGGCCACGGCGAGCAGCCACCAGGGGAAATCCTTGTCGCTTTGGGGGGAAGGGATCATGCGCGAGGAAGACCCCGGCCCTCAGCGGACCGGGGCAAAGACGGCTCAGCCGCCAAAGCTGTAATCGACGAACCAACGCTGGTTCAGCTCATCCAGGGTGCCATCCTCTCGCATCGAGGCGATCGCCGCGTTCATCGGACCCACCAGATCCGACCCGCGTGGGAAGATGAAGCCGAAATCCTCGGTTCCAAGCGGATCGCCGATGATGGCCAGCCGATCGGGGTTGGCACGAACATAGCCCTCGCCACCTGTGGAATCGGTCAGCACCATATCCACATCCTCGGTCAGCAGGCCCTGAACGGCGGCGCCAAAGGTCTCGAACAGCTGAATGCGCGGGTTGGATTCGTTGCCATCCAGCACCTCGTAGACGCCCACATAAAAGGGTGTCGTGCCCGCCTGGCTGCCCATCAGGAAATCCTCATCGGCGGCAAAGCTTTCGGCATCCGTGAACCGGGTTTCCCCGGCGCGCACCAGCATACGCATCTGGCTGGTCATGTAGCTGTCGGAGAAATCGACCATCTCGGCCCGGTCCTCGCGGATCGTGATACCGGTCATGCCCATGTCGAACTGCCCTTCGGAGACAGCGGCGATCATCGCGTCCCAGCTGATGGTTTCATAGACCACGGTGATGTTCAGCCGCTCGGCGATGATCTCCATCGCGTCATATTCCCACCCGGCGGGCTGGCCGGTATTGGGGTCGACGAATTGCAGCGGCGGGTAGGCGTTTTCGGTGACGATCACCACTTCGCGGCCTTCGAGATCGGGCATATGGCCATCGGCCAGCGCGGACATGGGGGACAGCGCGGCGAGGGCCAGCGCGGCGGCAGCAAGGCGTTTCATTGGCAGGACTCCCTGTTTGTTATCGGGGCAGTATGGCGCGGCTCTGGCGACACGCAAGGGTCAGCCGCCGCAGACCGGGCAGTTTTCATTGCGCGTCATGGTGATCAGCCGGGTTTCGGCGTAGAGCGCGTCATAGATCAGCATCCGGCCCCTCAAGGGCGCGCCAGCGCCTGAGATCAGCTTGACGACTTCTCCCGCCATCATCGCGCCAATGACGCCGGGCAATGCACCAATGACACCGGTTTCGGAACAGGTCGCCGCCATGCCGGGCGCAGGGGCTTCGGGGAAGACGCAGGCCATGCAGGGGGCACCATTCGCGGGGTCGTAGATCGTCACCTGCCCCTCCCAGGCCGAAATCGCGCCTGACACCACCGGTTTTCCCGTGGCGACGGCGGCCCGGTTGATCAGGGCACGGATGGACCATGAATCCGTGCCGTCTACGATCAGGTCGTACTCGGCGAAAAGATCCTCCGCGATCTCGGCCGTCAGTTCACGATGATAGGGGCGCACATCCACATGCGGGTTCAGCGCCAGCATCCGTTCGCGGGCGGAAAAGACCTTGGGCATCCCCTGCGCCTGATCGGTGTGGATGATCTGCCGTTGCAGGTTGCTCAGGTCGACCTCATCGTGGTCGATGACCCCGATCCGGCCCACACCCGCCGCCGCAAGGTAGAGCAACAGGGGCGATCCCAGCCCCCCTGCCCCGACGACCAGCACCTTGGCCTGCTTGAGCTTCTTCTGCCCCGGCCCACCCACTTCGCGCAGCGTAATGTGGCGGGCGTAGCGTTCCAGCTCCTCGCCCGAAAACGTGCCCGCAGGTTTCGGCGCCTCCGCCTCCCGCGCACCCTCGACCGCCTCGGCCCGGGCGCGCAACCGCCGCAGCCCCTCGCGATAGGCCAGCACCAGCGCCACCGCCCCACCCAGCATCAGCCAGGGGGCCGGCGAGCCACCCGTACCCACCCGCAGGGGATGCGCCTCGGGCAAGGCCACCTGCACCAGCAGGACCGCCATGTAGAGCAGAAGCAGCATCACCAGCCGCGCCCGCACCGGTGCCCCCATCAGCCAGCCCACGCCCCAAAGCGCCGCCGCCATGGCCAGAACCACCCCCATCAGCCGCGCCCCGTGGACCCGAAGCCGCCCGCGCCGCGATGGCTGTCGGACAGGTCCTCGACCACCTCGAAGGCCGCCTGCACCACCGGGGCCACGATCGCCTGCGCGATCCGGTCGCCATGGGCGATCTCGAAAGGCTCGGTCCCCAAGTTGATCAGCAGCACCCCCAAGGGCCCGCGATAATCGCTGTCGATGGTGCCCGGCGTGTTGGGCAGCGAAATCCCGTGTTTCAGCGCCAGCCCCGACCGGGGCCGGATCTGCATCTCATACCCTTCGGGGATTTCCACGCGCAGCCCCGTGGGCAGGATCCGCCGCTCCATCGGGGCCAGAACGATGCCCGCTGCCCGATCCTCAGGCCGCAAATTGGCCCGCAGATCGGCCCCCGCCGCCCCCGCCGTTTCATAGGACGGCAAGGCCACGGCAGCATCGGCCCAGTCCTCTCGCAGCACCCGGATCGTCAGCGCCATGCCCTGCCCCTTCTTCTTGGCCCAAATACTCCCGCCGGAGGCAGCCTCACCGCGCCAGCGCCTCGGCAATGCGCGCCGCCAGCCTCCGGGCGGTTTCCTCCTTCGACAGGCGCGGCCAGTTCTCGACGCCTTCGGCGGTCACGATGGCCACCTTGTTTTCCGACCCGCCCATGATGCCCGTGGCGGGCGAGACGTCATTTGCGACGATCCAGTCGCAGCCCTTGCGGGCGCGCTTGGCGGTGGCGTTCGCTTCCACGTCATGGGTCTCGGCGGCAAAGCCCACGACGAGGCCGGGCCGCCCCTCACCCATGCGAGACACGGTCTTGAGAATGTCGGGGTTTTCCGCAAACTCCAGCGCGGGCGTGCCCGCCCCTTCGGTCTTCTTCATTTTCCGGTCGGTCGCGTTGGCCACCCGCCAATCGGCCACGGCAGCCGCGAAAACGGCGGCATCGGCGGGTAAAGCGGCCTCGACCGCCTCTAGCATCTCCCGCGCGGTTTCGACCTTCACCACCTTCACGCCTGTGGGCGGAGCGACACGCGCAGGCCCGGTGACGAAGGTCACCTCCGCCCCCAGATCGCGTAGCGCGGCAGCCAATGCGGTGCCCTGCGCCCCAGAGGATCGGTTTGCGATGTAACGCACCGGGTCGATCGGTTCATGGGTCGGACCGGAGGTTACCAGCACATGCCGCCCTTTCAGAGGCCCATCCGACAGCGCCGCGCCGACGGCGGCCACGATCTCGGGCACCTCCGCCATGCGCCCCGGCCCGAATTCACCGCAGGCCATGGCGCCCTCGTCCGGGCCCACCACCAGCACCCCGTCGCCCTGCAGCGTTGCCAGATTGCGCTGCGTCGCCGGATGCTCCCACATGCGCACGTTCATCGCGGGCGCGATCAGCACGCGCTTGTCGGTCGCCATCAGCAGCGTCGAGGCCAGGTCATTGGCCAGCCCGTTGGCCATCTTCGCCATCAGATCAGCGGTGGCCGGGGCCACGACCACGAGGTCGGCCGCGCGGCTGAGTTCGATATGGCCCATCTCGGCCTCGTCCGTCAGGTCGAAGAGATCCCGATAAACCTTCTGCGCAGCAAGGGCCGAGGCGGAAAGCGGAGTCACGAACTCCTCGCCCGCCTTCGTCAGAACAGGCACCACCGTCGCGCCCTGCTCGCGCAAGCGGCGGATCAGGTCGAGCGACTTGAAGGCCGCGATGCCGCCGCCGATGATCAGAAGAATACGCTTGTCCGCCAGCATGGGGCCTCCGCCCATTGGTCATGTCCTGCCGCTCAACCTAGTGCCACGGTTCAAGCTCCACAAGCCGCCGAAAGGGGCGTCGGGTCGCGGCCCGGCACGGGCTGCGCGGGTCGATGCGCGATGCGCAGCGAAATCCCTGCCGGACATTTTGCGCCACCGTTAAGGGTATCTTCAGGATGATCTGCCAGTCTGACCGCCGGTTAACCGACTAGCAACAGCGTGGCCCGGTCCCTCCCGATGCCCCAGACCACCCCTGACAAGGGTGCAGGTGGACGGGGGAAAACCCGGAAGCTTCCGCAAAGGACCAACAGCCCGCGCGCCCTTCGAGGCGGCGCCGCTTCACTTGTCCACGAGCCTATGGGGCAAATGCTCCTCGGCCCAGTCACCCCGAGATACCTGGCCCATCACTGAAACGCCGTACAGGGATCGTCCCGTTCGGCGGGCTCCGTCACGCGCCACAGGTCGAAGGGGATATCGGCCTCAGGCTCCGATTCGAACTGCCCCACGGAGATCACCGACACCTCAGGCGCCGCCAGAGCGATCATCGCGGGCACCGCCCAATCGGCGCGTGCGTGGCCGTTGCCGGTGATCAGCACCACCGGGCCGTCGGTCTCTTCCAGTGCCTCCAGCACCCGAGCGGCAAAGCCTGCGTCCCGCAACCTCTGGGCTTCGACCATGCCCGGAAGAAGCGCGGCGGGAAGCGCATTGCAATGCGCTTCGGCCTGCATCTCTTCACGCAGCGCCTGCTGGTCCTCCGGCAAGGGCCGGTCCAGCCCGTAGGAGACCGCATTACCCGAAAACCGGGCTGCCGCGCCCTCGCTCACCGCCGCGCGCACATCCTCATAGGGCAACGCCGCGCCGAAGATCGTGGCCTCGCCCAGGGCTGCAAACAGGGGCCGGTACAGCGCAAACTCGGGCCAGCCCGATTGATCCCACTCGATTTCAGCCGCCAATGCTTCGGGCAAGGCCAACAGATCGGGTGTGATCCGCGTCGCCTGGTCGGGCGTCAGCATCTCGAACACAACCGCCGCGGGGGCGAGGGCATCGACGGCCTCGGCCTGCCACAGGTGATGGGCGGGATTGTCATGTACTTCGCCAAGGATCACCACATCCGCGCCGCGCAACTGGTCCAGCCCCGCCAAAGGGGCGGACCAGGCCGCGCAGGCCGACATACACAGCACAAGGATCGCAACACGCTGTTTCATGACAGACAGCAAACGCGCAAGGCCGGGCACTGACAAGCGGACAGGCTGTCTCAGCCCATCATCCCGCGCAGTTCTTCTTCGCGGGGGGCCAGCTTGCGGCGCATCTTCTGCAAAGCGCCCGCCTCGATCTGGCGCACACGCTCTTTCGACAGGCCCAGTTCCTCGCCAAGGCTTTCCAGCGTCCGGGCCGGGTTGGTCAGCTTGCGTGCGGCAATGATCTTCTGTTCCCGCTCCGTCAGCGTGCCCAGCGCATCGCCCAGCCATTCGCGCAGGCGCGTGCCGTCCTTCTCGCGCTCGAACCGCTCGCTCGCCTGTTCGCCATCGTCTTCCAGCGTCTCGATCCACTCGCGGCCCTCATCGCCATCGGACTGCAGGGCGTTCAGCGAGAAATCCGACCCGGCAAGGCGGCCCTCCATCAGTTCGACATCCTTCAGGGCCACGCCAATCTCGCTGGCGATCCGTTCGCGCAACTGGTTGGAATCCAGTTCCACACCTTCCGCCGCAGCATCAGCCTCCAGCCGGGCGCGCACCCGGCGCATGTTGAAGAAGAGGCTCTTTTGTGACGAGGTTGACCCGGTGCGCACCATCGACCAGTTGCGCATCACGAAATCCTGCATCCCGGCGCGAATCCACCAGACCGCATAGGTCGAGAAGCGCACGCCCCGGTCGGGATCGAACCGATCGGCAGCCTTCATCAGACCAAGCCCAGCCTCCTGGATCAAATCGTTCACGGACGCCCCATAGCCCTTGAATTTCCAGGCAATGGAAATGGCCAGCCGCATATAGGCGGTGATCAGGCGGTGCAGCGCGGCCTCGTCCCGATGGTCGCGCCAGGCAATGGCCAGATCGCGTTCCGTTTCGGCATCCAGCAATTCCGCCGAGCGGGCATGCCGGGAAAGAGACTGGCCAGGATCAAAGTCGAGTGCCATAACGCGCTCCTGTTCGCTTGCATTCACGAGGGGTACGGCCCGGACTCCGGGGTGGATCAATTTTCGAGAGGAAAAAAATGGGGCTTCCCGGACTGACATTGGTGATTGGCGGGGCCGCGTCGGGGAAATCCGCTCAGGCCGAGGCGCTTGTCCGCGCGCAGGGTGGGCAGCGGGTCTATATCGCCACGGCTCAGGCCTTCGATGACGAGATGCACGCCAAGATCGCCGCCCATCAGACGATGCGCGCCGGCGATGGCTGGCGCACGATCGAGGCGCCGTTCGACGTTGTGGAGGCATTGTCGGGGCTGGGGCCTGACGACGTGGTATTGCTCGACTGCGCGACCTTCTGGCTGACGAACCTGATGCTGACGGAGCGTGACTGGCAAGCGGAGGCGGAGCGGTTGATCGCAGCGCTTCTGGCCTGCCCCGCGCCGGTCGTGGTGGTCAGCAACGAGACCGGGCAGGGGATCGTTCCTGAAAACGCGCTGGCCCGCGCATTCCGCGAGGCGCAGGGGCGGTTGAACCAGCGGCTGGCGGCCGAGGCCGGGCTGGTCGTGGCGGTGATGGCGGGGTTGCCGCTTGTGCTGAAGGGGGTGGCCCCGTGACCAGAGGGATTTCGCCGCCTTCGGCGTCGACCCGCGGGGGGTTCCACCCCCCGCACCCCCCGAGGTATTTCTGCCAAGATGAAAGGGAAGGGGGTCACGGTTGACGGTCTGGCATTGGGTCCGGCACGGACCGACGCATGAAAAGGCTTTCGTCGGTTGGCGGGATGTTCCGGCAGATTTGTCGGATACAGCGGTGATTGCCCGGCTGGATGCCGCGCTGCCGCGACCGGCGCTTGTGGTGTCGTCGGACCTGATCCGCGCCCGGGCAACGGCGGATGTGCTGATGCAGGGGCGGCAGCGCCTGGCCGATGCGCCCGATATCCGCGAGTTTGATTTCGGCGATTGGGACGGGCTGCATTTCACGCAAGTGTCCGAACGCGATCCGGCGCTGAGCCGCCGCTATTGGGAGGAGCCCGGCGATGTCGCGCCGCCCAATGGCGAAAGCTGGAACGCCGCTGCGGCCCGCGCTGCGCCCTTCGTGGACCGGATGAACCGCGCACACCCGGAGGCCCATATCGTAGCGGTGGCCCATTTCGGGATCATCATGACGCAGATCGAGCGCGCCTCGGGCCTGTCCGCCTACGAGGTGCTTGGACACAGGATCGACAACCTCTCGATCACGCGGCTGGTGCATGAGGCGGGCGAGTGGCGGGTCGAGGCGATCAATCACCAGCCCTGATGCGGTGCGTCAGCAATTGGAATTGGACAGGGCGCGCCCTGGGCGTTTAGCTGGCAGGACCGTATTTCGATGGACCCTGTCATGACCTACACGCTTCTGATTGCCGATAAATCCTATTCCAGCTGGTCTTTGCGCGGCTGGCTCAGCTTTCGGGCCTTCGACATTCCGGTGAGCGTGAAAACCACCCGCATGTATTGCGAGCAATTCCGTCTGGATCTGGAGGCTTTTGCGCCCGGCAACCGCACCGTTCCGATCGTGCGCACCCCCACCGGCGGGCTGCTGACCGATTCCATCGCCATCGCCTGGCATCTGGACCGGGCCTTCCCCGACAGGGGCCTGCTGCCTGCCGACCCCAATGCCCGCGCCATGGCGATGAGCCTGATCGCCGAGATGCATTCGGGCTTTACCGGCCTGCGCGGGGCCTGCCCGATGAACCTGCGTACCGGGTGGGAGGGGGTCGAGGTGACCGATGCCGTCCGCACCGATCTGGAGCGGCTGGAAAGGGTCTGGGGCGCGGCGCTGGACGCCCATGGGGGCCCGTGGCTTTGCGGTGCGTATTCCCTGGCCGATGTGTTCTATGCCCCCGTGGCCACCCGCATCCTGACCTATGGGTTGCCGGTCTCTGACCGGGCTCTGGCCTATGCCAAGGCCCATGTGGCGCACCCGGCCTTCCGCCGCTGGCGCGCCATGGGGCTGGTCGAGGGGGCGGAACAGCCCGCCTATGAAATGGGGCTGCCGCGTCGCGCTTTTCCCGCGCCGGAGCCTCTGGCCGCCCGTGCCGTCGACCATGGCCCGTCCGAGAACGCCACCTGCCCCTATTCCGGCAATCCGGTTACGGATTTCCTAGAACTGGACGGGCGCATCTTCGGCTTCTGCAACCCGTTTTGCCGCGACAAGACCGTGGCCGACCCGGAAGCCTGGCCGGATTTCATGGCCATTTACCAAACGTAAAGGGTTTTCGGGCAAGCGTTAACCATGCTGGACGCGACCCGACCCGAAAGCCTTGCGCGCACCTACACCGTTGCCTTCGAAGGATTGGAGGCACGGCGAGTCGAGGTGCAATGCGCCATCACCCCGGGCCTGCCTGCCTTTTCCATCGTGGGCCTGCCCGACCGCGCCGTGGGCGAAGCGCGCGACCGGGTGCGCACGGCGCTGTCCACAATGGCCATCGCGCTGCCCTCAAAGCGCGTGACCATCAACCTGTCACCCGCCGATCTGCCAAAGGAGGGATCGCATTTCGACCTGCCCATTGCCATGGCCCTGCTTGGCGCTTTGGGGATCGTCCCACGAGAGCGGGTCGAGGCGGCGATGAGCCTTGGGGAAATGTCGCTCGATGGTTCGCTGGTCCCGGTCATCGGGGCGCTGCCCACGGCGCTTGCCGCGGGGGAGGACGGGCGGGCGCTCTTCTGTCCTGCCGCTTGCGGGGCCGAGGCCGCCTGGGTCGGCGCAACCCCGGTCTTCGCGGGCCGCACCCTGGCCGAGATCATCGGCCACCTGACCGACCGCGCCCCCCTGCCCACCGCCGAACCGGGGGAGGTACTGAGCGAGCGGACCGGCAAGGACCTGCGCGAGGTGCGCGGGCAGGAACGGGCCAAACGCGCGTTGGAGATTGCCGCCGCAGGCCGTCACCACTTCCTGATGGTGGGCGCGCCGGGGTCCGGCAAATCCATGCTGGCCGCGCGTTTGCCCGATCTGTTGCCGCCACTCACCCCCGCCGAGGCACTGGAAACCTCGATGATCCACTCGCTGGCAGGCCTGCTCGACGAGGGCGGGATTTCCCGCACCCGGCCCTATCGCGCGCCGCATCACACCGCCTCCATGCCCGCCATCGTGGGGGGCGGCCGCCACGCCAAACCGGGGGAAATCAGCCTTGCCCATAACGGGGTGCTGTTCCTCGACGAGTTTCCCGAATACCCCCGTCAGGTGCTGGAAACCCTACGCCAGCCGATTGAAACCGGCGATGTGGTGGTCGCCCGCGCCAATGCCCATGTGACCTATCCTTGCCGCTTCCTGTTGCTCGCCGCCGCCAATCCCTGCCGTTGCGGGCATCTCTATGATGCCGATCAGGCCTGTGGCCGCGCGCCCCTGTGCGGCGAGGATTATCTGGGCCGCATCTCTGGGCCGCTGATGGACCGCTTCGATCTGCGGCTGGAGGTGCCGCCAGTGAGCTTCAGCGATCTCGACCTGCCGCCCTCGGGCGATGACAGCGCCACGGTCGCGGCCCGGATCGCCGCCGCCCGCGACCGGCAGACCGCCCGGTTCGAGGCGCTCGGAGCCAAGGCCCGTGTCAATGCCGATGCGGAAGGCGCACTGCTGGATCAGATCGCGGAACCGGATGAAGAGGGTCGCGACATGCTGATCAAGGCCGCCGAACGCTTCCGCCTGTCGGCGCGTGGCTATCACCGGGTGCTGCGCGTGGCGCGCACGATTGCGGATCTGGAGGGGGCGGACGCCGTGCGCATGCCCCATATCGCCGAGGCTCTGGGGTTCCGGCTGATCGCGGGCAAGAATTAACGGATCGCGGCGGCCATCTGGTGGAGCGTGACCTCCGCCTCTGGCAGCAGCCAACCGGGGAAGATCGGCCAGACATGCGGCAGACCGGGCGCGATGGTCAGATGCGCCTCCACCCCTTTATCACGCAGCACGTCCACTATGCGGCGGCTGTCATCGAGCAGGACCTCGCCATCCCCCACCCAGACATGCACCGGCCCGGCACCGGGAAACTGCGCGTAAAGCGGGCTGGCGCGCGGGTCTTTCGGATCGGCCCCGTCCAGATAGCCCAAGGCGGAGATCCGGATGCCTTCGGGTGGCAGCACAACCTCGCTGGCATCGTTTGTTTGCAGGCTCTCGCCGGTCATGGCCAGGTCCGTCAGAGGCGACAGAACCAGCGTGGCCAGCGGCTGCGGTAAATCGGGGTCGGCGCAGATCATCGCCAGCAATGACAGGGCCAGCCCGCCGCCCGCGCTGTCGCCCGCCAGAATCACCGGCCCTTGCGCCGCCATCTGACGGTACAGGCGCAAAGCAGCCTCGGGTGCGGCTGGAAAGGGCGATTCGGGCGCAAGCGGATAATGCGGCACCACCGCACCGCCGCCGATGCGCTTCACCAGCCGTCCGGCAAGACCCTTATGGGTGCGATGGCTGCCGAAGACATAGGCGCCGCCATGGAGGTAGAGCAGTTGTGGCCCGGTTGGATCGTCAAGCTCCAGCACCTCCATCCCGGCGCGTTCGGTCCAGCGCTGAGCCACGCCGCGGGGAACAGGGCACAGGATGCGGCACTGCCATTCAAACCGTCGGCGGACCCGCGTTGCCGCGTCCTGCCGCGCCAGTCGGTTGAGCGCGGGCCGCTCGATCCAGCGCAGCCAGGTGTTGAGCAGCCCCGCGCGGACACTCATGCGACGCGCGCTTCGATGGCCTGCCAGATCTTTTCGGCGATGTTGATCCCGTCGAAGCGTTCCAGTTCCTGGATGCCGGTGGGAGAGGTCACGTTGATCTCGGTCAGCCAGCAGCCGATCACGTCGATGCCGACGAAGATCTGCCCCTTCTCGCGCAGAAGCGGGCCGATGCGGGCGCAGATCTCGCGGTCGCGGTCGGTGAGCGCAACCTTCTCGGGCCGACCGCCCACATGCATGTTGGACCGGGTCTCGCCCTTGGCAGGCACCCGGTTGATCGCACCGACGGGCTCGCCATCGACCAGGATCACGCGTTTGTCGCCCGCCGACACGTCAGGCAGGAATTTCTGCGCAATCAGCGGCTCGCGGTTGATGCCGGTGAACAGTTCGTGCAGCGAATTGAGGTTGCGGTCATTGGGATCGAGCCGGAAGACCCCCGCGCCGCCATTGCCGTAGAGCGGCTTGAGGATGATATCGCCATGCTTATGCTTGAACGCCTTCAGCGTCTCCAGATCGCGGGCGATGGTGGTGGGCGGCGTGAGGTCGGGGAAGTCGAGCACCAGCAGCTTTTCCGGGTAGTTGCGGACCCAGAACGGGTCATTCACCACCAGCGTCTCGGGGTGTACCCGTTCAAGGATATGGGTGGTGGTGATATAGCCCATGTCAAACGGCGGATCCTGGCGTAGCCAGACCACATCCCAATCCGCAAGGTCGATCTCCTGCATCTCGCCGATGCTGAAATGATCGCCCTTCACCCGGCGCACCGTCAGCGGCCAGCCCCGTGCGGTGACCCGGCCTTCCTGATAGGCGAGCATGTCGGGTGTATAGTAGAACAGCTCATGCCCCCGCGTCTGCGCCTCTTCGGCGATGCGGAACGTGCTGTCAGCGTCGATATTGATCGGACCGATCGGGTCCATCTGGATGGCAACCTTGAGGGGCATGTGGCGTCTCCGTTCCCGGGTGTTGCGCATTCATGACCCGTGACGCCGAAAGGTGCAATGCTGTCGATGTGCCCCTATGCACAGAGGACATTCGGCAAAATGTCGATTTCCCCGTGATGGTCCAGCAGCGCCACATCGACCCGGCAGTCGGTATTGGCCCCCGCCGGAAGATGGCCGATGAAATCTTCTGCGCTGCGGAAGATGCGATGCAATTGGCGCTGAGACAGGCGTTCGACAGCCCGCGCATGGCTGCGGCTTTTCTTGACCTCGATGAAGATGACGGTGCCGTCCTTTTCCGCCACAAGGTCGATCTCCCCGGCCTTGCCGCGCCAGCGGCGGGACAGGATCGTGTGGCCGTCACGCACATATCGACGAGACACCTGGTCTTCTGCCGAAAGCCCGGCATGATAGCTGACTGTTCCGCTCATTCATCCTTCTCCAGTGTCAGCGCCGCCTGGTAGACGTCGCGTTTCTTCAGCCCCAGATCGGCGGCGACCTGTGCTGCCGCGTCCTTGACCGACAGTGTCGCCAGCGCCGCGCGCAATGCGTCTTCCATCGTTTCCACGCTCGCCTGCACCGGTGCGCCCTTGCCGATGACAACGACGATTTCGCCCTTCAAAACCCGATCCGCGATGCTATTTCGAACCTCATCCACGCTGCCGCGCAAGACCTCTTCGAAGCGTTTGGTTAATTCCCGGCACAACGCCATGGGCCGCTCGCCCCCGAAGGTATCGGACAAAACATCTAACAATCGGTGAACGCGCCGCGGCGATTCATACAGAATGATCGTCGCCCCGACCGGTGCAAGATCTGCCAGCCAGCTTGTCATCGCACCCTTGGCCTGCGGCGGAAAACCCGCGAACAGAAACCGGTCGCTTGGCAGGCCGGACACGCTGAGCGCCGCCAGCACGGCAGAGGCGCCCGGCGCGGCGATAACCGGCAAGCCGTCCTCGATCATGCCACGCGCCAGTTGATAGCCGGGGTCCGCCACAAGTGGTGTGCCCGCCTCGGACACGTAGGCCACGGATTTTCCCGCCGCGACCATCGCGGCCAGCTTGTCCCGCGCGCCGGGACCGCTGTGGTCGTGATAGGCGATCAGCGGGCGACCGGCGACGGCCAGCCCGTGGATCTCCATCAGCTTGCGCGCGGTGCGGGTATCTTCGGCGGCAATCACGTCGGCGGAGGTCAGAATATCCAGCGCTCTCAGGGTGATATCCCGCGCCGCCCCGATCGGAGTCGCCACGAGGTACAGCCCCGGATCAAGCCGGGAGACGCGGGACGCACCGGCGGTTGCAAGCTGATCGGACATGGGCTGGCCTCTTGGCGTTTACTTGTTTCGCGTGACCGCGTAGGGTCCGTCCGACCCATTTTCGAGCCTTCTGGAGACGGCCCTTTATGTTCCCTTCTTTCCGCATGTTCCGCAAGTCACGCCGCTTTGTTCTGCTGGCGCTTTGTGCCGGTGTCCTCGCCGCCTGCCAGGTTGGCGTCCCCGGTGGCAGCGGTCCGCGCGTGCGCGCCGGCGCCCCGATTCAGGTCGCGCTGCTGTTGCCTTACGGCTCTGCCAGTGCGGGCGATGAGATCGTGGCCCGCAGCCTGGAAAACGCCGCCCGGCTTGCCGCATCGGAATTCGAGGGCGTGGAGCTGGAAATCACCGTCTACAATACCGCCGCCGATGCGTCGCAGGCCGCCACGGTGGCGCGCCAGGCCATCCAGCAGGGGGCGCGGGTCATTGTCGGCCCGTTGCGGTCCGATGCCGCGGCGGCCGTGGGGGTCGCGGTCTCGAACAGCAATGTCGCCGTCCTGAGCTTCTCCAACAACACCGAGATCGCGGGCGGCAATGTCTTCGTTCTGGGCCATACATACGACAATACCGCCGCCCGGATCGCAAGCTATGCCACGCGCCAGGGCCGCAATCGCCTTGTCATTCTGCACGCCCAGAACCTTGCGGGCGAGGTTGCGCGCGACGCGGTGCAACAGGCCGTGGCCAGCACCGGCGGCACTGTCGCAGGCGTGGTCAGCTACGAGTTTTCGCAGCAAGGCGTGGTGCAGGCATTGCCTGAGGTGATGTCGACCATCCGCTCCTCCGATGCGAACGGGCTGGTCATCACCGCAGAGGCCTCTGCCGCGCTGCCACTGTTCGCGCAGCTCTTGCCTGAAAACGGGCTGGATACCGAAGAGGTCCGCGTCATGGGTCTGACCCGGTGGGACGTGCCGTCGCAGACGCTGGAACTGTCCGGCCTTCAGGGGGGCTGGTTTGCCCTGCCCGATCCCGATGCCAATGCCGCCTTCAACGCCCGCTACACCGCCGCCTATGGCGACGCGCCGCATGTGCTGGCCCCGATTGCCTATGATGCCATGCGCGCGATTGCCGAAACCGCTGCCGAGGCCGGCGCGATCGGGGTGACGGAACTGACTGCCTCCTCTGGCTTTGCCGGTGCGAACGGGGTATTCCGTCTGAGAGCCGATGGCACCATCGAACGGGCCATGGCGATCGCAACGGTACTCGAAAACCAGGTTTCCATTATTGACCCTGCACCAGGACGCCTTGGCGCCTCCGGCTTCTGACCGGAACCCGCGCCTTCCCGCCAAAGGAACCGCCTCCGGGGAGATGATCCTCCCCGAGGCGGAGATATTCGACACCGCCGCGATCCGCGCGCGGCTGGATGCCGCCCTTGCCGACCAGAGCGACGCGAGCAAGATCCGGGCGCTGACCGTCGCCGAACTGCTAGCCGCACAAAAGGCCGGGCGGGCTGCCATCAAGGAGGCCTTCGAGGCAAATCCACTGGTCGCGCGGCGCGTGACACGTGCCTATGCCTTCCTGACCGACGGCATGGTGACCGAGGCCATTCGCGTCGCCACAACCTATCTGCACCGCAACCCCAACCCGACCGAGGCCGAGCGCCTGGCGGTCATGGCCGTGGGCGGATCGGGGCGCGGGGAAATGGCCCCGTTCTCGGATGTCGACCTGCTGTTCGTGCTGCCCTACAAGATGACCGGTTGGGCAGAAAGCGTCATCGAATCGACGCTCTACATCCTGTGGGATCTGCGCCTGAAGGTGGGTCATGCCAGCCGGTCGATCCCTGATTGCCTGCGGCTTGCGAAAGAGGATTTCACGATCCGCACATCGCTGCTGGAAATGCGTTACCTGACCGGGGATGCCGCCCTTGGGAACCAGTTGCATGACACGCTGCGCGAGCAGCTATTCGCGGGCACGGCCAGCGAATTCATCGACGCCAAGCTGGAAGAACGCGCCGAACGGCACAAGCGTCAGGGCGGCCAGCGCTACATGGTCGAGCCCAATGTCAAAGAGGGCAAGGGCGGCCTGCGCGACCTGCAGACGCTTTACTGGATCGCCAAGTATGAACATGGCGTCAATACGGTCGCCGAACTGGTGGAACATGGCGTCTTCCGGCAGGAGGAATTCAACGCCTTCGATGCGGCCGAACGGTTCCTCTGGGCCGTGCGCTGCCATATCCACCTGATCGCGGGCCGGGCACAGGATCAGCTGACATTCGATCTGCAGGTCGAGGTGGCCGCGCGCATCGGCTACACCGATCACAGCGGACGCCGCGCGGTGGAATATTTCATGCAGGATTATTTCCGGCACGCCACCCGCGTGGGCGAGTTGACCCGCATCTTCCTGACCGCGATGGAAGCCGCTCATCTGAAGCCCGAACCCCGGATCATCGGCTTTCTCAAGGGCCGCCGGATGCGCCGCAAGAAGCTGAAACCGGGCTATGAGCTCAAACAGGGGCGCCTTGCGGTGGTCGACGACGCCGTCTTCCTTTCGGACAAGCTGAACCTGTTGCGGCTGTTCGAGGAGGGCCTGCGCACCGGCTACCTGATCCATCCCGACGCAATGCGGCTGGTGACGGCGAACCTGCGACTGATTGATGAAGAGATGCGCAGCGACAGGGAAGCGGTGCGGATCTTCCTCGACCTGCTGCTGAAGCACGGCAACCCCGAACGGGGCCTGCGCCGCATGAACGAGCTTGGGGTTCTGGCCGCCTTCATCCCGGAATTCGCCCCGGTCGTGGCGATGATGCAGTTCAACATGTATCACAGCTATACGGTGGATGAGCACACGATCCAGGTGGTCTCGACCCTCGCGCAGATTGAGCGGGAAGAGCTGATCGAGGAACTGCCCGTCGCCTCCGGCATCCTCAAGGCGGGCGTGAACCGCAAGGTGCTGTACCTTGCCTGCCTGATCCACGATCTCGGCAAGGGCCGGGACGAGGACCATTCGGTCGTAGGCGCCCAGATCGCCCGGCGCATCTGTCCGCGTCTGGGGCTGAAACAGGACGAATCTGACACGGTGGAATGGCTGGTGCGTCATCACCTGCTGATGTCCGACATGGCCCAGAAACGCGATATCGGCGATATTCGCACGGTGCGCGATTTCGCCAAGGCGGTGAAAACCAAGTCGCGGCTCGATCTGCTGACCGTGCTGACCGTTTGCGATATTCGCGGCGTCGGCCCCAATGTCTGGAACAACTGGAAAGCGACGCTTTTGCGCGGGCTCTACCGGGCCACCGCCGTGGCGCTGGAAACCGGGCTGGAAGACCTCAACCGCGAGAAGCGCGAAGGCGAGGCCAAGAAGGCCCTGCGCGAGCGGCTGGAAGATTGGGACCGCAAGGCCCTGAAGACCGAAACCGACCGGCATTATGGTCCCTATTGGCAGGGGTTGGACACCGATACACAGGCGGTGATTGCCGGCCTGCTGCGGGATCTGCCCAACAACGAGATTCGCATCGACACGGCGCAGGATATCGACCGCGACGCGACCCGCGTCTGCTTTGCCCTGGCAGATCACCCCGGCATCTTCTCGCGTCTTGCAGGGGCGCTGAGCCTTGTCGGCGCCAATGTGGTGGATGCACGGACCTACACCACCAAGGACGGCTATGCGACCGCCGTCTTCTGGGTGCAGGACGCTGAGGGCCATCCCTACGAGGCCAGCCGCCTGCCGCGCCTGACCACCATGATCCAGAAGACCCTGAGGGGCGAGGTCGTTGCCAGCCAGGCCCTCGACAAGCGCGACAAGATCAAGAAGCGCGAACGCCCCTTCAACGTGCCCACCAACATCACCTTCGATAATGAAGGATCCGAGATTTACACGATCATCGAGGTCGACACCCGTGACCGGCCTGGCCTGCTTTACGACCTGACCAAGACGCTGGCCGCCTCGAACATCTACATCTCGTCGGCCGTCATCGCGACCTATGGCGAACAGGTGATCGACACCTTCTACGTCAAGGACATGTTCGGGCTGAAGCTGCACGCCAAACACCGACAGGACGCGCTGGAGAAGAAGCTGCGAGAGGCCATTGCCCGCGTGGCGGAACGGGCGGGGGCATGAACACCCGGCCCATCCGTCTGCTCAGTGGTATCCTGACCGTAGGCGGCTGGACCATGGCCAGCCGGGTGCTCGGCTTCGTGCGGGAGATCATGCTGACGGCGTTGATCGGCCCCGGCCCGGTGATGGATGCCTTCGTCGCCGCCTTTCGCCTGCCCAACCTCTTCCGTCGCTTCTTTGCCGAGGGCGCGTTCAACGCCGCCTTCGTGCCGATGTATTCGAAGAAATCCGAGGCGGGTGAGGACGCGACTGGCTTTGCCCGCGATGCGCTGTCGGGGCTTGGCCTCGTGGTGCTGCTTCTGGTGGGGCTCGGCATGGTCTTCATGCCGGCGCTGGTCTGGGCCACGGCGGGCGGGTTCGTGGGCGATGAGCGCTTCGACATGGCCGTGGGGTTCGGCCATGTCGTCTTTCCCTATATCTTCTTCATGTCGCTGGCGGCGCTACTGTCCGGGGTGCTGAATTCCCATGGCCGGTTCGCGGCGGCGGCGGCGGCCCCGGTTCTGCTCAATATCTTCGTGATCGCAGCGATGACCCTTGGCGCGGTCATGGGCGGTTCTGTCATCACCTGGCTGATCTGGGCGATCCCGGTCGCGGGCGTGGCGCAGCTGGCGCTTGTCTGGGGCGCAGGGGATCGCGCTGGCATCCGCATCCGCCCGTCCCGCCCCCGCTGGACGCCCGAGATGAAGCATCTGGTGGCCGTGGGCGTGCCCGCCGCGCTCGCCAACGGCGTGGCGCAGATCAACCTGGTGGTGGGGCAGCTTGTGGCATCGTCAACCGAGGGCGCGATCAGCTGGCTCTTTGCCGCCGACCGGCTCTATCAGCTGCCGCTTGGCGTGGTGGGCATCGCCATCGGAATCGTGCTGCTGCCGGAACTGTCGCGGCGGCTGAAGGCCGAGGATACGACGGGCGCGCGCCATTCCCTCTCCCGCGCGTTTGAATTCGCGCTGATCCTGACCCTGCCCTGCGCGGTGGTCTTCCTGCTGATCCCTCTGCCCATTGTCTCGGTCCTCTACGAACGCGGCCAGACCGACGCCGCCGACAGCGCGGCGATTGCCGGGGCGCTGGCGATCTACGGGCTCGGCCTGCCGGCCTTCGTGCTGCAAAAGCTGCAACAGCCGGTGTTCTTCGCGCGCGAGGATACGGCAACGCCCTTCCGCTATGCGCTTGTCGCCATGGCGATCAATGCGGCGCTGGCCTTTGGCTTGATGCCGCTGATCGGCTGGCTGGCCCCGGCGGTCGCGGCCACCACGGCGGCCTGGGCGATGACCCTGATGCTGTGGCTCGGGGCGCGCGGGTTTGGTGAGGCGGCGCGGCTCGACGCAAAATCCCGCCGCGCGGCACCGCGTATCCTGCTGGCCTCCGCGCTGATGGGGGGGCTGTGCTGGGGTCTGGTCTGGCTGCTGTCAGGGGCATTGCAGACAGACGGGCTGCGCTATGCGGCACTGGCGGGCGTGATCGTGGTCGGGATGCTCTCTTACACTGTCTTCGGGCAGATGACCGGCGCATTCCGGCTGGCGGAGATCAAGGCCAGCCTCAGGCGCAATCGCTGATATCAGGCGCGGGCGCGGGCCGGGGTGCGGGCTGGCGCGGCGCGCCCTCTCCGCCAGAACCGGCCTGACCTGCGCCAGCCAGGGTGGGTGGGTGGGCACCCCGGCCCGCGCCCGCCACGTTCACCGCTGGCGCATCCGGTTCAGGATCCGCTGCCAACCACCGGGGCTGACGATGAAGGACAAAATGAACCCGGCGACGAAGCCCGACAGGTCCGCCACCACATCGCCGTAATTGCCCTGCAGCGTCGCAAAGATCAGCTGGATCGCCAGCAGCATCCCAATCAGCCCGAAGGCCCGCATCTGGTTTTCCCCGGCGACGCCCAGATTGATCCACCGGATAAAGGAAAACGCGCCGATCAGCCCGTAGACACCGGGATAGCCGCCAATCAGAGGATAGCCGGAATCGAGCACCAGCACGAAGGCCAGCGCGCCCACGATGGCCGAGACCCAGAAGACCAGCAGGAAGGCCAGCGGCGAAAACACCTCGGCCACCATCTTGCCGATGGCCAGGATGAAGACGACTACGAAGGCCACATGCACGAACCCGCCATGCAGCAGCGGATAGGCTGCGAACCGGACCAGTTGTTCCGGCGGATAGCTGCGATTGGCGCGCATCCATTCCCAGACAGAGTCCAGAACCGCGTAATCCTGCATCGCCGCGATGCGCCAGCCGACGCCGCCCGCCCCACCCAGAAGCCCCGCCGTGGCCAGCTGGAACATCAGCTCCAGCCCGCCCATCACGACCGCCAGCCCGACCACCACTGGCGGCAGCGCATTGAACGGGGAATTGCTGCTTGCGTCCATCTTCCCATTGTCCCTTATGTTGACGGGCCTCGCCCCCATGGGTAAGCGAGGCGCGCGCGGATGAAAAGGCGCCCTTTGCGCGCGAAGGGCAAGAGGACCGAAAGGCCAGAGCTATGAGCAGCACCAAGTTCACCCCCCGCGTTTTCTCGGGAATGCAGCCCTCGGGCGATCTGCATCTGGGCAACTACCTGGGCGCGATGAAGCGTTGGGTGGATATGCAGGATGCCGGCCAGCATGAAACGGTCTATTGCATGGTCGATCTGCACGCCATCACGGTCTGGCAGGATCCAGCCGCTTTGTCCCGCGCCACGCGAGAGCTTTGCGCCGGGTTTATTGCGGCTGGGATCGACCCGGAAAAATCCATCCTGTTCAACCAGTCCCAGGTGCCCGAACACGCGCAGCTGGCATGGATTTTCAACTGCGTCGCCCGCATGGGCTGGATGGGCCGCATGACCCAGTGGAAGGACAAGTCCGGCAAGAATGCCGAAGCCGCCTCGCTCGGGCTTCTTGCCTACCCTGCGCTCATGGCCGCCGACATTCTGGTCTATCACGCCACCCATGTGCCCGTGGGCGAGGACCAGAAACAGCACCTTGAACTGACCCGCGACATCGCCGCGAAGTTCAACCATGATTATGACGTCGAGTATTTCCCCATCACCGAACCGGTGATCGAAGGCGCGGCCACGCGGGTGATGAACCTGCAGGACGGGACGAAGAAGATGTCCAAGTCCGATCCCTCGGACAAGACGCGCATCAACCTGACCGACGATGCCGATGCCATCGCCAAAAAGATCAAAAAGGCCAAGACCGACCCCGACCCGCTGCCCGAAACCGTCGAGGGGCTGGAGAGCCGGCCCGAGGCGCGCAACCTCGTCAATATCTGGGCCGCTCTGGCCGATACCACGGTCGAGGATGTGGTGGCGCAGAACGCGGGCAAGATGTTCGGTTATTTCAAGCAGGACCTCGCCGACCTTGCGGTCGAAAAGCTGGCCCCGATTTCGGACGAAATGGCCCGGCTGATGCAGGACCAGGCCGAGATCGACCGGATCCTGGGCCGCGGGGCCGAGCGGGCAAGCGAGATCGCCGCGCCGATCCTGGCGCAGACCTACGATATCGTCGGCATGGTCCGCAGCTAAGTCTCTGCGCAGCACCGCACCGAGCCCCTGCGAAAACGGTGACTTCTCCTTGGCCCGGCTCCTCTTATTGTGCCGGGCCAAGGAGACACGCCATGAGTTACACCGCAGACCCGGGCATGGGGATCGGCCATGTCCATCTGAAAGTATCCGACCTTGACCGGTCCATCGCCTTTTATCGCGATGTGATCGGGCTGGAAGTTCAGCAGCGTTACGGCCCCGGCGCGGCGTTTATGTCGGCGGGCGGTTATCACCACCATCTGGGGCTGAACACCTGGGAAAGCCGGGGCGGCATGCGCCCGCCGCGCGGCACGACCGGGCTCTACCACGTCGCTTTCCTCTACCCGACGCGTGTGGCACTGGCGATGGCCGTGGCGCAGGTGGCTGCCGCAGGTGTTCCGCTGGTCGGCGCGGCCGATCATGGCGTCAGCGAGGCGGTCTACCTGGAAGACCCCGATGGCAACGGGATCGAGCTCTACTGGGACCGCCCGCAGGCCGAATGGCCACGCGACGCGGCGGGCAACCTGGAGATGGGCAACGCGCCGCTCGACATGGCGGGGCTGCTGGCACTGGCGGCGTGATCCGCCGGTTTAACCTTTTGGCAGGCTTTCGCAGCGATGATGCCGCCAGTCTTGTACGGGAGGAGCCATGAAGACAGCCAAACAACCGCCAAGGGCACCGGGCAAACCGCCTTCAACCAGCTCGGGCGCGCGGCCTGCGCCGATGTCATACCAGCTCGGATTTACGTCTGGACCTATGACCTAATCTGCCCCATGCTGTCGCCAAGAAGGAGGATCCCCAATGGCGACCGGCAAGAATATCCGCACGTGGTTCGAAGGCAAATGGCATGACGGCAATGTGCCGATCATGAACGCAGCCGATCACGGCGCCTGGCTCGGCGGCACCGTCTTCGACGGGGCGCGCTATGCCTTCGGGCTGGCACCCGACCTGCTGGCCCATTGCGAGCGGGTGAACCGCTCGGCCAAGGCCCTGATGATGGAGCCCACCCATACCGGGCAGGAAATTTTCGATATCGTGTGGGAGGGCATCCGGCTCTACCCCGAGGACACACCGCTGTATATCCGGCCGATGTACTGGACCATAGACGGCGGTCATTCGGCGATCGTGCCGAAGCCGGACTCGACCGGGTTCGCGGTCTGTCTGGAAGAAATCCCGCTGTCGCCACCCGATGCCACGGTCCGGCTCGGCACCACCCAGTTCCGCCGCCCGGTGCTGGCCGACAACGTGACCAACGCCAAGGCAGGCTGCCTCTACCCCAACAATGCAAGGATGCTGGCCGAGGTGCGCGCCAAGGGCTTCGACAACGCGCTGGTGGCCGATGCCATGGGCAATGTCGCCGAAAGCGCCACCGCCAATGTCTTCATCGTCAAAGATGGCGTGGTGAAAACGCCGATCCCGAACGGCACCTTCCTGTCGGGCATCACCCGCGCGCGCCACATCAAGAACCTGCGCGCGGCGGGCCACGAGGTGCGCGAGGAGGTGCTGAGCTTCGACGACGTGCGCGCCGCGGACGAGGTCTTCCTGTCGGGCAACATGTCCAAGGTCACCCCGGTGGTGGAGTTCGACGGGACGAATTACCAGGTCGGTCCGGTCACGCGCGAGGCGCTGAAGCTCTATTGGGACTGGGCGAAGTCCGAAGGCTGATCCGCTCGATCATCCGGTGAACCGCCTCAGATAATCGTCGGAATAATCCACCTCCAGCTCGATCCAGATCGGCAGGTGGTCCGACATCTCGTAGGTTGTCCAACCCTTGTAGGACCGGTCCCAATTGGCATAGGGCTCGCCGCGCATCGCCTCGGCATGGGGTTGGTAATGGTCGGCATCCTCGGCCCGAAACACCGCCCCGCGCCAGTCGAAACTGCCCTTGGCCAGAAGCCGCGTTTTCACGTCCTCCTTGGTGAAGGCGATCTGGTCGTAATGCTTGGTCCCGCCCAGGTTGGTCGCGCCGAACAGAGGCACATGCAGCCCCTCATCCGTCATCGCCTGCATGATCGGGTCGCCCGCCGCCTCGATATTCATGTCGCCAAGCAGCACATGCACCTCATCCGTCTGTTCCGACCGACGCGCCAGCACCTTCGAAATCGCCCGGATTTCGGCGGCCCGCAGCGCATGATCCGCCGCGCTGCTGCCCCCATAGAGGATATGCGCGCTGCAGAGCGTAAAGCGGAACCACCCGGCCTGAAACGACGCGAAGAAGGGTGAGCGGGCGATCTGTCGCCCCTCGATCAGCGCCTCCTGCGGCAGCACCAGTTCCCCGATCAGATTCTTGAACCGCACCCGGTTGCGGTCATAGAGAAACGCCATGCGTTCGTTGTTGCCGGGGCCACCCTCGGTCACGTCATTGACGAAATAATCCCAGTTGGGGCCAAGCAGCCGGACCAGCCGTTCCAGCGGTTTCAGGTCCTGTTTCACCTCCTGCACCGCGCAGATATCGAAGCTGTCGATGATCTCGGCGATGTAATGATAGCTTTCATCCATGCGCGGGCGGCCATCGTCGAAGGCGCGGATGTTCCATGACCCGATGATCAGCGATTTGGCCCGCCGCCGCCCGGTGATCTTGTCCCGCAGATGGGTGCGCAATTCCAGCAGGCGCGAGGCGATCCAGTCGGCCTTGCCGGGGTAGTCGACATCACGCCCGGCGGCGCGGGCGGCCTCTTCGGCGCGCCGATAGTCCTTGAGGTTATGATAGAAGGCCATGCCACCCCCTTTTTGCACAGGCAATCAACACTATCAGACAGCCTATCACAGCGCTGCGCCACAATGGTTAACAACAGCTTGTGAAACCTTCTGTTGCCTGCGCCCCGCACCTCGGTCATGATGGCCGGCGGTGAATATGGGAGCGGTCCATGCGCAAGTTTCTGGTTATCCTCGATGATTCCCGCGAATGCCTGAACGCGATGCGTTTCGCGGCGATGCGGGCGGCAAATACCGGCGGTGGTGTGCAGATCCTGTCGGTGATTCCCCCCGATGAATTCAACCACTGGATCGGCGTGGGCGAGGTCATGCGGGCCGAGGCGCGCGAACGGATCGAGGCGCATTTCAACGTCTTCGCCAAATGGATGCGCGACAAGCAGGGCGTCGACCCGGAACTGGTTGTCCGCGAGGGAGAGCCGATCGACGAAATCCTGAGCCAGGTCAACGAGGACCGGGAGATTGGCGTGATCGTGCTTGGGGCCGGTACTGGCCGCAAGGGGCCGGGGCCGCTGGTCACCGCCCTGTCGAAAACCGCAGGCACCCTGCCGATTCCGATGACCATCGTGCCCGGTGAACTGTCCAAGGAACAGCTGGAAGCGATCACCTGAGCGGCAGATTAGAACCGTTCCAATTCTTGACTTCCCCGGTCGGGATAAGCATATCAGTGCAAAGCCGCGAAGGAGCGCATGATGTTCATCCAGACCGAATCCACCCCGAACCCCGCCACGCTGAAATTCCTGCCCGGATTGCAGGTCCTTGAAAGTGGCACAGCGGATTTTCCGGCGGCGGATAGCGCCGGCAGCTCGCCCCTTGCGACGCGCATCTTTGGCGTGTCCGGTGTGGCTGGCGTGTTCCTCGGCACCGATTTCGTGACCGTCACCAAATCCGCAGATGTGGAATGGGACCATGTGAAGCCCGCCATCCTTGGCGCGATCATGGAACATTTCCAGTCCGGCGCCCCGGTTATGGAAGGCGACGGCGCGGCTGGCGGCCATGCCGAACATAGTGGCGAGGATGCCGAGATCGTCGGCCAGATCAAGGAACTGCTGGATACCCGCGTGCGCCCCGCCGTGGCGCAGGATGGCGGCGACATCACCTTCCACGGCTTCGATCGCGGCATTGTCTACCTGCATATGCAGGGGGCCTGCGCGGGCTGCCCCTCGTCCACCGTGACGCTGAAAATGGGCATCGAGAACCTGCTGCGCCATTACATCCCCGAGGTGATCGAGGTGCGTCCGGTTGCCGTCTGACGCGCTGATCCTTGGGTTTGACACATCGGCCGCGCATTGCGCGGCCGCTTTGCTGTCGGGCGACCGGGTGATTGCCGCACGGCAGGAAGAGATGGCGAAGGGTCAGGCGGAACGGCTGGTGCCGCTGGTTCAGGAGGTGCTGGCGGAGGCTGGCGTCACGACGAAGGACCTCTCGGCCATTGGCGTTGGCATTGGCCCCGGCAACTTCACCGGCATCCGCATTTCCGTCGCCGCTGCGCGGGGGCTGGCGCTGTCGCTCGGCATTCCCGCCATTGGCGTGTCACTGCTGGAATGCCTTGCGCTTGGGGCCAAAGGGCCGGTGCTGGCCTGCCTCGATGCAAAGCGCGATCACCTGTATTTGCAGCGCTTTGGCGACGGGGTTGGAAACGGCCCCGCATTGGTGCCGTTTGATGCGGTGTCGGAATGGGCGCTGCCCGGCCTCACCTGCATTGGCCAACGCGCGGAGGAGGTGGCCGGGCAGATCGGCGCGGCCCATGCGCCTGCGGCCTTTGCCCCGGCCTCTGCCATCGCGCGCATCGCCGCGACCCGCTGGCAAACACCCGAACCGCGCCCCGCGCCGCTTTATATCCGCACGCCCGACGCGGCCCCCGCGCGCGACACCGGGCCCGTCATGCTGCCATGACCCCCACTGACCTTGCCCGCATCCACGCCGCCAGTTTTACCACCCCCAGACCGTGGAGCGCGGCAGAGCTGGAGTCCTTCCTGTCCGATCCGCTTTGCGATCTGATCGAAGGCGATGGCGGCTTCGCCCTGATCCGCACCATCGCGGGTGAGGCGGAGCTGCTGACCATCGCGGTGGAACCCGATCAAAGGCGTCACGGGCGTGGCAAGGCGATTCTCTTGCAGGCTCTGGACCGCGCCAGAACGCGCGAAGCCGAGCAGATATTCCTTGAAGTCGCCGCTGACAATCAGCCCGCGATCCGCCTTTATGAAACCACCGGATTCGTGCGAACGGGCCAACGTCCACAATACTATCGCAAACCCGATGGAACCCGCGTCGATGCCTGGCTGATGGCGCTGCCTTTGCAGGCATGCACTGGTTGACGCGAGAATACGGTTGACCCCGTGCGCGGGCTTTGCCCTTATTCAGCATGGGATCTTTCAACTTTTTCCAGGCCGGGCGCATCACCCAAAGAATGCCCCGCCATAATCCAACCGGGAGAGACACATGACTCTTTTCAAGACATTCTATGGCACCGTTGCGGCCCTTGCGATCACCGCCACCGGTGCGCTGGCCGATCCGGCGATCATCTTCGACCTCGGCGGCAAGTTCGACCGCTCGTTCAACGAGGCGGCATTCAACGGTGCGGAACAGTGGGCCGAGGAAACCGGCGGCTCCTATCGCGAGATCGAGCTTCAGTCCGACGCGCAGCGTGAACAGGCGATGCGCCGTCTGGCAGAAGCCGGTGCGAACCCCGTCGTGATGGCGGGCTTCAGCCAGGCGTCCTCGCTGGAAGTGGTGGCCCCCGACTATCCCGACACCACCTTCGTGATCATCGACGGTGTGGTCGATGCGCCGAACGTGCGGTCTGTGATCTTCTCGGAACATGAAGGGTCCTACCTCGTCGGCATGCTGGCAGGTCTGGCATCGGAAACCGGCACCGTCGGCTTCGTGGGCGGCATGGACATCCCGCTGATTTCGCGCTTCGGCTGCGGCTATGCGCAGGGTGTGCGCGCCGTGAACCCCGATGCGGTCATCATCCAGAACATGACCGGCACCACCCCCGCTGCCTGGAACGACCCGGTGCGCGGCGGTGAACTGACCCGTGCCCAGGTGGCACAGGGCGCCGATGTGGTCTTCGCGGCCGCTGGCGGCACCGGCCTTGGCGTTCTGCAAACCGCCGAAGACGAGGGCATCCTGTCGATCGGCGTGGACAGCAACCAGAACTACCTGCACCCCGGTTCGGTCCTGACCTCGATGCTCAAGCGCGTGGACGTGGCCGTCTATGACGCCTTCTCGACTCCGGTCGACGAGATCGAAACCGGCATCCACATCTTCGGTCTGGCCGAGGATGGTGTGGGCTACGCTCTGGACGAAAACAACGCCGACCTGATCACCGAAGACATGATCGCACAGGTGGACGCTGCCCGTGCCGCCATCATCGCCGGTGAGATCTCGGTGCACAACTACACCGAGGACGGCATGTGCCCCGTCGAGTAAACCGGTGACAGGCTGAACAAGCCCGACGGGCCGCCCCGACCGGTGGCCCGTCTTCTTTTTCAGGGGCATTGACTGGACAGACGCCCCGGCTTTGGTCACAGTTTCCCAATCGCGCCCGTATTTCGTGGCGACCCAATGAAAAACAACAGGGACAGGCTGCCGCATGACAGACACAGAACCCTATGCCATCGAACTGAAGGGCATTTCCAAGGCCTTCGGTCCGGTTCAGGCGAACAAGGATATTTCCCTGCATGTCCGTAAGGGCGCGATCCATGGGATCGTCGGTGAAAACGGCGCGGGGAAATCCACGCTGATGTCGATCCTCTACGGGTTTTACAAGGCCGATGCCGGTGAGATCCTGATCAACGGCCAGCCCACCCCGATCCCCGACAGTCAGGCCGCGATCCGCGCCGGCATCGGCATGGTCCATCAGCATTTCAAGCTGGTCGAAAACTTCACAGTTGTGGAAAACGTGATCCTCGGGGCCGAGGATGGTGCGTTGCTGCAACCCTCGATCACAAAGGCGCGGCGCATTCTCAAGGAACTGTCGGACGAATACGAACTGCATGTGGACCCGGATTCGGTGATCGAGGAAATCTCGGTCGGCCACCAGCAGCGGGTCGAGATCCTGAAGCAGCTCTATCGTCACGCCGATATCCTGATCCTCGATGAACCCACGGGCGTGCTGACACCCGCCGAGGCCGACCACCTGTTCCGGATTCTCAACGGGCTGAAGGAACAGGGAAAGACGATCATCCTGATCACCCACAAGCTGCGCGAGATCATGGAGGTGACCGATACGGTATCCGTGATGCGCCGGGGCGAGATGACAGCGACCGTGCAGACCGCCGACACCAGCCCCGAGGAGCTGGCGGAACTGATGGTGGGCCGCAAGGTGCTGTTGCGTGTCGACAAGGCCCCGGCCAATCCGGGCGAGGTGGTGCTGGACATCAAGGATCTGCGGGCCAATGACGATCAGAAGGTCGAACGGCTGAAAGGCATCTCGTTGCAGATCCGGGCGGGCGAGATCCTTGGCATCGCGGGGGTGGCGGGCAATGGCCAGTCGGAACTGCTGGAGGTTCTGGGCGGCATGATCGCCGCAACCGGTGGAAGCATCGCGGTGAATGGCGAACAGATCGATCTGACCGGCACATCGTCGGACGGGCAAAGCCGCCGGGCGCGTGGCATCGCCCATGTGCCGGAGGACCGGCAGCGGGAAGGGCTGATCATGCCCTTCATGGCCTGGGAAAACATGGGCTTCGGCTATCACCACGATCCGAAATACCAGAAAAACCGCCTGTTCATGGACAATGCGGCGCTGAAGCAGGACACCGCCGAGAAGATGGAACGCTTCGACGTGCGCCCGCCCAATCCGTTTCTGGAAGCCAAGAACTTCTCCGGCGGGAACCAGCAAAAGATCGTCGTGGCGCGCGAGATCGAGCGCAATCCCGACCTGCTGCTGATCGGGCAGCCGACGCGGGGCGTCGATATCGGTGCCATCGAATTCATCCACAAGCAGATCATCGCCCTGCGCGACGAGGGCAAGGCGATCTTGCTGGTCTCGGTGGAGTTGGATGAGATCATGTCGCTGTCCGATCGCATCGCCGTCATGTTCGATGGCCATATCATGGGCGAACGCCTGCCCTCGGAGACCGACGAAGGTGAATTGGGCCTGTTGATGGCCGGTGTGACCAAGGGGGCCGCGTAAATGGACAAGATGCCAAGATGGGCCGATGTCGCCCTGATCCCCTTCATCAACCTGCTGCTGGCACTGGTCGTGTCGGGGCTGGTGGTTCTGTATATCGGGGAAAGCCCGCTGGAAGCGATGGCGATCATGGTGCGCGGCTCGGTCGGGTCGGCCTATGGTTGGGGCTACACGCTATACTACGCCACAAACTTCATCTTCACCGGTTTGGCCGTGGCCGTGGCCTTCCATGCCCGCATGTTCAATATCGGCGGCGAAGGTCAGGCCGCCCTTGGCGGGCTTGGCGTGGCCGTTGTCTGCCTGTCGATCCCGTGGCCGCACTGGAGCCTTGCTTTGATCGGGGCGATTGTCGGTGCGGCGGCCTTCGGTGCGGCCTGGGCCGCGATCCCGGCCTATCTGCAAGCCAAGCGTGGCAGCCACATCGTGATCACCACGATCATGTTCAACTTCATCGCTTCGGCGCTGCTGGTCTACCTTCTGGTCAATGTCTTCCGGGTGCCGGGCTCCATGGCGCCTGAAACCGCGCGATTTGCAGAGGCCACGCATCTGCCCAATGCCTATGACGTCGCCCCCTGGCTCGGCTTCAGCCGCTCGACGCCCCTGAACGTCTCGTTCGTCGTGGCGCTTCTGGCCTGCATCGGTGTCTGGCTGCTGATCTGGAAGACCCGGCTCGGCTACGAAATCCGCGCCTATGGTCATTCCCAGAGCGCGGCTGTCTATGCCGGGATCAACCCGGTGCGGATCATCATGATCTCGATGCTGATTTCCGGCGGTCTGTCCGGGATGATGGCGATCAACGGGGTGATGGGAGAGGCCGAACGGCTGGTGATCGACCCGGTTCAGGGCGCGGGTTTCGTGGGAATCGCGGTCGCGCTGATGGGCCGGTCGCACCCGATCGGTGTATTCCTCGCGGCGCTGCTGTTCGGGATGCTCTACCAGGGCGGGGCCGAGCTGGAATTCGAGATGCCCGCCGTCAGCCGCGAGATGCTGCTGGTCATCCAGGCACTTGTGATCCTGTTCACCGGCGCGCTGGACAATATGGTGCGCACACCCGTGGAACGCCTGTTCCTGGCGATGCGGAAAGGGAGCTGAGCCATGGATTTCGCAACTCTCATCCAGCTTCTCGACAGTTCCATCCGGCTGGCCACACCGCTGCTGCTGGCTTGTCTGGCGGGGCTCTATTCCGAACGCGCCGGGATTTTCGACATCGGTCTTGAAGGCAAGATCCTGATCTCGGCCTTCTTCTCCGCCTCGATCGCCTTCACCACCGGCAATGTCTGGCTTGGCCTGTTGGCGGGCATCGCCTCATCGATGGTGTTTGCCCTGCTGCACGGGGTGGCGTCGATCACCTTCCGGGGCAACCAACTGATTTCCGGCGTGGCGATCAACTTCCTTGCCGCGGGCATGACGGTGGTGGTCAGCGACAGCTGGTTCTCGCTTGGCGGTCGGACACCGCAGCTGGAGACCTCGGGCCGGTTCCAGAACATCACCCTGCCCTTCGCGGAACAGCTGCAGGGCGTGCCGATCCTCGGGCCGATCTATCACGATCTGATCTCGGGCCATTCGATCCTCGTCTATGCCGCCTTCCTGATCGTGCCGCTGACCTGGTGGCTGCTTTATCGCACCCGGTTCGGCTTGCGTCTGCGCGCCGTTGGGGAAAACCCGGCGGCGGTGGATACGGCAGGCATCTCGGTGGTGCGGATGCGCTTTACGGCGGTGCTGATCTGCGGCGTGCTGTGCGGCATCGCGGGGGCCTATCTGTCGACCAGCCTGTCGGCGGGCTTCGTGCGAGAAATGAGCGCGGGCCGGGGCTTCATCGCGCTGGCGGCCCTGATCTTCGCCAAATGGCGGCCGTGGTATGCGTTGATGGCCTGTTTGCTGTTCGGCCTTCTGGATGCGACGGGCAGCCTGTTCCAGAACATCAGACTTCTGGGGATCAGCGTGCCCGTGCAGTTCATGCAGGCACTGCCCTATATCCTGACCGTGGTCATTCTGGCCGGTTTCGTCGGCAAGGCCATTCCGCCGCGCGCCGGTGGTGAACCCTACGTGAAAGAACGCTGAGAGCCGCGTGAGGCGCGACAGGGAAGGATTTTGCAAAATCCTTCCCCCCGCCCGTTGAAAGGAAATGCCCATGTCGGATGTCGCCGCGCTTGTCGATCTGATCCAGTCCCGCGCCGGGCCCGACCCTGTTGCCATCGGCCTGATCCTCGGGTCCGGCCTCGGGCATCTGGCCGAAACCGTGGACGGCACCGCCATCGACTATGCCGACCTGCCGGGGTTTCCGCATGCGGGTGTTTCGGGTCACAATCCCAAGCTGGTCATCGGCGATCTGGAGGGCACGCGCGTCGCCGTCTTCGGGGGCCGCGCGCATTACTATGAAAGCGGACGGGGCGACGCGATGCGCCTGCCGCTGGAGGTGCTGACCGCGCTTGGGGCGGAGGCACTGATTGCCACCAATGCGGCAGGGTCGATGCGGTCCGACATCCAGCCCGGTGACCTGATGCTGTTGAATGATCACATCAACTTTTCCGGCCTCAACCCGCTGATCGGGGAACCTTCGGACCGGCGTTTCGTGCCGATGAAGGACGCCTATGATCCCGACATCCGGGCGGCGCTGAAGCAGGCGGCAGAGGACGAGGACATCGCCCTCGCCGAGGGTGTCTATGCCTGGTATTCCGGCCCGTCCTTCGAAACACCGGCCGAGATCCGCGCGATCCACATGCTTGGGGCGGACGCGGTCGGCATGTCCACGGTGCCGGAGGTGATCCTGGCCCGGTTCCTGGGCCTCAAGGCCGCCGCGATCTCGACCGTGACCAACATGGCAGCCGGTCTCAGCGACGAGGCGATCAGCCACGAACATACCAAGGCCATGGCCCCCCTTGGCGCCGCGAAACTGGAGAAGATCCTGCGCCGCTATCTGCGTCAACGCTGAGCCCGCCTGTTCCGATCTGTCGCAGGGCGGCCGGTGGATTCCGACCGATCACAGGCGTAAGGGGCGATATCCCCGCCGAAAGCCCCCACGCCTCATGCAGATCTACCTCCCCATAGCCGAAGTCAGCGTCAATGCCTTTCTGCTGCTTGGCATCGGCGGCGTGGTCGGCGTGCTGTCGGGCATGTTCGGTGTGGGGGGCGGGTTTCTGATCACGCCGCTGCTGTTCCTGGCGGGCATTCCGCCCGTGGTGGCCGTTGCGACCTCTGCCAACCAGATCGTGGCGTCGTCGATCTCTGGCGTCATCAGCCATTTCCAACGCCGCACCGTCGATATCCGGATGGGCTTGGTGCTGTTGGCGGGCGGGCTTCTGGGGTCGGCGCTAGGGGTGCAGGTGTTTGCAGCCTTGCGCGCGGTCGGTCAGGTCGATCTGCTGGTCCGGCTGTGCTACGTCGTTTTCCTGGGTGCGATCGGGGCGATGATGTTCGTCGAAAGCCTGAATGCCATCCGTGCCTCGAAACGCAAGGACGTCCAGGCCCCGGCCAAACGTCGCCAGCGCAACTGGATTCATTCGATGCCCTTCAAGATGCGGTTTCGCACCTCGGGGCTCTATATCTCGGCCCTGCCGCCGCTGCTGGTCGGCGGCGCGGTCGGCATTCTCTCTGCGATCATGGGCGTCGGCGGCGGGTTCATCATGGTGCCTGCGATGATCTATATCCTCGGGATGCCGACCAAGGTGGTGATCGGCACCTCGCTGTTTCAGATCATCTTCGTCACCGCCTTCACCACGCTGATGCATGCGATCAGCAGCCATTCGGTCGATATGGTTCTGGCGCTGCTGCTGATTTTCGGCGGGGTGCTCGGTGCGCAGGTGGGGGCCCGCATCGGGGTCAAGCTGAAGGCCGAGCAATTGCGGATTCTTCTGGCGCTGCTGGTGCTGGCGGTCAGCGTCAAGATCGGGCTGGAACTGGTCATACGCCCCGGCGAGCTCTACGGAATATCGGTCAATTTGGACTGAGCCGATTGGCACGCTGGCACTGGACGGATCGGGGCCAGTGATTCACTATGCTGACAGCAGCTTGCTGTTCCGATCTGTCGCACCCCCGCCGGGTGGGTTGATGTCTGGCCAATGAGGAATGCGGGCAGTAAGAGGTTTACAACCCCGAAAGGCATTTGTCAGACCATGCAAATCTACCTGCCCATTGCGGAAGTCAGTGTAAACGCTTTCCTTCTGCTTGGGCTCGGCGGTCTGGTCGGTATCCTGTCAGGCATGTTCGGGGTTGGCGGTGGCTTTCTGCTGACGCCACTTCTGTTCTTCATCGGCATCCCCCCCGCCGTCGCCGTCGCGACCGAGGCCAACCAGATCGTTGCCTCGTCCTTTTCCGGCGTTCTTGCGCATTTCAAGCGAAAGACGGTGGATCTCCGAATGGGGGTCGTGTTGTTGATCGGCGGCCTTGTGGGGGCCGCGCTCGGGGTGCAGGTGTTCAACGCGCTGCGCGCCATCGGTCAGGTCGATCTGCTGGTGCGGCTGTGCTACGTCGTCTTCCTTGGCATCATCGGCGCGCTGATGTTCGTCGAAAGCCTGGGGGCGATCCGCCGGTCAAAGGCCACCGCAGGCGCCCCGCCCCCGCGCCGCCACCATCGCGGCTGGATCCATACCCTGCCCTTCAAGATGCGCTTTCGCACCTCGGGGCTTTACCTGTCGGTCATTCCGCCGCTGATCGTCGGGCTTTGCGTGGGTGTGTTGGCTGCCATCATGGGTGTCGGCGGCGGCTTTATCATGGTGCCCGCGATGATCTATATTCTGGGCATGCCCACCAAAGTCGTTGTGGGCACGTCTCTGTTCCAGATCATTTTCGTCACCGCGTTTTCCACGCTTCTGCACGCCACCACGAACTACACGGTGGACATGATCCTTGCCGTCCTGCTGCTGATCGGCGGCGTCGTCGGCGCGCAGGTGGGTGCACGGATCGGCGTCAAGCTGAAGGCGGAACAACTGCGCATCCTGCTAGCGATCATGGTGCTTGCGGTATGCGGCAAACTGGCTTTCGACCTGCTGGTGCAGCCGTCGGAGCTTTTCACATTGGGGGCGGCGTCGGGACATTGAAACAGATCCTGCAGATACTGGCCCTTGTGCTGGCCCCGCTCGCTGCCACCGCGCAGGAGGAAACCGTCGTCGCTGGTCTCAGCCAGAACGAGGTGTCGATCACCGCGAATTTCAACGGCTCCGAGATCCTGATCTTCGGCGCGGTCCAGCGGTTTACCCCGCTGCCCGATGGCGATCCGCTGGAGGTGATCGTCACCATCGAAGGCCCCGACCGCCCGGTGACCGTCCGCCGGATGGACCGGCGCTATGGCATCTGGATGAACACTGAAGCGGTCGAGGTGGACGCGGCCCCGACATTCTACGCCGTGGCAACAACCAACCCGTTCCGCGACGTGATCAGCGATACCGAAGATCTGCGCCACCGCATCTCCATCCCCCGCGCGATCCGGGCCGTGGGCACCGAAACCGATCGCCAACGTGACTTCACCGATGCCGTGATCCGGATCCGGACCAACGAAGACCTGTATCAGGTTCTGGAAGGCTCTGTGACCCTGCGCAACGAAACGCTGTTCAACACCTCGTTCCGGATGCCTGCCAATCTGGTCGAGGGCGATTACACGGCGCGTATCTTCCTGACCCGCGGGCGCGAGGTGGTGTCCTCCTACGAGACCGACATCACCGTGCGCAAGGTCGGGCTGGAACGGATGATCTACACGCTCGCCCATGAACGGCCTCTGGTCTACGGACTGCTGTCGCTGGCCATCGCCATCGCGGCGGGCTGGCTGGCCTCTGCCGTCTTCCGCTACATCCGAATGGGTGGCTGATAGATGAACAGGGTCGACACGATCGAGGCGTTGGAGGCGCTTTATGACGCGCCGGTGCCCGCCTCGCTGACCAAGGTTGCTACCCGGATGACGCCGCTTTACCGGCAATGGATCGAGGCGGCGCGCTTCGTGGTACTGTCGACCGTGGGGCCGGAAGGCACCGATGGCAGCCCGCGCGGCGATGATGGCCCGGTGGTGCGGATCGTGGACGAGCGCACGCTCTGGCTGCCCGACTGGCGTGGCAACAACCGTATCGACAGCCTGCGCAACATCGTCCGCGACGGGCGCGTGAGCCTGATGTTCATGGTGCCGGGATCAACCAATGTGGTGCGCGTGAATGGGCACGCCGTGCTGACCGCTGACCCGGAGGTGACGGGCAGTTTCGAACAGCGCGGACAGCACCCGAAACTGGTGATCGTGGTGACGCTGGACGAGATGTATTTCCAATGCGCCAAGGCGATCATGCGCTCGGGTCTGTGGACCCGTGGCGACGACAGCGCCCTTGTGCCTTCGGCGGGCCAGTTCATCAAGGAACAGGACCGGGGTTTCGACGGCGAAACCTATGACGCCGCCTATCCCGAATACGCCAAGACCCGGATGTGGTAGCCGGCTCCGCAGCCCCTACCCCCGCCCGATGAAGGGCATCTTGTTGGCCATCACCGTGAGGCTCGGCACATTGGCCTCAAGCGGCAGGTTCGCCATGTACCAGACGGCTTCGGCCACGTCGCCCGCATCCATCACCGCCTCGGCCTTGATGCTGCCATCCGCCTGCCGCGCGCCTTGGGCGATGCCCTTGGTCATTTCGGTCGCGGCATTGCCGATGTCGAGTTGACCGGCACAAATCCCCAACTCTCGCCCGTCGAGATTGAGCGTCTTGGTCAGGCCCGAAACCCCATGCTTGGTGGTGGTGTAACAGACCGATCCGGGACGCGGCACATGGGCCGAGATAGAGCCATTGTTGATGATCCGCCCGCCCGCCGGATCCTGCCGCCGCATCTGCGCAAAGGCCGCGCGGGCGCAGAGGAACATGCCCGTCAGGTTCACATCCAGAACGGCGCGCCAATCGTCCAGGCTGATCTCGTCAATCGGCCCCGACGGCCCGAAGGCACCTGCGTTGTTGAACAGAACATCAAGCCGCCCGGCGCGGTCGGCGATCTGGCCGAAGGCCGCGTCAACCGCCGCCTCATCCGTCACGTCGCAGGGCAGCGCAATCGCCCGCTCATGTGCGCGGGCCAGGTCCTCCAGCGGGTCCGCCCGGCGGGCCAGCGCCGCCACCGTCCAGCCGCGATCAAGGAACAACTCCGCCACGGCCCTCCCGATCCCGGCGCTGGCCCCCGTCACGGCAATCACCTTGCTCATCCCGCGTCCTCCGCTTCCAGTGTCAGGGGCGCCACCGGCACCTCCAGATCATTCGTACCCAAGACCTCTTGCGGCTTGGACAGCATGTAGCGCGTGATCCAGATCAGCCGCTCTTCGGCGCGGGTGATGGCAACATAGGCCAGCCGTTTCCACAAGGCCTGACCGGCCTCGACCCGGCCCGCGCGGCTGGCGGCGTAGATGTCTGGCGCGAAGACCTGCACATCCTGCCACTGGGACCCTTGCGCCTTATGGATCGTCACCGCCGCCCCATGCAGGAAGGTGGCCCCCATGCGCGCGGCATAGGGGATGAACGGCTCCTCCTCGTCGGGCTTCTCGATCTTGACGATGGAGGCCGGCGACAATTGAGGGCTTTCGGCCCCCACCACATGCAGCCGCGAAAAGCCGGGCTTGCGGCCGGGGCCCATATAGACCACCTGCGCCCCCTTGATCAGCCCCCGCGCCTCCAGGTCGATGCGCTTCTTTCGGTGCTTCACGGGCAATTCGATCCCGTCACAGATCAGCGGCTCACCCGGCAGCAGCGCATCCTCGGGCGCGCCATGGGCCACGCGAAAGGCCCGGATCAGCCTAATCCGCGTGGCGTTGCGCCAGACCAGAACCGGGCTGCGCGCCATCAGGTCGCTATCGGCGCGGGGGGCGACAACCACGCGGCGGTCGCGACGGGCCGCATCCTCGATCATCCGCTCGAACTCGTGGAACTCCAGCGCCGGATCGCCGAGCGCATGGGCAAGATCGAGAATGGGATTGTCCGCCTCCTGCCGGTGAATGCGGCCAAGCACCAGGCGCGCGGGGTCCGGCAGCTTGTCGAACACCATCTCGCCCGACTGGCCGACCGGAGCCAGCTGTGCCGGATCACCGAACAGCACCAGCGTCGGAAAGATCTCCCGCAGATCATCGAACTGCTTCTGGTCCAGCATCGAGCTTTCATCGACAAACCCGATATCGAGCGGATCCTCGCGCCGCTTCCAGCCGGTGATGAAGTCCGAGCCACGCAGCCCCGCCGCCGCCAATGCCGCAGGCACCGATTTATGCGCGTCATAAACGGCCTTGGCCCGGTCCAGCGCCACATCGGTCAGCGCCTCGATCTCCGGCCGCTCGCCCTGCCCGGCCAGCCACTCGGCCACCTTCTCATATTCCGGGTCATAAACCGGCGTATACAGAATACGGTGAATGGTGGTCGCGGGCACACCGCGCCTGCGCAAAACGCTCGCGGCCTTGTTGGTGGGCGCCAGCACCGCCAGTGTCCGCCGCTCCCTGCGCCGCTTGCCTTCCCAGTCACCCGACACGAGGTCCACCCCCGCCGCGTCCAGCGCCTTCACCAGCTCGGCCAGCAGCATGGTCTTGCCGCTGCCCGCCTTGCCGATCACCGCCATGACCTGGGTCTTGTCTTCGCTGGCCGGCACCAGCGTCTCGGCATCCAGATCAACCCCCATGGACCGCAAGACCTCGGTCAACCGGTCATAGGCCGCGGCCTGATCTTCGGAATATGTAATGCTCTGCCCGGACATGCCCCGCACCCTAGGCAAAGCCATGCCCGGGCACCACGGCGAAAACGCCGGCCTCTTTCATCTTGGCAAAAATACCTCCGCCGGAGGCGTCCCGTCCGCGCCACCCGCGCGCGCCATCGACGGCAAACCGCCCTCTCCGATATCCCGTGGCAACGCGGGTCGAGGAGGGCCCCATCGGGGCCTGACGAGGCGCGCCCCCCGGGTGACCGCGCAAGCGGGCGCAATCCCCGCCGACAAAAAAACCGCCCCGGGGCTCCTCCTCCCCGGGGCGGCTTTGCTGGAGCAACCCTGCTTACGCGGTCGGACCGGCCTCCAGCACATCTTCCAACGTCACCAGCCCGGTACGCGGGGCCTGCACCAGCACCGACATATTGCCGGGCTTGTGCTCGTTGCGGCGCATCTTGGTATGGGCCGCCGGCAGCTCCGCCCAGGGGAAGACCTCGGACATGCAGGGATCGAGACGCCGTTCGCACATCAGCTTGTTGGCTGCCGCCGCCTGCTTGAGATGCGCAAAGTGGCTGCCCTGCAAACGCTTCTGGTGCATCCACATGTAACGCACGTCGAAGGTACAATTGAAGCCGGAGGTGCCTGCGCAGATCACAACCATACCGCCCTTCTTGCAGACCAGGGTCGAGACCGGGAAGGTCGCCTCGCCGGGATGCTCGAAGACGATATCGACATTGTTGCCCTTGCCGGTGATGTCCCAGATCGCCTTGCCGAACTTGCGGGCTTCCTTGAACCAGTCGGCATATTCCGGCGTGTTCACCGTGGGCAGCTGGCCCCAGCAATTGAAGTCCTTGCGGTTGATGACGCCCTTTGCCCCGAGATTCATCACGAACTCGCGCTTGTCCTCGTCCGAGATCACCGCAATCGCGTTTGCCCCGGCCGTATTGATCAGCTGGATCGCGTAGGACCCCAGGCCGCCGGATGCGCCCCAGACCAGAACGTTCTGACCGGGCTTCAGCTCATGCGGGTGGTGGCCGAACAGCATCCGGTAGGCGGTGGCCAGCGTCAGCGTGTAGCATGCGCTCTCTTCCCAGGTCAGGTGCTTGGGGCGCGGCATCAGCTGCTGCGCCTGCACATTGGTGAACTGCGCGAAGGAGCCATCGGGCGTCTCATAGCCCCAGATCCGCTGCGAGGTGGAGAACATCGGGTCGCCGCCGTTGCATTCCTCATCGTCGCCATCGTCCTGGTTGCAGTGGATCACGACCTCGTCGCCCACTTTCCAGCGGGTGACCTTGTCGCCCACGGCCCAGACAATGCCCGACGCATCGGACCCCGCGATGTGATAGGGCGCGCCATGTCCGTCGAAGGGGCTGATCGGAACGCCGAGACCCGCCCAGACCCCGTTGTAGTTTACGCCTGCGGCCATCACCAGAACCAGCACTTCCTGGCTGTCGAGCTTGGGCACATCGACGATCTCGACCTCAAAGGCCTTGTCCGGCTCGCCATGACGTTCCCGCCGGATGGTCCAGGCGTACATTTTCTTCGGTACGAACCCCATCGGGGGGATTTCGCCCATCTCGTACAGGTCTTTTTCGGGCGCGTCGTAGCTGGCGATCGCGGGGTTGCTGTCCAAGGCCATCAGCTCCTCCAGGATGTTTTTTCTGCGGCGCGGAATCATTCCGTGCTCATGCAGAAAGTCCTAATAAGGCCCGCGCAACTATGCAACCCGAAATTGGGGTGTTTGTGAAATATTATGTCGCGGAGGATTTTTGGGGCAGGATTTCCCCAGGAAACTCCCCCAGGATTGGGCTGACAGACCGCGCATAGAACGCCACCAACCGCTCGCCCTCGTCGGTCAGGGCAAAGCTGTCTCCCTGCAACTGCAGCACGCGACGCCCCTGAAGGGTCTTCAACGCCGCCTCGATCGTGTAGGGAAGATCGCGTTTCGGAAGGAACACCGGCGCCCCCGCGGCCAGCGCCCTTTCGAAGCGCTCCTCTATGGCCGGCAACAGCGCCTCCTGGCTGCGAATGCCGCTGGCCATGGCATGGGCGATCACCGGGAAGGGCACGACCGGCATCACCGACCCGATCCGGTCCATCAGATCCTGCCCAAGCGTTTCCGCATGACCTTCGTGGTCCTTAATGAACTGCGCAAGGCTCATCGGTTCGCCAAAGCTGACCGCCGCCATGCCGAAGCGGCTGGCCTGCCGGGTCAGTCTTTGCCAGATCAGCAGGCGCAGATAGCGAAAGATCGGCTTCAGCGAGAAACGGAAGCCGCGACCGCCCTCGGCATGGATCAGATTGCGGTCTTCCATGACGCGATCATAATTGATCGCCACCGGCACAAAGACCACATCGCGGCTTTCACCGGGGCGGAACCCGTCTATGATGTAGGACAAAAGACCCAGCTTGGGGTCGCGCAGCGCGCCGGTCCGGGTCAACCCGCCTTCGGGGAACACCGCCTGCGTCACCCCCGCCTCTGTCGCCATCTGGACATAGCGCGCCAGCACCTTGCGATAGAGCGGGTTGTTGTGACGGCGGCGAATGAAGTAGCCGCCAAGCATTCGGATCAGCGGCTGCAGGGGCCAGACCCGCGCCCATTCGCCTACGGCATAAGCCAGGGCGCTGCGGTCGGCGGCCAGCCATGTGACCAGCACGTAATCCATGTTCGACCGGTGATTCATCACGAAGATCACCGTCTTGTCCTTGCCGATCCCTTCCAGCGCGGCGGCATTCGCCGCCCCCACCCGCACCCGATACAGGGACCGGGACAGGAAACGCGCGGCGCGAATGGCGAAGGCGAAATAGGTGAAGGCCGAGAACGACGGCACAATCTCGCGCGCATAGCGTTCTGCGGTCTGTGCAGCCACGTCTTCGCGAATGCCCCTTTCCCGCGCATAGGCCAGCACCGCCTTGGCGACCTCCGGGTCATAACGCAGTCGCAGGATCGTGTCGCGGCGGCGGGCCAGCTTGAACGGTTGGATGGGATAGGACAGTTTCTGGTTCAGCCGTTCTACCGCGCGTTCCAGTCGGCGGCGCAGATACCAGCGAACCGATGGCATCAGGATCCGGTCCAACGCCGTGACCGCCGCAAAAAGCAGCACCAGAATCAGCAGCCACGCCGGAACTTGGATCATGTTCGTCATCAGGGGGACGGTGGCAGGAAACGCGGAGCGCTTCAATCGGGCTTGTGCAGGTCAGGGGGTTGACCGTGGCCCCGCGCCCTCAGCTAGACTGCCCTTGATCAGGAGGACAGATATGCCCAAACCCGACCTCGACAGCGCCTATGAGCTTGGTGGCAAGGAAGAGACCCGCGAATTCTACAAGGAATGGGCGGACAGCTATGATCAGACCTTCGCCGAGGACCGCGGCTATCGATCCCCGGGCGAGGTTGCGCGCCGGTTTCTTGCATCGGCAAAGGGGAATGAACCGGTGCTGGATGTGGGCGCGGGCACTGGTCTGATCGGTGAGGCCATGGCGGGTGTGCAGATCGACGCGCTGGATCTGTCGCCGGACATGCTGGCGGTTGCGGGCCGCAAGGGCGTCTATCGCAACCTGATCACCGCCGATCTGACCGGGCCGCTGGATATCGAGACTGCCAGCTATGGCGGCATCGTATCGTCCGGCACATTCACCCATGGCCATGTTGGGCCCGTCTGCCTGCCGGAACTGATGCGCATTGCGCGGCCCGGCGCGCTGTTCGTCTGCACCGTGATCCCTGAAGTCTATGACAGCGCCGGGTTCGGGTCCGCATTGGCTCAGCTTGTGGCGAATGGGCAAATCACGCCGATCCGCTTTCATGACTTCAGGATCTACGACAAGGCCGATGATGCCCATGGCGATGAACACGGGCTGATCATGGAGTTTCACCGGCTCTGACCAACCAATGCAGATGCAGAATAGCAGCGCAGCATCTTTTCCGGTCTCGCCGCAATGCAGCGAGTTGACGGCGCATTAAAATTCCCGATATACCCGGCCTGACGAAATAAGATTACCGATCCGGATTCGGAGGCCGCTCATGACCGCGACGCAAAAAGACCGCCCCTGGCTCATTCGCACCTATGCGGGCCACTCGACTGCCAAGGCCTCGAACGCGCTTTATCGCGGCAACCTTGCCAAGGGGCAGACGGGCCTGTCGGTGGCCTTCGACCTGCCCACCCAAACGGGGTATGACAGCGACCACGAACTGGCGCGCGGCGAGGTCGGCAAGGTCGGCGTTCCGGTCTGCCATCTGGGCGACATGCGGGCGCTCTTCGACCAGATCCCGCTGGAACAGATGAACACCTCGATGACGATCAACGCCACCGCGCCGTGGCTCTTGTCGCTCTATATCGCGGTGGCCGAGGAACAGGGCGCGGACATCTCTAAGCTTCAGGGCACCGTGCAGAACGACCTGATCAAGGAATACCTCAGCCGCGGCACCTATGTCTGCCCGCCTGCGCCAAGTCTGAAGATGATCGCGGATGTGGCGGAATACTGCTACACCAACGTGCCGAAATGGAACCCGATGAACGTGTGTTCCTATCACCTGCAGGAGGCCGGGGCGACGCCCGAGCAGGAGCTGGCCTTTGCGCTGGCGACCGGCATCGCGGTTTTGGACGCGCTGCAACCCCGTGTCCCAGCCGAAGATTTCCCGGCGCTCTGCGGGCGGATTTCCTTCTTCGTGAATGCGGGCATCCGCTTCGTGACCGAGATGTGCAAGATGCGCGCCTTCGTGGACCTGTGGGACGAGATTCTGCTGGAGCGCTATGGCGTCGAGGACGCCAAGTTCCGCCGCTTCCGCTATGGGGTGCAGGTGAACTCCCTCGGCCTGACCGAGCAACAGCCGGAAAACAACGTCTACCGTATTCTCATCGAGATGCTGGCAGTCACGCTGTCGAAAAAGGCCCGCGCCCGTGCTGTGCAGCTCCCTGCCTGGAACGAGGCGCTTGGCCTGCCGCGCCCTTGGGACCAGCAATGGTCGATGCGGATGCAGCAGATCATGGCGTTTGAAACCGACCTTTTGGAATATGGCGATCTGTTCGACGGCAACCCCGTGGTGGATGCCAAGGTCGAGGCTCTGAAAGACGGCGCGCGGGCGGAACTGGCCAATCTGGACAGCATGGGCGGGGCAATTGCCGCCATCGACTACATGAAGGGCCGGTTGGTCGAATCCAATGCCGATCGGGTGAACGGGATCGAGCGGGGAGATACCGTTGTTATCGGTGTGAATAAGTACACGGAAACCGAGCCGTCGCCGCTCATGGACGCGGATGGCGGGATCATGACCGTCGATCCCGGCGTGGAGGCCGACCAGATCGACCGCCTGAACGACTGGCGCTCCGACCGGGACAATGAGGCTGTCAACTCGGCACTGGACGCCCTACGGGCCGCCGCCTCTGCCGGAGACAACATCATGCCCGCCTCCATCGCCGCGGCAAAAGCCGGGGCCACCACCGGCGAATGGGCCGGCGTCATGCGCGTCGTCCATGGCGAATATCGCGGGCCCACAGGCGTATCCCGCGCCGTGTCGAACAAGACGGAAGGGCTGGAGGATATCCGCGATGCGGTGGATGCGGTTTCGGACAGCCTCGGGCGTCGTCTGAAATTCCTTGTCGGCAAACCGGGCCTCGATGGCCATTCCAATGGCGCGGAACAAATCGCATTCCGCGCCCGCGATTGCGGGATGGATATTTCTTACGAAGGCATTCGCCTGTCGCCGCAACAGATCGTGGATGCCGCCAAGGCCGAAGATCCGCATGTGATCGGTCTGTCGATCCTGTCGGGCAGCCATATTCCGCTGATCAGGGATGTGATGGCCAGATTGCAGGCCGAGGGGCTCGGGCATATTCCGGTAATGGTGGGCGGCATCATTCCGGAAGAGGATGAAAAGGCCCTGCTTTCCAGCGGCGTGGCACGGGTTTACACGCCCAAGGATTTCGAGCTGAACCGCATCATGATGGATATCGTACAGCTCGTCGCGCCCCCTGTTGCCGCTGCGGAATAAGCAGACCTGTCCAATTGGACAGTATGGCCTGCCCATTCAAAGGAATGGTTATTAACTATTGCCCCAGGGGCACCTGTACTTTTGGACAGGTGCCCCTATTTTATATTGAATACGCAGTTTCAGGTAATTAACACGGTAATTAGTCACACTCGGGAGAACTTAAAAATGGCAATCGACCTCGATTCGATGTCCAAAGAAGAATTGCAATCGCTCAAAAAGAATGTCGACAAGGCTCTGGCAAGCTTTGAAAAGCGGCAACGGGAAGCAGCCCTTGCCGCCGCCCAGAAAGCCGCGCAGGAACATGGCTTTTCGCTGGACGAGATCCTTGGCAAGAAAGCCGCCGGGAAAACCTCCGTCCCGAAATACCGCAACCCCGATGACGCATCCCAAACCTGGAGCGGCCGTGGACGCCAGCCGGCCTGGTACAAAAGCGCCATCAATGCTGGCACCGATCCGTCCGATCTGGAAATCTGAGTCACGGATCATTCCTGATTGATCAACACCCCGGGCCTTTCAATGAATTGGCCCGGGGTGTTGCGTTTCCAAGCCTGCGGAAAATGATCTTTCATCTTTCCTCACCCCTGGACCTCGGGCAAAGTGGCGTCAGTCACATACAGGGTTTCCAATGACCATTCATATCAGCGCCGCCCCCGGAGAGATCGCAGAAACCGTCCTGATGCCAGGGGACCCCTTGCGCGCCAAATGGGCAGCAGAAACATTTCTGGACGATCCGGTCTGCGTGAACGAAACGCGCGGGATGCTTGGCTTTACCGGTTATTGGAATGGCAACCGTGTCACCATTCAGGGATCAGGCATGGGCATGCCGAGCCTGTCGATCTACGCCAATGAACTGATCCGAGACTATGGGGCCAGGACGCTCATCCGGATCGGATCCGCAGGCGGAATGCAACCGCAGGTGAAACTGCGCGATGTTGTTCTTGCAATGACAAGCTCATCGCTTTCCACACCGTCACGCGGCATCTTCAAGGAATTGAACTACGCCCCCTGCGCGGATTACGGGCTGCTTCAGGCGGCCTATGCCGCCGCCCAGAAGCTGGATTGCGGGGTGCATGTGGGCGGGATCTATTCGTCGGATGTATTTTATGATGAACGGCCCGACCTGAACGAACAGATGACCCGCCACGGAATTCTGGCGGTCGAGATGGAAGCGGCGGAACTCTACGTGCTGGCTGCCCGCTACGGCTGCCGGGCGCTTGCGGTTCTGACGATTTCGGACCACCTGCAAACGCATGAGGCCCTGCCGGCGTCAGACCGGCAGTCGAGCTTTGCGGATATGGTGCAGATCGCTCTGGAAGCGGCCTTTGCCTGACGCACGAAGGCTTTCTTGACAAAAGCCTTCGGGTCCGGCGCGGACGGGGGCCGTGTTCACAACCCCCTGCCCGCGCTGATCAGATCACGACCACGTCGAGCGGCGGGAAGCCGTTGAAGCCGATCGAGGCGTAGGTCGAGGTATAGGCCCCACAATTGCGGATCACGATCCGGTCGCCCGATTGCAGGCTGAGCGGCAGGAAGACCGGGCGCTTTTCGTAAAGCACATCGGCGCTGTCACAGGAGGGGCCTGCCAGAATGCAGGGGCCCATGGCGTCATCGCCATCCCGTTCGGTGATGAACTGGTAGCGGATCGCTTCATCCATGGTCTCGGCAAGGCCCGAGAACTTGCCAATGTCGAGAAACACCCAACGGTGCAGGTCCGTGCGCGCCTTGCGCGACACCAGCAGCACTTCGGCCGCGATGGCACCGGCCTCGGCCACGAGACCGCGGCCCGGCTCCGCCATGATCTGAGCGACATCGCCGAAGCGGTCGGCAATCAGGCGGCGCACTTCTGCGCCATAGACTTCCGGCCCATCCACTTCTTCACCATAAAAGGCCGGGAAACCGCCGCCGATGTTCAGCACACGGGGCGAGAACCCGGCCTTCTGCAACGCGCGCCAGCTGCCAGCGACCTCATCGAGGATACCCGCCCACATAGAGGCCCGGCGGGTCTGGGACCCCACATGGAAGGACAGGCCAACCGGGTCGAGCCCCAGCATCACGGCATGTTGGAACAGATGCAGCAGGTTGGTCCGGGCACAGCCGAACTTGCGGGTCAGCGGCCAGTCGGCTTCGGAAAATTCAACGATCAGGCGGATATAGACCTGCGCGCCGGGGGCGTGGGCCGCGATCTTTTCCAGCTCTTCTTCCGCATCGGCTGCGAACAGGCGAATGCCCTGCGCGTAGGCATAGGCGATGTCGGCGGGTTTCTTGACGGTGTTACCGAAAGAGATGTGGTCCGGCGATGCCCCCTGGTCCAGGCACAGCTCCACCTCGGCGCGGCTTGCAGCATCAAAGCCAGAGCCAAGCGACACGAGACGCGCAATGATTTCCGGGGCCGGGTTGGCCTTTACAGCGTAGTGAATATGCGCATCGCCAAGCCCACGGGACAGGGCAGCATAGCGATCGGCCACCGCCTCGGTGTCGATCACGAGGGTCGGGCGCTCGAAGCGGTTCGCTGCAATGAAGGTCTCGGCACGGGATCGTGCGGCGACGGCAATAGAATCCGAGAAATCGGTCAACATAGCGGTCATGGTCATCTCCAACAGACCTGGCCCATCAAAGGGCGGCAAAGTTCCAGTTCGGAGACGTTACCGTCGCTACGTAACTGCGGCGGTCGAAACCACCCATGACAGAGGCGCGTGCGTTGGCGTCTTGTGACGGCGCATTTGGGGCTTTTGCCGAGTCATTGCAAGAAATTTATTGGTCACGGCAGAAGTTTTTTCGGCGCAGATCCGACGCAGTTTTGATCAAGTTTTCAAGGGCAGGCCGATCTCAGACCCCATGGCTTCGATCATAGCCGTTCACAGGCGGCGACACCCAATCGTCGGTCGCGTCCGTATCGAAGACCTCCACCAGCAGCGGATAACACGCCGCCGTGTCTGAAGAATGCTCCGAACTGCAATCGCCCCCCGGGCAGGCAGACAGCCCGCCAAGCAGGTCGATCTCTGCCACGAAGTCCAGATGATCGCCGGGGCGCACGGGGCTGGCCTTCATGAAGTACTGCCCGGTGTCGCGGGTGAAGCCAGTACACATGAAAACGTTTAAGACATCGTGAACAAGCGGCTCGGCCTCCGCCACGGTCATCCCGGTTTCGGCAGCCAAAGCCCGGGTCAGGTTGGAATGGCAGCAATGGTGATACTGCCCGCCCGCCAGCAGGTTATGCGTATAGGGATCGCAGCGGGTGCCGATCACGTCATGGACGGACCCGCCATAGGCATCCATGCCGTACCAGTTCAGGCTGTCTTCCAGGATCGTCGCCATCGGCCGAAGCCCCGGAAAAGACGACCAGAGCCGATCCCCCGTCGTCACATGCGTGCCATGCAAGGCCCTTGTTTTCCCTGAATAAAATCGCTCCGTCAGATCATGCATATTCCACAGGTTCAAATCCCCCACCTGCGGACCCTCGACCGAGGAAATCCGGAACGCCTGCCCCGCCTTCACCCGAAAACAGGCCCCGTCGCGCGGCGGCGTCAGAACCTCAGCCACTTTCTTCCAGCCCTGGGTCGCGCGGGTCGCCACAGCCGGGTCAAGACGGGGAAGGGTGTCATTGGGGTAGCAGATCACCGGGGCAATGGCCTTGCGGGCGTCGGCATCGGCGGGTGCGCTCATGGGTCTCTCCTGATCGTCGAAAACAGGGGGGTGCCCCCTGTACACCCTGCGTACACCCCCCGTGCACCCCCTGTACAGCCGCGACGCCCCGATCCGGACCGCGCCCGCTCTTTCATCTTGGCCCAAATACCTCGGGGGAGTCGCCGCAGGCGGCGGGGGCGGAGCCCCCATTCGCGGCCCGCAAGGGCCGCGCGGGTCGACGCCGAAGGCGGCGAAATCCCGGTCACGTCACAGCGCCTCGCCCACAACCTTGCCCGAAAAGATGCAGCCGCCCAGAAACGTCCCTTCCAGCGCGTTGTAGCCGTGATAGCCGCCACCGCCGAAGCCTGCCACCTCCCCCGCCGACCACAATCCCGGCAGCACCGTGCCATCGCTGCGCAGCACCCGGCCTGCAAGGTCGGTGTGAATCCCGCCAAGCGATTTCCGCGTCAGCACATTCAGCCGCACCCCGATCAGCGGCCCGGCTTTGGGGTCGAGGATGCGGTGCGGCTTTGCCGTGCGGATCAGCCTGTCGCCCAGATAACCGCGCGCGCCCCGGATCGCGGTCACCTGCGCATCCTTTGCGACCTTGTTCGCAATCTGCCGATCACGGTCCTCGATCTGCCTGCGAATATGATCAAACGACAACTCCGGGCCGGGATTGATGCGGTTCATCCCCGCCACCAGATCCTCCAACCCGCCCGCCACGACGAAATCTTCGCCCTTGTCCTTGAACGCCTCGACCGCCTGCGTCGCGCCTTTGCCGAGTCGTTCCCTTAAGACCGCCCGCCAACGGCCCGATGTCAGGTCGGGGTTCTGTTCCGACCCCGACAGGGCAAACTCCTTTTCGATGATCTTCTGGGTCAGGATGAACCAGCTATGGGACTGCCCCGTGGACAGGATGCGTTTCAGGGTGCCGAGCGTGTCGAAGCCGGGGAAGAATGGCGCCTGCATCCGGTCGCCATTGGCATCGAACCAGAGCGAGGAGGGCCCGGGCAGGATGCGGATGCCGTGGTTCGGCCAGATCGGATCCCAGTTTCGCAGCCCCTCGCAATAGTGCCACATGCGGTCCTTGTTGATGACGGCCGCGCCCGCGCGCTCGGCCACCAGTTGCATCTGCCCGTCCACGTAGTCCGGCACGCCGGACACCATCTGCTCGGGCGGCATCCCCAACCGGTCACGGGGCCAGTAATCCCGCACCAATTCGTGATTGCCGCCAATGCCGCCACTGGTCAGCACCACGGCCCCGGCGCGCAGGGTGAACTCTCCCTCCACCTGGCGATTGGTCGGGGCGCCGCGCGGGGCGTTGTCTTCAGCCAGCGTGACGCCATGAACGCCCTGTACCTCGTCGCCCTCGATGATCAGCCCGGTCACCCGGTGGCGGAACTGCAGCTTGATCCTGTCATGGGCGCGGATGCGGTCCGCGTAGGGCCTGACCACGCCCGTTCCCGTGCCCCATGTGATGTGAAACCGCGGAATGGAATTGCCATGCCCGCCCGCCAGCGCGCCGCCGCGTTCGGCCCATCCCACCACGGGAAACCAGCGCATCCCAAGCCCGTGCAGGTAAGACCGCATCGGGCCAGCGGCGAAATCCAGATAGGCCTCGGCCCATTGACGCGGCATGTCATCCACTGCCCGATCAAACTGCGCGGATCCCATCCAGTCGGCGCGGGCCAGATCGCGGCTGTCCCTCAGGCCAAGCCGGCGCTGTTCGGGGGTGTTCACCATGAAGAGCCCGCCAAGGCTCCACCAGGCCTGCCCGCCGAGCGATTGCGGCCCCTCCTGATCGAGCAGGATCACGCTGCGCCCACGCTCCGCCGCGTGCCAGGCCGCGACCATGCCAGCCAGCCCGCCGCCCACGACGATCACATCTGCGTCCATTCCCCGTCCTCCCGTCCGACACGCTACCCCGGACCTGCGGTTTCGCAAATCGCCAAGTTGCGTCAGGTTCGGTGCAGAACCTCCAGCCCCAGAACCGTGGGCAGGTGGCGGGCGATCTCGGACCAGGTTGCACCTTCGTCGAAACTGGCGAAGACGGACCCGGTATTGGTGCCGAAATAGACGCCTGCGGGATCGGCCCGGTCGGTGGACATGGACTGGCGCAGGACGGTGAAGAAACAGGCGGTTTGCGGCAGGCCCGCACGCATCGCCTGCCAACTGTCGCCCCCGTCGGAGGACCGCCATACAGCGGCGGCGGCATCGGGCGGGAAACGGCCCGCCATGTCGCCATTCAAGGGGATCGTCCAGATCATCGCCGGATCATGGGGATTGACGGCAATCGGAAAGCCGAAGGTCGAGGGCAGCCCTTCGGTGATATCGTCCCAGGATCGGCCCTCGTCCCGGCTGCGGAACACGCCGTGGTGGTTTTGCTGGTAGAGCGTCCCGTCACTGGCGCGTTGCATATTGTGAACACAATACCCGGTCTGCCCGTCACGCGGCGCGGCGGGGTGGTCGTGATGGCCGCAGCTTTCCGCGTTGGACAGGCGATTGCGCCGGTCCCAGCTTTGGCCGCCATCCTCGCTGACGAAGACCCCGGCGGCGGAAATGGCGATCCACAGCTTTGACGGATCCGTCGGATGCGAGACGATTGTGTGCAGCGTCAGCCCGGCTGCTCCCGGCCCCCAGCCTTCGCGGCTTTCGTGACTGGCGAGGCCTTCGTTCCGGGTCCAGCTCTGCCCGCCATCGCGGCTTTCCAGCAGGGTGCCGGGCTTCACGCCCGCAGAAAGCACCCCATGGGCCTGATGCAGCGACCAGACCGAGTGCAGATCCTTGCCGAAAGGCGGCGGCGTATCCGTCCAGCCGATAATCGCGGCGAATTCGGCGTCGTTGGCGGCCCATTCGTCCATCTGACCAGAGGACAGCTTGGCCAGGTCCCATGTCTCGCCCCCATCCTCCGACCGCCAGACGCCCGCTCCATGCCAGTCGCCGCCGCCGCCCGCCCAGATTGTGCCGGTGTCGGGATCGCCCACCATGTGGTTGATCGGCCAGCCGCCGCAATGGGGGCCGCTGACCTGCCAGCCGCTGCGATCTTCGCCGCCCGTGATCAGGAACGCACCCTTGGTGGTGCCGACGAGAACGGTAATGGATTGAGGCATGGGAAGACTCGCGCTTGGGTGGTGTATTCCAACAGAATAGCAGCTATTGCGCGAGTCCCCCAAGCCCCTTGGGGTCAGGCCGCGACGGGCAAGTCCTCGTAGTCCTGTGCAGTGGCTTTCGGAACCGGGATCGGGGTGAAGTAGGACAGGGACTCTTCCAACAGGCGCAAGGCCGTATCAGGGTCGAGTGTTTGGGTGGTTTCAGATTTGGACATATCGGGCCTCTTTGGCTTTGGATGTCCTCCCTGCGGATCAGAATAGGGTCTGTCATGCGCAGGCACATCTGCCAATTCGGCATAGGGAGATTGCGGTTTTCGCATATGGGGCAAGGGCTTACCCAAGGTCACCCGGTCATCAGCTGCCCCGCCAGCCCCAAAAGGAACCCGGCCACCGCCCCAAGCGGCGGGGCATGGCGATTGCGCAGGGCGGCTTGCGGGGCGATATCTTCGAAGATCAGATAGAGGATGCCACCCGCCGCAAAGAGCATGATCCCGCCAAGCACCGCGGGTGCGTCGGACAGAACGATGTGACCAGCGGCGGCGGAGGCGGGGCCAACCAGCACCAATGCACAGAAGAGCATCAGAACCCGGCCCGGAGCCATGCGCCCTTTGTGGATCAGCTCTCGGTAGGCGTTGAACCCCTCCGGGACGTTTTGCAGAAAGATGATCCCCGCCAGCAGCCACGCGGTCTGCGACCCGCTGGCCATCAGTGCCCCGAGGGCGAGCGACTCTGGCAGGAAGTCGAGCAGCATCGCCACCAGCTGCGGGCCGCCGCCGCCCTTGCGGTCCAGCTGGCTGTCGACCCAGGCAAAGGCCAGTCCACCAAGCGCAAAGAGCAGGATCGCCACTGGTGCGGCCACATGGGCCGTGCCTTCGGGCACCAGCACCAGAGCAACGGCAGAGAGCAGCGCCCCGCCGCCGAAGGCGATGACCGTGTGGCGCAGTTCGGTTTCCAGCCAACGGGGGCGGATATGTTCCATGCGGGCCAGCAGCCCGCCAAGCGGGATGGCCAGCCCGGCCAGTGTGGACAGGATAAGCGCGAGGATCAGGCTATCTGCGATCTGGGGCATGGGCGCGGCTACGGGTTGCGCATGCAGTATTGCGGGGGATGGGCGCCTTCTGTGAACTCCACCCCGCCGCAAGCGGCGCATCGCCAGCGGGCGCGACCCCAGGGGGCGGGGCGCGCGTCGGGTTCCCAGAGACAGTCGCGCGTGGGGCTGTCGGACTCGGGTGGGTGCCCGACATGTGTGCCTTTGCGTCTTGCACGCGCCATGCCCATCAGCAACGCCCCAATCCTGAGCCACAGGAAGATGGCCAGCAGCGTCAGCCCCGCCACCAGACCCGGATGGTCCTGAGGCAGATATTCGCGCAGCCAGGGCGGCAGGATGGCATCGAGATCGGTCATGTCCCGGTCAGGATAGCCCCGCCCGCCGTGGGGGCAAGGGGCGACGAACGTTGCAGCTGAGATTGACGGGTCGAACGGTCAAACCGGGTCGCCCGTCTGTCACCCCACCATGGGCCTGCGATCGGGGTAGATCACCTCGGACACGCCCTGTTCCTCAAGATCGAGACTGAACGTGTCGAGCCCGACATCGGCCTTGTGCTCCAACTCTGCCGGATAGAGATAGACCAGCCCCAGGATGGTCACCTTGTCCCCGTTCGGCAGATCAAAGCGCACGGCCTCGTCCGGCAGGATCGTCGGATAGCTGACCATGGCGGCACTCATCCCCGTATCGCCGGAATAGGGCGCCCCGTCCGGGGAGGACAGCGTGTGACCATCCGCCAAGAACGCCCCGGCGCTGTGCGGATAGCGGGCGTAGTGCTTGAGATACTTGATCGGCCACCAAGTCGCGGCATCGTCGTTCCAGCGCTGCTGCATGATCTCGACCACCTCGTCGCCCCAGTCTGCATGCAGCCCGATCATCAGCTCGGCCCGGCCCCAAATCGCGGGGTCGCCATTGTCCGGCACGGCCATGCGTTCGTTGCTCATGCCCAGGGTCACGAAGACCCAGTGGTCGCGGGTGCCTGTGGGGGCAAAGCACAGGATGTCGATCGGCACGACATCCGACACCAGTTCATGAAAGAGGATCGGCTGAACGCCAAACGCTTCGGCCAGCCTGTCCCGGATCACCTCATGACCTGGCAGGGCAAGGGGCTCAGGCCCGTGCGACGCGGAGGCGGTGTCTTTCGTCCGTGCGGGCTTTTGCGCGCCGCCGAAAATCTTCTTCAGGAATTTCATCGGGATGGAACCTTTCTTGGTGCAGAGGGGGCGAGGGTTTAGGCTCGTGCCGTCCGCGAGCGAAATTGCTCTCACGAGATCTTGAATGATGCGGCCCGACGGGGCTGCGGTTTGAAATGGCATTGGTCGGAGGGACGCGTGAAATGACGCTTGTCCGGGGGTGATCAGGCTGGCGAGCCGCGTCATGCATGGGCGAAACGGTCGGGGAGACAGGGATATGCCCCGCGCTCTTTCCGCCGTCCTTACCCTCGTTACGCAACATCAGAACCGATACTCGTGAACCCGATCGGCTGGATGGTCCTGCATTCGCGGGGCGGAGTAAACCCCCCTGACGAGAGTCGAAAAAGAAACGGGCCGGCGACGGGGATGTCACCGGCCCGAACTCGGAATGTCTTACGGATCAGAGCTGCCGCTCGACCATCATCTTCTTGATCGACGCGATGGCCTTGGCCGGGTTCAGGCCCTTGGGGCAGGTCTTGGTGCAGTTCATGATGGTGTGGCAGCGGTAGAGCTTGAAGGGATCCTCCAGCTCGTCCAGGCGCTCGCCCGTCGCCTCGTCGCGGCTGTCGATGATCCAGCGATAGGCATGGAGCAGCGCGGCGGGGCCAAGGTAGCGATCGCCGTTCCACCAATAGCTTGGGCAGGAGGTGGAGCAGCTGGCGCACATCACGCATTCATAAAGACCGTCGAGCTTCTTGCGGTCCTCGATGGACTGGCGCCACTCTTTCTCGGGCCGCTGCGTCTTGGTTTCCAGCCACGGCATGATGCTGGCATGCTGCGCGTAGAAATGCGTCAGGTCCGGGATCAGGTCCTTGACCACCGGCATATGCGGCAGCGGGTAGATCTTCACGTCGCCCTTGATCTCGTCCATGCCGTAGATACAGGCCAGCGTGTTGATCCCGTCGATATTCATCGCGCAGGATCCGCAGATGCCTTCGCGGCAGGAGCGACGGAAGGTCAGGGTCGGGTCGATCTCGTTCTTGATCTTGATCAGCGCGTCCAGAACCATCGGGCCGCAGGTGTCCATGTCGACGAAATAGGTGTCGACCTGCGGGTTTTTGCCGTCATCGGGGTTCCAGCGATAGATCTGGAACTTGCGGATATTGGTGCCGCCCGTGGGCTTGGGCCAGGTTTTGCCCGTGATGATCTTGGAGTTACGGGGAAGCGTGAATTGAACCATGTCCTCGTCTCCTTAGAAGGTCCGCGCCTTGGGCGCGATTTTCTTGAGCGAAATGCCGCCCTCGGTTTCGGTGGTCAGCGGGTCGGTGATGACCGGGCGGTAGTCCAGCGCGACGCTGTTGCCCTCGACACGGGACACCGTATGGACGCGCCATTTCTTGTCGTCGCGCTCGGGGAAATCCTCATGCGCATGGGCGCCACGGCTTTCCTGACGGGCCTCTGCGCCGACGATGGTGGCCAGGGCGTTCGGCATCAGGTTGGTCAGTTCCAGCGTTTCCATCAGGTCGCTGTTCCAGACCATGCTGCGGTCGGTGACTTTCAGATCGCCCATCTTGCCAGCGATGGCGGTCATTTTCTCGACGCCTTCGGACAATGTCTTGGAGGTGCGGAAGACGGCGGCGTCGGCCTGCATGGTCTTCTGCATCTCCAACCGCAGCTCGGCGGTCGGGGTGTCGCCATTGGCGTAGCGCAGCCCGTCGAAGCGGCCGATGGCCTTGTCGACGGAGGCCTGGTTCAACGCCTGCATCGTGGACTCGGGATCGACGACCTGACCGGCGCGGATCGCGGCGGCGCGGCCGAAGACCACGAGGTCGATGAGCGAGTTGGAACCAAGGCGGTTCGCCCCGTGAACGGAGGCGCAGCCCGCCTCGCCCACGGCCATCAGGCCGGGCACAATCGCCGTCGGATCCTTCTTGGTCGGGTTCAGAACCTCGCCCCAGTAGTTCGTGGGAATGCCGCCCATGTTGTAATGCACCGTCGGGATGACCGGGATCGGTTCCTTGGTGACGTCGACACCGGCGAAGATCTTGGCGCTTTCCGAGATGCCGGGCAGGCGTTCGGCCAGTGCCTCGGCAGGCAGGTGGGAAAGGTTCAGGTGGATATGGTCGCCCTCTGCGCCCACGCCACGGCCTTCACGGATTTCCATGGTCATGGAGCGGCTGACGTAATCGCGCGGGGCGAGGTCCTTGTACTGCGGCGCGTAGCGTTCCATGAACCGCTCGCCCTCGCTGTTGGTCAGGTAACCGCCTTCGCCGCGGGCACCTTCGGTGATCAGGCAGCCGGAGCCATAGATGCCGGTCGGGTGGAACTGCACGAATTCCATGTCTTGCAGCGGCAGGCCCGCGCGGGCCACCATGCCGCCGCCGTCGCCGGTGCAGGTATGGGCAGACGTGGCGGAGAAATAGGCACGGCCATAGCCGCCCGTTGCCAGCACCACCATCTTGGCGTTGAAGACATGCATGGTGCCGTCGTCGAGCTTCCAGGCCACGACGCCCTGACACTGCCCGTCCTCGGACATGATCAGGTCGGTTGCGAAATACTCGATATAGAATTCCGCATTGTGCTTCAGCGACTGACCGTAAAGCGTGTGCAGGATGGCGTGGCCGGTGCGGTCGGCGGCGGCGCAGGTACGCTGCACGGCGGGGCCTTCACCGAATTCGGTCGTGTGGCCGCCGAAGGGACGCTGGTAGATCTTGCCTTCCTCGGTGCGGCTGAACGGAACGCCGTAATGTTCTAGCTCATAGACCGCCTTGGGGGCTTCCCGCGCGAGGTATTCCATCGCGTCGGTATCGCCGAGCCAGTCGGAGCCCTTGACGGTGTCATACATGTGCCACTGCCAGTGGTCGGGGCCCATGTTGGAGAGCGACGCGGCGATGCCGCCCTGTGCCGCCACGGTGTGGCTGCGGGTCGGGAACACCTTGGACACGCAGGCGGTCTTCAGCCCCTGTTCGGCCATGCCGAGCGTTGCGCGCAGGCCGGAGCCCCCGGCACCGACGACAACGACGTCATAGGAGTGGTGATGGATTTCGTAGGACGCGGTCATTTTTCTTGATCTCCTGTCCCTGGATTACAGCGCAATCTGGGCGAGCGAAACGAGGCCGAAGGCCATCAGCCCGTAGCTGATGCAGGCCGAGACGATAATGGCGACTTTGCGGGCGAGGCCCTGCATGTAGTCTTCGATCACCATCTGGATCCCAAGGCGGAAGTGGTAGAAGCCGACGATCAGCATCAGGGCAGCCGATACGGCGGGGAAGGGGCGCGACAGGGCGGCCTGCACATCGGCATAGGGCTCCCCCAACAGCGGGCCGAAGCTGAACAGGAACATCGGTGTGATGATCAGCAGCGCCACGGCGGTTACGGTGGTCTTCCAGAAATGATCGGTGCCCGATTTGGCCGAGCCGAGGCCAATCACGCGTTTGCGGTCGGTCATAAGTGCCATGGATCAGCCCCTCAGATTGCGATGATTGTCAGGAAGGTCAGCGCGACGCTGCCGATGATCATGCCCCAGCCCATCTTGTCGCTGTCATCGGGATCAAGGCCATAGCCCATGTCCCAGACCAGATGGCGGACGCCGGCCAGCGCGTGATACCACAGCGCCAGAACGCAAAGCGTCATGAGGATGTCACCGAAGATGCAGGTCAGCAGCCCGTCCACAAACTCGAAATAGGCTTCGCTGGTTGCGGCGGCCATCAGCCACCAGACGACCAGAACCGCCCCGCCAAGAAGCGCGACACCGGTAATCCGGTTCAGGATCGAGGTCGCGGAGTTGAGTTGCTTGCGGTAGATCTGCAAGTGCGGGGACAGCGGACGGTTGCCGCGATTGACGTCAGCCATGGCGAACACCCTTTCAGGTTGTGCTAGGTGATTGCTTGTTCCCCTTATGCATAACGCCTTTTTTCAAGGAGTCACCTATCCGCGCGCAGATTTGCCCCGGTTTTTTTGCAGATTTTTGTGTCTTATCGCCGCAGAGCGGCATTTTGTGATCACGTCCTCAAATAGTGTGATCACAAAAAGGAAAGACCGAAGCCACCCATCAGCACGGCCAACAGAACCATAGAGACTCGCCAAGGCGTCTGCACGCCGGTCCTCTCTTCCAGCTGACGTGTATAGACCGTGATTGGCATGCCGATGATCAGGCCGACCAGCACCGGACGCAGCCGGATGATGAAGTTCGAGTCCGCCTCGATCATGTCCGCGAACAGGTAGATCGACACGCCCGAGGCCAGCAGCGCCGCCCCGAGCGCACGGCCATGAGACAGCAGGATCGTCTCCAGGATCTCGCTCATCTCGCCGCCCGCTTTTTCGACCATGTCCCGATGGTATTGCGTCGGCAGGCTGCCGAAGAGATAGCGCGCGGCCATGAAGATGGTGCCCAGTGAAGCGAGGTAATAAAGCGCGATAGCCAGCGAATGCATGAAGATCCCTTTCAGACCTGTCCTTTTGGGCAGGTTAACCGAAAGTTAACGTCAGAAATAGGGCATTGTCGCGCCGCAAACCGTGCAAAACTCGCACTTTTAAGGGGTTTACCGGATTTATCGGGGTTTATCGCGGGATTGTGCCTCAGACGGGAACAAGAACCCAATAATCCAGATCCAGTAGCACTTCGGGCAGGTATTTCCCGTCTTCACCCTTCAATTCCCCTGCCTGACCGCCCTTGGTTGCCACAAGCCGCAGCCGCAGCGCGCCGACGCCGGGGGCGGCGGTCTCTGCCCTGTCCAGCACCTCTGTCCAGGCTTTTACCGTATCGCCCGCGAAACAGGGGTTGGCATGGGCGCCCGCGTTGATGCCCGCGATCAGCTGCGCATTGGCCAGCCCGTTGAAACTGAGCGCGCGGGCCATCGAAATCACATGCCCGCCATAGATCAGCCGCTGACCATCCGGGCGGAACGTGGCGTCGAAATGCACCTTGGCGGTGTTCTGCCACAGGCGCGTGGCGATCATGTGCTCGGCTTCCTCGATGGTCACGCCATCAACATGGTCGATGATTTCACCGACCTCATAGTCGCCCCACCGATGCGGCTCACCTGCGAGGGTGAAGTCGTACCTGCTGAAATCCAGCCCCTCGGGGATGATCAGGCTATCGGCAGGAACCACCTTGGCCAGATCGGGGATCACCGTTTCCGGCGCGGGCGCGTCCAGATCGTTTTTACGCACCATGACCCAACGGACATAGTCCAGAACGACCTCGTCCCGCTGATTGAGCCCTTCCGTGCGCACATAGACCACGCCCGACTTGCCATTGGAGTTCTGCTTGAGCCCGATGACTTCAGAGACCGAGCGCAGCGTATCGCCGGGGTAAACCGGCTTTCTGAAACGCCCCTCGGCATAGCCAAGGTTCGCCACGGCGTTCAGTGAGACATCCGGCACGGTCTTGCCAAAGACCACATGAAACGCGGCCAGATCATCCAGCGGCGAGGCCGGCAACCCGCAGGCGCGCGCGAATTCATCGGAGGAATGCAGCGCGTGCCGGGCGGGATAGAGCGCGTGGTAAAGCGCCCGCTCACCCCCCGACACGGTGCGTGGCACCGCGTGGTGGATACGCTGGCCAAGCCTGTAATCCTCGAAGAAATTGCCGGGGTTCGTCTTGGCCATGTGCCTGTGTCTCTCTTATTATCGGGGCCTAGCCGAAGGGCCAGTATCCCAGCCAGAAGTGAATGTAGCCGATCACGCCCATCAGGATGACCGAAGCCACAAGGAACATGCCGTCCTTGGCGTAGGTTCCGGTCTGTGTGGGGTGCCAGCGGGGCTCTGCCCGGTTGATCACGACGACCTCGACAATGGCCCAGATCAGCAACCCGCCGAACAGGATCACCGACGCCAGATCGCCATTGACCAGCAGATGCGCCACGGCCCAGAGGCCGAAGCCCGTCAGCATCGGGTGGCGCATGTTGTTGAGCAGCTTGCCCTTCCGTGGGGCCGGGCTCATCATGAAGATCGCAATCAGCACCAGCAGGTTGTTTACATGCGTGGCCCAGACCGGCGGATACCAGACCTGCCCCACCTCTGCCCCGCGAAAGCCGATCACCATCAACACGATGCTGGCCAGAAGCGCCAGAGCAATCGGGCCCCTGCCCTTGTCGCCCATATTGGCGCGGGCAGCGGGGGCTGCGCGTTTGAACAGATGGGCACCGGCCCAAAGGACGATCCCGAGGATCATGAGGATGAGGTACATGTGCGTCTCCCGCTGGCTGACTGGTTTGTTGCGTCAGCCCGCCTGCATCGCAGCAATCGCTTCCGCCTTTGCCAAGGTGGCCTTGGCGGTGGCGACATGCAAGTTCTCGACGATCTTTCCGTCGACAACGGCCACACCCTGTCCGCTGGCCTCGGCCTCCTCAAAGGCCGCGATCTGGCGGCGGGCGAGGTCAACCTCGGCCTCGGAGGGCGCAAAGGCGGCGTTGGCGATATCGACCTGTGCGGGATGGATCAGCGTCTTGCCGTCAAAGCCCATGTCACGACCCTGGTCGCATTCGGCGCGCAGCCCCTCGTCATCCTTGAAGGCATTGTAGACCCCGTCGACAATCACGATCCCCTCGGCCTTGGCGGCCAGCAGGCTGAGGCTGAGCCCCGCCATCATCGGCAAGCGGTCGGCGCGAAAGCGGGTGTTCATTTCCTTGGCCAAGTCGTTGGTGCCCATGACGAAGCCCTGCATCTGCGGATGGGCGGCAATCTCGGGCGCATTGATCATGCCCCTTGGCGTTTCCATCATCGCCCAGATGGGTTTGTCACCGACAAGGGCGGCCAGCGCATCGACCTGCGCCGCGCTTTCCACCTTGGGCAGCAGCACCGCGTCGCAATCCATGGCGGCGGCGGCCTTGGCATCGGCCTCCCCCCACCCGGTATCGAGCCCGTTGATCCGCACGATCCGCATCCGGTTGCCATAGCCACCAGCGGCCAGGGCATTAGCCAGCGTGGCGCGGGCATTGACCTTTTCCTCGACCGCGACCGCGTCTTCCAGATCGAAGATGATCGCGTCTACAGGCAGGGTCTTGGCCTTCTCCAACGCCCGCTCTTTCGAGCCGGGGATATAGAGAACAGAGCGGAAGGGGCGTGCGGTCTGGGTCATGAAAACCGTCCTTTCGGGCAAGATCGGCGGCACAAAACACAAAGAATGCTGCGAATGCAAGTTGCTTTATGCCGCAACGTAGCGAAATTTTCTTTCGCGGCGCGACAGCTTGGATTAACCGAATCTTCGCGTTTCTGCGGCAGGCTTTCCCGATCTTTGAATGGGAGCTTCGGGCGGAACCGTCGCTTTCCCTGCATCTCTGCCCGTTCCCGCAACGAAAGGCAGACAGGATGACCCGCCTCGCTTCTCTCTTTATCGCGCCCTTCGCGCTGCTGGTGCTGCCCGCCATGGCAGACGCGCAAACCGCCCGGACGATCTGTGCCGAACGCGACCAGATCGTCGGCACCCTGACCGGCTATTTCGGCGAAACCGCCCGCAGTTGGGGCATGGGCCCGGCAGGCCGCATCGTCGAAATCTTCGCGTCTGACGAAACCGGCACCTGGACGATCACCGTCACCGCCCCCGATGGCACCACCTGCCTGGTCGCATCCGGGAATTCATGGGAGGATCTGGCCCGGGGTCCGGCTGGCGAGGCGACCTGAACGCAGGCACCTTTCCCGCCAAAATGCGGTTAATAGCCTCCCATTTCACATTGTGGCATACATTTGCATACATTTTGACCAGCCCGAGAACATGGATTTTTATTTTGATTCCAGCGCGTTATCCGCCTCATTCGCCGCAGTGCGGCAAGATGGGGCTTTCCGCCGCGCCGCAAGGCCCTTGCGCGACTCCCCTAGTGCGGCTAGGCCACTTGGCAACTTCAACTGAGCTCGGAGACGAATTCTCATGGCCAGACCCAAGATTGCCCTTATCGGCGCAGGCCAGATCGGCGGCACCCTTGCCCATCTCGCAGCAATCAAGGAACTCGGTGACGTCGTTCTGTTCGACATCGCCGACGGCGTGCCGCAGGGCAAGGCACTCGACATCGCGGAATCCGGCCCCTCGGAAGGGTTCGATGCCGCCATGTCCGGCACCACATCCTATGCCGACATTGCCGGTGCCGATGTCATCATCGTCACCGCAGGCGTGCCCCGTAAACCGGGCATGAGCCGCGACGACCTTCTGGGGATCAACCTCAAGGTCATGAAATCCGTAGGCGAGGGCATTCGCGACAATGCCCCCGACGCCTTCGTGATCTGCATCACCAACCCGCTGGATGCGATGGTCTGGGCGCTGCAGCAGTTCTCGGGCCTGCCCGCGAACAAGGTTGTCGGCATGGCAGGCGTGCTCGACTCCGCCCGCTTCCGCCATTTCCTGTCGGTGGAATTCGGCGTGTCCATGCGCGACGTCACCGCTTTCGTTCTGGGCGGCCACGGCGACACCATGGTGCCGTCGGTCCGCTACTCCACCGTTGGCGGCATCCCGCTGCCCGACCTGGTGGAGATGGGCTGGACCACGCAGGAGAAGCTGGACGCCATCGTGCAGCGCACCCGTGACGGCGGCGCGGAAATCGTCGGCCTGCTGAAAACCGGATCTGCCTATTACGCCCCCGCCACCTCGGCCATCGAAATGGCAGAGGCCTACCTGAAAGACCAGAATCGCCTGCTGCCCTGCGCGGCCTATTGCGACGGCGAATTTGGTTTGAACGGCATGTATGTGGGCGTGCCCACCATCATCGGCGCCGGCGGCATTGAAAAGATCGTGGACATCAAGCTGTCGAAGGACGAGCAAGCGATGTTCACCAAATCGGTCGATGCGGTCAAAGGTCTGGTCGAGGCCTGCAAGGCGATCGACGAAAGCCTCGCCTGAGCGAGTCCGATACGGTAAGCAAAGGGCAGCCTTCGGGCTGCCTTTTTCGTTTCGGGATCAGTAGGGGCCAGCACAGCATGTTCAAACCCGCCACCGGCATGCATTACCACCGGTTCCTGAGGAACCTGCACGAAACCACGCTGCTGGACTGGTACATGGAAATCGGCTGCCGGGACGGATCTTCCTTTGCGCCGGTCCGATCGAAAACCATCGCGGTTGACCCCTTCTTCCGGGTGGAGCGCAACGCGATCGGAGCCAAGCCCGCGCTGCATATCTTCCAGCAGACCAGCGACGATTTCTTCGCCAGCGGATTTCTGGACGCGCTCGACATTCGGCTGAGCCTGAGCTTTCTCGACGGGATGCACCTGTTCGAGTACCTGCTGCGCGATGTCATCGAGACCGAAAAGCGGTCACGCCCCGAAGGCGTGATCATGATGCATGATTGCTGCCCCTTCGATCACGAGATGACCACGCGCGATCTGGACAATATCCCCAAAGCGGCCTGGACCGGCGATGTGTGGAAACTGCTGCCGATCCTCCAGCAGTATCGCCCCGATCTGAAGATTGACGTGCTGGACTGCAAACCCACGGGCCTTGTGATGCTGTCCAACCTGGACCCGGACAATGCCGCCTTGTCGGAGGCCTATGATCAGATCCTCGCGGACTGGACGGATGTCACGCTGAAGGACCATGGCGCGGACCGCTTCTACGACAGTTTCGAGTATGTCAGCGCCCGCCGTCAGGCACGCGCTGGCCATCCGCTGTTGTCTGCGGTCAGACTGGATGACAGTGCCGGCTTTACCCCCGTCATGATGTCTTCCTGAGCGATCCCGATTGCCACCAATCCTGAGATATCAGTGATTCGTCGCAGCCAGCCCCTTGAGAACAAGGGACTTCCCATTTGTGATCACACCTTTTCCGACTGTGATCACAAATCCGGCTTTTTTCGGCAAATGCCCGCCGAAACGGCAAAATGGCGTTTCTTTGCACGCATGACTTGTGCTTAGACGGACGGGACCAAGTAGCAACATGGGACAGTTTCATGAACATTCATGAATACCAGGCGAAGGCTTTGCTTCGCAATTACGGCGCCCCGGTCAGCGATGGCCGCGTGGTCCTGAGAGCTGAAGACGCCAAAACCGCAGCCGGTGAACTCGATGGCCCGCTTTGGGTGGTCAAGGCACAGATCCACGCGGGCGGCCGCGGCAAGGGTTCGTTCAAGGAAGCCGATGCAGGCGAAAAGGGCGGCGTGCGTCTGGCCAAATCGGTGGAAGAAGCCGCCGATGAAGCCAAAAGGATGCTGGGCCGCACCCTTGTGACCCACCAGACCGGCCCCGCCGGGAAGCAGGTCAACCGCATCTATATCGAAGACGGATCGGGCATCGAGACCGAGATGTATCTGGCCCTGCTGGTGGACCGCCAGACCAGCCGCATTTCCTTCGTCTGCTCGACCGAGGGCGGCATGGATATCGAAGAGGTCGCCGCCGCGACGCCTGAAAAGATCCTGTCCTTCTCCGTCGATCCCGCAACCGGATATCAGCCGTTCCACGGCCGCCGCGTTGCCTTCTCTCTCGGGCTGAAGGGCCCGCAGGTCAAGCAGTGCGTGGCGCTGATGGGGCTGCTCTACAAGGCCTTCACCGAGAAGGACATGGAGATGCTGGAGATCAACCCGCTGATCGTGACCGACAAGGGTGATCTGAAGGTGCTGGACGCCAAGGTCGGTTTCGACGGCAACGCCATCTACCGCCACCGTGACATCGCCGAACTGCGCGACGAGACCGAGGAAGACCCCAAGGAACTCGCCGCCTCCAAGTATGACCTGAACTACATCGCGCTCGACGGCGAGATCGGCTGCATGGTGAACGGCGCGGGCCTCGCCATGGCGACGATGGACATCATCAAGCTCTACGGCTCGGAGCCTGCCAACTTCCTCGACGTGGGCGGCGGTGCGACCAAGGAAAAGGTGACCGAAGCCTTCAAGATCATCACCTCGGACCCCAACGTGAAGGGCATCCTGGTGAACATCTTCGGCGGCATCATGCGCTGTGACATCATCGCCGAGGGCGTGGTGTCGGCCGTGAAGGAAGTGGGCCTTCAGGTTCCGCTGGTCGTCCGACTGGAAGGCACCAATGTCGAAAAGGGCAAAGAGATCATCAACACCTCCGGCCTCAACGTGATCGCTGCCGACGACCTGAAGGACGGCGCGCAGAAGATCGTGGCGGCGGTCAAGGGGTGATCGCCCTGCGCGGCATAAACCGGGCTTCGGCCTCTTTGGCGTTGGTGGCGGTCTGTGCCGCCGCCGATGCCAAGGCTGATGGTGCGGTTGCGGACCGCGCCATCGCGGGCTTTGCCGCGCATTGCTTCGATCCCCGCCTCACGGCGGACCGGGTGTCAGACCTGCTTCACCCGACCGGAGCGCGGGTTGATTTCTATGACCTAGACCCATTCCTGACGGTTCCGGCCTCTCCGGTCATGGGACGCGCTGCGACAGAGGGCACCGACCGGCGCTGCGAGCTTGCCTTCGACGGCGACCATGCGGACCGTGCCGCCGAAGCCGCGCTTGCGGCACTGGCGGCGGAAGGCATCGACACCCCGGCAGATATCCCCGCCAGCCATGGCGCAACGCCCGGCACCGTCCTTCTGGGCGCACGCCAGCTGAACCCTGTCCGCGTGGCGGTTGTTCATGTGGGCACGCGCCCCGGCCCGAACGGGATCGAGACATTCCTGAACGTGGAGCGGCTGATGCCGTCCGCGAACTGAGGAAGGGGGAGCAGACGTGACCGATCAGCGGCCCATCTCCCATCCTTCGGGAAAGCGCGAGCGCTGTATCGTGCATATGGGCCTGAACAAGACCGGATCCACCACCTTGCAGGGCTGGTTGCAGATCAACCGGGCAGCGCTGCGCGATCAGGGCATCTGGTATGACAGCCTTGAACCCCATGGCGGCCCGCATCTGTCGACCGCCGTTGGTTGGACGATCTATGCCCATTCGCAACGCACCAACTACGTCCCGGGTGGCTGGCAGGCGCAGTCATACCGAATTCGGAGCCGCGCTGACCTGCAGGAACGGCTGGACCAGTTCCTAACCGGTGTCGAAGCCACCTTTCCTCCGCACGGCGAAGGCACTTATCTGACCTCGTCCGAACATATCGGGGCAGGTATTAAGAATGTGCCTGAGATGGAGAAGCTGCACAATTGGTTTGCCACACGCTTTAGTGAGGTGCGCTATGTGGTCTATATCCGCGAGCAGACCGATTGGGTTGCGAGCGCCTATGTGCAGGCGGTCAGGTCTGGCACGACGGACAGCCTTGATGCCTATATCGAACGCTTCGGGTTAAACGATTATCACGCGCTGATCAAAAAATGGCGCGGCGTCGCGGGGGACGAGAATGTCGATGTGCGGCTCTTCGACCGGGCGGCTTTCGAAGGCGGCGACCTGATTGACGATTTCGCCCATGCCATCGGCGCCGATGCCAGCCAGACCCGTCGCCCTTCGCGGCTCAACGACTCCATGCCGCTCTATCAGCTTCACCTGCTGCTCTGGACCAGCCGCCTTTTCGGTAAAGCCATCGAAAAGCTGGGACTGATCCGCGCCCAGCGCCGCTTCTACAGCCGCAACATGCCTTTCCTTTTCGGCAGCAAGCGCCTGCGTCTCAGCCCGGAACAGGCGGCGCGCGTGCGGGCGATGAATGCCGACAGCAACGAAGCGCTTCGCGCGCTTGCCTTTCCCGCAGCGGACAGCCTGTTTCCGGGCGCCTCTGCATCTCAATCACCCCGGTCCGCGCCAGGCGCGGCCGCAGCAATCCCGCAAGTGACAGGACAATAAAATGGCCGTACTCGTAGATGAAAACACCAAGGTGATCTGTCAGGGCTTTACCGGCTCGCAAGGCACCTTCCACTCTGAACAGGCCATCGCCTATGGCACCAAGATGGTCGGCGGCGTGACGCCCGGCAAAGGTGGCATGACCCATCTGGACCTGCCCGTGTTCGACAGCGTTCACGAAGCCAAGCATGTGACCGAGGCCAACGCGTCGGTGATCTACGTGCCGCCGCCCTTCGCCGCCGATTCGATCCTCGAAGCCATCGACGCCGAGATGGAGCTGATCATCTGCATCACCGAAGGCATCCCGGTTCTGGACATGATGCGCGTCAAGCGCGCGCTGGAAGGCTCCTCCTCCAAGCTGATCGGCCCCAACTGCCCCGGCATCATTACCCCCGACGCCTGCAAGATCGGCATCATGCCCGGCCATATCCACAAGCGTGGCTCCGTCGGTGTCGTGTCCCGCTCGGGCACCCTGACCTATGAGGCCGTGAAGCAGACCACCGATGTGGGTCTGGGCCAGTCCACCTGTGTGGGCATCGGCGGCGACCCGATCAAGGGGACCGAGCATATCGACGTGCTGGAATGGTTCCTGGCCGATGACGAGACCGAGTCGATCATCATGATCGGGGAAATCGGTGGCTCGGCCGAAGAAGACGCCGCCCAGTTCCTCGCCGATGAGAAGAAGCGCGGCCGCTGGAAGCCGACCGCAGGCTTCATCGCAGGCCGCACCGCGCCTCCGGGCCGCCGCATGGGCCATGCCGGCGCCATCGTCGCCGGTGGCAAGGGCGGCGCCGAAGACAAGATCGAAGCCATGCAGTCCGCCGGTATCGTCGTGGCCGAAAGCCCCGCCGGTCTGGGTGAGGCTGTGCTGAAGGCGATTGGATAAACACACTTTCGCGCAGGGCGGGGATGGCCCGCCTTGCGCCCGACCCACGGACAGCATGTTGAGATTTCCAGACAGCTACAATCCCGGTTTTTTCAAGGCGCCCTTTTCCAAGGGGCGGGCGTCATCGGTCTTGTATTGGCTGCGTCATCCGGCTGGTCACGCGCACCCGAATAGCGCCGCATGGGGGCACCGATGACCCCTGTCCAAGCCACAAAAACCTGCCTGCAAACCCCTTTCAGACTGACGGGCCGCGCCGCGCGGTCCGAGTTCTGGGGTTTCATGCTGATCCTTGTGGGGATGGGGGTGCTGGCCGTCGCCCTTGACCGGCTGTTCTTTACCCGTGTGCTGATCGACACCGTCAGCGATACCCGCCTGGGCACCACCAGCCGTCACCCGGTCCTGAAGCTCTGGTCGCTGGTGGCTTTGGTGCTGATGATCCCGGCCGCAGTGCGCCGCCTGCACGACATCGACTATCGCGGCTGGTGGCTGATGATGACCCCGCCGGTGTTTCTGGTGCTGGGAGTCACCTTCATTCTCGCCGTTTCCTCGGCGATGTCGACGATGCCCCGCTCTGCGGCCGCACGAATGGCCGAAACCCTGTTTCCGATTGCCGCAGCGGCCTTCCTCTTCGTCATTGCGCTGACCATCTTTCTGCTGGCCCGCAAGTCGACACCCGGCCCCAACCGCTTTGGCCCCAACCAGAAAGAGCGTGTCCAATGACTCCATTTCGCTCCGGCATTAAGACTCACGCGCCGCGCGCCGCTACCACTGGGTTTAGCCTGCTGCGCAGCGCCGTCGCGGCTTGGGCCATGCTGTGCTTTGCAAGCGCTGCGGCCGTGGCAGCGCCAGCAGAAACCGACCCGATCTACGCCCCTTGCCTGACAGGCCATACGGATATAGACGCCTATGCCGCCGAAATGGAGGGGCATGGCTGGGAACAGCTGGCAGCGGACAGCCCGGAAAGAGCCGAGGCTGTCGCAACGGTGGCCCAACCCGGACTTGCGGTGGCAAGGCTGACCCGCGCATTTGAAGGCATGGGCGATGTCAGCGTCTTCCTGGACCGGGCCGCAAGATGGGGCGCGCTCCAGTACCGGGCCCCGGCGCACGTGTTCCGTCGCGACGGCGTGTCGGCGAGTGTTCTTCTTCTGCCTGACAGCACAAATTCGGTCAGATTGTCGTGCGTTTTTGCGGCACCAAACCTGCCTGAAGCCACTGAAATTCTTGGCGACCGTGACGCGCTGCCCGGTTTCGCCTTCTCATCCGCACTCGTCGAACCGGACGGCACCGACGAGACTGACGGCCCTCGCGTCGCCGCCTTGCGGTTCGAAGGTCCAGCGCTTCTGACCGCCTTGCTGACCGGTCGGCACGCCATATTCGTAGATTGGAGCATTGAGGTATCCGAATGACACATCGCTTCCGTCCGCTCCCCTATTTCACCGCCGATTGAGGTTCAAATCTGATGACCGAGCAAAGCCCCAACGACCTATTCCAGGCCTCCAGCTTCATGCAGGGCCACAACGCGGAATATCTGGAACAGCTCTATGCCCAGTATGCCAACGATCCCAATGCGGTCGATGCGGCGTGGCAGGAGTTCTTCCGCGCCCTTGGCGATGCGGAACCCGATGTGAAGGCAGAGGCCGCTGGCCCCTCCTGGGCGCGCGCCGACTGGCCGCCTGCGCCCAATGATGATCTGACCGGGGCGCTGACCGGCGAATGGCCTGCACAGGCCGAGGCAAAGGGTGCCGAGAAGAAGATCCGCGAAAAGGCGGCGGAAAAGGGCATTGAGGTGACTGATGAGGTCATCAAGCGCGCGGTTCTGGATTCGATCCGCGCCCTGATGATCATCCGCGCCTACCGGATCCGGGGCCATCTGGTGGCCGATCTCGATCCGCTCGGCATGCGCAGCCAGACCCCGCACCCGGAACTGGACCCGAAATCCTACGGCTTCACCGAAGGTGACATGGATCGCCCGATCTTCATCGACAATGTGCTTGGCCTGCAGGTCGCGTCGATGCGCCAGATCGTGGACATCGTGAAGCGCACCTATTGCGGCACCTTCGCGCTGCAATACATGCATATCTCAAACCCCGAAGAAGCCGGCTGGCTGAAGGAGCGGATCGAGGGGTTCGGCAAGGAAATCGCCTTCACCCGCGAGGGCCGCAAGGCGATCCTGAACAAGCTGGTCGAGGCCGAGGGCTTCGAGAAATTCCTGCATGTCAAATACATGGGCACCAAGCGTTTCGGCCTTGATGGCGGCGAGGCGCTGATCCCCGCGATGGAACAGATCATCAAGCGCGGCGGCAATCTCGGACTGAAGGAAATCGTCATCGGCATGCCCCACCGCGGCCGTCTGTCGGTTCTGGCCAATGTGATGGGCAAGCCCTACCGCGCGATCTTCAACGAGTTTCAGGGCGGCAGCTTCAAGCCCGAGGACGTGGATGGCTCTGGCGATGTGAAATATCACCTCGGGGCCTCCAGCGACCGGACCTTCGACGACAATTCCGTGCACCTCAGCCTGACCGCCAACCCCTCGCACCTGGAGGCGGTGAACCCCGTGGTTCTGGGCAAGGTCCGCGCCAAGCAGGATCAGCTGAACGACGAGGAACGCCGCGCGGTTCTGCCGGTGCTGTTGCATGGCGATGCGGCCTTTGCAGGTCAGGGCGTGGTGGCCGAGGGCTTTGGCCTCTCCGGCCTCAAGGGTCACAAGACCGGCGGCACCATGCATATCGTGGTGAACAACCAGATCGGCTTTACCACCGCGCCGCATTTCAGCCGCTCCAGCCCCTATCCCACGGATATCGCGTTGATGGTGGAAGCCCCGATCTTCCACGTGAATGGCGACGATCCCGAGGCCGTGGTGCATGCCGCCAAGGTCGCCACCGAGTTCCGCCAGAAGTTCGGCAAGGACGTGGTGCTGGATATCTTCTGTTATCGCCGGTTCGGTCATAACGAGGGCGACGAGCCCATGTTCACCAACCCGATCATGTACAAGAAGATCAAGAGCCATAAGACCACCCTTCAGCTCTACACAGAACGGCTGGTCAAGGACGGGTTGATCCCCGAGGGCGAGATCGAGGACATGAAGGCCGCGTTCCAAGCCTATCTGAACGAGGAGTTCGAGGCCGGCAAGGAATTCAAGCCCAACAAGGCCGACTGGCTGGACGGGCGCTGGTCGCATCTGGACAAGAAGGGCGAGGAATACCAGCGCGGCGAGACCGCCATCGCGCCGGAAACCTTCGCGGAAATCGGCCGCGCGCTGACCACCGCGCCGGACGGCTTCAACCTGCACCGGACCGTGGGCCGCCTTCTGGAAACCAAGAAGCAGATGTTCGAGACCGGCGAAGGCTTTGACTGGGCCACCGCCGAGGCGCTGGCCTTCGGCTCGCTTCTGACCGAGGGTTACCCGGTTCGCCTTGCCGGGCAGGACGCCACGCGCGGCACCTTCTCGCAACGCCATTCCGGTCTGATCGACCAGGACAGCGAAGACCGCTACTATCCCTTGAACCACATCCGCGAAGGGCAGGCGCAATACGACGTCATCGACTCGATGCTGTCGGAATACGCGGTGCTTGGCTTCGAATACGGCTATTCGCTGGCCGAACCCAATGCGCTGGTCCTTTGGGAAGCGCAGTTCGGCGACTTCGCCAATGGCGCGCAGATCATGTTCGACCAGTTCATCAGCTCGGGCGAACGCAAATGGCTGCGCATGTCAGGCCTTGTCATGCTGCTGCCCCATGGCTTCGAAGGCCAGGGGCCGGAACACAGCTCCGCCCGGCTGGAACGCTTCCTGCAAATGTGCGCCGAGGATAACTGGATCGTGGCGAACTGCACGACGCCCGCGAACTACTTCCACATCCTGCGCCGCCAGATCCACCGCGACTACCGCAAGCCGCTGGTGCTGATGACGCCGAAATCGCTGCTGCGCCACAAGCTGGCGGTGTCCAAGACCGAGGAAATGACCACCGGGTCCAGCTTCCACCGCGTATTGTGGGACGATGCCCAGTACGGCAATTCCGATACGCAATTGGTGGCCGACGACAAGATCAAGCGCGTGGTGATGTGTTCGGGCAAGGTCTATTTCGACCTGCTGGAAGAACGCGATGCGCGGGGCCTCGACGATGTCTACCTGATGCGTCTGGAACAGTTCTATCCCTTCCCGGCGCTCAGCCTGATGAAGGAACTGGAACGCTTCAAGCAGGCCGAAATGGTCTGGTGTCAGGAAGAGCCAAAGAACCAGGGTGCCTGGAGCTTCGTGGAACCCAATATCGAATGGGTCCTCAGCCGCATCGGCGCCAAACACACACGGCCCGCCTATGCCGGCCGCAACGCCTCTGCCTCGCCCGCCACGGGCCTGGCCAGCCAGCACAAAGCACAGCAAGCCGCGCTCGTGAACGACGCGCTTACCATCGAGGGGAAATAAGATGTCCGTAGAAGTCCGTGTGCCCACTCTGGGCGAGAGTGTGACCGAGGCAACGGTCGCCACCTGGTTCAAGAAGCCCGGCGATACCGTCGCGGTGGATGAAATGCTGTGCGAGCTGGAAACCGACAAGGTGACGGTCGAGGTGCCCTCGCCCTCCGCAGGCACCCTGGCCGAGATCGTGGCCGCCGAAGGCGAAACCGTTGGCGTCAATGCCCTGCTGGCGACGCTCTCTGCCGGGGATGGCGCAGCCCCCGCCCCGGCTGCCGACGCCGCCCCCGCCGCCGACGCCCCTGCGGCCTCTGGCGGTGACGCCGTCGACGTCATGGTGCCGACGCTTGGCGAAAGCGTGACCGAGGCCACCGTCTCGACCTGGTTCAAGAAGGTGGGCGACACAGTCGCTCAGGACGAAATGCTGTGCGAGCTGGAAACCGACAAAGTGTCGGTCGAGGTGCCCGCGCCAGCCTCCGGCGTGCTGTCGGAAATCGTTGCGCCGGAAGGCTCGACCGTCAACGCCTCTGCCAAGCTGGCCGTGATCGGCGGCGCGTCCGCTGCGGCGTCCGCCCCTGCCGCCGCTCCGGCCGAGGCCCCCGCCGCCTCCGCTGCAAGCGCCGACGTCAAGAACGCGCCATCCGCTGAAAAGCTGATGGCGGAAAAGGGTCTGTCGCCCGATAACGTGCAGGGCACCGGACGCGACGGGCGCATCATGAAGGAAGACGTGATGAAAGCCGTCGTCGCCCCGGCCCCGGCCCCCGCAGCTGCCGCCCCTGCCCCCGTGGCCGCCCCGCGCGCCCCGGTCAGCGCCGATGACGCCGCGCGCGAGGAACGGGTCAAGATGACCCGCCTGCGCCAGACCATCGCCCGCCGCCTCAAGGACGCGCAGAACACCGCCGCGATCCTGACCACCTATAACGAGGTGGACATGACCGAGGTCATGGCGCTGCGCAACCAGTACAAGGACCAGTTCGAGAAGAAGCACGGCGTGCGCTTGGGCTTCATGTCCTTCTTCACCAAGGCCTGCTGTCACGCGCTGAAAGAGGTGCCCGAGGTCAATGCCGAAATCGACGGCACCGACATCGTCTACAAGAACTTCGTCCATATGGGCGTCGCCGCAGGCACCCCGCAGGGTCTTGTTGTTCCGGTCATCCGCGACGCCGACCAGATGAGCTTTGCCGAGATCGAGAAGGCCATCGCCGAAAAGGGCAAGCGCGCCCGTGACGGCAAGCTCTCCATGGCGGAAATGCAGGGCGGCACCTTCACCATCTCGAACGGCGGCGTCTACGGCTCGCTCATGTCCTCGCCGATCCTGAACCCCCCGCAGTCGGGCATCCTCGGCATGCACAAGATCCAGGATCGGCCCATGGTCATCAATGGCGAGATCAAGATCCGCCCGATGATGTATCTCGCCCTGTCCTACGATCACCGCATCGTCGACGGCAAAGGCGCGGTGACCTTCCTGGTGCGGGTCAAAGAAGCGCTGGAGGATCCCCGGCGGTTGCTGATGGATCTGTGAGAGAAGGGTGGACTGTCATCATCCTTTATCTATCTATTGCAAGGGCGGGGGTTTCCCCGCCCTCCTTTGTTGATAGGCACCGTCATGACCCCCGAACTTACATATCTCGCCTACTCGGTCGTTCTGTTGATTGCCCATGTCCTTGTGCAGGCTACTTTTTCGGACCTGTCCAAGGGGATCGGATGGGCGCTTGGCCCTCGCGATGAGGATCGCGAACAAAACCCTTTGGCGGAACGCCTCCAAAAGGCGCTGCGAAACTATCTGGAAACCTATGTCGCCTTCGTTGCCCTTGCCCTGGCCGTGACCGTCGCAGATGCAGGAAATGAAACGACGGCGCTTGGCGCGGCGGTTTGGTTCTGGGCGCGCGTTGTCTATGTCCCGGTCTATGTTTCGGGTGTTCCTCTGATCAGATCTGTCGTTTTCTTTGTCTCTCTGGCGGGCCTCGGGCTTATGCTCATTCAGTTGCTATGACCCCCGAACTCACCACCCTCGCCCTCGCCGCCCTCTGGCAAGTCGTGCAGATCGCCCTCATGGCGATCCCCGCGAATCTGGAGCTTGGCACCGCAAAGACTCTCTCCCCCCGCGACCCGGACCGCCTGCAAAAACCGCTGATGGAACAGGTCAGCCTCCGCACGGGCCGCCTGCACCGGGCCATGACCAACCATTTTGAGGGGCTCATCCTCTTCACCATCGCCGTGGTCGTGGTGACATTGGCCGAAGCCTCCTCCCCCCTCACCACCGCCTGCGCCTGGACCTACCTTGCCGCGCGCATCCTCTACGTGCCCGCCTATGCCTTTGGCTGGGTGCCGTGGCGGTCGGCTTTCTGGACCGTGGGGCTTGGGGCCACGGTCGTCATGCTGGTGGCGGCTCTGATCTAGGAGAACAGAAAGAATTTTCTGGAAAATTCTTCAGGGGCCTTCCGAAAAATCTTCCTGAAGATTTTTCCTGCCCGCCTCCGCCGCGACCGCTTTCATTTGCCCTTTCTCCCTGCGCGCGGCATACTCTGCCCAAACGCGCCATCAGAGCGCCGGAACGAGCCGTCACACGAAGGGCCAAGCCGATGAGCAGCCGCTTTGGAACCCGCACCGTCCTGTCCTGCATGAAGAACGAGGGGATCTTCCTGCTCGAATGGGTGGCCTATTACCGCCTTCTCGGGGCCGATCATATCGTCGTCATCAGCAATGACTGCGCCGATGGAACCGATATGATGTTGGACCGGTTGCAGGAATTGGAGCAGGTCAAGCACATCCGCAATCGCGGCTACGAGGCCGACAGCCCGCAAATCCACGGCCTGCGCATGGCCAAGGACGAGATCGAGGAAGTGGCCGAGGCGGACTGGCTGCTGCATGTGGACAGCGACGAATTTCTGAACGTCTTTCATGGGGATCACAGGCTGGATGACCTGATCGACGTGGTGCAGGGCTTCGACGCCTGCGCCATCGCCTGGCGGCCCTTCGGCGATGGCGGCCACAAGACCTGGCCCGGCGGCAATGTGCTGGAACAGTTCACCCACTGCGACAAGAAACCCTTCTGGTCCACCGCCTTCCACAAGGCCCTGTTCCAGCCGAAGAAGTTCCAGACCATGACCGTGCACATGCCCAAGCACCCGCTGCGCCCCGATGCCAGCCATTGCAACGCCATGGGAGAGGCCATCGACACCACCGCGCTCTATACCATGGCCCATGAACGCCACCGCGGCATGGACCGCGAGAAACTCACCTGGGACGGGGCCTGCATCAACCACTACACGATCAAGTCCGAGGATCTCTTTCTGCTGAAGAACGACCGCGGCGACGGGGCCGACCGGGGCGGCACCAAGCGTTACCTCAACTCCACCTTCCACCGCCGCTACAACACGAACCGGCGCGAGGATACGTCGATCCTGCGTCACCTGCCGGAGCTGCAGGACCGGATCAACGCGCTGCGCGCCGACCCCCTGCTGGCCACGCTGGAACAGGCCTCCAACATCTGGTGGGACAACCGCCGAAAGCGCGTCCTGACGCCGGAGCGCATCGCCGAATGGACCCTGCCCGCGGACGAGGAGAAAGCCGCATGACCAGCCGTCACGGGGACAAGGTCGTTCTGTCCTGCATGCGCAACGAGGGCATGTTCCTCTTGGAATGGATCGCCTATTACCGCGTGATCGGCTTCGACAAGGCGGTGATCGTCACCAACAACTGTACCGACGGCACCGACCTGATGCTCGACCGGTTGCAGCAGATGGGCTACGTCCGCCACCTCAGAAACGACTGGCGCGGCGCGGGTCGCCCGCAGATGGAAAGCCTCCGCATCGCGCGCGAGGATGTCGATGATCTGGTGCTGGCCGAATGGTGCCTGCATGTGGACAGCGACGAGTTTCTCAACGTGACCTGCGGCAATGGCCATGTGGATGACCTGCTCGACCTGATGCCGCCCACGGAATCCATCGCCATCGCCTGGCGGCTCTTCGGCAATTCCGGTCATGAAACCTGGCCCGGCGGGCTGGTGACGGAAAATTTCACCATGGCCAAGGCGGAACCGGCCTGGAACTCCTGCCTGCACAAGGCGATGTTCAAGGCGCGCAAGTTCTCCGCCGTTTCGATCCACATGCCGAAACACCCGACCCATCCGAAGGTGCGCAACCACAACACGCGCGGGGTGCAGATCACATCCGACTCGCTCTTCAAGCCGCCCCATGAACGCCACCGCAAGATGGACCGGGCGGAACTGACCTGGGACAATGCCCAGATCAACCACTACGCCATCCGGTCCGACGACACCTACCTGATGAAGAACGACCGGGGCGCGGCGAACACGCAAGGTCTGGGAAAATACTTCAAGGATTCAATATTTTACCAACGCTGCAACCGCAACGAGGTCGAGGATAGCTCGATCCACCGCCTGCTGCCGAAGGTAAAGGAGGAGCTGGAGGAACTGCGTGAAGACCTGATCCTCTACCACCTCGAACAGGCCGCCCTGCATTGGTTCCATGAACGCCGCGACCGGATCCTGACGCCCGAGAAGATCGCGGAATGGACCGCACCGCCGATGGATCCGGCCTTGCTGGACGCAGCGGAATAGCCGCCAGGCCCGTTTGTGATCACAAAAATGAGGACTCCGAAAAACGGAGTCAAAAAATCACCCCCATTTTTGTGGTGATTTTCCATTTGCGGTTGACGCAAGGGGATTCGGACCCGCATACCCCTGTGAAACATGCCCGGAACGACGACCAAGGAGGTCAAAATGGCAAGCTATGACGTCATCATCATCGGCGGTGGCCCCGGCGGCTACGTTTCCGCCATCCGCTGTGCGCAACTGGGTCTCAAGACCGCCTGCGTCGAAGGCCGCGAGGCCCTTGGCGGCACCTGTCTGAACGTCGGCTGCATCCCCTCCAAGGCGCTGCTCCATGCCAGCCACATGCTGCACGAGGCCGAACACAACTTCACCAAGATGGGCCTCAAGGGCAAATCGCCCTCCGTCGACTGGCCGCAGATGCTGGCCTACAAGGATGACGTGATCGGCCAGAACACCAAGGGCATCGAGTTCCTGTTCAAGAAGAACAAGGTCGACTGGATCAAGGGGTGGGCCACCATCCCCGAGGCCGGCAAGGTCAAGGTCGGTGACGACATCCACGAGGCCAAGAACATCGTCATCGCCTCGGGGTCAGAGCCCTCCACCCTGCCCGGCGTCGAGGTCGACGAGAAGATCGTCGTCACCTCCACAGGCGCGCTGGCCCTGCCCAAGACGCCCAAGAAGATGGTTGTCATCGGCGCGGGCGTGATCGGTCTGGAACTGGGCTCGGTCTATGCGCGCCTTGGCGCCGAGGTCACGGTGATCGAATTCCTCGACCAGATCACCCCCGGCATGGATGGCAAGGTCGCCAAGACCTTCCAGCGCATCCTGAAGAAACAGGGCCTGAATTTCGTCATGGGCGCGGCCGTGCAGTCGGTGGAAACGCTCAAGACCAAGGCCAAGGTCAACTACAAGCTGCGCAAGGATGACAGCGAACATCAGGTCGATGCCGACGTGGTGCTGGTTGCCACCGGCCGCCGCCCCTATACCGAGGGTCTCGGCCTCGACAAACTGGGCGTCAAGATGACCGAGCGCGGCCAGATCGCCACCGACGCCCACTGGGCCACCAACATCCCCGGCATCTACGCCATCGGCGACGTCATTGAAGGCCCGATGCTCGCGCACAAGGCCGAGGATGAGGGCATGGCCGTGGCCGAACAGATCGCGGGCAAGCATGGCCATGTGAACTATTCCGTCATTCCCGGCGTGATCTACACTGCGCCGGAAGTGGCCGCTGTCGGTCAGACCGAGGAAGAGGTCAAGGCCTCGGGCCGCGCCTACAAGGTCGGCGAGTTCTCCTTCATGGGCAATGGCCGCGCCAAGGCCGTGTTCCAGGGCGAAGGCTTCGTCAAGATGATCGTCGACAAGGAAACCGACCGCATTCTCGGTTGCCACATCATCGGCCCGGCGGCGGGCGACCTCATCCACGAGATCTGCGTGGCGATGGAATTCGGCGCCTCGGCGCAGGACGTGGCGCTCACCTGCCACGCGCATCCCACCTTCTCCGAAGCGGTACGCGAGGCGGCACTGGCCTGCGGCGATGGCGCCATCCACGCCTGAGACCCCCCGGTTGCGCGCCCTCAAACCCTGGCGCGCAACCTATGACCCCGCGCTCGCCGTCGCGGCGGGCGACCGTGTCACCCCCGGCCAGATCGACGACGCCTATCCCGGCTGGCAATGGGTGGTGAACAGCGGCGGCCTCGGCGGCTGGATCCCCGCCGCAATCCTGGAAGGCGACCGCACCACGATCGCCTTCGATACCACTGAGCTGACCGTCGCAATGGGCGACAGGCTCAAGCCGCTGGACCATCGCCTCGGCTGGACCCTCTGCCAGACGCAGGATGGCCAAACAGGCTGGGTGCCCGATCACTGCCTTGGCACAGATTGACCACGCACCTCTTTCATCTTGGCCCAAATACCTCCGCCGGAGGCGTCCCGCACTCTCCAGGCACACAGCCGCCTGACCCGATACACCGCCCCCCGCCACAGCTCCCGTGGCAACGCGGCCCTTTGAGGCTTCCGGCGCAAGCCGGAGGGTGAGAAGGGCCGCTCGCGGGTCGACGCCGGCAGGCGGCGAAATTCGGGCTCACAGGCACAAGGCCGTCACCGGCATGTGCGAACGAAATATCTCGACACGGGCTGAACAGGCTTTACCCCCGTCCCGATTGAACTGGCCCGCCCGGTGATCCGACCTATCGGTGACATCCCTGACCCGGAAATCCCCATGCGCCTCCTCCTAGTTCTGTCCCTGCTCGCCCTTCCCACCTTGGCCGAGGCCCGCGGCCTCCCCCTTGGCCGGATCGAGGATTTGCATTTCGTCAGCGCAACCTCGCTGACCACGGCGCAGGGGGCTCCGCTGGCGCTCTGCCATCGCTCCTTGCGCTATCATCTGCTGCTGCTCGGCATCTGGCGGCAAAGCCTGGGCTACAGCCTGGCCACAGATGCCTGCGACAGCCGCCAGCACACGCCGATCGCCGATGCCGAGGCGCAGCGGCTGCGCGATCAATATGTCACCGCGCAGCACATCCCGGTTCCCGCCCGGTTCAGCGCAACCGCCCTTGCGACCGGCTTCGGCTGGTGGCCCATCATCCTGATCCTCGGCCTTGCGATCTGGCGCAAACAGCGGCGGGACCGGCCCGCGCCCTGATCCCAAGGCACCTGCCATCCCAGCCCGGGCTGATTTGCACGCCGCCCCCACAACACTCCCGTGGCAACGCGGCCCGTCGAGGCCTCCCGCGCAAGCGGGGGGTTGAGACGGGCCGCTCCCGGGTCGGTGCCGGAGGCGGCGAAACCGCCATTTCGTCTGCACGGGGGGTGTACGAGGGGTGTACAGGGGGTGCACGGGCGGCACCCCCCGTTTTCAGCCTGCGATCAGGCGTAGCCCTTGCGTCACATCAGCCCGCACCGCCAAGCGCAAACCGGGCTCATCGCCTGCCTTCAGCGCCGCGATGATCAGCTTGTGATGGCGCGGTGGATCGGTGCGTCTCAGCCGTCCATAGAGCGCCCGCATGGTCGGCCCAAGCTGCAGCCAAACGGTTTCGGCCAGCGCCAGCATCGCAGGCGCCTGCGCGCGCAGGTATAGCGTCCGGTGAAACTCCAGATTCGCCCGGATATAGGCCACCGGATCGCGATGCGCGACGGCCTCGGCAACAGTACCGTTGATCACCTCCATCCGGTCGATCAGCGCCGGATGGGCGCGCGGCAGGGCACGGGCAGACAATTCCGGCTCCAGCAGCGCCCGGATTGCGGCAAGCTCCTCGATCCGGTCATTGGACAGCTCCGGCGTGGAAACCCGGCCAGAGGAAGACAGCGACAGCGCGCCTTCGCTGACCAGCCGCCGCAGCGCCTCTCGCGCAGGGGTCATCGACACGTCGAATTCCTTGGCCAGCCCGCGCAGCGTCAACGCCTCGCCTGGCAGCATCTGCCCATGCATGATCCGTGTGCGCACCGTGCGGTAGATGCGGTCATGGGCGGCCGATGTCGGCGCTTCGGAGGGGCGTTGCGTCAGAAGCATGGTGTCACCGGATCACAAGCCCCGGCTCAGGGCAAGCGGTCAAAGCGCCATGCCAGCAGCTCCGCCCCGTTCCTGCGCAGCCAGTCCCGGTGCGGCTGGTAATCGGGGCAAAGCCGTTCGCACACGGCCCAGAAGGCGGGAGAGTGGTTCATCTCGGCCAGATGCGCGACCTCGTGCGCGGCGACATAGTCCAGCACGGCGGGTGGGGCCATGATCAGCCGCCAGCAATACATCAGATCCCCCTTGGAGGAACAGCTGCCCCACCGGCTGCGCGTGTCCCGCAGGGTGATCCGGCCAAAGTTGCGCCCCAGCCGGCCAGCATGGAAGCGCGACCGCTCCACCAGCCGGTCCCGCGCCATCTGCTTGAGCAGCGCCGCCATGCGCGGCCCCTCCTGCCCCTCCGGCAGTTCCACCCGCCCCTCGATCAGGCGCGCGGACCGGCCCGTGCCCGGCACGATCTGCCGCATCCGGCCTTCGACGGGAATCACCCCGCCGATCTCCGGCCGCGCCGGGGCCGGACTGGCGGCCAGATGCTTGCGGACCCACCCCTCTCGCGCATCCAGGAAAGCAAGTGCCTCGGCCTGCCGCGCGCCATGCGGCATCGACAGCGTCACCTGCCCGCTGGACCGCGAGACACGCAAGGTGAAACGCCGCGCGCGCCGGGATCGCTTCAGCAGCACCTCGACCGGTGGCTCGCCCCCGAGAATGTGGATTTCGTTCCCCATATGCGCGATGCAACCCGGCTTTGTACGATTGGCCCGATGAAAGGCTTTACAGCCCCCCGACATTGTGGCAGGTGACCGCAATTCCTCGATAGCGATGATTGAAGGGGGTGTCATGCCCAAAGAAGAATGGGGCGTCAAACGTGTCTGCCCAACCACCGGCAAACGCTTCTATGACCTGAACAAGACCCCGATCGTCAGCCCGTATACGGGCGAAACGGTCGTGATCGAAACAGGCAAGGCATCGCGCACGCTGGTGGCCGACAAGGCCGACAAGGCGCAAGCCAAGGATACGGATGACGCTGAAGTGCTGGACGATGACGCCGCAGCACTGCTGGACGATGACAGCGATGACATCGATCTGGACGATGACCTGCTGGAAGACGACGAGGATGACGACAGCGTCCCCCTCGACGATCTGGCGGATGTCGCTTCGGACGACGACGACAGCTAAGTCCACAACCCTCCCCGAAAGGGGCGGGGTTGCCAACAGTACGAACAATCTCTGGCATCCCTCCGGGCACTGGCCCGTGAGGGATGTCCTTGTTCAGGTTATACTGATCGCGTGACAGCCACGACCACCGTCACAACCGTCATTGCTCTGCGGGGAAGCGGATGCGCGATTCCCCGCAACAGGCGCGTTTTTTCGCTTGAACATCACCGCGCTCTTTCATAAACCCCGCCTACCGTCGAAACGAAGACGTCGAGATGGGGCCTTAGCTCAGCTGGGAGAGCGCTTGCATGGCATGCAAGAGGTCAGGGGTTCGATCCCCCTAGGCTCCACCAATTCCTCCTCCTCCCTTAGATGTACCGTGACTGCCCGAAGGCTGCGTCCTGCCGGATCTTCGGTGCATGCGGGCTTCTGTTTGGCCCGTTCTCGGCCATCCCACCCCCGAGGCAATGGATATCGGCATTGCAATCAAAGGGGAATTGTCGAAGAACGGGGCAGCACCGAAACAGATCAAGGATCGGGGTTGCGACGTGCAGGTTGACCAAACACCTCTTCCGGGACTTCTGATCCTGACCCCCCGTCGATTTGGCGATTCCCGCGGATTTTTCAGCGAGAGCTGGAACAAGCGGCAGATGGCGGACCGGGGGCTCAATTACGATTTCGTGCAGGACAACCATTCGCTCTCAGCGCAGGTCGGCACGGTGCGTGGTCTGCATTTTCAGGCACCGCCCCATGCGCAGGCGAAACTGGTGCGGTGCGGGCGCGGGCGGCTCTTTGATGTGGCGGTGGACATCCGCAAGGGCTCCCCCACTTTCGGGCAGTGGTTCGGCATCGAACTGAGCTTCGAGAACGGCAAGCAGCTGATGATCCCGGCGGGGTTCCTGCACGGGTTCGTGACGCGAGCGCCGGATACCGAGATCATCTACAAATGCACCGATTACTACGCCCCCGAAGCAGATGGCGCGGTGCGCTTCGACGATCCGGATATCGGCATCGACTGGGGTCTGGAGGGTGCAGAGGCAGTTCTGTCGGACAAGGATGCCGCTGCGCCCTTGCTGAAGGATCTGGACAATCCCTTTGTCTGGGAGGGCGTTTGACATGAAGCTTCTGGTCACCGGCGGGGCCGGGTTCATCGGGTCTGCCGTTGTGCGATTGGCGGTGGCGCGGGGCCACGAAGTTGTCAATCTCGACGCGCTGACCTATGCCGCCTGCCTCGACAATGTGGCGCAGGTGGCGGACAGCCCGCGTTATGCCTTCGAGCATGCCGATATTCGCGACCGCGCCGCGCTGGACCGGGTCTTCGCGGTCCACAAGCCCGACGCGATCATGCATCTGGCTGCGGAATCCCATGTGGACCGGTCCATCGACGGGCCCGGCGATTTCATCGAGACCAATATCACCGGCACCTTCAACATGCTGGAAGCAGCGCGGAAATACTGGGGTGCACAAGGCAAGCCCGACGGGTTTCGCTTTCACCATATTTCAACGGACGAGGTGTTCGGGTCCCTGCCCGCTGACCCTTCGGAACAGTTCACCGAAGAGACGCCCTACGACCCGCGCAGCCCCTATTCCGCCTCCAAGGCCGCGTCCGACCATCTGGTGCGCGCCTGGCATGAGACCTATGGACTGCCCGTGGTGCTGACCAATTGTTCCAACAATTACGGGCCTTATCATTTCCCCGAGAAACTGATCCCGGTCATCATCCTGAATGCTCTGGCGGGCAAACCGCTGCCGATCTACGGGGATGGGTCGAATATCCGTGACTGGCTGTATGTCGAGGACCATGCCGACGCGCTGCTGCTGGTGGTGGAGAAAGGCGCGCCAGGCCGGTCCTACAATATCGGCGGCGAGAACGAGCGCAGCAATCTGGATCTGGTGAAGACTCTCTGCGCTATTCTGGATGGCTTGCGCCCGAAAGCAGACGGGTCTTACGCCGACCAGATCACCTTCGTGACCGACCGTCCCGGACACGATGCGCGCTACGCCATTGACCCCACCCGAATCCGGGACGAACTGGGCTGGCGCCCGTCGGTGACCGTGGAGGAGGGTCTGCGCCGCACCGTCCTGTGGTATCTCGACAATGAACCCTGGTGGCGCGCCTTGCAGGGCCGCGAGGGTGTGGGCGAGCGGCTTGGGGTCAGGGCATGACGGTCCTCGTCTTCGGCAAGACCGGTCAAGTCGCGACCGAGTTGCAGCGTCAGGCAAAAGTGCGCGCATTGAACCGCACCAAGGCCGACCTGACCGATCCCGCAGCCTGCGCCGAGGCGATCCTGCGTCACCGACCCGATGCCGTCATCAACGCCGCCGCCTACACGGCCGTCGATCAGGCCGAAAGTGACGAGGGCACTGCAACGCTGGTCAACGGGGGCGCCCCCGGGGCGATGGCCGGGGCCTGTGCCGATCTGGGCATTCCCTTTATCCATCTCTCCACAGATTACGTCTTTGATGGCTCTGGCACCGCGCCATGGTCGGTCGACGCCCCCACCGGGCCGCTCGGGGCCTATGGGCGCAGCAAGTTGGCCGGTGAAGCGGCGATACAGGCGGCGGGCGGCACGTCGGTGATTCTGCGCACCTCTTGGGTGGTCTCTGCCCATGGCAGCAACTTCGTCAAGACGATGCTGCGCCTCGGGGCCGAGCGTGACCGCCTGACGATTGTCGCGGATCAGGTGGGCGGCCCCACCCCTGCACAGGACATCGCCGCGGCTTGCCTGTCCATCGCGGCGCAACTGCGCGCGCACCCGTCCAAATCCGGCACCTACCACTTTTCCGGCGCGCCGGACGTGTCCTGGGCCGATTTCGCGCGGGAGATTTTCCGTCAGGCGGGCATAACCTGCGAGGTTGTCGATATCCCCACCAGCGCGTTCCCCACCCCGGCAAAGCGGCCTTCGAATTCGCGCATGGATTGTTCCAACACGACCGAGCGTTTCGGCATTTCCCGCCCCGACTGGCGCAGCGCCCTTTCCCAGATCATCCAAGAGATTCAGGATCAGACCCCATGACCAATCGCAAAGGCATTATCCTCGCAGGCGGCTCGGGCACCCGGCTTTATCCGATCACCATCGGCGTGTCGAAACAGCTGCTGCCGATCTATGACAAGCCGATGATCTACTACCCGCTCAGCGTTCTGATGCTGGCAGGCATCCGGAACATCGCAATGATCACGACACCCGTGGATCAGGACCAGTTCAGGCGCACCCTCGGCGATGGCAGCCAGTGGGGCATCAACCTGACCTATATCGAACAGCCGTCGCCCGACGGGCTGGCACAGGCCTATATCCTCGCCGAGGCGTTTCTGGACGGCGCGCCCTCCGCCATGGTTCTGGGCGACAACATCTTCTTTGGCCATGGCCTGCCTGAGATCATGGCCGACGCCGACGCCCGGGAAACCGGCGGCACTGTCTTCGGCTATCACGTGTCCGACCCGGAACGCTATGGCGTGGTGTCCTATAACGGCGCGGGCGATGTGACAGGGATCATCGAGAAACCCGAAGTGCCGCCGTCAAAATACGCCGTGACCGGGCTTTACTTCCTCGACGGCACCGCGCCGGAACGGGCCCGGCAGGTCAAACCCTCCGCCCGCAATGAGCTCGAGATCACCACCTTGCTGGAATCCTACCTGGCCGACGGCCTGCTGAATGTAAAACGCATGGGGCGCGGCTATGCATGGCTCGATACCGGCACCCATGGCAGCCTGCTAGATGCGGGCAACTTCGTGCGAACGCTGGAAAAGCGGCAAGGTTTGCAGACCGGCTGCCTTGACGAGATCGCCTATGAGAAGGGCTGGATCACCCGAGACGCACTGGCCGAGCGCGCCGAGATGTTCAAAAAGAACAGCTACGGCACCTATCTGGCAACGCTGCTTTAAGGAAAACCTTGCACCAAGGGGCGGGGACGTTAGCGTAACGGTCCCGCCCTTTCGCGTTCAGATCACGGCCTGCTTATGAAACTGCTGTTCATCCACCAGAACTATCCCGGCCAATATCGCCAGTTGGTGGACTGGCTGGCCGCGCAGGGCGGGCATGAGATCGTGTTCCTGACCCAGAGAAAGGGCGTCACCTCTCCCCCCGGTATTCGCGTCGTTCAATACGCACCGCATCATGCCCCCGCCAAGGACGCCTACGGCCTGTCGCGTTACTGGGAACAATGCACCGGGGCGGGATATGGCGCGGCGCTGGCCTGCCAGAAGCTGCAGGGCGAAGGGTTCACGCCTGATGTGATCCTTGGTCATGTAGGATGGGGCGAGCTGACCTTTACCAAGATCGTCTGGCCCGATGTGCCGGTGCTTGGCTATTTCGAGTATTACTTCCTCGCCAAGGGCGGTTCTGTCGGGTTCGACCCGGAATTTCCATCGAACCCCGCCACGCCCTACATCATGCACGCCCGCAATGCGGTCAACTTCGCCAATCTGCAAACCGTGGATCTGGGTCAGTCGCCGACCCAGTGGCAAAAACGGACCTACCCTGACAGCTTTCAGGACAAGATATATACCTGCCATGACGGCATTCGCACGGACCGGCTGTTGCCCAACCCGAATGCCGCCGTGCGACTGGACCGGCTCGGGCGGTCTGTCACCCGAGAAGATGAGATCTTCACCTACATGGCGCGCAACATGGAACCCACGCGCGGCTTTCACACCTTCATGCGCGCCCTGCCCCATATCCTCGACGCCCGCCCAAATGCCCGCGCCCTGATCGTTGGCGGCAACGAGGTGTCCTATGGTAAGGAAAGCCAGCAGGCCGGGGGCTACCGCGCCGAGATGGAGCGTGAGGTGGGCGACCGCGTGGACTGGAGCCGGGTGCATTTCCTGGGCCGCATCCCCTATTCCGACTACCAGACGGTCATGCAGCTGTCGCGCTGCCACATCTACCTGACGGTGCCGTTCGTGCTGTCATGGTCGCTCTTGGAAACCATGTCGATGGAAACGACCATCGTCGCCTCGGACGTGCCCCCGGTGCGCGAGGCGATGCGACACGGGGAAACCGGTTTGCTGGTCGACTTCTTCCAGCCAGAGGCCCTGGCCCGGCAGGTGGTCGAGGTGCTGTCAGCGCCGGGCGACTATGCCCATCTGGGCCGTGCTGCCCGCGCCCATGTGGTCGAGCATTACGACTTCCTGACCCGCTGTCTGCCGGTGCATATCGACCGGATCAACGGGCTCGCGCCCAAGGCGCGGCCCATTGCCCTGCCGTGAGCCGACTTAGTTGGTGACCGCGTTGACCAGGCCGAAGGCGCTGCCAAAGAGGCTGAACACCGTCTGGACCGAGCTGACGGGGCTTTCCGTTGCCAGCACCAGATCCCCCGACTGAATACGGAAATTCCGTGCCGAGAAAAGACCATCGGATGTCGTCAGGTCCAGCGTGAACACAACCCGTTCCTGACGCGGGCCACGCTGGCCGGTGCGCAGGGCCGACGCCGGGTACTCACGCAGGATCAGGATGCCCTCCGGATCGGCGCGGCTGGAGGACACCCCCCCGATGATCGACATCGCATCAAGCGCGGTCACGACATCCTGCGGGAAGGCGTGCTGATCCTGAATGCCTGCCGCACCGAGCGACAGGAAATAGCGGCGGTCTTCCTCGACAATCACGCGGTCACCGCCAACAAGGCGAGTGTCCAGATGCGGTTCGGAATAGAGCCGGGCGATGGAGGTGCCATAAAGCTGGCCATGACGCATAAGGCGAATCTGCGGGTTGCGCAGGGCACCGGACACGCCGCCACCCTGAGAAATCAGGCTGAGCACGGAATAGGACTGGTCGGGCATCGGGTAGGTTCCCGGCGCGTTGACGCCCCCCACCAGATCGACAGAGCTATGCATGCCAGCCGCCATGGCAAGCTGCACCTGAGCGGAGGGCACGATGGCCTCAAGCTCGGACTGCAGGCGCGCTCGCGCCGCCTGCGGGGTCAGGCCGGAAATACGGGTATCGCCGATATAAGGCATGAAGATCGTGCCATTGGCCGCAACCCGCATCTCTTCGAGGTTCACTGCCCGCTGGCCCGGAGCGGCCAGAAGCGAGTTGTCGTTGCTGTCCCAGATCGTGATGGCAACCACATCGCCGGGATTGATGATCTGCGTGCGGGCCCCGGCACTGGCGGTGATCCAGTTCAGTTCGGGCTCGCCCACCACCGGCCACTCCGCCAAGGTCGGCAAGAAGTCCCTGGTCACCGGATACATGGCGAAATCGGCATCGGCATCATTTGCACCGGCCGTGATTTCCTGTTCGATTCCAGCGCCACGCGGCAAGGAGCAAGCCGTCAACAGCAGGCACATTGCAAAAACGCCAACTGTTCGAAGAGAAAGTTTCATGCCTGGTCCCACTGCAAATTGCCGGTTTGTATTGATACGCAACTTCTGGGCAAAATACGACCTGCATCCCGGGGGTCAACGGTTTCAGACAGGAAAGGTGATTTTATGCGCGTTTTGGTACTTGGTGCCACAGGTCGGCTCGGCCGGATGCTGCAATGGGGCTGGCGGCAGGAAACGCGATTTGTGCCCGCCTGGCATGGTCGCAGGGCCGGACCTTCCAATGATATCAATACGTTCGATATCCTGTCGCAACCAAAGGCTCTGCAAGACTCCGTCTCCGAATGCGATGTTGTCTTGTGCCTTGCGGGCGTCACCCCGGCCTCGGGCGCGGACCTGGCGCTCAATCGAAAGATCGCGCTGGCCGTCCGGGCCGCATCGGGCAACATCCCCCTGCTTGTCGCCTCCTCCGCCGCGGTCTACGGGCGGGCTGACGGGCTTTGCCGCGAGGACGACCCGGCATGTCCAATGGCCCCCTACGGCGTTGCCAAGCTGGAGATGGAGCAGGCGTTGACCCGGGCGGGGGGGCCTGTGACCAGCCTCAGAATCGGCAATGTCGCGGGCGCCGATCAGATTCTGGGCCGCCTGCCCACCAAGGACCCGTTCACGCTGGATCGCTTTTCTGACGGCCGCACCCCTTGCCGCAGTTATGTGGGCCCGGCCACGCTGGCGCGGATGCTCGCCGATCTTTGCGTGGCGGCGGGTGCGGGGCGCGCTTTGCCGGCGCTGATGAACGTCGCTTGTCCCGGTGGGGTCGAAATGGGGGCGTTGCTGGATGCAGTGCCGCATCGCTGGTCGGCACGAACCGCCCCGGACACCGCCATCCCCAAAGTTGTGCTGGACACAGACACGCTAGGACGGTTTACCGCGCTGGACGAGCGGGCCGGGCACGCCGACAGGCTGGTGGCGGAATGGCGCGCGTTCATTGATCAGTGGGAGCAGCGGCGGTGACCTTGCGCAAGCGTATCTTCGACCTCTTCTTTGCAAGCCTGCTGGTCATCATCCTTGGCCCGATCATTCTGTGGCTGATCTGGAAGATATGGCGCGAACAGGGGGGGCCGATCTTCTACGCCGCCGAACGCATGAAGACGCCCGACCAGAGCTTTCGCCTTTGGAAATTCCGCACCATGACGGTGGTCGAGGATGACAGCGGCGTATCCGGGGCGCATAAGGCAGCCCGGATCACCCCTACCGGGGCCTGGCTGCGCCGCAAGCGGCTGGACGAATTTCCGCAGCTTTGGAACATCCTGCGCGGCGACCTCAGCTTCGTCGGCCCTCGACCGCCCCTGCGCGAGTATGTCGAGCGATTCCCGGAGATCTATGGCGAGGTCCTGAAAAGCCGCCCCGGCGTGACCGGGCTGGCCACCATCACCTATCACAAGCATGAGGAACGCCTTCTGGGGCGCTGCACAACCCCGGAGGAAACAGACGACATTTATTGTCGCCTGTGCATCCCCATGAAGGCCCGGCTTGACCTGATCTATCAACGCAACCAGAGCACCTGCTACGATTTCGACCTTGTGTTTCAAACCATTGGCAATCTCTTTCGGCGCAAGCCATGACGTTTTCCACGATCTGCCGGGCTCGTGTGGACAGACCTATGACCAGCGGTTAAACAAACCGCCATTGGCCCGCCGTGCGGGCATGTAAAAAAATGTCGCTCGGACCGCCGGGGTTTTCGCGGCAAGTGCAGGGATTGACTGTGTTCAACCGACTCCGTGGATTGTTCGCCCGATACGCTGACCGGCATTTGGCGATCACAGGCAAAGGGATGGCTCTGCCCGAGGTCGATGGCGCTCGTTTGGGCTATGTCGAGAGCACGGTAATCCACGGCAACCGCATACAGTTCAACGGATGGACGACAGCAGATCAGATCGTTCTGTCCTGGCATAGCGGGCAGCTTGTTCAGCGGCCGCATTTGAACCGTGCCGATGTGGCGACGGCGCTCGGGGTCGACCCCGAGGTCGGCTTCTCGGTCGGAGCACCGCTGTCCTTGGGTCCGTTCGAGCTGACGCTTCGACAAGGGAACGCCGAATACCAATGCCGCCTCAGGGCGCCATCCGCCGGCAAGCAGGTACTGACCCGGATGTGGCTAGGCCTGCGGTTTACCTCAGTGCTGCTACGTGCCAGCCCGTCAATTCTGAAATGGCTGGCCACCAAAGACCCGCTGCACCGGGCGCGGGTCAAGGCGATCCTTGATCTTGATGCCCATCCGGTTGCAGGACCGATGCACACCAACTTGTTCGATGATGGCTATGCCCCGCCTGCTGGCCTCAGGGAAACCCCCATCACCATCGTGCTGCCGGTGTACAATGCGTTTGACCTTCTGCCGGATGTGCTGGACCGGGTCGAACGACATACCGATCTGTCATGGCAACTGGCGGTTATCGAAGACAAATCCCCCGACCCGCGCGTCCGTCCCTTCCTGCGTGACTGGGCCAGTTCCCGCAGTGACCGCGTTCACCTGATCGAGAATGACGCCAATCTCGGGTTTATCAAAAGCGTCAACAAGGGCTTGGAATATGCGCTTGAGCGGGGCGCCCATGTCGTGTTGCTGAATTCGGACGCGCTGTTGCCCGAGGCATGGGCAAGCCGCCTGATTGCCCCTCTCCTGGCTCAGCCCAATGTCGCAACGGTTACCCCGATGTCCAACGATGCCGAGATATTCTCTGTTCCGGCCATTTGCACGAAGACCGACCTGAAACCCGGAGAGGCTGATGCGATCGACGCGCTCGCCCGGCAGTTTCACCCGCAAGCGGACCTTGAGCAGGTGCCGACAGGGGTCGGCTTCTGCATGGCGATGAACATCGCCTTTTTGCGTCGCCTTCCCACGCTCGATACGGCCTTCGGACGCGGATACGGCGAGGAGGTGGACTGGTGCCGGAAAGCCCACGCCTTGGGGGGGCTGCATCTTGGGCTTGCGGGATTGTTCGTCGAGCACAAAGGCGGCGAAAGCTTCGGCTCGGTTGAAAAGCAGGCCCTTGTCCAGAAGAACAACGAACTCGTCGCCAGCCGCTATCCGACCTATGACCGGGAGGTTCAGGAATTCATTCAGGCTGATCCGATGATCACCGCGCGAATTGCCTTGGCCATGGCCTTCGTGGCGGCGCGGTCATCCGGTCCGGTTCCCGTCTACCTCGCGCATTCGCTTGGGGGCGGGGCCGAGCACTATTTGCTGAACAGAATTCACAACGAGTTGCGGCAGGGCCAATCCTCGATTGTCGTCAGGGTTGGCGGGCCTCAGCGCTTTCAGGTCGAGGTTCGGACCCCCGATGGCGAAAGCACCGGAACAACCGATGACTTCGGCTTTCTGGAGCGGCTTCTCGATGTGCTGCCGCAAAGGCGGATCATCTATTCCTGTGGGGTTGGCGATGCTGATCCGATCGAACTGCCCGCCCTTCTGCGACGGCTTGCGCGCCGTACCGGCGACAGGCAAGACGCGCTGGAAGTTCTGGTGCATGACTACTTTCCGATCTCGCCCTCCTACTGCCTGCTCGATTCCGACGGCATCTATCGTGGTCCTGTTCTGCCGGATCGCAGCGACCGGGCACATATGGCGCGGCGTCCGGATCGCACGCGAGCCACTTTGGCCGACTGGCAGAAGGAATGGGGACAGCTGATCGACGCCGCTGATCAGGTCACGGTGTTTTCCGAAAGCAGCCGCAGCCTCGTTCTTGCGACCTATCCTATGGCAGAGCCCGTGCTACGCGTCGTTCCGCATAGCTTGGCGCAGCCCGTGCCGCTTATCGAGACGGGCAACGCAGACGTAGACGTCATTGGCATCCTCGGAAATATCGGCATTCAGAAAGGGGCCGCCGTGGCACAGGATCTTGCCAGAATGGCAGAAGCGCGTGGCGACTTCCGGCTCGTGCTGATCGGGAACATCGACCCGGCATTCAGCTTGCCCCGGTCGGTTCCGGTACATGGCAACTATCATGTCACCGAGCTCGATTCCCTTGCCGCAAAATATGGAATAACCTGCTGGCTGATACCGTCGATCTGGCCCGAGACCTTTTCCTACACCACGCATGAATGCATCGCGACGGGGCTGCCAGTCTATGCGTTCAACATCGGCGCCCAAGGGGATGCTGTGCGGGATGCGGCGAATGGGCATGTGATCGAATTTTCTGCCGAAGGCAATCTGGCGCAAAACATCTTGAGACAGGCACTCGACAGGGAGTGAGCAGGGAGTGACGACAAAATGAGCATGATCTCGGTTCCGATCGAAACGCTGAAAAGAAAAGGCATTGAAGTGTTGCCTCGTGGCCCCGACGCGAATGTCAATCTGCCACGTGACAGCAGGATCGAGGCACCGTCGAGCCTCAAATGGACCCAGTACGAGCATTCCATTCACCTTGGCGCATTCTCCTACCAGGTTTCCGGATATTGTTTTGCAGCCCGCATCGGCCGCTATTGTTCCTTCGGGGAAAACGTTCAGATCGGACGGCAAAACCACCCGCTTCACTGGGTCTCGACCAGCCCCGCCTTCTATCTGGGTGACCGCCTGTATGGTCTCGGGAATGACTTTCGAGATGCCGCAGCCTATCACAGCTACAAGTTCAGCTACCAAGGACCGGCAACCAAGGCAAAGATCACGACGATTGGAAACGATGTCTGGATCGGACATGGTGCCTATATCGGGGCGGGTGTCACGATCGGCGATGGCGCCATTGTTGCCGCACACGCGGTTGTATCCAAGGATGTGCCTCCTTTCGCGGTCGTTGCCGGCAATCCCGCTACGATCAAGAAATATCGGCTGCCCATGCAGCAAGCGGCACCAATACTGCGATCACGCTGGTGGCGCTTCGCGCCGTGGCAGCTACAGCATCTCGACCCGTCCAACCCCACGGCTTTCGCGGCTGCCGTCAATCGGATGACGGATGAGCCGGAGTTTTCACCCGAGACGTTCATCGCAGAGGACTACAGGCCCTAGCACCGGGCAGGCAACGCGCCTTCCTGTCCCGACGAAACGGCAAGTCCCATAGGCATTGTGCGAGCCGGCCGAAGATGGTTCTTCTTGGTCCAATCGTCAGGGCAGCTTTCACGCGCGTCAGGAATAGAGGATGTCCCGGTGATAACGACGCAGGAACAGAAGGCCGAAGGCGCTTGTCACCAAGGCAATGGTAAAAACATAACCCGGAGACACATAGTCAGCGTCATAGTTGACGTAGAACGCGCTCCGCATCTCTCCTGCGATATGCATCAGAGGATTGTACCACAGGTAAGACCGATACGGTTCCGGTATGCTATCATACATGAAGAAGATCCCCGAAATAAGGAACATCGGCCTCATAAGAATACTCCAGACCTGCTGCCAGACACGGAACTGAGACATCAAGAAGCAGTTCAGTACGCCGATCCCAAAGCTGAGCGACCCGACCATTGCATAAGCCAGAGCAATCTTGCCCATCTCAAGAGTGGTTCTTGTCTCAAAGAGCATGATGATAAATGCAAGCATAAGGTAGTTGACTAGGAGCTGAGTCAAAAAGTTGAGTATGAACCTCGCAATGATGGCATCCATGAACGAGATCCTGGGGTAAGCTAGGAATGGCTTGGAGTAGTTCAGCGACTGCCCAATCTTTCCTGCAACATCCATGAACGCCATGAACGGCAGCAGTCCGGTCGCGTAGAACATTGCGAAATTGGTACCCAGAGGAGGTGACCGGAATCCCACCGAGAAAACTGCAACCATAATCGCAATGCCTGCCGCGGGCTGGAGCACTGCCCAGATATATCCACCTGGGTTTCGGCCGTAGCTCGTGTTCATCTCCCTTAAAATAAGGGCCCCAATGGTGCGAACCGACGTAAAACGAGGAACCCGCCGAACGGATTTCGACGGTTTGCCGGCGGCCGGCTCGATTACGGAAGACATGTGAAGCCCGTGGAATGGATGCTGGAAAAAGCTGCTGTCATTGGTTAGCAAGAAGTCACAGTAATCCCCACCTTGCAAGGTCTTCCTGTTCATGGCCAATCCCCAAATGTCTGAAAACGCAAAAGGCGAAAAGCCGGTAACGCCTTTGTCTGCTGCGTCTCCTCAGGCCGCGACAAACCCTGCGGCGAAAAAGGAGGCACCTGGCGAAAATCAGACTGGCCCCAAGCGTGCAGCAACACCAGTTGCAGCGACCGCGAGATGGAGGTTACGGCACTGGGGACTTGTGCTTTCCCTACTGATCATGGTCGTCTTGCCGACGGGAATCTCGGCCTACTACCTGTGGTTCCGCGCTGCTGACCAGTACATTTCCCGAGTAGGATTCTCGGTGCGCACCGAGGATTCCAGTTCTGCGATCGAACTGTTGGGCGGTATCACGAACCTGTCCGGGTCAAGCTCTTCCGACACGGATATCCTCTATGAATTCCTGCAAAGTCAGGAGCTCGTCGCCAGAATCGACACCGAGCTCGATCTCAGGTCGATCTGGTCGCGCGTAGACCCTGCCGACGATCCGGTTTTCGCCTACCACCCACCTGGCACCATCGAGGACCTGCTCGATCACTGGGACCGCCAGGTGCGCATCTACTATGCCAGCGGCACAGGCTTGATCGACCTTGAAGTTCTGGCCTTCACACCCCAGGACGCACGGTCGATTGCTCAGCTGATTTTCGAAGAAAGCAGCGCCATGATCAACCAACTCTCGGCAATCGCCCGAGAGGATGCAATCAGCTACGCCCGCGATGAGCTGGATCAAGCAGAGGAGCGCCTCGCGCGCGCGCGGATTGCCCTCGCTGAATGGCGCAACGAAAACCAGACTGTTGATCCCACGGCTGACACGGCTGGCCAGATGGGTCTGGTGACAAACCTGCAGGCTCAATTGGCCGAAGCGCTGATCGAACTGGATATTCTTCGGGACACAACCACGCGGGATGATGATCCAAGGATTACCCAGGCCGAGCGCCGTATCACGTTTATCGAAAACCGCATCGAAGCAGAACGCGCGGTGCTTGGCACCAGTGGGGCGGGGCGTGTGGCCTTTGCCGATCTCGTCGGAGAATACGAGCGCCTGCAGGTCGACCGCGAATTTGCCGAACAGGCCTACACCACCGCCCTGGCGGCCTTCGATGGTGCCCGGAACGAGGCTCGACGGCAGAGCCGCTATCTCGCGGCCCATGTGCGACCGACCTTGGCGGAAAGCTCCGGGTTTCCGGATCGCCCGGTAAAGCTGGTGACGATCTCCATCTTTGCCTTCCTGATCTGGACAGTTGTGATTCTCGTGGCATACAGCCTGAGAGACAGACGGTGACGAGACCGCAAAGATGATCGAGTTTCGAAACCTGCGAAAAGTGTTCGTGCTGAACGGGCGACGTAGGGTCGTGATCGACAACCTGAACATTTCCCTGCCGACCAACAGTTCGGTGGCTCTTCTTGGGCGCAATGGAGCTGGGAAGTCGACACTTCTGCAACTGATCTCGGGCGCGATGGACCCAACCTCCGGCGAGATCCGGTCCAGCGGCTCGATCTCCTGGCCGGTTGGCTTCGCAGGATCGTTTCACCCAGATCTGACGGGCTTCCAGAACACCAAGTTCATCGCCCGTGTCTACGGGGTCGATACGGAAGAACTCGCTGCCTTTGTCGAAGAGTTCGCAGAGCTTGGACAGCATTATTACCTGCCGTTCAGATCCTATTCTTCCGGCATGCGATCTCGCCTGTCTTTCGGGGTGTCCATGGGAATCCCGTTCGATACGTATTTGGTGGACGAAGTAACCTCGGTCGGCGACATGGCTTTTCGCGAGAAAAGTCAGACCTTGTTCCTGGAGCGCATGGAAACAGCCGGCGCGTTCATGGTGAGCCACAATACAGAGCAGCTACGTGCCATGTGCGACGTAGGTGTGGTTCTCGAAGGGGGGCGCGCCATCTACTACGAAGACCTTGATGAAGCCATCGACCATCACAACCGCAACATGAAGGGCGTTTGAAGGAAGGGAAGAATCCGCTGCATTTCTCCTCAACCAGAATTCGCTGGCGCCAATCCGCGTTGGTGTGCCCGGCAAGCGTACGGGAAAAGGCTCGGATCCTCGCCTTTCACGGCGGCGGTGGCGTGGATGGACGACCGGAGATGTTGATCCCCTTCTGCAAGGAACTTGCAAAGGATCACCCGGAACTCACCATTGTCGCTGCTGAATACCGAACGCTGAACCGCAACAAGGCAACAGTGACGCAGATGCTGGCGGACGCCGCTCATGCACTGAACTGGAGCCGCCGAAAGGCGCCTGCCGAGTCGAGGTTGTTCGTCATGGGCGCGTCGTTTGGTGGCCTTCTGGCGCTGGACGCGGTGTTTGCTGCGCCCGACCGGGTGAGCGGCCTGATTCTGCTTAATCCGGTCACGGACACTGCGAAGGGTGGCTTCAGCAATCGCGTGGTCCCGCCTGAGGGCCTACCGGAGATCTCTCCGATGCAGCGCTGGAAAGGCTGGCACCGGATGAACAGCCTGCGCTGCCTGACGGTTCACGGCAGTGACGACAATGTCGTCCCGATCGCCACCTCAAAGGAGTTCTGCGCCTTGTGGCCTCAGGGTCGCTGCAGCTTCGTTGGCTATCCGAATGTTGGGCATGGGTTCTTCAACCTGCCCGCACACAGTCCGTCTGTTTCCGAACAGATCCATGAGTTCATGGCATCGGAAGGTGAATCTGGCTAGGTCGCCCCCCGGCAGGCCAACCGGAAACCCCACCGTGCAGCGCACGCGCCATTGCCTTGATTGCGATCCCCTGGCGCAAGCGTCCCAAAAAGAAATGAGCGACCCCGAAGAGCCGCCCGAATTCTTTTTCGTCTGGCGAACGGATTAGCTGCCAGAGGTCGTGGTCGAAGAGGAACCATCACCGATCAGGACCGCAGTCAAGATCAGGCCGCCACCGGCAGCCAGAAGGCCACCGCTGCCTGCGACGGTGCCAAGACCGGTTGCCGTTGCAGTCGCAGCAGCACTACCACCGGGCAGCCAGCCCAGAGCGCGCGCTTCGTCTTCCTGTGCTGCGGTCAGTTCGCACTCAGCTTCAACCAGGTCGACATTGCCGCCGAGCTGTTCACACTGGTCCACGGTAAGGGCGCTTGCGGCGGTCACGCAGAATGCGGAAACGGCCGTAGCTGCAAAAATTGTTTTCGAGATTTTCATCGGGTCAGTCTCCAATACACTACTTTCCTTCAGCTAACACGATGCCTGTCGTGATTCAATCCGCGCAAGCGCGTCTCGGCTGATTTTTGCGATAGATGCTAGTTTATCACGCGCTCCAGATTGGCATAGCCCAATTCCGGACCAGCCCATTGACGCGACTTCCACAAATCACCGTCACGTCCTTGCCAATAGGTGTTCACGAAAACCGGTGTGTCACGCCCATCCACATGACATGTCTCGCTGAACCGGCGGGTGGCGTAGCTGCGACCAAGGATGTCGACCGTTTCGCTGCCTTCGGGAGTGAGGGAGCAATAGAGTCGAATCGCGTGAAGTTGCCCCTCGCCGTCAAGCGCCCGGAACAGGCGGGAATACTCTGCCGACTGCCCCTGTGAAAGGGCGTGATGCAGCGCCTCGGTCTCCAGGCTGTGCAGATCGGTGCCGAATCCCCGCGTGTTTCGCAGCAGGCCAGCGGCGGTGCTGACGGTGTTGCCATCGAGACTGCGCCAGATGGTAACATCACGGTTCGTGCCATATTCCAGCAATCCCACCGAAATGTCCGCATCCGGCATCCGGACGACGAGCACCGGGGCCGTGATGCCCGCCTCGGCCAACGAGGCGCGTGTTGCCGTAAACTGTGACGGTGCCTCGCCCCGGTTGAACAATCCGCCACGAATCTGCTCGAACGCAGCCGCATATGGGCTGTTCGCCGCGTCCTGCCCGCATCCCGAAAGTGCCAAGAGCGCCAAGAATGCCACAACTCGCTTCATCGCCACACCTGCGCCCATTGATCGTCGATATTGCCCAGGTGCCCATCCCGGACACGTTCATAGAGACGGTCAGGCACACCAAGCCGCGCACCCCCATCCCTGGTGATCGGCCGGATCGTGGTGCCGACGGACTGGCGGCTTGGCTGCCCGGTGAACCAGGTCACTGGTATCGAGAAGCGAATACCCTTGTCGAAGCTGCCTTCGCCAAAATCCTGGGTCGACACATCGGTCAGGGTCATGAAGGCGCCAACGCGCCAGCCATTGCGGAACTCCCGGTCGATGGACAATGTGGCACCCCAATCCCCGGCAAGGTAGCGCCCGGCATCGATCTGGACATGATAGCCATTGGCCATGTCGTAATAGGCCGACACATGACCGGTCACGACGCCGTAATCCCGGAAACCCAGCCCCATATCGAATTCACGCTGCCGCGCATAGTTGATCTCGGCCCCAAGCGCGAGGCGACTGTTGACCGGACGCCACAGCAATTCGGCTGACAGGCCGCCATACATCCGCTCCAGATACCCCACGGTCACACGGCCGTAGAGATCATTGCCGAGGCTGCGGGCATGAGAAAAGGTCAGCCGTTCCACCGCAATGCCGGTCTGACGATCGTAGAGGGGGCTGCTGGTCCGGACCGGCGGCAGATTCGAAGGCGAGGTGCGCGCCTGATCGAGGTTGCCAGCCAGTCTCTGGGTCAATGCGCCGTCAATTCTCCATCCGGGATGGAACTCGTAGGACGCAGACAGGCGCACGCCCAGGTTGATGAGTATGGGATTGTCAGGATCAAAGTAGCTGGTCCGCGTGTAGGGCCTCAGAGACCAGTCGAAGCGGGGGAACATGCCATCCACGAGGTCTTCCGCTTCGGTCGGTTGCGCAGCGCGCAGGCCTGCAACCGCCTGTAGTGCCTCGGTTGCATTCGGTTCCTGCTCCAGCGCCTCCATATCCGACCGACGCAATGTCAGGGTAGAGACGGCAAGACCTTCGTCCAGCAGGGTGATATGGAAGGTTTCGACCGAGGGTGGAAGGATTTCCGCCATCACCCGCGCGGAACGGCCAAGCGCCTGCGCAACAGCGGTGTAGCGGGTATTCTCGATCCGGATCTCTGCCTCATAGGCCCCCAGATCATATGCGACAAGGTCCTGCCCCTCGGCATCGAGCGCTTCCCTAAGCCGTTCCCCCAGTGCAGGGCGCGCGCGCGGGTTCTCTACCCAATCCGCGGTCCAAAGGTCAGGGTTCGCAGCCGGATCGGGCCGGATGGCCAATGGGCCGGGAACAGGGCGGTTGCTGACTGGCGTAACGGGGCGGCGCGGATTGAAGCTGAAGGCGAGGTTCACACCGACTTCGGACCCATAGAGATAGTAGGCCCCCAGTCGAAGCGAGCGGTTCACCTGGTACTCAACACCAAAGTTCCACGGCGACCGCCGTTCGAACACGCCCTGTGCGGTTTCGGTCCGGTAGGCGTCCGAGGAATATTCGACGATCACCCCAAGCCGGTCGGTCGGCTGCCATTCGATGCCACCAAAGAAAGCCGCCTGCCCCCGAAACCACTGATCGTATGAGATTTCGCCGCCGGTATCGCCGGGCACAAAACTCGGCCGCACATTGCTGAACGGCGCGCCGAAGGAATTGTAGCTGCCCAAGCGCCCCCAACCAACACCGCCGGTCACGGTAAGCGTATCTCCGAAAGACCGGCTGGCGACAATGTATTCGCCCGCGTAGATCCCGGTGCCCACGAAATCCTGCAATCCAATCGCGACAGAGGGCCACCAGCCACCCTCCTGCTGCTGCAGGAGTTGGTAGCGCAGATCGAAACTGCGGTCGAAATAGGTCTCGAACCCGGCAAGGTTCAGCCCCTCAGTCGCGGAGTAGCGGAATGATCCTGACAATCTGGGCGATATCTGAAAGCTCAACGTATTGCGGGTGATGCCACCGAAATGCGAAATCGTGGTCGAGAATTCGCCGTCCGGCATGACCTCGGCCGATGGCATGTCGATCATGCCAGCGGTGCCATAGAAGTTGAGCGTGGGGCGCGGGCCTGACACAGGGGTGCCGATGATATCGGCCTGCGCGACAGCACCGAAGAGACCGCCAAGGAGCACCGTGACGGCTGCAATGGCAGGTTTTACAACACCCCCGAAATCTAGAAATCCGCGCAAACCCGTTCTCCTGCTTTGAGGTTCTTAGACCACGCGCGCCGGGGCATGATCAAGCTTGCGCCTCTGCCGCTTCGGACGCTTTTGCCCGAAGCGCGTCTTTCGGGTGACAGACTTTGATCAAAGCTTAATTGCCGCCCTGAAGGGTCGCTGCATTCTGTTCGTCGCGCCCCTCGATCCAACGATCGAGCACAGCGAATGCCGCTGCTTTGTCGCCACCGGAAATCGCCTCGCGCAGGCTGCGCAAGGCCGATGCCACCTCGATCTCGGACAAGGCCTGTTCACGGGCGGCAAAGATCTTGGGGTGAGACGTGGTCAGCCGATCCTTGCTGAGCGTCAGTTCCTCGCGGAGCTTCTCGCCCGGACGCAGCCCGATGAAGGAAATCTCGATATCTCCGTCCAGGTTGTTTTCGTCCTGAACGGTATATCCGGAACTTTCGATGACCTGTCGGGCAAGGCGCTCTATGGACACCTCTTCGCCCATGTCCAGAACGAACACCTCGCCACCAGTGGCCATGGACCCGGCGCGCAAGACCAGATGCACAGCCTCGCGGACCGTCATGAAATAGCGGCGAACATCCTTGTGGGTCACGGTCACCGGTCCGCCGCGGCTGATCTGTTCCTGGAAGATCGGCACGACGGAACCAGAGGATCCGAGCACATTGCCGAACCGGACGATCGAGAAAATCGTCCCTCTGGAACGCACTGCCAAATCCTGCACCACCAGTTCCGCCAGCCGCTTCGAGGCCCCCATGACGGAGGACGGGCGCACGGCCTTGTCCGACGACACGAGCACGAAACGTTGAACGCCGGCAGATTCGGCCTCTCTTGCGAGGGTTTGGGTCCCCAGAACGTTGTTTGACAACCCCGACAGGGGATTGGCCTCGACCAGGGAGACATGTTTGTAGGCGGCTGCGTGCACGACGATCTGCACATGGTATTCGTCCAGAACCAACCGAACCTGTCGCGCGTCGGCTACCGAGCCCAGGACAGAAACCAGCTCCACACCCGCTTCCTCGGCCATCGGACGCAATTCCATGTCGATATTGAACAGGGCATATTCGCTCAATTCATACAGGATAAGCTTCTTGGGACGACAGGCCAGAACCTGACGTGACAGCTCTGCCCCGATAGAGCCGCCCGCGCCGGAGATCAGGACCGTCCGGCCGGTATAGCTGTTCCCCTCATCCCCGAGCGCGGTGACAACAGGAGCCCGGCCGAGAAACTGTGCGGGCTTTACCGGGGTCAGCTTCTCGACCAGAGGCTCTTCCCCGATCAGCTGCGCGAAGGAGGGGAGAGTCTGCACCTCCAGCCCCATCTTTTGCAGACGCCGCGCGATCTGTGCCTGCTTGGGCTGGCTGAGAGACGGGATCGCCAGCAGGACGCGGCGAATGCTCTTTTCCTGAACGATCCGCGCGATACTGGCAGGCGTGTAGACCGGCAGACCGGCAATCAGGACACCCTGCAAGGCGGTATTGTCATCCACGAATGCGACCGGGTCGATCCCCTCGTGGGTTCTCAGGGCTGTGGCCAACTGGGTGCCCGTGGTGCCTGCCCCGTAGATCAACACCCTGCATCGCGGTATCTCGCGCCGGTAGATCGCAACCACGACCTGATACATGACAACGCGACTGACTGCCGAGAACATGAAGAAGCAGATCGCGAAGACGATGCTGTTCCCAATCGGCACGTTCAATTGAAAAAGCCATCCCAATCCCGCCAGACTTGCCCCGAGATATGCGGCGAAAACGGCCGTCTTCGCCAAGGCCCGCCCTTCATAGGCATTGAGCTGGATCTGGGGAATGCCCAGAGCGATGGCAACGCCAGCCGCGACAGCCAGCAAATATGGCAGCGCGGGTAGAAGCAAAGACAGAGTTTCCAGAGGCGTGCGCGGATCCGCCTGAACCGCAAAGGTAAAAACAAGCGCCAGAGGAACCAGGCCGAGGTCAAGAATCAACAAAACGTTTCTTTTTTGCTTTCGCGTCAGAGATTTGACGAGTCTCAGCATGCGGAACTACCTACCGACCTAATAAACCGCGAAACATTCGCAGGATCACTTTAGAATGCTTTATTGGACATTCGCCCATGAAAAGCCGTTTTGAGTGACACCAGAAACGCGTAATGCCACTTTTTCAGCCTCTTCGACTTTAACCATCCCTCTCTGGAGGCACAAGGAGTCTCTCGCCGCCGCGCGGTATGCTGCCGAATTCATCCCTATACCCAAGGCGAACGCGTTCTATCCTGGCGCCTGACACCTCAGCGCTGCGAAGTGGACTCGGATCAACACGTTTTCAAACTGGCGGCAAGCCTGTACACAACCGCAAACACCCGAGCTTTTCGGCAGATGACGAAGGTCCATCGCATGTCCCAACCACAGCGCACCGCCATTGTGACGGGGTCGGCCGGTTTCATCGGCTTCCACCTCTCTTCGACGCTACTGAACGCTGGATGGCGGGTGATCGGTGTGGATGCGATGACCGACTACTACGATGTCACGCTCAAGGAAAAGCGGCAGGCAATGCTGTGCCAGTCGCGCAGTTTTCGCGCCGTCAATGACAGGATCGAACAGCCCGGCCTGCTGGAAACGCTGTTTTCCGACCATCGCCCCGATGCGGTCATCCACCTCGCGGCGCAGGCGGGTGTGCGCCATTCCATCGAAGCGCCGGAAAGCTATGTCGAGGCCAACCTGATCGGCACCTTCCGCCTGCTGGAAGCCGCGCGCGCTTATCCGCCCGCGCATCTGCTGCTGGCCTCCACCAGCTCCGTCTACGGGGCGAACCCGGACATGCCCTATGCAGAAACGGACAAGGCCGATACGCAGATGTCCTTCTATGCGGCCACCAAGAAGGCCAATGAGGCCATGGCGCATAGCTATGCACATCTCTACGGCCTGCCCACCACGATGTTCCGCTTCTTCACGGTCTATGGTCCGTGGGGGCGGCCTGACATGGCGCTGTTCAAGTTCACACGCGCGATCCTGTCGGATGAGCCGATCGACGTCTACAACCACGGCAAGATGCAGCGGGATTTTACCTATGTAGATGATCTTGTTGCCGGAATCGAAAAACTGATCGACGTCGCCCCGATCCGCCCGACCGATGGCACCGCACCACCGGAGGGCGACAGCCTGTCGCCCGTCGCCCCCTATCGGGTCGTCAATATCGGGAATTCCAACCCGGTCCTGTTGATGGAGTTCATCGCGGCAATCGAAGCGGCAACCGGTCGCGCGGCCCGCAAGAACCTGATGGCCATGCAACCCGGCGACGTACCTGCGACATGGGCGGATACCACGCTTCTGAAGCGCCTGACCGGCCACACGCCATCCACCTCGGTCGCGGATGGCGTGGCACGATTCGTCGAGTGGTACCGAGACTACTACAATCTGTGACCCCTCGGGGTCTTTGGGCAGGATCGAAAGAAAAAGCCCGGCGAAAACCGCCGGGCTTTTCGAGTGGCAGGGGCGGCAGGATTCGAACCCGCGGCCTGCGGATTTGGAATCCGCTGCTCTACCAACTGAGCTACACCCCTGTACTGGAGCCACCGGTTAAGCCATCGCACAGGCGGAATCAAGGCCCCTTTGCAGGCGGCTGGCCGCTTTCTTTCCCGGCAACGCGGCGCAGCGCAAACAGCGTGGCGGGTGGCCCCAGAAGCTCGAACACGACCGTTGTTCCGATGGTAAGCGTGATGATCGTATCCCCCCAGTCGGGAAAGCTTTCCGCCGCGACCAGCGCCATGCCGATCGCCACGCCAGCCTGTGGAAGAAGGGCGATACCGAACCAGGGGCGTTCCACTTCGCTGTCCCCCCCAAGCCGCGCGCCGATCCAGCCGCCGACGATGCGCGCTGCAATGCGCAGCCCCAGATAGGCGAGCCCGAGACCGCCCATGGTGGCCAGGTGACCCAGTTCCAGCGACACGCCCGCCAGCAGAAAAAACAGAACCATGAAGGGCCATCGGGCGTTTTCAATCTCGTGGAAGGCCTGCCGGTGATGCCGGGCAAAATTGACGATCAGCATGCCCGCCGTCATTCCCGCCAGCAGGTAAGAGACCTCCAGCCAGATCGCCAGCCCGGCGGTCAGAAAGACAAGGCCGAGCGCCTCGGTCTGCAAGGGTTCCCCCGGTTTGATCCGGCCCGTCAGCATCGCTCCTGGCACCCCGACAAAAGCACCAAGCAGCAATGCTCCGCCGATTTCGCGCAGCGCGTCCAGCAAAACCCCTTCGTGGCCGTTGCCATATAGCTCGCCCGCTGCAACAGCCATCAGGCTGAAGGCGAGCAGACCCCAGGCGTCATCCACGGCAACGATGCCGCGCAGCTTGTCGGGGAAGGCGCCGGTCATGCCCGACTGGCGGATCGCATCCTCGGTCGCGGCGGGCGCGGTGGCCGTGGCAATCGCCCCCAGAAGCAGGGCCAGACCGAGCGGGACACCCATCAATGCCAAACCGCCCGCGACGACCAGCAACGTGATCAGCACGATGCTGATTGAAATCACCACGATTTCGGCCCCGTGCGCGGCAAGGTTTCGGCGGGTCAATGCGCTGCCAAGCAGGAACGCGACCATGGTCAGGGCCGAGACGGACAGGAATTCGTACCATTCCTCGGCCTCTGCAGGCACGAGATCCAGCCCCGATCTGCCGGCGACCACGCCAGCCAGCAGCAGCAACGTCACGCGGGGCAAGCGTGTACGCCGCCCGATCTCATCGGCGGCGAGGCCAACCAGAAACAGGATGCCAAGTGTCAGAAGGGTAAGATCGAGTCTCATGTCCGCAAGCTAGCAGCGGACAGGGCGCAAGACATTGCGCGAGATCAGAGTGTCGCCAGATTGCGCCCGAACAAGAGCTCATCCAACCCCCCGAGAATGGCAATGATCTGCCCCCGGATTCGGGAAGGGGAGCGATTGCTGTGCAGAACGTGATGAAGCGACGCAACCTGCCCCGCCGACAGGGACCGTACATCGACGCCCTGCACATAGTTCGGCAGTTCTTGCTCCACAGACAGGATCAACTGTTCGCTCACGCGCTGTTGCGCATCCGCAGGGGCGCCCCCACCGATCAGCGCGAGGGTAAGGGCAAGTGCGGTCAGGGTGGAACGGATCATGGTGTCGTACCTTTTGGATGTCCTGGGTCAGCCTATCACGGTCTGACCCAGGGGGCCATGCTTTGGCCGGAGCCTGCGGGGAAAACTGCCGATGACTTACCCAGCCTTCAACAGGCGCAGATCCCCGGTGCACAGGGCATCCTCGTTCTGCAAGATCCGTTCAATCGGCCAGTCCCACCAGCAAAGTTCCAGCAGGCGGGCGATGACATCCTCTGAGAACCGCATTCGGATCACCTGTGCGGGATTGCCCGCGACAATGGCATAGGGCGGGATCTCACCCGACACGACCGCGCCGCTGCCAATGATGCAGCCACTGCCGATCCGGGCACCGGGCAGCACCCGCACCCCCTGCCCCAGCCACACATCATGGCCGATCACCGTGTCGGGACCGGGCCCTGGCATCGAGGGCCGTCCGGCAGCAGGCCCGCCTCCGAAGATCGCGAAGGGGAAGCTGGTGAACCCGTCATAGCGGTGATTGGCCGATGCGGTGATGAACTGCACCCCGTCGGCTATCTGGCAGAACTTGCCGATTATCAGCCGCTCTGGCGAGAAATCATAAAGATAGGGCGCAAGGTGAAATGCCCAATCCGACGGAGGATGGTGGGCGCTGGCATAGCTGTACGCCCCTATCTCCCATCGGGGGTGGTCGATCACGGGCTTGAGAAAAACGGTGCCCGCGTGAACGCTGCCATCGGGCAAGGGAACCGGGTGCACGGTGTCTGGCGAGGGGTATAGGTCATCCATGGAATGGGCCTTTCTTGTCTGAATGGAAACGGTTCAGATCGCGGCTTTGTCCATGACACCCTCCATGTTTCGGAATGTCGTTTTAACTCAAGACTTCATGAAAAGAAAGGCCACCCGAAGGCGGCCTCTCCACTGACAGGATGCGTTCCGTATCTCAGAACGACATGCGCAGGCTCAGCCCGACGCGGTGCTCTTCGTAGCCATCGTTGAACAAAGAGCCCTGATACTCCAGCCCCACATCCATCATGTTCCCGGAATTGCCCGTGAAGCTATAGTGCAGACCAAGACCGACATCGATCCATTCAGCATCGACGCTGTCCACCGGGGTCATGATAGCCGGAAGGTTGGACCCTGCGAACCCGCCGCTGACCATCATGTCGCCACCACTACGGCTTGCATAGGCAATACCGCCAGTAAACCGAAGCGCATCGCCACTTGCCGTGATCGAGGAGTATTCTGCGCTCAATCCGGCACGGCTGACCAGCATCTCGCTATCCTGTGCACCTACCGTCAGGTTGAAAATTCCGGCACCGGTTTCGGTATATTCATCCACCCGAAGATCGTAGTATTCGACCGACGCCATGGGGCCGAATGCCAAGTTGCCAGAATGCATCATCCAGGACGCCTCCAGCCCTGCAAACGTCGCCTGACCGTCTGTAGACCCCAGTGCAGTCTGGTTAATGCCACCAAAGGCAATGTTGCGGATGGAGTCGAAGGACAGGGACTGATAGCCGATCGCCGCTTGAAGGTGGGCAGTGCCGCCACTGAACGCTCCGGAATAGCGAGCAAAACCCGTTGCGCCGAAGGACGTGGCATCAATGGACCCGCGATTGGCCATGATATCTGCCTCGCCGTTCTGGCCACTCAGCATGAACCCGACCGACCATCCATCAGCAAGGGACAGTTCCACACCTGCGTGCACCCCCGAAGTCGACGTTGAGTATCCGGCGGAGTTGAGCGTCCGTTCCGTGTCGGACCCAGAACCGGTTAGCGCGACAAAGGCCTCGGCGGTTTCGCTTATCATCCAGCGACCTGCACCGCTCGTCACCATCTCGCTATCGGCATTGCCTGAAAGAGGCGAGCCAAGAGCGAAGAGCGCATTGGACCCGAATTCGTAGCTGACCCCTCCATAGGCTCCCAGAAAGCTGTGCCCAAGAGATTCCAGCGCCAGTTGACGTTCTGCTTCCGTGGGCAGCGCCATCACCTCGTCAACCAGGGCCAGATAGGCCGGATCGGCATTCAGGAAAGGCACATTTGCCGCGTCAAGGCTACCAGCCACCGCGAATTGGAATGGGCTTCCCGCCGCTTCCACGATGGGAGCAAATGTCGGCACGACGCGGATTGTGAATTCGCCGACTTGGATATCACCCACATCGAGGTTGAAGTTCATGTTGAGGTTCGACAGGTCCTCGATCGGCAGGACTTCGAACAACTCACCGCTTTCCATCAGCGCGGCAACGTCGGCAGGAACCTCACCGCCCGCAACATAGCTGAGCTCTGACCGATCCGCGAGCCCCAGGGCGGCCGCAAGCGCGTCGAGGCGCGGCTCCGCATCGACTGCATTGGCGTTCATGTTGCCCCAGACCCAGGCGCCGTTGCCGCCGTCAGCACGATTGTCGTACCAGGCGATCAGGGCGTCCTCGTCGGTTGTGTCCGCCACAGTCTCGTCCCAGAACATCCCGTCGGGCAGCATGTTTCGCGATAGCAGCATATCCCCGAACAGCGCCGAATGGTCTGCGTTGGTCAGATCGTAGATCGTCAGAATCGTCCCATCATCATTCTGAGATACGATGTATCCTGCCCGGTCCGTGCTGAAAAAGCCGATGTCCCCCTCCTGGCCGCCGTTTCCGAACAGACCGTCAGGGAACCAGACGCGCTGCAAGGGCGACTGACCTTCGCCGGAACCATCCAAGAAGGGCCAGTCAACGGCCTGCCCGCTCAGGGCTGTCAGCTGGTCAAAGAGCACGGCATTGCTGGGGTCGCTTGGATCCATGGCAACGAAGCCATCCCCTGTGCCGGTCCCCAGAACAAGTTGAAGGCTTTCGATCCGCGCCCCCGTGGTGTTCGACGTCTTCGCAAAGTTGAAATACTCTGTGACCCCACCGCTCGATGCAGTGGTAAACACCAGATCCAAGGGACCATTACCGGTCAGGAAGGTTTTGTACCGGTTGCCCGTTCCCGGACCTTCTGCGCATCCAGAACCGGGCTGCGACGAACGAAGGCAGTTCAGTACGCCGGCCGGGGAAAACCCGTTGCCAACGAAATCATCATTATTCGGCGCGCCGGTCACGGCCGCGATGCCTGGCTCGACCACTCCTTCCTCTTCGTCAGCAAGAACAAAGCCAAGCCCGACAGGTCCGACAAAGTCCTCGATCGTCCCTGCTACAACTGCAGTGGTCGACAAGAGCATCACGGTAAGGGCTGTAATATGCGGTCTCATGATGGACCCTGCATTCCCCATTTCAAAGTCTCCTAGTTCGATTTGTCCGAACAGGGCTCGCGGGCTGAATGCCGGGTTGCGAGCCTGTTTCCGTTGGTTGCTACCGACATACGAAAAGACTCGCTACGTGCATCAAAAGATCGAATCTATAAACTTTAGGCAATGCCAATTTTATCATTACGAAGCAACGTTGCTAAGCGGCAACGCCTGCCGATCGCAACGCTGTTTCAAGGAAAAAAAGCCGCCCTTTTGGGCGGCCTTTCCATTGGTCTTGGCGATCTGGTCGCTCAGACTTTCATGACAAAGGCCCCACGAGGGGGCCTTTGCTGTATCTGGCTAATCGTTCCGGCCCGCGGGCCAGAATCGCTTATGCGAGGATCTTCGACAC
>NZ_RCIQ01000016.1 GCF_004000255.1 Nioella ostreopsis
GCCGCAAGCATGGCCTCAGCCAGGGTACGTTCTACAAGTACAAATCGAAGTTTGGCGGCATGGAAGTATCTGACGTGGCGAAGCTGAGGGCGATGGAAGACGAGAATGCCAGGCTTAAGCGCCTGCTGGCTGACACCATGTTGGACAATGCTGTTCTGAAGGATCTCTTGGGAAAGAGCTGACGACGCCGAATGAGCGGCGAGAGGTAGCGCTGATGGCGATGCTGGAACGCAAGGGGATGATCATGAACCACAAGAAGCTGTATCGGCTGTACACCGAGGAGAAGCTGGGCGTCAGGCGACGACGGGGCTGGAAACGGGCGCGAGGCTCACGAACACCAATGCCAGGGGCTCTGAGGCCGGGCGAGCGCTGGTCCTTGGACTTCCTGTCCGACACATTCGGGGCATCACGCAGGTTCCGCATCTTGGCGGTGAACGACGACTGTTGCCGCGAGAACCTGTGCCTGATGGCCGATACCAGCATCTCAGGTGCACGGGTGGCGCGGGAGCTTGATGCGCTCGTCCGGCTCTATGGCAAACCGGCCAGCATTGTCAGTGACAACGGGACAGAGTTTACCAGCCAGGCGATCCTGAAATGGGCGAACGACAACGGCGTGGATTGGCACTACATCGATCCGGGCAAACCGCAGCAGAATGCCTTCATCGGGTCATTCAACGGCAGCCTGCGCGACGAGCTCTTGAACGAGGAGATGTTTGACAGTCTGGACGATGCACGCCGAAAGCTGGCGCTCTGGCGATACGACTACAACAACATCAGGCCGCACTCATCGCTAGGAAACCAGACACCCACACAAGCGCGTCGGACGCTTGAGCAATTTGAGGGCTCCGCGCCCGACGCGCTTGCCCAAACCAACGACGACGAATATGAAAACCAGACCCGCAGACTCTCGTTATGAATGAGGGAGCCTCGGGGGGCAGGTCAGATGCACAATATCACAGGATTGCTGCAATGCATTCGAGGTCGGCTTAGAGCCCACTCCGGACATGCGATGAGCCTCAACAAGATCGCCTAGCGCGACCCGACTCCGCGCCATTTATGTGGCGCCACGAGTCGTTGTTCCACACTGGCAACCGCCCCCAACATTGATGCCATGCACGCCTCGCGCCTGGTCAAAGCTCCCTTGGCCTCCACCCTCACGGCGCCGCAAGCGCAGGAGCCTGAAGGGATCGTGAGATGCCCCATTTATTTCGCTGGAGCCATGGTCGGCTTTAAACTGTTTAGGCCGTTTAGGAACGTTTAAGCGCGATTTAGGACCGGCTTCAGGACGCTTAAGCGCGACTCGGGCAGGTTGGGGTCAACGAAACGAACCCAACCCGGAGACACTGCCATGACCACCTTCACCACCAACACTGACCTGAACGCCCGCGGCCTCCGCATTCTCGAGACCCGCAGGGAGGCGGAGACCCGTGCCTGGCGCCTGATCGACCCTCTGCTCTCGCTTTTCATGCGCCGTCCGGCCGATCCCGCCGAGGCCGTGGCCCGGGCCGAGCGCCGCGAAACCGCCCGTCGCGCTGTCGACAACCTCTTGCGCTAATCGGGCAGCCCAACGCCGCGGTAGGCGTCGATCATCAGTTGCCGCTGATCTGGTTGGCGATAGGGAGAGCTTTCGAGGGCCGCGGACAGTGTCACGTCCGGAACGATGTGGCGGAGTTCCCCGGCCATGCGCTGCGCGTCTTCGGTTCGACCCGCCGCCCAATAGGCGAAAAGCAGGAACAACACACCCGTGCCGTAGGACGGAAGCTCGCCGACCACCTGCTCCATGATTGCAACGCCGGTATCGACCCGCCCCGCCATGACATGGCAAAAGCCCGCCCCCATCCGGCAATAGATGGCCATGTCGCCCAACGGATCGAGCCGGACGCCCGCATCGAATGCCTCGATCGCCTCGTCATAGGCGCCGATATAGCTGAGCGGCCATCCCGCCGAGAGGTTCACCAGCGCCGAATTGGGGCACAAGCGCCGCGCCCGCCGCACGGCCTCGGCCCCTTCCTGCTGGCCCCATCCGGAAAAGGCGTGAAACTGTCCCGAGAACACCAGAACGAGAGGATCGTCGCCCGCCTCGGCCAGCAGGGCCTGCGCCATGGGCGCAACTTCGAGGTTTTCCTCCCACGAGATCATCCGCGCACCGCGTGCGATCAGGTAGGCGCGTATCTTCCACGCCCTGGCCATCTTGTAGCCCGGGTCGCGTGCGATGGCCTGGTCGAGAAGGGCCACGCCCTTGCGGAAATCCTCCAGCGTCCGGACCCCGTAGACATGCGGCAGGGCGCGGAGCACGAGGTCGTAGGCGCCGAGGTCCTCGGTCGGCTTGGCTTGCGCGATCCCGGCCTCAGCAAACATCAGCTTGGGCTCTACCGCGCCGGCAACCCGCGCAGCGATCTCGTCCTGCAGTTCGAAGACGTCGCCGGTCGCGCCGGTAAAGCGCTCTGACCAGATGGTGCGCCCGGTCTCCGCCTCGAGCAGTTGAACCGTGACGCGCAGCATCTCGCCCGCTTGCTGCACAGAGCCTTCGACGGCGTAGCGCACCCCGAGCTGATGCCCGAGATCGGACAGGTCTACTGGCTGGCCCTTGAAGCGGAAACTCGTCGAGGCCGCGACCACGAACAGCGCCGACAGCCGCGACAGGCTTGCGATGATGTCGGTGACGAGGCCATCGACGAGATACGCGTTCTCCGCAGTGCCGGAGATGTTGGCAAAGGGCAGCACCACGAGCGAGGGCTTGTCGAGCAGGGCGGGCCCGGTCGGCAGCGGCCGGGCGGTGCCGATCGCCAGCTTGTAGCCTACGCCCGGCACCGTCGCGATGGCCTTGGCCCCCAAGACCTTGCGCAGGGCGCTGATCTGAACGGTGAGGTTGCCCTCTTCCACGGCCAGCCCGCCCCAGACCTGTTCGAGCAGCTCGGCCTTGGAGACCACACGCTCGCCATGAGCCTCGAGATACGCCAGCACGTCGAAGGCGCGCGCCCCGAGCGCCGCGGGCTTGCCATCGACCACCACCTGCCGCGCGGCGGCGTCAAGTTTGAAACCCTTCACCGTTCAGCCCTCCGGAATGCCGCTCGCGCGCTGCGCATCTTCGAAGAGCTTCAGGAACGGCGGGTGTTTGAAGGGCGACGACGCAGTATTCCCGCGGACCGTAATCTTCGGGTTGATGCGCATAAGTTCCGCCGCCATCCGATTTGCATCCTCCGTCCGCCCCAGAAGCCAATAGCCGTGAAGAAGAATATACAGCGTCGATCCATAGGTCGGCGCCTCATGGTAGGACCGCTCCACCATCTCCACGGCCTCCTCGACCCGCCCCAATCCCAGCAGGATCGGCCCCATGGCGCTGCGGACGAAGCCGGTGTTGGCATCGAGCGGATTCAGCCGCAGCGCGCGTTCGATGTCCGCAAGGGCCGCCTCGAATTTTCCGAGGTAGGCATGAATCCATCCCGAAGAGCACAGAACGGGAACCGAGTTCGGGTTCAAGGTCTTAGCCTTGCGAATGGCGCTCAGGGCCTGCTCGGCCCCGTGATCGAGATAGGCGATGCTGTCCGCCGCGTAGGCCAGGACGAGCGCATCGTTCGTGCCGCTGTCGAGGATTGCGTAGGCGTCGGGCAGCACGGGCGCGGCGTCCGATATCGGGATGAAGCGTCCCCCGGCGGCCATCGCATAGGCCCTGACCCGCATGGCGCGGGCCATGTCATAGTCCGGGTCCCGCGCGACCGCCTCGTTCAGGATTGCGATGGCGCGGCTGAGATCTTCGGGTTTGGAGGTGAAGCGCATCAGCGGCTCGGCCTGCAAGCAAAGGTCGTAGGCGCGCAAGTCGTTTTGCGGCTTGTCGCGGCTGCGGATCGCTTCAGCCGCGCGCAGGGTCGGTTCGATGGCCGCAGCGACGCTTTCGGTGAGACGGTTCTGAAGATCGAAGATTTCGTCGAGCGTGCCGCTGAAGCGCTCCGACCAGATCGACCGACCCGTCGCGGCCTCCACCAGTTGCACCGAGATCCGCAGCATCGCGCCGGCCTGTTGAATCGAGCCTTCAAGCACGTAACGGACCCCGAGCTCCTGCCCTACTTCGGAAAGGAGCACGGTGCGACCCTTGTAGGCGAAGCTCGAGGTGGCGGCGATAGTGAACAGGCCGGAGATCTTGGTCAGCGCTCCGATCAATTCGGTCACAATGCCATCGACCAGATAGTCCTGCGTCGGCTGACCGGTGAGGTTGGTGAAGGGAAGAACGGCAAGCGAAGGAATGTCGGGAAGGTCAGGCCCCGCCTGCGCCCGCGCCGGCTCCGGCCCGGTCGCAAGCTTGTATCCGACTCCCGGCACCGTCGCGATGGCGCGTGATCCGAGAACCTTGCGAAGGGTGCTGATCTGAACGGTGAGGTTGCCCTCTTCCACGGCCAGCCCGCCCCAGACGGTTTCCAGCAACTCCTTCTTCGAGACAATCCGATCCGAGTGGGCTTGAAGATGGACGAGAACATCGAACGCCCGCGCGCCAATTGTGACCGGCCTGCCATCGATCAGCACGTCGCGGCTGTCGTGGCGCAGAGTAAACGAAGGCTGCGCCACCAATCAGCCCTCCGGGACGCCCGCTGCCCGCAACCCGGCGGCCATACGCATGCGGAAATCCTCCTCCCTGAAAGGTGTCGTGCGGAGATAGTAAGCGATCGTATTGCTGGGGTTGGCCTTCACGTAGCGGGCGATCACGCGCTGTGCCTCAATCGGACGGCCTGCCAGTTCATAGGCGGCGCCAAGGGCCTGTTCTGTCGTTCCGAACCCCGGATCGTCGGCCAGCGCCTTCTCGAGCAGCGATACGGCGCCCTCGTAATCCTTCAGCCCGAACAGGCAGAAGCCATGCCCGCTACGGCAATGGCCGAGGTTCGGGTCCAGGGGATTGATCCGGTAGGCATGCTCAAAATCGGCAATCGCCTCGGGATACCGGCCAGTATAGGCATTGATCCAGCCCGAGGATACACGCACCAGGACCGAGTTCGGATTGAGCGACTTGGCCGTCTCGAGCGCATGGATCCCCATCGCGGGTTCATCGCCGAGATACGCCATCATGTGCCCGGCATAAGCGAGCACCAGCGGATCGCTCTGATGGGCATCCAGCAGTTGCCGGGCAAGCGGGATTGCCGCGGCCCCTTCCGCGTGGCTGATCGCCCGGCTGCCCGCCGCCATGACATGGGCGCGCACCTTGAGCGCCTTGGCCAGCGCATAGTCGGGATCAAGCGCAAGAGCTCGGTCGAGGATCTCGACGGCCTGCCGGAAATCCGCGAGGCTCGAAACCCGAAGCACCAGCGGTGCGGCCTGCAATGTCAGGTCGTAGGCCTGAAGGCTCTCAGTCGGCTTGGCGCGCGCACGGCGGCTTTCCTCAAACAAGAGGCTCGGCTCGATCGCCGCGACGGTTTTCTCCGAGATGATGTCCTGGAGGTCGAAGATGTCCGCAGTCGTTCCGGTGAAGCGATCCGACCAAATCGTTCGGCTGCTTTCCGCCTCCGAGAGTTGCACCGTTATGCGGAGCGTTTCCCCGGCCTGCTGGATCGAGCCTTCGAGGATGTAGCGGACGCCGAGGTTCACGCCGACATCCGAAAGCGAGACCACCCGGCCCTTGTAGGCGAAGCTCGAGGTCGTTGAGACCACGAAGATGCCCGAGACCCGGCTCAACGAGCTTGCAAGGTCCGCGACGATGCCATCGATCAGGTAGTCCCGGTCCGGTCGTCCCGTCAGGTTGGCGAAGGGTAGCACGGCGAGCGAGGGTTTTGCGGGAAGGGGAGGGCCTGCCTGTGTCGGCCGATGCTCCGGCTCTGACCCGATGGCAAGCTTGTAGCCGACCCCGGGCACGGTGGCGATGGCCTTGGCACCCAGCAGTTTTCTCAGGGTGCTGATCTGCACCGAAAGGTTGCCTTCTTCCACGGCCAGACCGCCCCAGACAGTGTCCAGCAATTCCTGCTTGGAGACAACCCGATCCGAATGGGCCTGAAGATGAACCAGAACGTCGAACGCACGCGCGCCAATCGCCACCAACGCACCGTTGACCCGCAATTCGCGGGAGACGGGGTCGATGTCCAGCAAGGGGATCTCAAGCAAATCTCACTCCTGTCCGCGCCCGCAAAGACAACTGACGATCGAGTCAGGCCACTGAGCAAACAGCATAATGCCGTGTGACGACCCTTCGCGAGCCATTATTAGCTTTTTCAGACCGACATGGAAGCCAGTAACGCCACTGGGTTCCGCCCGACCGGGTGGCTTTGGCAGCAGCGCCTTCCTTGAGCCGCCTTCTTTCCTTGAACCGCCTTCTAATGTCTGCAAAGTCCGCGATGTGTGCGTTCGTCGTCGGCTTGATTTCGCGCTTGCAGCGAACGGCTGGTTCGACGGGCCGCACCGCAGAAACAGGATCGCGGAGCCGGTGTCCGGTATGGGCCGGTCCCGACGCTACACCATGCATGTTGGCACTGACTTTGCAAAGGGCGCTTCCTGCGCATTGCTGTCGTCCGTACCAGGATCGGCATTCGACGCCCTGGGCTCCAGGCCGTCATCGAATGCTTGCTGGCAGACCATCCCTCTTGCGGCGTGGCGGGGGGGGGGACTGGACACCGAAAAACCCCGGCCGTTGGAGGCCGGGGTTTTCCAGATGGGCCTGACGAAGGGATCAGGCGGGAACGGCACCTTTCGGGGCGGGGGCGAAGTGCTTGCGGGCCAGCATCCACACCAGGACGATCATCGCGATCTGCAGCGCAACGGCGATGCCCGAGATGGCCCAGTAGGCAACCGAGTATTTCGCGACGATGCCAGCGGCGACCAGACCCTTGTTCAGCCAGAAGTGGGTCATGACCGAAAGGGCCACACCGGGGCAGACCAGCGCGTAGGACCCGGCGGAGGTCTCGGACCCGGTCACGAAGCGGGCGACGTAGCCGACGCGGGACAGGACGGCGAGACCGAAGAGGGCGAAGATCACCTCGACAGACAGAAGCCGGGTCAGCAGCATCAGCGTGTCGGCAGCGGTGCCGTGAGCCTCGAAGGTGGTGTGCAGCCCGTGGTTCTGGCGCAGCAGGGCGATGCCGATCACGGTCATCAGCGGGATCACCACCATCAGGGTGGGGGCTGCCTCGACATTGACGCCATGTTCCAGCATCGACCGCACGCTCATGACCAGCACGATCAGCGCAAGGAGGATGGCGGTGGTGATGAAGAAGGTGGACAGCACCAGGCTGACACCCACGGTCAGGGTGGCACCGGACATGGCGGCCGGGGCGGCAAGGCCCACGCCGATCATTGCCAGGGCAAAGGCGGGCAGCATCTGGGCAAAGCTGTTATTGGCGGAACAGTCGAAGCCGCCGGAATGCAGGCGTTCCTTGATGAAGTGACCCAGTTCCTTGAAGGCGATCCAGCCGATGGCCAGGAAGGCTGCCAGCGCGGCGGGGAAGAGGTATTCGACGATATTCCACAGGCCGGGCACGAAGGTCAGGCCCAGGATGAACATCGCGTTCACAGACATTGCCAGCGCCAGCGGCATCGCCAGAACCTGGCTGCCTGCATTGGACCGCGCAAAGGCTTCATAGGCGTCCGAGCGGCGGAATTCGGCGAAACGGCGCAGGTTGAAGGCCAGAAGCTTGAGGTTGAGGAAGCCGAACACGGCGATCCCGGCCCATGCCGCGAGAATCATCGCCTGTTGCAGCAGGGTGCCGCCGGTCAGCAAAGGCCAGGCATCTTCAAAGATCGGAACCGGGCGGCCGGTATGGGGAACCCAGAACATCAGGTACATGAAGAAGGTGACAGTAAGGCCGCCCGCGCCAAGCGAGGCGAGGAAATAAAGCGGCGAATAGCGGTTGGCGGCGACGGTCATCTCCGGCACTCCTTTAATTGACACTGGTAACTAAATACCCGGCCGGGAGGCGAGTCGCAACAGTAAAGTTGACATTGTTAACTACCAAGGTGTCGCACCCTGTTTACCCGATGTTAACCATCTTGGCCGAAACCTGAGCGCATGCGGATACCACCCTTTCTCCTGCTCGTCCTGCTAGCCGCCTGTGACAGCCCTGCCCCGGCGATGATGGGGACCGATGCCACCTGGATCACAATCGACGCCGTTCAGTTTTCCATCCGTATCAGGGGTGACCGGGCCGAGGCGATCCGCACCAACATGATGCCCAACCCCTCTATCGGGGCGGTCTATCCACGGGCGCTGCAAGCCATGGAAGCGGTGAGCGGTTGCCGCGTGATCGAGGACAGCCTGCGGGGGGACGTGGCCGTGATGCGCGCCGATCTGGACTGTGGTTAGGCGGTAAAACGCATATATCTTGTGGATAATGCGCCGAAACCCGCCATATCATGGGGCTCAACGTTGACTCACGCGCGCTGACTGCCGGACACTGCCCTTATACGGGAATCAACAAGAACAGGCAGGCACGTGCGGTTTTCGCGGCTCAGGCTCAACGGTTTCAAAAGCTTTGTCGATCCGACCGATCTGATCATCGCGGATGGGCTGACCGGCGTCGTGGGGCCCAATGGCTGCGGCAAATCCAACCTGTTGGAGGCGCTTCGTTGGGTGATGGGCGAAAACCGCCCCACGGCAATGCGCGGCTCTGGCATGGAAGATGTGATCTTCGCAGGCGCCTCCACCCGCCCCGCCCGGAATTTTGCCGAGGTGGCGCTGACCATCGACAACACCGAGCGGCTGGCGCCCGCCAGTTTCAACGACACCGACACTCTAGAGATCATCCGCCGGATCACCCGCGATGCCGGGTCCGCCTTCAAGACCAACGGCAAGGATGTACGCGCGCGGGACGTGCAGATGCTGTTTGCCGATGCCTCCACCGGGGCGCATTCGCCCGCGCTGGTGCGGCAGGGGCAGATCTCGGAACTGATCAATGCCAAGCCCAAGGCGCGGCGGCGTATTCTGGAAGAGGCGGCGGGGATTTCCGGGCTCTACCAGCGGCGGCATGAGGCCGAGTTGAAGCTGAGGGGCGCGGAAACCAATCTGGCGCGGGTCGAAGATGTGCTCGATCAGTTGAACGGCCAATTGGGGGCGCTGGCCCGTCAGGCCAAACAGGCCGCGCGCTACCGCGAGATTGGCGGGGAGTTGCGACAGGCCGAGGGGCTGTTGCTCTATCGCCGCTGGAAAGAGGCCGATGATGCGCGGGCCGAGGCCGAAGCCGCCCTGCGCGATGCGATCACCGCCGCCGCCCGCGCCGAAACCGCCGCGCGTGAGGCCGCCAAAGCCCGCGAAACGGCGGAGGAGGCCGTGCCGCCCCTGCGCGAGGAAGAGGCCATCGCCGCCGCGCTGCTGCAACGCGTCACTGTCGAGCGCAACGCGCTGAACGAGGAGGAGGCCCGCGCCCGTCGCGCGATTGAGACCCTGACCAACCGCATCGCGCAGCTGGCCAAGGACCTTGCGCGTGAGGGCAGCCTGAACGCCGATGCGGGCAACACCATCGAAACGCTGGAGCGCGAGGCCGAGGATCTGCGCACCGCGGGTGACGGTCACGAGGACGCCCTGAGCGCGGCTCTGGAAGCGGTCGACGCCGCGACCGCGGCGCTTGCCGAGCAGGAAACCGTCCATTCCAGCCTAACGGAAGAGGCCGCCCGCCTTGCCGCTCGCCACCAATCTGCGCAACGGCTGGTCGATGACAGCGCCCGAGCTGCCGACCGCCACGGGACCGAGGCCGAGAAAGCCCGCGCCGAAGCCGATCAGGCCGAGGCACGGCTGGCAACCCTGGCGCAGGAGCATGATGAGGCCGAGGCCGCCCTGGCCCGCGCCACCGATCTGTCCGCCCGGGCCGAAGAGACGCTGACCGAGGCCGAAGCCGCCCGGTCCGACGCACAAACGCACGAGGCTGAAGCGCGGTCGATTCTGGCGGAAGCAGAGGGCGAGTGGAACACGCTCGACGCCGAAGTGCGGGCGATGTCGAAACTGCTGGAACGCGAACGCGGCGGGCGCAATCAGCTGCTCGACCGGGTGCGCGTGGCGCCGGGATACGAGGCCGCCGTTGGCGCGGCGCTGGCCGATGACCTGAAAGCCCCCGAGGCCGAGGAGGGCACCGGCTGGACCGCCCTGCCGCAATACGATGCGCCGCAGCCTTTGCCTGCGGGTGTCGTGTCGCTCGCAGAATATGTGGATGCGCCGCCGGTTCTGGCGCGTCGTCTGCGCCAGGTTGGCGTGTTGCAGAACGGCGAGGGTCCGCGCCTGCAACCGCAGTTGTTGCCCGGTCAGCGGCTGGTCACACGCTCTGGCGATCTGTGGAGATGGGATGGCTTCGCGCTCGCCGCCGCGGACAGCTCTTCCTCCGCCGCGCGCAGGCTGGAACAGGTCAACAAGCTCAATGACATGTCGGCGGAACTGGAACGCGCCGCCATTGCCGTGGATCGCGCCCGGACCAGCCATCGGGCCAATGCCGACCGGCTCGCCGCGCTGACCGAGGCCGACAAGCAGGCCCGCGCCGCCCGCCGTGCGGCAGACCAGCAGATGGCCGATGCCAGCCGCGCCTTTTCGCGGACCGAAGCCGACCGCAATATCCTCGAAGGTCGCCTCGAAACCCTGCGTCAGGCCGCTGAACGCCACGGGGAAGAGGCCGCCGCCGCGCGTCAAACGCTTGCTGACGCCACCCGCGCCCGGTCCGAGCTGGACGATCTGGACACCGCCCGCGCCCGCGTCGAAGACGCCCGCGCCGAGGTGGACACCGCCCGCTCCGCCCTGCTGGCCGCCCGCACCGCCCATGGCGAACTGAAACGCGCGGGCGAGGCGCGCGACAGCCGCCTGACCCGGATTTCGGAAGAGGTCTCGACTTGGCAAAAGCGGCTCGACAATGCCGCGACCCGGATCAAGGAGCTGGAGAACCGCAAGGGCTTCGCCGAGGTGGAGCTTGAAGCGGCGCAGAAGGCCCCGGATCAGATCGTCGCCCGCAAGGAGCAACTGGCCGACACGATCGAAACCGCCGAGACCCGCCGCAAGGCCGCCGCCGATGCACTGGCGCTTGGCGAAACCCGGCTGAGAGAGGCGGTGCAGACGGAACGCGATGCCGAACGCGCAGCCTCTGACGCCCGCGAATCCCGCGCCCGCGCCGAAGCCCGCCGCGACAGCGCCACTGAGGTGCTGGAGGCCGCCGCCGACCGGATCGAGGAAGAGATGGAGGTGGGTCCTGCAAAACTGCTGGAGCAACTCGGCGCAGATCCCGAGCGGATGCCCACGGTCGACAGCATAGAGGCCGACGTGATGCGCCTGCGCCGTCAGCGCGACGCGCTTGGCGCGGTGAACCTGCGGGCCGAGGAAGATGCCCGCGAGGTCACCGAGGAACGCGACACGCTGGCCGCCGAGAAAGTGGATCTGGAAGAAGCCATCCGCAAGCTGCGCGGCGGTATCCAGAGCCTCAACCGCGAAGGGCGCGAACGGCTGCTGGCCGCGTTCGAAGAGGTGAACAGCAATTTCGCCATGCTCTTCACCCATCTTTTCGGCGGCGGTGAGGCCAAGCTGGTGCTGGTGGAAAGCGACGATCCGCTGGAGGCCGGGCTGGAGATCCTCTGCCAGCCGCCGGGCAAGAAACTGTCGACGCTGTCGCTTCTGTCGGGCGGCGAACAGACCCTGACCGCACTGGCTCTGATCTTCGCCGTCTTCCTCGCCAACCCCGCGCCCATCTGCGTGCTGGACGAGGTTGATGCGCCGCTCGATGATGCGAACGTCACCCGCTTCTGCGACCTTCTGGATGAGATGACCCGCCAGACCGACACCCGCTTCCTGATCATCACCCACCATGCGGTGACGATGAGCCGGATGGACCGCCTCTTTGGGGTGACCATGGCCGAGCAGGGCGTTAGTCAACTTGTGTCGGTGGACCTCAAGAAGGCCGAGCAGATGGTGGCCTGAGCCTCAGGGGCACCGCGCCAGAATGAACGGCGTCCCACCGACCGAATCGATCACGATGATATCTTCGCCCTGCATTCGCACCTGCGCATGACCGTGGTTCATTGGACTGGCAATGGCCGACATCCAGACGGACGGGCCCAGGGTGTCCAGGTCCAAGTTCGGGAACAGCTCTCTGAACAATCCTTCCAGATCGGTCGTTCTGCTGAAGGTAGAGCCACCAACGAAGGAATAGGTGGTGACGATGTCGGTCGGCTCGCCGCTGCGAAGTCGGGTCATAGTGAACCCGAACCGCCCCGTTGGGTCGATCCTCAGAGACACAGCCCGTTCACAGCTGTCGGCAAGTCGGTCTTCGGTGAAATTGCCCTCAGGAAACAGTAGATGAGCGGGGGCCCAGACCCCGGCAAGATGCGGCACAATCGCCAGGCCGGATGTAAGAACCTCCATCGAGTTGCCCGCGCCATCGGGAAAGTAGGTTTCAAAGGCGGTTCCGAACTCAGCCTCGATATCTGTCGCGTCTTGCGCAGCCACGGACAAGGGCAGGCAAGTGAGTATGAGTATTGTCAAAAACCGTTTCATGGCATTTTCCTGACACTGATTGATCTGACGGGTCTGATACTACCCTGAACATGTCGACAGATCCCCGACTGATCACACCCTTTCTCTTGGTCCAACAACGCCCCGGGGTTTGGGGCGGCGCCCTGTGTAGCCCTGTGAGGTCTCCCACGCGGTGGGGATCTCAAAAAGCTGCCCCGGATCGACTGCGAAGGCGGCAAAACCCCTGTCAAAGTCTGCGCAGTAGTTCCGCCGTGGGCCATGCATCCGCCGGCATCCCAAGACGCTGCTGTTCCGCCTGAACGGCGGCCCGGGTACGGGCGCCCAGAATGCCGTCGATCCCGCCCACGTCATGGCCCAAGGCCGTCAGGCGCTGCTGCAATTGCCGCATCTGATTCTGATCAAGGCCGGGATCGGGGTTGCCCGCGTTATAGACCGGAGCACCTTCCAGCCGCGTGGCGAAATAGGCGGCCGTGGTCACGTAGACAAAGCTCTGGTTCCACTCGAACAGCACGGAGTAATTCGGATAGGCCATGAAGAGCGGGCCGTTGCGCCCCTGCGGCGCCAGGATCGAGGCTTGAAGCCCCGTGTTCGTCAGTGCGCCGTTGCGCCCGCGAATGCCCATCTGCTGCCATTGCGACACGCGGCGCGTGGTCTCCAGCCCGGATTGCGACCAGTCGAAATTCGACGGCACCTCGATCTCCACCAGCCAGGGCTGGTTCGCCTGCCAGCCGAGGCTGCGCAGCATGTTCGCGCCAGACATCAGCGCATCGGGGGCAGAGTTCTGCAAATCCACATGCCCGTCGCCATCGCCGTCGATGCCCCGGTCGCGGATATCCTCGGGCAGCATCTGCACCATGCCGATCTCACCGGCCCAGGCCCCCGTGGTGCGGCGTGGGTCCAGATCGCCGGATTCGAACAGGTCGAGCGCCGCAAAGACCTGCGGGCGGAACAGCTCTGGCCTGCGGCAGTCATGGGCCAGCGTGACCAGCGAATTCACCGTGTTGTAATCGCCCTGGAAGGCGCCGAAATCGGTCTCGAAGGCCCAGAAGGCCAGCAGCACGCCACGGCTTACGCCCAGTTCCCGCTCCATCCGATCAAAGACGCTGCGATAGCGTTCGGCATTGGTACGACCATTGTTGATCCGGTTCTGGCTGATCAGACGGCGCGAGAATTCCACGAAGGGGGTCGAAAAGATGCCCTGTCGTCGATCGGCATTCAGGGTCGCCTGATCCTGGCTAACGCCATTGAAGAACGCATTGACGCTTTGCGCGGAGTGGCCGTTCCGCAGGGCCTCCTGCCGCAGCCCGTCGACGAAGGCGGAAAAACTGCCCCCGCATTGCTGCGCATGGGCGGCGGTGGTCAGGGCGAGGGTAAGAAGGGTCGCTGAAATCAGTCGCATGGGAAAATCCTGTGGCTGTTGTTGCCCAGAGACTAGCAGGCGCTCAGAACAGGGCAAGCACGAGTGTTAACGCAGCGAACGCCGCCCAGACCCGCCAGAGCACCAAGATGGCGGCCTCGACCTCCGCCACGCCGATGTCGCGATTGCCGCTGCCATTCACCCAAGGGTAATCTCGCGTTTCCCCGTGGTAGCTGCGCGGGCCGGACAGGGCCACGTCCAGCACCCCCGCCATAGCCGCCTCAGGCCAGCCTGCATTCGGCGACCGGTGCAGCCGCGCATCCTGCCGGATCACATCCACCGAGCGCGACGACCAGAAGGCCAGCGCGATCAGCCCCGTCGTGATTCGCGCGGGGATCCAGTTCAGCACATCATCGAGCCGCGCCGCCGCCCATCCGAAGTCTTCATGCCGCGGCGTGCGATAGCCGATCATGGAATCCGCCGTGTTCACCACCTTGTAGATCAGGATGCCCGGCAGCCCGCCGACCAGATACCAGAAGGCGGGCGCGATGATTCCATCCGAGAAATTCTCGGCGGCACTTTCAATCGCGGCCCGCGCCACGGCGGGCTCATCCATGCCACTGGTGTCCCGGCCCACGATCATGGCAACCGCCCGCCGCCCCTCACCCACGCCATAGCGCAACCCGTCGGCCACGGCCTGCACGTGCTGAACGAGGCTCTTCTGTGCCAGCAGGATCGCCGCCCCGATCAGGGACCAAAGCCACCCCAAGGGCAGCGCCTCGATCACCGCGCCCAAAAGGCCTGCCCCGGCGACAAGCGCCATCACCACCAGGACGCCATTGTGCCATTGGGGAAAGACATTGAACCGGGCGTCACACCAGCCGATCACCCGCCCCATCAGCACGGCGGGATGCGGCACCCGCGACCAGAGCCAGCGCGGCTCTCCCATCACGGCATCTAGCGCCATGGCCCCAAGCAGCAGCCAGGCGGTCATGACAGGGCCTCTTCAAGTCGTTCCCAATGGGCGTCCGGTCCCGGCAGGCCGAGCCGTAGCCAGCGGTCGGAATAGGGGAAAATCCGGCTCCAGATTTGGTGCTGCGCCAGCCGGTCCTGCCAGGCCGCCGCGTCACCAACATCGTAAAGGCGGAAGAGCGTTGTGCCGCCCACAACCGTAGACCCCGCGCCTGTCATCATCCCGTCCAGCCGGTCCGCGTCGCGCACCAGCCGCGCGCGGGTCGCCTCCGCCCAGTCCTGATCGCGCAGCGCCGCTGCCCCCGTCACCAGCCCAGGACCTGACACCGCCCATGGCCCGATCATCTCGGCCAGCCGGTCAATCGTCTCGGGCCGCGCAATGGCAAAGCCGAGCCGCAGCCCCGCCAGCCCCCAGAACTTGCCGAAGCTCTTCAGAACGATCACGCCGGGCTTTTCCGCCAGGTGGACAAGGCTTGCCTCAGGCATGACGTCGCCAAAGCTTTCGTCGATCACCCTCAGGGGGCGGTCCCCCTCCAATTCCGCCGCGCTCCAGACCCGGCCATCGGGGTTATTGGGATGCACCACGACAATCGCGCCGCCGTCACCGGCCTGCCAACCATGGGCGCGGAAGGCGGCCCAGTGCTCGTTATAGGTGGGTGCGGGGATGTGAACGCGGCCTGCAGCTGCAAGCGCCGGAATGCGGGCGATCAGCGCCGACGCGCCGGGCGCGGCGAGGATGCCAGCGCCGCCAGGAACGTCCCAGAACGCCCGCGCCGCCGCATAAAGCGCATCGAATGCCCCCCGGTCGGGCAGCGCCGTCCAGGCATCGGCAGGAAAGTCAGGCACTGGGTAGGGCAGGGGGTTGATCCCTGTCGACAGGTCGATCCAGTCCGCCCGCGCGCCGCCATAGCGGGCAACCGCGCCGTCCACCCCGCCGCCATGATCGCGTTTGCTTTCGATCCCGGTCATCGCCGTCCCCTGTTCGCCGGGGACGGTTCAACCCGATTTTCAGGCTGCCCGCAATGCCTCTCGCCCATGCGGGGTGTCCCAGTCGATCTGGGGACCGATGGGAATGATCCGATGCGGATTGATGCTGTCGTGGCTGTAATGGTAGTGGCGGATGAAATGGTCGAACCGCACCACGTCCCGGATACCGGGCCATTGGTAAAGCTCCCGCGCCCATCCCCACAGATTCGGATAGTCGATGATCCGCGCCCGGTTGCATTTGAAATGCAGGTGATAGACCGCGTCGAACCGGGCAATCGTGGGGAACAGCCGCCAATCGGCCTCGGTGATCCGGTCGCCCGTCAGATAGCGGTTCCGCGACAGGATATCCTCGATCCAGTCCAGCGCGTCAAAGAGCGTGTGAACGGCCGTGTCATAAGCCTGCTGCGACGTGGCGAAGCCCGACTTGTAGACCCCGTTATTCACCGCGTCATAGATGCGCGCGTTCAGGGCGTCGATCTGATCTTGCAGAGCGTCCGGGTAGAAATCCTGCGTATCCCCGGTGATGCCGTTGAAGGCCGTGTTGAACATGCGGATGATCTCAGCGCTTTCGTTCGACACGATGGTATCGCGGTCCTTGTCCCACAGGATCGGCACGGTCACGCGACCCGTCATGTCAGGCTTGGCGCGCAGGTAGATGTCGCGGGCGAAATCCGAGCCGAACAGCCGGTCACCCGTCGCACCGGGAAAGTCATCGGAAAAGGTCCAGCCGTCAGACAGCATGTCGGGATGCACGACAGATACATCTATATGATCGGTCAGCCCCTTCAGACTGCGGAAAATCATCGTGCGATTGGCCCAGGGGCAGGCATGGCTGACATAGAGATGGTAGCGCCCGCTTTCGGCCTTGAAGCCACCCTCGCCCGAGGGTCCGGGCGCACCATCGGCGGTTATCCAGTTGCGAAACTGCGCCTCGCTGCGCTTGAACGCGCCGCCCGTGGATTTGGTGTCGTACCACTTGTCCACCCAGTGTCCGTCGACCAGCATACCCATTCGTGCGCTCCTTTCGATTGCTTGTCTGCAACCTAGTCGCCACGGCAGCGCAGGCCACCTTCAACAGCGCAGAGCTTCCCTGCCCCAGTGCACAGATCCCGCCTTCTCCTTGTGAAAATACTCCGGGGAGCGCGAGGGGCAGCGCCCCTCGCACGGGTCGACGCCGAAGGCGGCGAAATCAGTTGGATCAGGCCGCGTGCCGTTGCCGCGCGCGGAAGCTTTCAGCCTTGGCGCGGTTGCCGCAGCGCGACATCGAACACCAGCGCCGCCCGACGCCACGGCCCTTGTCTATGAACAGATGGGTGCAGCGGCGGCATTCGCGCAGCCGCCCGAACTGGTCGGATCGCAGCAGGTCGTCCATCGACAGCACCAGCTGTTCATAGACGCGGCCAAGCGGGCTTGCGGCAACTGTCAGGCCGTGGCCACCAATGCCAATTTCAGCCTCCTGATAGACGGCCTTCAACGCCTCGGTCAGATACAGCCCGTCTTCCCGCCCCGGCGCGCGCCCTGCCGCGATGGCGGAAAAGGCGGCGTAGGCTGTTTCCCGCAAGGTCAGGATATTGCGAAGCTGCATCGGCGTGACCGGCTCGGACGGGGCGGCAAAGCCCTCTTCCTCCAGCAATCGCACCAGCACAGTTGCGTTCTGAAAGCTGTTGATCTGCCGTGTTTTGCCATCATCGGCCACGGTATTCAGAAAGGACAGGAACGGATGGCCCGCGCCCGGTTCAGAGCGTGAAGTCGCATTGGTCATTGGGTCTGCACTGCCTCGGCATATTCTTGTCTTTTTGATTGCATTATGGTGCCGCAGGATGGGGGGCAAGTAAAGCGTTCCCCCGAAATGATGGCGACAAGCCGCCAATCGCACCTACCAGGGTGCCAACAACTGGGCTTCCCATTTTTTCAGCAGCGGACGTGCGGCGCACAGGCCTGCGGCAGGCATCTCTGCCAGTTCCGGAAACAGGTTGAACAGTTCATGCCGGCTGTCGTCAGACAGGCTCGCGAGTGTCTGGGGCCCCGGCCGGAAGCTCTCGGCTTCCAGACCGTCCGCAAAGACGATTTCGTGCCGCTCAAACATGAAGTGAAAATAGGTAATGCCGCTGGGGGGCATGATTGCCGAAACGGCCTCGTTATCAACAAGGTCCTTGGCCGCGACCAATACTTCGGTTTCCGCGAAGAGCAGGGTGATCTGCGAGCCTGACAGCAGCAGCCGGTGTTGAGGGGACAGCAGCATGGTACGCGAAGGTTGGCCTGGGCCAAACGCCCCGGCGCGAATACGGATGGGGCGCAGGGACGGGTCAGCCGCGAGCTGGCTCCGGCTCAGCGAAACGCTGCCAATCCAGCGAACTGGCTGATAACCGTTGTCCCGCGTGCGGACGAGATCGTCCACAGAAAGACATTCAACCGGCAAAAGACCGTTGTGGGTTTCAATCTTTGTACCCTTGGTAAAACACGGGATGACCAGGTCGCCTGCATCAATGGGCGCCTGTCCTGAACTGCCGGGACCCTCGCTTGCACTGATAACTGTTAGAGCCTCACCAATCGGTGGCCATCCCTGAGGCGGACCCACGAAGGTGATACCTTCATTTGTTGCATAGGCCGGACTGGAGTTGCGAATGTTGACGGCGATGATTTCGTAGGTATTGCCTTGGGAGTCCTCGACGATGATGCTGTATTCAGCTTCAATCTGCGTACCGCTGGAATAGGTCGTCCCGTCGATTGTTTGGGTGCCGTCGAGCCGTTGATTGCCGTCGTTATCGTCAAATCTGGAATCGGACCCGGCATCGGTGATGTCGACCTGAAGCCAACTGTTGGAGGTGAGCGTGATGGTTTCGCCCAATAGGTGGCTGCCATCACCCTGCGTTATCCCGTCAAGAGATTGCCCGCCGCTGATCGCAACGTTGGATTCCTCCAGTATCCAGATGGAGTAGTTGGACATTGCCCTGCTCGTCGTCCCTCAAACCCGCGTCGCGTCTTGTGCACGATCTGCGTCATCGAGTCAGAGTACAGGATAATCGGGAATGAAGGAAGTTTTGCCTGAGTTGAGTGCGAAATGGGCATTGCCAGGGAGCCACGGAATTCGCGTGATTGAGGGCTGCTGCGTCCTGCCGTGAGCGATGCCCGGCGGCCGATCAGAAATCAATCTTCTGAAACTGTGGCCCGAATGCGACGTGCTGCGATGCGGCGGGGCTCCGGCCTTGTCCGAATCTGTCTGCGGCCCAATTTGTCTCAGGGAAGCTCCAAGGATCCGTGCGATGTCAGATTTTCTGCCCAAGGAAGTGATGGACGGCCTGCGCGCCGCTCAGAAGAAGGCCGAGCGCAAGCGCAGCCGCCGGTCCGTGCATGTGGGTGATGACGTCTATCCGATCCTGCAATTCGCGGAAGAGGGCTTTGCGCTGGATGCCGAATACGCCCCGCATTTGCGGGGATTGGTCGATATCTACGAGGGGCCGAAGCACCTGTATCAGGCCCTGATCGTGGCCTCGGAAATCAAGGGCGACCTGATGCGCTATGAATTCAAGCGCAACACGGTTGCTTCCGATCATGCACCGCGCGACTTCTATCAGGAACAGGACGCACCTATCGCGCTGCTGGACTGGTCGAAACCCTGAATTTGGCCTTTGCATCGGATAGCTGTCCCGCTGTAAGCGATCTGAAACGCACCGTGATACGCTCTCCAATTCTGCTTGCCGAGGTTCCCGATGATCCAGACTCCTTACCTGTTGTTCCTGGGCGACGCGCCCGATCAGCTTGCCGCCAAGGTGGCGCAAGGCATTCGGGACTGGCGGCCTGACAATGCCGTGGGCCAGTTCCGGATGGAGGGCTGTGGCGCCGATGTGAAACTGCCCGACATGGACCTTGCCGCCGCGAAAGAGGCCGGTGCCAAGACGCTGGTCGTCGGTGTCGCCAACCGGGGCGGCGTGATCAGTCAGGAATGGAAGAAGGTGCTGGTGATGGCGCTGGAGGAAGGGTTCGACCTCGCCTCTGGCCTGCACAACCTGCTGCGGGACGAAGCCGACCTTGTCGCCGTCGCAGAGGCCACGGGCCGCAAGCTGCATGACGTGCGGGTGCCCGACGTCAAATACCCGATCGCCAATGGCATCAAACGGTCCGGCAAGCGCTGCCTTGCCGTGGGCACCGACTGTTCCGTCGGCAAGATGTACACCTCTCTGGCCATGGACCTTGAGATGAAGAAGCGCGGGCTGAAATCGAGCTTCCGCGCCACCGGCCAGACCGGCATTCTGGTCACCGGCAACGGCGTGCCGCTTGATGCCGTCATCGCCGATTTCATGGCAGGCTCCGTCGAATGGCTGACCCCCGACAACGATGACGATCACTGGGATCACATTGAAGGACAAGGCAGCCTGTTCCACGTGTCCTATTCCGGCGTGACCATGGCGCTGATCCATGGCGGCCAGCCCGACGCGCTGATCCTCAGCCACGAACCCACCCGCGCCCATATGCGTGGCCTGCCGGGTTATGACCTGCCCTCGCTGGAGGCCCTGCGCGACATGGCGCTGCCGCTGGCGCGCATCGCCAACCCTGCCTGTCAGGTGGTGGGCATTTCGGTCAACACCTCGAACATGGGCGAGGACGAGGCGCTGTCCTATCTCGAAGCGACCGAGAAGCGGATGGGCCTGCCCGCCGTCGACCCGTTCCGCCAGGGCGCGGGCCGTCTGGTGGATGCGCTCGACGCGATCTGATGCTGTCCGTTACCGCCGATACCTTCCGGCTGGCGCAGGTCTTCACCATCGCCCGCGGCAGCCGGACCGAAGCTCATGTCCTGACCGTGCGCGCCTTCGCCGATGGTGTTGTGGGGCAGGGCGAATGCGTGCCCTATGCCCGCTACGGCGAAACGCTGGAGAGTGTGACTGAGCAGATCGAGGGGCTGCCGGAGGGCGTTTCCCGACAGGACCTGCAGGACGCCCTGCCCGCTGGGGCCGCCCGCAATGCCGTGGATTGCGCCCTGTGGGATCTGGCGGCCAAGCAGACCGGCGCGCCGGTGTGGCAACTGGCGGGCCTGTCCGCGCCGAAGCCGCTGATCACCGCCTATACGCTGTCGCTGGATACGCCCGAGAACATGCGGGCAGAGGCCGCGAAACACGCGCATCGGCCGCTGCTGAAGATCAAACTCGGCACCCCCGACGACATGGCGCGGCTGGAGGCGGTTCGCGAAGGCGCGCCCAAATCGCCCATCATCGTCGACGCGAACGAGGGCTGGACGGCAGAGGTCTATGCCGACCTCGCCCCCCACCTCCTGCGCCTTGGCGTGCAGATGGTGGAACAGCCCCTGCCCGCCGGTCAGGACGACATGCTGGCGGAAATCGAGCGGCCCCTTCCCGTCTGCGCCGATGAAAGCTGCCACGACCGCGCCAGCCTGCCGGGGCTGAAGGGCAAATACGACATGGTCAACATCAAGCTGGACAAGACCGGCGGTCTGACCGAAGCACTCGCCCTGCGCGACGCCGCCCGCGCCGAGGGCTATCAGGTCATGGTCGGCTGCATGGTGGGATCATCGCTCGCCATGGCCCCCGCCGTTCTGGTGGCGCAGGGGGCAGAGGTGGTGGACCTCGACGGGCCGCTCCTGCTGGCCGAGGACCGCGACGCACCGCTGGTCTACGACGCGGCAGGGGTGCATCCGGCGAGTGCGGAGTTGTGGGGGTGAGGGGTTTGGCGGTGGGCAAACTGCCCACCCTACAATCGTTGCGCCTGACGATTGATTGCGCAGGACGCCGTCGATGCGGGTTAGACGCTTCCTACAGGATTCCAGCAAACATAAGAGCAGAACTAACGACGTAGTGGGTGGCAAAAAACACTACCGAAAACAGGAACATAAGTAGCATCGACATCGGTCCATGATCCAGATATCCGCGGAAACTGAACGCCAGTGGCATCAAGAATAGCAGTTTTGCGAACGATCCAGGATCTTCATGTAGATATTTTGCTGAGTATCTCGTCGTGAAAGGATAGCAAGCGGCAAGGCCGGTGCACACGCATACTAAGAAAACCAGTTTGTCCATACTTGGCGCTCCTCGGGTCTACATTGGTGCAGAGAACACTGTCTTAAAAGCCTAAACAGGGCATCTGTAGTGAAGCAGGTTATCCCGGAAAGACTGTCTAACTTGGGCAGTGCATAGGCTACGGTCCGAAGAGAATTCGTAGGATTTGCAGTTTTGCCAACCATCCCACGCGAATAGCGCCGGAGGCGCAGCGCGATCGCCAGACCGCCATACCGGGCTCGTGATTGGCAGACTCCGCTTGGCAATGATGGGCTAGCGTGCACTTGGTATGTGCGGAGTAGCAGGTGGTGAGTGAACGAGTCACATTCTGGCCCACCCGTCCAGTGGTACTTTTCGTGCGGGCGCGAAGCGAAGTTTCGTGATGCGCACTTGTCATGTGCTGAGAGCCGTGAAAACTCTTTGGTCAATGGTGATACGCTGAAGGGTTGGATTTGGCGCCCGTGTGCCAAGAGAAACCAAACAAGATAAAAGGCTGGAAAATGGCAGAAACTAGCACGCAAGAAAAGTACAACGGCCTAATTGAAGATCGGGTCAAAGGTAAAACCTTTGCCGATGTGGGTGGGTTATGGGGCACGAAGAACGAGCGCATATCGACAGCCGTAAAAGCGGGCGCAACTTCTGCAACCATGATTGATGCAATGCCGGAGGACTCCGACTGGTGGACACTCTTCCACAAAAGAATGGATTCTTTCGGGTTGACCGGCACCTATAACAGCATGCGCGGAAACTTGGATGACACGAGTCTCCCTGAACGTTCGGGCGTGTTTGATTTCGTCCACTGTTCAGGAATTATTTACCACGTACCAAGCCCGTTCCACACACTTGTGCGACTTCGCAGTTTGACCCGAGAGTTCTTGTTGCTTGGATCAATGACGGTACCTGAACGAATCGAAACAGATCTCGGTGAGATAGATATGCGCGATGGAAACTCGTACTTCATTCCAGCCTTGCGTGGTGAAAAGAAAAGGATCTTTAAGAGCCACTTTGATGCCACGGGCGTTACTGTCCACAATATCAACTCGGAAGAGCATCACCCTTGGAACTTTGGAGTCGGCTTGCCAAACTATGGACCGTGGTGGTGGCTATGGACTGCGGAAACTCTCGCCCTGATCGCTGAAACGGCTGGATTCAAGCTGCTGCACACAATGGAGACGTGGCCCGGAAAAGCGCATATCCTTCTGCTAGAAGCGAAATAACGTGTCTTGAATGGGAAGGGCTGTCCGCTCGCACCTGCAGCAGCTTCTTCCTGCCGTTGATCCACCCAATTTCCCCTTTCCCCATATGGCCCTCCCCTTATCTTTGCGCTAAGCAATCCCCGCTCGACAGGAGGACCGACATGCCCAGATACCGTTCCCGCACGACCACCCATGGCCGCAACATGGCCGGCGCCCGTGGCCTTTGGCGCGCCACCGGCATGACCGATGGCGATTGGGACAAGCCCATCATCGCCATCGTCAACAGCTTTACCCAGTTCGTGCCGGGGCATGTGCATCTGAAAGACCTCGGCCAGATGGTCGCGCGCGAGGTCGAGGCGGCGGGCGGGGTCGCCAAGGAATTCAACACCATCGCGGTCGATGACGGCATCGCCATGGGCCATGACGGGATGCTGTATAGCCTGCCGAGCCGCGAAGTGATTGCCGACAGCGTCGAATACATGGTCAACGCCCATTGCGCCGATGCGATGGTCTGCATCTCGAACTGCGACAAGATCACGCCCGGCATGCTGATGGCGGCGATGCGGCTGAATATCCCGGCGATTTTCGTCTCTGGCGGGCCGATGGAGGCGGGCAAGATCGACATCGAAGATCTGGAGATGACCAAAATCGACCTTGTCGATGCGATGGTTGCTGCCGCGAACGATGCCTTCACCGACGAACAAGTGCAGCATATCGAGGAAAACGCCTGCCCGACCTGCGGGTCGTGCTCCGGCATGTTCACCGCGAATTCCATGAACTGTCTGGCAGAGGCACTTGGTCTGGCGCTGCCCGGCAACGGCTCCACGCTGGCCACGCATTCTGACCGCAAGGGCCTGTTCCTTGAGGCGGGCCGCAAGATCGTCGAGATCGCCAAGCGTCACTATGAGGGCGAGGAAAAGGGCCTGCTGCCACGCGAGATCGCGACGTTTGAGGCGTTCGAGAACGCGATGAGCCTCGATATCGCCATGGGCGGGTCCACCAACACCGTTCTGCACCTGCTGGCGATTGCCCATGAGGGCGAGGTGGATTTCACCATGACCGACATGGACCGGCTCAGCCGCAAGGTGCCGTGCCTGTGCAAGGTCGCGCCCAATACGGCGAATGTTCATATGGAGGACGTCCACCGCGCCGGGGGCATCTTCTCGATCCTGGGTGAACTGAGCCGCGCGGGCCTGCTGCATAACGAGTGTCACACCGTACATTCCAGCACCATGGGTGAGGCGATTGCCAAGTGGGATATCGCGGTGGCGAACAACCCCGAGGCGGAGAGCCTGTTCAAGGCGGCCCCCGGCGGTGTGCGCACGACGCAGGCCTTCAGCCAGTCGAACCGCTACAAGGAACTGGACACCGACCGCACGAACGGGGTGATCCGCGACAAGGAAAACGCCTTCAGCCAGGATGGGGGCCTTGCGGTCCTGTTCGGCAATATCGCCGAGGATGGCTGCATCGTGAAAACCGCGGGCGTCGATACCTCGATCCTGCAATTCACCGGCACCGCCCATGTCTGCGAAAGCCAGGATGAGGCCGTCAGCAACATTCTGACCGGCAAGGTCAAGGAAGGCGACGTGGTTGTCATCCGCTACGAGGGGCCGCGCGGCGGGCCGGGGATGCAGGAAATGCTCTACCCCACCTCCTACCTCAAGTCGAAAGGGCTTGGGAAAGCCTGCGCACTGCTGACCGACGGGCGGTTCTCTGGCGGCACTTCGGGGCTGTCCATCGGGCACGTGTCGCCCGAGGCGGCGGAAGGCGGGGCGATTGGCCTTGTGCAGAATGGCGACCGGATCGAGATCGACATTCCGAACCGCACCATCAACCTTGCCGTGTCGGACGAGGAACTGGCCACGCGCCGTGCCGCGCAGGAGGCTGCCGGCTGGAAACCTGCCAAGCCGCGCGCCCGCAAGGTGACGACCGCGCTCAAGGCCTATGCGGCCCTCACCACCAGCGCCGCCAAGGGCGCCGTTCGCCAAGTCTGAGAAGGAAACAAGAATGACCCGCACCGTCTATGTGAACGGCGAGTATCTGCCAGAGAATGAAGCGAAGGTCTCGATCTTCGACCGGGGGTTTCTTTTTGCCGATGGTGTCTATGAGGTGACCTCCGTGCTCGGCGGCAAGCTCATCGACTTCGCCGGTCACGCCAAGCGGCTGGAACGCTCGCTGAATGAGCTGGAGATGGCAAACCCGATCAGCACCGACGATTTGCTGGAGGTGCATCGCCAGTTGGTCGAGCGGAACGGGATCACTGACGGGTTGATCTACCTGCAGATCACCCGTGGCGCGCCTGATGACCGCGACTTCGCCTTCCCGCCCGCAGACACCGCGCCGACCATCGTTCTGTTCACCCAGAACAAGCCGGGGTTGGCAGATGCGCCGCAGGCCAAGACCGGCATGAAGGTGATCTCGGTCGAAGACCTCCGGTGGGGCCGCCGCGACATCAAGACGGTGCAACTGCTCTATCCCTCGCTCGGCAAGATGGCGGCGAAGAAGGCGGGCTGCGACGATGCCTGGATGGTTGAAGATGGTTTCGTGACCGAGGGCACCTCGAACAACGCCTATATCGTGACCAAGGACGGCACCATCGTCACCCGGCAGCTGTCGAACGACATCCTGCACGGGATCACCCGCGCCGCCGTGCTGCGTTTTGCCCGCGAGGCGCAGATGAAGGTGGAGGAGCGCCCCTTCACCATCGAAGAGGCGCAGAATGCGGCAGAGGCTTTCGTGACCTCCGCCTCCGCCTTCGTGATGCCTGTGGTCGAAATCGACGGCGCGCCCGTGGGCACCGGCAAGGTCGGCGACATCGCCCCGCGCATCCGCGAGATCTATCTTGAGGAAATGCGCAAGGCGGCGATCTGATCTGACGCCATTGCAAAGACAGAAAAGGGGCCGCGCGATGCGGCCCCTTTTTTATTGATTAGGCGGCAGGTGAGCGGCGTTGTTTGTTGCGGCGGGCCTGACGGGGCTTGGCCGGGGCCTGAGCCTGTCCACCGCCGCCCCCTTGCGGACGACGACGACGCTGGCCACCACCGCCACCACCGCCACCGCGCTTGGGCTTGTCGACCTTGACCTCTTCGGGTTTGCGGCCGCTGCCAACGGGAATACTGACCTTCATGACTTTCTCGATCTGGTTCAGCAGCCCGACCTCTTCGGCGCAACAAAAGGCAATCGCCTCGCCATCACGGCCCGCCCGCGCGGTACGGCCGATGCGGTGAACGTAGTTGTCGGGCACTTCCGGCAGGTCATAGTTATACACGGTGCGCACGTCGGGAATGTCGATGCCCCGCGCGGCCACATCCGTGGCGACGAGGATCTTCACCTGACCGTCCTTGAAGGCCTTGATGGCGCGGTCGCGCTGGCCCTGGCTCTTGTTGCCATGAATGGATGCGGCGTCGAACCCGTCGGCCACCAGCCCTTTCATCAGCTTTTCCGCGCCATGTTTGGTGCGCGAAAACACAAGGCTCAGCGTGTCGGGATGACGGCGCAGCAGTTCGCGCAGCTTGAGGGGCTTTTCACCCTTGGGCATGAAATGCACGCTCTGCGTGACCTTGTCGGCGGCCTTGCCCGGCGGCGAGACCTGCACCTTGCGCGGATTGGTCAGATAGGTGCGCGACAGCTCCTCCATCTGCTTGGGCATGGTGGCCGAAAACAGCATGGTCTGACGGGGGGTGCCCAGTTCCGGTGCGATCCGGCGCAGTGCGTGGATAAAGCCGAGGTCCAGCATCTGGTCGGCCTCGTCCAGCACCAGGAACTGCGCAAGGTCCAGCCGCACGGCGCGGCGGTCCATAAGATCCATCAAGCGACCGGGGGTGGCGACCAGAATATCGGTGCCACGTTCCAGAAAGCGAATCTGCACATTGATGGACTGACCGCCCACAACAGTGCCAACCCGCAGGTGAGAGCCCTTGGTGTACACGCGCAGATGCTCTGCAATCTGGTTGGTCAGCTCGCGCGTCGGCGCAAGGATCAGCGCCTTGACGGATTTGGGTTCGCGCTTGCCTTGATGGGTCAGCAGATGCTCCACCAGCGGCAGGCCGAAGGCCGCCGTCTTGCCGGTGCCGGTCTGGGCCAGGCCCATGATGTCGTGACCGGCCAGCGCCAGCGGGATCGCCTGGTTCTGGATCGGGGTGGGGGTGTCGTAGCCAGCGGATTTGACCGCAGCCAGCAGTGTCGGCGAGAGGCCGAGCATATCGAAATCGAACACGTTTTTCCTTTCCGGCGCGATGTCGCGCTCGGGTGAATACAGATCATCGTTCCCGAGACTCGGGAACAGCGAGGGTGCGGTCAGGCGCTCTGCGAAACGGGCGGATCCCATTGAACCGGCCGGACCGTCAGACCCTGCGTGATGGGGACTGGGAAGATAGGGTTGCCCTGAGCCTTTGGCGCATCTGCGCAGGCTTCACTGCTCACGCGGCAGAAAGGCATGGGTGTCACATGTTCGCAATTGCAGCATAAGTCAAGCCTGATGCCCCTTTTGATTCCCGTGCCCATGCGATATGTGCGCCGCTGTTCCCAACCAAGAGGACAAGATCATGGGCTATAGAGTTGCCGTTGTCGGCGCCACGGGTAACGTGGGCCGCGAAATGCTGAACATCCTGGCCGAGCGCCAGTTCCCGGTGGATGAGCTTGCCGCGCTGGCGTCGCGTCGTTCCCTTGGGACCGAGTGCAGCTTTGGCGACAAGACAGTCAAAACCCAGGATCTGGACACGTTCGATTTCACCGGATGGGATATCGCGCTGTTCGCCATCGGGTCGGACGCGACCAAGATCTATGCGCCCAAAGCCGCCAAGGCCGGATGCGTGGTGATCGATAACAGCTCGCTCTACCGCTACGACCCGGACATTCCGCTGGTCGTGCCAGAGGTGAATCCCGAGGCGGTCGATCGCTACGCCAAGAAGATGATCATCGCGAATCCGAACTGTTCCACCGCACAGATGGTCGTGGCGCTGAAGCCGCTGCATGACCGCGCCAAGATCAAGCGGGTTGTGGTCAGCACCTATCAATCCGTGTCCGGCACCGGCAAGGATGCGATTGACGAGCTGTGGAACCAGACCAAGGGCATGTATGTGCCGGGTCAGGAAGTGCCCCCGTCGGTCTACCCCAAGCAGATCGCCTTCAACGTGATTCCGCATATCGACGTCTTCATGGAAGACGGCTCGACCAAGGAAGAATGGAAGATGGTGGCCGAAACCAAGAAGATCGTGGACCCCTCGATCAAGGTCACCGCAACCTGCGTGCGGGTGCCGGTCTTCGTCGGCCATTCCGAAGCGATCAACATCGAGTTCGAAGAGTTCATCGACGAGGATGAAGTTCGCGACATCCTGCGCGAGGCACCGGGCATTCTGGTGGTCGACAAGCGCGAGGCCGGTGGCTACGTGACCCCGGTGGAATGCGTTGGCGATTACGCCACCTTCATCAGCCGCATCCGCCAGGACAGCACCATCGAGAACGGCATCAACTTGTGGTGCGTGTCCGACAACCTGCGCAAGGGCGCGGCGCTGAACGCGGTCCAGATCGCCGAAACGCTCGGCAGACGGGTGCTGAAAAAGGGCTGAGCCGAAAGGCTGCTTGACGATTCGACGAAGAAGATGAACCCTCCTTGCACAACCTGCTTGGAGGGTTTTTCAATGAGATTTCATACATTTGCCATTGGCGTATTCGCGGCGGGCATGGCCCATGCCGACAACATTCCCGTGCGCGCCGACGTAACCCACGCCACGATCTATGGCGGCGCGGCCGAGGTGACACGGCAAGCGACGGTGACAGTGCCCGCGGGCGCGCACCGGTTGCTGGTGCCGGTGCCGCCCTACATGCAGGATGCCGGTGTCGTCAGCGCCGCGCTGTCCGATGGCACCCCATTGGGGCCGGTGCGGATCGAGCTGTCGCCGGGTTTTGAAGACGGCCAGTTCGACACCCAAGCCCAAGCCAGCCAGCGCGCGCGGATCGAGACACTGGAGGCCGAAATCGAAGCGGCGGAAGATGAGCTTGCCCGTCTCGAAGCGGGGCTCGGCACGCTGGCCCTTCAACGGCGCTATCTTGAAAGCTATGCCGCCAGCGGGTCCGGCGAGGTGACATCCCCGGACGACATCGGCGCCGTGATGGCCATGCTTGGCCAGCAGATGCAGGGGCTGGTGTCGGACTTGCTCGCAGCAGAGCATGCACGGGATGAACAGCTTGCGACGATAGCCGATTTGCAGATGGACCTGAGCGAGGCAGAAGCAGCGTTGCGGGCGCTCTATCCGCTTGGCGCAAACAGCATCGCGTTGGCGATCCCGATTGAGGTGACCGAGGACTCCGATCTACCGCTTGTCCTGACCCATACGCTCGGCAGTTTTGGCTGGACCATGGCCTACACCGCGCGCCTGTCTACCATGGATGGTACGCTGACGCTGGACCGCACCGCGCGGGTAGAAAGCTATCTGCCCGACAGGTGGGACGCGGTTGCCCTGACCCTGTCTGGCGAGGAATGGGGCCAGGATCTGGATATGAGCGGTGTCTGGCCTTCTCTCGCGAGGATCGAGGAAGAGCGCCCGCAGGAAATCTTCGATGGACGCCTCGCCGGGGCAGGCTTCGTGGAACCGGCGATGGAGCCAGTGATCGTCATGGAGGACAGGGCCTCGTTCGAAAGCTTCGGCCTGTCTTTCAATGCCTCCGTTGCCGATCCTCAAACACTGAGCCAGGGCGCGGAGACACTGGTTCCCTTCGACGCGCTTACCCTTGATCCCGAGATCACCATCGAGGCCAACCCACGCCACGACGACACCGCCTTCCTGATTGCGCGGGCAGAGAACACCACGGGCCAGCCGCTAATCCCCGGCGACATGGCCGTCTACCGCGATGCGGCGTTCCTGGCGGATGAGTACATGGACACGATCCCGCCCGGCGGTGAGATTGAACTGCCCTTCGGGTCCGTCGATCACCTGCAACTCTTTTGGCGGGATCTGTCGCGGAATGAAGGCGACGAGGGGTTCTTCAACCGGTCCAACGTGCAGCGGCAGGTGGTGGAATTTGGCGTCACCAATGTCTCGGACCAGCCAGAGGATGTGCGCATCCTCTACGCGGTGCCATACACGGAACAGGACGATCTGGAGCTTGATCTGACCCTTTCCATCGCGCCAAGCGTTGAAAATCTTGACGGCCAGCGGGGCATCCATGCCTGGGATCTGACTGTCGGTCCGGGGGAAACCCGCACGATCCGGATGGAGGCTGATATGTCCTGGCCCGAGGGCTACGACCTTTTCTGGCGCCCCTAAGCGACAGGGCCGGGCGTCAGAACCGCTCGGCCCGCAGCACCTCGCAATCGGTGACGCTGACCACGCCGATATGACGTTCTACAACCGCGAAGGCGGCGTCCAGCAACGCATCCAGCCGATCGGGTTTGATGATGCAGACCACAGCCAGCATCCCGCCCGCCCGGCTGACTTGGCCCGCGCGGCTCCATTCCCCGGACCGGCCCGAGCCGCCCTTGACGGGCAGGATGGTGTAACCCGTCACATCGGCCTTGCGCAGCGCCTCGGTCAGGCGGCGTTCCATCATCGATTCGATGATGATCTCGACACGTTTTGCCTTGTGGGTCTGCATGGGTCAGCCTCCGGTCACGGTGCGGGCAATGGCAAGGTAGATCGGAATGCCCAGGGTCAGGTTGAAGGGGAAGGTGACGCCGAGTGAGAGCGTCAGGTAGATGGACGGATTCGCCTCTGGCAGGGCCACGCGCATGGCCGCCGGCACCGCGATATAGGAGGCCGAGGCCGACAGGACCATAAAGAGCGCCACGCCCCCCGCCGACAGGCCAATCAGCATCCCGGCGGCAAGGCCAAAGAGACTGCCCACCAGCGGCATGACGATCCCGAAGGCCAGCAGGCCGGGCCGCAGAACCCCCGCTGCGCTGCGCAGGCCACGGCCCGCAACCAGCCCCATATCCAGCAGGAACAGGCAGAGCACGCCTTGGAAGGGCGCGACGATGAAGCTCTCGATCCGGGCCAGCCCGTCCGCTCCGGTGATCGCGCCGATCAGGAACGACCCGATCAGCAGCACGATGGAGCCATTGAGAAGGATTTCCCGCAACAGCTCGCCATCCATCTCTTCGCTGTTCGATTTGTCGCCGTAGCGCGCAATCAGCCACAGCGCGGCGAGTATGGCGGGCGCCTCCATCGCGGCGGCGACGGCGACCATGAAGCCCTCGCCCGCCAGCCCCGCAGAATCGAGCACCGAGGTGCCCGCCACGAAGGTCACGATAGAGATTGACCCGTAATGCGCGGCGACGGCGGCGGCGTTGGTGACGTCCAGCCCCGACATGACGCGCAGCAAGGCGAAGGCGACCAACGGCAGAACGAAGGACAACGCCACGCCCGCCACCAGAGACAGGATCAGCGTCGTGTCCACCCCGTGCGACGCCACGCTGGCCCCGCCTTTGAACCCGATGGCAAACAGCAGATAGAGCGACATGGCCTTGGCCACGGCCTCTGGCACCGTCAGGTCGGATTTCGCATAGGCGGCAGCGAATCCAAGCACGAAAAAGAGGATGATGGGCGACAGCAGGTTCTCTGCTGCCAGCGAAAGTATCTGGTCCATGTCGTCCCCACATTCCGACGGGCTGTTCAGAGGCCGCAGAACGGTTCCGAAATTCCCTACACTTTTACAAAGGATTTAGACTCTGGTTCATACATTTCCAAGGCCCCGGACGCGATTTCGTTCCAGAGGCCGTGCAGGCTGAGCCGACCGGCTTCGACCGACTCGGACACGAAGGGGAAGGTCATCAGGTTGGCCAGCGACACAAGAACCGACTGCTTTTCCAACGCTTGCTGGCGTTCATCTTGATCGTTGATGCTGGCGGTTTCCTCGCAGGCGGGGCGCAGGATATCCATCCAGCGGCCTACGAAGCTTGTGGGTTTCTCCAGTTCCGGTGCGTTGCCCGACACCATCTGGATGCAGCCATTGACGCCACCGCAATTGGAATGGCCAAGCACCATGATGTTGGCGACCTTCAGCGCCGTGACGGCATATTCGACCGCTGCCGATGTGCCGTGGTGATCGCCATCGGGCGCATAGGGGGGCACCAGATTGGCGATGTTGCGGTGAATGAAGAACTCGCCCGATTCAGCCCCGAAGATCGACGTGACATGCACCCGGCTGTCGCAGCAGGAAATCACCATGGCGCGCGGGCGCTGCCCCTCTTCCGCCAGGCGACGGAACCAGGCCTGGTTCTCGGCGTACTCCGTCGCCTTCCAGCTATGGTAGCGCCGTGTCAGGTAGGTCGGCAGGGGGGAGACGTAGTCCATGGATGTTCCTCAGTCTTCGCGTCGCCCCTGATAGGCTGCATTCCCCGAAAGTTCGAGCTTTTTTTGGTCGCGGGCCTAACGGTTTCTTCAGCAAGCCGGGGCAGAGTCCCCCTATCCGTGGGGGCGGAAGTGGAGTGAGTGATGGAGCAGGACGTAAGCAGGCTGCGGCCGGAAGAGCCCGCGCGGTTCAATCCCGAACGGCTGGAACACCTTTGTGACGAAATCGGAGAAATCCGCGCAGAGCATGAGGTTGCCAGCGCGTTGCAGGCGATCAATCTGCATCTTCAGACGATCCGGCGCCTGCATCCGGTCGGGGCCGACTTGCTGCGCCCGGTCCGCAATCTGGCCGCAGCCTCGGACCGGATCGGCATGGCAACACTGGCGCGGGTGGCCCGCGATGTGCTGGCCTGTATCGGCAGCGGCGATCAGGTGGCCCTGGCCGCCACCCATGCCCGATTGCTGCGGGTCGGCGAAAGATCCATCCATGCAATCTGGGATCTGGAGGATGTAACCGGCTGATCAACCTTGCAGACACAGCCCGTCACGTTAGGTTGTCGCCAGCCCTTTTTGTGACGGATGACCATGGACAGACGTTTTTCCCCCGCCGATCCCGGCGCGATCCCGGTAACCTGTATCGACCCCGATGCGCTGGATGACTCGCTTGCGGCACTGCCCGCCGCACACTCCGCCTGGGCGCAGTCGACCGGCTTTACCGCCGGGCTTGGCGAAACCTGTCTGCTGCCGGATGCGGATGGCGGTATCGCTTGTGTGCTGCTTGGACGCGGCACCGCCGACGCACGGGCCCGCAAGCGCTTTGCACTCGGGGCGGCGCTGGCCACCTTGCCTGAGGGAACCTACCAGATGCCAGAGGGGTTGCCCGAGGCGGAACAGGAAGAGGCCGCGCTTGGCTGGCTTCTGTCCGGCTACCGCTTTGGCAGGTACAAGAACGCCCCCGCGCCAAAGGCCGCGCTGGTCGCGCCGGAGGGGCTGGACGCCTCGGCACTGGAAAACATCGCGGCGGGAGAGGCGCTGACCCGCGACCTCATCAACACCCCCGCAAACGACATGGGCCCGGATCAGCTGGAGACTGCGGTGCGGGCGCTGGCAGACGGGTTCGGCGCGTCGATCTCTGTCACCAAGGGCGACGACCTGCTGACCGCCAATTTCCCGATGATCCACGCTGTCGGCCGCGCCGCCGCACAGGAACCGCGTCTGATCGAGATGACCTGGGGCAGCACCGGCCCGCTTGTCACGCTGGTCGGCAAGGGCGTCTGTTTCGACACCGGCGGGCTGAACCTGAAGCCCGGTGCCTCCATGGGCCTGATGAAGAAGGACATGGGCGGATCGGCCACCGTCCTTGGCCTCGCGCGGATGATCATGGGGGCGGGGATGGAACTGCGCCTGCGCGTCCTGATCCCGGCGGTGGAAAACGCGGTGGCGGGCAATGCCTTCCGCCCCGGTGACATCCTGACCGCGCGCAACGGCCTGACCGTCGAGATCAACAACACCGATGCCGAGGGGCGCCTCGTGCTGGCCGATGCGCTGACTCTGGCCAGTGAAACACCCCCCGATCTGCTGATCTGCATGGCCACCCTGACCGGGGCGGCACGGATCGCGGTCGGGCCGGATATCGCACCGTTCTACACCGATGACGATGGCCTTGCGGGGGCGCTGTCCACGGCCGCTGCCCGCGTCGCGGATCCGGTCTGGCGGATGCCGTTTCACGCCCCCTACGAGGCGATGATCGAACCCGGCATTGCCGATCTGGACAATGCCCCGAAGGGGGGCTTTGCAGGGTCAATCACCGCCGCGCTGTTCCTGCGGCGCTTCGCCGGGGACGTGCCGCGCTTCTGTCATTTCGATATCTACGGCTGGCAGCCCTCTGACGCGCCCGCCCGGCCCAAGGGCGGCGTCGGCCAGGCTGCGCGGGCGATCCTTGCCGCCCTGCCCGAGGTTCTCAGCAATGACTGATCCGCGCATCACCCCGACCAATGGCCGCGTGGCGCATGTCAGCCTTGAAGGGCAGGTCGAGGCCGAGAAATTCGTGCAAGGCAGACGCATGATGGTGATGCAGCCCATGGCCAACATCACCGACGAACCGCGCGGCAAGCGGGTCAGCCAGTTGCTGTTCGGCGAGGTCTTTCACGTTCTCGAAACCGATGACGGCTTCGCCTTCGGGCAGGCCGAACGGGACGGGCAGGTGGGCTACATGCTGTCCGGCGCGCTGGCCTCGCCCGAGCAGCCGACCCACTGGATCACCGCCCCCGCCACGCATCTCTACCCCAAGCCCGATCTCAAGGCCCCGCCCGAGGTTGCCATTTTCTTCGGCTCTCAGGTCAAGGTGGTAGGGGAACGCGACGACTACGTCCGCATCCACACCGGCCATTTCATCCCGCGCCCGCATCTGCAACCGATCCGCGCCCGGTTCGGCGATCCGGTCGGCGTGGCGGACCTGTTCCTTGGGTCGCCCTACCTGTGGGGCGGGTCCAGCCGGTGGGGCATCGACTGCTCCGGTCTGGTGCAGATGGCCCTGCTGGCCTGCGGCGTCGATTGCCCGCGCGATTCCGATCAGCAGATGGTGTTGGGGCGCGAATTGCATCAGGGCGAGCCCTTCGTGCGGGGCGATCTGGTGTTCTGGCAAGGGCATGTGGGCTTCATGGCGAATGAGCGGATGCTGCTGCACGCCAATGCCACCCATATGGCGGTGGCCTATGAGCCGTTGAAAGACGCCGCCGCTAGAATCGAAGACAAGGGCGAGGGTCCGATCGCGGCGCGGCGCAGGTTTCTGAAACCCGGCGGTTGAGGCCTTATTCGACCACCCGGATCAGCTTGCGTTCCAGCACCCGCAGCACAATCTTCAGATCATGCCCGCGTTTCAGAATGCGCCCGTCCATGCCGATGACGGCATACTGCCCCTGCCGGTCGCGCAGCTTCGGGCGTTTTTCGATCCGGTAGATGGGATGTTCCGCTGTGCGGCGGAAGACGGAAAAGACCGCCACCTCTCTCAGGCAGGATATCCCGTAGTCGCGCCATTCACCGGCAGCGACCATGCGCCCGTAAAGGCCCAGGATAGCGCCAAGCTCCGTCCGGTGAAACGCCACCTGCTCCGGCTGTGGGGGGACCGGGCCCCTGGGCTGAATTTGCATGTCCATGATGCAAGCTTGGCCCTCATGTCGCGACTTATCAAGACCTGCCCTGCAATTGCCATGAAAGAGCCGCCGGAATTTCCCGCGCCCTCCCTCAATTCGCCCTGCCTCGACGCCAAACCTGTCCTTGTAGTGACGAGCATTGTCTCGCCCCCGGCGGATCGGTTTTCTTGCCCCCACCCAGTCCGGTCCGCCGGGGGACTACACCAAACAGAAAAGGCCCCGCGCGAGAATGCCGGGGCCTTTTTGCGTGATGCCAGTCTCAAAAACTCACCGACAAGACTTCATTCAGATGATCCTTTGGTAGAGAGGGCTCTATGCACGTCGATCAAGGTCCACTGGTCAGAGCACGGTGGAGCTACGCAGGTGATCACACCCTCTCAATCAGGGCAATTTCAAAGCTGTTTCGGGTCGGAACAGACGGTTTGTGCCGAAGGGTGGAGTGACATCGGGGCTCAGGCCCGCCGTTCACATCAATTTCTGGTTCATATCGACTTCTTAACCGCCCCCTCTGCGTCTGCACGCCCGGTGTACAGGGGGTGTACAGGGGGTGTACGGGGGGCACCCCCCTCTTTCGGGGCGGGTTCCGAAGCCGCCCGGTAGGGATTGCGTGTGCCTCCCGGCGGGCCTAGAACGCGGGGGAGCGTTGTGAAAAAGGGGTCTCTCATGGCCGTGCCCAAACCTGTCGTCCTGTGCATTCTCGATGGTTGGGGTCTGGCACCAGATGGGCCGGGAAATGCCCCCTCCCTCGCTGCAACCCCTTGTTTTGACAGGCTTATGGCGACCTGCCCGAACGCCACGCTGATCACCTACGGGCCTGATGTGGGCCTGCCCACGGGGCAGATGGGCAACTCCGAAGTGGGCCACACCAATATCGGTGCGGGGCGTGTCGTGGCGATGGATCTGGGGCAGATTGACCTTGCGATCGAGGATGGCAGCTACAGAGAGCGCCCCGCTTTGTTGCAATTCATTGAAAAGATGAAGAAAACCGGCGGTGTTGCGCATGTCTCCGGCCTCACCAGCCCCGGCGGTGTGCACAGCCACGAGAGCCACATCCTGGAAACCGTCCGCGCCCTGACAGATGCCGGAATTCCCGTTCAAATTCATGCGATTACAGATGGTCGCGACGTCGCCCCACGGTCCGCAATCGAGACCGTCGCAGCCTTTGACGCCGCTTTGCCCGATGGCGCCCTTATCGGCAGTCTGATCGGTCGCTACTACGCCATGGACCGCGACAACCGGTGGGAGCGGGTGCAGCAGGGCTATGACCTTGTTATTGAAGGGAAAGGCCACGAAGCCGCCAGTGCCGAGGCCGCCATTCAGGCCGCCTATGAACGGGGCGAGAACGACGAATTCATCACCGCGACGCGGATTGCTGGCTACCAGCAGCCCAAGAACGGCGACGGCCTTCTGTTCCTCAACTTCCGCGCCGATCGCGCGCGGGAAATCCTTGCCGCGCTGGCCGATCCGACATTCGTTGAATTCGACATTTCCACCCGCCCCAACTGGGCTGCGACCTGCGGGATGGTGGAATATTCCGATCGGCACAACGCCTATCTCGACGTGATCTTTCCCAAGCAGGATATCGTCAACACTCTGGCTGAATGGGTCGCCAGCCATGGCCGCACCCAGTTCCATATCGCGGAAACCGAGAAATATCCGCATGTCACCTTCTTCCTCAATGGCGGCAAGGAAGACCCGGTCGAAGGCGAAGACCGCTACATGCCGAAATCGCCAAAGGTCGCGACCTATGATCTGCAGCCGGAGATGTCGGCGGGCGAGGTGACAGCGCATCTCGTGGACGCAATCGAGAAGCAATACGATCTGATCGTCGTGAATTTCGCCAATCCCGACATGGTGGGGCATACCGGCATCATCCCCGCTGCCGTGAAGGCTTGTGAAGCGGTTGACCAGGGGCTCAGTGCGGCGGTTGCGGCGCTGGAGAAGGTGGGTGGCGCGATGATCGTCACGGCGGATCATGGCAATTGCGACATGATGATCGACCCGGAAACCGGCGGGCCGCACACCGCGCATACGCTGAACCCGGTGCCGGTGATCCTGTTTGGCGGGCCGGAGGGCGTGACCATGCAGGACGGGCGGCTGGCCGATCTGGCACCCACTGTGCTGAAGCTGATGCAGCTCGACCCCCCTGCCGAAATGACTGGAAAGTGCCTGTTTGCATGAGGCTGATGGCGCTGATCACGGCGCTTTGTGCCTATGGTTCTGCAGCATTCGCGCAGACGAACGACCCTGCCTTGACCGCGCAACGTGCGGCGCAGATGCTGGAACGCGCGGCCCTGACCATGGCCGAGGCCGACGACGCCCGCGACCGGGTCGATGCGCTGACGGAAACGATCCGTGCCTATGAGGAAGGCCTGTCGGCCCTGCGCGAAGGCATGCGGCGGGCGGCGATCCGGGAACAGTCGATCACGGTCGTGTTCGAGGCAGAACAGGAACGGTTGGGCCGACTTCTGGGGGTTCTGCAATCCATGCAGGCCGCGCCCGCGCCGCTTTTGCTGATCCATCCGGGTGGCCCCGTGGGCACCGCGCGGTCCGGCATGATCGTGTCAGAGGTCACCCCGGCCGTTGCCGCCGAAGCCATGGAACTACGCCGCCAGTTGGAGGAACTGGCCCTGCTGCGCGCGGTTCAGGAAACCGCCGAAGACCAACTGTCCGCCGGGCTGACTGGCGTGCAGGAAGCCCGTGTTGCGCTCAGCCAGGCGATGGCCGAACGGCGTACTTTGCCGCCGCGGTTTACCTCTGACACGGATGCGCTGCTGGAACTGACCCAAAGCGCCGAAACTCTGGATAGTTTCGCAACGGCCATTCGCGCGCTTGACGTGATGGCCGACGCCAGCACCCGGCTGCCCTCTTTCAACGATCAGCGCGGCCAGCTTCCTCTGCCCCTTCAAGGGCGAATTCTGCGCGGCTTCAACCAGTCAGATGCGGCGGGTGTGACCCGGCCCGGTCTGATCCTTGCAGCCGAATCCCGGGCGCTTGTTTCGGCCCCGTGGCACGCGACGGTGCGCTATGCGGGGCCGCTTCTGGACTATGGCAATGTCATCATCCTTGAACCGCAAGGGGACCATCTGCTGATTCTCGCAGGGCTGGGAGAGCTGTTCGTAAGGGCCGGGGACCTGCTGGCATCGGGTGATCCCGTCGGTTTGATGGGCGGTGAAGCGCCAAACCGCGAAGAATTGATCGTTTCTGACCCGCTTGCGTCTGGTGGAGAGCTGTCGGAAACGCTTTATATGGAACTGAGAGAGGCCGGAGAGCCCGTGGACCCGACCGCGTGGTTTGCGACACAAGACCAGTGAGGATTTGAGAAAATGAGAAAGTTCATGATGGCGGCCCTCGGCGGCACCGCGGCGGGTATTCTGCTGACCACCCAAGTCGCCGGCCCCCTGATCGCCCAGGAGAACATTCGCAACTCGACCGTTTACGAACAGCTCGACCTGTTCGGCGATGTGTTCGAGCGGATCCGCACCTACTATGTCGAAGACGTGGACGAGGCGGAACTGATCGAGGCCGCGATCAACGGCATGCTGATGTCGCTTGACCCGCACAGCTCTTACCTGCCGCCGAGCGACTATGAATCCATGCAGACCCATACGCGGGGCGAATTCGGCGGCCTTGGCATCGAGGTGACGCAGGAAGAGGGCTTCGTCAGGGTCATCACCCCGATGGATGACACCCCCGCCATGGAAGCGGGCGTCGAGGCCGGTGATTTCATCACCCATGTGGACGGGGTCACGCTGCTTGGCCTGACCCTGGAAGATGCCGTCGACATGATGCGCGGTGAAATCGGATCTGAAATCGTGCTGACCATCGTGCGTGAAGGCGAGGATGAACCCTTCGACATCACCATCGTGCGCGACCGAATCCGCCTGACCGCCGTGCGTCACCGTCTGGAAGGCAACACCGCCATTCTTCGGATCGCCAGCTTTACCGAACAGACCTATCCGAACCTGCGCGACGGGCTGGAAGAGATGATCGCAGAGGTCGGCGGGATCGAGAACCTGGAAGGCGTGGTTCTGGACCTGCGCAACAACCCCGGCGGGCTGCTGACCCAGGCCATTCGCGTCTCGGACGCGTTCCTTGACCAGGGCGAGATCGTGTCGACCCGAGGCCGCAATCCCGAAGACGGCGAGCGCTATAACGCAACGCCGGGCGACCTCATTGACGGCCTGCCGATGGTGGTGCTGATCAATGGCGGCTCTGCCTCGGCCTCCGAGATCGTGGCCGGTGCACTTCAGGATCACCGCCGGGCGGTTGTCGTGGGCACCAACAGCTTCGGCAAGGGCTCGGTCCAGTCGGTGATGCCGGTGCAGGGCGATGGCGCGATGCGTCTGACCACGTCGCTCTATTTCACCCCATCGGGCCGGTCGATCCAGGCGCTTGGCGTGGCCCCCGATATCCTCGTGGAACAGCGCGAAGTGGGTGAGGTCGAGGATAATGGCCGTCCGCAGCGTACCGAGGCCGGACTGCGCGGGGCCCTGTCCAACGCGACCCTGACCGAGGATGAAATCCGCCAGTTGGAGGAAGAACAGGAACAGGCCCGCGCCACCGCCGAACTGCGCGCGCAGGACTATCAGCTGGCCTATGCCATCGACATCCTGCACGGCCTGAACGCCCTGCGTCCCCGCTAAGGGGGCGCGGGTCCAATGACTCCCGAAAACCTGGCAAAGCTGCCCTATCGGCCCTGCGTCGGCGTGGTTCTGATCAACCGCGCCGGGCAGGTTTTTGCCGGACAGCGCGCCGATATGGATGTGCCCGCGTGGCAGATGCCTCAAGGCGGCGTCGACAAGGGCGAGGAGCCAGAGGCCGCCGCCCGGCGCGAGTTGCTGGAGGAGACCGGCGTTTCGTCTGACCATGTGACGCTGGTGGCGCGGACCGCCGACTGGCTGCCCTATGATTTCCCGTCCGAGATTGCCGGGAAGAGGTGGGGCGGCAAGTTTCGCGGCCAGAAACAGATGTGGTTTCTGATGCGGCTGGATGCGCCCGATGAGGTGATCGACCTGTCCTACAAGGATATCGAGTTCTCCGACTGGCGCTGGATGGACCCCACTGCGCTGCTGGAAACCATCGTGGAATTCAAGCGCCCGATCTATCAGGCGGTCCTGTCGGAGTTCGGGCTGGTGTGAACACGGCCCCGCTCGTGCTATCCTGACCGCCCCTTGCCGGAGGCCGCCATGATCCACCGCCTGCTTCTGACCCTTGCCATCCTCGCTGCAACAACCGGCCCCGCGCTGTCCCTGTCCTGCGCCTATCTCGACGCCGCCGCGATGTACCAGCAGGCCGCCGAGGCCAGCACGCGCTATGTGATCGTGCACGGGGCCTTCCTGCGCAATGGGCCGGATGTGCCTTTGCCGCCCGATACCGACGACCCGGACACACCGCCGCCCTACAGCGTCGAGATGCTGTTCTACGGCGATCTCGGCAGCCGTGTCGGCTTTCGCACGCCGGTGGAACTGGAGGTGACAGTGCGGGTGAACTGCGTGCTCAGCTGGTGTGGTTCCCCGCCCGAAGAGGGGCGCGAGGTGCTGGCCTTCCTGAGGGTGGATGAGGACCGTCAGTACCACCTCGGCATCGGCCCCTGTCCGGGTTGGGTGATTTACAACCCGTCACAGCAGGACCTCGACCAGATCACCGCCTGCATGCGGGGCGAGACCTGCGAGGCCGGGCGGTAGGAAGGCCTTTCGAAAGGCCTTTGCCGCGCGCCGGTGATGTTGGCCCGATCCTCATATGGAACGGCACATGAAGAGCCCGTCGTTGCAGGTACTCCAAATGAGAACAAAAGGTGAATATACTACCCAACACCATGGGATTCGCAGAGCTCTCCATCACCTCCAACTTCACCTTCCTGACGGGAGGATCGCACCCCGAGGAGTATGCGCGCCGCGCGGCCCTGCTGGGGCTGGAGGCCATTGCGATTGCCGATGAAAACTCGGTCGCCGGGATCGTGCGCGCCTGGTCCGAGCTGAAGGAGATCAAACGCCAGATCGCCGAGCGGCAAGCGGCGGACAAAGATCCGATCGGTCCCCCGAAACCGGCCCATCTGCCCGATCCGCCCCGCGCGCCGATCTTCCATCTGCCCCGCCTTCTGCCTGCTGCAAGGCTGGTTCTGCGAGAGGGGCTGACGCTCACCGCCCTGCCCCGGGACCGGCGCGGATGGGCGAACCTCTGCCGGATGCTGTCGGCGGGCCGGTTGCGGACCGGGAAAGGCTCTTGCGATCTGGGCCTTCCCGACCTCTGGCAATTCGCCGACGGGTTGGAACTGCTCCTCCACGGCCCGGCCCACATCCTGACCCATCCGCGCGGCGCGGGCGATTGGTGGGCGCAGGCGAAACAGGTCACGCGCCGCCTTGGCCCCGCCTGTCACCTGCTGATGGCCCCCGCCTATGACGGGCATGACCGGCTGCGCTTTGAGCGGCTGACCCGGCTGGCGGGGCAGTTGCGCATCCCCACCGTCGCCTCTGCCGCACCGATCATGCATCACGGGGCGCGGCGCAGGCTGACCGATGTGCTGACCTGTATTCGCCTCGGCATCCGGGTGGAGGATCTGGGCACGAAAGCGCAGGCCAATGCCGAGCAGCGCCTGCGCGGCGAGGGAGAGACACGCCGGATTTTCGCAGGGTTCGAGGATGCCGTGGACCGGACCACCGAGATCGCCGCGCGCTGCCGTTTCGACATCGGGTCGCTGCGCTATGAATACCCGTCCGAGATCAGCGGCGGGGAAACCGCGTCGGAACGGCTGGAACGGCTGGCGCGGGCCGGGCTGAAATGGCGCTACCCCTCCGGCGCGCCGGATCGCGCGGTGAAGATGCTGGAGCATGAGCTGCGGCTGATCGCCAAGCTTGGGTATGAGCCCTATTTCCTGACCGTCCACGATATCGTCGCCTTCGCCCGGTCGCGCGGCATCCTGTGCCAGGGGCGCGGGTCTGCGGCCAATTCCATCACCTGTTATTGCCTCGGCGTGACTTCGGTTTCCCCTGAGGTGGGCACCATGGTCTTCGAACGTTTCGTTTCCGAAGCCCGCGACGAACCCCCCGATATCGACGTGGATTTCGAACATGAACGGCGCGAGGAGGTGATCCAGCATATCTACGAACGCTACGGCCGCCACCGCGCCGGGCTCTGCGCGACGGTGATCCATTATCGCGGCAAGCGGGCGGTGCGCGAGGTGGGCCGCGCCATGGGGCTGAGCGAAGACATCCTCGGCGCGCTGTCGTCGCAAATCTGGGGCTGGGGCAGCAGCCGCGACATGGCCGATCAACGGATGCGCGAACTTGGCCTCGACCCCACCGAACCGCGCCTGCGCCAGACCATGGCCTTGGTGCGCGAAATTCAGGGGTTTCCCCGGCATCTCAGCCAACATGTTGGCGGTTTCATCGTGACCGAGGGGCGGCTTGATGAACTGGTGCCCATTGAAAACGCCACGATGGAGGATCGCACCGTCATCTGCTGGGACAAGGACGATATCGACGCTTTGGGCATCCTCAAGGTCGATGTGCTGGCGCTTGGCATGCTGACCTGCATCCGCAAGGCCTTTGATCTGATCGAGCGTCACCACCAGACCGACTATACCCTCGCCACCCTGCCGCCCGAGGATCCGGCGGTCTATGACATGCTGTGCAAGGCGGACTCGCTTGGCGTCTTCCAGGTCGAATCCCGCGCGCAGATGAATTTCCTGCCCCGGATGCGGCCGCGCTGTTTCTATGACCTCGTCATTCAGGTCGCCATCATCCGCCCCGGCCCCATTCAGGGCGATATGGTGCACCCGTTCATCCGGCGCCGGAACGGGGAAGAGCAGGTCAGTTTCCCCTCGGACGAGTTGGGCGCGGTTCTGGGCAAGACGCTTGGCGTGCCGCTTTTCCAGGAACAGGCGATGCAGATCGCCATCATCGGCGCAGGCTTCACCCCCGATCAGGCGGACCGGCTGCGGCGGTCTCTGGCCACGTTCAAGAAGCATGGCAATGTCAGCGATTTCCGCACGCTCTTCATGAAAGGTATGCGCGAACGCGGCTATGACGAGGATTTCGCCGCGCGCTGCTTTTCGCAGATCGAGGGGTTCGGCAGTTACGGCTTCCCCGAAAGCCACGCCGCCAGCTTCGCCCTGCTGGTCTATGCCTCCAGCTGGATCAAGCGCCACCATCCCGGCATCTTCGCCTGCGCGCTGCTGAACTCGCAGCCCATGGGGTTTTACGCGCCCGCGCAGATCGTCCGCGATGCCCGCGAACATGGGGTGCAGATCCGCCCCGTCGATATCAACAAAAGCTACTGGGACAATGTGATGGAACCCGACGGGCGCGGCGGGTTGGCGCTCAGGCTCGGGTTCAGGCAGATCCGCTCGATGCGAGAGGAGGACGCCCGCTGGCTCGCTGCAGCGCGCGGCAATGGTTACCCGGCGGTCGAGGATGTCTGGCGCCGCGCCGGTCTGTCCGCCCGCGCCTTGGCAGTGCTGGCCGAGGCCGATGCCTTCGCCGGGATTGGCCTTTCGCGGCGAGAGGCGCTTTGGGCCGCCAAGGCGCTGCTGCCCGCCGAGCCGCTACCGCTTTTCACCGGTGACATGGATGGCGAGGCGATCGAGGAACCGGAGGTCATGCTGCCCGAGATGACCGAGGGCGAACAGGTGGTGGAGGATTACGTATCCATGCGCCTGACCCTGCGGTCCCATCCGGTGGCGCTGATCCGGCATCTGCTGAGCCCGGGGCTAAGCCCGGACGCGCTGCGGAAAAGTTCGCAACCTGAAAGGGAAATGATCTAGAGTTCCCACACGCATTTGGTGCGAAAGGGGGAACCATGTCCATTCATCTCATTGCTCTGTCACTTCTGATGGGGGCGATCATCTCGATCTACCTGCCGATGATCACCCAAACGGCGCGCATTCTTGGGTCTGGCCCGATGGCCAACGTACCGTTCTTCGCCATCGCCCTGATCTCCTCGGTCATCATCGCCATCGCCAATGGCAGCCGCATGGAGCAGTTTCGCAGTATCGGCACCCTGCCGCTGTGGCTGCTCACTGCGGGCGTGATGAGCGCGGGCATGATCATCGGGTCCAGCTTCCTGATCCCGCGCATCGGCATCGGGGCGTTCTTCGTGCTGCTGGTGTCGGGGCAGGTCCTGGCCGGGCTGGTTTTCGGCTATTTCGGGCTGTTCGGAGTGCCCGCAAGCGACCTGACACTTGGTAAGGTTCTTGGGGCAGCGCTGGTCATTGGCGGCGTCTACCTCGTGACATTCCGCTGATTGGGAAGGACAGGATGCACTATCATCACCTTTACGCATCAGACGATGGTGAAAGCCATTGGCGCACGGTAGACGTGCCGCTGCAGGAACGGAGCTTCGCCCCGCCCGCGCAGGCCATTTTCGTCTCGGAGGCAGAGCCTGCGGTCGCCACCGTCTTCCTTCGGCTCGATCCGGGCTGGGACGAGCCCATTCACCCCACACCCAAGCGGCAGACGCTGTTCTGCCTTGGCGGCGCCGTCCGGGTCACTGCAAGTGACGGCGAAGCGCGGGTGATCGGCAAGGGCGATGTCTGGCGGATGGAGGATACCCACGGCAAAGGGCACCATACCGAGGTGATCAGCAAAGACGCGTTTGAGGCGGCGGTGGTGCAGTTCGACTGATCAGACCCTAAAGCCCGTATTTCCCACGGTTCTGACCGACCTGTTTCATCACGCGCACCAGTTCGAAACTGATGCCGGGTTCCGACAGGGCATGGCCCGCCGCGCGGACCATGTGCAGCCGACCCGACCGCCATCCCTGAGCCAGATCATGGGCGGATCGGGGCGGGCAGATCATGTCATAGCGGCCCTGCACGATGACGCCGGGGATATGGACGATCTTGTGCAGGTCGCGCAGGATCTGGCCGTCTTCCTGCAAAAAGCCCTTGTTGACGAAATAGTGGTTTTCCAGCCGGGCGAAGGCGCGGGCGTAGTCCGCAGGGGCCTCGCCTGGATTGCCATCGCTTTCCACCGAGGCCAGCGCGTTTTCCCAGGCCGACCAGGCGCGGGCGTGGCGGGTTTCGATCATCAGATCGCCGGAGAAGAGCCGCCGGTTATAGGCCGCGATCATGTCGCCGCGTTCCTCTTCCGGGATCAGCGCCGAAAACCGCGCCCATTGTTCCGGCCAGAACTGCCCCGCGCCGCCGCCATAGAACCAGTCGAGCTCGCGCTGCGTAGACAGGAAGATGCCGCGCAGGGCCAGAAAGGCCGCCGCTTCCGGGTGGGTTTCGGCATATACCAAGGCAAGGGTGGCACCCCAGCTTCCGCCAAAGACGGCCCATCTGTCGATGCCGAGCGTTGCCCGGATGCGCTCGATATCCGCCACCAGATGCCAGGTCGTGTTGTCCCTCGTCGAGGCGTGGGGCCGCGACCGGCCACAGCCGCGCTGATCAAACAGGATCACCCGGAACACCTCGGGGTCGAAATAGCGCCGCATCGCCGGGCTGCACCCGCCACCGGGCCCGCCATGAAGCACCACAACCGGCGCGCCATCGGGATTGCCGCATTGTTCCACATAGATCTGATGCCCGTCGCCCACATCCAGCATCCGCTGATCGAACGGGTCGATCGGCGGGTAGAGATAGGCGCCTGCGCGCTTTTGGCCGGAGAATTTGTCCATGTTTCCCCTATATAGACCGATGGGGTGGGTCTGCTATGCCTGCCACGATGACAAGATCGGAAGGGGATGTCCATGAACAGCGCCACGAATACTGTTGATGACGCTGAAATCGCCAAGTTCGAGGCCATGGCGGCGGAATGGTGGGATCCCAAGGGCAAGTTCGCACCCCTGCACATGATGAACCCGATCCGGCTGGACTACATCACCGCCCAGATCGCCGCCGAATTTGGGCGCGATTTGCGGGATGAAAAGCCGTTCTACGGGTTGCGCCTGCTGGATATCGGCTGCGGTGGCGGGCTGTTGTCGGAACCCATGGCGCGGCTTGGGGCCACCGTGGTGGGGGCCGATGCGGCAGAGCGAAACATCCCCGTCGCGCAGGTGCATGCCGAACAGTCGGGGCTGGAGATCGACTATCGCCACACGACAGCCGAGGCGCTGGCAGAGGCGGGCGAACAGTTCGACGTGGTCCTTAACATGGAAGTGGTCGAACACGTCGCCGACCCGCAGGCCTACCTGACCGCCTGCCGGCAACTGCTGAAACCGGGCGGGCTGATGATCTGTTCTACGATCAACCGGAACCCGAAAAGCTTTGCGCTCGCCATTGTCGGCGCGGAATACGTGATGCGCTGGCTGCCCAAGGGCACGCATGAATGGCACAAGTTCATCACGCCCGAGGAGCTGTTTGCCCTGATCGAAACGGCAGGGTTGGACCCGGTGGACCGCAAGGGCTTCGTCTTCAACCCCATCAGCTGGCGCTGGTCGATCTCGGACCGCGACCTGAGCGTGAACTATGTGACGGCGAGCGTGAAGCGGTAGGTTGTCGTGCTTAATTTGAGATTTAGCGCTTGGACTTCAGGAGTGGGCCAACGTTTAACACAGCTAGACCGCGTCTGCCGTGCTTTACTGATGCTGCCATGTTGCCTAATTTATCAAATACGCTAGGGTGGCTGAATGGAATCTAACTATCTGGTGCAACATGTGGGGATTTTTGCGTTCATTTTGGCGTAGCCACAAATCCAAGATTGCGCTCACCGTTTTTTGCATAGCTGTTGCGCTGTTTGATACGTTCTGGACAACGCTCTCACCAATTGCTGCAGGGGCATTAGCTATTGCTATTGTTCCGTGGGTGGTAGGTATTATCGAGAGAATCAATGCTCCCGGTGGTTTTGAGATTGTTTTTGCTAAGGTCGAAGGCCAACTGAATGCGTCAAAATCTACGCCGGACCAGGATGATATAGACGCCTTTAGTTACTTCGAAGATAGCGACCCAAATTTAGCCATAGCTTTGCTACGTGTGCAGATTGAACGTCGCTTGCGCCAGATAGCAGAGGAGGTACAGCTGAAACCTAATTTACGAGGAAGACCTAGGTCCCTGAGGTCGCTTGCAGAAGACCTTGAAAAGGAAGGAGCCATTCCGAATGAGGCTGTGACTCTTTTGATGGATCTCAATCCTGTTCTTAATGAAGCTGTTCATGGCTTGGAACTTCAGGCAAACGCTTCAGAATTTGCGCGCAACTACGGACCGAAGATACTCTCCCTTTTGAAATCAAAGACGAGATAGATCATTCTTTTAATTTGATGTGAACCGTCTAGTGGGCAGTTTTGAGATGCCCCCTCAATCCTTCTGCGCGACTTCCAGTTCGATCCGCATTTCGCGGATGACGGGCAGGGTGGCGCGCATGTGGGCGGCGGCGCGTTTCCCGGGTGTGCGGCTACGGCACCTTCCGGCCACCATGCCTCGCACTTAGCTCCCTTACGCGCACCTTGCCCCGTTGCTCAACCTGATGCAGACTTTCTACCGGAGGAGGGATGTCTCCACCATCACTGGATCCGTTGGCATGAGCTCATCCCGGCCCCTTGCTTTGGGAGGAGTGTGCCATGACATCCGAGACCACAGAGGCCCCGCCGCAGAACCATCAGACCCCACGCCAGCGGGCAACCCTCACCATCAATAGGGTGACGGCAGAGGACATCCGGGCGTCGCTCAAGGCTGGCTTTGCAGACTTTCTGGCGCGCCCGGTCATGAGCGGCTTTTTCGGCCTGTTCTACGCCTTGTTCGGTATTCTTTTCATCTGGGCGCTCGTCTGGCTCGGCAAGATCTGGATGGTCATCCCTGCCGCCGTGGGCTTTCCGCTGGTCGCACCCTTCGCGGCGGCGGGGCTTTATGAGATGTCCCGCCGGATGCAGAGGGGCGAACGCTTCGGCTGGTCGGACATCCTCACGGTCATGGCCAATCAGCGCAATCGGGAACTGGGCTGGATGGCCTTCACCACCCTGTTCATCTTCTGGGTGTGGGTCTACCAGATCCGGCTCTGGCTCGCGATCATCCTGCAAGATGCGTCCTTCTCGGATGTCGACGGGTTCCTGAGCATCGTGTTCTTCACGCCAGAGGGCTGGACCTTCCTCGCCATCGGAACGGTCGTCGGTGCGGGCCTGTCGGCGGTCCTGTTTTCCGTGACCGTCATTGCCATGCCCATGCTGCTGGACCGGGAGCTTGATTTCGTGACCGCCATGCTCACCTCCATCCGCGTCGTGGTTGAAAACAAGGGCGTCATGCTGACCTGGGCCGCGATCATCGCGGTCACCATAGTGCTGTCGCTGGTTCCCGCGTTCCTGGGCCTGATCTTCACCCTGCCGATCCTCGGCCACACCACATGGCATCTCTATCAGCGGGCCGTGGCACCGGTGGAGGCGTGATCGGCACCGGCCACGCATGAATTGCGATGAACAGCCCCTCGCAGGAGCTGTCTTCGCTGATCGTAGGGCGAGGCTCGATCCGGTGGACCGCAAGGTTTTCGTCTTCAACCCCATCAGCTGGCGCTGGTCGATCTCGGACCGCGACCTGAGCGTGAATGACGTGACGGCGAACGTGAAGCGGTAGGTTTTTCAAGGTCGTCTGAGAAGCCATTCGGCTGCAAACGGGCGTCTGGTATGCGGGACAATTCTTGCGTTTTTGGGATTGCGCCTCGACGGTGCGTTAGGCCCATACCGAACCTCCGTCCAGTGTGGATTGAACGCGGGGGACCAGCAAGGATCGTCTATCCAACCCTTCCGCAGTGAAAGATCTGAACAGAGTTTTCTTCCTCGTCTTCACCGTCCATCCAGACAGATGAGTAGATGCGCGTCGCAAGACCTTCGCCCCACATCTCAAAATGCGCGTGGACGTTCAAACCGTCGGCGTCCTGCCCAGAATATCTATAGGTGTAGAAGTCTTCAGCCTCTATGACAGTGTTCGAATACTGTTCCCGTACGCCATCGATGTATTCAATGGTCATCGCCGCGGTCTCACTGTCAAAATCCAGTCGAAACGCCTCGTCGCAGGCCTCCTCGGAATCCCACCAGTAGTTGGCCAACCGTTCTGGCAATGGCGTGTTCCAACGGTTGTCAAAAAGATCAGTGGTGCTCTGAAGCACCGCGCCCGCGATGAACAATCCGACAACGATCAGTATGCCGATCGTTGATTTGCTTTGGTTAAGATTCACAAGAGGACCCGCTCCGAGAGTTGTTATCGTAGGTCTGATGTCTAGCCTTAGAGAGCCATAGTTCAACAAGCAAAGGACCTTGATCGAAGCGGCTCGCGTTGCGGCCCATGATTTGTCCTAGACCCTCCCGAATCCGGGATGGGACAATTCTATACGAGGACGGAACGATTCTATCCCTGTTGGTGGACCACTTATCAGCCCCACCTGAGTGGTCCGATTTGACTGATAGTACATCATCGGCCTTTGGTCCATCTGGGCGACGGTTCCCGCTCATCGCAACGAATGATGCGCCGGACACCAAGGTCCGGGTAGGGCTCAAAGCAGCCAATAGGGGCGCGAGACGAGCCCAACCCCTCAATCCTTCTGCGCCACTTCCAGTTCGATTCGCATTTCGCGGATGACGGGCAGGGCGGCTCTCACGCGGTCGGCTCCGACCTCCTGAACGGTGCGGCTGAGGATGGGGGCGATGGTCTGCAGGGCGGCGTCGCGGGCGGCGCGGCCTGAGGGGCTGATCGCTACGAATTTGCGGCGGGCGTCGTCCCAGTCGGGGCGGATATGCACGTGGCCCGCGATCTCCAGCCGGTTGAGCGTATTGGTCATCGCCCCGCGCGTGACGTGGAAGAGCCGCGCCAGTTGCGCCGGGCTGCGTTCCTCGTTCGACCGGGCCAGGTGGTTCAGAACCGAAAAGTGGCTCAGCTCCATCCCCTTGGGCAGCGCCTTGCTCAGCAGGGACCGCGCCAGTTGATCGGCCATGAACAGTTCAGAGAACAGGGCAATGGCGAGGGGATCGTCGTTTGTCTTCATGTCACCAGGGTATAGGGCCGGTCATGTCGGATCGAGGGCACACGCCCCCGAGCCTTGTCCACCTCTTTGACGTCCACGTCAATGATATGCAGCCCCGGTTCGGTGCCCGCATCCAGCAGAACCTCACCCCACGGCGCCACGACAAGGCTGTGGCCGTGGGTCTGGCGGGGTTTGCCGGTGCTCACCTTGTGATCGCCCGTTTGCGCGGGCGCGATGACGAAACAGCCCGTTTCGATGGCCCGCGCGCGCAGCAGGGTTTCCCAATGGGCCTTGCCGGTGACGGGGGAGAAGGCGGCAGGCACGGTCAGCACCTGCGCGCCTGCTTTGGCGAGGTCGCGGTAGAGATAGGCGAAGCGCATGTCGTAACAGATCGACAGGCCGAAAGTGGCCAGCGGCGTCTGCACCACCACCGCGCGGTCGCCGGGGCGGTAGCCGTCGGATTCGCGGAAGGTTTCCGTCTCCGTCACGTTCACGTCGAACATGTGGATCTTGTCGTACCAGCCGGCGATCGCGCCCTTGTTCGAGATCATGAACGACCGGTTTGCAAAACGTCCATCCGGGTCACCCGACTGCACCCCGAGCGAGCCGAGCAGCACCCAGAGGCCAGCATCGCGCGCGGCGTCACGCACCGCGGCAAGGGTCGGGTCCGTGTCCTGCGCATGCAGCACTGCCGCCTGATGGCTGCGGCTTTGCGAGACACAATTGGTGACCTCGGGCGTCAGCAGAATATCTGCCCCCGCGGCCTTCGCCTCTGCCAGCGCGGTCAGAACCGTTTCGGTATTCTCCTCCGGATCGTCCGAGGAGCACATCTGCAAAATCGCGGCGCGCATTCAGCCCTGCAACAATGGGTCCAGCTTCCCCGCCCGATCGAGCGCGGCCATGTCATCGTAACCGCCCACATGGGTCTCGCCCACGAAAATCTGCGGCACGGTGTGGCGGCCATTGGCACGGGACAGCATTTCCTGCCGCTTGTCCGGCGCACGGGCCACGTCGTATTCGGAAAAGCTGATGCCCTTGTCGGTCAGCAGCCGCTTGGCCGCATGACAATAGCCACAGAAGGGTGAGGTGTAGATTTCGACAGTCTGCATAGGTCTGGTCCCGAAAATTCGTCCTGTTCGGCCCCCTAGTTAGGCATCCTTGGCCACGCGCGCCAGTGCCATCACGCGAACGTTCTCTGCGCCAGCCTCATGGCAGGCTTGCGCGGCGGCGGCAAAGGTGGCGCCAGAGGTCATCACGTCGTCGACCAGCAGGATATCGCGGCCCACCAGAATATGGCCCCGCTTGGGATGCGGATGGATCGAATCGCGCAGGTTCTCGAACCGCTCTTCCCGGCCCTTGCCGTCCTGGCTGGCGGTCTTGCGAATGCGCTTCAACGCGTCCGGGGCAAAGAAGGCCTGTGTTTCATTGGCCAGCGCCTGCGCCAGCAACGCCGACTGGTTCACCTTGCGCCGGAACAGACGCCACCAGTGCAGGGGGATGGGCACAATCACGGTATTGTCGGTCATCAATGGCCCAACCTTCGCCGCCATCCATTTGCCCGCCGCGCGCGCAATCGCGGGCTGGTCGCCATGTTTCAGGCGCAGAACCATCTTTCGCCCGTTGCCGGAATATGTGAAGACAGTGCGCCCCTTGTCCCAGGGCCGCGCGATGGTCAGGCAATCGTCGCAGCGCAGGCCTGGTTCCGGGTCAGATCCGGGCAGGGGCGTGCCGCATTGGTCGCAGGAAGGGCCGGTAATGAAGGGCGTATCGCTCCAGCAATTTGCGCAGAGTCCGAACTCCGTCTCGACCGGCGCACCGCAACAGACGCAATCGGGCGGAAACACCGCATTCACAGCCGTTTGCAATTTCATCCCGGCCCCCTAGGTTGCTGCGACATGACCGCCAAGACTGACATGACCCGGCCCGAGCTGATTGATCAAGAGGCCTTGACCCGCCACCGCGCCCGCGCGCGGCTGGATCGGGCGGGTTTTCTGCATGACGAGGCGCGGTTCGAGCTGCAGGAAAGACTGCTCGACGTTAACAGGACGTTTACATCGCCTGCGATCGTGACATCTTTTCCAGACCAGTGGGCCGATTTCCTGCCCGATGCTGTCATTGTGCCCGATGAAGATGTTCTGGCGCTCGACCCCGGCGCGCATGATCTGGTGATCCATGTGATGGGCCTGCACTGGGCAGAAGACCCGGTGGGGCAACTTGTGCAATGCCGCCGCGCCCTGCGGCCCGACGGGCTGCTGATGGTGGCGATGCTGGGGGGCGAGACCCTGAACGAGCTGCGTACCGCGCTGGCACAGGCCGAAAGCGAAGTCATGGGCGGCTTGTCCCCCCGCGTGGCCCCCATGGGCGAGATCCGCGACCTTGGCGGGCTTCTGGGCCGGGCTGGCCTGTCGTTGCCCGTTGCCGACCGCCTGCCGCAGCGGGTGACCTATCAGACACTGTTCCACCTGCTGCGCGACCTGCGCGATATGGGGGAAACCAACGCGCTCGCCGCGCGACACAAGGCCACCCCGCCCCGCGCGCTCTTCGCCCGCGCCGCACAGATCTACGCGGAACGCTATCCGGCGGAAGATGGCCGCATCACCGCGACATTTGAACTGGTGTTCCTGACGGGCTGGAGCCCGCATGACAGCCAGCAGAAACCGCTTCGCCCCGGATCCGCCGCCGCAAGGCTGGCCGAGGCGCTGGACACAACCGAGTTCGACGAATCCGCCCGGCCCGTGCCGGCACCCAACACAAGAGGCCAGGAATGACCCAAGCTCTGCCGCACGCCCCCGCCGATCATCCCCCCGTCAAGTTCGGGAAAATCGGCGTTCTGCTCGCCAATCTCGGCACGCCTGACGATTACAGCTACTGGCCCATGCGCCGCTATCTGAACGAGTTCCTGTCGGACAAGCGCGTGATCGACTACCCGGCCTGGAAATGGCAGCCGATCCTGCAGGCGATCATCCTGACGAAGCGGCCCTTCAGTTCCGGCGCGGCCTACAAGTCGATCTGGAACCACGACAAGGGCGAAAGCCCGCTGATGACGATCACCAAGGATCAGACCGCCAAGATGGTCGCCGAGATGCAGGCGCGCCACGGCGACACCGTGATGGTTGATTTCTGCATGCGCTACGGCAATCCCTCGACCAAGTCCAAGGTGAGGGCGATGGTCGAGGCGGGCTGCGACAAGATCCTGTTTGTGCCGCTCTACCCGCAATATGCCGGTGCGACCTCGGCCACCGCGAATGACCAGTTCTTCCGCGCATTGATGGAGGAAGCGTGGCAGCCCTCCGTCCGCACCCTGCCCGCCTATTTCAACCACCCGTCCTATGTGGATGCGCTGGCCGGATCGGTGGAGCGCGCCTATGCGGCCATGGACAGCAAGCCAGACATTTTGGTTGCCTCCTATCACGGGATGCCGGAACGCTATCTGATGCAGGGCGATCCCTACCATTGCCAGTGTCAGAAGACGACGCGCCTGCTGCGCGAGCGGTTAGGCTGGGACAAGAGCCAGATCGTCACCACCTTCCAGTCGAAATTCGGCCCCGAGGAGTGGCTGAAACCCTATACGGTGGAAGAGGTCGCACGGCTGGCAGAGGCGGGAAAGAAGCGCATCGCCGTCATCGCACCTGCCTTCTCAGCCGATTGCATCGAGACGCTGGAAGAGATCAACGAAGAGATCAAGGAAAGCTTCGAAGAGGCGGGCGGGGAAGAGTTTACCTATATCCCATGTCTGAACGACGAAGCGGCCCACATCTCTGCCTTGGCGGATGTGATCGACGTCAATCTGTCTGGCTGGATCTAAGCGGCAACCACCGGGCGGCCGGCAAATTCGGTCTGGCCGACCCGCACGACTATGAACCCGTTGGCGAGCGTCTTAACGAAAGTGCCTTGCACGGAAACGCAGGAACCGAGAACGATAGTCTTGATCATGTTTCTCTTCCGAAGCTGAACAAGCTTGGTAGTTTAGGCATCCTTGACGGCATGTCACCACTGGAAAGGCTATCCTTGCGGATACTTCGCAGGCGCAAACAGCCACTCAGAGCCAATCGCGCAGGATCGGGATCAGGGGAATGTCTGCTGGAGGCATCGGGTAGTCGCGCAATTGATTCGCCCGAACCCAAGCCAATTGCTGCCCTTCCTGCGCGGTCACGATGCCCTGCCATTTGCGGCAGGCGAAGAGCGGCATCAGCAGGTGGAAGTCGTCATATGTGTGGCTGGCGAAGGTCAGCGGGGCCAGGCAGCTTTCCCATGTGTCGATGCCCAGTTCCTCGTGCAGCTCGCGGATCAGCGCCGCCTCGGGTGTTTCTCCGGGCTCGACCTTGCCGCCCGGAAACTCCCACAGGCCCGCCATCGACTTGCCCTCGGGGCGCTGTGCCAGAAGCACGCGCCCGTCAGGGTCGATCAGCGCAACGGCGGACACCAGAACGGTTTTCACGACCGGTAATCCGCGTTGATGGTGATGTATTGATGGGTCAGGTCGCATGTCCAGACCGTCGCCTCGCTGCTGCCAAGGCCCATATCCACAGCGATCACCAGTTCGTCCCGCTTCATGTAATCCGCGCCCGCCTCTTCCGTGTAGCTTTCCGCGACCCAGCCTTTTTCGGCCACGAGGATATCGCCAAAGCGGATGTTCAGCAGGTCCCGATCCGCCGCCGCCCCTGATTTACCCACGGCCATGACGATCCGGCCCCAGTTGGGGTCTTCGCCCGCAATCGCCGTTTTCACCAACGGCGAATTGGCAATTGCCCGCGCGACCTTGTCGGCATCGCGGGCGGATTTCGCGCCGGTCACGCGGACCTCGACCAGTTTCGTCGCGCCCTCGCCATCGCGCACAATCTGCAGCGCGAGATCCTGCAAAACCTCGGTCAGACCGGCGGCAAAGGCACGACCTGCCTCGGTCCGGGCGGATGTGATCGGGCTATTGCCAGCCATGCCGGTGGCAGCAACCAGAACCGTGTCAGATGTCGAGGTGTCGCTATCGACCGTAACCGCGTTGAAGCTGACATTGGTGCCGGATTTCAGCATCGCCTGAAGCGCGGGCTGGGTCACGGCGGCATCGGTAAAGACATATCCCAGCATCGTCGCCATATCCGGCGCGATCATGCCTGATCCCTTGGCGAATCCCGCGATCGTCACGGTCTGGCCGTCCAGCTCCACCTGACGCACCGCACCCTTTGGGAAAGTGTCGGTCGTCATGATGGCGCGCGCGGCGTCTTCCCAGTTGCCCTCGGCAAGCCCGTCGCGCAGGTCGGTCAGCGCATGGGTGATCTTCTCGGGCGGCAGAGGTTGCCCAATCACGCCGGTAGAGGATGAAAACACGTGCCCCTTGGGCAGGTTCATCAGCTGCGCCAGCGATCCGGTCACCTCGTCCACGGTCTGCTGCCCGGCATGGCCGGTGAAGGCGTTGGAATTGCCCGCGTTGACGATAAAGGCAAAGCCTTTGGCCGCGCCGGGTTTCAGCGCCGCAAGCTTGGCCTCGCAATCCAGCACCGGCGCGGACCGGGTGGACGACTTGGTAAACACGCCTGCAATGGTGGTGCCGGGGGTCAGTTCCGCCAGCATCACATCCTTTCGGCCCTTGTATTTCACGCCAGCGGCAACAGCCGACAGGCGCAGGCCCTCGATGGGGGGGATCGACGGAAACCCGTCTTTCGGCGCCAGCGGGGATACCGCGGGCGCCGGTGTTGTCGCGGGCTGGCTGGCCTCTGCGCCCTCTCGCTCGGCCTTGAGCTTCTTGCGCAGTTTGTTCAGCTTGCGTTTCAGCTCGGCCACCTCTCCGGTTGCCTTGCCGTGTTTCGCCTTCTTGTCTTTTTTGGCCATGCCCGCCCCTTGTGGCAAATCAGTTGTCCAGCAGATCGAGATTGCGGATCAGAGCCGGGTCAATGTCAAGCTCCGGACGGTCGATTTCGGCCGCTGCGGTCAGGGATTCGATATGCGCATCGACGCGGGCCTGGCGCAGACCCTCTTCCAGCTGTTCCCGTACCTCTTCCAGAGCCGGGGCGGCTTGGTCGCGGCTGTCATTCAGGATGACGACATGCCAGCCGAAGCGGGTCTCGACGGGGGGCGAGACCTCGCCAACTTCCAGCGCAAAGACCGCTTCCTCGAAAGACGGCACCATCATGCCGGCGGTGAACCAGCCAAGCTGCCCGCCATTGGGGCCGGAGGGGCCGGTGGAATGCTCACGCGCCAGTTCCGCGAAGTCCGCGCCGCCTTCAAGTTCCTCGACCAGAGCCTGTGCCTCTTCCGCGGTCGCCACGAGGATATGCGAGGCGTTGTACTCGGTGACCGCTTCCATTTCGCCGAACTCGGCGTCATAGGCGGCCTGCAATTCTTCTGCCGGAATCTCGGCCAAAGCGATCTCGTCCAGCGTCAGGGCTGCGACATAGGCGCGTTCTTCGTTTTCCAGTCCAAGGCGCATGGCGGCGGACAGGTCGTCCCGCGCGGCGGTGGCCACGATTTCCTGCTGAATCAGCTGTTCCAGAATACCGGTCAGCAATACGTCATCGGGCAGCGCCTGATACTGCTCGGGCAGTTGCGAATGCGCCACGATGATATGGCCAAGCGTGATGTTCTGACCGTTGATCGTTGCAAGCACCGTTTCTGCGTCCTGAGCAAATGCAGGCGTGATCATAAGCGCGGACAGGGCCGCACCGGCAAGAATTCGTTTCGTCATTCAAGATATTCCCATGTTGGATGGCCGGGAAGGACTCCCGGCCGCGTTGACACATTTCCAGCAGCCCCTTATGTCCCTTTCTGGTTTGGCATCGGGGCCTAGCCTGACTTGGGGTCGTTTTAGACGCCTGCAACCAGCCGAACAACCCGATGACCTCAGGTTTGACAGATTGTGGCTGCAAATCGCGGCACAATGGTGCGGAAGGCGGAAAACATATGCTTGGTCTTGGAACACTCGCGAAGAAGGTCTTCGGGTCCCCGAATGATCGCAAGGTCAAGGCCTCTCGCCCCATTGTGGAGAAGATCAACGCGCTGGAGCCGGAATTCGAGAAACTGACCGATACCGGCATCGTCGAGAAAACCGCCGAACTGCGCAACCGCGCCCAGAACGGCGAAAGCCTGGATGACCTGCTGCCCGAAGCTTTCGCGAACTGTCGTGAAGCCGCGCGCCGTGCTCTTGGTCTGCGCGCCTTCGATGTGCAGTTGATGGGCGGGCTTTTCCTGCACCAGGGCAACATTTCCGAGATGAAGACCGGTGAAGGCAAGACGCTGGTCGCCACCTTCCCGGCCTATCTGAACGCGCTGACCGGCAAGGGCGTGCATATCGTCACCGTCAACGACTACCTCGCCAAGCGCGACGCAGAATGGATGAGCAAGGTCTACACCGCGCTCGGCATGACCACCGGCGTTGTCTACCCGCGCCAGCCCGATGCCGAAAAGCGCGAGGCCTACAAGGCCGACATCACCTATGCCACCAACAACGAGCTCGGCTTCGACTACCTGCGCGACAACATGCGCGCCAACCTGTCCGACATGGCGCAGCGCGGTCACAATTTCGCGATTGTCGACGAGGTGGACTCGATCCTGATCGACGAGGCGCGGACACCGTTGATCATTTCTGGCCCGTCCGATGACCGGTCCGACCTCTACACCCGGATGAACGAGGTCATGCCGTTCATTCAGGATGAGCATTACACCCATGACGAAAAGACCCGTCAGGTGACCTATACCGACGAGGGCAACGATTTTCTGGAACAAAAACTGCTGGAGGTCGGCATCCTGCCCGAGGGGCAGAGCCTCTATGACCCTGAGTCCACCACAATCGTGCACCACGCCACGAACGCCCTGCGCGCGCACAAGACTTTTGCCAAGGACAAGGAATATATCGTCCGTGGTGGCGAGGTCGTGCTGATCGACGAATTCACCGGTCGCATGATGGCGGGTCGCCGCCTGTCCGACGGCCTGCACCAGGCGATCGAGGCCAAGGAAGGCGTCAGCATTCAGCCCGAAAACGTGACGCTCGCCAGCGTGACCTTCCAGAACTACTTCCGCCTCTATGACAAGCTCGGCGGCATGACCGGCACCGCCGCGACCGAGGCTGAGGAATTCATGTCGATCTACGGGCTTGGCGTGGTCGAAGTGCCCACCAACCGCCCCGTCGCCCGGATCGACGAGGACGACAAGGTCTACCGCACCGGACGCGAGAAATACGAAGCCATCGTCGAAGAAATCCGCGCCGCCCATGAAAAGGGCCAGCCGGTTCTGGTCGGCACCACGTCCATCGAGAAATCGGAAATGCTGGGCCAGATGCTGACCCAGGCCAAGCTGCCCCACAACATCCTGAACGCGCGCCAGCACGAACAGGAAGCGCAGATCGTCGCCGACGCGGGCAAACTGGGGGCCGTCACCATCGCCACCAACATGGCGGGGCGCGGGACCGACATCAAACTGGGCGGCAATGTCGAGTTCAAGATCATGGAGGCCATCGCCGCCGATCCCGACAGCCACCCCGATGAGATCCGCGCGCGGATCGAAGCGGAACACACTGCCGATGAACAGGCTGTCAAGGACGCGGGCGGGCTGTATGTTCTGGCCACCGAACGCCACGAAAGCCGCCGCATCGACAACCAGCTGCGCGGCCGGTCAGGCCGTCAGGGCGACCCGGGCCGGTCCAGCTTCTTCCTGTCGCTGGAAGATGACCTGATGCGCATCTTCGGGTCCGAACGGCTCGACAAGATGCTGTCCACGCTCGGGCTTCAGGAGGGCGAGGCCATCGTTCACCCCTGGGTAAACAAGTCGCTGGAACGCGCTCAGGCCAAGGTCGAGGGCCGCAACTTCGACATTCGGAAACAGTTGCTGAAATTCGACGACGTGATGAACGACCAGCGGAAGGCCATCTTCGGCCAGCGTCTGGAGATCATGGCCGCCGAGGACATCAACGAAATCACTCGCGACATGCGCCATCAGGTGATCGACGATATCATCGAAACCTACATGCCGCCGCGATCCTATGCAGATCAGTGGGACACGGACGGGCTGCATGAGGCCATCAAGAAAGCCATGGCGCTGGATCTGCCGGTGCAGGCCTGGGCAGACGAAGAAGGCGTTGATGATGACGTGATGCGCGAACGCATCGCACAGGCCTCGGACGAGCAAATGGCGAAGAAGGCCGTCGATTTCGGCCCGGAAAACATGCGTCAGATCGAGAAGCAGCTGTTGTTGCAGACCATCGACACCAAATGGCGCGAGCACCTGCTGACGCTGGAACATCTGCGCTCGGTCGTGGGCTTCCGGGGCTATGCGCAGCGCGATCCGCTGAACGAATACAAGACAGAGGGCTTCCAGCTGTTCGAGATGATGCTCGATGGCCTGCGCGCCGACGTGACCGAGAAGCTGAGCCGCATTCAGCCTCTATCGCCGGAGCAACAGCAGGAGATCATGCGCCAGATGCAGGAACGCCAGGCCGCGACCCAGGCTGCCGCTCTGGGTGCTGCCGACGCTGCCTCTGCCGCCGCTGCGGGGCCCGACCCGGACTCGAACGCCGCGCCCGGATTCGACGAGAACAATCCCGATACCTGGGGCAATCCCGGCCGCAACGATGCCTGCCCCTGTGGGTCGGGCAAGAAGTTCAAGCACTGTCACGGCCGCCTGTGACAGGGGCAAGACAGGCAGGCTGACATGGCGGAGCTGTTCGAGCGGACCCGTGGCAGCCTGACTTTCCTGGCGGTCCATCCGGTTCTGGACCAGATGGCGCGCGATATCCTGAACGGGTTACCGGATGCGGCCTGTGACGGGCCGCCCACCACGGTCTATTGCGGTGTTCATCAGGAGTTCGGCGATGCCTGGTCCCGCCCCGGCTTTCGCATCGCCATCCAGACCGAACAGCTCTATGACGCGGGCGGCACCGCGCTGTGGCCGTCCCGTAAACGGTCCAACCTGCAACGCATCCTCAAGGCGGTGCGCCGGTCGCATCGGGTTTTGGACCTGTCAGCCTATAATGCCACCTTCTATGACGCAGAGCTTGGGCTGCCGAAGAACCGCCGCAAGCTGAGCTTTGGCCCGCATATCTTCCCCGCCACCCCTCAACCCTACACGCCGCCCACTCGGGACGAGATCCTGTTCTTCGGATGGACCGGCGGCAAGCGGCGCAAGGGCATGTTGCAGGGCATCGACCGGTTCAAGGTGACGATTGTCGATGATGGCACCTTCTTTGACGATCTGGATCAGATGATCCGTGCCCATAGCGCCGTTCTCAATATCCATTTCGAGGACGGCATCTATACCGAAGCCCCCCGCCTTCTCAGCGCTTATGTCTGTGGCAAGCCGGTGATCTCGGAACCGCTCGATCCGGGGTTCGAGGCCGGGCAGCACTATCATCTGCTTGGCTCTGACACGCCCTTCGATCCGCAGGCAGTGTTCGAGGCGTTCTCGACCCATGTCACCGGTCAGTTCAGTTTTGCCGCCTATCTGGACAGCCTGGGCGACCGCAGCACCTGATTCCCCTGCATTTCCCCCGCATCTCCGCAATATCGCCCCAATTGAGCGGGATTGTTTCCGGGTAGTGAGCCCGGAGACCGTCATGCATATCTCGCCCCGTATTATTGCCATTGCGACCATCGGATTGGGTGCCCTCACCTTCGGTGCCCTGATGAGCGAGGCGCGCTCGTCCAACATTCGTCCCCTGAGCTTGTCCGCCATGCGGGATCTGATCCAGAGCGATGTGGATGTGGAGCCGGTCGAAACGGTCTTCATGTCTTCCAGCACCGGATCGTCGGGGCAGGCCGTCCCGATTGAGGTTTCCGCAACGGAGGTTGTCCTGCCGGTGGAGGCGCCACAGGCGCCCGCCCTGCCGCAGCCCGAGCGACTGGCTCAGGCTACGGAAGCGACGACCACCATGACAGACCAGCCGCTCAGCCCCTTTGGCCTGCCCTGCGGCCTGTCCGTCAGCACGATGGCCAGCGAAGGCGCAATGGTGGCACTGGATATCATGGACCCCTGCCAGCCCCATTCGCGGGTGATCATCGAGCATTCCGGGCTGAACCTGACGGGCCGGACCGATGTGATGGGTCTGCTGACCATGGATGTGCCGGTCTTTGAAAGCCCGGCCTTCTTCACCGTGCGCATGCCCGATGGTGCCAGCGACTCCTCCCTCGCGATGGTGCCGGATCTGGACAGCTACTATCGCGTTGGCCTGCAATGGAACGAAAACCGGTCGTTGGAACTGCACGCGATGGAATTCGGGGCCACCTATGGCGATCCCGGCCATATCTGGCTGGACCATGCCGGCAGCGTGGACCGTGCCGTAGCCGGAGAAGGCGGGTTTGTCATGCAGGTAGGCAATGCCGACGTCGAAAACCCGATGCTGGCGCAGATCTATTCCTTCCCGCGCGACACGCTGGACGGGAACGGCAATGTGCGCCTGTCCATCGAGGCCCCGGTGACCGAAGCAAATTGCGGGCAGGATACGCTGGCCCGGACCCTGGAACTGGAAGAAGACGGGCGCGTTGCCGTCATCGAGCTGACCTTCACCCTGCCCGATTGTGACGCTGTGGGCGACTATCTGGTGTTGCAAAATCTGCTGCATGACCTGAGAGTTGCCTCAAACTGATCTTCACCGGCACCACGCTTCATGATTGTTCATGTCAGGGCGGCCGTTTTGGCCGCTCTTTCCATTTTGATGACGACCTACTTCGCCTCCGCCCAGGATGTGGAGCTTCGTTCGCTCGACGGATCGGTGGAATTGTCGGGCACTCTCATAGGCTTCGACGGCGAATATTACCGGATCGACTCGATCTTCGGCCCGTTGACCGTCGATGCGCAGGGCGTCACCTGCCGTGGGCCCGGTTGCCCTGATCTGGAAAACTACGTTGCCGAGTTGCGCTTCATGGGCGCCCCGGTGATTGCCGAGCAATTGTTCCCTGCACTGATCGAACGCTTCGCTGCTGCGCGCGATCTGACCGTCCGGCGGCAGATCCTTGCCGAGAACCGCTCTCTCTTCGCCCTTGTGCGTGGCGAGGATGAAACCCTCGCCGCCCGCTTCTACGTGACGTCCACCACCACCGATGCCGGATTTCAGGCACTGTTGGATCGCGACACCGACGTCGCGCTGGCGCTGCGTGAACCGGACCAGACCGAAACAGACGCCGCAGAGGCCGCCGATCAGGGCGATCTGTCGATGGTGGCCCGCAGCCGGGTTCTGGCGCTTGATGCTTTGGTGCCTCTGGTGGCGGTGACCAATCCCGTCGATGCGCTGTCGATGGAAGAGCTGGCCCGGATCATGGCAGGCGAGATCAGCAACTGGCAGGCCCTTGGCGGGCCGGACGCCCCCATTGCGCTGCATCTGATGAACCCGGAAACTGGCCATGCGCAGGACGTGGCGGCGCGGATCATGGGGCCTTTCGATCTGGAGCTCGGCAGTGTTGCCACCTTCCATACCGATACCACCGATCTGGCGGATGCCGTCGCCCGCGACCCCTATGCTATTGGAGTCGGTCGTTATTCCCGATCTGGAAACGCCCGTCAGGTCCCCTTGCGCGGGGCCTGCGGCTTCGTGCAGCACGCCACGGCCAGCAGTCTGAAATCCGAGGACTACCCCCTGACCGCGCCCTTGCTGATGTATCTGCCCGCTCGGCGGATGCCGCAACTGGTGCGCGACTTCATGCGGTTTTTTGAAAGCCAGGACGCTGACCGGGTGATCCGCCGCCTCGGCTTCGTCAATCAGGGGATCACCCTGCAACCGCTTGCGACGCAGGGCGAACGGTTGGCGAATGCCGTGACCGCAGCGGGTGAGGAGATTTCGCTGGAGGATCTACAGGGCCTCGTCACCGCCATGGCCGGGGCAGAACGCCTGTCGACGACGCTGCGTTTCGAGGAGGGAACGACAGAGCTTGATCCGCAGTCTCTGTCTGCAGTGTCGCGGCTGGCGCGCGCGATTGAACGGGGGGCCTTTGACGGGCGCGAGCTGGTTTTCGTGGGCTTTTCCGACGGGCAGGGCAGTGCCGGGGCCAATCTGCGCCTGTCGCGCGGGCGGGCCGAAGCGGTGCGGCTGGCGGTTATCGCAGCAGCGGAAGAGGGCGACCTGAACCGCGTCACCTTGCGGGTCGCGGGGTTTGGCGAAGCGCTGCCCATGGCCTGCGACGACAGCGAGGCGGGGCGCGCGGTGAACCGGCGCGTCGAGGTCTGGCTGCGCTGATCGCTATTCTGCGGCAGACAGCGGTTGCTTCAGCACCTGCTGCGGGGGCCGTCCAAACCGGCGCGAAAATTCACGGCTGAACTGAGCGGGGCTTTCATAGCCTACGGCGAAGCCCACCTGCGTGACCGATTGCGTGCCCTCTTCCAACAGGCGGAGCGCCTCTGACAGGCGCACATCCTTCTGGAACTGCAAGGGTGTGGTTCCCGTCAGCGCCTTGAAATGCTGATGGAAGGCCGATTGTCCCATCCCCGCCTCACGCGCCAGATCAGGCAGGCGCTGGGGGTGTGCATAGTTGCGCCGGATCAGGGACGCGACACGCGCAATCCGGCTTTCCTGACTGGTGGGCGACAGCAGCCGGCGCAGCATCCCCCCGGCGGGCGACATGAGCAGGCGATAGTGCAGTTCGGTCAACAGCAGGGGTGTCAGGACCTTGTCATCGGCAGATCCCGGTTCCAGTGCAAGCAGCCGTTCAAGCGTCTGCAACAGGGCCTTGTCTGCAACGGCAGATCGCATGACCCCGGTTCCGGTGGGATCCGGCGAAGGAAGTTCCGGCAGGCTGTCCGCAAGCGACCGGATCCGCGTCAGGTCAATGGGCATGATCAGTGCCAGATACGGCACCTGTATGATCCGGGCCGTTACCGGCGTATCATGGGACACGACCAGCATGTCCCCTTCCGCAAGATGTACGGTGCCCCTGTGGCTTGTCGTTTCTTTCGACCCTTGAAGGATCAGGCAAATGACTGGGTTGTAGACACTAGCCTCGATGAGCCGTGGTTGCGACTCTTTCACGGGGAAAACACCCCCCGGGAACGCCCGTTTGTCTGCGCCTTTTAGCCTCTGAATAAGGGAATCGATCCCTGTCTCTCGCATTGTGCAACCTCCTCGTCTCATAATGACAGACAATCCGGCGCCTTGGTGGAAAATCTACGACCTTCGCAGGATTTGACAAATCGTTTGGATTATCAGGCAAGCACGGTTTTCAACGGGCCCATAAGGTCAGCTCAACAAAGAGGAGACCTGATATGACACCCCTCCAGTCACGCTTTGCACTTGGTGACATCCACATACCCGCCGTCGGCTTTGGCACATACCTGATTGCCGACGATGACGCGGCGGGCGTTGTTGCCGATGCGATATCTGTCGGCTTCCGCCATATCGACACGGCAGCCGGTTATCACAACGAGGCCGGAGTCGGGGCCGGGATTGCGGACGGGATCGCCCGCGCCGGTCTGTCTCGCGACGACCTGTTCGTGACAACCAAACTGTGGCCCGGGAATGCCGCCTGGGGAGATCCGCCAAAGGGATATGACGAGACGCGCGCGGCCTTCGAGGCCAGCCGCACGGCGCTCGGCCTGGATGTGATCGACCTCTACCTGATCCACGCGCCCTCTGGTGCGGACAAGCGGGTGGAACAATGGCAGGCACTGTGCGACCTGAAGACCGAGGGGATGGTGCGGGCCATTGGTGTCAGCAACTATACCGAGGCACATATCGAAGAAATCCGCGCCGCCGGTCTGCCAATGCCCGAGGCGAACCAGATCGAACTGCACCCGTGGTCGCAGAAGCCCGATCTTGTTGCCTTCCTGCGGGCCGAGGGCATCTTGCCGATCGCCTATAGCTCTCTGGTGCCGCTGTCGACCTGGCGGGCAGAGCCGGGGCAAAGCTCTGCCAAGACGGAAGAGATGAAGGCCGACAGCCAAAGCGCAGAGTCGCCCTTCAAGACGATGGCTGCCCGCTACGGCGTCTCTGAAGCGCAATTGTTGCTGCGATGGGGCGTGCAAAGCGGGTTCCCCGTTTTGCCAAAAAGCACGAACGCGGATCGCATGAAACAGAACCTCGATCTGTTCAGCTTCGAGATTTCGCGGCAAGACATGGACATGATGGCCGCGATGGACCGGGGTGACGGGGTGGCTTGGGCGACGGGCGATCCGCGCGACATGGGGTAGGCGCGGGGGCTCTGCCCCCCGCTGTGATGCAGCCGGGCCATTCAGGTCCGGCAGAAAGACCTCAGATGAAATAGACCGCGTTGTTGCGGATCAGGATTTCTGCGGCAAAAAGGCCGAGGATCACGATCAGCGGTGCAAGGTCGAGCCCACCCATGGCGGGCAGCATCCGGCGGATCGGGCCGTAGATTGGTTCCAGCAACTGGTTCAACCCGCGCCAGATCTGCGCCACCAGCGGCTGGTGCATGTTCAGGACGCCGAAATTGATCAGCCAGCTCATGATGATATGGGCGATGATGATGAACTTGGCGACGCTGATCAACATCAGCAGGATCTGGATGATCGACAGCATGGCGGGCGCTTTCCTTTGCTCGAAACCAGCCCACAGGTAAGGGGGCAGGTCGGCATTGGCAAGGGCATGACGCAACGGCGCATGTTGACGCCGGCGACGCAGGGGGGTCTGTGGCGCTGGCTCGTCTGATTGCAAGGTTTCGCCGATGTACCCCGTTGCCCGCATGTTTTATCAGCTGGCGGTGATCCGTACCGCACCGCCCCTGCCGATTACCGGCACCCATGTCAGCCATCACCGATGCTGGCCATGGGATATCGACCTGTGGATGGAACTGAACAACGGGCGCACGCTGACCTTCTATGACCTTGGCCGGATCCCTCTGGCCCGCCGCACCGGGTTGATCGACGTGCTGCGGAAACAGCGCTGGGGGATGACGATGGCGGGGGCCTCGGTGCGTTATCGTGCGCGGATCAGAACGTTTGAGCGGGTCGAGATGCAAAGTCGCGTGGTCGGCTGGGATGACCGCTTCCTCTATCTGGAACAGAGCATGTGGAAGGGGCAGACCTGCTGCAACCAGATCGTCTATCGCTCTGCCGTGACCGACGGGAACGGGATCGTCCCAATGCACCGGGTGACAGAGGCGCTGGGGATCGATCCGAGATCGCCCCCCATGCCGGCTTGGGTGCAGGCCTGGATCGACGCGGATGCGGTTCGGCCTTGGCCGCCTTCAAGGTAATCTGCCTTTTTCATTGCCAAACTCCCCCAATGTCTGAATTCTGCCTGCACGGGACATGAGGGGCGGGACATGGCGGACGTTACACTGAAAAAACGCATCTGGGGCTGGTACTTCTTCGACTGGGCCAGCCAGCCGTATAACACGCTGATGCTGACCTTCATCTTTGGCCCCTATTTCGGCCAGACCGCCGCCGAGGCCTTCATGGCCAATGGCATGGGCGAGCAGGCGGCCGAGGCGCAGGCGCAGGCATTGTGGGGCTACGGTCTGACCATTGCCGGATTGATGATCGCGCTGCTGGCCCCGATCCTGGGCAGCGTCGCGGACACGTCGGGGCGGCGGATGCCGTGGATCTGGATTTTCTCGGCGCTTTATGTCGTCGGGGCCTGGGGCTGTTGGTATACCGCGCCTGAGGATTTCTCGGCCACTTGGGCGCTGGTGTTCTTCGGCATGGGCCTGATCGGGATGGAATTCGCCACGATCTTCACCAATGCCTATCTGCCGACCATGGGCCCGAAAGAGGAACTGGGCCGGATTTCCGGGTCGGGCTGGGGCTTCGGCTATGTCGGCGGCGTGGTGGCTCTGGCGATCATGCTGGTGTTCTTTCAGGCGGGCGACGAAGGCCGCACGATGCTGGGGTTGGAGCCTCTGTTGGGCCTCGATCCCGCGACCGGGGCCGATACCCGCGTCGTGGGGCCGCTGACGGCGCTGTGGTATGCGGTGTTCATGATCCCCTTCTTCCTGTGGGTGAAGGAAGCCCCCCCGCATGAGGGCGCCCATTACCGGATCGGTGAGGGGTTGCGCGACCTGTGGCAGACCATCAAGGGGCTGCCTCGCCATCCCAGCCTGTTGGCCTATCTCGGCAGCTCGATGTTCTACCGCGATGCGCTCAACGGGATGTATACGTTCGGCGGCATCTATGCGCTTGGCGTGCTGGACTGGTCGATCATGGAGGTTGGCATCTTCGGTATCCTCGCCGCCATCTCGGGTGCGGTCTTTGCGTGGATCGGCGGGCTGGCCGACCGCAGGTTCGGACCGATGCCGGTGATCGTGGTCTGCTGCGTGGTACTGATCTTCACCGCCTGCCTGATCGTGGGCCTGTCGCCCGAGGCGGTGTTCGGCATGCCCGTCGCGGAAGGGTCTTCGCTGCCCGACGTGCTGTTCTATGTGGCCGGTCTGCTGATCGGTGCTGCGGGCGGGGCTGTGCAGTCGGCCAGCCGCAACATGCTGACCAAGCAGGCCAATCCGGAACGCATGACCGAGGCATTCGGGCTGTATGCCCTGTCGGGGAAGGCCACGACCTTCCTCGCACCGTGGATGATTGCAGTGACCACGGATATCACCAATAATCAAAGGCTTGGGATCACCCCGCTGATTGCGCTATTCTGCATTGGATTGATCATGCTGATTTGGGTGAAACCCAACGGAGAAAGCGCCTGATGCTACGACGCGCCCTGTTTGCCGGATTTTGTGCGATTGCCTTGTCCTCCTGTGCCGGGGACAGCCCGGACCCGCCGCTGAACCAGGAACAGCGGGTGACGCTCAGCACCATGAGCGCGACCCCGGCGCGGCGACTGTTCGGTCACCTGCTGGATTCATCCGATGGGCAGGCGCGAGTCTATGGCGGCTATGCGCGGGGCTGTATCCAGGGGGCGGAGGAACTGCCCGAAACCGGCCCGACATGGCAGGCCATGCGGCTCAGCCGCAACCGCAACTGGGCGCATCCCGAAATGCTCGACTTCGTGCAGGACCTGTCCCGCTTCGCGGCGACCCTGCCGGGGTGGGAGGGGCTTTATGTGGGCGACATGGCGCAGCCGCGTGGCGGGCCGATGCTGACCGGGCACGCCAGCCACCAGTCCGGGCTGGACGCCGATATCTGGATGCTGCCGCCCGCCCGGCTGGACCTGACCGAGGCAGAGCGAGAAAGCCTGTCGTCGATTTCCACCCGCCGCGCGCGCGGGGCCTATGTGGGCGAGAACTGGACCGCGCAGCACTGGCACCTGCTGCGAGAGGCAGCGAGCGATCCGCGCGTGGCGCGTATTTTCGTCTTTCCCGGCGCCAAGGTCTGGATGTGTGACAACGAAACCGGCGACCGCTCTTATCTGCGCCAGATCCGGCCCCTGCACGGGCATCACTATCATTTCCATGTGCGCCTACACTGCCCCGACGGATCGCCCGATTGCGTCGAACAGGTTGCGCCGCCGCCGGGCGACGGCTGTGACGAGGCGCGGGCCTGGCAGCGCAATATCCTCAATCCGCCGCCCCCGCAGCCCGATCCGAACCGTCCACCCCCAGTGCGCGGGGAAATCATGCTGAGCGATTTGCCGAACCAATGCAGCCGCGTTCTGGTCAGCTCGCCCTGACGGCGGCCCTGGCCGCGGGGATCACCCTTACCGCCTTTGCGCAGGAACCGGGTCTGCTCGGGGCCTTCTCGATCCGATCGGCACACCCGATGGTCGGCGGGCTGTCAGCGGTGGAAATCACCGATGGTGGTGCCGGACTCGTTGCGCTGTCGGATCGCGGCGCGCTGATCCGGGGGCAGATCACCCGCAACGGGGCCGGGCGCGTGGTGGCGCTGGCCCTGGCCGAGCCGGAACTGTTGAATGCGAGGGACGGCTATCGCGGGGGTCGGGCGGCACGGGACAGCGAGGGGCTGGCGATTGCGGAAGATGGCCGGATGTTCCTGTCGTTTGAAGGCGATCACCGCGTAACGCTGCATCACGCCCATGGCGACACGATTCTGCCCGCCGCAGAGGGGTTTGCCGCGTTGCAGCCCAATGCCTCGCTGGAGGCACTGGCGGTAGATGCCGAAGGGATGCTCTATACCCTGCCGGAACGGTCGGGCGATTGGGATGCGGATTTCCCGCTGTTTCGCTACGCCAACGGGGCGTGGGACGAGAGCTGGACCATCCCGCGCGTGGGGCGGTTCCTGCCCGTCGGGGCGGATTTCGATGACCGGAGCCGGTTCTACCTGCTGGAGCGGGATTTCAGCCTGCTCTTTGGATTCGCCAATCACATCCGCCGCTTCGAGGTGACGGCGGAGGGCATGGCCGGGGGCGAGGTGATCTGGCAATCACCCCATGGCGGGTTCTCTAATCTCGAAGGGCTGAGCGTCTGGCGCGACGGGCAGGGCAGGCTGGTGGCCAGCATGGTGTCGGACGACAATTTCAGCCCGATCCTGCCAACGGAACTGGTTGAAATCATTCTGGAGTGACGCCGCCGGTGGCCAGAAGGCTTGCCAACGCCGGGTGCGGGAACTGGCGCGGCACGGTGACAGCGTAGAAGGGCTCTGCAATGCCGAGGTCGAAGGGGGCCGTGGCGATGCGGCCACTGGCGATCTCATCGGCAAGAACCACTGCGGGGGCGACGGCCAGCCCCACACCCTCGCGCGCCAGCAGGCGGACCATGGCCATGTCATCCACCGTGGCAGCGATGCGCGGGTTGACCTGAAGCCGGGCCAGAAGGTTATCCATGCCCGCGCGAATGGTGTTCTCCGTGGGCAAGATCAGCGGTTCGGTTTCAAGCAGCGCGCGGAGCGATCCGTGACGCAGCCGCTCGGGCTGGCCATGAAGCTGCACAGGCTGTTCCGCAAGGCGCTGCGCGGCGAAGTCGGTGCCCTGATCGCTGGCCGGAACCTCGGTTGTCAGCACCACGTCAAGCGCCAGCGCCGCGAGATCGGCCAGCAGGGTGCGCGTGTTGCCCGACCTTAGCGACACGTCGCAGTTGTCGGCCAGCGCGGGGCGCAGGAATTGAAGCTGGAAGTTGCGCGACAGGGTGGAGAGCGCACCGACACGGAGTGGCGGATTGGTCGTGTTGGTGCGGTTCAGCGTGGCCACGAGGTCTTCGCCCGCGGTGAAAATCCGCTCCGCATGATCGAGCGCGATGCGCCCCGCCTCCGTCAGGTCGAGCCGCCGCCCGACCCGATCAAACAGCTTGTGGCCGAGCCGATCCTCCAACTGCCTGATCTGAATCGACATGGCGGATTGCGAGAGGTTCAGCCGCTCGGCCGCGCGACCGAGATGGCCTTGGCGGGCGACCTCGCGGAAATAGCGCAGATGATGATAGTTGAGCGGGCCCATGTTCTAGAAAATAGAACGATATCAGAAAAAAGATATATTTTTTATTTCTATCTGACAGCGGTAGCCAAGCCCAGATCCAAACGGAGGGATATGCCATGGACCTGATCGCAACCATCGCCGCAACGATCCTCGAACAGTTGCGCAACCCCACGCTCGCCTTCCTGCTGGGCGGGCTTCTGATCGCCGCGCTTGGCAGCCGCCTGACGGTGCCCGACGCGGTCTACAAGTTCATCGTGCTGGTGCTGCTGCTGAAGGTTGGTCTCAGCGCCGGAATATCGGTGCGCGAGGCGGATTTCTGGGCGCTGATCGTGCCCGGGGTGCTGGCCATGCTGATCGGCATCGCCATCGTGCTGATCGGCAGCCGGACACTGGCTCGGCTGAACGGCGTGTCGAAAGTGGACGGGCTGGCGACGGCGGGGCTGTTCGGGGCGGTCTCTGCCTCCACCCTCGCCGCCGGGATGGTGATGCTGGATGAACAGCAGATCCCCTACGAAGGCTTCATCGGCGCGCTTTACCCGTTCATGGACATCGCCGCACTTGTCACGGCCATCGTGCTGGCGCGGGTCAGCGTGGCGCGCAAGGCGGTGGCCACCGGTGGCGGGACCGTCGCGCTTGGCGGGGGTGGCGCGCAAATCGACGGGCTGGACAAGGGCATGTTGGGCGACATCCTGACCGACACGTTCCGGAGCCCGGCGATTTCCGCGCTGCTGCTGGGGCTGATGATCGGGTTGCTGGCCAACGCCGACTCGGTCTTCCACGGCTTCTATGAACCGCTCTTCCGGGGCTTCCTGTCGATCCTGATGCTCGTCATGGGGATGGAGGCCTGGGCCCGGCTGGCGGAACTCAAGCGGGTGGCGCATGCCTATATCCTCTACGGGATCGCCGGGCCGCTGCTGCATGGGGCCATCGGCTTTGGCGCGGGGATGATCGCGCATGAGCTGACCGGGTTCTCTGCCGGGGGCGTGGTGCTGCTGGCGGTCATGGCCTCCTCAAGCTCTGACATTTCCGGCCCGCCGACCCTGCGCGGCGCGCTGCCAGAGGCCAACCCCTCGGCCTATGTGGGCACGTCCACGGGGTTGGGCACGCCGGTCGCCATTCTCAGCATCCCGGCGTGGATCGCGCTGGCCGAACTTGTGATCGGCTGGTGATGCCGGGGCGGCCTAGCGCCCCGGAATATCGCCCCGGCGCGCGGTGTCGCCCCAGCTATCTATGATCTCCACGGCCTCTTCCGCGGTTTCGACAAAGCGGAAGAGGTCAAGGTCTTCAGGGCTGATCGTGCCCGCGTCGGCCAGAGCCTCCCAGTTGATGATCTTTTCCCAGAAGGCACGGCCGAACAGCAGGAACGGCACCCGTTCCATCCGGCCGGTCTGGATCAGGGTCAGGCTTTCGAACATCTCGTCGAGCGTGCCGAACCCGCCGGGGAAGATGGTGATCGCCTTGGCCCGCATCAGGAAATGCATCTTGCGGATGGCGAAGTAGTGGAAGTTGAAGCACAGGTCGGGCGTCACGTATTCATTGGGCGCCTGTTCATGCGGCAGCACGATGTTGAGCCCGATGGAAATGCCCCCCGCCTCGGCCGCGCCACGGCTGCCCGCCTCCATCACGCCGGGGCCGCCGCCGGTGACGATGATGTTGTCGTGCTGGCCGTTGTTGAGGCTGCGTTCGGTGACAATCTGGGCGAATTTGCGGGCCTCGTCATAGTATTTCGACAGGTCTTTGAGGGTCTGGGTGCGCGCGCTTTCGGCCTTGGACGGTTCGGGGATGCGGGCGCCGCCGAACATCACGATGGTCGATTCAACGCCGTATTCATCCATGATCATCTGCGGCTTCAGCAATTCCAGCTGCAACCGCACCGGGCGCAGTTCGTCCCGGCACATGAAATCGTCATCGGTAAAGGCCAGCTGATAGGCCGGGGCGCGGGTCTGGGGCGTATCCGGCACATGGCGGGCGGTTTCGATATCGGTATGGGCGTCGCGGAACAGCCCGTCGCGGGCGTCGTCGTTCATTGGATGGTTTCCTTTCGGTCCTGGGCCAGGGTCCGACGCTACCTTGAGCAGTAGGGGGAGGAAACCCGTCATCGCAGGGATGTGAGAGGTGTTATTGCTGATTGAGCCGACGCCCCCCGTCCGATATAGCGCCCGGGACCAAGACATTTCGGAGGGACCAATGTCCAACGCTCAGCTGGAAGCAGCCATCGAAGCCGCCTGGGACGCACGCGACCAGATCACCCCCGCCACCACCGGCGAAACCCGCGACGCGATCGAGGATACGCTGAACGCTCTCGACAGCGGCAGCCTGCGCGTCGCTGAACGGCAGGACAGCGGCGACTGGCATGTGAACCAGTGGGCCAAGAAGGCGGTTCTTCTGGGCTTCCGCCTTAAGGATATGGAAATGCAGTCCGGCAGCGCCCAGGGCGGCAGCTGGTGGGACAAGGTCGACAGCAAATGGGCCACCTGGGGTGAGAATGAATGGGGCGCGGCGGGCTTCCGTGCGGTGCCCAACTGCGTGGTGCGCAAATCGGCCTATATCGCGCCCGGTGTGGTTCTGATGCCCTCCTTCGTGAATCTGGGCGCCTATGTGGACAGCGGCACCATGGTCGACACTTGGGCCACCGTGGGCAGCTGCGCGCAGATCGGCAAGAACGTGCATCTGTCCGGTGGCGTCGGGATCGGCGGCGTGCTGGAACCGATGCAGGCAGGCCCCACCATCATCGAGGACAATTGCTTCATCGGCGCGCGCTCCGAGGTGGTGGAAGGCTGCATCGTGCGCAAAGGCTCCGTCCTCGGCATGGGGGTCTTCATCGGCAAGTCCACCAAGATCGTGGACCGTGAAACCGGCAGCGTGACCTATGGCGAGGTGCCGCCCTATTCGGTGGTCGTGGCCGGGTCCATGCCGTCGAAGAACGGGATCAACCTTTATTGCGCCGTGATCGTGAAGCGGGTGGACGAGCAGACCCGGTCCAAGACCGGCATCAACGAGCTGCTTCGGGACTGATCCGACGGTTTGGCCGGGCGGTGGAAGGCGCTTCAAAGCGCCTTTCAAACGCGTTTTCGAAAACGCGTCCCCCGCCCGAGATTTTCCGTGCAGCCCGATCGCACCCTTGTGCTAATCTTCCCGCATCGAAACGATTTGGAGCGTCTGGAATGCAAGGATTGGGATGGATCGCGGCGATTGTCGTGGGCGGTTTGGCAGGCTGGATCGCCAGCACGTTCATGCGGGCCAATACCGGGTTGGTCGCCAATGTGATCCTCGGGATCGTCGGGGCCATCGTGGCAAATTTCCTGCTGCGGCTGGTCGGGATCAACGCCTCGCCCACCTGGATCTCGCAAGGGCTTGTCGGCTTTGCCGGGGCCTGCCTGATCATCTGGGGCGCGCGGCAATTGCGCGGGCGCTAAGCGTCCTCAGTCCAAAAAATTTCGACGGAAGGGCGCAACCTTCGCGTGTTACCCGGCATGAACAGCCGAGGAGGACGCGCGATGTGGAAAGCCCTGTTACTGACCCTGGCCCTCGGGCTTGGCCTGTGGGTGCAGGCCGGTGAGGCCCATGAGAACGAAGTGGATATCCGACTGGAGGGCGACCGGCTTTGCGTCACCTCCAATTCCAGCCCGAACCACGACATTGGACGCTTTCCGAACCCGGGCAATCCCAACAGTTTCTCTGAACAGACCACCCGTGTCTGTGTCGATGCGGAACCCGAAGACACGGGTCGGATCACCGGAAATGTCCAAAGCTCAGGCGTGTCGGTCACCGGTATTCTGTTCCGCCCCGGCACGGCCGATTTCTACGATGCCAGCAGCCCGCGCGGCTTTTCGCGCGATCCCTCATCGGGATGGCGGCTGGAGGGGATGGGGGCTGCGGACATGCTGGGGATGGATGCCGAGAACGCCCATGTGGATCACCGGGGCCTCTACCACTATCACGGCGTGTCAGAGAGCCTTGTTGGGTCGCAATCCGGCAGCCTGATCGGCTGGGCCGCGGATGGGTTCGAGATCCATTATATCGGCGACGGTGCGCAATCCGGCTGGCAGCTGCGTGACGGCACGCGGGATACCGCGCCATACGGGGCCTATGACGGCACCTATGAGGAAGACTGGGTCTATATCGCGGGCAGTGGCAATCTGGATGAATGCAACGCCGCCGTGGTTAATGGCACGCTGACCTATTTCGCCACCGACACCTATCCGTTTTTCCCCCGCTGCTTTCATGGCTCCGTCAGCAGCGATTTCATGGGCCGGCGCTGAGCCCCACTGTCCCTGAACAGCACGGTCCATGATGATCCCCCGCCTTCCATGCTCCGAAGGCGGGGGATTTCTGTTCAGCCCTGACGCTGTGACAGCGGGCAGGTGTTCAGGCCGAGGATGCGATAGAGCGGGCAGAAGCCCACAAGGCCGGTGGCCAGCGGCACGATGCCGATCCAGCCCCAGTTGGTCTGCGGCCCGACAAAGACCAGGGCGATAAGAACGATGCCCGCGATGATGCGCAGGGCGCGGTCGAGATTACCTTCGTTGCGAGGCATGGCGCGTCTCCTTTCAAGAGGCTTGCGATATGGGGGGAGTGTAGCGCCACTGCCGGGCAGACGGCGGTGACAGAGTCACCGTTCCTCTGCGGCAATCCGTTCCAGCCCTGTGCGGTCCAGCACCCTGACCCCGCCGCGATGCTGTTCCACCAGCCCCGCGCGCGCCATCTCCGCCATGCGGCGGCTGACGAAGGCCCGGCCAGAGGCAGTCTCAACCGCCAGCGCGTTGTGAGAGGCATGGACCTCGCCCGCACCATCCGCCAGCCGCAGCAGCACCCGCGCCAGCCGCGCGTCAAAGCCGGTCAGGGCCACCTCCTCGATCAGCCGTTCATATTCCCCGAAGCGGTTGGCGACAGCCGAAAACACCAGGTCACGGAAGGCCGGGTCGGTTTCCAGCCGGGTTCGGAACCGGTCGGGCGGCACCAGCTCGCCCTCCAGATCGGTTTCGGCCACACCCTCGGCGGAATAGGTTCGGCCCTCGACCAGACAGGAGAAGGTTTGCAGGCACATGTCGCCGGGGCTGACGCGATACAGAACCACTTCGCGCCCGTTGGCGGCGGTCAGCGTGACCTTGATCGTCCCCTTGTCCAGCAGCACCAGACCGGGGCAGGCCTGACCGGGCTGGAACAGGACAGTGCCCTTGGGAAAGGCGATGCGGCGGCGCAGGTCAGTCATGCCTTCAGGGATGAAACGAAGCGCGGCCCGCGTCAATGCCGATGGCGCGGCTTGACCGGGCGCGTCCAGGGGGCTAGGCGCAGGGCATGGCAAAGGAAAAGAAACAGCAACAGGTCTATACGCTTGTGGTCGAGGTTGGCCGCAAGACCGGTGACGGCTTGCCCAAGGGCGCGACCGGCGCGGGGCTGATGGTCTATGCCTCGGGCGTGGATGAGGCCGAGGCGGTGCGCGAAACCGTGGCGATCCTGAAACAGGCGGATCTGGCGCCGCTGGATGTTCAGGGCTACGGCACGCTGGACGAACGACGTGACCTGGGCCACGAGATCCCCGACGAGGAGATTGCCCTGATGCAACGCGCGGCGGATGAAAACTCTGTCATCGTGGCGCAGATGACCCCGTATTTCGGCGACGGGGACGACTAGGGTCAGCCGATGTTGCAGGCCATTCATCACGCTGCGATCATCTGCTCGGACTACACGCGGTCCAGGGCGTTCTACGTGGATATACTTGGGTTGCAGGTTGTGGCCGAGACGTTCCGGGCCGAGCGGCAATCGTGGAAGCTGGACCTCGCGCTCCCCGATGGATCGCAGATTGAGCTGTTCAGCTTTCCTGGCGCCCCCGCCCGGCCCTCCTATCCCGAGGCGCAGGGCTTGCGGCATCTGGCGTTTCGGGTTGCGGATGTGGCGGCTGCCATTGACTGGCTGGAGGCGCAGGGTATCGCGGTCGAGCCGATCCGTGTCGACGATCTGACGGGCCGCGCGTTTGCCTTTTTCAGCGACCCGGATGGGCTACCGTTGGAGCTGTACGAAGACGGATAAAATGCGTCAGGCTGCGAAGGACCGGTTCTGGGCCAGCATCCCCAGATAGGCCTGCGCCCCGGCGCGGTCGATCACGGTCCAGGCCGGAATGCGATCCGGCTCCGCCAGACGGGCGGAGGATCTTCCAGTCGCTTCCAGCACATCCGCCAACAGGGCCGTATCCAGCGCGCAGCGGCCAGCCAGCAGGCAATCGTGATCGTCCAGCAGCACGTGATAGGTGGTGACCATTGGCCGTTCGAGGCAGATCTGCGCGGCGCTGGCGCGGCGGATATCCTCGACGCGGGCCAGCACCTGCTCTTCTCCGAACAGGTATTCCACTTCGCTGCCGGCCAGCAGAAGCCTCTGGTTGCGGGAAACGGTGATGTCTTCGCTCAGCCCGAAATAGGGTGCGCGTAGGCGGATCGGGGCAGAGGGGCCGCGGGCCAGCAGATCGGTCTGGCCGATCCAGCGGACAGTCTGTTCCTCGTCTTTTTGCGACAGGATGCACATGCCCGGTTGCAGGTCCGCGACGCGCATCGGACCAGTCGGGGTTTGAACGCGGGTATCGCCTGCGATGCCGGGCAGCGGCTGGTTCGGCAGCGGGTGATTGGCGACGCCCGCATAAGCAACCGAAACCATCGGGCCGGGGGTTTCCGGCACGATCTCGGCCAGGCTGTTGGGGGCAATGCTGCCAGGATTCGCGGTGATGCTGTTGCCGGTCTGGCCATTGCTTAGGACGAGCTGGCCGGTCTTTCCCAACCGGTCCCAGGAATAGTGCAGCAGCAAGGGTTCGCGGGAAAACAGAAAGCCCGCGTCGGTCTCAAACAGGAACGCGCCCTGTTCCACGCAGACCGTGCCATTCGGGCGGCAGATGATACGCAGATCACGGGCGGTTCCGGTGCGGCCCTGCCAGAGGATGACGGGAACCTGAAGCTCCCCGCGAAGGCTCATCTCGAACCGGACCGTGCCATGGGACAGGTCCGCCATGCGCGCCCGCGCATCGAAATGCGTCAGTTTCCGTCCATCCCAGATCGCCAGCCAGCTCATGCCGAAACAATGCCCCTTATTCCACTGGATTGGACAATATCCGTGGAGTTGGGGCCGAAGTCGTTCGGAAATGTGAAAAGAATGTGGCTCAGCCGAAAAGGGCCGCGGCCTCAAAGCTGCGCAGGCTGGGTCTGGCCGATGCGCTGTAGCCGTGGCCTGTCGTCAGGTCCAGATCCGGGAAAAGTGAGATGATCTCCTCCCGCACGGCATCGTCAAAGCCCGACAGGGTCACAGGTCCGGGATGAAAGCTTTCGGTCTGCAACCCCTCGGACCAGATGATCTGATGCTCGTCAAAGAGCAGGTGGAAATAGTCCACCGTGCCGCCTTCGCGGACCCAGATCGAGCATTGGTTGACCAGATCCTTTGCCGCAATCAGAACCTCATCCTCGCCAAACAGCAGTTCCGCCATGTGGTGACTGACCAGAACCCGGTGCTGCGGCGACAGAACAAGGGTGTCGTGGAACCCCATGGTGCCGCGTTCGATGACGATGGGGGCGAACTTGCCGGTGGCCTCAACCGTGCGATTGCCGATCCAGCGGATGGGCTGCAACCCGTTATCGCGGGTTTCCACAAGGTCGCCGACGCGCAGCGCCTCGACCGGGATATCGCCCCGGTCCGTGCGAATCCGGGTGCCCGCCACGAAACAGGGGATCGTGGTGATGGTGACGAAAGCAGTGTCGGAGATGCCGTTCCCGCCGCCTGCCGCGGCCGTGTAGGAGAAGGTGAAATCCTCGGGCGTCGTCGGGGGCGTGTAGCCGGTGGGCGCCTCGACCAGCAGGGTCCCGTCAGCCTGAAGCGTTACGTCAAACCCGTTGCTGAGCGTCACCGTGTCGCCGACATTGACGGCCTGCCCGTTGATATGCGTGACCACCATCGTGTTCGCGGCCTGATCGTTGGCGATCACATCGACAGAGATATCCCCGTAGCCGGAAAACGTGGCAGTATCGTCATTGGCGAAGACACGCCCCTGCACCGAGTCCGCCGCAATCAGAATGGCGGAATCGTAGCTGCTGTCCCCAACATCCGCGATGCCAAGCCGGATGGTGTTCAACTGGTTCGGGTCAACCGTCATCGTGACCGACAGGGTCACGGTGTAGCCGTCCATCTCGGTATTGGCGCTGTCATCGGTGTTGCTGACATAGAGCGTTTCGTTGGACGTGTTGTTGACGTTGTTGATCTGGGCGATCTGGAAGACGGGGGAGGCGACCTCGACCCCGTTGATCCAGATCCCGACCGCATCGTTGAAGATCGACCCGACATATTCGGGGTACTCCTCGGATGCGAAGATGAACTGCATCGTCAGAGTATCACCCTCGGGGATGAAATCCGCCTCCAGGATGGCAGCGTCATAGGTGCTGCGCCCGGCCAGTGCGTTGAAACCGGAATCGTTGTTGACGCCACGCGTGTCTGTCGAGGTGCTGGTGCTGACGTTCGGATCGCCCGAGGAATTGGTGAAGTCGCGGACCCGCCCGGTGGATAGGATCACACCGGAATCGGACGGCGTGGCATTGGGGGAGGTCGTATCGCCATCGGACCAGATGCCAGAGGAATTGCGGTCGCCCGAATAGGACGCGCTGACAACGGTGACACCGTCGCCAAAGATGGTTTCGGCCATTTCAGTGGCCGTCGCCCGATGGTCGATCGTTAGTTCACTTGCCGTGACTGGCATGCGCTCCGCCCCAATTCATCGGCATGATCGTCGCGGAATACGTGGGAAAGCACCTGCCTGCTGGTGCGTTCTCTGCGTCGATAATGCCCATCTTTCTTTGTTTTGTCGCAGAATAGCCCTGTTCTTGTCACAAGTTAAGCCCTTGCGCATTCCGCCCTGCACTTGAGTCCCGCGGGCCACAAGTCTATCGCTGTGACACCCGGAATGAGGAGAGCCAGGCCATGACCGACCCGCAGAAACTGACCGCCGATCTGGTGCGCTGCGCCTCGGTCACGCCGGAAGAAGGCGGCGCATTGGTGTTGCTGAACCGGGTTCTGTCCGAGGCGGGGTTTACCTGCATTCGCGTCGATCGAGGCGAGGTGTCGAACCTGTATGCCCGGTGGGGCGACAAGGGCCATGCCCGGACCTTCGGCTTCAATGGCCACACAGATGTGGTGCCCGTGGGCGATGCGGCCGCCTGGACCCACCCGCCCTTCGGCGCGGAGGAGGAGGATGGCTGGCTCTACGGGCGCGGGGCGACGGATATGAAATCGGGTGTCGCGGCCTTTGCGGCGGCGGCGATTGATTTCGTGCGCGACACCCCGCCGGATGGGGCCATCGTGCTGACAATCACCGGCGATGAGGAAGGCCCCTCGACCGACGGCACCATTGCCCTGCTCGACTGGATGGAGGCCGAGGGCGAGAAGATGAGCGCCTGCATCGTCGGCGAACCGACCTGCCCGGAAACCATCGGCGACATGATCAAGATCGGGCGCAGGGGCTCCATGTCCGCGTGGTTTACCGTGAAGGGCAAGCAGGGGCATTCGGCCTATCTGCACAAGGTGCTGAACCCGATGCCCGCCGTGGCCCTACTGGCGCACCGGCTGTCCGCCCATGTGCTGGATGAGGGGACGGATCATTTCGACCCCTCCACCTGTTCCGTGACAACCATCGACACGGGCAATGCCGCGACCAATGTGATCCCGGCGGAAACGCGGATGGCTGTGAACCTGCGGTTCAACGATCTCCATACGGGCGCAAGCCTGACGGAGTGGCTGCAAGCCGAGGCCGACAAGGTGGCAGATGAAACCGGGGTGAAGATCGGGATGGAGGTGAAGATCTCGGGCGAGGCCTTCCTGACCCCGCCGGGGGAGCTGTCCGAGTTGGTCAGCAAGGCCGTGACGACCGAGACCGGCCTGATCCCGGTCCTGTCCACAACCGGCGGCACCTCCGACGCGCGCTTCGTCAAATCGCACTGTCCGGTGGTGGAGTTTGGCCTTGTCGGCCACCGCATGCATCAGGTGGATGAACGGGTCTGGATCGAGGATATCCACGCGCTGAAACGCATCTATGCCCGCATCCTGAGCGATTATTTCGCCACATGATCTGCCCCACCGTCGTCGTGATGGTGAAGGAACCGCGCCCGGGTCGGGTCAAGACACGATTGGCAAAGGGGATCGGCCGGGTTCCGGCGGCGTGGTGGTATCGCCATCAGTCCGCGCGCCTGCTGCGCCGGCTGCGCGACCCGCGCTGGCATCTGGCTCTGGCGGTGTCCCCGGATGCGGAAGGGCTGGCCAGTCGCATCTGGCCGGATGATCTGCCGCGCATCCCGCAGGGTGGCGGCGACCTCGGCGCACGCATGGCGCGACTTCTGGCGCTGCCCGGCCCGGTTCTGGTCATTGGCAGCGATATTCCGGGGGTTACCCGCGCTCATCTGGCGCGTGCGTTTCGGACCTTGGCCACCCATGACGCCGTATTCGGACCCGCCCCCGATGGCGGCTATTGGCTGATCGGTCTGGGCCCGCGCCCCGCCCCGCCGGGGTTCCTGAAAGGGGTGCGCTGGTCCGGGCCGCATGCGCTGGCCGACAGCAGGGCAACCCTTGGCGACCGGCGGATTGCACAGGTGGACATGTTGGCGGATGTCGACTGCGCAGAGGACCTGTTGCGCGGAAAGATTGCTGTGAACGATCCGATTCGCTAGGATTCCGCCAGAGCAGTCACGGGGCCAAAGACCCCGGCAACCGATAAGAGGCAGCTATGATCGACAGGGACGATCTTCTTTCACGGATTCAGGACGGCGATATCTCGGTCTTCCAGATCAAGAGCCAGACAACCCAGAAGGACAAGCGCACGCTTCTGGCGGTGCAGAACTTCCTGCGTGAACAGGTGGGCGACTACAGCTATATCGAGATCGGCTCGCATCTGGGGGGCAGCCTTGTGCCACATCTGGCGGACCCGGCTTGCGCCCGCATTTCCTCGGTCGATCTGCGCCCCGAAGTGCTGCGCGACGAACGGGGCCGCGACGCGGTCTACAACGGCAATTCCACGGAGCGGATGATTGACGGGCTGGCGGGGGTTCTGCCGATCGACTGCCTGACCAAGATGCGCACCTATGATTGCGATGCGGGCGATCTGAAGGATTTCGACGTGCCCACGGACCATGTGCTTGGCATGATCGACGGCGAACAAACCAATACCGCAGTCTTCCGCGATTTCCTCAATCTTCGCAAATACATGGCCAAGGATTGCGTGGTTCTGTTCCACGATTCCAACCTCGTCTTCGACGCGTTGCTGAATATCGAGACGCTGCTGCGCGACGAAGGCACCCGATTTGCCAGTTTCTTCCTGCCCGGGATCCTCTACGGCATCGCATTCGGCAAGCTGCGCAAGCCTGCGAAGAAGGCGCTTGGCCCGTTGGCCCATGACCCGGAGGAGTTTGTGGCGCGGGTGCGACGTGACCTTCAGGAACGCATCGCCAAGCACCTGCAGGCCGCCTGAGCCCCCAGTTTTCCGCATGACGCGCCCCTTGGCCCGTGCTAGGCCAATTGCATGAGCCAGATCCCCACCAAAGACCAGATCCTCGCCTGGATTTCCGATAATCCCGGCCATGCCTCGAAACGCGATATCGCCCGAGCCTTCGGCATCAAGGGGGCGGCGCGGATCGACCTCAAGCGCATCCTGAAGGAGCTGGAGGCCGAGGGCCATCTGGAAAAGCGCAAGAAGACCTATCGCGATCCGGACCGGCTGCCGCCTGTCGCGGTGTTGCAGGTGCTGGCGCCCGATGATCTGGGCGATGTGTTCTGCCGCCCGCTGGAATGGCTGGGCGAGGGGCCGGAACCGCGTATCCTGTTCAGCGCCAAGGCAACCGACCCTGCGCTTGGGGAAGGCGACCGCATTCTGGCGCGGATGCAGGAGGTCGAGGGCGAAGATCACCAATATGTCGCCCGGCTGATCCGGCGGATCGGCACCAACCCGCGCAAGATCCTCGGTATCTTCCGCAAGGGGGCCGAGGGCGGGCGGATCGTGCCGATCGACAAGGGGTCGGACAAGGAATGGATGGTGCCCGCCGCTGCAACCGAGGGCGCCAAGGATGGCGAACTGGTCGAGGCCGAGCAATCCGGCCCCAAGGGGCGCATGGGTCTGCAAAAGGCGCGCATTGTCCAGCGGCTTGGCGATCCGAGCCAGCCCAAGGCGGTGTCGCTGATTGCGATCCACCAGCATGGCATTCCTGACGATTTCCCCGATGACGTGATCGCCGAGGCCGATGCGGCAAAGCCTGCCGGTTTGTCTGGCCGCGAAGACCTGCGCGACATGCCGCTGCTGACCATCGACCCGGTCGACGCCCGCGACCGCGACGATGCTTGCCTTGCCCATGAAGATGACGACCCGAAGAACCCCGGCGGGTTCGTGATCTGGGTCGCCATCGCCGATGTGGCCCATTATGTGCGCCCCGGCTCTGCTCTGGACCGTGAGGCGCGCAAGCGTGGCAATTCCAGCTATTTTCCTGACCGGGTGGTGCCGATGCTGCCCGACCGGCTGTCGGGGGATCTCTGTTCCCTGCATGAAGGTGTTCCGCGTGCCTGCATGGCGGTGCGCATGGTGATCAACGCGCAAGGTGAGAAGATCGGGCACCGCTTCGTGCGCGGGCTGATGCGGTCTGTTGCCTCGCTGAATTATCAGGAGGTTCAGGACGGCATCGACGGGCACCCAAATGACAAGGTTGCGCCACTGGTCGATCCGGTCCTGAAACCCCTCTTCGCCGCCTATGGCGCGCTGAAACTGGCACGGGCGAAACGCCAGCCGCTGGAACTGGATCTGCCGGAACGCCAGATCATCCTCAGCGATGAGGGGCAGGTGACCTCGGTCGCCTTCAAGGATCGGCTGGATGCCCACAAGCTGATCGAAGAGTTCATGGTGCTGGCCAATGTCGCCGCCGCCGAGGAACTGATCCGCCTGAAAACGCCGCTTCTGTTCCGGGTGCACGAAGAACCGAACCCCGACAAGATCTCCGCGCTTCGTGAAACGGCGCAGGCCAGCGGCTTCAATCTGGCGAAGGGGCAGGTGCTGCAGACCCGGCATCTGAACAGCCTTCTCGCCGCCGCAGAAGGCACCGAGTTCGACGAGCTGATCAACATGTCGACCCTGAGGTCGATGACGCAGGCCTATTACAGCCCGCAGAATTTCAGCCATTTCGGGCTGGCGCTGAAGGCGTATGCCCATTTCACCTCGCCCATCCGGCGTTATTCCGACCTGATCGTGCATCGTGCGCTGGTCTCTGCCCATGGATGGGGGCGCGACGGGTTGTCGGCCGAGGAAATCGAGCGGCTCGACGACATCGCCAAGCACATCTCGGATACCGAGCGCCGGTCCATGATGGCCGAACGCGACACCACCGACCGTTATCTGGCAGCCTATCTGTCGGAACGGGTGGGCGAGGCCTTCACTGGCCGGATCAGCGGCATTGCCCGGTTCGGGGCCTTCGTGAAGCTCGATGACACGGGCGCGGACGGGTTGCTGCCGATGCGGGCGCTCGGTCGGGAGTATTTCCACCACGACGCCGAGGCGCAGACGCTGGTGGGGGCCGATACCGGCCTGACCATCGGCATCGGCCAGAGGGTCATGGTGAAACTGGCCGAGGCGGTGCCGGTCACCGGCGGCATGACGCTGGAACTGGTGGAGATCGACGGGAAATCCGTACCGCGCGGGGCACGCCACGGGCGCGGGGCGGGGCCACGGCGAAAGGCGGGCAAGGCGCGGGCCAAGGCCGCCAAGGTCAAGAAGAAGGTGCTGCGCAAGCGCCGCTAGCGGAAGGTGATCCGCTCCATCACGTTCAGATCCTCGGCAACGTGGCGCTCCATCTCGCTGCGCTGTGCATCGCTGTCCAATTCGTCCAGAAGCGCCTGCCAGCGGCTGCGGGAGCGATCCAGCGGGCCGGGATTGGCGTGTTTGGTCACGATATCCGGTCGTGTCCCGAAACTCGCTTCGATATCATCCTCGATCTTCTCGAACTCCCCGAACCGGTAGATCGCGGTTAACTTGCGGCTGTTTTCCTCAGCCAGCGACAGAAGGTCGGCCACAGGGGCATTTGCGAGGGTTCCGCGCCGGATGAGACTGCGCAGGGCCAGATAGGTCAGGGTCAGATTGGACCACCTTTCCCGCACGGCCAGCTGAATTTGCGGGTCCTTGGAAAAGAAAAGCGCCGAAGCACCGTTTAGCAGGACGCGCTGTGCTGGTGGCAGGGAGTCCACCCCATTGGCATCGCGGGACCTGCGCGCTTCTTCCCGCATGAAGAAGAAGAAGGACCCAAGCCGTTCACGAGGGTCTCGCAGAACCATGAAGGAAAACGGATCGCCGGGCACGTTTTCCAGCTCGCGCCAGTGCAGATGGCCCGAATGCATGCGGTATTCCGGCGGAAAGGTCGCCCCATCCCGAACATGGGATTGCAGACGGTAGGGCGAGATGTTCCGTGCCCCCACAAGCGCGCCGACGCTGTGGTGAATGGTCTGACCACCTGTTTTGGGCAGATGAAGAAAAACGATCGGGCGTTCTGAATCAGGATTAATCGACATCCCCCTGAGATATCCGGCCATGAGGCGGGCGCAAGTGCTTTTGTGCTGTTCAGCTTTTGGTAACGGTGTTGGCAGAGACTTGCCGGCGAGGCTCCGCCGAAGGGGTGGGGCCGGTGCTTCTTTCGAAACCGGCAAGCGCGTATAGTGCGGGACAAGCAATCAAACAGGCACGAGCATGCTGACGCCGAAACTATTCCTGACCGCAATCCTGGTTCTGGCGGCAAGTGCTGCCGGGGCGACGCCCACGGCCACCATGCGGCCATTGCCCCGCCCGGCGGAAGACAGCTTGTCCAGCGTGACGCCAAGCAGGCTGGCGGTAGACGTGTCCTTGCGTCCGGCCATGCGCATGGTGACATTGGCCAGCCGCCCCGAAACGCCACTGGCCGAGCCGGTCAGTTCCTCGGGCTTCCGGGCATGGGTTTCCGAGTTTTCACGCCGTGCCCGCGCGGAAGGCATAAGCCAGCAGACGCTCGACAGGGCCTTCGCCGGCGTGACGCTGAATGAAAGGGTGATCGAGCGTGACCGCAACCAGTCGGAATTCTCGCGGACCTTGTGGGATTATCTGGACAGCGCCGCGTCGGATACGCGCATTGCCAACGGGCGCACGGCCCTGCGGGAGCATCGCGACACGCTGGACGCGATCGAACGGCGCTATGGGGTCGAGGCCGAGATCGTGGCGGCGGTCTGGGGGCTGGAAAGCGCCTATGGCAGCTTCCGCGGATCGGTGCCGATCATCGAGGCGATGGCGACGCTTGCCTATGAAGGCCGCCGGGCGGAGTTCTTCGAGACCGAGCTGTTGGCGGCGCTGCGCATCTTGCAGGCGGGCGATATCGACCCCGGCCATATGCAGGGATCATGGGCCGGCGCGATGGGGCACACACAGTTCATGCCCACCAGTTTCCTGGCCCATGCGGTGGATTTTACCGGCGACGGGCGGCGCGATATCTGGGGGGATGATCCTGCTGACGCGCTGGCCTCGACCGCGCGCTATCTGTCGGAAAACGGCTGGACCCACGGACAACCCTGGGCGCTGGAAGTGGAGCTGCCGGAAGACTTCGATTTCACTCAAAGCGGCGAGCTGATCGAGCGCGATGCCACCCATTGGAATGCCCTTGGCGTGCGGTTGGCGCGGGGCGGCGGCAGGGTGCCGGAACACGGGCCCTCCTCGATCCTGCTGCCGGCGGGCCATACCGGCGTGGCGCTGGTGATCTACGGAAATTTCCACGTGATCGAGACCTATAACCCGGCCGATGCCTATGTGATCGGGGTGGGCCACCTGGCCGACCGGATCGGCGGTGGGCCGGCCTTTCGCGGCGGCTGGCCCCGGCAGGACCGGGCGCTGACAAACGAGGAACGGTTCGAGCTGCAGCGTCGGCTGACGGCAGCGGGGTTTTCGACCGAGCGGATTGACGGCATCGTCGGGCCGCTGACCATTCAGGCGGTGCGGGAGTATCAGGCGGCTGAGGGTCTGGTGCCGGACGGATATGCGTCGGAGGCCCTTCTGCGTCGGTTGCGACGCGGTTGAGGGATTGCGCCCTGCGCGGCAGGTCGCGGCGGGGGCGGCCCTCGTCAAGCCCCTTCGGGGCCCTCCTCGGGCCGCGTTGCTACGGGAGTTTTGAAAGGGACGGTGGTCAAGGTCCGCTGTTGCGCGGGGTGTTGGGTCGGGATGCCTCCGGCGGAGGTATTTGGACCAAGATGAATGCTCAGATTTGGACCCCGACCGCATCACCGACGGCAACGGGGCCCGGTCCGGCACCTGCATGTCGCCATGGCGTGCGGTGAGGCTGGAGAGCATTTCCATGGGGCAAGGATGACATGGGGGTGGACTCGACTCCGGCCCTGCTGCGCGCTACATATGGAACATAACATGAACATCATGCTGCCACATGACCCCGACTGCACCCAACCACCCCGATCCGCGCCGCCGGATCCTGTCGCTGTGGTTCCCACGGCTGGCCGCCGAGTATCTGCAGCGGCTGGACCGGGGGCTGTGCGACCGGCCTTTGGCCGTGGTCGAGGAGGTGGGCAATGCGCGGGTGTTGTCCTCGCTGTCGCTTGAGGCCTCTGCGGCGGGGTTGACACCTGGCCTGCCATTGGCCGAGGCGCGCGCGCTGTGCCCCGAGTTGCAGACGCGGCCTGCGGACCGGCTGCGCGAGGCTGCTTTCCTGACATTGCTGCGCCGCTGGGCGGGCAAGTTTTCCCCCTGGGTGTCGGAGGAGGGGCGCGAGGGGCTGATGATCGACCTGTCGGGCTGCGCGCATCTGTTCGGCGGCGAGGCGGGGCTGATCGCACAGGTGGAGGCCGATTGCGCGGCGCTGCGGCTGACGGTGCGGGCGGGGCTGGCGGATACGGGCGGCGCGGCCTGGGCTTTGGCGCGCTATGCCGGTCAGGGCGCGGTGAGTGCGCGCAATGGGGATGCCATCGACCAGGAAGCGCGGGCGACCCGGTCGCGCGCGGGCAAGCGGCGGCACTGGACCAAGGGGGGCGCGGCCCCCCCGCGTCCCGTCACCGGCTGCGCGCTGCCCATTGCCCCGCCGGGACAGACGCGGGCCGCCATCGGGGGGCTGCCCATTGCGGCGCTACGGTTGGACCCCGCGACGGTGGCGGGGCTGACCCGGCTGGGGCTGCACCGGATTAGCGATCTGCTGGGGCCGCCGCGGGCGACCCTGGCCCGCCGTTTCGGGCAGGGGGTGGTGCGGCGGCTGGATCAGGCTCTGGGGTTGGAGCCGGAACCGATTGGGCCCGCCCGGCCCGAGACCCATTTTGCGCTGCGCCTCAGCCTGCCGGACCCGATCGGGCTGGAGGAGGATATTCTGGCCGGGATCGACCGGCTGCTGCCGCCGCTCTGTGACAAGCTGCGCGCCAAGGGGCGCGGTGCGCGGCGGGTGCGGCTGGAACTGATGCTGGCCGAAGGGCGGACCGAGGCCGTCGAGGTGGGGCTGGCGCGTCCGGGGGCGGAGCCCGACCGCATCCGCCCGCTCTTGGCGATGAAGCTGGGGGATATCGACCCCGGTTTCGGCATCGACACGCTGCGGCTGGTGGCCTCGGTCACGGAGCCTGTTCATGCCCGGCAGCTGAAGGGCGGGCTGGCCGCCACCGAGGAGGCCGCCGCGCGGCAGGGACGCGATACGGGGCTGGAGGATCTGATGGGCCGGATCGGTGCCCGCGTGGGGCTGGAGGCGATCACCCGCCAGCACCCGGCCGAAAGCCATATCCCGGAAAAGACCTCCAGCACGCTGGCCGCCGCATGGTCAGAGCCTGCAACAGACTGGCCGCGTTGCCCCCGGCCCCGGCCCCTGACGCTGTTCCGCCCCGAGCCTGTGCAGGCCAAGGACCGGCCCGACCTGCCCGCACAGTTCCGCTGGCGGGGGCGGAATTTCGCGACGCTTGGTGGCATGGGGCCGGAGCGGATCGCGCCGGAATGGTGGCTGGACGATCCCAACTGGCGCAGCGGCGTGCGCGACTACTGGCGGGTGGAAACCGAAACCGGGGAACGGCTGTGGCTCTTCTACGCCCATGGGGGCGCGGTGTCGGGCGGCTGGTTCTGCCAGGGGGATTTCGGCTGATCTGTTAGCCCTGCCAGCCCACATCCTGCCCCGCGCCAGCCTCGACCGCGCGCAAGTACGCCAGCCGGGAAATGGCGAAATCGCCGATGGCGATGCCCCGGAAGACGAAGGCGCGGCGGGCGTCATCGGCAAACTCCCCCGGGCCAGAGGTCAGCAGGGTCTTGAGATCGCCCTTGACCAGCGAGGGATCGACCAGCTTTTTCGGGCTCGCCTCCTCCTGCACCAGATCATCGACGAAGAGCGGCCCGAAGGCCCCCATGCTGTCCTGCCGCCAGGGCAGGGCGAGGTCGGTGATGGTGGCGAAGGCGCCGGGCTTGATCCAGTCGGCGTTCAGGAAGGGCTCGATCTCGTAATTCAGGGTGACGGAGGTCACGATCAGATCGGCCCCCTCGATGGCGGCGCGGGGGTCGTCGAACACCTCGGCAGACAGACCCAGGCCCTTCGCCATATCGCAAAGCTTGTCGATATTGGCCTGCCCGCGCCCATAAGCCCGGATCGAAGACAGCGGGAAAAGATCGTTGAAAATCGCCAGATGACTACGCGCCTGCACCCCGCAGCCGATGAAGGCGATGCTTTGCGAGGCCGGGTTGGCCAGCCTGCGGGCGGCGACGGCAGACAGGCCTGCGGTGCGCACCCCGGTGATCCAGCCCGCCTCTGCCAGGGCCCGCATCTGCCCGGTTTCGCTGTCCTGAAGCAGGATCGCGCCGTCGATGCCGGGGCGGCCCCGGTCGGGGTTGCGAGGGCTGACCATGACCGATTTCACGATGGTCAGGTCGGGCGCGTCAGAGGTAGAGAGCGTCGTCATCATGTAGCGCCCGCCCTCGGGCACCACGGCGGATTTCGGCGCGGTCAGGATCTGGCCCGCCGCGTCCTGAAGGATGGCGGCTTCGATCGCATCGACAATCTCGTTTCCCGAAATGCCGAGCCCCTGCAGCACGCTGTCCGACAGCAGCAGAAACCTGTCCGAATTGCCTGTCATCGACCCTCTCCCCTCGTCGTCTGTTCTCTGGACGATAGGGGGAATCGGGCGAGGGCGAAAGGGCGTTACCGGAACAGCAGCACCGGCACCTTGCAGGCGCGGATCATCTCGGTCGTGGTCGATCCGATGAAAAGGTTGCGGATACGGCTATGGCCATAGGCGCCCATGATCAGCAGATCGAAATCATGGGCCTCGGCGCGTTCCGCGATTTGGGTTTCGGGCTGGCCTTGAACAATCTCCTGCGTCACCTCGTAGCCCGCGCCTTTCAGTAGCGCCGCCGCGCCTTCGATGGCGCGTTTGGCCTCTGTGGTCTCGGACCCGACCGTCAGCAGATGAATGGAAAGGCCTGCAAACAGCTCTGACCGCGCGATATGGTCCACCGCTTTCAGCGCGGATTGGCCGCCGTCGAAGGCCACCAGCAGCTTCTTGACCGGCTGGAACGCGCGAGAGGCGACCAGAACGGGTTTGGTCGAAGACCGCACCGCGCGTTCCAGGTTGCTGCCCAGATGCATCGACGCGAAATCGGCGGCCTCGCCGCGTTTGCCGACGATAACCAGATCGGCGTCGGCCTCGGCTTCGCGCAGGGTTTCGACCAGATCGCCGATCCGCAACCGGCCCGTGACCTCGACGCCCTCGGCGCTGATCCGTTCGGACGCGTCCTCGATAATCGCCTGCCCGCGCTTGCGCGCCAGTTTGGACCGTTGCGCATCCAGATCCGCCAGTTCATTCAGCAGTGCTGTGCGCGCGCCAAGGCCGATATTGCCAGACAGATTGCGGGGATCGGCGCTTTCATCCCGGCGGCCCAGGATATGGATGACCTCCACCGGCCAGCCCTTGCCCTTGGCCACCCAAGCGGCGTGATCGCAGACGCTTTCGGAATAGATGGAGCCATCCACCAATGCGATGATCTTGCTCATGCGGGGCCTCCTCAGTGGCTCATCAGGCGGTCCATCGCGCCCGGTTTGTCATGTTCCGCCAGCCGGTCCACGATGGTGGAAGACGCCTCGTTCATGCCCCTCAACTCGACCTCGGCCCCATCCCGGCGGAATTTGAGCACGGCCATGTCCAGCGCCGCAACCGAAGAAATGTCCCAGATATGCGCGCGGGTGACGTCAATGATGACATTTTCCAGAACCTCGCCATAGTCGAAGGCGGCGGCGAACTGGTCTGCCGAGGCGAAGAACAGCTGCCCGTGGATGTGGTAGGTGCGGGTCTTGCCATCCTCCGACAGCTCGGACGTGACGGCGAAAAGCTGCGCGATCTTACCGGCAAAGAAGATGCCCGACAGCAGCACGCCGGTCAGAACGCCGATGGCGAGGTTGTGGGTGTAGATGGTCACGATAACGGTCGCCAGCATCACGATGGAGGAGGAGCGCGGATGGGTGCGCAGATCCTTGATCGAGGACCAGCTGAACGTCCCGATCGAGACCATGATCATGATCGCTACAAGCGCGGCCATCGGAATGACCGAGACGATGAAGTCGAACGGCACCACCAGCAGCAACAGCACGACCCCAGCCACGAAGCACGACAGCCGCCCGCGCCCGCCGGATTTCACGTTGATCATCGACTGACCGATCATCGCGCAACCGGCCATGCCACCAATGAACCCGGTGCAGAAATTGGCCACACCCTGGCCGATACATTCCTGGTTCTTGTCCGACGTGGTGTCGGTCAGATCATCGACGATCTGCGCAGTCATCAGCGATTCCAGCAGGCCCACGGCAGCGACAGCCGCCGAATAGGGCAGGATGATCATCAGCGTCTCAAGATTCAGCGGAATATCGGGCAGCAGGAAGACCGGGAAGGTATCCGGCAGCTCGCCCATATCGCCCACGGTGCGCAGGTCCATCCCGAAGGTCAGCGCCACGGCGGTCAGCGCGATGATGCAGACCAGCGGCGAGGGGATCGCTGTGGTGACATAGGGGAAGAGGTAGATGATGGCGAGCCCGGCGGCGACCATCACATAGGTCATCCACGGCACGCCCATCAGTTCCGGCAGCTGCGCCATGAAGATGAGGATCGCCAGCGCGTTGACGAAACCCGTCATGACGGACCGCGACACGAAGCGCATGACCGCGCCCAGTTTCAGCATCCCGGCCCCCACCTGCAACACGCCTGCCAGGATCGTCGCGGCCAGCAGGTATTCCAGCCCGTGATCGCGCACCAGCGTCACCATCAGAACGGCGGTCGCGGCGGTGGCGGCAGAGATCATGCCGGGCCGCCCGCCTGCGATGGCGGTGATCACGGCGATGGAGAACGAGGCATAGAGCCCGATCTTGGGGTCAACGCCCGCGATGATCGAAAAGGCAATGGCCTCGGGGATCAGCGCCAGCGCCACGACAAGACCGGAAAGCAGGTCGGCACGGATGTTGCCAAGCCATTCGGCCCGCATCCGGGGAAGGAAGTCCGGGGACATGTGGGGGGTCTCCGTCAGGGATTGTTCGCGTTTGAACGCGGCCATACCTGTCATGGCCCCTGAAAGCCACCCGTTTCCCGCCGCAATGCGGCGAAAACCGGTTATGCGCTGCGGAAAAGGGCTATCCGGTGCGGTCGGTGCTGAACAGGTAGACCACGCAGCCAAGCAGGATCATCAGGCCAAACAGGCCGAAAAGCTGGCTATAGGCCTCTGCCGGGGTCGCCCCGACGGACAGGCGCGCAAAGACCGGGCCACTGGCAAACTGCATGATCCCCACCCCGCCGATGCCGAAGAGGTTCAGCAACGTCACCCCCCGGCCCACCAGATGCGGCGGCACGAAGCTGCGGCCATGGGCAATGATGACGGGGAAGGTCGCTCCGAAGAACCCCACAGCGGCCATCACCGCGATGGACCGGATCTCGGACCCATCCGGCCAGGCCCATAGCGCCAGACAGGCCAGGCCAGACACGAGGTTACCGGCAAGGATCACCCATTTGCGCGTGCCGAACACGCGGTCGAGCGGCCCGAAACAGAAGTTGCCCGCGATCATCGCCAGCCCCATGACCAGTGACGCAGTGCCGATCCGTCCGATCTCGGCCTGATAGACATCGCCCAGATAGGGGGCGATCCACAGGCCCCGGATGCCCGCCGCCGGGGCATAGTTCACGAACATGATCGCCAGGATGAACCACAGGGCCGGGATTTTCAGCAGGTCGAGCAGCGATCCTTTCTGGCTTTGATCGGCCTTGGCCGGGTTGCGCACGAAGACAGCCAGTGCCGCCGCAATCAGCAGCGTGACGGCGGCCATGCCCCACATGGTCGCGCGCCAGCCGAGGGATTCCACCGCCCATGCCAGCGGCAGGGCCGCGCCGATATTGCCAAGCGACCCGGTGCCCAGGATGACGCCCGCGAAGGTGGCGAAGACGGCAGCCGGGTAGTCGCGCGCAAGTATGTAGTAGCTCGCCATCAGAACCGGCGAACAGCCCACCCCGATCAGCATCATCGCCACAGCAACCCAACCCGGCCCCTGCGCCATCGCCATGATCGCCGCGCCACCCGCGCCCCCCACAGCCAGCAGGACCGAGGAGGTCAGCCGGGGCCCGATATGGTCCAATGCCCACCCAACCGGGATCTGCATCGCGGCGAAGACCACGAACCACAGGCCGGAGGCCATGGCGAGGTCTTCAGCGCCCGCGCCGATCTCGACCCCCAGAACCGGGGACAGCACCGCCAGAAAGGCGCGGTAGAACTGGCTGAGCACATAGGCCAGCACCAGGAAGATCATGCCGGGGGTCACGCTTTCCTCCCTCTTGAAAGCAGGGATACAGTGCACCGAAGCTTAACACGTGCACAAGCGGGAACGTATTCCGAGTAATTTGATAGGGAATAGCTTGACTCGCCGAACGAGCGTGATATGCCGCGCTTATCCGAGTGAAATACTCGGTTTATCGAACAAGGACGGACAAGGACTGACAGAATGACCCGACCGATTTCCACCCTTCTCGCCGCCAGCATCCTTGCCAGCACCGCAACCATGGCCACCGCGCAGGAGCTGAACATCTATTCGTCTCGCCACTATGACACCGACGAGGCGCTGTATTCCGGCTTCGAAGACGCGACCGGCATCACCATCAACCGCATCGAGGGCGACGCGGATGAACTGATGGCGCGCATGCAGGCCGAGGGCCGCAACTCTCCCGCCGATATCTTCATCACGGTCGACGTGTCCCGCCTGAACCGCGCCGTCGACGCCGGGTTGCTGCAGCCGGTCGACAGCGACATTCTGGAAGCGCGTGTTCCCGCCAACCTTCAGGATGCAGAGAACCGCTGGTTCGGCTTCTCTCAGCGCTCGCGGATCCTCTTCTACAACACCGATCTGGTGGACACGCCCCCCGCCACCTATGCCGATCTGGCCGATCCCGCCTATGAGGGTCTGGTCTGCATCCGATCCTCGACCAACACCTACAACCAGACACTGCTGGCCTCGATCATCGCCCATGAGGGCGAAGAGGCCGCCCGTGACTGGGCCGAGGGCGTGGTGCGCAATTTCGCCCGCTCGCCGCAGGGGGGCGACACCGACCAGATCCGCGGCGTCGCCTCGGGCGAATGCGGTGTGGCGGTGTCGAACACCTACTACTATGTCCGGTCCCTGCGCGATCAGGTCGATGGCGTGACCGAGCATCTGGATGTGATCGGCTATGTCTTCCCCGATCAGGACGGCAATGGCGCGCATATGAACGTGTCCGGGGCCGGCGTGGCCGTGCATTCCCCGAACCGGGATGCGGCCGTCGCCTTCCTCGAATATCTCGCCTCGGATGCGGCGCAGGTCTATTTCTCGTCCGGGAACAACGAATATCCGGCGGTCGAAGGGGTCGAGATGGTCGAGGAGCTGGCCGGTCTGGGTGCGTTCGTGGCCGATGATATCGACTTGTCGGACGTGGCGGCGAATCTTGCCACCGCACAGCGCATCTTCAATCAGGTCGGCTGGCCGTAAAGCCCGACGCCGCGCACAGAATGGAAGGGCGTCCATCCCGGGCGCCCTTTTTTCACGTCGCGACAAGAAGAATTTTCTGGAAAATTCTTCCTGTCACTCCGCAATCTGCGGATCAGGGATGAACTCGGCTTCCGTCCGGTCCTCGCGCCCCAGACCCCAACAGAGGATCATCACCGGCAACAGCCCCACCAGGCCGATCACCAGGCTCGGCACCGCCGCCTCCGCCAGCCGCTCATCCGCCGCCAGCCGATGCGCCTGCACCGCCAGCGTGTCATAGTTGAAGGGCCGCATGATCAGGGTCGCGGGCAGTTCCTTCATCACATCGACGAAGACGATCAGCAGCGCGGTCAGCAGGCTCGGACGCAGGATCGGCAGATGCACGCCCCTCAGCATGGTCGAGGGCGATCGTCCAAGTGTCCGCGCAACAGCGTCGATATTGGGATTGATGGTGGACAAACCCGCGTCATAGGCCGACAGGGCGGCGGCCATGAAGCGTACCATATAGGCCATCACCAGCAGCCAGATCGACCCGGTGATCAAGAGCCCGGTCGAGATATCGAAGGTCTCGCGCATCCAGGCATCGAGCGCGTTGTCAAAGCCCGCAAAGGGCACGATCAGGCCAACGGCGATCACGCCGCCCGGCACCGCATAGCCAAGCCCCGCGATGCCTATGGCGGTCTTGTTGGCCCGGTTGGGATGCAGCCGCGCGTTGAAGCCCAGGAACACTGCCGCCGTGACGGTAAACAGCGCCGCGACCGACGCCAGCGTCAGCGAGTTCTGCAGAAAGCCCAGGTAGCGGTCGCCCAGAATGATACCGAAACTGTCATGCCCCATCCAGACCAACAGCCCGGCCGGCAACAGGAACCCCAGAACCACGGGCAGGGCGCAGAAGATCACCGCCAGCGCCGCGCGCCCGCCGCGCAGCACGGGCGGGTCCAGCACCTCGAAGCGACGCCCGGCCCCGTGATGACGCTGTCCTGCGCGTTGCCGCCGTTCCAGTGCGGCCAGAACCAAGGCCGCCATCAGCAGGCACAAGGCCAGTTGCGCGGCAGCCCCCCGGTCGGCGAAGGAAAACCAGCTTTGATAGATGCCGGTCGCGAAGGTCTGCACGTTGAAATAGCTGACGGTGCCGAAATCTGCGATGGTCTCCATGATCGCCAGCAACACGCCGCCCGCGATGGCAGGCCGCGCAATCGGCAGGCTCACGCGGAAAAACGCGCTCCACGGGCCTCGGCCCAGGGTGCGGGCGGCCAGATAGGCGGTGGCGCTTTGCTGCAGGAACGCCGCGCGGGCCAGCAGGTAGACGTAAGGATACAGCACCAGAGTCAGCATCATCGCCGCACCGGGCAGCGACCGGATTTCCGGGAACCAGTAATCGCGTGGCCCCCATCCCGTCAGGTCCCGCAGGGTGGCCTGCACCCATCCCGGATGGTCGAGGAAATCCGTATAGGCATACGCCAGCACATAGGCCGGGAAGGCCAGCGGCAGGGCCAGCGCGATCTCCAGCACCCGGCGGCCGGGAAAGCGCGTCATGGTCACCAGCCACGCGGTCCCGGTCCCGATCACGGCGGTTCCGGTGGCCACGATCAGCACCATGGTCAACGTCGCGCGGGTGTAGCGGGGCAGCACGGTCTGCGCGAGATCGGTGACCGTTTCCAGCCCGCCCGTCAGCGCCGCCAATGTCACCGCGCCAATCGGCAGCAGGCACAGCCCGGCAGCAAGCCAGGCCAGGACAGCCATCCAGTGACCGGAGTTATGGCGGCGAAGTTTCATACTGCTGCATCTAGGCCAAGGGGTAGGAAAGGCACAAGCACGCCTTAGCGTTTCGCCCCGTGGCGGGCGAAGAATTCGGCGATTTCCGACTCGCTCGGGGCCTCGCCCGTGAAAACCTCTACATAGGGCGGCATCCGGTCCAGCCGGTCCGGCACCGATTCCCCCAACCGCATGGTATAATAGCCCACCTGCGTGAAGATCATCGTATTGGCCCGTGTCGCGGCCATGGCAGGGCTTTGCCCGTGGCGTTCCAGCATCGCGCGCATGGCGGCCAGCCGCGCAGTGTCAGCGGCCTTCACCCGCGCCATCAGCGCCTCGTCATTCTGGGCCCAATTGCGGATCGCCAGGTCGAAACGGGAATTGAACAGGTCCTCGTCGATCCAGCAGTCGAACAGGTTGAAGATCGCGGCGCAGATCGACCCGGCGGGGGCATTGCAGCGGGCCACCAGATTGCCGGTGTTCTTCGCCTCCCACCGGTCGATGATCGCCTCCAGCAGCGCGTCCCGGTCCGGGAAGTGCCAGTAGAAACTGGTTCGCGACAGGCCAAGCGCCTTGGCCAGCGGCATCACCTTCACCGCCTCGACCCCGCCGTCGATCAGCAGCTGGTATCCTGCGTCGATCCACAGATCGGCAGAGCCGCGCCAGCCATGGGACTTGTCGGGTTTCTGGATCGTCATGCGCCAGCGGTAGCATGCTGCCCCGGCCCCCGGCAATCAACTTGACAGGTATGTCGATTCCCCCGAACCATCATCCTGATCACCCGCGAGAGGCCGGACATGAGCAACGATCCCCTGCTGCAACCCTACCAGCTGAAACACCTGACGCTTCGCAACCGGATCATGACCACCGCGCATGAACCGGCCTACCCAGAGGACGGCATGCCCAAAGACCGCTACCGCGCCTATCATGTGGAACGCGCCAAGGGCGGTGTGGCACTGGCGCTGACGGCGGGATCGGCCGTGGTGTCCCGCGACTCTCCGCCGGCCTTCAACAATGTTCTGGCCTATCGCGATGAGGTCGTGCCGTGGATCAAACGGCTGACCGACGGGCTGCACGAGCATGGCTGCGCGGCGATGATCCAGCTGACCCATCTGGGCCGCCGGACGGGGTGGAGCAAGGGCGACTGGCTGCCCTCCATCGGGCCGACCGACGACCGCGAACCGGCGCATCGCTTCTTCCCCAAGATGATGGAGGATTGGGACATTGCCCGCGTGATCCGCGACTATGGCGACGCGGCGGAACGGATGCAGGCGGGCGGCATGGATGGGATCGAGCTGATCGCGCACGGCCATTTGCAGGATCAGTTCTGGTCGCCGCTGACCAACCGGTTGGAGGGGCCATATGGCGCCGACAGCCTGCGCTCGCGTCTTCAGATCACGCTGGATATTCTGTCAGAGGTCCGCGCGCGGGTAGGGGAGGATTTCATCGTCGGCATCCGTCTCGGCGCGGATGAGGCGGAGCCGGGTGGCATCACCCCTGAGGAAGGGTTGGAGATCGCCAAATTACTGCGCGACACGGGCCAGGTCGATTTCTTCAACGTGAACCGGGGCCGCATCCACACCGATCCGGCAATGACCGACATGATCCCCATTCAGGGCATGCGCTCCGCCCCGCATCTGGACCTTGCCTGGTCGATCCGTGCGGAAACCGGAATGCCGACCTTCCACGCCGCGCGTATCCCCGATGTGGCCACCGCCCGCCATGCGGTTTCTGCGGGCCTGCTCGACATGGTCGGCATGACCCGCGCGCATATGGCCGACCCGCATATCGTGCGGAAGATCATCGAGGGGCGCGAGGATGACATCCGCCCCTGCGTCGGGGCCACCTATTGCCTCGACCGCATCTATGGCGGGGGCGAGGCGCTGTGCATCCACAACCCGGCCACGGGCCGCGAACTGACCATGCCGCAGGTGATTTCCGCTACTGACGACCGCAAGAACGTGGTCATCGCGGGCGCTGGCCCTGCCGGGCTGGAAGCCGCCCGGGTCGCCGCCGAACGTGGCCACCGCGTGACGGTGTTCGAGGCCGCCGACCGCCCCGGCGGGCAGGTGCTGCTGACCACGCAGAACCCCCGCAAGCGGGAAATGATCGGCATTATCGACTGGCGCATGGCCCAATGCGCCGCCCGCGACGTCGAATTCCGCTTCAACACATGGGCTGAGGCCGAGGATATCCGCGCCGAAGAGCCCGATATCGTCATCGTCGCCACAGGCGGTCTGCCCTCCACCGCGCTACACGAACAGCGGGGTGAAAGCGATCTGGTGGTCAGCGCGTGGGATCTGATCTCGGGCGATGTGCGCCCGGCGGACAATGTGCTGATCTATGATGAGGCGGGCGACCACCCGGCCCTGATGGCGGCAGAGGTCGCCGCCAGCGCCGGATCGACCGTCGAAATCATGACCCCCGACCGCAGCTTCGCGCCAGAGATCATGGGGATGAACCTCGTCCCCTACATGCGCGCGTTGCAGGACAAAAAGACCACCTTCACCGTCACCCGCCGCCTGTTGGGCGTGCGCCGGGATGGCAATGCGCTGGTCGCCACCATCGGCACCGACTACAGCCGCCACACCGATGAGCGGCGTTACGATCAGATCGTGGTGAACTACGGCACCCGGCCTCTGGCCGATCTCTATTTCGACCTCAAGGAAGACTCGGTGAACCGGGGCGAGTTGGATCAGGATGCCTTCCTCAATGGCCGCCCGCAGGCGATCCGCACGAACCCCGAGGGCACCTTCCAGCTTTTCCGCATCGGCGATGCGGTTTCCTCCCGCAATACCCACGCGGCGATCTATGATGCGTTGCGACTGATGAAGGATCTTTGACATGAAACTCGGCTTCATCGGAACTGGCACCATCGCCAGCGCGGTCGTCGAAGGGATCGCAGGCGACGGCCACCAGATCACCGTCTCGGAACGCAGCCGCGCACGGTCCGCCGATCTGGCCGCACGCTTTGGCGTTTCGGTTGCGGACAATCAGGGCGTGGTCGATGCCAGCGACATTCTGTTCCTTGGGCTGCTGCCGGATCAGGCCGCCACCGTGCTGCCGACGCTGCACTTTCACGCCGGTCAAAGGGTGATTTCTTTCATCGCGGGCGTTTCGCTGGAAACGCTCGAGCCAATGCTTGCCCCCGCCACGCCGGTTGCTCTGATGCTGCCCTTTCCCGGCATCGCCAAGGGGGGCTCTCCCATCATTGCCTTGGGACAGACCGATCTGATCGACACGCTCTTCACGCCCGAAAACAGTGTCTATTCCGTCGAAAACGACGCGGAAATGATGGCCTACCTGGCGGCGCAGGCGGTGCTGTCGCCCGCCGTCAAACTGGTTGCCGATGCCGCACAGTGGATCGCGCCAAAGGTCAGCGACCCCGCACAGGCTGAGGATTTCCTGCGCGTGCTGGTCGGGTCAAACCTGATGTCAAACGACCTTGCGCCGCTGTTGCAGGCACTGAGCTCCCCCGGTGGCTACAACGCGCGCCTGCGCGAGCACATGGATGCCGAAGGTATGCAAGCGGCACTGGCGCGCGGCCTCGAAGCGCTCGCGGCGCGCGGGGACTGACGTTGCACCCCCCGGCCCCAACCGTCGTATTTTCGGGAAAATCAGTCGCAAATCCTCCCCGCGCCCGGTCCGCGCCGGGGCAACCTGCGGGGCAGGGGATGCCCGGACCTGACGTCAGGCGGGCACAGTGACAGGGACAATGCACATGACGACGGCGAAGCAGGCCGATTTCGTGATCATCGGATCGGGCTCCGCCGGATCGGCCATGGCCTATCGCCTGTCCGAGGACGGCAAGCATACGGTGCTGGTGCTGGAATATGGCGGGTCGGACAAGGGCCCCTTCATCCAGATGCCTGCCGCGCTCAGCTATCCGATGAACATGGCCATGTATGACTGGGGCTTCAAAACCCAGCCAGAGCCGCATCTGGGGGGTCGCAGCCTCGTCTGCCCGCGCGGCAAGGTCATCGGCGGATCGTCCTCGATCAACGGCATGGTCTATGTGCGCGGTCATGCCCGCGACTACGACTACTGGAACGACAGCGGCGCCACCGGATGGGCCTATGCCGACGTGCTGCCCTATTTCCTGCGCATGGAAAACTGGCACGATGGCGGCCATGGCGGCGACCCGTCCTGGCGCGGCACCAGTGGCCCCCTGCATGTCACGCGCGGCCCCCGCACCAATCCGCTCTTCCAGGCCTTTGTCGAGGCCGGGCGGCAGGCGGGATACGAGCTGACTGATGACTATAACGGCGAGAAGCAGGAAGGCTTCGGCCCGATGGAACAGACCGTCTGGCAGGGCCAGCGCTGGTCGGCGGCCAATGCCTATCTGAAGCCCGCGCTGAAACGGCCCAACTGCAACCTCATGCGCTGCTATGTGCGCCGGGTCATCATCGAAGAGGGCCGTGCAACCGGGGTCGAGATCGACCGCAATGGCCGGATCGAGGTGGTAAAGGCCAACCGAGAGGTCATTGTCGCGGCCTCGGCCATCAACTCGCCCAAGATCCTGATGCTGTCCGGGATCGGCCCCGCCGCCCATCTGGCAGACCACGGGATAGAGGTGATCGCTGACCGCCCCGGCGTCGGCCAGAACCTGCAGGATCATCTGGAGCTTTACATCCAGCAGGCCTGCACCCAGCCCATCACGCTCTACAAATACTGGAACCTCATCAGCAAGGGCGTCATCGGCACCCAGTGGCTGGCCACCCATACCGGCCTCGGGGCGTCCAACCAGTTTGAAAGCGCCGCCTTCCTGCGGTCGCGGCCCGGCGTGGACTACCCCGACATCCAGTATCACTTTCTGCCCATGGCCGTGCGCTACGATGGCACCGCCCCCGCCGAGGGCCACGGGTTCCAGGCCCATGTCGGCCCGATGCGATCCAAGTCGCGCGGCGCGATCACGCTCTCATCGAGCGATCCGAACGACGCACCCAATATCTTCTTCAACTACATGTCGCATCCCGATGACTGGTCCGATTTCCGCCACTGCATTCGGCTCACGCGCGAGATCTTCGCCCAACCCGCGTTCGACCCCTATCGCGGCAAGGAAATTCAGCCAGGGTCAAATGTTCAGAGTGATGACGAATTGGACGAGTTCATCCGAGAAGAAGCCGAAAGCGCTTACCACCCCTGCGGCACCTGCAAGATGGGGGCCACGGACGACCCGACGTCCGTGGTCGATCCGCAGGCCCGCGTGATCGGCGTGGATGGCTTGCGCGTCGCTGACAGCTCGATCTTCCCGCGCATCACCAATGGCAACCTCAATGCGCCCTCGATCATGACGGGTGAAAAGGCGGCCGACCACATCCTCGGCAAGGGCATGCTGCCCCGCTCCAACCGCGCGCCATGGATCCACCCCGACTGGCAGACAACCGTCAAGGCCGCAGCCCGGCGACCCTGAGCCTGTTTCAGCTTGGCAAAAATACCTCCGCCGGAGGCGTCCCGACCTCGCCACCCTCGGCTCCGCCGGGCCTTTCGCATGACCCTCTCAAAATGCCCGTGGCAACGCGGCCTGACGAGGCCTCCCGCGCAAGCGGGGGGTTGAGGAGGGCCGCTCCCCGGTCGACGCCGGCAGGCGGCGAAACCGCCCTCCTGTCTGCACGGGGGGTGTACAGGGGGTGTACGGGGGGTGTACGGGCGGTGACGGGCATTTTGCCTGATAGATTTCCCCTGACCTTCGCCCCGCAGATAGGCTAATCCTCTCCCCATGACCCGCCCCGATCCCGATCTGATCCGCCAAACCGCCGCCCGTGTCCTGCGCATAGAGGGCGAGGCCGTGGCTCGCCTGGCCGATGCATTGCCCGTTGATTTCGAGGCCGCGGTAGAGGCGATCCTCGACGTCAAGGGCCGCGTGATCCTGTCGGGCATGGGCAAATCCGGCCATATCGCCCGCAAGATCAGCGCCACCCTCGCCTCAACCGGCACACCCTCCTATTTCGTGCATCCGGCCGAGGCGAGCCATGGCGACCTGGGCATGATCACGCCAGAGGATCTCTGCATCCTGATCTCGAATTCCGGTGAAACCTCGGAACTGGGCGACATCGTCGCCCATGTGGCCCGCTTCTCGATCCCGATGATCGGAATTTCGAAAAACCCCGACAGCACGCTGATGAAAGCTGCCGATTTGCGGCTGATTTTACCAAATGAACCAGAGGCTTGCATCATCGGCATGGCGCCTACCACCTCGACCACGCTGACGCTCGCGCTTGGCGATGCACTGGCCGTGGCGGTGATGGAACGGCGCGGGTTCGTGGCGGAAAACTTCCGCACCTTCCACCCCGGCGGCAAGCTTGGCGCGCAGCTGGCGACGGCGGCGCAGCTGATGCATTCGGGCACGGCCCTGCCGCTGGTGCCCTCGGATATGGCCATGCCGGATGTGCTGCTGGTGATGACCGAAAAGGGCTTCGGCATCGCGGGCGTGACCGAGGGCGGCAGGCTGACCGGGGTCGTCACCGACGGAGACTTGCGGCGCAACATGGAGGGGCTGATGGGCAAGACCGCCGGTCAGGTCGCCACGCAGAATCCCCGCGTCATCGCCCCCGATACGCTGGCAGCCGAGGCCGTGGGCCTCATGTCCGGCCGCATCACCGCGCTGTTCGTGCTGGATGAAACCGGCACACCCCTCGGCCTTCTGCACATCCACGACTGCCTGCGCGCCGGAGTTCTCTGACGTCAGATCGTATAGCCGATCAGGAACCGCCCAAGCAGCGGCTGGCTGGCCGCGCCGAGCGACCGCGCATCGGCGCCGACGGTGCCTGTTTCGACAACGGGCCGTTCCAACCCGGTGAAATCGAGCCTGTCAAAGCTTGCCCGCACTTCGGAAACAAGCGCGTTTCTCAGGTTTTCCGGCATCCATCCGTCGATCTTGACCGCCTCGAAATCAATCACCGACATGGCGGAATGGGCTGCTCGTGCGATGGCATGCGCAGCTTCTGCCGTCCATTCGTGCAGCAAGGTTTCGGGCATGTCCCACCCCTCGGGGCTGTCCCACAGCATTCCGCTATCCAGCCCTGCCTCGGTCAGTCGGCGTTCCAGCACCACCAGTGACGCGAGGTCCATCAGCTGCCGTTGCTGCCCGCCAAGGTCCACCACCGGCATCGGGCCGATGGCCCCGGCATTGCCCGTCGGACCGGTAAACAGCGTGCCATTGAGAACCACCCCGCCACCGATGAAGAAGCCTATGAAGATATGCAGGAAATTCGCGGGTTGTTCGCCGGTGCCGAAGACCAGTTCTGCACTACAGGCGGATGTGGCGTCGTTCTGAAGATAGACCTGCATGTCCAGCGCGCCCGACAGTTCCACCAGCAGATCACGGCTCTGCCAGGCGGCCATCTTGCCCGGCTCCACGCCGATCATGCGGGCCCAGTCCCACAACTGGAACGGAATAGCGATGCCGAGCCCGGCAATGCGCGGGCGCTGATCGGCGGGCAGGGAAAGTCGAAGCTCGTCCACTGCGTCCAGAGAGAACGCCAGAACGTCACTGAAATCAGGATAGGCATAAATCTGTTTTCGCCGCGCGATGATCTGGCCCAGAAAATCCGTCAGGATCATCTCTGCCGACCTGCGACCGACCTTTAGGCCAAGGAAATAGGCCCCTTCAGGGTTCAGCCGCATCGGCACCGAGGGCTGACCGACCTTGCCGCGCATCGGTTCCCCTTTCAGCAGCAGCCCCTCGTCTTCGAGGCTGCGCATGATCACCGATACGGTCTGCGCCGACAGCCCGGTCAACCGGGCAATCTCGGCCTTTGCCAACGCGCCATGGCGGCGAATCAGGGTCAGCACAAGGCGTTCGTTCTGCGCCCGCATGCCGGTCTGATTCGTGCCGCGCGTTTCCTTGCTGGCAACAGCCTGCGCCGGTTTTTCAGTGGTGTCGGTCATGGTTATCTCCCCACTGGGATATTGTGAGGCGCAAGGCAAGACGTCAATAATTAAATAAGAGTGATTTATTTATTGACAGCGGACCGGGAGTCGAGGCATTCAAGAGGCCATGGGGCGATGAGGCGCCCTTCTTTGATACTTTCTGGGAGGAAGACATGACCAAGACCTTCAAGGCCCTTATGATGGGTGGTGCGGCCGCTCTGGCGATGACCGGGGCAGCGCATGCAGATGCGCATGGTGACGCGATCACCGCCTGCCTGATCACCAAGACCGACACCAACCCGTTCTTCGTGAAGATGCGTGAAGGTGCGACCGAGGCCGCCGAGGCCGCGGGCATCAACCTGCAAACCTACGCTGGCGCTATCGACGGCGACGTTGAAAGCCAGGTGGCAGCGGTTGAAACCTGCATTGCCGCCGGTGCATCCGGCATCCTGATCACGCCGTCCGACTCCCGCGCTCTTGCGCCGGTTATCGGTCAGGCGCGTGAAGCTGGCCTTCTGGTCATCGCGCTCGACACCCCGTTCGAGCCTGCGGACACCGCAGACGCAACCTTCGCGACCGACAACTTCGAAGCCGGCCGCCTGATCGGTGCCTGGGCCGCTGCCACGCTTGGCGACGCTGCCGCAGATGCCCGCATCGGCCTGCTGGATCTGAACCCCTCGGAAGTGTCGGTCGACTACCTGCGCGATCAGGGCTTCCTGACCGGTTTCGGCATCGACGTGATGGACCCGACCGACATCGGCGACGAAACCGATGAACGGATCGTCGGCAACGACGTCACCAACGGCAACGAAGAAGGCGGCCGGACCGCGATGGAGAACCTTCTCCAGATCGATCCGTCGATCAACGTGGTCTACACCATCAACGAACCCGCTGCTGCCGGTGCCTATGCCGCGCTTCAGGCCTTCGGTCTTCAGGACCAGGCGCTGATCGTTTCGGTTGACGGTGGCTGTGCCGGTGTCCGCGACGTGGCCGCCGGTGTCATCGGCGCGACCTCCATGCAGTTCCCGCTGCGCATGGCGTCGCTCGGGATCGAGGCGATTGCCCAGTATGCCGAAGACGGCAGCCTGCCCGAGAACTCCGAAGGGCTCGACTTCTTCAACACCGGCGTGATGCTGGTGACGGACAGCCCGGTCGAGGGCATCGAGTCGATCACCTCGGAAGAAGCACTGGAACTTTGCTGGGGCTGATCCCTGCAACTCTCCCGGGGCGGCCGCTTGTGCCGCCCCACCCCCTACACCCCAAAATCATTGCCGCATCCCCGCCTGACCTGCATGGTATGGGCTGGTGCGGATATGGTCGGAGAGGATGACATGGCGGATCAAAACTCTACGCCGGACCGGGATTTCGAGAGCGTCCTGACCTCCAGCGATACATCCGTTGCAGAATTCGAAGACAGCAATCGCGGCGTGGTTGGCACGCTACAGCATGTTCTGCACGGAAATCCCACATTGGTGCCTGTAATCGTTCTGGTCGTGGCCGTTCTGGCCTTTGGCCTGATCGCGGGCGACCGGTTCTTCACACCCTTCAACCTGACGCTGATCATGCAGCAGGTCTCGATCATCGGGATCCTTGCCGCGGCGCAAAGCCTGGTGATCATCACCGCAGGCATCGACCTGTCGGTCGCGGCCATCATGGTGCTGATGAGCGTCATTTCCGGCAAGCTGGCCGTGGAGCTTGGTGTTCCCGCGCCGCTGGCGCTGTTGATCGGCTTTGCAGGCGGCATCGGGGCGGGCTACATGAACGGCTTGCTGATCACCAAGGTCAAACTGCCGCCCTTCATCACCACGCTTGGCACCTGGAACATCTTCTTTGCGCTGAACCTGTGGTTGTCCGGTGCTCAGTCCATTCGTGGTCAGGACATCGACGCCACCGCGCCGCTGCTCAAGTTCTTCGGTCTCAGCTTCACCATCGGGTCGGCGCGCGTCACCTATGGCGTGCTGTTGATGATCGTGATCTTCATGGCGCTCTGGTATCTTCTGAACAAGACCGCATGGGGCCGCCACGTCTACATGATCGGGGACGACAAGGAAGCCGCCGAACTGGCCGGTATCCGCACCGACCGCACCCTGCGGCAGGTCTACATGCTGGCGGGCTTCATCTGCGCGCTGGCGGCCTGGGCGTCCATCGGGCGTGTGGGGTCGATTTCGCCGCAGAGTTTCTACGAGGGCAACCTTGAAAGCATCACCGCCGTGGTGATCGGAGGCATCTCGCTGTTCGGCGGGCGCGGCTCGATCATGGGGGCGCTTTTCGGCGCGCTCATTGTGGGCGTGTTCCAGTCGGGGCTGCGTCTGGCTGGTGTGGACGTGCTGTGGCAGGTCTTCGCCATCGGCTGGCTTATCATCATCGCGGTCGCGGTCGACCAATGGATCAGAAAGGTTTCGGCATGACGAACCCAATCTTGCAAGCCCGCGGACTGGTCAAACGCTATGGCCGCGTCACCGCGCTGGACAACGCCGATTTCGATCTGATGCCGGGGGAAATCCTCGCGGTCATCGGCGATAACGGGGCCGGAAAATCCTCGCTCATCAAGGCCATTTCCGGCGCGGTCATCCCTGATGAGGGGCGGATCACGCTGGAGGGGCAGGAGGTCAGCTACAGCTCGCCCCTGCATGCCCGCGAGGCCGGGATCGAATGCGTCTACCAGACGCTGGCCCTGTCGCCCGCCCTGTCGATCACCGACAACATGTTCGTGGGCCGCGAGCTGAAAAAGCCCGGCTTCATGGGCAAATACATGGGGATGCTCGACCGCAAGGCGATGGAGGATTTTGCCCGCGCGAAACTGTCGGAACTGGGCCTGATGACGATCCAGAACATCAACCAGGCGGTGGAAACCCTCTCGGGTGGCCAGCGTCAGGGGGTTGCCGTTGCCCGCGCGGCGGCCTTCGGATCGAAGGTCATCATCCTCGACGAACCCACGGCGGCGCTTGGCGTCAAGGAAAGCCGCAAGGTGCTGGAACTGATCCAGGATGTGCGGTCGCGCGGCACGCCGGTGGTGCTGATCAGCCATAACATGCCGCACGTGTTCGAGGTGGCCGACCGCATTCACATCCACCGCTTGGGCAAGCGCCTGACGGTTGTGGATCCGAAAGAGGTCAGCATGTCGGACGCAGTGGCCCTGATGACAGGAGCAATGCAGCCCGATGCCGTCGCGGCCTGAAGACACTGCCCAAACGACCCTGCCGCATCTGCTTGCACTCAAGGGCTCACGCAAGTTGATCGCGGTCGCGGGGCCGCCGGGATCGGGGAAATCCTCGGTCTCGGCGGCTCTGTGTTCGGAATTGCGGCAGGCCGGGCGATCCGCTGCAGTGGTTCCCATGGATGGGTTTCATCTCGATAATGCCATCCTGATGCAGCGCGGATTGCTGGACCGGAAGGGATCGCCTGCCACGTTCGACGCGGCGGGTTTCGTGCATCTGGTGCGCCGGATCGCGGCGGGTCAGGACGTGATCTATCCCGTCTTCGACCGGGACCGCGACATTGCCATCGCGGGCGCGGCGCATCTTCCATCCGATACGGAGTTCGTGCTGTTTGAGGGCAACTACCTGCTCCTGAACGACGCGCCATGGTCCGAGCTTCGGCCGCTATGGACACAGGCCATTGCCATCGACACCCGGCGCGAGGTGCTGGCGCACCGTCTTTTGCAGCGTTGGCTGGATCACGGGTTGCCCGAGGCGCAGGCTGCGGCTCGCCGCGATGCCAACGACATGCCCAATGCGGATCTGGTATTGGCCAACAGCGTGCCTGCCGATCTGACGATTTCCAACTGACCGAAGGACCGAAAACCCATGATCCTCTGCTGTGGTGAAGCCCTGATCGACATGATCCCAAGCCCGACACTTGAAAGCGGACGGGATGGATTCGTGCCGCATTCCGGCGGTGCTGTCTTCAACACCGCGATCGCCTTGGGGCGGCTCGGGGTGCAGACCGGGATGATCACCGGATTGTCGACCGACATGTTCGGACAGCAACTGGCCGATGCACTGCACGCCAGCCATGTGGATACGACCCGCGTCATCCGGTCTGACCGGCCCACGACGCTGGCCTTCGTCAAGCTGACCGATGGACATGCGAGCTATTCTTTCTTCGACGAAAGCTCTGCCGGTCGGATGATCCGGCCCGAGGATCTGCCAAACCTGTCGGACGAGGTCAGCGCGCTGTTCTTTGGCGGCATCAGCCTCGCCGTGGAACCCTGCGCCGACACCTATGCTGCGCTCGCGGAACGCGAAGCTGCGGGACGCGCGGTCATGATGGATCCGAATATCCGTCCCGGTTTCATCAAGGATGTGGACCGCTACCGCGACCGTCTGGCCCGGATGCTGCGGTTGACTGACATCGTCAAGGTGTCCGACGAGGATCTGAACTGGATATATCCTGGCCCGGATTCACTGTCCGCCAAGCTGGATATGCTGCGGGCGACCGGACCCCGGATCGTTGTCATGACCCGAGGAGGCGAGGGGGCAACCGCCTATTTGTCGGACGGGACCGAAGTGACCGTCGCGGCCGAACGTGTGACCGCCGTGGACACGGTAGGCGCCGGAGACACCTTCAATGCCGGGGTCATGGCCAGCCTGTCGGAACAGGGGCTGCTGACCAAGGCGGGCGTGGCCGGGGTGACGGCAACCCAGATGGATACCGCCCTGACGCTGGCCGCGAAAGCCGCTGCCATTACCGTCAGCCGGGCCGGGGCCAACCCTCCGTGGCGCGAAGAGCTGTAGCATCTCAGGCTTGCCGATTGCGTACAAAGCCGAAAACACGTCATAAATGACGTGTCTGGCGCGAGGTGATCATGGCAAGGCGTTCTACCGTAAAGGATGTGGCCCGCGAGGCCGGTGTCAGCGTATCGACCGTGGACCGGGCGTTGAACGGTCGGATGAAGGTGCGCGAGGAAACGCTGCGCAAGATCGCCGAAGCCGCGCATAAGCTTGGCTACCACGCTCGCGGATTGATCGACCATCGCATGCGGCCCGACCGGCCCAAGATGCGGTTTGGCTTCGTGCTGCTGAAACCGTCACAGGCGTTCTACCAGCAATTCGCCAAGGAGATCGAAAAGGCGGTCTCGGCCCGCAAGGATATCGATGGTCAGGCGGTGATCCGCTATGCCAAATCACAGGCGCCGGAGGAATTTGCCAGCCTGATGGAAAGCCTTGGCCGCCGGGTTGACTCTCTGGCCTGCGTTGCCGTGAACCACCAAAGCCTGAACCCCGTGGTGCGCGATTTGCAGGAAAAGGGCGTGCCGGTCTTTTCGCTGCTCAACGATTTCGCACAAGGCATCCGGCGCAACTATGTCGGGTCCAACAACGTCAAGATCGGGCGTATGGCGGCCTGGATGATCTCGAAAACCGTCAAGCAACCGGGAAAGCTGGCCCTTTTCGTTGGGGGCAACCGCTGGCATGGACATGACCTGAGAGAGGTCGGGTTCCGGTCATGCATCCGGGAAAACGCGCCCGCCCTGCCGGTGCTAGATACGCTGGTCAACCTGGAGACGCGTGAACTGACCTATGAGGCAACGCTGGACCTGCTGTCCCGCCACCCAGACCTTCGGGGGCTCTATGTCGCGGGCGGAGGCATGGAAGGTGCGATTGCCGCCTTGCGGGAAATGCGCCAGCCGCATGAGGTTTCCCTCGTGGTCAACGAACTGACCGATGACAGCCGCGCCGCTCTTGCTGACGGCTATGCGGTCATGGCGATTGCAACGCCGCTCGACACGCTCTGTACAGAGCTGATCGAGCTGATGATCAACGCCGTTCATGCCGGGGATGACGGGGTTGTCGGGCAGTATTTCCTGCAACCGCGCATCTATTTGCCCGACATGATTTGATGACGTAAAAACGTCATTTTTGCAGGCGCAGAAAACGTCATTAATGACCAGAAATCGGAGTGCGCGATTGACGGAATCGCCGTTCTCCAACAATTTTCCGCCCGTCAGTCGCCATGCAGAAGCCGGCGCTGACGGGAGGGTTGATGTATTTTTCGTTGAACCAGATCACTGCCCCGCGCACCGGGTTTGTCGAGTTTCTCGAACTCGCCAAGCGCGTTGGCTGCACGGGCGTGGAACTGCGCAACGATCTGGGCCGACCGCTCTTTGACGGCATGGACCCGGCGGAGGCAGGCGGCATTGCCCGCGATCTGGGGTTGCGCATCGTTGCGCTGAACCATCTCTATGCCTTCAACTCCTGGCCGCCGGAGCAGTCGCCCAATGCCGAAAGCCTGCTGGACGCAGCGGTCGCCTGCGGGGCCGAGGCTGTGTCCTTCACCCCGCGCAATGACGGTATCGGATGCGCAAATGGTGAGAGGCAGGCCAATCTGCGGATCGCGATCAAGGCCATTCTGCCGCTTCTGAAACAGGTCGGAATCACCGGACTGATCGAACCGCTCGGTTTCATGACATCGTCGCTGCGCAGCAAGGCCGAAGCGGTGGCGATCATCGACACGCTGGATGCCAAGGACCACCTGAAACTGGCCCACAACACGTTCCACCACTTCCTGGACGGCGACGCAAACCTGTTCCCGGACCATACTGCTCTGGTCCAGATATCGGGCGTTGTGGACGAGACGCTGACGCGGTCCGACATGCGTGATGAGCACAGGGTATTGGTGGATGACCGGGACCAGCTTGGAACGGTCGACCAGATCGCGGCCCTCGTCGCCGGAGGATATCGGGGCCCCGTGTCATTCGAATGCTTCGCGCCCGAGGTGCAGGACAGTGCCACGATCGAGGCAGACCTGAAACGTTCAATCGAATTCATAGCATCGCGACTGAGGTCCATGGCGGCCTGAGGGGATGCGTGAAATCGCCCCTCACGGGGCATCCGGCAAGAGGAAACGGTGCGCCGGACACCAAACTTGGGAGGAAACCTGATGAAGAAGACACTGATTGCAGCAACTGTTGCCGCAAGCGCAGCCTTGACCGGCATGGCAGCCCCGGCACTGGCCGATGGCGAGCGCTATGTTCTGGTCAGCCACGCGCCCGACAGCGACAGCTGGTGGAACACGATCCGCAACGGCATCGCGCTGGCGGGCGACCAGATGGGCGTCGAGGTGGAATACCGCAACCCCCCCACCGGTGACCTTGCCGACATGGCGCGGATCATCGAACAGGCGGCCGCGTCCGGCCCCGATGGCATCATCACCACGCTGGCCGATTTTGACGTGCTGTCCGGCCCTATCCGCAACGCGGTGGACTCTGGCGTTGACGTGATCATCATCAACTCCGGCACCCCGGATCAGGCCCGCGAAGTCGGGGCCCTTATGTATGTGGGTCAGCCCGAATATGATGCGGGCTATGCGGCGGGTCTGCGCGCAGCCGGTGACGGTGTGGAAAGCTTCCTTTGCGTGAACCACTACATCTCGTCGCCGTCCTCCAGCGAACGCTGCCAGGGCTTTGCCGACGCGCTTGGCGTCGAGCTTGGCAGCCAGATGATCGACTCCGGTCAGGACCCGGCCGAGATCCAGAACCGTGTTCTGGCCTATCTGAACGCCAACCCCGACACGGATGCGATCCTGACCCTCGGGCCGACCTCTGCCGATCCGACCATCATGGCGCTGGAACAGAACGGCATGGCTGGCGAAATCTACTTCGGCACCTTCGACCTGGGTGAAAACATCGTTCAGGGCCTGCGTGACGGCGTGATCCAGTGGGGCATCGACCAGCAGCCCTTCCTGCAGGCCTACCTGCCGGTGATCGTTCTGACGAACTACCACCGCTATGGCGTGCTGCCGGGCAACAACATCAACTCCGGCCCCGGTTTCGTGACCGCAGACGGGCTTGAGATGGTGGAACGCTTCGCAGGCGAATACCGCTGATCCAGCGATAAACTCTCTCCCTGGCGAAGGGTGGCAGCGCGCTGCCCTTCGCCTTTTCAAAGATTGGGACACGTCATGAAACCCTTCAACACGCGGAGCGTTTACAAATGACAGACACCGCTCAGACCCCCGAACAGGACGAACGCGTCAAGGAGATCTCCTCCTTCCGAAAAGCCCTGATCCGCCCCGAGCTTGGCGGTATCTGCGGCACCGTGCTTGTCTTTCTGTTCTTCGCCATTTTCGCTGGCAACAGCGGCATGTTCAATTCGCAAGGTGTTCTGAACTGGAGCACCGTCTCGGCGCAATTCATGATCATCGCCGTCGGTGCCTGCCTGCTGATGATCGCGGGCGAGTTTGACCTGTCGGTCGGTTCCATGATCGGCTTTGCGGGCATGATGATCGCCATCTTTTCGGTCTCGCTCGGCTGGCCCGTCTGGATTGCCATCATCCTCGCCTTCCTGATCTGCATGAGCATCGGGGCGCTGAACGGCTATATCGTGATCAAGACAGGACTGCCGTCCTTCATCGTGACACTGGCCTTCCTGTTCATCCTGCGAGGCTTCACCATCTTCATTCCCCAGCAACTTGAGAACCGCACCATCATCGGCGGCATATCCGACGCAGCCGAGGGCGACTGGCTGGCCCCGCTGTTCGGTGGTCAGGTCGGTGGCTGGTTCTTCGAGTTCCTGGGTGAACGCGGCCTGATCGAGGTGTTCGAACGCGGCACCCGTGCAGGCGAACCCGTGGTCGACGGCATTCCGATGCTGATCGTCTGGGCCCTGGTGCTGGTTGCCTTCGGTCACTTCCTGCTGACCCGCACCCAGTTCGGCAACTGGATTTTCGCCGCTGGCGGCGATGCGGAAGCGGCCCGGAATTCCGGTGTTCCCGTCAATGCCGTCAAGATCAAGATGTTCATCATGACCGCCTTTTGCGCCACCGTGTTCGCAACCTGTCAGGTGATGGAATTCGGCTCTGCCGCCGCAGATCGCGGTATCCTGAAAGAGTTCGAGGCCATCATCGCGGTGGTGATCGGTGGGGCATTGCTGACCGGCGGATACGGCTCGGTCATCGGGGCCGCCCTTGGGGCGCTGATCTTCGGGGTTGTCCAGCAGGGTCTGTTCTTCACGGGTGTGGAAAGCTCGCTCTTCCGGGTGTTCCTTGGCGTCATCCTGCTGCTTGCGGTGATCCTGAACACCTATATTCGCCGTCTGATCACGGGGGAACGCTAAGATGACAAGTGAACACGCACCCATCATCGAAATGCGCAACATCGAAAAGCATTTCGGCTCGGTCATCGCGCTGGCCGGTGTGTCGGTCGATGTCTTTCCCGGGGAATGCCACTGCCTTCTGGGCGACAACGGCGCGGGCAAGTCGACCTTCATCAAGACCATGTCCGGCGTGCACAAGCCGACGGCGGGCGAGATCATGTTCGAAGGCAAGCCGATGCATTTCGCCGATCCGCGCGATGCGATTTCGGCGGGGATTGCGACGGTGCACCAGCATCTGGCCATGATCCCGCTGATGTCGGTCAGCCGCAACTTCTTCATGGGCAATGAGCCGGTGAAGAAAGTGGGTCCGCTGAAACTGTTCGACCATGATTACGCCAATAACGTGACCATGGAAGAGATGCGCAAAATGGGCATCAACCTGCGCGGTCCCGATCAGGCCGTGGGCACTCTGTCAGGCGGGGAACGTCAGACCGTGGCCATCGCCCGTGCAGTGCATTTTGGCGCCAAGGTGCTGATCCTCGATGAACCGACCTCGGCCCTGGGCGTGCGGCAGACGGCGAACGTGCTGGCCACCATCGACAAGGTGCGCAAACAGGGCATTGCCGTTGTGTTCATCACCCACAACGTGCGCCACGCGCTGGCCGTGGGAGATCGGTTCACCGTGCTCAACCGGGGCAAGACGCTTGGCACGGCGCAGCGTGGCCAGATCACGCCTGAGGAGCTTCAGGACATGATGGCCGGTGGTCAGGAAATGGTCGCTCTGGAGGGGTCGCTCGGCGGAACGGTCTGAGCATATAACAACCGGCGGCGCGGTTGCGCGCCGCCTCCACAAGAAGAAAATCACGTTCAGGAGAACAAGATGACCGTTCGTTTCGGGGTACTTGGCGCAGGCCGCATCGGGCAGGTTCACGCCCGCGCCATCGCGTCTGTCGATGGGGCCGTTCTGGTGGCGATTGCCGAACCGATGGAAGCGGCGGCCAAGCCTGCTGAGGCGGCATTCGGCTGCGAGTTGCGGACCATCGACGAGATTGCGGCATCGGACGATATCGACGCAGTGGTCATCTGCACGCCGACCGATACCCATGCCGATCTGATCGAGCAGTTCGCCCGTGCGGGCAAGGCCGTGTTCTGCGAGAAACCCGTTGATCTGGATGTCGGCCGGGTCAAGCAAGCGCTTGCCACTGTCGAGGAAACGGGCGCCACCCTGATGGTCGGGTTCAACCGCCGCTTCGACCCCGATTTCATGGCCGTCAAAGCCGCCATCGACGCGGGCCGCATCGGCGATGTGGAAATGGTCACGATCACCAGCCGCGATCCGGGCGCGCCGCCCTATGAGTACATCAAGGTCTCTGGCGGCATCTTCCGGGACATGATGATCCACGATTTCGACATTGCCCGCTGGCTGCTTGGTGAAGAGGTGGAAACCGTGATGGCGCAGGGGTCTGTTCTGACCGACCCAGAGATCGGCAAACTGGGCGATTTCGACAGCGCCAGCGTGATCCTGCGCACCGCCAGCGGCAAGCAGGCGGTCATCACCAATTCACGCCGCGCCACCTATGGCTATGATCAGCGGATCGAGGTGCTTGGATCGACAGGCGCGGTCAGCGCACGGAACCAGCATGAGGCGAATATCGAACTAGCAACGGCTGAGGGCTATTCCCGTCCGCCACTGCTGAACTTCTTCATGACACGCTATATCGCAGCTTACGCCAATGAGATCGCGGCCTTTGTCGCGGCCGTGGCCGATGGGGCCCCGACGCCCACCACCGGGCTGGATGGGCTGAAATCCCTGGAATTGGCCGAAGCGGCGGTGGAATCCGCACGAACCGGGCAAGCCGTGCGCCTGACCTGACAGATCGGGGCCAGCGGCCCCTGAACCGAAAATCGAGGGAGCGCTTTGATGAAGCCGCTTGATGTGATCACCATCGGCCGTTCTTCGGTTGATCTCTATGGCCAGCAGGTTGGTGGCCGGCTGGAGGATATGGGGTCGTTCCAGAAATACATTGGCGGCTCGCCCACCAATATGGCGGCTGGCACGGCGCGCTTGGGCCTTCGGTCGGCGTTGATCACCCGTGTGGGTGACGAACATATGGGTCGCTTCATCCGCGAGGAACTGGCACGCGAGGGCGTGGATGTGCGGGGGGTGAAGACCGACCCGGAACGTCTGACGGCGCTGGTCCTTCTCGGCATCCGTGATCAGGTGCAGTTTCCGCTGATCTTCTACCGCTCGGATTGTGCCGACATGGCGCTGTGCGAGGACGATATTGATCCGGGTTTCATCGGAGAAGCACGCGCGGTTGTCGCAACGGGGACGCATCTATCCCATCCCCGGACCGAGGCAGCGGTGCTGAAGGCGCTAAGGCTGGCGCGTGAGGGCGGCGCACAAACCGCGCTCGATATCGACTACCGCCCGAACCTGTGGGGGTTGGCGGGCCATGGCGACGGAGAAAGCCGGTTCATCGCGTCGGACAAGGTGACCAAGAAGCTGCAATCGACGCTGCACCTGTTTGACCTGATCGTCGGCACCGAGGAGGAATTCCACATCGCGGGCGGCACCACCGATACGGTCGCGGCGCTGCGCGCGGTGCGCGAGGTCTCGGGCGCAACATTGGTCTGCAAGCGCGGACCGATGGGGGCTGTGGCGTTCGAGGGCGAGATCCCCGATAGCTTGGATGAGGGCCAGAGCGGTCCCGGCTTCCCGATCGAGGTGTTCAACGTTCTGGGGGCGGGCGACGGGTTCATGTCGGGGCTCTTGAAAGGCTGGCTCGACGGGGCGGACTGGCCCACGGCGCTGACCTATGCCAATGCCTGCGGGGCCTTCGCCGTCAGCCGCCATGGCTGCACGCCTGCCTATCCCAGTTGGGAGGAGTTGCAGTTCTTCCTGAAGCGTGGCGTGAAGGAGAGAGCGCTGCGCAAGGACACCGTGCTGGAAAACGTCCATTGGTCCACCAACCGCAAGGGCGACTGGTCCACGATCCGCAGCTTTGCTTTCGATCACCGGATGCAGCTTGAGGATCTGGAGGGCGCCACCAAGGCCAAGATTGGCACCTTCAAGCAGCTGTGTCTTGAGGCTGCGCTGAAAGTCTCCGCCGGAAGGCCCGGCTACGGCATCCTCTGCGACGGACGGCTCGGGCGGGATGCGCTTTACAAGGCGACGGGAACCGGGCTCTGGGTAGGGCGGCCGGTGGAATGGCCGGGATCGCGCCCCCTGATGCTGGAACCCGAGATTGGGCCGGACTACGGGGGCCTCAACGAGTGGCCGCTCGACAACGTGGTCAAGGTCCTGTGTTTCTGTCACCCCGATGACGAGGCCGACATGTGGGCGCGGCAGGAAGAGACCATCCTGCGCCTCTATACCGCTGCACGGCGCAACCGGCTGGAGTTTCTGCTGGAGGTGATCCCGTCAAAGGTTGCTCCTGTGGACAATCAGACAACCGCGCAGATCATCCAGCGCTTCTACGATCTGGGCGTCTATCCCGACTGGTGGAAACTGGAACCGATGACCACCGATGCGGGCTGGCAGGCGGCGTGCGATGCGATCACGCGGAACGATCCCTATACGCGCGGCATCGTGGTGCTGGGACTGGCGGCGGCTGAAAGCGCCTTGCGCGACAGCTTTCAGGTCGCCGCGCGCTACCCGCTAGTCAAGGGCTTCGCCGTGGGCCGCACGATCTTCGGTGCGGCGGCAGAGGCTTATATGAAGGATACGATCACCGCCGAAGAGGCCGTGACGCAGATGGCAGAGAACTACGCGCGGCTTTGCGCGATCTGGGACGAGGCCCGAGCAAGGGCCGAGGAGGCAGCATGACAACGATCCGATTGACCGCCGCGCAGGCGATGGTGAAATACCTTGCCGCGCAGATGACGCCCGAGGGCGTGCCGTATATCGCCGGGTGTTGGGCGATCTTCGGTCATGGCAACGTGGCCGGGTTGGGCGAGGCGCTTTATCATCAGCGTGATACCCTGCCCACCTATCGCGGCCACAACGAACAGACCATGGCGCATACGGCGATTGCCTATGCCAAGCAATTGCGGCGGGACCGGGCGATGATGGTGACAAGCTCCATCGGGCCGGGGGCCACCAACATGGTGACGGCCTGCGCGTTGGCCTATGTGAACCGCCTGCCCGTGCTCTTCGTGCCGGGCGATGTCTTCGCGCATCGCGGGCCCGACCCGGTGTTGCAGCAGCCCGAGAACTTCGCCGATGGCACGGTGACCGCGACCGACACGTTCCGGCCCGTCAGCCGCTACTTTGACCGGATCACGAGGCCCGAGCAGCTTCTGACCGCGCTGCCGCGTGCGATGCGCACCATGACCGACCCGGCGGATTGCGGCCCCGTGACGCTCGCCTTCTGCCAGGACGTGCAGGCGGAAGCCTATGACTGGCCCGAGGCGTTCTTCGCGCCGCGCGTCTGGCACCGGAGGGCGGCGCCGCCCGATGCGGGCGAGCTGGCCCGGGTGGCGGATCTGTTGAAAGGCGCTGAAAATCCGGTGATCGTCGCGGGCGGCGGCACGCATTATGGCCACGCGACGGAGACCCTGAAAGCCTTCGCCGAGGCGCATCAGATCCCCGTGGTGGAAACCCAGGCGGGCAAATCGGCGCTGCCTTGGGATCATCCGCTCAATCTTGGCCCCATTGGCGTGACTGGTGCGGAAAGCGCCAACACCGTCTGCGCGGCGGCGGATGTGGTCATCGGCGTGGGCACGCGGTTTCAGGACTTCACCACCGGATCCTGGTCACTCTTCGCGAACCCCAAGCGCAAACTGATCAGCCTCAACGTGCAGGCCTATGACGCGATGAAACACGGGGCGGAGCCGCTCTGCTGTGACGCGAAAGCGGGGCTGGAGGCGCTGTCGGAGGCCCTTGCGGGCAAGACCTTCACCGCCCCCGATCCGGCGCTGAAAACCGATTGGTTCGCCAAGGTCGACCCGTTGACCGACGCGCCCGAGGAGGACGCGAATGCCCTTCCAACCGACATGCAGGTGGTGGGCGCGGTACAGCGGTCCGCAGGCCCCGACACGGTGGTGATGTGTGCGGCCGGAACCATGCCCGGTGAGTTGCACAAGCTGTGGAAGGCGGGGCGGCCCGGCAGCTACCACATGGAATACGGGTTCAGCTGCATGGGCTACGAGATCGCCGGTGCGCTCGGCATTCACATGGCCGAACCGGATCGCGATATCGTCTGCTTCACCGGCGACGGCACCTATATGATGGCGAATTCCGAGCTGGCGACCGCCTGCATGATGGGGGCGAAATTCACCCTCGTGATCACCGACAACCGCGGCTTCGGCTGCATCAACCGGCTGCAGATGGGCACCGGCGGGGCGGAGTTCAACAACCTGCTGGACAAGGCCCATCACGTGAACCCGTCCCAGATCGACTTCGTCGCTCATGCGGCTTCGATGGGTGCCAAGGCCGTGAAAGCGTCCAGTATCGCGGAACTGGAGCACCATCTGACCAAGGCCAAGGACCATGACGGCGTCTATGCCATCGTGCTTGATACCGACCCCTATCCCTCCACCCCCCATGGCGGCAGCTGGTGGGAAGTGGGCGTGCCCGAGGTCAGCACCCGCCCGCAAGTCAACGAGGCGCGAGCCACTTACGAAACCAAGCGCAAGACACAGCGCGCTGTCTGAGAGAAACACCCATGAGCGTCAAAATCGGGATCTCCCCCATTGCCTGGCAGAACGATGACCTGCCCGACATCACCGCCGCCTACACGATGGAGCAGGCCCTGCGCGAGGCCCGCGAGATCGGTTATACCGGCGTCGAGCGCGGCCAGCGTATGCCCCATGACACGGAAGGGCTGCGCGCCTACCTGGAGGCCAATGACATCGCGCTGTGCGGCGGCTGGTGTTCCGGTAATACGCTTGTCAACAGCGTGGAGGCCGAATGCGCCGCGATCAGCCAGCAGGTGGAACAGTTCGTGGCCCTCAACGCGCCCTGCATCGTTTATGCGGAATGTTCCAACACCGTGCAGGGGATGCAGGGGGTGCCGGTGAACAGCCGCCCAAAACTGGCGCGCGACGAGGTTCTGGCCTATGCGGCGAAGCTCACCGAGGTCGCCAAATGGGTGACGGGGCAGGGGATGCCCTTTGCCTATCACCACCACATGGGCTCGATCATCGAAAGCGAAGAGGATGTGAATTGGCTGATGGAAGGCGCGGGGCCGGAGGTTCAGCTTTGCTTTGACACCGGGCATATGCTGTTTGGCGGCGGTGACGTAATGCGCGTCATGAACCGGTGGGTCGATCGCATCCATCACGTGCACTTCAAGGATATCCGCCCGGACATCGTGCGCGATGTGCGCGACAACGACCGCAGCTTCCTCGACGCCGTGATCGCGGGGGCCTTCACCGTGCCGGGCGATGGTTGCATCGACTTTCAGGCGGTGGCCGACAAGCTGAAAGCGATGGACTATGCGGGCTGGATCGTGGTCGAGGCAGAGCAGGACCCGGCCAAGGCGCCCCCTTATGAGTATTCAAAGATGGGCTATGAGCATATCCTGTCGGTCTGTGACCGCGCGGGGCTGAAGATCGACAACCGCACCTGACCCTGGAAAGGAACTGCCCATGTTCGACATGCGTCACCCGTCCTTCCGGCCTCTCTGGGTTCGGATCGGCATCGTGGCGGTCTGCTTCGGGTGGGCGGTGCTGGAACTCAGCCGCGACGAGGGCACCTGGGCGATGATCTTCGGGGCGATTGGCGGCTACACGGCCTATCACCTGCTCTTTGCCTGGGTGCCGCCGGAGGAAGATGAGGATAACGACAATGGCTGACCTGCTGTTCAAGCCCTTCGGCACTCATGGCAAGGTGCATCACGTGACGCCCGCCAGCGCCGGGTGGCGCTATGTGGGCTTCTCGCTCTATCGCCTGCGGGCGGGCGATGTGGTGGGCGAGGCGACCGGGGACAATGAGGTGATCCTCGTCATGGTCGAAGGCAAGGCCCGGCTGACCGGCGCGGGTCAGGACTGGGGCGAATTGGGGGAGCGGATGGATGTCTTCGAAAAGACCCCGCCGCATTCGCTCTACCTGCCGAACGGCAGCGACTGGCAGGCCGAGGCCACCACCGACTGCACAATCGCCGTCTGCGCCGCGCCGGGCAAGGGCGGCCACCCGGTCCGCCGCATCGGCCCGGACGGCATCACGCTGACAGAGCGCGGCAAGGGCACCAACACGCGCTATATCAACAACATCGCCATGGAGGCCGAGGATTACTGCGACAGCCTGCTGGTGACCGAGGTCTTTACCCCCGCCGGACACTGGTCCAGCTATCCCAGCCACCGCCATGACGAGGACGACTTCCCCCGGATCACCTATCTGGAGGAAACCTATTACCACCGCCTGAACCCCGCCCAGGGCTTCGGCATTCAGCGTGTCTATACCGAGGACGGGGCGTTGGATGAGACCATGGCCGTCAGCGATGGCGATGTGGTTCTGGTCCCGCGCGGTCACCACCCCTGTGGCGCGCCCTACGGGGTCGAGATGTATTATCTCAACGTCATGGCCGGTCCGCGCCGCAACTGGCGCTTTCAGGCCGATCCGGCCGTGCAGTGGATCATGGATCGGGACGCCTGATCCTGTAACTCCCACCGAGATCGAACAGCGAGGCATCCGGGGTATCCGTATCCCGGATGCGTGATCTGATTCGTGGGGCGTGATTTTCGCCTGCCGGATGGGGCGAATCATGATCCGAAATCGAGCGGTTCGCTCTGATCCGTGATTCTGTAAGCGTGATTTTCACACGTATTTTGGTGTTATCGTTTGTTATGGGTGGGATCGGGGTGTTATCGACTTTTGACACGTTCGGGTGTCTTGCCTGCGGGCGAGGGGGTGATCCGTGCGGTGCGGATTCGGAGGGTTGGGTTTAGAGTGTTGATTTCATTCTGGTATTCA
>NZ_RCIQ01000017.1 GCF_004000255.1 Nioella ostreopsis
TCCGCCCGATCCCACGCCGATCTGCGCCGCCGTCACTGGACCGAAACGCCTACCGCCGCCGCAACCGGATCGAGCGCTTCTTCTCAAAACTCAAGCATTACAGGGCGGTCGCGACCAGATACGAGAAACACGACGCCAACTTCCTCGCCCTCGTCAAACTCGCCGCCACTCGCATCTGGTTGCGCGTTTATGAGTCGGTGGCCTAGCCCTTTGACGGGCGGAACCAACACACTGCTCGGCCGGGAAATGGATCNGCCATGGCGCGCAATCGGGGAAGCCCTGCCCTTGCGAAACGGTCTCAGATCGCCTACATCCCGAGTCGAGAGGTTGGCGCGGGCAAGCGCCTCGCCAACCTGGTCAGGACCGGAAGGTAGCAGCCACAACGAGCCCCGCTTGGGTCGATGTCCAGCCTCTCACCAACACACCAGCCACCGGAGGATTCATGGATATTGTCACATCCCTCCGGGCCCGCGCTGCCTGACCCGTCAGACGATCTGACCCAGGCACCGTCCGCCCGGCCGTAAAGCGAACCGCCCCTTGGGGCTTTTCTTACGTGTGTTCCGGGAACCAGACCATTGAAACACCTGACTCTTGCCGACCTCGGATGGTCGGCCCATTTCACCGCGCAGATCGCCGATGATCCTGCGCACTCCACCCATGCCTGTCGCCTGTCCTCGGTCGCGCGCGACCGGTTGACGGGGCTATCCCCGGAGGGGGAGCACCTTCTGGTGCCGCCCTCAGACAAGACCACCGGCCAGTTCGCCGTTGGCGATTGGGTGCTGACCGACCCGACCGGCCAGAAGGTGACCCGCCGCCTCGATCCGCTGACGGAACTGACCCGGCGTGCGGCAGGCACCGGGGCGGAAAGGCAGCTGATTGCCGCCAATGTCGATACGCTCGGCATCGTCAGCTCCTGCAATGACGATTTCAACGAGGCCCGGCTGGAACGGTATCTGGCGCTTGCCGCCAGTGCCGGGTGCCTGCCGCTGGTGATCCTGACCAAGGCCGATCAGACGGACGACCCGCGCAGCTATGTCCGTCGGGCGGAACGTCTGTCCCCGCTCGTGACGGCACTGGCGCTGAACGCCACGGACCCGGAAGATGCCACGCTTCTGGCGCCATGGTGCAAGGGCGGGCAGACGCTGGCTTTGGTTGGGTCCTCGGGCGTTGGAAAATCCACCCTGTCCAATGCGCTGACCGGCAGCGACGTTGCCACCGCAGGCATTCGCGAGGACGACGCCAAGGGCCGTCACACAACCACCGCGCGGGGCTTGCATCGAACTCGCGCAGGCGGCTGGTTGATCGACACGCCCGGCATGCGTGCCTTGCGCCTGTCGGATGCGCGCGAAGGCGTGGATTCGGTGTTTTCTGATCTGGACGATCTGGCGCAGAGCTGCCGTTTCTCCGATTGCGCGCATGAGACCGAACCGGGTTGCGCCATCCGCGCGGCCATCGAGGCGAGGCAAGTGGATGCGGACCGGTTGAATCGCTGGCGCAAGCTGCAAGCCGAGGACGCCCGCAATTCTCGAACGCTGGCTGAGGCCCGCGCACGGGACAAAAGCTTCGCCAAGCTCATCAAGAGCGTGAAGCAGGACAAGGACCGCTACCGGCGCTGACCTGGGTCAGAGCACAACGGAGGAGGCTGCAAGGTACATCGCCACGAAGGCCAGCACCTGCGCCCCCGCCACAAGGGCCGGCACCAGCGCAAGCCAGCGCAGGGGTCGGCCCCGGTCCACCGCTGCACGCAGGAACAGGCAAACAAGCGCCAGAACGAGCCCCGCGATTTGCCAGCTGAGGAAACTGACCACCCTGTTCATACCGCGCGCGAACCCGTCGCCCTCAGGGTCGGTCAACGCGTAGCCGAACACCGAGATACCCATGATGATCGCCCAGATCAGCAACAGAAGTTTCAGGGCAATGTGGCGGTCCGGTGTGGTCATGCAAGAAGCCTAGCGCATCTTTCCAGCAAAAGCCCACTCCATCTGCGCTTGCGTTTCCACCGCGCAGGGACGCACTTCACGCAACCGGTTCAGGGCCTCCGGTCCTGTTTCACCCGCTTCGACCATGATCCGCAGCAGCGCCATGCCGGACCGCCCGCAGCCGCCATAGCAATGGGCCAGCACCCGGCCGCCCCGCGCCAGCAAAGGCACAAGATCTGGCCAAGCAGCCTCCACCTCACCGGAAGGACTCCCGAAATCCTCCACCGGCAGAGGGTGCCATGCCACCCCATGCCCCGCCAGATCCTGACCGAGCCGAGCCGCCCCGTGACGCTCCAGTTCCGCCAAAGTGGTCATCGTCAGGACAACGTCGGGTCGCCAGGCCAGCACGGTGGCCAGATCAGTCCCATAGTCACGGAACCGGCCCGGCAGGGGACAGATGCCAAGCATCCCTCCCCCGAGAGTCATGTCAGCAATCGCGAAGTCCGACATCGTTCAGAACGCTCCGTAATCCACCACCGCACCGGGATGATCTTCGGCCCAACTTTCCAGAAAATCCGCGATCTCATCCTCATTGGCAAAGTCTATGGCCGCACGCGGCAGGGCAACCCCCTGTTCCAGCGCCAGCGTCAGGCATCCGATATAGTCCCTTTCAGCGCGGTCCGGACAGTTGTCGGCCCCGTGCAGGATGGTCGACAGAAGCGTGCCCCCATAGCCATTCACATGGGACAGGTCTGGTTTGAGCGACAAAAGATAGCCCATCACCTCGGGCAGCCCTTCCCACCCTGCGACCTGAACCGGGGTCAGCCCCTCGGAATCGGGGCGGTCATATTCCACCCCCATGGCAACCAGCCGCTTCACATGGTCCAACTTGCCCGGAAGGTGCAGAATCATGCGGATGATGTTGCGATAGGCCTCTGGCAGCTTCGCCGGGTCGATGTAGACGCCCGCGGGCACCTGCCCGTCCACCGCCATGGCAAGCAGCTTTTCCTCCGCCGTCAGCTCAGGCACCTCGCCCCGCGCCTCAATGGCCCGTGCCAGACCGACATTGCCGAACACCCGCGCGTAGCCATAGGCGGTGCAGCCCTCGAACACCCGGCCCGGATCGGCACCTGCCTCCAACAGCAGGTCGATCATCTCCGCATCGCACATCCGCCGCGCCGCCTGATGCAGGGCCGGAACCACCCAGGGCGCTTCGCCCCCCACATGGGTGCCATCGAAATCATCGGCCCTTCCGCCGTGATCAAGCAGCATCCGCACCGCCTGATGGTCGTTGAAGTCCATGGCCCTGAGCAGCGCATTGGTGCCCTTCGGATCGGCCCCGGCCTCCAGCAACATCCTGAGCCCGTCGTGATGCCCAAGCTCGGTCGCATGGTAAAGCGACTCGCCATCATTTGGATCGGCCCCGTTGTCCAGCAGCCACCGCCCCAGAACCATGTTATCCGCATGACCAATAGCCCCATAAAGCACCGACAGGCGGTGATCGCTATCCGGGCTGACCGGGCGGCCATCGTTCACATCGGCCCCATGAGCCAAAAGCATCTCGGCAATGGCGAGCATATCGCTGACACGGTCGGGCTGCGCCTGCAACCGCTTTGAAAAAGCCAGGAAACACAGGGGCGACTGATGCGCCACGACCCGTGTCGCGCGGTCTGGGTCTTCGGCAAGCATGCGTTCCACGGCCTCGCGGTTCAGCAGCGCCACCTGCAACCCGAAGACCCCATCCGCGAGGTCCGGCGTGTCCGCCAGCAACCGGTCCACCCGGGCATTCTGTCCATGGGCCAGCGCGATCTTCAGCTTCTGCAGCTTCGCGGCCCGATCGAGCCCCTGCATCTCCTGCGCGTCCTTCAGCGCGGGCCAGCTGGCAAAGCCGGTTTCCCGGGCAATAACATGCAGATAGTCGGCATGTTTCAGGTCAGAGCCGTCACTGCGCGGCGGATGCACTTTCAGCCGTTGCAGGGCCAGCGGATCATTGGCCTTATGGGCCTTGCGCAACGCCTTGGCGTCACGGCGCAACTGGTCGAGGGATTTCATCGTCGGTTTCCTCACGATAACGCCCGCCGGTCCGCTGATCCGGGCATGAGAAAATCCGATATGCTCGGTCTTCCGATCATTGAGGGGCGCCGATGACGGCTTTCCGCGGACCTGGATGCCGCCCCTTGCGGCAGGACAACCCTAGCTCACAGCGTCCGCCTCGCCAAGCCCATCATGGTTACCAAACCACAACTCCCTATCCGTTAACCTTAACGCGGCACCCTGCCCCTTCTTCTTGGCCCAAATACTCCCGCCGGAGGCGTCCTGCCCTCTCCACACGCACAAGGGCAAACTCGCTGTTCACCCCCCGGACAAAACCCTCTAACCTGCCCAGGATCCATCCCGACGCGAGGCACCATGTCCGAGACCAAAAGCACAGGCTATCAGGTTCTGGCCCGCAAATACCGGCCCGCCAGCTTTGCCGATCTGATCGGGCAGGAGGCGATGGTGCGCACCCTGAAGAACGCCTTCGCGGCGGACCGGATCGCGCAGGCCTTCATCCTGACGGGCATTCGCGGCACCGGCAAAACCACGACGGCGCGGATCGTAGCCAAGGGTCTGAATTGTATTGGCCCCGACGGCACCGGCACCCCCACCACCGACCCTTGCGGCACCTGCGAACATTGCAAGGCCATTGCCGAAGGCCGCCATGTGGACGTGATCGAAATGGACGCCGCCAGCCATACCGGCGTGGGCGACATCCGCGAGATCATCGAAAGCGTGCATTACCGGGCCGCCTCGGCGCGCTACAAGGTCTATATCATCGACGAGGTTCACATGCTCTCGAACAGCGCTTTCAACGCGCTCTTGAAGACGCTGGAAGAACCGCCCGCCCATGTGAAGTTCATTTTCGCCACTACCGAGATTCGCAAGGTTCCGGTCACGGTCCTGTCGCGCTGCCAGCGCTTCGACCTGCGCCGGATCGAGCCAGAGGTGATGATCGCCCATCTTCAGGGCGTGGCACAGAAGGAAGGCGCCGAGATCAACGAGGATGCGCTGGCGCTGATCACGCGGGCTGCCGAAGGCTCGGTCCGCGATGCGATGAGCCTGATGGACCAGGCGATTTCCCATGGCGCGGGCGAAACCACCGCCGACCAGGTCCGCGCCATGCTGGGGCTGGCGGATCGCGGCCGGGTCATGGACCTGTTTGAAAAGGTCATGTCGGGCGATGCGGCCGGCGCGCTCGATGAACTGGGCGCGCAATATGCCGACGGGGCCGACCCGATGGCGGTGCTGCGCGATCTGGCGGAACTGACCCATTGGCTGTCAGTCATCAACATCACACCCGAGGCGGTGAACGATCCCACCATCGGCCCCGATGAACGCACCCGCGGACAGGCGCTGGCGCAGAAGCTGTCGATGCGGGTGCTGGCGCGGGCCTGGCAGATGCTGCTGAAGGCGCTGGAGGAGGTCTCGCTCGCCCCAAACGCGATGATGGCTGCCGAAATGGCGATCATCCGCCTGACCCATGTGGCCGATCTGCCCCCGCCGGAAGACCTTGTGCGCAAGCTCAAGGACATGACCCCGCCGCCCTCAGGTGGCGTTGGCGGCCATGCGCATGCCCCGCAGGGTGGCAGCACCCCCGCGCCCCGTGCATCTGCCCCGCGTGGCCCGTCCGGTGGCGCAGTGACGGCGCTGGCCGAGGCCCCGGAAACCGCGCTCGCCCACTACCACAATTTCGATACGGTCGTGGCGTTGATCGAGTCGAACCGCGATATCAAACTGCTGATCGAGGTAAAGACCTGCGTCCGCCTCGTGTCCTATGCGCCCGGTCGCATCACATTTCAACCGACGGACCGCGCGCCCAGAGATCTCGCCCCCCGGCTCGCGCAAAGCCTCAAGAACTGGACCGGCGCGCGCTGGACGGTGACACTGGCCAATGAGGGCGGTGGCGAAACCATCGAAGAGGTGGAGAACGCCAAGACCCGCGAACTGGAAGACGCGGCGCGGCAGCATCCGATGATGCAGGCGGTTCTGGCGGCCTTCCCGCAGGCGAAGATCACCGAAATCCGCAGCCGGGCGGAGCTGGATGCAGAGGCCGAACTGCAAGCGCTGCCCGAGGTCGAGGACGAATGGGACCCGTTCGAAGAGGATTGAGAGCCACCTTGCCTGCCACGACCGCCGACCGTATCTAGGCGGGAACCGATGATAACTCCGTAGGAGAGACGTTATGCTGAAAGGATTGGGCCAGCTTGGCGATATGGCCAAGATCATGAAACAGGCGCAGGAAATGCAGGGCAAGATGGCCGAGATGCAGGAAAGCCTCGCCACCATGACCGTCGAAGGCGAATCCGGCGCGGGACTGGTGCGGGCAACCGCGACCTGCAAGGGTGAACTGACGGCACTGAATATCGACCCCTCGATTTTCGATCCCAATGAAAAGGAAGTGGTCGAAGACCTGATCCTTGCCGCGATCAAGGACGCGCAGGCCAAGGCCGCTGACCGCAGCCAGCGGGAGATGGCCAAGTTGACCGAAGGGCTGAACCTGCCCGAAGGCATGAAGCTGCCCTTCTGAGGGCGCCCCCGGCGCATGGCAGGCGGCACCGAAGATATCGAGGCCCTGATCGACATCATGGCCAAGCTGCCGGGGCTCGGTCCCCGGTCGGCCCGTCGTGCTGTGCTGCACCTGATCAAGAAACGTGCCCTGCTGATGCAGCCGCTGGCCGATGCCATGACGGGCGTCGCAGCCACGGCGCGCGAATGCCTGACCTGTGGCAATATCGGCACGTCTGACACCTGCTCGATCTGCTCTAACAGCGAGCGTGCAAATGGGCAGATTTGCGTGGTCGAGGATGTGGCGGATCTTTGGGCCATGGAGCGCGGCCATGCGTTCAAGGGCCGCTATCACGTGCTGGGCGGCACCCTGTCGGCGCTGGATGACGTGGGCCCTGACGAGCTGCGCATTCCCAAACTGCTCGACCGGATCCGGTCAGATGGCGTCAGCGAAATCATCCTCGCGCTCAACGCAACCGTGGATGGTCAGACAACGGCCCACTATATCGCCGGAGAGCTGGAGGGCAGCGGTGTTACTGTCTCTTCTCTGGCGCAGGGCGTGCCCGTGGGCGGAGAACTGGACTATCTCGACGACGGAACCATCTCGGCCGCGCTGCGCGCCCGAAAGGCGTTTTGAAACTCGCCAATGGCAGGGCCTGTTACGGGGCGCCAGAAACAGGAAAAGGCTCAGCGATCAGTCGCTGAGCCTTTTCAATGGCGCGCTGGGGAGGATTCGAACCCCCGACCCCTTGATTCGTAGTCAAGTACTCTATCCAACTGAGCTACCAGCGCGTGAGGGCGGTGTTTAGACATGTCCTCGGACCGGTGCAAGTACGAAATCAGACTTTTTGCCCGGCAGGCAGATGGATTTCGAAGACGGTTCCCTCCGGGCTGGTCTGCTTCAAGTCCAGCCGTCCGCCATGGCCGCGGATCAGCTCGGCCGCAATGGCCAGCCCCAACCCGCTGCCACCTTTGCGCGTGCCGCCCTGAAAGGGCTGGAACAGATGGTCGAGCGCCCGTTTCGGCAGGCCCGGGCCGGTATCGGTGACGCGGATCACCCAGCCTTCGAGATCTTCAAAACCTTCCAGCGTGATCCGGCCCGGCTTGCCGCTGGTTGCGATCGCCTGCCGCGCGTTGCGCAAGAGATTGCCAAGCACGCGATACAGCTGCTCGGAATCGGCACGCACGATCATCCCATGCGCGCAGCTGGCTTCAATCTGTACCGCATCATCAGGAACGGCCAATTGCTCCTGCTCGACAACATCCTGCAGAAGCGGGCCAAGCTCGAACCGGGACAGCGCCGGTGGCGGCTCTTCGGCGCGGCCAAAGGCCAGAGTGCCTTCGCACAGGTTCACCGCGCGGGCCAACGACGACAACAGCTTGGGCGCGGTGCGTTGCACGGTCGGGTCGTCCGAGCCCTCCAGCCGGTCCGCCATCAGAGTGGCGACCGTCAGGATATTGCGCAGGTCATGGCTGATCTTGGCCACAGCCTCGCCCAGTTGCGCCAGACGCTCGCGTTGTTTCAGCGATGCGGTCAACTGGGTTTGCAGCTTTTGCAGTGTCTCCTCTGCGGTGTGGAGTTCCGTCACGCCGGCTGACGGCTGGATGATCCGGGTCGCGTCCTCCGGCTTCTCGGAATAGGCACGCATCGAATCGATCACCCGCTGGATCGGCATCACGATGGCATGGCGGGCCGCGAAGAACAGCATCATCGCGGTGATGACCGAGATCACGGCCGACAGCAGCAGAATGCGCAGCCCGTAGTCGATCATCGCATCCCGCATCGGCGCGGTGTAGAGCGTCACGTCAATCAGCATGCCCGCATCCTGCACCGGGTTGCCATAGACACGGATCACCTGGTTTTCAGGCTCTGCCAGCCGCAGCATGGCGTCACGGATCAGCACCCAGGCCGATGCATCGCGCAGGTCATACTGCCCGGCAATCGGCGGGATGCGGTCCACCGACAGAACCAGCTGGCTGACCGCATCGCGCCTCAGAACCACGTTCAGGACGCCCGCATTGTCCAGCAGCTCCTGCTCCAGCGCCTCGTCGATCATCATCGCGTCGTCGGCCAGCAGCGCCAGAGAGGCGATCTGCGCCCGTTCGATCCGCGCGAGCAGGTAGTCTTCCCGGAACCGCGCGATGGATGGCACGAAGATCATGATCTCTGCCAGCATCACGAAGATGACGGTCAGGATCAGCAATCGGCCTGAGAGCGAATTGAGCACGCGGTTTGTCTACCTTCCCTCGTCGCCGGGCTCAGAACCGCTGCACAAGGCGCACGATCCGCTTGACCCAGGGACTGCCGAACAGTTTGAGGCTAAAATAGGCGCCCGCGGCCCGTTTGTTAATCTCTCCCAGTGTCGGATAGGGGGCAACCATCGCGGCAATAGCGCCCATTTTCAGCTTGTTGGCAATGGCGATCGCCCAGAGCTGGATCAACTCGCCCGCCTGCGCGCCGACGATAGAGGCCCCGACGGGCCGCCCCTTGACCACCATGACCTTGATCAGCCCGGTGGTCTGGCCGGTGGCAATCGCGCGGTCATTGCCGGAATAGGGGACGCGGACAACGGTCAGCTTCTTGCCATGGGCCTCGCGGGCCTCGGCCTCGGTCAGACCGACCTGCGCCAGTTCCGGGTCCGTATAGGTGGCCCAGGGGATATGGTCAGTCCGCGCCCTGGACGGCAGCGCCATCAGCATCTGCCGGATGATCACACCTGCGTGGTAGCCCGCGACATGGGTGAATTGCAGGCCACCGGCGGCATCCCCGATGGCATATACCCTGCGGTTGGTGGGGGAGCGGAGAGAGGCATCGACCTTCACCCCGCCGCCTGCGCTCTCCACCCCGGCCTTGTGCAGGTCGAGCTGGTCGATATTGACCGTGCGTCCAACGGCAACCAGTAGATGGGTGCCTTCGTGCCGAGTGCCGTCTTCGGTAGTGACGGCTATTGTGCCTTCGCTGCCCGAAACCTCCGACACCATCGCGCCTTCGATGATCCGGATACCCTCGGCCCGCAGGGTTTCCAGCGCAATCGCCGCCAGTTCCGGGTCATCCTTGCCCAGCGCTTTGACTCCTTCCAGAACCGTCACCTCGCACCCGAGCCGCCGATGCGCCTGAGCCAGTTCCATCCCGATGGGACCGCCGCCAATGACGATCAGATGTTCGGGCTTGTCGCGCAGCTCGAAGATGGTTTCATTGGTCAGGTAAGGCACGTCCGCAAGCCCCGGAATCGGAGGCACGAAAGGGCGCGAGCCCGTGGCGATGACAAAGCGGCGCGCGGTGATCTCGGTTTCGCCTGCCTGCACCGTGTCATGACCGGTGAAACGGCCAAATTCGCGGATGACCTTGACGCCAAGTCCTTCGAACCGCTCCTGACTGTCATGGGGTTCAATGGCGGCGATGGTCGCCGCGACATGATCCTTGGCGGCGGCATAGTCGGCCGAAACCGCCCCCGCCGTCACACCGAACGCCCCCTGCCCCATCACATGGGCCTTGTGCCCCGCTGCCAGCAGCGCCTTGGAGGGCACACAGCCATAGTTCAGGCAGTCGCCACCCATCTTGTGGCCCTCCAGCAGCACCACATCAGCGCCCATCTGGACAGCGCCCGCAGCCACTGACAGCCCGCCGCTGCCCGCCCCGATCACGCAGATATCGGTCTTGATCCGGTTCATGGGTCAGAGCCCTTTCTGGCCGCGCAGGGCCTTGATGAGAATGGGAAGCGCCGCGAGGGCACAAAGCCCCAGAATGGGGCCGAGGATTGACGGGTCGAAGATGATCGACAGGTTCGGTGTTTCACCACGGGCAAAGACCTCGCCCAGACCTGCCCCTACCCATGTATAGACCGCCGTGCCCGGCATAATCCCGAAGAAGGTGGTGAAGACATAGCGATGCAGGCTGACGCCAACCATCGCAGGCAACAGATTGGCCACGAAGAAGGGCACCACCGGCACCAGCCGGATCAGGAACAGCATCGACAGCTCGTTTTCATGGATGCCCTCGCTGATCCGCCGAACGAGGCCGGAGGACGTATCCATCCGCGCCGACAATGCGCTGCCAAAGCCAAGCCGTGCGGCGAGGAAGATGATCGTTGCGCCAAAGGTGGCAGAGAACAGGACGAAAATCACACCGGGGAAGAGGCCGAACAGAAACCCGCCCGTCAGCGTGGCGGGCGTCGCACCCGGCAATGAGAACGCCACGATCAGGACATAGATCACCATATAGGCCGCCACCATTGCCCCATAATGCGAATCGCGGAAAGCGAGCAGCGCTTCGCGGTTGTGGCGCAGCGCCTCGAAGCTCAGGTAGTCCCGAAAGAAGTAGAAACCGGTAGCAAACCCGAGGATCAGGACAAGAATGGGCAGAAGGCGGCTGACCTTCGATCCGGGTTCTGTTGTTGCTTGGCTCATGTCAGGTCCGATCTGCGTGGCTGACCTCAACATGCGTGCTCCCCTCGCGCAGCAACAGCCCCTTCACGCGGCGTTGATCGCGCGTGACGGAAACGGGGGAAATATGTCATGATAAGGCGCGGCTTGAAGGAATCTGCACCCCCGATGTTTCAAACCGGGTTTTCAGGGCCTCGGACTTGTTGACATGGGGGGCATGAGGGCCTATTGCCCGGGCCTCATACGGATTCTCCGGCTGTCGATGCATGGGCCTTGCCTGCATCCGGCCTTGATGACAAGGAAACGAGACAGATGAAACGCACCTACCAGCCGTCGAACCTGGTCCGCAAGCGTCGCCACGGCTTTCGCGCCCGCATGGCCACCAAAGCCGGCCGCAAGATCCTGAACGCCCGCCGCGCCCGCGGCCGGAAGTCGCTCAGCGCATAATCGCGTGATGCAGCGCCGGGTCTTCGGGCCCGGTTGATGAGCCCCCTTCGGCCCCAGGCCCCGGGGGCTTTTCGTGTTTGAGGGACCGCCCTTGCCCACTGTCGAGATCCTGACCAAACGCCCCGATTTCCTGCGCGCCGCGCGGGCTGCCCGCGCGCCCGCGCCCGCCTTTCTGGTGCAGGCCCGGTTGAGGCGGGACGATGAGGGCGTGCCGCCCGATCTGGTGCGCGTGGGGTTCACCTGTTCCAAGAAGGTCGGCAATGCGGTCGCCCGCAACCGGGCCAAACGCCGCCTACGCGAAATCGCCCGTGCCATCCTGCCGCTTGAAGGGCGGCCCGGCTGGGATTACGTGTTGATTGGCCGCGCCAATGAAACCGCCGCCCGCCCTATGGAAGACATGGTCAAGGACCTGTCCCGCGCGTTGAGGAAGATCCACAAGTGACCCCGCTGGCCCATCTCTTCGCTTTGCCTATCCGGACCTACCGGCTGATCTTCAGCCCATGGGTGGGATTCAACTGCCGCTATCAGCCTACCTGTTCGGCCTACGCGCTGGAGGCCCTGCAAAAGCATGGGGCGATCAAGGGTTCATGGCTCGCTGCCAAACGGATTGGCCGCTGCCATCCCTGGGGTTCGGATGGCTATGACCCGGTCCCGAGACCCGGTGGTCCCGACGCCTGCTGCAAGCCTCGGGACGCCGATCAATAGGGCGCGACCTACCCGATCAGCGCCTGATTGCCCTCGTTCGTCGGCGCGCGCGTCGGCATGGTTGCCGCCGGATGGCCCGCCAACACAAGGGCAGCATCGCGGTAAAACTGATCGTCCAGGAAGTGCCAGTTGTGCGAGATCGAGGGCGTGTTCGGCCAGTCATGCTTATGCGCGTTGTAGTAGTGCTGCACATACACATCCGCATGGCCCGGCGGCACACTGTCCGGCATCCCCTCGAACCCCAGCCTCTGCGCCTGAAACAGCCTGTACCATTGCGACAGGCTCAACACCTCGTCGGCGCGGCTATAGTAGTTGGTGATCCGGTCTGCGTGGGCATAGAGCGCTGCGGATTTCTTTGCACCGATCTTCATGGACTTGGCCGCAATATCGGCCGCAACCAGCAGAACCTGACCGACCGAGATATCGACTGCCCCGGCCTTGCCCAGCTCCACCACCCGATGGAACGCGTGACGCGTCACCAGTGACCCCATGGAATGGGCCATGATGTCGAGGCTAATCCCCGGCGCGGCCATGCGCAGCACGGCGATGCCATCCAGCACCAGTTGCGGCGCCACCGTGTGGGCATCCGCCCGATCCTGCCGGTAGTCGAACAGTGCACCGTTGGTGGGCCAGTCGAAACTGACCACGACGCCGCCAAATCCATGCTGCGCCAGCCCGGCGGCGATCAGTTCATGTCGGGTGAGCGTCTCATGCTGTTCCAGATTGAAGCCATGGACATGCAGCAGCACGCCATGTCCACCCGCCACCGCCAGCACCTCGGCCAGCCATGTGTCCAACGGCAGGATCTGCACCGCGTAACCCGCCCCGATCTTCTCGACTTTCAGATAGCGCGTCACACCGGGCTTTCTGGTGAAGGCTCCATCCACGTAGCTGCGGGTGGTCATGGCGTAAATCATCAGGCGTCCTTGAATGGCAAACTGGTCAATCAGCCAATCATGCACCCGAATCGCCCAGATGCCAAAATCATTGCCTGTCCGGGGCATTCCGCGTAGATGCGGACCCGCAACCGGAGGCCCCCGATGCTAGACGAATCCGACGACATCCACCCGCTGTTCAACGGCGCGCCGAACACGACCGAGTTCAAGAAGCTGCGCAAGCGGATCATCCGCGAGACCCGCGAAGCGATCGACCGCTACGGCATGATCGAACGCGGCGCACGCTGGTTGGTGTGTCTGTCGGGCGGCAAGGACAGCTACACGCTGCTCGCGGCCTTGACCGAGCTGAAATGGCGCGGGCTGCTGCCGGTCGACCTGCTGGCCTGCAATCTGGATCAGGGCCAGCCGGGCTTCCCCGCGACGGTGCTGCCAGAGTTCCTGTCAAAAATGGGCGTGGAGCACCGGATCGAATATCAGGACACCTATTCCATCGTCATGGACAAGGTGCCCGCCGGACGGACCTATTGCGCGCTCTGTTCTCGCCTGCGGCGCGGCAACCTTTATCGAATCGCACGTGAGGAAGGCTGCTCCGCCGTGGTTCTGGGCCATCACCGCGACGATATTCTGGAGACATTTTTCCTCAATCTCTTCCATGGTGGCAAGCTGGCGACGATGCCGCCGAAGCTATTGAACGACGAGGGCGATCTTTTCGTCTATCGCCCACTGGCCCATGTGGCCGAGGCCGATTGCGAGAAATTCGCCACCGCCATGAACTACCCCATCATCCCCTGTGATCTGTGTGGATCGCAGGACGGGTTGCAGCGCCAGCAAATCAAGAAGCTGCTGGACGAATGGGAAACCCGCAGCCCCGGACGGCGCGGCAAGATGTTCTCGGCGCTGATGAATGCGCGGCCCTCGCATCTGCTCGATCCGGCGTTGTTCGACTTCGCCGGACTGACGCGTTCGGAACAAGTCGACACAAATCCGAAGGACTGAGCGCGGGGTGTTAACAGCCTGTCAGGCAGTTTGGCGTAGCGGTGAAGGCACCGTTGACCGAATTGCCAGGTTGAGAGGCTGCCATGAATGTCCCGATGTTTCCCCGGTTGGATTCCCTTGCCCAGAACATTCGCAGGGGCCTGTCGCGGATCGAAGTGCTGGCGGTTTTCCCGGCGCTGGCTTTGCTGGCCTTCTGGATGGGCGCGCCGGAGGTGATTTTCGCTACCTCCTTCCTGCTGCCCGGTCTGCTGGCTTTGCAGGCGATGCGCCCGCATGGAAAGGGCGCGGGCGATGATGTTCCACTGGACGGAAAGACCGGGTTGCCAATGCGCGAATCTTTTCTTGTCGCGTTGGAAACCACGCTGAGCGAAGCCGAGGCAAAAGCGCATTCCACGGCGTGCCTTGTAGCCGAGATCGACGATTTCCCCGACCTCGCGGCCCGTTGGGGCAGCGAGGCCAGCGACCGCATTCTGCGCCGCACGGCGGATCGGGTTCTGACGACGGTGCGCCGGGGCGACATCGTTGCCTGTATCGGTGAAGGCAGGTTCGCGATCACTCTGCACCCGGTTGCCTCCGTAAAGCTCGATATCGTGATGTCGCTTGTGGATCGGTTGCAGAAGGCGCTGTCTGAACCGATTGCCATCGCCGGGGCCGCCGCGCACCCCACGGTATCCGTCGGCTTCGCGACCCCGGCGCAAGCCGATTTCGGCGGCTCCACCTGCCTGCTTGACGCGGCGTTGACGGCCCTGATCGAGGCGCGGCGGCATGGCCCGGGGGGCGTGCGTGGCTATTCGGATCGGATCAAGTCCAGCTCTCAACTGCGCCACGGCTTGGCCGAAGATGTGGAAGAAGCCCTCGCTGCAGGCGATATCCGGCCCTGGTTTCAGCCACAGGTCAGCGCCGATACCGGCGCGGTGACCGGGTTCGAGGCCCTGGCGCGCTGGCACCATCCAGAGGCGGGTGTTCTGACCCCTGCCGATTTCCTGCCTGCGGTGGCGGATGCCGGCTGCATGGGGCGCTTGGGTGAATGCATCCTGGTGCAATCCCTGCGGGCGATCCAGGAATGGGACATGGCGGGCTGCGCGGTCCCCTCGGTGGCGGTCAATTTCTCGGCCGAAGAGTTGCGCGACCCGACGCTTGCCGACCGCCTGAAATGGGAGGCGGACCGGTTCGACCTGCGGCCCGCGCGCCTGACCGTCGAGATTCTCGAAACCGTGGCGGCCCAATCGGACGATGACGTGATCCTGCGCAATATCGAGCAGATGGGCGCGCATGGGTTCAATCTCGATCTCGATGATTTCGGCACCGGCCAAAGTTCCATCGCCAACATCCGCCGCTTTCGCGTGAACCGCATCAAGATCGACCGCAGTTTCGTCACCAGGCTGGATCAGGATTCCACGCAGCGCGCTGTTGTTGCGGGCATCCTCGCGCTGGCAGAGCGGTTGAACGTGGCCACCGTCGCCGAAGGCGTGGAAACCCCCGGGGAACGCAGCGTCGTCGCGCAACTTGGCTGCGATCACCTGCAAGGCTACATCATCGCCCGCCCGATGCCCTTCGAGGACACGGTCGCCTGGGTCCGGACCTATACCGCCGGGCTGGCCAAGACCCCCCGGATCGGTCGCCGCGCAGGGTAAATCACCGCGTCAATGCGGGGCCAAACCGCGCGGAAGGCCCAAAGAACCGGGAAAACCGCTTGACCTTTCCAGCCTCAGTCTGTTGAACCTGCGTGACTTCAACCAAGGCTGGATACGCGGGCATGCAAGATCAGAACCAGAACAAGAACCTCATTCTTGCAATGGCGCTCAGCATGGGTGTCATTCTGCTGTGGTCGATCATGTTCCCACCCGAGGAACCGGCCGTCGACCCTGCGGCCAATGATCCGGCTGCCGTTTCGATTGTCGATGAAAACGGCAACGAAGTCGCTCTGGTTCCGCCCGCCGCGGGCACCGCCGATGGCACCGTAGCCGAAGACGCCCCGGAGGCACTGGTTGAATCCCCGCGGATCGAAATCGACACCCCGTCGCTCTACGGCTCCATCGCGCTGACCGGTGGCCGCCTCGACGACCTGCTGCTGCGCAACTACCGCGAGACGCTGGACGAGACCTCCGACAATGTCCGGCTGCTGTCGCCCGTTGGCGAGGCCGGTGCCTATTACGCGCTCTATGGTTGGACCCCGGGCGGATCGCTCGATTACGATCAGGTGCCGGGATCGAACACGCCCTGGGAGCTGGAAGAGGGCCAATCGCTGACCGTCGAGACCCCTGTGACCCTGCGGTGGGACAATGGCAATGGTCTGATCTTCCGCCGCACCATCTCGGTCGATGAGGATTACCTGTTCACTGTCACCCAGACGGTGGAAAACACCGGCGATACGGATGTGCGCCTTGCACCCTATGGCATCGTTGCCCGCCATGGCCTGCCCGAAGACCTGCAGAATTTCTTCATTCTGCATGAAGGCGTCGTTCAGAACTCTGACGGCACCCTGAACGAGCTCGACTATGACGGCATGGCCGACATGGATTTCGTCCAGCGCGAAGGCGCGCAGGCCGAGGTGACGGAAGTGACCGAATCCGGCTGGATCGGCTTCACCGACAAATACTGGATGACCACGCTGGTCCCCGGATCCGGTCAGCCCTTCACCGCCGTCTCGCGCTATGTGCCCGGGTCCGAGATCTACCAGACCGAGGCGCGCCTGCCCGCCGTGACCGTCGCCCCGGGTGAAACCGCGGAATCCACCACGCGCCTCTTCGCCGGCGCCAAGGAATGGGAAACCATCCGCCGCTACGAAAACGAGGAAGGCATCGACGGGTTCCTCGATTCCATCGACTGGGGCTGGTTCTACTTCCTGACCAAGCCGATCTTCTGGCTGCTGCACAACCTGCACGCGCTGATCGGCAATATGGGCATCGCCATCATCGCGCTGACCCTGCTGATCAAGGCGATCCTCTTCCCGCTGGCGTATCGGTCCTATGTCTCGATGGCGAAGATGAAGGAACTTCAGCCAGAGATGGAAAAGCTGAAGGAACGCGCCGGCGACGACCGTGAGGCGATGCAGAAGGGGATGATGGAGCTCTACAAGAAGAACAAGGTGAACCCCGCCTCGGGCTGTTTGCCGATCCTTCTGCAGATCCCGATCTTCTTCTCGCTTTACAAGGTGATCTTCGTCACGCTGGAACTGCGCCATGCGCCGTTCTTCGGCTGGCTGAATGACCTGTCTGCCCCCGACACCAGTTCGATCTACAACCTCTTCGGCCTGCTGCCCTGGGGCACGCCGGAACCGGGCAGCATCATGGCGCTGATCTTCATCGGCATCCTGCCCATTCTGCTTGGCATCTCGATGTGGCTGCAGCAAAAGCTGAACCCGGCCCCCACCGACCCGACCCAGCAGATGATCTTTGCCTGGATGCCCTGGGTCTTCATGTTCATGCTTGGCAGCTTTGCCAGCGGGTTGATCGTCTACTGGATCACCAACAATACGATCACCTTCACTCAGCAATACATCATCATGCGCAGCCACGGGCATAAGCCGGACGTGTTCGGCAATATTCGCAAAAGCTTCAATCGCAAAAAGAAATCAGAGTGATGACAGCCAAGGTTGAGGCGCTCTGGCGTCACCCGATCAAGAGCCACGGGCGCGAAGCCCTGACACATGCCCGCCTGACCGCGGGCATGTGTTTTCCGTGGGACAGGGTCTGGGCCGTCGCCCATGACGCCGCCAAGACCGACGGCAGCGCATGGGCCTCTTTCGTGAATTTCTCGATCGGCGCGAAGCTGCCCGGGTTGATGGCCATCGAGGCGCGCCTCGATGAAGCAACCGAGACCGTCACTCTCACCCATCCCGACCTGCCCGACCTGACCTTTCGCCCGGATCAAGATCCGCAAGCGCTGATTGACTGGACCAAACCTCTGATGGATCCCAAGCGCGCGCAGTCGCAGCGGATCGTGCGGGTGCCCGGACGCGGCATGACCGACACCGATTTCCCCTCTGTCAGCATCGGCAACATGGCCTCGCACCGCGTTGTGGAACAGAAACTGGGTCAGAGCCTGTCGCCCCGCCGCTGGCGCGCCAATATCTGGGTGGATGGCTGGGCCCCGTGGGAAGAGTTGGACCTGATCGGCAAGACGATCCGCATTGGCAGCGCCGAGATTGCCATTCGCGAACCGGTGGTGCGCTGCATGGCCACCACGACGAACCCCGATACCGGCAAACGTGACGCCGATACGCTGAGCGTGCTGAACGACGACCGCGAATTCTGCGTCTATGGCGAGGTCGTGACCTCGGGCGATATCGCGCTTGGCGATCTGGCAGAGGTGATCTGAGAATGGAAATCCGCTTTCCCCTGGCCCCGAAACCCGAAACGGAAGAAGCCGAGAAGGGCCGTCTTCTGTTTGCAGCGGGGTCCGAGTTCCTCAAAGGTGTCGTCGCCATGGACGGCATGCCGCCCGGTGACAAGATCGAGGTCTGCTTCGCGGGTCGGTCCAACGTGGGCAAATCCACGCTGATCAACGCCGTGACGGGGCGCAAGGCCTTGGCCCGCGCCTCGAACACACCGGGCCGCACGCAGGAAATCAACTTCTTCACCATCGCCGACAGTCATTATCTGGTGGACCTGCCCGGCTATGGCTTCGCCAATGCGCCGGTGAAGGTGGTCGAGAAATGGCAGCGGCTGCTCAAGGCCTATCTGTCGGGCCGCGCCAATCTGCGCCGCGCCTTTGTACTGATCGACAGCCGTCACGGGGTGAAAGCCGTCGATGAAGAGATCATGGACCTGCTCGACCGCTCGGCCGTGCCCTTCCAGGTGGTGCTGACCAAGGCCGACAAGATCAAGCAGGCGGATATGCCCGGCCTGCTGGATCAGGTGCGCGGCGCGCTAGCCAAACATCCGGCGGCCTACCCCGAGATCGTGGCGACCTCGTCCGAAAAGGGCGTTGGCATCCCCACCTTGCGCGCCATTATCGCCGGCATCATCTGAAGCCCTTGAGCGACGCGCGCCCAAGCCCTAACAAGATGTGACCAGAGGGTCCGATCCATGAAGAAACAAGTGACCATGACCACCCGCGACTACGCTGCCACCGCCCGCACCCTGTCCGAAGCGCTGCCCTACATGCAGCGCTATAACGATGCGGTCGTGGTCATCAAGTTCGGCGGTCACGCCATGGGTGACGAAGACGCGATGGCCAGCTTTGCCCGCGATATGGTGCTGTTGCGCCAGGTGGGCATGAACCCGGTGATCGTCCATGGCGGCGGCCCGATGATCAACGAAATGCTGGCCAAGCTTGGCGTGAAATCGGAATTCGTCAAAGGCAAGCGGGTGACCGATGCCGCCACGGTGGACGTGGTCGAGATGGTGCTGTCGGGCATGGTCAACAAGCGCATCGTGCAGGCGATCAACGCGCAAGGTGGCCGCGCCGTGGGTCTGTCGGGCAAGGACGCGAACCTGATGATCTGCGATCCCTCCGACCCGGAACTGGGCTTCGTCGGTGAACCGGCAGAGGTCGATCCCGCCGTGCTGCTGAACCTTTTCGAGGACGATATGATCCCAGTCGTGGCCCCGCTTGGCGCGGGCCGCGCGGGCGAAACCTACAACATCAACGGTGACACGGCGGCGGGTGCCATCGCGGCGGCGCTGAAGGCCGACCGACTGCTGCTGCTGACCGATGTGGCGGGCGTCAAGAACGCGGCGGGCGAAGTGCTGACCCAGCTGTCCGCGACCGAGGTTGAACAGATGACAGCCGATGGCGTCATCGCGGGTGGCATGATCCCCAAGACCGAAACCGCCGTGAACGCAGTACGCAACGGCGTGCGCGCCTGCACCATCGTTGACGGGCGCGTCAACAACGCCGTTTTGCTGGAACTCTTTACCGCCCACGGCGCAGGCAGCATGATCCGCGCCTGACACTTGCCAAGTGCCCCGCGCGGACGCAGAGTTTCCCGCATGGACCTCACCGCGATTCAGGCGCTCGCCGCTCCGCATTTCCTGGATATCTTCGGCGCGTTCCACGCGACGCCTGAGGATGGCTGCGCCTCCGGCACCATGGTTCTGCTCTCGCCGCTGGAACCCGGCTTCTGGGCGCATTTTCAGAACCAGCCAGAGTTTTCCGGCCCCGATCCAATGGACCGCTGGTCCACCCGGGTCATCGGCGCGCTGGCAAGCACGCTTGGCGGCACCGCCCACTTCCCCTTTGGCGGCCCACCCTACGCCCCGTTCATCCGATGGGCCACCCGCACCGGCCGCGCCTGGCCCTCGCCCGTGGGGATGCTGGTGCATGACACCGCTGGCATGATGATTTCGATCCGAGGTGCGGTGCTGCTGCCCGGTCAACTTGACTTACCCGCCTTACAGGCCAGCTCCCCCTGCGCGGACTGCGCCCAACCCTGCCTGACCGCCTGCCCCGTCGGGGCGCTTGGGCCACAGCCCTATGACGTTCCGGCCTGTCACGCCCACCTGGACAGCCCCGAGGGTGCCGACTGCCTGACCCGCGGCTGCCTTGTGCGCCGCGCCTGCCCCATCAGCCAACGCTTTGGCCGAGACCCAGCCCAGACCGCCCATCACATGAGGCATTTTCACAAATGAGCCTGACCCTGATCCTGACCCGTCACGCAAAATCCGACTGGGGCGACCCGATGCTGGACGACCATGACCGCCCCCTTAACGCGCGCGGGCAGCGTGATGCGCCGCGGATCGGTCAGTGGCTGCAGGACAAGGGCTATGTGCCCGACAAGGTCACGGTGTCATCCGCGCGCCGGGCGCAGGAAACATGGCAAGGCATTGCGACAACCATTGGCGGGCGCCCCAAGGTCAACACCGCTGAAAAGCTCTATCATGCATCGGCAGATACGCTTCTGGCCTATACGCGCGGTTCTTACGCGATGACCCACATGATCATCGGCCATAACCCCGGTATGGCCGAGTTTGCCGAGAGGCTGCTGTTCAGCAAGCCAATGAACGCGCGGTTCGCCGACTTCCCGACCTGCGCCACGCTGGTGGTGGATTGCGACGAATCCGACTGGCGCGATGTTCAGTGGGGCAGTGGAAAGCTGCTGGACTTCGTTACACCCCACGACCTGCCCTGAACGAAAAAGGCCCCCGCGATCCACGGGGGCCTCTTTGAGTGCTGTCGGTCGGCTCAGTGGCCGAGGATCTGGCTGAGGAACAGCTTGGTCCGGTCAGACTGCGGATTGGTGAAGAACTCTTCCGGTTCGTTCTGTTCCACGATCTGGCCCGCGTCCATGAAGATGACCCGGTTGGCGACCTGCCGTGCGAAGCCCATCTCGTGGGTCACGCAGAGCATGGTCATGCCTTCCTCGGCCAGCTCGATCATGGTGTCGAGCACTTCCTTGATCATCTCGGGGTCAAGCGCCGAGGTGGGTTCGTCGAACAGCATGATGCGCGGACGCATGCAGAGCGAGCGGGCAATCGCCACACGCTGCTGCTGACCACCGGACAACTGGCCGGGGTACTTGTCGGCCTGTTCCGGGATCTTCACCTTTTCAAGGAAATGCATCGCCGTTTCCTCGGCTTCCTTCTTGGGCGTCTTGCGCACCCAGATCGGGGCCAGCGTGCAGTTTTCCAGGATCGTCAGGTGCGGGAACAGGTTGAAGTGCTGGAAGCACATGCCAACCTCGGACCGGATCTTGTCGATGTTCTTCAGGTCGTTCGACAGTTCGGTTCCGTCCACCACGATCTTGCCCTGCTGGTGTTCTTCCAGCGCGTTGATGCAGCGGATCAGGGTGGATTTGCCGGACCCCGAGGGACCACAGATCACGATCCGTTCGCCACGATACACCGTCAGGTCGATGTCGCGCAGCACGTGGAAAGTGCCGTACCACTTGTTCATCCCCGAGATGTCGATCGCGACCTCGTCAGAGACTTTCATATGGGACCGGTCGATTTCGCGGTTCTGGATAGCGGAAGTTTGAGCGTCAGTCATTTGGACGTCTCCTTAGCGATGCCCGGTGTTGAGCTTGCGCTCAAGCCACTGAGAGTAGCGGGACATGGAAAAACAGAAGATGAAGAAGCACAGGCCGATGAAGATGAACAGTTCCCAGTAGATACCGTTCCAGGCCGAGTCCGCGCGAATTGCGTTGGACAGGCCAATCGGGTCCAGAAGGCCGATGAACACCACAAGCGTGGTATCCTTGAACAGCCCGATGAAGGTGGACACGATCCCGGGGATGGAAATCTTCAGCGCCTGCGGCAGGATGATCAGCTGCATGGACTGCCAGTAGTCGAGCCCAAGGCTGTCGGCGCCCTCATACTGGCCGCGCGGCAGGGCGGCGAGCCCCCCACGGACCACCTCGGCGATATAGGCCGAGGAGAAGAGCGTCACCATGATGATCACCCGCAACATCAGGTCGAAGTTGGTTCCCGGCGGCAGGAAGTAGTTCAGCAGCAGCGATGCCGTGAACAGCCACACGATCAGGGGAACGCCCCGGATGACCTCGATGAAGATGACCGAGCACTTGTTGATGATGAACAGGTCAGACTGACGGCCAAGCGCCAGGAAGATGCCCAGAGGCAGCGACATGACGATACCTGCGACACCGATCACGATGGCCAGCATGAAGCCGCCGAAGCGATCGGAAGGCACCGCTTCGATCCCGATGGGAAGTGCGGCACCCAGAATGCCGCTCAGCGGACCGGCGACGAGCAGCCAGTACAGAAGCGGCACCACGATGGCCCCGATGGTTGCACCAAGCGCCCCGAGCGTGGCGGCGCCGTAGGTCAGAACCGCCCAACCGATGACGAACCCGAGGGCCGTCACAAGCGGACCCCAGATCGTGCCGCCCCACAGCAGCCAATAGGCCGCGAAGGGCATGATAGCCGTCACGATCAGCAGCTTGCGCGGGGCCGTGTCGAACAGGATCGGGGCAATGGCGACACCGAACAGGATCAGCGCCAGGATCGGACGCCAGTAGAGCTCTGACGGATAGAAGCCGAACAAGAGCTGATGCCAGCGATCCGCGATCACCGCCCAACAGGCCACGTCATATCCGATACCCGATGCATCGCGGATTTCACGGCATTCCGTCAGGGATTCCGCGTTCCAGATTCCACCGACCGACCAGGGCAGGATATGCGCCAGCACCCAGTAGATCACGTAAAGCGACACGATGGTCAGGATCGTGTTCAGCCAGCCCGAGAACAGGTTTTCCCTGATCCACTTCACCGCACCCTTCTCGGTGATCGGCGGATCCTTGGGGTCCAGCATCTGGGTGCGGACAAATGAAGGTGTATTTGTCATATCACCGCTCCTTCAGCTTGACGGAATTGTTGTAGATGTTCATCGCGCCCGAGATGACCAGCGAGGTCACAAGGTAGAACAGACCCAAAAGCAGCATGCCCTCCAGCTCTCGGCCGGTCTGGTTGATCGTGATCCCCCCGAGGGTGGAGCGAACATCCATGTAGCCCACGGCGATGGCGAGCGAGCTGTTCTTGGTCAGGTTCAGATATTGCGAGATGAGCGGTGGAATGATCACCCGCATCGCCTGCGGCAGGATCACCAGATTCATCGTCCGGTTCGGACGCAGGCCCAGGGCAAACGCCGCCTCGGTCTGGCCCCTGCTGACGGCCAGGATGCCCGCCCGGACAATCTCGGCGATGAATGCGCCAGTGTAAAGCGACAGCGCGAACCAAAGGGCAATCAGCGAGTTCCGCATATGGATGCCGCCAGAGAAGTTGAAGCCCCTTAGTTCGGGAAGATCCAGCGTTGCACCAAGGGCGATCATGACCAGAACAAACGGCCCGAGGATCACCCCGATCTGCATCCACAACGTGGCTGGTGGCCTGATGCCCGTCGCCTCCTGCGTCTTGGTGGCCCAACGTCCAATTGCCTTTGACGCAAGGACGCCGCCAACAAGCAGAACCAGTACAAGCAGCCAGTCCATCGCAACGGCCGACGGGATGATCGCAGCTTCGACGCCATCTGCCGCTTCGGTCATTTCATTGCCGCCAAGCGAGCGGGTAAAGACGACATTGGGCACATAGATCCCGCGGTTCGTGACAGCGACGCTGTCTCCGAGGATCATCGACGCTTCCGCATCCTCCCCGCGGAAGTCTCGCGGTTGCGGGGTGGCTTCGGTCATGACCGCGAAGATCAGGATGATCCACAGCAGCAGCGGGATGTTGCGGAAGCCTTCGACATAGACGGTCATCAGGCGGCCGACGATCCAGTTCTTCGACAGGCGCAGAACACCGGCGATGACGCCGAGGATGGTGGCCAGGATGCAGCCCAGAAAGGCAACAAGAAGCGTATTGAGAATACCGACAAGCGCGGCGCGCCCGTGGGTGGAGTCATTCGAGTATTCGATGAGGCGCTGGTTGATATCGTAACCGGCGCGAGAGTTCAGGAAGGCGAAGTTGAAATCTTTCCCGAGCTCTTCAAGATTGTGAACGATGTTCCGTCCCAGGAACCAGATCGCCGCAAGAATGAGGGCGAAGGCGACAACCTGAATGGTCATGGACCGATACCGGGTGTCGTAGATAAGTTGGCTAAGTCGGAAGGACTCGGCCGGTGGGTTTGTTGCTGATGACATGTTTGGCAACCCCGACTGTCGCTGGAGGAGCGACCCACGACCCCCCATTCACCTGTATGACAGGTGGTCCGGTCGCATGGTCAGTACTTGGTGAGGCGCAATTGGAAGAAGGGCGCGGCAATGCCGCGCCCCCCAATTCCGGCTATTCCTTAGCGGAACGGCGGCGAGTAGAGCAGACCGCCATCGGTCCACTGGGCGTTCAGACCACGCGCCAGACCGATCGGGGTGTTCTCACCGATGTTGCCTTCAAAGAGTTCACCGTAGTTGCCGACGGAGGAAATCGCGTTTGCCGCCCAGTCGGAGGACAGGCCGAGCATACCGCCCAGGTCGCCTTCGGAGCCGAGCAGACGGTTGATTTCCGGGTTCTCGGTGCCGGCGGCCAGTTCAGCCACGTTTGCCGAGGTCACGCCAAGTTCTTCTGCCGCGATCAGAGCGTTCAGCGTCCAGCGGACGATGTCGCCCCATTCGTTGTCACCATGACGGACGAGCGGGCCGAGCGGCTCTTTCGAGATGATTTCCGGCAGAACCACGTGTGCCGACGGATCTTCGAAAGTGGCGCGGGTTGCGGCCAGACCGGATGCGTCGGTGGTGTACACGTCGCAGGCGCCAGCCAGATACTGCTGCTGCGCTTCTGCGTTGGTTTCGATCGGAACCGGCTCGTAGCTCATGTTGTTGGAGCTGAAGAAGTCAGCCAGGTTGAGCTCGGTGGTGGTGCCGGTCTGGATACAAACGGTCGCGCCGTCCAGTTCCATGGCCGAGGACACGCCCAGTTCACGGGGAACCATGAAGCCCTGACCGTCATAGTAGTTGATGCCGGTGAATTCGAAACGCAGGTCGACGTCACGGCTGAAGGTCCAGGTGGTGTTCCGGGCCAGCATGTCAATTTCGCCGGAGGCCAGCGCGGTGAAGCGGGTCTGACCGGTGGTGGGGACGAAGTTCACAGCGGTGGAGTCGCCGAGAACGGCAGCGGCGACAGCGCGACAAACGCCAACGTCGAAGCCTTCCCATTCACCGTTTGCATCGGGCGCCGCGAAGCCGACGAGGCCAGTGGTCACGCCGCAGTTCAGTGCACCACGCGCGCGGACTTCGTCCAGCGTCTGCGCGGACACAGCACCAGCTGCAAGACCTGCCACGGCAAGCGTGCCGAGAAGAACGGATTTTTTCATGTTTACCTCTTCCTGATGGTTCGCCCTTTTGGGCGACTTGTTCGGCCATTGAGGCCCTTGAATTGGGAGGGGCAAACGCCATCGGCACCAGCCCCCGCCCTTTAATTGGGCAAATCTGGGTGATGAGGTCAAGGGTAGGGTTTGGTGAAACACACTGTTCCAAGGCTTACCTAGGGTAAATTTCCCAAGGTGCCCGCGCCCTGCGCAACAGCATTATCAATCTGCTTAGGGAAACATCACGTTCCTTGCGCAAGGCGCAGGAAATTCGCGGCATGCAAGAAAGCCCGGCGCTTGATCTCGGCGGCCTCGGTCGCTTCGTCGTCCTCGCCCCACTGCGAAATCTGCCAATCCTCATCGATTCGGCTCAGGCGCCAGGCCGTATCCGGCTCGATTTGCTCATTCGCGACACTCAACCCCAGCACAAGCGACCCCGACAGCGTCACAAGGTCATGCAAGGCGGTCAGGGAAAAGGGCCGATAGCCCGCCACGACACGGGCATAAACCGCAAGGCTTTCGTCAGGATGATCGGCGGGCAATATGCCAGACACCACCGCCAGCGGTGCAGAATAGGTCTTCTCCGCCCAGTCCAGAACCGGGTTCCAGCCCTTGTTTTGCTGATCTGCCAGCTCTTTGGGGGACTCTGCCCGATGACACAGCAGATCGGTCTCCGCATAGGCTGCCAGCATTGCGGCCACTTCCGCATGCTGGGTCGCCACCTTGTCGATCGCCGCGTTTGCCGAGCGCGTGAAAGGCATCGACAGCGGGTCGATCACACCCTCCTGTGCGGCCCATTCGGTGGCCACGGCGTCGGCCATGTCACGCGTCGGCAGCGCCATTGCGGATTTCAGCGGGGTGCGCACCGGGCGTCCGTCCAGCAGAACCTGCCAGCCGCCCTCGGCCTCGGCCACGCGGGTGTCCTTCCAAAAACGCCTCGCCTTCCATTCGCTCATTGCTCAGCCCCAGATCTCGTTCAGTGCATTGTCCAACTGGTCGAAATGAGTCAGCACTTTCATCGCCCCTGCGGTCACCAGATTTTCTGCCGGGTGATAGCCCCAGTTGACACCGATCGCGGGGATTCCGGCATTGCGGCCCATTTCCATGTCGAAAACCGTGTCCCCGAGAATCACCGCATGTGTAGTATCTACCCCGGTTTCGGACAGGCAAGCCGCGACCATCGAGGGGTTCGGTTTCGACGGGTGATCGTCAGCCACCTGCACGGTCTGAAACAGGCGCCGAAGCCCATGCATCTCCATCAGGTGATCCATCCCGCGACGGGATTTCCCGGTGGCGATGCCAAGCAGCAGATCGTCTTGCGCGGCCAGCCGGTCCAGAGCCTCGCGCGCCCCGGGATAGAAGGGCGACAACGCCTCGTCGTCTTCCGTGCGCATCCGCATGAAGCCCTGCTTGTACCCTTCGACCAGCGCCGATTGCGTTGCGGCATCGGCCTCCGGCATCAACCGATCCATCGCCACTTGCAGCGACAGCCCGACAATGGACAGGGTCTGCTCACGCGACGGCGGGGTCAGGCCAAGCCCGTCGAAGGCGGCATTCATCGCCCCGACGATATGCGCCTGACTGTCGATCAGCGTGCCGTCGACATCGAAGATGACCAGTTTCAGGGTCATTTCACCCCTTCGAACGGGTCTTCGGCGGCAAGGCTTTCATCCCAGCCGAACGTGTCCCAGCTTTGCGCCATATGTTCGGGCAAGGGGGCGGTGATCGTGATCTCTTTATGCGTGACCGGATGCTCGAACCGCATCATCCGCGCATGCAGGTGCAGTTTCTTCGAGATGATCCCGCCAAGCTGAGCGCCCCATCCGTCCCCCAGATTTTCCTGACCCGAGCCGCCATATTTCCCGTCACCGATAATCGGGTGCCCGATCTCGGCCATATGTGCGCGCAGCTGATGGGTCCGGCCCGTGATCGGCTCCATGGCCACCCAGGCCGCGCGCGAGGCGACACGATAGAGCGTGGCGTAGAGCGTATGGGCGCGCTTGGCGTCTGGATTCTGGTCCATGTCGCGCGGATGGATGGCGATCATTTTCTCGCCCTCGCCCTTGCGGCCATGGCCGGGCGCTTTCATCAGGCCGAAGCGGATCTCGCCCAGATAGGGCGTCGGCACACCGGCAACCAAAGCCCAGTAGATTTTCCGCGTCTCACGGTGGCGCATTGCGGCGGTCAGGGCCTTCGCGGCCTCGCGCGTGCGGGCCAGCAGAAGAACGCCCGAGGTGTCCTTGTCCAGCCGATGCACCAGCCGCGGCTTGTCCTCAAACCCGAATTTCAGCGCCTCGGCCAGCCCGTCCACATGGCGGGTCTGCTTGCTGCCACCCTGCGTGGGCAGGCCCGGCGGCTTGTTCAGCGCGATGATATGCTCATCCCGGTAAATCACCGCGTTCTGGATCATCCTGGCATCGGCGTCCGACACCTGTTCACGCTTGATAAAGGGTTTGGGCGCGGCCTCATCGGGCAGTGGCGGAATGCGCACAGTCTGCCCCGCTTCCAGGCGGGTCGCGGGTTTCACCCGGCCACCGTTCACGCGGATTTCGCCCTTGCGGCACAGCTTCTCGATCTGCACTTGACCGATATGGGGAAACTGCCGCCGGAACCAGCGATCCAACCGCTGATCGCCCTCGTCAGGACCAATTTCCAATGTCTGAACACCACTCATACGAACATCCCCCGTGCCAGCCACAGGCCCAGAAGCAGCCCGAAAATCGAACAGACGACGGAGGCCACGACATACAGAACTGCCCCGCTCATATCGCCGCGTTCATAAAGCGTCACGGCCTCCAGCGAGAAGGCCGAGAAAGTGGTGAAGCCGCCCAGGATCCCCGTCATCACGAAGGGCGACAGATGCGTCAGCCCGCGATGCGCCGCCGCCACCACGAAAACTCCCATCAGGAACGAGCCAATGATATTGACCGTGATCACGCCAAGCGGAAAGGCTCCGTGCCCCACCAGCCGGACGATTCCGACCCCGGCCGCAAAGCGCGCCGAGGCCCCGATAGCGCCGCCAAGGGCGACCTGAAGAAGCGTTGCAAACATGGGCGGGGTTTGTGGCTTTGGCCCACCGATGTCAATGGCTCAGCCGGTTCTGCCATAGAAGGTCATGCGCGCGGTTTCAGACAGTGCGACACCGGGTTTCGAATTATAGGCCAACACCGCCAGCATCCGTGTCCGCGCGCCTTCATTCGGCGCAACCCGGTGCATGGAATTGCGGCCCCGAAAGAACACCAGCGTTCCCGCCGCAGCATCCAGCACGTCAACCTGCGCATCGCCATCCAGCACGCTGGCGACGGTTTCAAACCCCATATCCCCGGCATCCGCATCGCGAATATCGGTCACATACTCGAATTGCCCGCCCTTTTCGGGGGCCTGCACCATCAGCGTGATCGAGAAAGAGGAATTGTCGAAATGCCAACCCAGTTCCTGCCCGGTTTCGTGGAAATGCAGGTTGATCGACGACAGCGGGTCGGCATATTCGAACAGCTGCCGCTCCCCCAGAACGTGACACAGAAACTCGCGGAACGCCGGGTCGTCGTAAAGCGCCCGCAAAGGGGAATCCGCCCCGATCTGATCATCGGTCAGGCACCCCTTGGACGAGGTCACCAACCGGTTGCGCGGATGGTCCGGGGCAAATTCCGGGTCGGGCTTGCTGAGATAGACCGTATGCGTTTCGGGCTTGGTATAGACGCGGTCGCGCCCGGCCTCTCCCTCGGCGCGCATCGCCTCCACCGCATCGGGTCGAACGAACCCCTCCATGACGAACACGCCAGAGGCATCGAACGCCGCTTTCGCAGCCGCGCGAAATGCCTCATCCGAAATCGGGTATTGCTCAAGATCGACGATATCCTGCAAGTCCATGTACGGCGTCCCTATCCTTGTCGTTTCGCGCGCTGGCGGGCGAACCAGTCCAGCCGTTTCCTGAGATCCCGTTCAAATCCACGTTCGACCGGCTGATAGAAATCAGCACGCTTCATGCCGTCGGGGAAGTAGTTTTGTCCCGAGAATCCGTCCTCGGCATCGTGATCGTAAGCATATCCGTCGCCGTATCCCTGATCCTTCATCAACCCCGTGGGCGCGTTCAGGATGTGTTTGGGCGGCGGGGCGGACCCGGTTTTTGCAGCCGATTTTCGCGCCGCCTTATAGGCCACATAGATCGCGTTCGATTTCGGCGCCAGCGCCAGATAGGCCACCGCCTGCGCCAGTGCCAATTCCCCTTCCGGGCTGCCAAGCCGTTCATAGGTCTGCCAGGCATCGAGGCAAAGCCGCTGCGCCTGCGGGTCGGCAAGGCCGATATCCTCCACCGCCATCCGGGTAATGCGCCGGGCCAGAAAACGCGGGTCTTCGCCCCCCTCCAGCATCCGCGCAAACCAGTAGAGCGCCGCATCCGGGTCGGACCCGCGCACCGATTTATGCAGGGCGGAGATCAGGTTGTAATGGGCATCGCCCGATTTGTCATATTGCGCCGCGCGGCGGCTGAGCCGCTGGCCAAGCGCCTTGGGGTCCAGCGGCGTATCCACTTTCCATGCCGCCACCTGCTCCACCAGGTTCAGCATCGCCCGCCCGTCGCCATCGGCCATTTCGCGCAAGGAAGCGCGGGCATCTTCGGTCAGGGGCAGCGTTGTGTTCAGCTCCGCCTCGGCCCGGGCGATCAGCTGATCGAGGTCATCCTCGCTCAGACGTTCCAGCACCAGGACCTGCGACCGGCTGAGAACAGCGGCATTCAATTCAAATGAGGGGTTTTCGGTCGTCGCGCCAACCAGAAGGATCGTGCCATCTTCCATATGCGGCAGAAAGCCATCCTGTTGGGCTTTGTTGAACCGGTGGATCTCATCCACAAACAGCAGCGTACCGCCGCCATTGGCGCGGCGATGCTTGGCGGCCTCGAAGACCTTCCGCAGATCCGGCACACCGGTGAAAATCGCGCTGATTTGCACGAAACTCAGATCCGTTTCCTGCGCCAGAAGACGCGCAATGGTCGTCTTGCCGACACCGGGCGGCCCCCAGAAAATCAGTGACCCGAGCGAGCCTGCATCCAGCATCACCCGCAGGCTGCCATCGGGGCCAAGCAGATGGCCCTGCCCGATCACCTCGGACAAGGCACGGGGGCGCAGCCGGTCGGCCAGGGGCCTTGGTCCGGCTGCGTTGGTGTCGGCGGATGGGGCATGTGCGAATAGATCGGCCATGCCCGCACCCTATGTCTGGATACGGTTGGGGAAAAGCCATTCCGGTATGCACCAGCCGATCAATGCATCTTGGTGGCCATGCTGATCGAGACCGCCACGCTTTTCTCGCCATCGAAATCCAGCTCGCGACCGGCGGGAACACAATCAAGCCCGACCCGGCGGGCAAGACGCGGTGAATTCGCGGGAATGATGCCAATCAGCTCGGACGCCCCCAGATCCCGCGCCGAGCTGACCATTTCCGAAATCAGCTGCATCTGCACCCGGAAGCGCAGTTTCGCCGGAACCTCTCGGCTGACGAAGACACGGCTCGACTCCCAGATATGGCTGGCGACGGGTGCTTTCCGATCCAGCAGATCCGCCGGAATCGACTCCAGCAACCCGCGCTGTGCGTCGCGGATCATATAGGTGTAGATGCCGCAACGATGGGTGGTCGGCGTCAGCCGAACCCCGGCCATGACATGGCCGTCTTCATGGACCGTGACCCACCGGCTGGCCGGCGTGTCGTATTGATCGAACTCCATTCCGTTGGCCTCTGGAAGATCCCAGCGGTTCTGGACAATGAACGTCTGGTGACGCGCACGGAGCATGTTCGCGAACAGCTCACCATGGTTGTGCATGTTCTCGAAAGACAGTGTAGTGACTTGCATTGAGGTGCCTCCTGGTTGGCGGTTGGTAAAACCTGAACCGCGAGGCAACTGCCTTTGCTGTCATAGTAATCGGAATTCCCGCGCTTTTTTGAGTGCTTCGGCCGTGGTTCGCGCACCCAAGCGAACGCGGGCGGACGACAGGCGCGCTTTCAACGCGCTCTCGGAAATACCCAGCTTGGCAGCCGCTGCGGTATGTCTGTCTCCATCGGCGATCAGGCGAAGCGCCTCGATCTGCGCCTTGGTAAGTTCGGTGGGTGGGGCAGCGGCCTCGTGAAGCGCGCGGGATACCACTGCAATCGCGTCAAGTTCGTCATCCGTGAATTCACGGTCCGAACGCGCGCACCCGATGATTGACCGAGACGTGATCGGCCCGCAGGACACCACCGCACCATAAAGCAGGCCATGGCGTTTGGCCTTCTGCATGATGCTGAACGGATCCGGCAGGCGGATTTCACTCCACCTGGTCTGTCCACTGATGCCGATCCCCCAGAATACCAGCGGGTCACGCAAAGCGTAGGCATTGTCCTGATACTCCTGCTGCCAGTCCGGCGGATAGGTGCTTTTCAGAATCATTGGCGACGCAAAACGGATGTGCAGCCCCACGGTATACCCCATTGGGGCAAGGGCTTTCAGCTGATCCAGCAAGGATATGAGTACTCTACTATTGGACATGTCTTTTTCGACAGGTTGTCGGAATTCGGGTGCTCCGTAAAGTCATATTATGACGAATGATGTTGTGTGTCGAATGGCTGAAAAGGTAAATCCGCATCTTTTTGCGCGGATCATGGGGCTTCCGGGGCCCATTCGCAGGGATATTCTGGAATTCATGGGGCAAACTCCTGTTTGTGAACGGGAATTGGAACGTCTTGTCGCAGTTGCTGCGGATCAGAATGGAAACGCAATATCGAAAGCGTCTTAACGGATCTTCAATTCGCATCAAGCACAACAAAAAAACCCCGCCACAATCGGCGGGGTTTCGTCGTTTAGATCCGGCCAAGCGGCCAGCTATCAATCTTCGGCGGCTTCTTCGGCCTCGACGCGGGCGCGATCGGCGGCGCCTTTGGCGTCAACATCGCGGTCCACGAATTCGATGATCGCCATCGGCGCCATGTCGCCATAGCGGAAGCCGGCCTTCAGGACGCGGACATAACCGCCCTGACGCTCCGCGTAGCGAGGGCCGAGCACCTCGAACAGTTTCGCAACATAGGCGTCCTGCTTCAGCTGAGCAGCAGCCTGACGGCGGGCGTGCAGATCGCCGCGCTTGGCAAGCGTGATCATCTTCTCGATGATCGGGCGCAGTTCCTTGGCCTTGGGCAGGGTGGTCTTGATCTGCTCGTGTTCAATAAGCGAACCGGCCATGTTGGCGAACATCGCCTTGCGGTGTTCGTGGGTGCGGTTGAGGCGGCGATAGCCACGTGCGTGACGCATGATGAGGTCTCCTGACTTTGTGCTTTGTCCGGGGCCGGTGCGTGCCGGTCCCTCCTTGGTGGGGCAGGATTGCCCGTGTTTTCCCCGCCATCGCGGGCATTTTTTGGGAAGGTGGGCAAACTGCCCACCTTCAAATCAAAAGTTGTCTTCGAACTTCTTGGCCAGATCCTCGATGTTGTCGGGGGGCCAGTCGATGATGTCCATGCCCAGGTGCAGACCCATGCCGGACAGCACTTCCTTGATCTCGTTCAGCGACTTGCGGCCGAAGTTCGGGGTGCGCAGCATCTCGGCTTCGGTCTTCTGGATCAGGTCGCCGATATAGACGATGTTGTCGTTCTTCAGGCAGTTGGCGGACCGCACCGACAGTTCCAGCTCGTCCACCTTCTTCAGAAGCAGCGGGTTGAACTCCAGATCGTCATCGTCGTCCGCGCGTCCTGCGGCCTCGGGCTCGTCGAAGTTGACGAAGATCGACAGCTGGTCCTGCAGGATGCGCGCAGCATAGGCCACCGCGTCATCCGGGGTCACGGACCCGTCGGTTTCCAGCTTCAGCGTCAGCTTGTCATAGTCCAGAACCTGACCTTCGCGGGTCGGCTGCACGTCATAGGACACTTTCTTGACCGGCGAATAGATCGCGTCGATCGAGATCAGGCCAATGGGCGCATCCTCGGGGCGGTTCTTTTCCGCCGCGACATAACCCTTGCCGGTATTCACGGTCAGTTCCATGAACAGGTCGGCCCCCTCGTCGAGGTGGCAGATCACGTGATCGCGGTTCAGGATCTCGATACCGGCGGATTCCGAGATGTCACCGGCGGTGACGACCTTGGGGCCCTTGGCCGAGATGGAAATACGCTTGGGGCCTTCCACATCCATGCGGATGGAAACGCCTTTCAGGTTCAGAACCACGTCGGTCACGTCTTCACGAACGCCCGCAATGGACGAGAACTCGTGCAGCACGTTGTCGATCTGGACCGACGTGATGGCCGCGCCTTGCAGCGACGACATCAGAACGCGGCGCAGCGCGTTGCCAAGCGTCAGACCAAAGCCGCGTTCCAGCGGTTCGGCGATGACCGTGGCCTGACGGGCCGGGTCGTTGCCGGGGTTAACCACCAGTTGCGTGGGCTTGATCAGCTCTTGCCAATTCTTATGGATCATGTGTCGCCTCCATTCTTGTTCGCGGGCGGATCCCTTGCCCGGAACGCTCGAGGATCAAAATGACAAACCTGCGGGCCGTGTGGGATTCACACGGCCCGCAGGCAAGTAGACATAATCAGACGCGGCGGCGCTTCGGGGGGCGGCAGCCGTTATGCGCGATCGGGGTCACATCACGGATCGAGGTGATGTTGAAACCGACAGCGGCCAGGGCGCGCAGCGCGCTTTCACGGCCGGAACCGGGGCCCTGAACTTCCACTTCCAGCGTCTTGACGCCGTGTTCCTGTGCCTTGCGGCCCGCATCTTCTGCGGCCATCTGCGCGGCATAGGGGGTGGATTTCCGCGACCCCTTGAAGCCCATCGTACCGGCGGACGACCACGAAATGGCGTTGCCCTGCACGTCGGAAATCAGGATCTTGGTGTTGTTGAAAGAGCTGTTCACATGCGCCACGCCAGCGGCGATGTTCTTGCGCTCTTTACGCTTCGGGGATCTTTTGTCACGAGCCATTATGCGAACCCTCCCTTATTTCTTCTTACCGGCAATGGCCTTTGCGGGGCCTTTGCGGGTACGAGCATTGGTGTGGGTACGCTGACCGCGAACGGGCAGGTTGCGGCGATGACGCAGACCACGATAGCAACCCAGATCCATCAGACGCTTGATGTTCATCTGGGTTTCGCGGCGCAGGTCGCCTTCAACGGTGAAGTTGGCGTCGATATGCTCGCGGATGGCCAGAACCTCGGCATCCGACAGCTCGTTCACGCGACGGGTTTCGTCGATGTTCACGGCTTCACAGATGGATTTCGCGGAGGAGGGGCCAATCCCGGTGATATAGGTCAGCGCGATCGGAACGCGCTTGGCGGTGGGGATGTTTACCCCGGCAATACGTGCCACGTAGTCTTCCTTTTCCGTTGCGGTTCCGTAGCTCCAGAACCTTTTTTCACAACCGAAAGCCCGAGGCGGTCAGCCTGCGGGCCATCGAACAATTCGGTACGAGGGGGATGCAGGACTGATTCCCGCAAGTCTCGCGATTCCCGGATGGGAAGCCTGCTGTTAGGCGGATTTCCCCACCGGGTCAAGGGCGTTCGGCTTTTGTCAAGAACTTTCTGGAAAGCCCCTGCCCAGCCCGGTCAGATGTCGCACAGATCGAGCGTCGCCATCTCTTCCCCGCCGCGCATCACGGCCACCTCGTCGGGATGTTCCGGGTCGAGAAGGAAGGCCGTTTCGCCGTCCACGCCCTGCCAGCGGCAACTGCCCAGCTCGGCACCGGTCTCCGGCACGTCCATCCCCGGCAGATCGAGCTGAAATACGCAATGGCTGGACTCGGCATTGTCCGGTTGCTCCAGGGCCTCGAACGCCTCGATCAGCAGATCTTCCAGATCCCACTGAGAGAACGCCGCACGGCAACTTTCCTGCGCCAGCACGCTTGAGGGGCCTGCGATCAGGACCGCGGTCAGGGTCAGCACCACGGCCCGCATCGGGATCACGCGTCCAGAACGGTACGGATCGCGCCCGCGACCTCGTCGATCTCGCCCAGGCCATCGACCACCGACAGATCGCCCTTGGCATAGTAATAGCCAATCAGCGGCGAGGTCTTCTTGTAATATTCCATCAGGCGCTGCTTGAGGCTGTCCTCATTGTCATCGGCCCGGCGCTTGAACTCGGTGCCACCGCAATTGACGCATTTGCCATCGGCGGGGATCGGCTTGGTGATGTCGTTGTAAACCTCACCGCAATCGCCACAGGTCGACCGCGCCGTGATCCGCGCAACCAGCGCCTCGTCATCGACGCGCATCTCGATCACGGCATCCAGGCCCTGACCGGTCTTCGCCAGCAGCGCGCCAAGCGCATCGGCCTGCGCCAGCGTGCGCGGGAACCCGTCGAAGATGAACCCGTCCGCCTGTACCGTGGTCAGCTGTTCCTCGATCAGCCCGATCACGATCTCGTCGGTCACCAGTTCCCCTCGGGCCATCACATCGGCCACGCGCTTGCCCATCTCGGTGCCCGAGCTTTGGGCGGCGCGCAGCATGTCTCCGGTCGACAGCTGGACCATGTTGCGCTCATCCACCAGGATCCGCGCTTGTGTGCCTTTGCCGGCCCCCGGGGGCCCGAGTAGAATCAGGTTCATCGGCGCGCGGGTCCTTTCCGTTTGGCGCGGCCACCGCCGGACTTGCGTCCGCGCAGCTGCGATTTCTCGATCAGCCCTTCATACTGGTGCGCCAGCAGATGCGACTGCACCTGTTGCACCGTATCCATGCCCACCGACACGATGATCAGGATCGAGGTGCCGCCGAAATAGGCGGTGATCGACAGCTGAGTTCGGACGATCTCGGGCAGCAGCACCACCAGTGCCAGGTATCCCGAGCCAAGAACCAGGATGCGGTTGGTCACGTATTCCAGGTATTCGGCAGTCTTCGGACCGGGGCGAATGCCGGGAACGAACCCGTTCTGGTTCTTCAGGTTGTCGGCGACATCATCCACCTTGAACGACACGTTGAGCGTGTAGAAATAGGTGAAGAAGACGATCATCGCCGCGAAAAACAGCAGGTAAAGCGGCTGGCCGGGGCCGAACATCGCCAGGATCCAGGTCATCACCGGTCCCGCATTCTGGCCCGAGAAGGTCGAGATCGTCGTCGGCAGCAGCAGCAGCGACGAGGCAAAGATCGCCGGGATCACACCCGCCGGGTTCACCTTGATCGGCAGATGGCTGGACCCGCCGTCATACACCTTCATCCCCACCTGACGGCGCGGATACTGGATGTGGATCTTGCGCAGGCTGCGCTCCATGAACACCACGAAGGTCAGCGTGCCCAACAGCATCACGATGATGCCCAGAACGGTAAAGGTCTGCAGATCGCCCGACCGGCCAAGGGTAAAGAACTGCGCCAGCGCACCGGGGATCTCGGCGATGATGCCGACGAAGATGATCAGCGAGATGCCGTTGCCGATGCCGCGCTGCGTGATCTGTTCCCCCAGCCACATCAGGAACATGGTGCCGCCCACAAGGGTGATCACGCAGGCCGCGCGGAAGAACCAGCCCGGATCGGTGGCCAACTCGCCCGCTTCAAGGCTGACGGCCAGGCCATAGGCCTGAACCGTCGCCAGCAGCACCGTGCCATAGCGGGTGTACTGGTTGATCTTCTTGCGCCCCTGCTCGCCCTCTTTCTTCAGCTGCTCCAGCGCCGGAACCATGGCGGTCATCAGCTGCACGATGATCGAGGCCGAGATGTAGGGCATGATGCCAAGGGTAAAGACCCCCATCCGCCCAAGCGCACCGCCGGTGAACAGGTCGATCATGTCCCCGACACCGCCCGCGGCCTGTTCGAAGAAATCGCGCAGCGCCCCGCCGTCGATTCCGGGGACCGGGATATAGGTGCCGATACGGTAGATGATCAGAAGGCCGATGGTGAACAGGATACGCTGGCGCAGCTCGGTGGCTTTGCCGAAGGTGCGCCAGCTCAGGTTCGCGGCCATTTGCTCTGCAGCAGATGCCATTGGGTCTCTCTCATGCACAGCGCCGCGGGATCGGGGTCGACCACGCGGCGCGGGAAGAACTTGCCAAAGATGTAAGCGGTAAGGTTACCGCTCACAAGCGTTGATCGGGCTTTTGCCCGAAGGCCGAGTTATTCCGCCGCAGCCGCAGCCGCCACGGTCAGGCTGCCACCAGCCTTCTCGACGGCCTCGATGGCGGACTTGGAGGCACCGGTCACGGTCAGGTTCAGCTTGGCGGTCACATCGCCCTTGGCCAGAACCCGCACACCGTCCAGCTTGCGGCGCACCAGGCCGGACGCGACCAGCGCATCCTCTGTGATGGCAGCAGATGCGTCCAGCTTGCCCTCGTCCACGAATTTCTGGATCAGGCCCAGGTTCACGACGGCGAATGCCTTGCGGTTGGGCTTGTTGAAGCCACGCTTGGGCAGACGCTGGTAGAGCGGCATCTGGCCGCCTTCGTAGCCGTTCAGCGCAACACCGGAGCGGGATTTCTGACCCTTGATACCACGGCCAGCGGTCTTGCCCTTGCCCGAACCGGGGCCACGGCCGATACGCTTGGCTTTCTTGGTTGCGCCGGGATTGTCGCGCAGTTCATGCAGTTTCATGTCGCTTCTCCTTCGCCGGAACTGACCCCCGAAGCGATCACGGGGCCAAACACGGCATTTCTTGATTGTTGAGTCTCGGACCCCAGCAGGGCCACCGGGGGCGTATAGACTCGGGCCGTCGCTCTGGCAAGCCCCTCACCGCCGCCCATCCCCGCATCGCGCCGTCCGCTTTCATCTTGGCCCAAATACCTCCGCCGGAGGCATCCCGCTCTCACCACCGATCCAACCGCCAGATATGGCCGATCTCTCCTGTCCCGTCCGATCTGATGCGCCTGCCTCTCCCCGGCGCGGGGAAGGGCCTTCGAAGGCCCTTGTGAAGAGGTTTCGAAACCTCTTACCCCCGCAAGCGGCGATGTCTTGCGACCAGTCCGGCTGATCTCGGAAATCAAGGTTTCGTCTGTACGGGGGGTGTACAGGGGGTGTACGCCCGGTGCACGGGGGGCACCGGGGTGTTTTCACCCTTACCGCCGAAAATTGAACAGCTGCGTCAGCCGGGCGTGACGCTGGAACGGGCGCGGCTCCGAGGGCGGCTCCTGGCGCGAGATGACCCGCATCGCCAGCCATCCCGACCACAGCCCGAAGATCACCCCGCCAACCGCCTGCCCGATCAGCACCCCCGCCGCGCCGAACCACGCGGCGAAGATCATCACGAAGGGAATCGTGCCCAGCGTGTGACGGCCCCAATTGGTCCAGGTGGAATAGTAGGGATGCCCCAGATTGTTGAATCCTGCGTTCGAGACGAAGATCATCCCGTTGAAAAACCACGCCAAAGCCAGCGGACCACAGAACAGGTAGACGATCTCCTGCGAAAGCCCCTCCAGCGCGAAGAGCGCCCCGATCGGGCCGCGCAGGAGAAACAGCAGACCCGAGACGAGGATCACGACCAGCGCCGTGAACAGCAGCCCGTCCAGATAAGCGCGCCGTACCCGGCCATGTTTCTGCGCCCCGAAATTCTGGCCGATGATGGGCCCCACCGCCCCCGACAGGGCAAAGATCGTCCCGAAGGCCACCGGCGTCAGCCGGCCCACAATGGCCATACCCGCAACCGCTTCCTCGCCAAACTCCGCCATTGCCCGCGTCACATAGGCTTGCCCAATTGGCGTCGCCAGCTGGGTCAGGATCGCGGGCAGGGCAAGGGCGAATATCGGGCTGAAATCATTCATGAATTCGTCGCGAGTCGGGCGGGAAAACCCGCCGTAGTGGCGCAGGATCGGATAGAGCGCCGCACCGGCAATCGACACCCGCGCCGCCACGCTGGCCAGCGCCGCGCCGGTCAGTTCAAGATCCAGACCGAAGATCAGGATCGGGTCCAGAACCGCATTCACCAGCCCGCCGATGATCGTCGCATACATCGCCCGCCGCGCCGCGCCATGGGCGCGCAGGATCGCACCGCCGACCATGCCGATCAGCAGCAACGGAAGGCTCGGGATGATGATCTGCAGATAGCCGACCGCCAGATCATGCGTCTCGCCGCTGGCCCCCATCAATGTCACGAGGAACCCCAGATTGAACCAAACAATCGCAGCGAAAACGGCACCAAAAGCAAACCCGTAGGCCAGCGCCGTGGTTGCCTTCATCCGCGCGCCGTTCTCATCCCCGCCGCCGAGCGCCCGTGCAACAAGCGCGCCCGCGGCAATCGACATGCCAATTCCGAAGGACGAGGTGAAGAACAGGATCGCGCCCGCATAGCCAACAGCCGCCGCCAGTTCGGCCTTGCCCAGCATCGAGATGAAGATCATGTCGACGAAATCGACGAGGAAGACCGCCATCAGCCCCAGGGATGCCGTCAGGGACATCACCGAGATGTGGCGAAAGAGGTTGCCCTCCAGAAAGACTGCGTTTGACTTTGCCATCCGCCTTCCCTGCCACAGCCAACGCGCTGCGACCATTCCGTAATTCTGCACAGAGCGGACTCAGCTCCGCTCGATTGGGGGATTCACCCTAGGGCGCAAACGCGCCGCGCCGGGCAAAAGGGTGTCAGACAAACACAACAGCCAACCGGAGACAAACCAATGACCATCCTTCGCAGCACCGCCATCGCCCTGACCCTCGCAGCAACCTCTGCCGCCCTGCCCGCCTTTGCCGAAAACATCGAGGCCGGCCCGATCTGGAACCAGGGCCACGCCAATCAGGTCTGCCCTGCCGTTGCCCAGGCCCATGGCGGCGAATGGACCGGCCATTGGTGGACGACCGTCCCGAATGAAATGTCGGTCTGTCAGATCCAGATGCCTGCCCGCACCGTCGAAGCAGGCCCGATCTGGAACCAGCAGCATGCCGAACAGGTTTGCCCCGCCATCGCCCATTCCCACGGCGCCGAGTGGACCGGCCAGTGGTGGACCACCGTCTGGAACGAAATGTCCGTCTGCCAGATCCGCTGACCCCTCCAATTTTACCCAAACCATTTTCCATGACGCGCGCGCCCCGGTTACCCTGCCGGGGCGTTATTTTTTTCGGTCTTGGCGACGGATGGGGGATCGACCCCAGGGCTATACGGCAGCCATGCGGGCAGGATGATCTCAACAAAACACATGATCCAGGAGAAACCCGATGTTCCGCACCACCCTGACCACCGCCCTTATCGCCCTGACCCTTTCCGCCACCGCAGCCTCCGCCGAAATCCGCCGGGTCAATATCGAGGCCCTGAACGAGGTCGAGGCTCTGCTGACCTGCAATTGGCTGGCTGAACAGGAGGGCGCTACCGGGCGCGGCAGCGTCCGCAACGTGGATTATTTCCTCTACGAATGCCGGTTCGATGCGCCCGCGATGCGCAATATCACGGTCGAAGTCATGCCGCTGCTGCACGTGGCTCAGGCCCGCCCCGTCTGCAGGGATGCCGCCCGCGACCGGAATGGCACCTGGACCGGCGACTGGGACGGCAACGGAGCGTTTGCCCCCGGCACCTGCACCATTCGCGTGCCCGCAGGCTAAGTCAGAGCGCGGGCTTTTTCTGCAAAAGCTGCATCACGTCGGCCATTTCCGGCCCCCGTTCCAGCCCCGTCACCGCCTTGCGCAGCGGCATGAAGAGGCCCTTGCCCTTGCGGCCCGTGGCCTCTTTCACCGCGTCGGTCCAGCTTTTCCAGGTGTCGGCGGAATAGGGCGGTTCCGGCAGCATGTCGAAGGCCTGCGCCACGAACTCCCGGTCCTCATCGGCGACCAGAGGCGTCGCCCCATCACGGAACAGGTGCCACCAGCCTGCAATGTCCTTGCGGGTGGTGATGTTGGCGCGGGCGACGTTCCAGAAGGTCTCGGCCAGATCATCCGGCACACCGATTTCTGCAACCTGTTCCGAAACAGAAGACAGCGGCCGCGTATGCAGGAAACGGGCGGTCAGCGGATAAAGGTCATCCACGTCGAACTTGGTAGGCGCGGATCCGAAATGATTGAGGTCGAACCCGTCCGCCAGTTGATCCAGCGTCTCGCACAACTCAATCGGCTGCGAGGAGCCGAGCCGTGCCATGTGGGACAAAAGCGCCATGGCCTCCACCCCGTTGTCGCGCAGATCCTTCAGCGCCAGCGTGCCAAGCCGCTTGGACAGCGCCTCGCCCTGCGGGCCGGTCAGCAGCGAATGATGCGCGAAGGACGGCGCGGAGAACCCGAGCGCTTCCATGATCTGGATCTGCGTCGCGGTGTTGGTCACGTGGTCGGACCCGCGCACCACATGGGTCACGCCCATGTCCGTGTCATCCACCACCGACGCGATGGTATAGAGCACCTGCCCGTCCTGACGGATCAGCACCGGGTCAGAGACGGAGGCCGCATCAATCGACAGATCGCCCAGAATGCCATCGGTCCATTCAATCCGTTCCTGATTGAGCTTGAAGCGCCAGACGCCTTGCCCACGCTCGGCCCGCATCTTGGCCTGTTCGTCGTCGGACAGGTTCAGCGCAGCGCGGTCATAGACCGGAGGCAGGCCCATGTTGAGCTGCTTCTTGCGCTTGAGGTCAAGTTCCGTGGGCGTTTCCCACGCCTCATAGAATCGACCCTTTTCGCGCAGTTCATCTGCGGCGGTGGCGTAGCGGTCCAGCCGCTCGGACTGTTTTTCGATCCGGTCCCAGGTCAGCCCCAGCCATTCCAGATCGCGCTGGATCTGGTCGGCATATTCCTGCTTGGACCGCTCCGGGTCGGTGTCATCGAGGCGGAGGATGAACTGCCCCCCGGCCTTCTTGGCAATCAGGAAGTTGAACAGCGCGGTGCGCAGGTTCCCGACATGCAGGTATCCGGTGGGGGACGGGGCGAAACGGGTGACGGTCATGGATCTCGGACTCCTTCGGATCGGGCTGATCCTGTTTCACAGACGGGCCCGTTTGTCCATAAGCCGTGGCTCAGCGGTCTGGCGGGGTCCAGCTTGCAGGGGGCGCATCCCGACGACGCAGGCGCATCGCCAGCCCAAGGGCCACGCCCACGCCGATCGCGATGGTCAGGTCCGTCAGAACGGTCAGTACCAGCGTCAGGGACAGCAGCAGCACATCCTGCCGGGGTTGGGCCAGATAGCCCTTCCAATGCTGCGGTTCGCTCATGTTCCAGGCGGTCAGCAGCAACAGCCCGGCCAATGCGGGCATGGCGAGGTAGCCTGCAAGCGGGGCGGCCACCAGCATCACCAGAAGGATCGTCAGCGCATGGACAAGCCCCGCCACCGGCGTCTTGCCACCGGCCCGGACATTCGTCGCGGTGCGCGCGATGGCCCCCGTGGCTGGCAGACCGCCGAAGAGCGCCGAACCGATATTGGCCGCCCCCTGCGCCAGCACTTCGGCATTCGATCTGTGACGCCCGCCGATCATCCGGTCGGCCACCATCGCCGACAGCAGCGACTCGACCCCGGCAAGAAAGGCAATGACCATGGCAGAGGGCAGAAGCTCCACGATCCGGGCATAGCTGATGTCGGGAAGCTGCGGCACGGGCAGGGTCGCGGGCAAGTCGCCGAAGCGAGACCGGATCGTATCGACCGGAAGATCGAACACCGCCACGGCCGCCGAACTGGCCGCAACGGCCAGGATCAGCCCAGGAAAGCGTGGAAACCCGCGACGCATAGCCACGATCATCACCATGGTGGCCAGCGTGACGGCCACGGCAGCGGGGCTGAAACTGTCCCTTGCACCCCACAGCGCCGCGATCTTCTCGACGAAATCGGCAGGCAGATGATCGGGTGTCAGGCCAAGCGCATCTTTCAGCTGACTGGCCCCAATGATGACCGCGATGCCGATGGTGAACCCGTTGATCACCGGTTCTGGAACGTAGGAAATCAGGCTGCCCGCCCGCAACACCCCGGCCACGACCAGCATGATCCCCGCCATTAGCGTCGCCAGCACCAGCCCGTCATAGCCATGCGTTGCGATCGCTCCGTAGACCACCACGATGAACGCCCCGGTTGGCCCGCCGATCTGCACCCGGCTGCCCCCAAGCAATGAAATCAGGAAGCCGCCGACAATCGCCGTGATCAAACCGGTCGCGGGATCGGCCCCCGAGGCAATGGCGATGGCAAGGCTGAGGGGAATGGCCACCATGGCCACGGTCAATCCTGCCAGCAGGTCGCTCAGCAGCAGGGCGGCCGTGTAGGATCGAAGTGTCGTCAGCAGCTTGGGTGTCATGGCACAAGTATTCCGCTACCGGGCGCACCAGCAAGCGGATTCCACCACACACGGTGTCGCGGATCAAATTTGCGTTATACCCTCCCGCCGCCTTGGATCCGGGCTATCCTTCAACCGAAATCACACCTGAGGGAGCCTACGATGACTGCCATGAAACGCCGGTCCATACTTAAACTGTCCCTTGCAGCCCCGTTCCTGTCGCTCGGTGCGACTGCGCTGCGCGCAGAGGCGCCCGCAATGGGGGCGTCCTTCGCACGTCACCGGCGCTTCACGCTCGGGCAGTTCGAAGTCACCACCCTGCTGGCCGGAACCACCCCGCGTGAGAACCCGCAAGGGATATTTGGCACGAATGTATCGCCCGAGGAATTCTCTGAGGTCAGCGCCGCGAATTTCCTGTCGACGGAGGTCTCGCAGTTCTTCTTCACGCCCGTCGTCGTCAATACCGGCGCGCAGCTGGTGCTGTTCGACACCGGGTTGAACCCGGCGGGCATCACCGATGCCTTGGCGGGGGCGGGCTACAGCCCCGATCAGGTGGATATCGTCGTGATCACGCATATGCATGGCGACCATATCGGCGGGCTGTCCGATGGCGCGACCCCGACCTTTCCCAATGCCCGCTATGTAACGGGACAGGCCGAATTCGACCATTGGGACATGGCAGGCAATGAAGGCTTTGAAGGCAAGGTACGCCCGCTGGCCGAGAACATGACCTTTCTCGACCCGGATCAGGACGTGGTTTCAGGCATCACATCCGTTGCCGCCTATGGCCATACACCCGGCCATATGGGCTATCACATCGAAAGCGATGGCGCGCGGCTGATGCTGTTTGCCGATCTCGCCAATCACCCCGTCTGGTCTCTGGCCCGCCCTGACTGGGAGGTGCGCTTCGACATGGACAAGGCGATGGCCGCCGAAAGCCGCCGCCGCGTGCTTGGCATGATCGCCGCCGATCGGATCCCGGCCGTGGGCTACCACATGCCCTTCCCGGCGCTTGGCTTCGTCGAGGCCAATGGCGACGGGTTCCGGTGGGTGCCGGAACAGGGGCAGTTCATGGGTTAATCGGTGATCGGGCCGTCGCCCACCCTCGGGTGCACGCGCGGCCCGTCCGCCACGCCCATCACCAGCACGATTTCATCGGGGCGCGGCGCGTCGGCGACGCCCACGCTCATCGTGTCGAAATGGGCGAAGGACCAGGCTTCGTCCTTGTGGCCGAGCGGCAGGTCGATCTGCGCGCCGAGCGGGGCCACCTTGGCATTCGACGGGATCAGCGCCTTTCCGCCGCCAACAGCCGCGCGCATGGGCTTGCCAAGCTTGGGGTGGATCATCGCCGCCCCGTGCTCCATCTCTCCGGCCACGCCGATGATCGCGGCCTTGCCATAGCTGACCGGGGCCGCGCCAAGCTGTGCGACCGCCTCGGCCATCAACTCTGCTCCGAGCGCACCACCCAGATCGAAGAGTTGCGACAGGTCGGTCCCGTGCTGGCCCGCGAAGGGGTTCTTGACCACCGCCAGCACCGCAACCCGAGTGATCGGCTCGCAAGGCTCGCCCGACCCGTCCGCGCGGATGACCTCTCGGATGAAGACGGTTTTTCGGCTGTTCATCTGCGCTCCTCTGCTGCTGCCCGCCAGTCTAGACAGAATTTCGGCAAACCGTCACCAATCCCCTTCCCATTCCTCCCGCAACGGCACATCTAGACTCCATGACCGACTGGAGCCCCCTGACCCCGCCCGACCTTGCCGCCTTCGAGCAGATGGCGGAACAGGCTCTGTTGGCCCTGCCAGAGCCCTACCGGCGCGCGGCCATGCAGGTGGCGCTGAGGGTCGAGGATTTCGCCAGCGACGAGATGCTGGACGCGTTGGAGATCGAGAACCCGTATGAGCTGACCGGGCTCTATGAAGGCATCCCGCTGACCGAGAAATCGGTGATGGATCAACCGATGAGGCCCGACGTGATCTGGCTTTTTCGCCGCGCGATCCTGGAGGAATGGGCGGATCGGGGCGATATCCCGCTTGGCCACCTGATTGGCCATGTGCTGGTGCATGAGCTGGCCCATCACTTCGGCTGGTCCGACGCGGATATCGCCGAAATTGACCCCTGGTGGGAGTAACACTTGACCCGCGCGGCACGGCGCGCAAGCTGGCCTCATGCGTATTCTGTTCTGCCTTTTCCTGATGACTGGCGCGGCCCTGGCCGACCCCTGCACACAGTCGCCCCGCGCTTTCTGGTCCCAAGCCTGTTCCGATCCGCTGACCCGCGCCGTCACGCTGGAGATGGAGGCGCTGATAACTGAGGTTCGCGAAACGCCCGGTCTGCATCCCGGCACCTGGGCCGCGCTCGGGTTGCGGGCCGAGATGGTATACGGGCAGCTCGATGATTGTCTGGGAACGGATGCGCCACCCGCCTGCATGCTGCCCATTGCAGCGGGTTACGCAGCGGAGCTTCTGGAAGGCCCCTATCTGAACGGCGAACGAGAGGGGCTGGCGCGCGGGCCGGTCGATCTTCTCTGCCCCCAATTCGCCCGCCCCTTCCACTTGACCCGCTTCGATACCGACCCTGCCTTGATCTGGATCTCTCCCGGCTATGCGCTGCTGACGCAGGATATCGACGCATGGAACGTGGTCTTTGGCGGCGACGGACCGGAGGGCACGATCGACCTGGGTATTACCCCCGCCGGGCAGGTGGTGCTGACCGGGCTGAGCAACCGGCCCATGCCCTGCATGATCGCGGATGAAACGGTGCTGCGCTAGCTCGCCCGGACGGGCCAGCGTTTGCCCAGATCGTCCAGACCCGCGCGAACAAGCTCCTCAAGCACGGTCAGGTGGATATCGGCCAGCTTGTTCACATAGAGGCAGGATTTGCCGATCCTGTGCTTGCCAAGCCGGTCAAGGATCGACCCGAAATCTGCATAACCCGGCAGGATGTAGATCGACAGGTTGGCCTTGCGGGGGCTGAAGCCGGTGGCGAGGAAATCGCCCTCACGCCCGCTGTCATAGGTGTAGTGATACTGGCCGTAGCCGATGATGGTGGGTCCCCACATGCGGGGCTGAAATCCCGTCACCCGCCGGAACAGCCCGTCGAGAACCAAAGAATCGGCCCGGCGGGTCGGATGGTCGAGCGCTGCGATGAAGTCAGCGGGATCGACCGGCGTGACCGTAGTTTTGTTCTCTGCCTTGGACATGGGCGGGCCTCCTGCCACGGGAGAGTAGCAGCAGATGGCCCGCCAGCGAAGGGTCAGGCGTAGCTGACCACCTCGATCTCGATATTGTCGGGGCCGTCGAAATAGAACCGGCGGCCAGGTTCATAGTCGCCGTGGTTATGCGGGTGGTAGCCTGCGGCTTTCACCTTCGCCTCGACCGCATCAAGGTCTTCGACCACCACGCCGATATGGTTCAGCCCGCCCGGTGTGCGGTAGCGGTCGGGGGCCTTCATCTGGCCACCCTGGCTATAGGCCACGACGTAGCTGTCCTCGTTGCCCACATGGATGGAATGCCCTCCTCCCTTGCCCTCACCCTGCCAGCGGATGCGCCAGCCAAAGAGATCGACCAGCAGGTCGGCCATCGCCTGCGGGTCGCTGACGGTTACGTTCACATGTTCCAGAAAGGCTGCGGTCATATCGGGTCTCCTTCACGGTTGATTCGCTTTCCGGTTTCATGGTGTAATTGCTAAAGTTCACTTTAGCTCAAGGAATTTCTTCATGCGCCGCCCCGGGGATATGCTGCCGATTGGCCGGATTGCCGAACGGACCGGCATGGCCGTGTCCGCCATCCGCTATTACGAGGCCGAGGGGCTGGTGCATCCGATCCGCACCGCCGCCGGGCAACGGCAGTTCCGGCGGTCGGACATTCGGCGGCTCAGCTTCGTCAAGATCGCACAGGAACTGGGGTTTTCGCTGAGCGAGATCCGCGAGGAGATGGCCAGGCTGCCCGAGGGGCGCACCCCCACCAAGGCCGATTGGGAACGGATCAGCCGCCGCTTCCGCGCGGTGCTGGACGAGCGCATCGACCGGCTGCAACGCACCCGGGACAAGCTGGATGGCTGCATCGGCTGCGGCTGCCTGAGCCTGAAGAGCTGCGCGCTCTACAATCCCGACGATGAGAAGGGCGCACGCGGGGCGGGGCCGCGCAACATCATCGACGGCTAGCGGAAGGCCGGTCCATGGCACCAGATGGTGAGCGAACGGCGTTCACCCTCGGTCACCGGTGTCACCCGATGCAGCACAAAAGAGGGGAAGAGCGTTGCCGCACCCTGCGCGGTATCGGCGGTGACGATCCCCGCCCCCGGCATCAGTTCGAGCATTCCGCCCGCATAGTCGGACGGCTCCGACAGTTGCACGACCATCGTGAGCTTGCGTTTCGAGGCGAACCGCCCGTCACCGATATCGGAATGCCAATCGAAATGCCCCTGCCGGTCGGCCCCATAGCGGGCGACCTGTGCGGATTCCGAAAAATCGGTCAGATCATAGCCATAGACCTGCCGGTTGGCATCCCGCACCAGTGCGATGATCTTGTCCATCACCCAATCGGCTTCTGCCACCTCATCCAGCCAGACCAGGTCGGCCCGGCGCAGATTGTGGTCGGTGGCGTTGCGGGTGAGGCCCGCATCCTGCGCAGGGGCAGATTCGGCCAAGGTGGTGATATGAGCGCAATCCTCCGGGGTGAAGGCTGCGCGGACGGTGTGGATCTGGATCATGGGAAGGAGGCGGTCCGAATAATGATCCTCGCGGATGGCAGATGTCACGTGATCCGTCGCGCCGGAAAGCGACCGGAGGGGCGGATTGCGACGGGTTTTTCGCCGTGCCTTCGGCACGTCGACCCGCGCGCGGCTGCGCCGCGCGATGAGTGGCTTAGGGGAAAGAAAGGGGGCGCTGCCCCCGTCGCCTATCGGCGACTCCCCCGAGGTACTTGGACCAAGATGAAAGGGTCTAGCTCGGGTCGCGCCAGCGGTTCACGATCGGGTAGCGGCGGTCGAGCCAGAAGGCGCGTTCGGTCAGGCGGGCACCGGGGGCGGACTGGAAGCGTTTGTATTCCGAGATGTAGATCAGGCTTTCGACCTTCTTCACCGTCTCGCGGTCATAGCCCATGGCGACGACGTCAGCGACCGAGGCTTCCTTGTCGATCAGCATCTCGAGGATCACGTCGAGCACTTCATAGGGTGGTAGGCTGTCCTCGTCCTTCTGATCCTCGCGCAACTCGGCGGTCGGGGGCTTGTCGATGACGCGGGGTGGGATGACCTCGCCTGCGGGGGCCAGCATCCAAGGGCGATGATTGGCGTTGCGCCAGCGGCAGGTTTCGAAGACGCGGGTTTTATACATGTCCTTGATCGGGTTGTAGCCACCCGCCATGTCGCCATAGATCGTGGCGTAGCCCACGGCGACCTCGGACTTGTTGCCGGTGGTCAGCAGCATTTCCCCGAACTTGTTGGACAACGCCATCAGGATCACGCCGCGCAGGCGGCTTTGGATGTTTTCCTCGGTGAGGTCCGGGTTCATCCCGGCGAAGAGCGGCGCCAGCGCCTCCGTCATCGCGGCGCGGGGGCCAGAGATGGGCACGGTATCGAGCCGTGTGCCAAGCGCCTTTGCCACGGCGGCGGCATCTTCGAGCGACTCGGTCGAGGTATATTCGGACGGCAGCATCACGCAGCGGACATTCTCGGGCCCGAGCGCATCGGCGGCGATGGTCGCCACGATGGCGGAATCGATGCCGCCTGACAGCCCCAGAAGCACCTTCCTGAACCCGGTCTTGCCGAGATAATCGCGGACCGATTCGACCATGCAGCGGTAATCGGCCTCCCATTCATCGGGCAGATGCGCCTTGACGCCCTCCACCGCGCGCCAGCCTTCATCGCCGCGCTCGAAATCCACATGGGTCAGAACCTCATCCATGAAGGGCATCTGCACGGCCAGCGCCCCGCCGGGGTTCAGCACGAAGCTCGCCCCGTCAAAGATCTGATCGTCCTGCGCGCCGGTGAGGTTGAGATAGGCCAGAGGCAGGCCGGTTTCGATCACGCGCGCCACGGTCACGGCCTGGCGGATGTTCATCTTGCCGCGATGATAGGGCGAGCCATTGGGGGAAATCAGGATCTCGGCCCCGGTTTCTTCCAGCGTTTCGCAGACATCCTCGAACCAGCAATCCTCGCAGATGGGGAAGCCGATGCGCACCGGACCGATCTGAACCGGCCCCTGCATCTCACCCGCATGGTAATAACGCTTTTCGTCGAAGACGTTGTAATTGGGCAGGTGATGCTTGAGAACTGTCGCCTGCACCTTGCCGCCCTGAAGAATGAAATAGGCGTTGAAGGGCTTGTCGCCACCGGGCCAGGGCCCGCCGATTCCAATGGCGGGGCCATCGGCACAATCGGCGGCCAGCTTTTCCACCACGCGGGCCACATCGGCGGCGAAGGCGGGTTTGCGCACAAGGTCCTGCAACTGGTAGCCGGTCACGAACATCTCGGGGAAAGCGACCAGGTCCGCTCCGGCGGCTCTTGCCTCGGCCCATGCATCTCGCGCCTTTGCGGTATTGGCCTCCAGCGCGCCGACGGTGGCGTTGAGCTGCGCGAGCGTTACTCGGAATCTGTCGGACATGGGGCCTCGCCTCGGGTCGGTATCAAGCCGCCTTTTAGCAGATCACCGCCCGCCGCCAAGCCACCCGGGCCAAAAGACATTGCGAGGTTAATCCCCCTCCACTAGGTTTATCGGCGACACGGGCAACGAAAACCTCAAAGGGGGCACATGGTGGGCCAAGCAGGTAAGGGCTTCCTACACCGCGTTTTCATGGCAGGCAGCACCGCGCTGTTGCTGTCCGGTGCCGCTTGGGCGCAAGAGAGCGGTGAAGTCGAGATCCACATGTACGAAGGTGGCGGGATCTACGAGGGCACGTTCCGCAACGGGGTCCAGCATGGCACCGGCACCTACCGCCTGCCCAATGGCTATGAATATACCGGCGAATGGGTCGATGGCGAAATTCGCGGCCAGGGCCGCGCGGTGTTCCCCGATGGCTCGATCTATGAAGGGGCCTTTGCCGAAGGGCGTCCCCATGGTTTTGGCTCGATCACCTTCGCCGATGGCTCGACCTATGAGGGCGAATGGTCCGAGGGCCGCATCAACGGCCAGGGCGTGGCGCTCTATGCCAATGGCGTGCGCTACGAGGGCGGCTTCCGCAATGCGCTGCATCACGGCACCGGCACGATGGATAGCCCCAATGGCTATCGCTACGAAGGCCAGTGGGTGAACGGGCTGAAACAGGGCGCGGGCCGCATCACCTACCCCGATGGCGCGGTGTATGAGGGCAATTTCGAAAACGGCCAGCGTCAGGGCCAGGGCCGGCTGGAGATGCCCGATGGCGTCATCTACGAAGGCCAGTGGCAGGCGGGCCAGATCAACGGCACCGGCACGCTGACGCAACCCAATGGCGATGTCTACGAAGGCCAGCTCGTGAACGGCCAGCGGCAGGGGCAGGGCGTGGTGCGCTATGCCAATGGCGACCGCTACGAGGGCGCGTTCGCCAATGATCGCCGCCATGGGCAGGGCGAGTTCCGCGGCGCTGACGGATACCTCTATGTCGGCCAGTGGATCGACGGGCGGATCGAGGGCACCGGCACGGTCACCTATCCCGATGGCTCTGTCTACGAAGGCGCGTTCCGCAATGACCTCGCCCATGGGCGCGGGATGATCACCTATGCCGACGAATCCACCTATGACGGCGAATGGGTCGAAGGGGTGATTCAGGGCTTTGGCGTCGCACGCTATGCCAACGGGCTGGTCTATGAAGGCCAGTTCCTGAACGCCCGCCAGCACGGTCAGGGCGTCATGACCTACACCGACGGCTACCGCTACGAGGGCGCGTGGCAGGACGGGTTACGCCACGGGCAGGGCATTGCCACCTATGCCGATGGCACGGTCTACGAGGGCGGCTTCGTCGCGGGCCAGCGCGAGGGCGAGGGCACGCTGACCATGCCCGACGGCTTCACCTATACCGGCGAATGGCAGGGCGGAGAGATCAACGGCACCGGCCGCGCCACCTATGCCAATGGCGATGTCTATCAGGGCCGCTTCGTGAACGGTACGCGGCAGGGCGCGGGCACCATGACCTACGCCGCCACCGAGGATCAGGAAGCGCGCGTCGTACAAGGCATGTGGGAAGAGGGCCGTCTCGTGGTCGATGCCGATCCAGACGCGGATGCGACCGAAGAGGACACCACGACGTCAGATGAAGCGACACCCGAGCCCCCGACCGAGGCAACCGGCAACGGGGAACCCGCAAGCGAGTGACGAGCACCGGGCAGAGCCTGCCCCATCAGACAGGCTCACCTGCATCCAGACTGGAAAGCAGGGCGTCCGCGTCGCTCAGGATCTCGGATTGTCGGGATGACTCCATCCGGTCCCAGGTGCGATACATCTGCGCCATGCGCGGATTCTGCGCGAACCGGTCGCGGTGGCGGCCAAGGAAGTGCCAATAGAGCAGGTTGAACGGACAGGCATCGGGACCGGTCTTGACCTTCACGCCATAGGCGCAGGTCTTGCAGTAATCCGACATCTTCGAAATGTAATTGCCGGATGAGACATAGGGTTTCGACCCCACCACACCGCCATCGGCGAACTGGCTCATGCCCACGGTATTGGGCGCTTCCACCCATTCATAGGCGTCGGCGTAGACGGCCAGATACCACTCATGGACCTCGCCCGGGTCGATCCCGGCCAGCAGGGCGAAATTGCCGGTCACCATCAGCCGCTGGATATGGTGGGCGTAGGCCTCGCGCCGGGTGACGCCAACGGCCTCTTTCATGCAGCGCATGCGGGTCTCTCCGCCCCAGTAGACCGGCGGCAGTTTGCGGCTGTGGTCCAGCGCGTTGCGCTGTGCGTAGTCCGGCCCCTCGTGAAAGTAGATCCCCCGCACAAACTCGCGCCAGCCGATGATCTGGCGGATGAACCCCTCAACGGCATTCAGCGGCGCGACGCCCGCGCGATAGGCGGCTTCCGCCCGGCGGCAGACCTCCAGCGGGTCCAGTAGCCCGGCATTGATGTAGACGGACAGGACCGAATGAAAGAGGAAATCCTGCCCCCTCACCATCGCATCCTGGTAATCGCCAAAACGCGGCAGGGCGTGGGCGATGAAGTGATCGAGCGCCTGCTCCGCCTGCGCAGGCTCGGTGGCGAACCAGAAGGGCCGCAGATCGCCGAAATGGGTGTCGAACCGTGTCTCGACGAGGTTCAGCACCTCCTCCGTCACGTCGTCGGGCTCGAACCGGGGTGGCACCGGGCCGGAAAGCCCCTTGGGCGGCCCCTTGCGGTTGTCGTGGTCGAAATTCCACTGCCCGCCTTCGGGCTGGACGCCGTCCATCAACAAACCTGTTTTGCGCCGCATCTCGCGGTAGAAGAACTCCATCCGCAGCGCCTTGCGGCCCTTAGCCCAGACATCGAATTCCGCATGTGTGCAAAGGAACCGGTCATCTTCCAGCAGGTGAACGGTCAGCGGATGATCCCGCAGCGCTTCGATCAGGCGCCATTCGCCGGGTTCCGTGGCGAGAACCTCAGACGCCCCGACCTCTTCCGCCCGCCGCAGCAACTCCGCCCCGATGGACCCCGCATTGTCCGGGTCATCCAGCCGCGTATAGGCGACGCGCCAGCCGTCCTCCTGCAAGCGCGAAGCGAATTTGCGCATGGCGGCAAAGAGGAACGCGATCTTCTTGGGGTGGTGCGCGACATAGTCCGTTTCCGCCGCGACCTCCGCCATGACCACCACATCGCGCGCCCGGTCAGCCGCTTTCAGCGCCGCCACCGTGAGCGTCAGCTGATCGCCCAGAACCAGCACGAGGCGCGGGCTCACCACGGCACCGCCTTGCCCGCCCAATCGAAGAACTGGCCACTGTCAGCGGGCGACAGCCCGTCGATGACACGAATGAGGTTCTGCGCGGCCTCCTCGGGTGTCACCGATCCGTGCCGCGCCAGGTAAGGGCCGGTCAGCCGCGTCTGCACCGTGCCCGGATGCAAAGACACGAGGATCGCCTGTTTGCGCAGCCGCCCGTATTCGATGGCCGAGGTCCGCAGGATCTGGTTCACCGCCGCCTTGGCCGCGCGGTAGCTGATCCAGCCGCCAAGCCGGTTATCCCCGATCGACCCCACCCGCGCCGACAGAACGGCGACCACGGACCGCCGGTCACGCGGCACCAGCGGCAACAGGTGTTTCAGCACCAACGCCGGACCGATCGCGTTCAACGCGAACTGTGCGGCCATGTCGGCGGGGTCCAGCGTGCGGATGGTCTTCTCCGGCTCCGCCCCGTCGATCTGCAGCGCGCCAGTCGTGACCAGCACCCGGTCGAACGTGCCCTCCTGCGCGCCCAGAACCCGCGCGATGCTGGCCTCGTCCGTCAGGTCCAGCCCGTCCGCACTGCGCGACAGGCGCACGACCTCACCGCGCGGTTCCAGCGCGTCCGCCAGTGCCGCGCCGATCCCGCCCGAGGCGCCGATGATGAGTGTTCTGTCCTGTGTCATGGGACGGGAGCTAATGCGCCCGACGCTCTGGTCAATCGCGCCATGCCCCGGCATTCTGGGCGAACCGGAAAAGGACGCGCCCATGACCAAGCCCATCATCTACCACATCCCCGTCTGCCCCTTCTCGCAGCGCATCGAGATCCTGTTGGAACTGAAGGGCCTGCGCGACGCGGTGGAGTTTCGCGTGGTCGACATCACCAAACCCCGCGACCCGGAATTGCTGGCCAAGACCCGTGGCACCACCGCCCTGCCGGTTCTGGAAACCGAGGACGGGCGCATCCTGAAGGAAAGCCTTGTGATCATGCGCTATGTGGAGGAACGGTTTGCCGACACCCCGGTGGCCCGCAGCGACCCCTATGAGCGCGCCGTGGAACGGATGATGATCACCCGCGAGGGGCCGTTCACCATGACCGGCTACATGATGGTGATGAACCGCGACCGGGCGAAGGCCGAGGATTTCAGGGCAAAGATGCTGGATCACTACGCGTGGCTGTCGGATTTTCTCGACCACCACAATCCCGGCGGGCTGTGGCTGGTCGACGATTTCGGGCTGGCCGAGCTGGTCTTCACCCCGATGATGATGCGCTTCTGGTTTCTCGACTATTACGAGGGCTTCGAGATCCCCGACGAGCCGCGCTTCGCCCGCGTGCGCCGCTGGCGCGACGCCTGCCTCGCCCACCCCGCCGCGCAGCAGGTGTGCTACGACGAGATCGTGAAGCTCTACTACGACTACGCCATCGGGGCGGGGAATGGCGCGCTTCCCGAGGGGCGGCAGGTTTCCAGCTTCACCTTCACGCCAGACTGGCCGGACCGCCCGATGCCACCGAGAGACAAATACGACCGGATCGCCTCGGACGCAGAGCTCGGGCTGGAGTGAAAAAAGGGGGTTCCCATCCCGCTTCCCGCACGTAATATGCCCGCCATGACGACGCACAGCCATATCACGACCCTGACTGCCCCCACGGGCGGCCTAGACCTGTGCGCTCTTCTTCTCCTTAGCCGCCTCTGAGCGTGCCTTTCGGCGCGACCGCTCAGGGGGGAACCAGCGCCGAAACGACACAAGACAATCTGGCTAAGACCAAGGATACCCCCATGACCATCGACAAAGATCGTGTGTTGATCTTCGACACCACCTTGCGTGACGGCGAACAATCGCCCGGCGCCACCATGAGCCATGACGAGAAGCTGGAGATCGCAGCCCTTCTGGACGAGATGGGCGTCGACATCATCGAGGCGGGCTTTCCCATTGCCTCTGAAGGAGATTTCGCCGCCGTGTCCGAGATTGCCAAGCTGGCGAAATCCGCCACGATCTGCGGTCTCGCGCGCGCCAATTACAAGGATATCGACCGCTGTTGGGAGGCCGTGAAACACGCCGTTTCCCCGCGTATCCATACCTTCATCGGCACCTCTCCGCAGCACCGCGCCATTCCGAACCTGACCATGGACGAAATGGCCGACCGCATCCATGAAACCGTGACCCATGCCCGCAATCTCTGCGACAACGTGCAGTGGTCGCCGATGGACGCGACGCGGACCGAATGGGACTATCTGGCGCGTGTGGTGGAGATTGCCATCAAGGCGGGTGCCACCACCATCAACATCCCCGATACCGTGGGCTACACCGCGCCAGTGGAATCGGCTGACCTGATCCGCCGCCTGATCGCAGAGGTGCCGGGCGCCGATGACGTGATCTTCGCCACCCATTGCCACAATGACCTCGGCATGGCGACGGCGAACGCGCTTGGGGCCGTGGCGGGCGGCGCGCGGCAGATCGAATGCACCATCAACGGTCTGGGCGAACGCGCGGGCAATACCGCTCTGGAAGAGGTGGTGATGGCGCTGAAGGTCCGGCACGACATCATGCCGTGGCACACCAATATCGACACCCGCAAGATCATGCATATCTCGCGCCGGGTCTCGACCGTGTCGGGCTTCGCGGTGCAGCCCAACAAGGCCATCGTGGGCAAGAACGCCTTCGCCCATGAAAGCGGCATCCACCAGGACGGGATGCTGAAAAGCGCCGATACGTTCGAGATCATGCGGCCAGAGGATGTGGGCCTCGCAGGCACCTCTCTGCCGCTCGGCAAGCATTCGGGCCGCGCGGCGCTGCGCGCCAAGCTCAAGGACCTCGGTTTCGACATGGTCGACAACCAGTTGAATGACCTCTTCGTGCGGTTCAAGGCGCTGGCCGACCGCAAGAAAGAGGTTTTCGACGACGACCTCATTGCGCTCGTCACCGATGCCGCCGCCGCAGGTACCGAGGATCATCTGGAGCTGAAGTTCCTGCGCGTGATCTGCGGCACCGAGGCCCCCCAATCCGCCGACATCACCCTGCGCGTGGGCGACAAGGACCATCAGGCAACGGCGCAGGGCGACGGCCCGGTCGATGCGGCTTTCAACGCGGTCAAGGCGCTCTACCCGAACGAAGCGGCCTTGCAACTCTATCAGGTCAGCGCTGTGACCGAAGGCATGGACGCGCAGGCCACAGTGACCGTCCGGATCGAGGAAGACGGGCGCATCGCGACCGGCCAGTCGGCGGATACCGATACCGTGGTCGCCAGCGTCAAGGCTTACGTCAACGCGCTCAACCGCCTGATCGTCCGGCGCGAGAAGCTGGGTGAAGGTAGCGACAAGCGCGAAGTCTCCTACAAGGACGTGAACTGATCACATAAACGGCCGCCCCGCAAAGGCGGCCGTTTTCATCCCGGCTCCGCACCCATCTCTCGTGCCATCTCCTCGATCGCGGCCCAGATCCTGCCCGGCACCATCAGCGGCTTGCCCTGCGCAGTCGCGTGCAGATCGCGCTCCCGCTCACCCGGAACCTGCACCGGCCCGCGCCCTTCCGCCGGGGCGGAGACCCGGATTTCCGCCAGAATTTCTTCCGCCACCACCTGCATCGCCGGGGCCTCGTGATAGCGGCGGCAGTCCAATGCCAGCACCAGCCAGTTGATTTCCCCCTTCAGGACGGGCCCCAGCATCGCCTCGCCCACCAGTTCCGCAATCAGCGCGAGGCCATAGCCCAAAGGCCCGCCCTTGGGTAGGATCGCACCACCATTGAAATAATCCTCCGGATCGCGGGAGGGCGCGCCAGTGCGGTCGACGATCAGCCCCTCGGGCAGGTCCACCCCCGCCGCGCGGGCCGCATAGATCCAGCCACCAGCCGCCTGCGACGTGGCGATGTCGATCACCACCGGCCCCCGGTCACCGCCCGGCATGGCGATGCAAAACGGATTGGTCGGCAACAGCGCCTCGCGCCCGCCATAGGGCGCCACCATCCGCCAGCGCTTGCGATTGCCGCCGCCAAGCGCGATGGACAGGCAGCCGCGCCGCGCCGCAATCTCTCCGAAGGCCCCAAGCCGCCCGGTATGACCCGCCCCCAGAACGCCCACGGCAGAAATGCCGTTTTCAAGCGCGGCCTCGGCGGCGGCTTCATGGGCGATGCGCATTGCCGGGATGCCGATCGCGCCATGGGCCTGCACCGTCAGCCGCCCGCCATCCTGCCGCAGAATCTCGGGCCGCGCCTTGGGGTCGAGCGTGCCGTCCAGCATTTCCCGCGTGTATTGCAACGTGCGCACGATGCCATGGGACTCGACCCCGCATTGATCCGCCTCGACCAGGTGATCGGCCACCTCGCGCGCCACCTCAGGCGCGGCACCTGCCGCCCGGAAAAGCCCGCAGGCCACGCGCGCCGCCACCTCGGGCGCCACGGCGACCCGATCCAATACATTGAGCTTTCCGTGCTTTTCCGACTTTTGGGCCATGCGCCTGCCTCTTTGACATCTCCGATCCGGACGGTGTCACAGCCGCACGGCTTGCGCAGCAGCTTTTTTGCGCGGTCAGGGAAGAATTCGAAGGCGCTGCCCGATCCACATCCAGACAGGTGCAAGGGCGAAGGTCAGGGCAAAAGTGCCAATCGTCAGCGGCACCGGTCCCCATCCCGTCAACTCGCGCAGCGGCAGCAGATACAGCGGGTGGCTGAGATAGACGACCATCGAGATTCGCCGGGGGTCGAACCCCGGCAGGGACAGGGGCAGATCGCGGACCGAAATAAACAGAACCGGCGTCAGCACGAAGGCCGAGAAGGTGAGGTCATAGAAGCCATCGGGATCTAGGCTGCGATATTCCAGCGTGGTTTCGACGATCATCATCGCCACCGCCAGAATCAGGAACGCAAATCGCCGCCTTGGGCCGATCCCGGCAAGCAGCCGCCCCCGCGCGATCAGCAGACCGAGCGCGAGGAAGGGGAAGCCGTAGAACAGGAAATTCCGGGTCAGAACCAGCAGATCATAGGGATTCCGCATCGCGGACAGGTCGAGGAAGATGTTTTCTGCATATTGCACCGTCCCACCTATGCAGAACAGAACCGCCGCCAGCGCCATCAGTGCCCCGTCGGACAGGTTTCGTGCGGCATGAAGCAGGATCATCCCACCGATCAGCGCCGGCAGGTACCACAGGTGGAAAAAGCCGAAGAACAGTGTCAATCCCAGCCGGTACAGGCTGATTTCCTGATAGAACAGGATGAAGGGCAGAAAGACCAGGCTCCAACCCAGGTAGACGCGCATCACGCGCCAGACCCAGGGGCCAATACCCTTCGCCATCTGCCGGTCAAAGAAATAACCCGTGGTCAGCAGGAAGAACGGCACGATCACCCGCGCGAACCCATTGTTGAAATAGAAATGCGCCGCCGGGCTGACCGCCTGAAGACTGGCGCAATGGGCCATGACGACCATCAACGCCAGCACCAGCCGGGCGGCGTCGATGCCCCCATTCCTCAGGCCTCCTGCCGTGCTGGCGGCGGTTATCTGCAACTGTTCAGACGCGGTCATGACTGCCATGATCCTCGATTCATCCATGTCTGCTCAAGATCGGGGTTCACCCCTAGGGCCCAAGTTTGCTTTCATTGTCCCGAAATGTGGAATTATTCATGGCCATCTCTGGACGGCCTACGGCGGAAATGCGCTGATTTCTTTCAAAGCAAGCCTTTACCTGCCCTACCCCACCGGCCTATATGCGATGCGGTCTGCGGGACCGATTGCGCCCGAGTCTCTCGCAGGTGCCATAAATCACATCGCGCGCATAGAAGCAGGATCTCCTCAACCATGTTCGGACTTTTCGGCAGCCTCTTTTCCGCGGACATGGCCATTGACCTCGGAACCGCGAATACGCTGGTCTACGTCAAGGGTAAGGGCGTGGTCCTGAATGAACCTTCCGTTGTGGCCTATCAGATCAAGGACGGGGTCAAGAAGGCGCTGGCCTTCGGCGAGGATGCCAAGCTGATGCTTGGCCGGACGCCCGGCTCCATCCAGGCCATCCGGCCGATGCGCGAAGGCGTGATCGCCGACTTCGACGTGGCCGAAGAGATGATCAAGCACTTCATCCGCAAGGTCCACAAGCGCACCACCTTCACCAAGCCCAAGATCATCGTCTGCGTGCCGCATGGCGCGACCCCGGTCGAAAAGCGGGCCATTCGTCAATCCGTGCTGTCCGCCGGCGCGCGCAAGGCCGGCCTGATCGCGGAACCGATTGCCGCTGCCATCGGCGCGGGCATGCCGATCACCGACCCGACCGGCTCCATGGTCGTCGATATCGGCGGCGGGACGACCGAGGTGGCGGTTCTGTCGCTGGCCGATATCGTTTACGCGCGCTCCGTCCGCGTCGGGGGCGACCGCATGGACGAGGCGATCATCAGCTATCTGCGCCGTCAGCAGAACCTTCTGATCGGCGAGGCCACGGCCGAACGCATCAAGACCTCCATCGGCACCGCGCGGATGCCCGATGACGGGCGCGGCGCGTCGATGCAGATCCGGGGCCGCGACCTTCTGAACGGGGTGCCCAAGGAAACCGAGATCAGCCAGGCCCAGGTGGCCGAGGCGCTGGCCGAACCCGTGCAGCAGATTTGCGAGGCGGTGATGGGCGCGCTGGAAGCCACCCCGCCCGACCTTGCCGCCGATATCGTCGATCGCGGCGTGATGCTGACCGGGGGTGGTGCGCTCCTGGGTGAACTTGACCTCGCCCTGCGCGAACAGACGGGGCTGGCCATTTCGGTTGCCGACGAAAGTCTCAACTGCGTGGCTCTGGGAACCGGCAAGGCACTGGAATACGAAAACCTTCTGCGTCACGCTATCGACTACGACAGCTGATCCGCCGCCAGTCGCGGCCCCGATAAAAGGATCCCATGGCCCGAGAGCGTTCCGACAGCAGCCACATCAGACCCGTCCGGCGCCTGCTGCTGGCGGTCCTGTTCCTGTGTCTGGCGGTCATGGTCCTGATCTGGCGGATCGACAATCCCCGCGTCGAACGGCTGCGCAGTGCCATCACCGACCGGATCGTGCCGAATCTGGAATGGGTCATGGCCCCGGTCACCGCCTTTGGCCGGATGGTTGACGACTTCCAGTCCTACACACGGCTCTATCAGCAGAACGAGGAACTCAGACGCGAGTTGCAGCAGATGCGGTCCTGGCGCGAAGCCGCCTTGCAGCTGGAACAGGAAAACGCCCGCCTGCTCGATCTCAACCGGGTGCAGCTGGACCCGGAACTGACCTATGTGACCGGGCTGGTTCTGGCCGACAGTGGCAGCCCGTTCCGCCGGTCCGTTCTGCTGAATGTCGGCGCGCGCGATGGCATTCTGGACGGATGGGCCACGATGGATGGGCTCGGCGTCGTGGGGCGCATCTCGGGCGTGGGCCAGAACACCGCGCGTGTGGTGCTGCTGACCGACGCCGCCAGCCGCGTTCCGGTCACGGTCATGCCCTCCAGTCAGCAGGCGCTGTTGATGGGCGACAATACCGGCCTGCCGCTGTTGGAATTTCTGGAAGATATCGAAGACATCTCGCCCGGTGACCGGATTGTCACCTCCGGCGATGGCGGCGTCTTCCCGCCCGGCCTGCTGGTGGGCCATGTGGTGGTGGACCGCGACGGGCGATTGCGTGCCCGCCCCTCTGCCGATTTCTCGCGGCTGAACTTCCTGCGCGTCATGCGCAGCCATCCGGGCACCTCGCTGTCCGATCCCGGCGGGCTGATCGGCCCGCCCTGGCCGCTGCCGACGGCAGATGCGACCGCCCCTGACCCCGAGGCAACTGCCGAAACCGAAACCGCGGACGAGGCCACCGATGGGTGAGGACGCGCAAAGCCGGATCTGGGGCTACCGGGCCATCTATGTCCTGTTTGGTCTCGCCATCATCTTCTACCGCCTGTTGCCGCTGGAAACCGGCACGCCGGGCCTGCCCGGCCCCGACTTCATCCTCTGCCTCACGCTGGCCTGGGTGCTGCGCCAGCCCATGGCAGTTCCGGTCGGTTTGATCCTGCTTCTGATGCTGCTCGGCGATTTCCTGCTGCAACGCCCGCCGGGCCTGTGGACCGCGCTCGCCATCGGGGCCAGCGAATACCTGCGCAACCGCCGCGCGGGGATCGCGGAAACCCCGTTTCTCTTTGAATGGGGCATGGTTGCAGGCTGCATTCTGGCCATGGTTCTCGGGCAGCGGCTGATCCTGTGGGTGCTGCTGGCCGATCAGCCAAGCCTTGGCCTGGCGCTGATGGAAGGGCTTGCCACGATCGTGATCTACCCGTTGGTTGTCTTGGTCTCGAAATTCGCCTTGGGACTGGATAAGTTGCCGGTAGTGGAATCAGAGCCCGGGCGGCCATGAAACGATCCCAGAAAGAAGCCGAGGACAGCGCCCGCAAGATCACGCGGCGATCCATGATCATGGGCGGCTTCATGCTGCTGACGGGTGGCATCCTCGCCGCCCGGATGCGCTATCTTCAGGTGGAACGCGCCGATGATTTCCGCCTTCTGGCCGAGGAAAACCGCATCCGCATCGACCTGCTGCCACCCGCGCGCGGGCTGATCTATGACCGCTACGGGCAGCTTCTGGCAGACAATGAACAGAATTACACCGTGGTGATGGTGCGCGAGAATGTCGAGGATGTGGACGCGGTGCTGGACCGGCTGTCGCATATCATCAATATCGACATGGCCTCGCTGAACCGCGCCCGCGAAGACATGATGGCTCGCGCGCCGCATGTCCGCGTGACGCTGGCCGACCGGCTCAGTTGGGACGAATTCGCCTCGGTCGCCGTCAATGCGCCCGCCCTGCCCGGCATCACGCCCGAGGTGGGCCTGTCACGGGTCTACCCGTTCGGCGCCGATTTCGCCCATGTTGTCGGCTATGTGGGCCCGGTGTCGGATTACTATCTGGAAAGCACCGGCGACACCGACCCGATCCTGCAAACCCCCGATTTCCAGGTCGGTCGCTACGCGGTCGAGGCACGGATGGAACAGGATCTGCGCGGCGAGGCGGGAAATCTCTGGGTCGAGGTGAACTCCGCCGGGCGCGTCATGCGGGAACTGGACCGCGAAGCACCCGTTCCGGGCGATGATCTGCAACTGACCATCGACACCGGGTTGCAGAACTATGCACAGGCCCGGCTTGGCAACGAAAGCGCCTCAGCCGTGGTGATGGAGGTCGAGACCGGCGAGGTGCTGGCGCTGGCCTCCTCGCCCTCCTATGACCCCAATCTCTTCGTGCGCGGCATCTCGGTCGCCGAATACAGCAGCCTGACGGAAAACCCCTATCGCCCGCTGGCCAGCAAGACTGTGCAGGGTCTCTACCCGCCGGGATCCACTTTCAAGATGGTCACCGCGCTGGCCGGGCTGGAGGCCGGGCTGATCGAGCCCGAGGAAACCATCACCTGCAACGGGTTCGTGGAACTCGGCACTCGCCGCTTCCACTGCTGGCGCCGGGGCGGTCACGGGCGCATGAACATGGTCGACGGGCTGTCCCAGTCCTGTGACGTCTACTATTACGAACTGTCCCAGAGGGTCGGGATCGAGCGCATCGCCGCTATGGCCCGCCGTCTCGGACTTGGCGTGCGCCACGACCTGCCCCTGTCCGGTGTCGCGTCGGGGCTGATCCCGTCTCGGGAATGGAAACTGGCCAACCGGGGCAGCGAATGGGTGGTCGGCGATACGCTGAACACCTCGATCGGGCAGGGCCTGGTGCTCAGCTCACCCCTGGAACTTGCGGTCATGACCAGCCGCCTGGCCACCGGGCGGCAGATTCTGCCGCAACTGGTCCGCACCCTGAACGGCGTCAATCAGCGTGTCGATTCCTTCGCTGAAGTCGACATTCCCGCCGCGCATCTGGATGTGATCCGGCAAGGCATGTGGTCGGTGACCAATTTCCGCCGGGGGACGGCCTTTGGCGCCCGCGTCACCGAAGAGGGATACGAGATCGCCGGCAAGACCGGCACCAGCCAGGTCCGCAACATCACCGCCGCCGAACGGGAGGCCGGCGTCACCGCCAACGAGGATCTGCCCTGGGACCGGCGCGACCATGCGCTCTTCGTGGGCTACGCGCCTGCCGACAATCCGCGCTACGCGGTCAGCGTGGTAGTGGAACATGGCGGCGGCGGGTCGGCCGTCGCAGCCCCCATTGCCCGCGATCTGCTGCTGCGTGCCATGTATGGCGAGCTGCCGCCGCTGTCTGCCTACCCGGTCGGCCTGCGGCGCGACATCGAAGAGATGCATGACAACATGGACCTGCTGCCGCTGGAGATCCTGCGAAGCACGGGCCGGGTCCGGGCATGAGCTATCTTGAATACACCCAGAAGGCCACGCCCACGGGCTTACGCAAGGTGCTGTACCTGAACTGGGCGCTGATCATCCTGCTGACGGCGGTGGCCTGCGTGGGCTTCCTGATGCTCTATTCCGTTGCCGGTGGCTCCATGCGTCCCTGGGCCGGGCCGCAGATGCAGCGCTTTACGCTCGGCCTCACCGCCATGATGATCGTCGCCTTCACCCCCATCTGGTTCTGGCGCAATGTTTCGGCGCTGGCCTATGGCCTGTCGCTGATCCTGCTTCTGCTGGTGGAGTTCTTCGGCACCGTCGGCATGGGTGCACAGCGCTGGATCGACCTCGGTTTCATGCGCCTGCAACCGTCCGAGCTGACAAAGATCACCGTGGTGATGCTGCTGGCCGCCTATTACGACTGGCTCGATATCCGCAAGGTCTCGCGCCCGCTCTTCGTGCTGATTCCGGTCGCGATCATCCTCGTACCCGCCTTCCTGACCTTCATTCAGCCGGACCTCGGCACCGCTTTGCTGATCCTTGTGGGCGGCGCGGCGGTGATGTTCTGCGCAGGCGTCCACTGGGCCTATTTCGCGGCCGTCATCGCCTCGGCAGGCGGTATCGTGACGGCTGTCTTCGCCTCGCGGGGCACCGCGTGGCAGCTGTTGCAGGACTACCAGTACCGCCGCATCGACACATTCCTCGACCCGTCCTCGGACCCGCTTGGCGCGGGCTATCACATCACCCAAAGTCAGATTGCCCTTGGCTCCGGCGGCTGGACGGGCCGGGGTTTCATGCAGGGCACCCAGATCCGGGGCGATTTCCTGCCAGAGGCGCAGACCGATTTCATCTTTCCCACGCTGGCCGAAGAATTCGGCTTCGTCGGCGCGGCCTCGCTACTGGGGCTCTACCTGCTGATCCTGCTCTTCTGCATCGTCACCGCGATCCAGACAAAAGACCGTTTCAGCTCGCTGGTCACGCTTGGGGTGACGGCGACCTTCTTCCTCTACTTCGCCATCAACATGGCGATGGTGATGGGGCTGGTGCCCGTCGTGGGGGTGCCGCTGCCGCTGGTCAGCTATGGTGGCTCGGCGATGCTTGTGCTCATGGCTGCTTTCGGGTTGGTTCAGTCAGCACATGTGCACCGCCCCCGCTGAAGGACCCGACATGCTGACCATCCTCTTCGCCGCCCGCCCCGACCGTTGGGACGCCTATGAAGCCCCGCTCAACCGCGCCATCGCCGCCACTGGCTTGACCGATTTCCGCGTTGTGACAAAGGCCGCGCCGGAAGAGGTGGATTACATCGTCTACGCCCCCAACAGCGACGTGCAGGATTTTTCGATCTTCCCCAATCTCAAGGCGATCCTGAACCTCTGGGCCGGGGTGGAAACCATCGTCGGAAATTCCACGATCACCGTACCGCTTTGCAGGATGGTCGATACCGGCCTGCGCGAAGGAATGCGCGAATGGGTCACGGGCCACGTGCTGCGCCACCATCTGGGGATGGACGCGCAGATCAAGGGCACACCCGGCCTGTGGGAGCCCAGAATACCGCCGCTGGCCCGCAACCGGGCCGTCGCCATTCTGGGACTGGGAGAGCTGGGAACCGCCTGCGCCGAGACGCTGCTGGCGCTCGGGTTCACCGTCACGGGGTGGAGCCGCAGCCCCAAATCCATCCCCGGCGTGAACTGCTTTCATGGTGAAGACGGGCTGACAGAGTGTCTTGCAACCGCTGAAATTGTGGTGCTGCTGCTGCCGAACACACCGGCAACCGAAAATACCCTGAACGCCCGGACCCTGGCCGCAATGCCGCGCGGGGCCTTCGTGATCAATCCCGGACGCGGCCCGTTGATTGATGATGACGCGCTCTTGGCGGCGCTCGACGATGGCCAGATCGCCCACGCGACGCTCGATGTCTTCCGAGTGGAACCCTTGCCCGCGGATCACCCCTACTGGCACCATCCACAGGTCACCGTCACCCCGCATATCGCGTCGGAAACCCGGCCTGAAACGGCCGCCGAGGTCATCGCAGAGAATATTCGGCGGTCCGAATCCGGCGAGCCCCTTCTGCATCTCGTGGACAGGTCTGCGGGCTACTGAGCACGGCAAAACAGCGTGTCGTCTGCACGCAGGGTGTACGGGGGGTGTACAGGGGGTGTACGCAGGGTGACCGGCCAAATCCCCGGTATCAGCGCAGTTTCGGTGGCTTCCCCGGATCCATCCCCGGCGCGGTGCCCGGCACTTGTTCGGGTCTTTTTGGCTCCGGCAGATCAAAGCGAAGCCCTGTTTTCGCCAGCGATGCGCAAACCGGATCGGACGCCCGAAAGAAGCCCACATCCATCACCCCGGCCTCGATTCCAGAGAATGTCAAAGCCTCTCCCGCCGCCCGCGCCAAAGCCGGCTCCGCCCCCGGAACCGGATCGACAAAAGCCAGCAAATGCGATTTGCGACCGCCCGAATAGGTCACGCCACACAGGTATGCCAACCGCGCAAGCCCCTGAGCCGTAACAAGTTTTGCGTCCAACGCCGTGATCAGCGCCTCCGGCAATCCGACAGGCGCGCTGATTTCCTCAGGCGTTTCCTCGATCTCGTCCGGGGCTTCGGCAAGGGTCGCGGCAAGCCAGTCCACCGCCTCGGATGGCACGAGGATCGAGGCCTCGGCACCGGGGTTCACCGCCAGTCCAATGCCCTGCCCCGCCACCATCGCCGCCAAGCCCCGGCCCGACAGAACCGCATAGGGTGCGCTGCCCTCGGCAAACTCGGCAAGACGTTCTTCACGATCGAAAACAAGCACATAGCTGGCATCCTCAACGGGAAAGACCTGCGGGGTGATCTCATCACCCCCCGCTTCCCCCGCAAGGGCAAGGAACAGTTCGCTATCTGCCAACCGCTCGTAGAAGCGCAGCCGCAATGCGTCATCCTCGGGCGCGGCATTCATCGCGGTCAGGGCGGCGTCAATCGGGGTTGTCTCGGTCATGGCTTCAGCACCTCCTGGACGCGGGCGCGCAGGGCGGGCAGAAGCTCTGCCTCGAACCATGGGTTCCGCTTCATCCACGCGGTATTGCGCCAGGACGGGTGGGGCAAGGGGATCACGCGGGGCGCATGGTCGCGCCAGGCTGCAACGCGGGCGGTGACACCGGCCTTGCCCGGCAGGTGCCAGACCTGGGCATGGCCCCCGATCAGCAGCGTCAGCTCTATCTGCGGCAGCAGATCCAGCACCCGACCACGCCATGTCCTTGCGCAGATTGGCGGCGGTGGAAGATCCGAGCCCTTCGCGTCATATCCCGGGAAGCAGAAGGCCATGGGGACAATCGCGACCCGGTCGCGGTCGTAGAAGACGTCCTCATCCACCCCCATCCACTGGCGCAGCCGATCCCCTGACGGATCGGTGAAGGGCTTGCCTGACCGATGCACCCGCATCCCCGGTGCCTGCCCGGCAATCAAAAGCCGTGCGTCCGGCCCGGCCCAAAGCACCGGGCGGGGCGAATGGGCCGTTTGAGTTGCCGCGAAGCGGTCGATGCAAAGGCTGCAGCGGGTGATCTTTTGTGCCAGGTGATCGAAGCTCATACCGGCAGGAAAGCGTGATGCGCTCGGAAAGGAAAGGGATTGTCGCCATGAGGCACCCACCCGACGGCGTCCTTGGCTGGTTTTTGCCGGAGGCGTTCGGGAACACCGACGCCGGACAGTCACGCTCGCTTCGGGGTGGACAACATTTCGTTATTTCTATAATTATAGAATCATGAAGCAGAACAGCCCCCCCCCCGCCCTCATATTCGCGGCCTCCGCCTTTGCGGCGCTTGGGTCCGAGCAACGGCTATCCATCTTGCGGCGGCTTGTTCGCGCGGGGCCGGAGGGGCTGCCGATCGGGGAACTGGGGGATGCCGTGGGGATCACCGGTTCGGTGTTGACCCACCATCTTAAACAAATGGTGTCCGCCGGGCTGCTTCAGCAGCAGCGCGACGGACGCCGGATCATCTGCGCGGTGGATTACGACGAGATCCGCCGCCTCTCGGACTACCTGTTGCAAGAATGCTGCGCCGATCAGGGCGGCCATAGTCAAGGAGCCCATCATGGCTGATCTCACGCAATCCCCTGCCCCGCTGCGAGGTCTTTGGTCCCGCGTCGACAAGGTGCTGCTGACCTGCGCCGCTATCGCCCTGGCCATTTTCCTGCTGGATCGGGCGGCCTTCGTCCCCTCGATTGCCGAAGCTTTCACAAGCCTTGCCCATACCGGCCCGTTCATCCTGTTCGCCGTCGCCGCCATTGGCGTGATGCGGGCAACCGGGTCCGAGCGGCTGCTGGAAGGCGCGTTCGAGGGGCGCGAGGTCCGGATGATCGTTCTGGGGGCACTCGCAGGCGGGTTGTCGCCCTTCTGTTCCTGCGAGGTCATTCCGTTCGTCGCCGCCCTGCTGGCCGCCGGTGCGCCCCTGTCTGCGGTCATGGCCTTCTGGCTGGCCTCCCCCCTGATGGACCCGGCCATGTTCGCGATCACGGCGGGGGCGATCAGCTTTGATTTCGCGCTGGCCAAGACCGTGGCGGCCATTGCCATCGGCCTGTTCGGTGGCTTCAGCCTGATGATGCTCTCAGGCACCGCCCTGCTTGCGGACCCGCTGAAGGCTCAGACGCCAACGGGCTGCGGATCCTGCTGCGGCACGAAGAAGCTGAGCCTCAATTGGCGCTTCTGGCAGGAGGCAGAACGCAGGGCCCTGTTTGCCCGCGCTGCCTGGGACAACCTGCTGTTCCTCGGCAAGTGGTTGCTGCTGGCCTACCTGTTGCAGGCGCTACTGATCCGCTACGTGCCCGCCGAATGGATCGGCACCGCGCTTGGCGGCGACGGGATCGGCCCGATCCTGCTTGGCGCAATCCTTGGCGCACCAGCCTATCTGAACGGCTATGCCGCGGTTCCGCTGATCGCGGGCCTGTTGGAACAGGGAATGAGCCCCGGCGCGGCCATGGCCTTCGTGATCGCGGGTGGCGTCAGCTGTATCCCTGCGGCGGTGGCGGTCTGGGCACTGGTCAAGCCCAAGATCTTCGCGGCCTATCTGGGTTTTGCCGTGGTCGGGGCCATTCTTGCCGGTCTGAGCTGGGGTTTCATCGCTTGAGTGCCTGCGAAACGGTCCCTTCCGTGATCCGTTGCGCCCGTTCGCGCAGCGTATGGAAGGCGCCATCCGGCCTGCAAATGTTAAGAACAAGCCCCCATTGCCCCGGCCGTGGGGGGCATTTGTTAGGAGAAATGCCGCAATCCTGTCATATTTCCCCCGAAGAGCTTTGAAATCGTTGCTCTAACGGACATAATAGCGCCCAAATGGATAGATAGATTGTCCGAAAGAAGCCCTGAACTCTGGTATCGGGGCCGCACATGGCAGCAATACAGGGCAAACATGCTTGAGTTTTCGAATGTCTCAAAGTCCTTCTGGACGGGCACACAGCGCAAGGTCATCCTGGACCGGGCGTCTTTCCGTGTCGAACTGGGGCAATCGCTTGGCATTCTGGCCCCGAATGGAACCGGCAAGACGACGCTGATCAACATGATGGCCGGGCTGGAAAAACCCGATGAGGGCGAAATCACCCGTGGCTGCCGCATCTCCTTTCCGCTCGGCTTCATGGGTGGGGTCATTCCCAACCTGTCCGCCACGGAAAACAGCCGCTACATTGCGCAGCTCTACGGGCTGGATCCGGACTATGTAGAGGCGTTCTGCCGGTGGGTCTGCGATCTGGAGGAATATTTCGACCGCCCGCTCGGCACCTATTCCGCAGGCATGAAGGCCCGGTTCCAGTTTTCGCTGCTTCTGGCGCTGGAATTCGATATATACCTGATCGACGAAGGCATGCCCCGCACCACAGACGCCAATTTCAACCGCAAGGCGGGCACGATCCTTGCGGAACGCCTGAAATCGGCAACCGTCATCATCGTGTCCCACCAGGCGGAAACGCTGGAAAAATTCGCAAGACGTGCCGCCGTGTTGAAGGATGGCCAGTTTTACCAGTTCGACTCTCTCGAAGAGGCTAAGAGACTTTATGACTATGAAACCCAGGGGTAAGAAATTCCGCATCCGGCGCACCGGTCCGACGGCCCCCGCGGGGGAAACGCGCCGCGTGGCCGACGACTCGCTCGATGCACCGACGGATGACGGGTTCGGCAATATGCGGTTCCCAACGGCGGGCGCACCTGCCGGGCAGTCCGCGACCCCGCAACAACCCGCTCAGCGACAGACTCAAGGCATGTCCATCGAGGAAGAGCTTGCCGCGATCCGGTCAGAGGGGTTGACCGGGCGCCAACTGCGGATGGCCCGACGCACCGCGCAGAAACATGGGCTGCAACCGGCGTCGGATTTCGACGCGGTGCGGCTGTTGCGCCGCCAGGGGATCGACCCGTTCGAACGGTCCAACATGCTGGAACTTGTGGTCAATGACGGCCAGCAGCGCGCCGAGGCACAGCCCCGCCTGCCAGCCACCGTGCGCCAGCCGAGCGTTCCCGCCGCCGCCCCGCAGACCGCCCCGGCCATGGCCCCGCCGACGCTGGACGATGCCGCCCGCGCGCAGGAAATCCTGCGCATGCAGCGCGATATCGCCGCCCGTCGCCGCAAGCGGCTGCTCCTGCTGTTCGCGCGGCTGATGGCCTTCGTGATGCTGCCGACGATGTTGGTGGGCTATTACTATTACAATATCGCGACGCCGATGTACGCGACCACCACCCTGTTCCAGATCCAGAAGGCGGAAAGCGCCAGCCCGGCGGGCGGCCTTGGTGGGCTGCTCGGCGGCACCACCTTTGCCACGGTCCAGGATTCCATTGCGGTTCAAAGCTTCCTCGAAAGCCGCGAGGCGATGCTGCTGCTGGACGAGGAACTGGGCCTGCGGGAGCACTTCTCGGCCCCCGAGATCGACCCGCTGAACCGACTGGCTCCCGATGCCTCGACCGAAGACCTCTACGCGCTCTATTCGCGCAACCTGACCATCGGCTACGACCCGACCGAAGGCATGGTAAGGATGGAGGTTCTGGCAGCAGATCCGCAGCTTTCGGCGGCCTTCTCTCAGGCGCTTCTGCGCTATGCCGAGGAACGTGTCGACCAGATGTCGCACCGCCTGCGCGACGACCAGATGGCCGGGGCGCGCGAAAGCTATGACGCCGCCGAGGACGCGCTCGCCTCTGCGCAGCTTCGCGTGGTGAACCTTCAGGAACAGACAGGTATCCTGAGTTCGGAGGCGGAAGTGGGGGCCCTGTTCAACCAGATCTCCACCTTCGAGATCCAGTTGCAGAACGAACGTTTGCGCCTGGATGAACTGCTGTCGGTCGACCGCCCGAACCAGACCCGCGTGGAGGTGGCCGAACGCAACATTGCCCGGCTGGAGGCCCTGATCGACGAGTTGCGATCCTCGATGACCGAGGATGCTAGCAGCCAGGTATCGCTGGCGCGCATCAGCTCGGAACTTGCCGTGGCGCAGGCCGATCTGCAAACCCGCCAGCTGATGCTGAGCCAGGCGTTGCAGGCTCTTGAAGGGGCCCGGCTGGAAGCTGAGCGGCAGTCGCTCTACCTGACCATCAGCGTGAACCCGGTCGCCCCGGACGAGGCCGCATTCCCCCGCAAGCTGGAAAACACGCTGCTTGCCTTCCTGATCTTTTCTGGCATTTACCTGATGCTGTCGATGACGGCCTCCATCCTAAGAGAACAGGTATCCGCCTAGCCCATGAAACAAGTTTCGATCGGAAAGATCACAACCGGCAATGACCTTCCCCTGACGGTCATTGCCGGTCCGTGCCAACTGGAAACGCTGGACCACGCCCGGATGATTGCCGAGCAGATGGCCCAGGCCTGCGAGACAGCGGGCGCGCAATACGTCTTCAAGGCAAGCTACGACAAGGCCAACCGCACCAGCCTTGGCGGCAAACGCGGCGTCGGAATGGACGAGGGATTGACCATCCTGTCCAAGATCGGCGCGGAATTCGGCTGCCCGGTCCTGACCGACATCCATTCCGAGGCGCAATGCGCCCCCGTGGCCCAAGCCGTCGACATCCTGCAAATCCCTGCCTTCCTGTGCCGCCAGACCGACCTGCTGCTGGCCGCGGGCGAAACCGGGGCCGCGATCAACGTCAAGAAGGGGCAGTTCCTGGCGCCCTGGGACATGGCCAATGTGGTGAGCAAGCTGGAAAGCACCGGCAATACCCGCCTGCTGCTGACCGAGCGTGGCACCAGCTTCGGCTACAACACCCTGGTCGCCGATATGCGTGGCCTGCCGATCATGGCGCAATCCGGCTATCCGGTGGTGATGGACGCGACCCATTCGGTGCAGCAACCGGGTGGCCAGGGCGGATCGTCCGGCGGTCAGCGGGAATTTGCCCCGGTGATGGCGCGCGCCGCTGTGTCGCTTGGCATTGCTGCGGTTTTCATCGAAACCCACGAAGACCCAGACAATGCCCCCTCTGACGGGCCGAATATGATCCCATTGACCCAGATGCAGACCCTTGTGAACAGTTTGATGCAGTTCGATCGGCTGGCAAAAGCCGATCCGATACGACTCTAAGATCTTACGGAGCCTTTCATGACCAAACCCCATTCCGTCGTCACCCAGAACACCTGGGCCTTTCTGCGCGACCCGATGATCACGCCGACCGGATTCCGCGAATATGATGCCCGCTGGAAATTCCCCGATGAGATCAACCTGCCCGGCATCACTGCGCTTGGTCTCGGCCTTGGCACCCAGATGCATGAAGCTGGGATTGATCCGGTCATCGCCGTGGGCAACGACTACCGCGACTATTCGCTGTCGGTGAAGAATGCGCTGATCCTCGGGCTGATGCAGGCGGGCATCCATGTGAAGGATATCGGCCCTGCCCTGTCTCCCATGGCCTATTTCAGCCAGTTCCATCTTGACGCGCCCGCCGTGGCCATGGTCACGGCCAGCCACAACCCCAATGGCTGGACCGGGGTCAAGATGGGCTTTCAGCGCCCGCTGACCCACGGCCCGGTGGAAATGGCCCGGCTGCGTGACATCGTCTTGGGCGGCGAAGGCGTGGCGCGGCCTGGTGGTGCATATGAATTCGTCGAGGGCGTGCGCGAAGCCTATCTCGATGACCTCGTGGGTGATTTCAAGATGACCCGCAAACTGCGCGTAGTCTGCGCGACCGGAAACGGCACCGCCTCGGCCTTCGCACCGGAGCTGTTCGAGCGTTTGGGGGTAGAGGTCATCCCCTCTCACAACGCGCTTGACTACACCTTCCCCAACTACAACCCAAACCCCGAGGCGATGGAGATGCTGCATGACATGTCCGCCACGGTGAAAGACAGCGGCGCAGATCTCGCGCTCGGCTTCGACGGGGATGGCGACCGCTGTGGTGTAGTGGACAATGAGGGCGAGGAGATCTTTGCTGACAAGGTGGGCGTCATCATGGCCCGCGATCTGGCCAAGCTCTACCCCGGATCGACCTTCGTGGCCGATGTGAAATCGACGGGGCTCTATGCCTCGGACCCGGAACTGAAAGCCCATGGGGCCAAGGCAGACTACTGGAAGACCGGTCACAGCCACATGAAACGCCGCGTGCATGAACTGGGCGCACTGGCGGGGTTCGAGAAGTCGGGGCACTACTTCCTGGCGGAACCCATTGGGCGTGGATATGATTGCGGGATGCGCGTCGCGGTGGAAATCTGCAAGCTACTCGACCGCAACCCGGACATGTCCATGGCCGATCTGCGCCGCGCCCTGCCCGTCACCTATTCCTCGCCCACCATGTCGCCCTGGTGCGCGGATACCGAGAAATACGATGTGCTGGACCGGCTGGTCGCGAAACTGGTGGACCGCCATGCGGAGGGCGGCTCGCTCGGCGGGCAGAAAATCGTCGACGTGGTCACGGTAAACGGCGCGCGGGTGATGCTGGAAAACGGCGGGTGGGGGCTGGTTCGGGCGTCATCCAATACGCCCAACCTCGTGGTGGTCTGCGAAAGCCCCGAAAGCGAGGCGGAACTGCGCGCCATCTTCCAAGACCTCGATGCGGTGATCCGCACGGAACCCGGCGTCGGCGCGTACGACCAGACCCTCTGAGACGGGCGCGGGGAAGGATCTTGCAAGATCCTTGGAAAATCCTTGCAAGGATTTTCGCCCGCCCCGCCGCAATGTCACGCTTTCTTGGGCTGCCGAAGCGCACTACGCTTTCGGCAGCCCTTTCCATTCGAGATATGCCATGCGCCTTTTCCTGATCCTGCTGTTCCTCGCCATGCCCCTGATCTCCCAAGCGCAGGAGGCTACGCAACCGGACACCACCATTTCCGTCGAAAACTCCGCGCAACAGGATGCCGCCATCGCCGTGCGTATCCGAGAGATCATCCATCAGCTCGACGGCTACGAAAACGTCGCGGTCTATGTCTCGGACGGCATCGTCACGCTGCGTGGCACCACGCTGGATGCAGCCACGGCTGACGCGTTGACCGGCCTTGTGGCGCGGGTCGAGGGCGTTGTCGCCATCGAGAATGAGGTCGCCGAGACAACCGACATCGTGGAACGGCTGACACCTGCGGTACAACGGCTTTGGAACAGGGTTGCGCAGACTCTCGCCTTCCTTCCCTTGCTGCTTGTGGCGGTTCTGGCCGGGCTGCTGGTTGTCTGGGCGGGCTATCTGGTCGCGCGCCTGAAAAACCCGTGGGACCGCATGGCCCCAAATGCTTTCATCGCCGATATCTACCGCCAGATCGTGCGTCTGTTCTTCGTCGTTCTCGGTGTGGTTCTGGCGCTGGACCTGCTGAACCTGACGGCGCTTCTCTCCACTATTCTTGGCGCTGCGGGGATCGTGGGCCTTGCCATCGGCTTCGCCGTCCGGGACACCGTGGAAAACTTCATCGCCTCCATCATGCTGTCCATGCGCCAGCCCTTCCGTCCCAAGGATCTGGTGGAAATCGAGGGCGATACCGGCCACGTCATCCGCCTGACAAGCCGCGCCACGATCCTGCTGTCACCCGATGGCAACCACATCCGCATCCCCAATTCCAAGGTCTTCAGTTCCCGGATCGTGAACTACACCCGCAACGATGAACGCCGCTTCACCTTCACCCTCGGGGTCGACGCGAACGCCGATATCGCCGAAGCGCAGGAGATCATCCTGGGCGCGCTGCAGGAACTGCCCTACCTGCTGGAAACCCCAGGCCCCTCGACCTGGGTCGAGGAGGTGGGTGACAGCAACATCACCATCACCGCCGCCGGATGGGTCAAGCAACACGAGACCGGCCTGTTCATGGCACGGGGCGAGGCAATCCGGCTGGCCAAGGCACGGCTGGAAGAGGCCGGCATCACGCTGCCAGAACCGACCTACCGCCTGATCACCGATTCAACGATTCGCCCCGCCCCGGCCCGAAGCACCAAAGCCTCTGGCGACGCTCAGGACGAGGTCGCACCGGTTGTTGCCATGCCGGTTCACGCCGAGGATATGCAGGAATTGCAACGGATTGTAGACGCCGAACGGGCCGAAACGGCGCACGACGATCTTCTGACCCGAGAGGCCCCCCAGGAATAGTCGGAAGGGAACGGTTTTTTTGCCCGAAGGGTCTTGATCCCGCGCGGCGAGCGGCGTAACTAGCGCGTCACGGTTGGGGTGTAGCCAAGCGGTAAGGCAGCGGTTTTTGGTACCGTGTACCGTAGGTTCGAATCCTACCACCCCAGCCAATCACTTACCGAAATCGAGACGGTCCCGTGTGCGGTGCAGATTGTGCCGCCTTTTCCGCGGGTTCTCGGGTTTCCGTTTTATCGCAGACCGAGATGGACCCCATAAACACGGCCCGAACAGGCCAAAGTCTGCACTCGGCATTTCCATGGTACGAGGTGTGGGTGCGGGCGGTTATAGAGTCGCGAGCAGGGCGCGCTGATCGCTCCAGTCGGACGGCAGGTCATGCGTCTTGCACCAGTCCGATGTGAACCCCGTGGGCTGCTTACCGTCGAGGACATCCTGCACGATATCCGGCGCGAGGAAGGCGAGGCCGATCATCTGCTGGACGCGTCGCCTGGAGGTCCCCTCGGCAGCGACGATCTGCGCGAAGGTCGACCCTGCCTTGATCCTTTCAAACCACGCATGGGCTCGGGCGATGTTGCGAATGAGCGTCTCGTCCTGCCTGGCTGGGGCATCTGCCAAAATGATCCTGGCCTCAACACCGCGCTTGCGCAGCTGGAACGGATGGCAGGATGCGAGCTGGCTCGTGTCGATCGCATCGACCTCGATGCAGAAGCGCTCCGCCAGTTTCGACGCGTCGAGGTGAAGCGTCATCGATCCGGGCGCGATGTCGATACGCTCGACCAGAGCAAGCAGATCGTCGGGCCTGGCATCTGAAAGCCAGGCCCTAGCGGCAGCCGAGGCCCGGGCGATGGCATCGGCTCCCTCTCCCAGCATCACCGATGGGACAAATCCATTTCTCAAGATTGTACCACGAACGAGATCCGTGATGCGTGCTTCCAGATCACATGCTGGCAAACGCCAGGCTCCGGGATGTGCTTCGCCACTTCGCGCTACGAGCCGGTGAGAGATGTAGTAGCGTAGGCGTGTGCCGTTCTTTGTCTTCGAATGCGACGGTGTCAGACGATCGCCAGTCTCGTCGAAAAGCTTTCCACACAGGAGGGATATCCGACCCGCTGATGACATATGCCTCCGCCTCGCAGCCCCATCCTGAAGCCGATCCTGAATCGCGTCCCAACGGTCGGGGTTGATGATCGCCGGGTGCTGCCCATCGTAAACCTGACGGCGATGCCGGATGCGACCGGCATAGATTGGATTGGTCAGGATGTAGTGGATGTGCCCCCGGTCAAAGGGACCGCCTCCCGAGGTCGTTCCATCTCCCTCTTTGCGGTGCCTGCTGCGAAGGCCCAGGCGGTCGGCTGCATCCTTTACTTGCCTTACTGTGCCGAGCTCCTCGTAGAGGCTGTAGAGCGCGCGGATGGTTTTGGCCTCGCTCTCGTTGATCCTGAGCGTGCGCCCGTCGGGATCGTAGCCCAGTGGGACCTTGCCCCCCATCCAGAGCCCTTTGCGCTTCGAAGCCGTGATCTTGTCCCGGATGCGTTCTGCGGTGACCTCCCGTTCGAACTGTGCGAACGACAGAAGCATGTTCAGCGTCAGTCGACCCATGCTGGTCGCCGTGTTGAAGGATTGTGTAACCGAGACGAAGGAGGCACCGGCCACATCCAGCACATCCACGATCTTCGAAAAATCCGCGAGGGAGCGTGTGAGCCGGTCGATCTTGTAGACCACGATCTGATCGACGCGACCGCCTTTGACCTCTTTGAGGAGGTGTTGCAGCGCCGGTCGTTCCAGGCTGCCGCCAGACAGGCCGCCATCGTCATATTGCTCCGGAAGCATCACCCAACCTTCGTGCTTCTGGCTGGCGATGTAGGCGGCGCAGGCATCGCGCTGAGCGTGGAGCGAATTGAACTCCTGCTCCAGTCCATCTTCTGAGCTCTTCCGTGTGTAGATGGCACAGCGGATCTTCCTCACGAAGGGCTCCCTGATCTGTCAGTGAGGCCAAAAAAACGCGGGCCCGACCATGTGGTTCCGGTGATATGCTTCGCGATCGCAGAGAGGGATGGCCACTCGCGGCCGTCCATTTGGAAGCCCTTTGGCAACACCTCTACCTGGTAGGTCCGACCGTTCCATTCGCGCACGAGATGGGCGCCGGGGCGTGTCACCATCTTCGTACTTTCCGTGATCGAATATGCTTCGTGGGCAAAATCAAAGAGTAGCGATCACCTTCTCAAAACCCTCAACTGCAGGGGGGATTTGGATTTCGAGCACCCGCAAGGCAGGTCAACATTGTTGTTGACAGCGCGACTTGTGCTCGGGCAGCATTTCCTGAATTTGGAAAGAACGGAAGCTGCCGAATATGGCGCATTGCATGATAAAGGATCTGGGACGCCGGACAACCGGCTGTGATCTCGTCGTCTGACGCAACGCTGGTTTTTGTCGGATCAAAACCCGGCACTTGAACCCCGTGCAATGCTTCTGCTCTTTCTGGTTTCTTCACATGCAAAACAACAATGGGTTACGCCTTGCTGTCGATATTGGCGGCACTTTCACGGATACTGTTCTGATAGATGGGCAAGGGGAAATCCTTGGCACTACAAAAACTCCGACCACGCCCGAAAACCCGACCCTTGGCGCGCTCGCGGGCACCAAACATGTGTTGGCCGAGGCTGGGGCGGGCTGGCCGCAGATCGGAGGTTTCATCCATGGGACCACACTGGCCACCAACGCTTTGATAGAGCGGCGCGGAGCCGTTGTGGCCACGGTGACAAGCGAGGGGTTTCGCGACATTCTAGAAATTGCCTATGAACGCCGCTACAGCCAATATGACATCAACCTCGTCAAACCTGATCTTATCGTACCGCGGTCGCGCGCCTTTACCATAGGTGGGCGCATGGATGCGGGCGGGCGGGAGTTGCATCCGCTTGATGAGACGGCCACTCACCAATTGGCCGCAGAATTGGCGGCTTGCGGCGCTGAGGCCGTTGCCGTTTGCTTGATGCATGCCTATGCCAATCCGGCCCATGAACTTAAGCTACGCGATCTTCTTCTGGCGTGTCTGCCTGATCTGGTCATCTCGCTGTCCCATGAGGTCAGCCCCGAAGCGCGTGAATTCGACCGGCTCTCAACGACAATCGCCAACGCCTATATCCAGCCGCAGATGGCCAGCTACCTTAACGATTTTCAGGCGTGTTTTTCCGAACAGGGGCTGACCTGTCCGATCCTGATGATGACCGCAGGTGGTGGCATGACGACAATGGAAACCGCCGCGCGCCTTCCAATCCGGCTGGTGGAATCCGGCCCGGCCGGTGGCGCAATTCTTGCTGCACGCATCGCCGCAGAGACGGGCGAGCCGGAGGTGCTCAGTTTCGATATGGGCGGCACCACGGCCAAGCTGTGCCTGATTGACAGGTTTCGCCCACAAACAGCGCGCAAGTTTGAAATCGCGCGGGCGGCACGGTTTATCAAAGGCTCAGGCATGCCGGTGCGCATTCCGGTGATCGAGATGATCGAGATCGGGGCCGGTGGCGGCTCGATCGCGCAAGTGGATCGGCTGGGCCGTTTACAGGTTGGCCCTGAAAGTGCCGGGTCCGAGCCGGGGCCTGCGGCCTTTGCCAAGGGTGGAACCAGACCAACTGTGACCGATGCGGATGCAGCGCAGGGGCTGATTGAGCCTGGGCGCTTTGCAGAAGGACGGCTCAGGATCGACGTTGAGGCAGCTGAAACAGCGCTCGCATCAGATGTCGGGCAGGCATTGAAGATCGAGGTTTCAGAGGCTGCTCAAGGAGTGAGCGAGATCGTTGATGAGAACATGGCCGCCGCCGGTCGGATGCATGCAGTGGAATCAGGCAAAGACTTGGCCGCGCGCGTGATGATCGCCTTTGGCGGCAATGGCCCGCTGCACGCAACCCGTGTGGCGCGGCGCGCGCAGGTTGATCGCATACTGATCCCGCGTGATCCGGGCGTGGGATCGGCAGTGGGGTTCCTCTTTGCGCCGGTATCGTTCGAAATCATCCGCTCGCGCTATTGCACGCTTGAGATGCTTGATGTGGATGGTCTCAACGCCTTTTTCGGCGCCATGATCAAAGACGCAGAAGCGGTGGTGCGCGCCGGTGCACAAGAGGGCCAGTTGAAACGGAGGCGTCAGGCGTTCATGCGGTATCACGGGCAGGGCCACGAGATAGAAATACAGCTGCCTGATCGAGACCTGGGAGCGGAGGATATTCCCGCCCTGCGCCAGGCATTTGAGGAAGAGTACAGCCGCCAGTTCAGCCGAGCGGTTCCCGGCATGACTATCGAGATATTGAATTGGGCGCTTGAGGTCTCCTCGGTGCCACCAGCACTGAAAACCTATCCGGAGCCGCCCGCAGCGCAGCGGGTTCAGCCCACGGGGCATCGCTCCATCTTGTGCGAAGTCACTGGAAAGTGGCGCGAAGCAGGCATCCATGAACGCGCTGCGCTCAACCCAGGTGATCATCTTGACGGACCGGCTCTGATTATTGAGCCGCAAACCACGACATTCGTCAGCGCAGATTTCAAAGCCCAGGTGGATGGTGGCAGAAACATCTGGCTCACCCGCAAAAGGGAGGGAGTGCAGTGAGAATGACCGATACTAAACTGCAGGTCATGTGGAACCGGCTGCTTGCCGTGGTCGAGGAGCAGGGACAGGCTTTGATCCGGGCGGCGTTCAGCCCCATCGTGCGCGAATGCGGTGACATTTCTGCGGGCATCTTTGACCTTCAGGGCCGGATGCTCGCACAGGCAGTGACTGGCACGCCAGGCCATATCAACACCATGGCCGAGGCGGTGAAGACCCTGCGCGGGCGCTTTGAGCTTCAGGACATGACGCCCGGTGACATTTATATGACCAACGATCCCTGGATCGCCGCAGGGCACTTGAATGATTTCCTGCTGATGATGCCGGTTTTCTTAAAGGGGCGCGTGGTCGGGTTCACCTCTTGCACCTCTCATCTGGTTGATCTGGGAGGGCTGGGTATGGGGCCTGAAGGGGCCGATATCTTCGACGAAGGCCTGCTAATTCCGCCCTGCAAGCTGATGGATGGCGGCGTTTTGAACACGTTCCTGATGGAGATCGTCAAGGCCAATTCGCGTGAGCCCATCGCCAATGAGGGCGACATCTATGCGCTGATCGCCTGTTGCGAGGCTGGGGCCGAGCGGCTTTCGGGCATGATGGCGGAGTTTGGCATCGACCATCTTGATGACCTGGCTGACTATATCATCGACACGTCCTATCGCGGCACCGTCGAGGCCATTGCGGAGCTTCCCAAGGGAACCTGGCGCAACGTGCTGAAGGTGGATGGCTATGAGCAGGAGATCGACCTGCACGCAGCCCTGACCATTGGTGACGACCGTGTTGAGCTCGATTTCACCGGCACATCGGGCCTCTCGAGCAAGGGCATCAACGTGCCGCTCAATTATGCCACCGCCTATTCTGTCTTTGCACTGCGCTGCATCATCGGGCCGGATATTCCCAACAACGCAGGCTCACTGGCCCCGTTTCACGTCACCGGGCCAAAGAACTGCATCCTGAACGCCCAGCCTCCCGCCCCGGTGGCCATGCGCCATACGCTCGGGCAGATGACGCCTGATCTGGTCTATGGCTGCCTGTCGCAGGTCCTGCCGGATATGGTTCCGGCCGAAGGGGCATCCTGCATGTATGACCTGCCTTTGCGTCATACGCCCGAGGCGGTGTCGCGGGGCGATGAGCAGTTTGCGCTGGAGCTTGTGTTCAGTGGCGGAACCGGCGCGCGACCCGGCCTTGACGGGCTGTCGGCCACCGCCTTCCCCTCGGGCGTCTGGGGCAGCCAGGTTGAAACCACCGAGGCGGTCGCGCCGGTCCTGATCACCCGGCGTGAACTCAGGCAAGACAGTGGCGGGCCGGGGCGGACTCGCGGCGGGTTGGGGCAGCATATCGAAATGCGCTCTTCGAAAGATGAGGATTTCATGCTGTTTCTGTCGGTTGAACGGGTTCTGAACCCCGCGCAAGGGCGGTTCGGTGGAGGAGAGGGCGCGCCCGGGCGCATCCGTATCACCGAGGATGGGCCTGATCTGCCGGGCAAGGGCGAGGTTCGGGTAAAGGCCGGCGACACCCTGATCTTCGAAACCCCGGGCGGGGGCGGCTTTGGCAATCCACAGGATCGCCCGAGGGCGGATGTTCAGCGTGACCTTGACGAAGGATTGATAAGCCCGAAGGCGGCGCATGAGATCTACGGGATGAAGCCATGATCAGGCCGGTTGCCCATGTCGCCACCATGTCGCCCTATGCATTGGCTCAGCTGATCGCACCTGACGGCAAGCGCCTGGTTTCGCTGTCTCAAAACGAAAGCCTGCGCCCACCCAGCCCTCTGGCGATTGCCGCTGCCGCGAAAGCGCTGGCGGCAGGGCATCTCTATCCCGATCCGGACTGGGGCGAGCTGCGCGCGGCGCTGTCCGGGCTGCATGGTATCCCCGCCGAGGGCATTCTGTGCGGCAACGGCTCAATGGAGCTGATCGCCTGCCTCACTCAGGCCTTTGCCGATGAGCGACGCGCGGTGCTGGCCCCGGTCCATGCCTACCCGTTCTTCCGAACCGCTGCGCAATTGGCTCGAGCGCGCTTTGATACCGCACCGGAAATAGATGGGCGCGTTTCGGTTGATGCTCTGCTGCAACGGGTTCGGCCTGATACTGGCATCGTATTCGTTGCAAACCCGGGCAATCCGACTGGCACACGCCTTTCACGTGACGAACTGTTGCGCCTTCGTAAGGGGCTTCGGAAAGACATCCTGTTGGTGATCGATGAAGCCTATGGCGAGTTTGCAGATCACCTCGATGAGCCAATGTTTGATCTGGCCGAGAGCGGCGACACTATTATTCTGCGCACCTTCTCAAAGGCCTACGGGCTGGCGGGAATGCGCGTGGGTTGGGGGTTGTTTCCTGGCGAAATCGCTGAAGAGCTTCGCAAGGTGATGAACCCCAACAACATCTCGGTCGCCGGGCAGGCCGCAGCCACCGCAGCGCTGGCGGATCAGGACTATATGGTTGAGACCTGTCGCCAGACGGCTGTTCTTCGTGACGGATTGCAAAGACGATTGCAGCTGGCGGGGTACGATGTGTCCGAAAGTTTCACAAACTTCGTGCTCATACGAATGGGAAGCCCTGACACTGCACGCCGCGCAGACGAAGCCCTCCGCGCTGAGGGTGTATTTCTGCGCCCGCAGGGTGGAGTTGGCCTGGCCGATTGCCTGCGTGTGACCATTGGTGCCGCAGAGAACATCAACCTCGCTGCCAGGCTTCTGGAACGCTGGGCAGAGAAGGAAAAGACATGACACAATCTCGCGGACGTGCCCGCTTTGGCATTCTTGTTCCCTTTACCAACACCAATCTCGAACCCGATATGGCACTTTTGACCCCTAAGGGTGTGTCGATGCATTTCGCGCGTTTGGGCGGCTATGATCAGGATGAAATCCCGGATGCAGACCAAATGCACGGGCTGGGCGCGGCCGATCTGGATGAACCGTTGCGCTTGCTTCAAGGTGTGCGCCCCGATGTGATCCTCTACGGCTGCACCTCGGCCACACTCACGCATGGTCCTGCGTTTGACCGAGAACTTGCAGAACGGATCAAGGCGGAAAGTGGGGCCGAGACTGTCACAGCAGCGGGAGCGCTGGTGCATGCACTGCGCACGTTGGGCGTGACCCGCATCGGCTTTGCCTCACCCTATGTCTCAAAGATCAACGACATGGCAGTGGAATTTCTGGCGAAGACAGGGTTCGAAACCGTAGCACGCTCTGAGGTAGGCGAAGAGCTGGACAACTATGGACAGGGCGAGATGGACCCAAGGGCTGTTTATGAGTTGAGCCTTGCTGCCAATCACCAAGAGGCCGAAGTGATCGTCTTGTCCTGCACTGACATGCGGAGCGTTGAGACAATCGCGCGTCTGGAGGCTGAGCTAGACAAGCCGGTGATCAGTTCCAATCAGGCCATGGTGTTTCAGGCCATGCAGCTAGCAGGCATCAAAGAGCCACTGGCAGGCTACGGCCAACTATTGGAAGGGAGACTGCCATGAATCTTAGGGTCTGGACCAATTGATTTCTGAGCTGAGCCTCCCCATCTGAACTGGTCCGACGTTATGTTTAGGAAACGGAGGACAGAGAATGGCGCACAAGCGACACAATCCAGAGGAAATAATTCAGAAGCTGCGGCAGGTTGACGTTCTTGTCGGTCAAGGCATGGCGCGTGTGGATGCGATCCGCGAGGTTCGCATAACCGATTCATCCTGCGCGGACCACCGGCATTCGTGCGAAGCGACAACGGCCCTGAGTTCGTGGCCAAGGATGTCCGGGCCTGGATCGAGGCCGTCGGTGCCAAGACGGCATTCATTGAGCCAGGCAGCCCCTGGGAGAACGGCTACGTCGAGAGCTTCAACGCCCGGTTCCGGGACGAATTGCTGAACAGGGAAATCTTCTATTCACTCAGGGAGGCGCAAATCATCATCGAAGGCTGGAGAAAGCACTACAACACGAAGAGGCCCCACAGTGCTTTGGGCTACCGCCCACCAGCTCCCGAGGCCATCGTCCAGATGGACCTGAGACCAGTCATGCACTAACAATCAAGCCGGACCAGTCAGATCAGGCCACCCAGTCAATCCGAATGGATTCCGGACCGAAGATTTCGCTCAAAAATGACTTGAGTTCGTCAACTCTAAAAATCTCATGTGGGATGATGTGATGGACATCAAACGCGTATTCGCCTCTGGGCATTCCTGAAACTCCCCGTAACTGGTAAGCAAATACAAAGTTTTAGTTTGTGATTTTTATTGTTGTGCCTGCGGATGGGCGTTGTTGCAGAACTCTCACAGT
>NZ_RCIQ01000018.1 GCF_004000255.1 Nioella ostreopsis
CAAACAAAACCCGCAAGCGCTTTTTACACCTTTCTCGAAAGTTTTTTGAAGAAGGTGAAATATCTCAACAAAATCAATATATTACCAGACACGCTACCCGCACTGACTGCCGCTAACAGTGGCGCAGATGACCCCCCGCAGCACACGCCACCCGACTCGCACCCCCATATCTTGCGCTATCCACAAACTTATCCACAGATCATGGGATTTGCGCCCGTGAATCACCTCAGGAACGGGCGACTCGGTGGCCTTGCGCAGCAAGGGACCTCCAGCCGAACCGATGCGGATCGAGCCGCTCGGCCCATGGTGAGCCAGCCGCGCGCTCCTGTCTGCGCCGGTCCTGGTCCGGTCTCCGGTCCCCCGACATTCTCTTGGCCGACGCTTGCCCCCGGACCTCCCTCCTTCAAACAGAAAACCCGGGGCGCAGTCTTGCCGCGCCCCGGGTCATTTACCGGACGATGTCGCCAAAAGTTCAGAAGAACGCCTGCAACCCTGTCTGCGCGCGGCCAAGGATCAGCGCGTGCACGTCATGGGTGCCCTCATAGGTGTTCACCGTTTCAAGGTTCATCATGTGACGAATGACCTGAAACTCCTCGGAGATTCCGTTGCCGCCATGCATGTCCCGCGCCATCCGCGCGATATCGAGAGCCTTGCCGCAATTGTTCCGCTTGATCAGGCTGATCATCTCGGGCGCCGCCTGCGCCTCGTCCATCAACCGCCCGACGCGCAGCGCGGCCTGCAAGCCAAGCGTGATTTCGGTCTGCATATCCGCCAGCTTCTTCTGGAAAAGCTGCGTCTGCGCCAAGGGCTTGTTGAACTGCTTGCGGTCGAGCCCATATTGCCGCGCCGCGTGCCAGCTGAACTCCGCCGCGCCCATCACGCCCCAAGCGATGCCATAGCGCGCCCGGTTGAGGCACCCGAACGGCCCCTTGAGACCCTGCACATTCGGCAGCAGCGCGTCCTCGCCCACTTCCACGCCATCCATCACGATTTCCCCGGTGACAGACGCCCGCAGCGACTGCTTGCCCGCGATCTTGGGGGCACTGAGCCCCTTCATGCCCTTTTCCAGCACGAAGCCCCGGATCTTGCCGCCATGCGCCTCGGACTTGGCCCAGACCACGAAGACATCGGCGATCGGCGCGTTGGAAATCCACATTTTCGAGCCGCTGATGCGATAGCCATTGTCGGTCTTCTCGGCCCGCGTCTTCATGCCCGCAGGGTCCGACCCGGCATCGGGCTCGGTCAGGCCGAAGCACCCGATCAGCTCGCCGGAGCACAACCCCGGCAGGTATTTCTGCCGCTGCTCCTCGGAGCCATAGGCATAGATCGGATAAATCACGAGGCTGGACTGCACCGACATCATCGAGCGATAGCCGCTATCCACCCGCTCGATTTCACGCGCGATCAGGCCGTAGGTGACATAGTTCGCGCCAAGCCCGCCATATTCCTCGGGCAGGGTCGCGCCCAGAAGCCCCGCCTGCCCCATCAGCGGGAAGAGCTCCGGCGCGACGGTTTCCTCGGCATAGGCCTTGATCACGCGCGGCTGCAGTTCGGATTGCGCAAACTCCCGCGCCGCGTCGCGCAGCATGCGCTCGTCTTCGGTCAGCTGCGTTTCCAGCATCAAGGCATCGTCCCACTGGAAGGAACTCAGGTCGGGGCGGTCTTTGGCTTTCAGGCTCATCGGGTGTCTCCTCAGGTCAGGGCGGCCACGGCGCGGGCGATCCGCGCAAGGCCTTCGGTCAGGTCATCGGTGGAATAGGCGTAGGACAGGCGAAAATGCCCGGGCAGCCCGAAGGCGCGGCCCGGCACCAGCGCCACGGCCTCGGCGCTCAGGATGTAGTCGCAGACATCGGCATCGGTTTCGATCACCTCGCCCGTCGGGCGGCGCGTGCCGATCAGCCCCGCGCAGGAGGGGAAGACATAGAACGCCCCGCCCGGATTGGGGCACTCGATGCCGGGGATCGCGTTCAACGCCGCAACCACCATGTCCCGCCGGGCGCGGAAGGCATCACAGCGCTCAGCCAGCAGGTCCTGTGGGCCGGTCAAAGCGGCGAGCGCCGCGGCTTGTGAAATCGAGGACGCGCCGGAGGTGGACGTGCCCTGCACCGCCGTCATCGCCTTGATCAGCGGCACAGGCCCGATGCCCCAGCCAAGCCGCCAGCCGGTCATCGCATAGGCCTTGGAGGCCCCGTTCACCACCAGCGTGCGATCCGACAGATCGGGGGCCGCGTTGCGGAACGAGGTAAAGGGGTCGAACGCGATATGCTCATAGATCTCGTCGGCCATCACCCAGACATGCGGGTTGGCGCGCAGCACCTCGGCCAGCGCTTCCAGATCGGCTTTGGAATAGAGCGCCCCGGACGGGTTGCCGGGATTATTGAGCAGCAGCCAGCGGGTTTTCGGCGTTATCGCGGCGGCCAGCGCCTCCGCCGTCAGTTTGAAGCCCGTTTCCGCCCCGCATGGCGGCGCGACCAGGTCCGCCTCGCAAATCGTCAGGATATCTGCGTAGCTCGTCCAATAGGGCGCGGGCAGGATCACCTCGTCGCACGGATCGAGCGTGGCAAGGAAGGCGTTGGCGATCACCTGCTTGGCGCCGGTGGACACGATGACCTCGCCCGGATCGGCGGCAAACCCGGCGCTTTCAGCAATCGCCTTGCGCAGCGCGGGCGTGCCTTGGGTCGGCGGATAGGTCGTTTCGCCATGCAGCGCGGCCTCATGCGCGGCCTCGATCACAGGCCCCGGCGTCGGAAAATCCGGCTCGCCGGTGCCGAAGGTCAGCACGTCGCGCCCCTCGGCGCGCAATGCGCGGGCGGCCTCGGAAATGCGCACGATCTCGGACAGGGCGAGGTTGCTGGCGCGGCGGGAGCGGCGGAAATCAGTCATCACAGAGAACCTTTTTGACGATTTCGCATGGGATAGCGCAGAGAAGCAGCACAATCCATCGACATTCCGGCAGATACTCATTACAAAACGGAATGAGCTTGTCACGCCGCTTTCTTCCGCCACTGCCCTGGCTTTCAGCCTTTGAGGCCGTGGCCCGCCTTGGCTCGGTCACGCAGGCCGCGGCCGAGCTTGACCTGACCCAAGGCGCCGTTAGCCGTCAGGTGCAGAAACTGGAGGAGCGGCTCGGGCAACGCCTCTTCATCCGCGACCGCCAGCGCCTCACCCTGACCCCGGCGGGCGCGGCCTATGCAAAGGAGCTGCGCGGGGCGCTCGCCACAATCGCCAGCGCCACCCTGTCGCTCAGCTCCAACCCGCACGGGGGCCTGCTGAACCTCGCGATCCTGCCCGCTTTCGGCACCTATTGGCTCGCCCCGCGCCTGCCCGGATTCATGGCCGCCCATCCCGGTGTGACCGTGAACCTCGCCACCCGCACCCACCCGTTCGACTTCGCGCGAGAGGACTTCCACGCAGCGATCCATTTCGGCCAGCGCGACTGGCCCGGCGCGGGGTTCCTGAAGCTGATGGAGGAGGAAAACGTCGCCGTCGCCGCCCCCGTGCTACTGGCGGGCCGCAAGGTAGAAACCCCGTCGGATGTCGCCCCCCTGCCCCGGCTTCAGATCGAAAGCCGCAAGGGGGCGTGGCGGCGCTGGTTCATGGCGCATGGGCTCGGGGCAGAGGATCGGGTGGCGGTGCAGTTCGACCAGTTCGCGACGATGATCGAGGCGGCCAAACAGGGGCTTGGGGCGGCGCTGGTGCCGCGCTTTCTTATCGGGGGGGAACTGGCCTCTGGCGCTCTGGTGCCGCTGCCGCAATCGCAGGCCGGGCGGTTTGGGTCCTACTACCTGGTCTGGCCCGAAGCAGGCGCCGAGTATCCGCCGCTCGTTGCGCTGCGCGACTGGCTGGCCGAGGAGATCGCAAACCGTTGAGGCAGGGCGCGGGGAAGATCCTTCGAAGGATCTTTTCACGGCTGTTCGAACAGCCGTCCCCCGCCCGGAACAGGCGTTTCGTCTGCACGCCCGGTGTACGGGGGGTGTACAGGGGGTGTACGCATGGCACCCCCCTGTTTTCAGGCTGTCTTATGCGCCGTCAGAACATAGCACAGCGGCAGTTGCGCGGGGCGGTTTTCGTACTGCTCATAGGCCACCTCCCGGTTGCAGTGGGGGTACTCCTCCAACCGCTCGATCCTCAGCCCCGCCCCCGCCACGGCGCTGATCACCTGCCCAAGCCTGTGCGCGAACCAGTAGCTGACCGGCGCCTCATCCTCGGGCACGCTGCCGTCATAAGTGATGCTTTCCGCCGCCACGTCGGGACCCGATGGAAAATAGCTGATCGCGGGCGTGAACGGGTCCGCGGCATCGGGGTCGAACATTTCCAGAAACGGGTGGGTCTCGTAGATCACCAGCGCCCCGCCGGGCGCAATCAACCCTGCCACCGCGTTGAAAAACTTCGACAAATCCGGCATCCAGTTGAGAACGCCAATGGTGATGAGCGCGCGGTCAAACTGCCCTACCCCATCGGGCAGATCATGGATATCAGCGCAAAGAAACGCGACCTCGCGCCCAGAGAGCGCGGCCAAATCCCGCGCCTGATCGAGGAAGGCCCGTGACTGGTCGATCCCCAGAACCCGGCCCGCCCCGAGCGCCTTCAGCGACAGGCATTCGCGGCCATTGTTGCAGCCGATCTGAACGCAGGATTTCCCTGCCACATCAACGGCCTGAAGAACCTGCGTCGCGGTCGCGTCAAAGCACGAAAAGCCGGGATCGGCAAAGCCCGCCACCAGCCGCTGCCACTCCGCATTGCCCCGGTGATGCTGCGCCGAATGATCCCAGGCCGCGCGGTTCGCAGCGATGGCTTCCGCGTCGCTCATTACCTTGCCGGCAGCAGGTGGTCCCGCACGATCCGCGCGAGGTCCGCCCGTGTCACATCCTTGCCCATGGAGCCCTGCGCAACATCCACCTCCTCAGGTTTCAGCACCGTGCCCCGGCGGCTTTCCAGAAGCGCCTGCGTGTAGGGTTTGCCGAATTCCGGGTGGCCCTGAACGGTCAGCGCGAAACCGGGATACCACAGCGCCGCATGTTCGCAGAACGGACTGCTGGCAATCGTTTCAGCCCCTACGGGCGGGGTGAAGACCTGATCCTGGTGATAGGCCTGAATGGCAATCTTTTCAGGGGCTTGGCCAAGCGCTTCGGGCCAGTCACGAGGCGTGTAGTCATGCACGCCCAGGCCCCAGCCCTTGTCGGATTTCCCGACATCGCCGCCAAGTGCCTGCGCGATCACCTGATGGCCGAAGCAAATGCCCACCATCGGCACACTCGCATCGCGGCAGGCCCGCACGAACCCCTCCAGCGGGGCGATCCAGGGATGCCCCTCGTAAACCCCGAAACGCGAGCCGGTGATGATCCAGAGGTCAGCCGCGCGCGGGTCGGCTGGCAACTCGCCATCGAGCGCCGCGAAACTGATGTAGTCCGCTTCGGGAAAGTCCAGCCAATCCCTTACCATGGAAGGATAATTTCCATGTTCCGGCGCCAGATGCTCGGGTGGGCGGCCGGTTTCCAGAATGCCGATCACGGGTGTCTTGCTCATCTCTTATCCCCGGTCCTGTAGGCCGTAAAACGTATAGGCGAAGGGCAGCACGGCGCGCCGCCAGCGACCCAGTTCAAACCGTCCTGGGACGGAACGCAAGGGGGCGGGTGTGGCTGGCCCCTCGCCAAGGATCTGCGCGGCCAGAAGCCGCCCGGCATAGCTGCCCATGGCGACGCCATTGCCGTGGTAGCACATGGCCGTCCAGGCGTTGTCCATCCCCTCGATGGGGCCTGCATAGGGCACCAGATCGCGCGCCAGCGCCAGAAGGCCCGACCAGAAATGTGGGGTCTCCACATGCCGCCATTCGGGGAAGATCCGCTCGAAATCGGCACGCGCGATGGCGCGGGTCTGGGCATGGGCGCGGGGCGTTGTCTTCATCGCGCCGCGCAGACCGAACAGCATCCGGCGGTCAGGCATCAGGCGGAAATAATGCAGCAGGTGGCGGGTGTCATAGCACATCTGCAGGCTGGTCCAGCCCTGAGCGGCCAATTCATCCTCCGTCAGCGGGCGGGTGACCAGAACGTTGGACTGCACCGGCAGATAGCGCCCCGAAAGCCAGCCGGGCAGATCGTCAGAGCTATAGCCGTTCGTCGCCACGATCATCGTTTTCGCCGTGACGCTGCCCTGTGGCATGGTCAGCACGTGTCGCCCGTTCTCCGACCCGATGCGCGTCACCGGGGAGCCGCCGAAAATCCGCCCCCCGGCAGTGGCAACCGCGCGGGCCAGCCCAAGCGCGTATTTCATCGGGTTGAGCGCGAAGCCAATGGGCGTGGTCAACGCGCCGTGGAACTCGGGGCTGGCAAAGCCCCGTTCGGCCAGGGCCTCCTGCGGGATCAACTCGCAGGTCACCTGCTGGAAACGCTGCATCTCCTCGGCCAGCCCGTTCAGCACAGCGATATCCTTTGGCCGGAAGGCCAGCAGGGTTTCGCCGTCTGAATGGGTGTCGGCCTCGATCCCGTGCCGGTCGAGCAGCGCCGCGACATGATCCACCGCCGCCCGTTCGGTGTGGTAGTAGGCCCGCGTGTCCGCCTCGCCGAACCGCTTCAGCAACTGGGCCGGCCCCGCCTTCGCCCCGCCCAAGCAGCAGAACCCGCCATTGCGCCCAGAGGCGCCCCATCCAGGCTGTTCGGCCTCCAGAACCACCACGTCACGCCCCGCCTCGGCCAGGGCAAGCGCGGCATTCAGGCCGGTGAAGCCCGCGCCGATGATGGCAATTTCCGCCTCATGCGCACCCTCAACCGGGGAATGCTCCGGCACCTCGTCCACCGTGGTGGGCCAGAAGCTTTGCGCAATCGGGTCCGGCCCGTAGGCCATAGGTTCATAGAGGCGGCGCATGGGGTCAGAGGCGGCTCAGATAGTAGCGGTATTCCACGGGCGTGATCAGGCTGGTCAGGGTCTGAACCTCATCGTTTTTCACGGCGGTGTAGACGAAGCGGTATTCCTCCCCGAAGATCTCCGCCGCGTGGTCGGACTCCGCGAACCGTTCCACCGCATCGAACCAGTCATGGCCCAGGGGATCGGCAGGCTCTGCCCCCGGTTCATCCAGAGACGGCGGCAGCTCGGGGTCGGTGTCGATGCCGTGCAAAATGCCGCCCAGGATCGCGGTCAGCACCAGATAGGGGTTCACATCGGCCCCGGCGATCCGATGTTCCAGCCGCGCGCCCTTGCCGCCGATCTCCGGCAGGCGCACCCCGGCGGACCTGTTGTCGAGCCCCCAATCGGGGCCGGAGGGCGCGAAGCTCATCCGCTGGAACCGGCGGTAGGAATTCATATGCGGGGCAAAGATCACCTGAAGATCGGCCATGGTGTCCAGCACGCCTGCCACCGCCTGTTTGAGAACCGGCGAGGGGCCGGTCTGACCGGGTTCGGGGGTGAAGATGTTGTTGCCCTCATCATCAATGATCGAGCAATGCACATGCATCCCGTTGCCCGGCGCATCCGCATAGGGTTTGGCCATGAAGGTGGCTTCCATCCCGTGCCGCGCCACGATCCCGCGCACCAGACGGCGGAAGAAAATCGCGGTCTCGGCGGCGCGCAGGACGTCGTCGGTATGGTGGAAATTCACCTCGAACTGACCGGGCCCGTATTCGGCGATCAGCGTATCGGTCTCCAGACCTTGCGTTTCACAGGCATTGAGGATCTCGGTCAGGATCGCCTCTTGCCGCGAGACGACCTCCAGATCGTAATTCTGGGCCATGGGGGTGCGCGCAGGCGGTATGGGCGCGTCGTCGCCACGTTCGCGCGGGCGCAGGATGTAGAACTCCAGCTCGGTCGCGACAACCGGATGCCAGCCGCGCTCCTTGAAGCGTTCCAGCATGTTCTTGAGCAATTCGCGCGGAGAAATCGGGCTGGCCCCGCCCTCTGGCGTCAGCATTTCCACCTGAAGCTGCGCCACATTGCCGGGCATCCACGGCACCGGGCACAATGTGCCGGGCACGGGCACCAGGACCCCGTCAGGATCACCCACAACGATGCCAAGCCCGGTTGCCTCCACCTCGTTGCCCATGATCGCGGGCGCATAGGTGGAATAGGGCAGGCGAACGGTGCCCGCCTCCAGCTTGCCGATGGCATCGCCCGGCAGCCATTTGCCGCGCAACACCGCGTTGATATCGCACAGCATCAGCTCGATGCGCTCGGGCCGCCCGTGCGCTGCGCAATAGGCCTCGTATTCCTGGTTCATTGCTGTGCCTGTTCCGCCATTTGTTCGTCGCGCTGCTGCTGCACGATCCGGCGTTTACTGACCAGCGAGGCAGAGATCACCCCGATGGTCACGATGAGGATGAGGATCGTCGACAGCGCGTTGATTTCCGGACTGACGCCAAGGCGCACCGACGAGAAGATCTTGATCGGCAACGTGGTGGCCGAGGGACCGGCGGTGAAGGACGCGATCACCAGATCGTCCAGCGACAGGGTGAAGGCCAGGAGCCAGCCGGCGATGACAGCGGGCGCGATGAGCGGCAGGGTGACGGATTTGAACGCATCCCAGGGCGTGCAGCCCAGATCGAGCGCCGCTTCCTCGACCGACCGGTCAAAGCTGACCAGACGCGAGGACACCACCACCGACACGTAGCACATCGAGAAGGTCGTATGCGCGAGGATGATGGTGACGATCCCCCGGTCGAGCCCAATCGAGATGAACAGCAGCAACAGCGACAGGCCGGTGATCACCTCTGGCATCACCAGCGGCGCGTAGATCATGCCCGAAAACAGCGTCCGCCCCATGAACTTGCCGCCGCGCACCAGCACATAGGCCGCCATGGTGCCCAGGATCGTGGCGATGGACGAGGACACGAAGGCCACCCGCAGCGTCACCCAGGCCGCGTCAAGGAACGCCTGATCGCGAAACAGCTCGCCATACCAATGGGTCGAGAACCCGGCCCAGACCGTCACCAGCCGCGAGGAGTTGAAGCTGTAGATCACCAGGATGATCATCGGGATGTAGAGGAAGGCAAAGCCCGCCGTCAGCGCGGTTGCGTTGAACCAGGAAAAGCGTCTCATGCGTCGGCCTCCTGGTTCTTTTCCTGGTTCTTCTGGAACAGGATGATGGGGATCACGAGGATCAGCAGCAGGATGATGGCAACCGCAGAGGCCACCGGCCAATCGCGGTTCGAGAAGAATTCCTCCCACAGCACCTTGCCGATCATCAGCGTGGACGACCCGCCCAGAAGCGAGGGGATCACGAACTCGCCAAGGGCCGGGATGAAGACCAGGAAACTGCCCGCGATGATGCCAGACCGCGACAGCGGCAGGGTGATGATCCAGAAGGCCGACAGGCGCGAACATCCCAGATCCTCGGCCGCTTCCAGCAGGCTGTCATCCATGCGTTCCAGCGTCGCGTAGATGGGCAGGATCATGAACGGCAGATAGGTGTAGACGATGCCGATATAGACCGCCGTGGGCGTGTTCATGATCTGCAGCGGGTCGGAAATGATGCCGATCCACAGCAGCAGTTGGTTCAGATAGCCCTCGGTCGACAGTATGCCGATCCAGGCGTAGACGCGAATGAGGAAGCTGGTCCAGAACGGCAGGATCACCAGCATCATCAGCATCGGCCGCCATTCCGGGGCAGCTTTCGCCATGCCATAGGCGATCGGATAGCCCACCAGAAGTGTCAGGAAAGTCGAGATCAGGGCGATCTTCAGCGACGAGAGGTAGGCCCGCCAATAGAGGTCATCCTCGGTCAGGAAGACATAGTTTTCCCAGTCCAGCGCAGCAAAAAAGTCGCGGATGCCCTGCCAGCCTTCGGACAGGTCCAGCGTCGGCGTATAGGGCGGGATCGAGACCGCATAATCCGACAGCGAGATCTTGAAGATGATCCCGAAGGGCACAAGGAACAGCAGCAGAAGCCAGAGATAGGGGATTCCGATGAGGGTGCGGCGGGCGAGGTTCATGATGCCCCCCTAACCGGCCAACACAAGGCCGGCGGTGTCCGTCCAGGACAGCCAGACCTCGTCTTCCCAGGTGAAACTGCGCCGTGATAGCCGCCGGTTATTGGCAGCCTGCGCTTTCATCAGCGTGCCGTCGGGCAGCGCCACATGGTAGGTGGAGATGTTGCCCAGATAGGCGATGTCATGGATACGGCCCTGCACGACATTGTTCATGCCCTCGGGCCGCTCGGCGCTGATCGCCACTTTCTCTGGCCGGATCACGAAGGTGGCGTTGCCCGCCGTCAGCCCCTCGCCCGCCGTGCCGATGATCTCGGGCTGGCCTTCCGCCCAGGACAGGGCGGCAAGGCCCTCATCCTTCAGCGTGGCGTTGCCGGTGATCAGGTTCACATCGCCGATGAAATCGGCCACATAGACGGAATTGGGCGTCTCGTAGATGCGGGCGGGCGTGTCGACCTGGATGACCTTGCCATTGTCCATCACCGCCACGCGGCTGGCCACGGTCATCGCCTCTTCCTGGTCGTGGGTCACGATCACGAAGGTGGTGCCGGTCTTTTCCTGGATATCCATCAGCTCGAACTGGGTCTGCTGGCGCAGCTTCGCGTCAAGCGCGCCGAGCGGTTCATCGAGCAGCAGCAGTTTCGGCGCCTTGGCCAGTGACCGGGCCAGCGCCACGCGCTGCCGTTGACCGCCGGAAATCTGGTGCGGCTTGCGCTTGGCAAATTTCTCCAGCCGGGTCAGGCGGAGCATTTCCTTCACCCGCTCGGGGATTTCTTCCTTGCTCATCTTCGAGCGTTTCAGCCCGAAAGCGATGTTGTCCCAGACCGACAGATGCGGGAACAACGCATAGGACTGGAACATCATGTTCACTTCGCGCCGATTGGGCGGAATGCCCTTCATGTCCTGCCCGCCGATGGTGATCGTGCCCTCGGTCGGAGTCTCGAACCCCGCCAGCATCCGCATCAGGGTGGTCTTGCCGCAACCCGATGGCCCGAGCAGCGCGTAGAATTCCTTGCGGTAGATCTTGAGGTCGATGTCGTCGATGGCGGTGAAATCGCCGAAGCGCTTGGTGACCCCGTCAAAGCGGATCAGGGGCGTTTCGTTCGGGTCCAGCCACGGGGCGAACTCGGCAGGTTTGGCGGCGGGTTTCATGATGGCTCCTTGGCCCGTGCGGGGCATCGCGCCCGGTGCAGTCACCGGGCGCGATGATTGTATGGTTCAAGACAGGCCTCAGGTGCCCGACTTGATCCGGGTCCACATGCGGGTCACCAGACGCTGCACGCGCGCGTCATAGGGACGGGTGCTGTAGAGATTGGCCAGCGTCGCCTCATCCGGATAGATCGCCGGATCGCCGATCACCTCAGGCACCAGGAATTCCTGAGCGGCGAGGTTGCCATTGGCATAGAACACATAGTTCGACGCGGCGGCCATGTTTTCGGGGTCCATGATGAAATTCAGGAACGCATGGGCGCCCGCCGGGTTCGGCGCGTCGACCGGGATCGCCATCATGTCGAACCACATCATCGCACCCTCGGTCGGGGCGTTATAGGCGATGTTCACGCCGTTATTGGCCTCAACCGCACGGGCCTGCGCCTGCAACACATCCCCCGACCAGCCGAAGGCCACGCAGATATCGCCATTGGCCAGCGCGTTGATATATTCCGAGCTGTGGAAGTTCTGCACATAGGGGCGCACGGCGGTCAGCACCGGCTCCGCCAGTTCCAGAACATCCGGGTCGTGGCTGTCGGGATCTTCCCCGATATAGGTCAGGGCGGCAGGGATCATCTCGGTCGGCGCGTCGAGGAAATAGACGCCGCATTCCGCCAGACGTTCCATGTTCTCCGGGTTGAAGATCAGATCGAGTGAGGCGAGCGGCGCGTCCTCGCCCAGGATCTCACGCACCCGGTCCACATTCACACCGATCCCGGTCGTGCCCCACATGTAGTTGATGGCGTAGATATTGCCGGGGTCATAGCGCGCGGTGCGCTCGCTGATCACGTCCCACATATTCGCCGAGTTCGGCAGTTGGTCATAGTCGAGCGGCTGGAAGGCGCCCGCCTCGATCTGGCGCTGCAGGAAGGTACCCGAGGGGACAACCACGTCATAGCCCGACCCACCGGCCAGCATCCGGGTTTCCAGAAGCTCGTTGGAATCGAACACGTCATAGATCAGGTCATAGCCCGTCTCTTCCTCGAACTGCGCCAGAAGTGCCTCGTCGATATAGTCGGACCAATTGTAGACCCGCACTTCTTCTGCCGCCGCCGAGAGCGCGATCATCGACCCCGCAGCCGCCAGCATGAGTACCCTGTTAGACATCCGAAATTCTCCCGTTGGATTGAGTGATTTCTTTTTTATTTGATCAAAAACCCGATTCGGCGCAAGAATTTTGTGAGAATCACTCCCCAAACCCGCCAGATCGGGTAACCATGACCAGGATTTCATCATGAAAGGCCCGCGCCGTGACTGCAAGTGATCCGAAACTGCCTGAACATGAGGCGATCTACAAAAAGATCCGCAACATGATTCTGTTCGGCGAGGTTCTGCCGGGTCAGGGGGTCACGATTCTGGGGCTCAAGGATGCGGTTGGGGCGGGTGTCACGCCGGTGCGCGAGGCGATCCGCAGGCTGACTGCCGAGGGCGCGCTGGAGGCGCTTGGCAACCGGCGGGTCTGTGTCCCGCAACTGTCGCCGCAACGCATCGACGAAATCTACTACGCCCGTTTCGCGCTGGAGCCCAAGATGGCGCAACTGGCCGCCGAGAAGATCACGCAAGAGGGCATCATCCTGCTCGAAGCCCTTGACGCAAAGGTGGATCAGGCCATCGCAACCGGCAATATCGAGGCCTATCTTGAAAGCAATTTCCGCTTTCATTTCGCGCTCTACGACATGGCGGGCACCCCCATCCTGCGCAAGATCGTCACCTCTCTCTGGCTGCAATTCGGCCCTTCGCTGCGCGTGGTCAGCGGCCGGTTCGGCACCTCGAACCTGCCCGACATGCATTCCGAAACCATCGAGGCCCTGCGCCGGGGCGACCCGACCGCTGCCGCCCGCGCCATCGAAGACGACATCCAGCAGGGGCTCGACCTGATGACCCAGGCCCTGGGCAACTGAGCCCGAAAACACCCCGGCACCCCCCGTGCACCGGGCGTACACCCCCCGTACACCCCCTGTGCAGACAGGACCGCCCGAAACGGCGCTTTTCCTTAATAAATCCTTTTCATCTTGGCTCAAATACCTCAGGGGGTCGCCATTGGATGCGCCATTGGTTCAAGCCCAATGGCGACGGGGGAGGATCCCCCCGGCGGGTCGACGTGTCGTAGGCACGGCGAAACCTCCGTGACAGCCCGATTGACAGACTCGAATTTTTGATCATATTCTGCCAACAGGCGACCGGACGGGGTCCGCGACACTGCGGCCGCACCCGAACCGGGCCTTTACCGAACCACCACCGCGGCAGGACAACATGAGAACGCCCCGTAAAGCGAAATCCGAGGCGGATTGGATCGCCGATCTGCCCGAAGCCTTCCTTGAATATCTGGACGGGCGATCTCTGGAAGAGGTGGAATGCATCATCCCCGACCTCGCGGGCACCTCGCGCGGCAAGGCGATGCCGTCCTACAAGTTCCGCCCCGATGAAACCTTCTTCCTGCCCATCTCGCTCTTCTACCAGACCATTTCCGGCGAATATGTGGATATGGAGATCGAGAACCAGTGGCTGGAACGCGACGTGGTGCTGACGCCCGATATGTCCACCGCCACCGCCGTGCCCTGGGCCGATGACCCGACCCTTCAGATCATCTGCGATCTGGGCACCCGCGAGGGCGCGCCGCTGGCCATCGCCCCGCGCAACGTGCTGCGCCGGGTTCTGGATCTTTACAAGGCGCAGGGCTGGAAACCCGTGGTCGCGCCGGAACTCGAATTCTACCTGACCAAGCCGAACACCGACCCGAACGAGGAAATCCAGCCGCCTCTGGGCCGCACGGGCCGCAAGGGCGCCAGCCGTCAGGTCTATTCCATGGCCGCCGTGGATGAATACGGGCCGGTCATCGACACGATCTACGACTATGCCGAGGATCAGGGGTTCCGCATCGACACGGTGATCCAGGAAGGCGGTGCCGGACAGATCGAGATCAACCTGCTGCATGGCGATCCGCTGTGGCTGGCCGACCAGGTGTTCTATTTCAAGCGCTCGATCCGCGAGGCGGCGTTGAAGAACGGCATCTTCGCCACCTTCATGGCCAAGCCGATCCGCGACGAGCCGGGCAGCGCCATGCATCTGCACCAAAGCGTGGTCGATATCAAAACCGGCAAGAACATCTTTTCGAACAAGGATGGCAGCCCGTCCGATATCTTCCACCACTTTATCGGCGGGTCGCAGAAATACCTGATGGAACTGGTGCCGCTGCTGGCCCCTTACGTGAATTCCTATCGCCGTATCACGGTCGAGGGTCAAAGCGCGCCGTCCAATCTGGAATGGGCCAGCGACAACCGCACCACCGGCCTGCGCATTCCCCATTCCGGCCCGGATGGCCGGCGGGTGGAAAACCGGGTGACCGGCATGGATTGCAACCCCTACCTCGCCTTCGCCGCTTCGCTGGCGGCGGGCTATCTGGGAATGATGAACAAGCTGGAGCCGCGCCCCGCCGTCGAGGTCGAGGTCTGGGACGCGGAGGAATCGCTGCCGGTCAGCCTCGGCGAGGCGCTGGACATCTTCGAGGAGGCCAAGGAGATCCGCGCCGTGTTGGGCGAGGAGTTCTGCCAGCTTTACGGCGATATCAAGCGTGCCGAGAATGAAGAATACCAACGAGAGATTTCACCGTGGGAAAGACAGCACCTGCTGCTGAACGTCTGACGGTCTGATGGGAGAGAGAAGACAATGAACATGATCAGCAACCACATGCCGACGGCAGAATTGCAGGCGCTCGACGCGGCCCACCACGTGCACCCGTTCTCGGCCAATACCGCGCTCGGACAGGAAGGCAGCCGGGTCATCACCCGCGCCACCGGGGTCACGCTGACCGACAGCGACGGCCATGAGATCCTCGACGGAATGGCGGGGCTGTGGTGCGTCAATATCGGCTATGGCCGTGACGAGCTGGCCGAGGTGGCGGCGCGCCAGATGCGCGAACTGCCCTTCTACAACACCTTCTTCAAGACCACCCATGTGCCGGTGATCGCGCTGTCGAAAAAGCTGGCAGAGCTGGCGCCGGGCGATCTGAACCACACTTTCTTTGCCGCCGGCGGGTCCGAGGCCAATGACACCAATATCCGCCTGGTGCGGACCTATTGGCAGTTCAAGGGCAAGCCGGAAAAGAACGTCATCATCAGCCGCAAGAACGCCTATCACGGGTCCACAGTGGGCGCGGCCTCGCTTGGCGGCATGGCGGCGATGCATGCGCAGGGCGGCATCCCCATCCCGAATATCCACCATATCGGCCAGCCCAACTGGTGGGCCGAGGGCGGCGACATGACCCCCGAGGCGTTCGGCCTGAAGCGTGCGCGTGAGCTGGAAGAGGCGATCCTGGAACTGGGCGAGGACCGCGTCGCGGCCTTCATCGCCGAACCCGTGCAGGGCGCGGGCGGCGTGATCGTAGCGCCGGACAGCTACTGGCCCGAGGTGCAGCGCATCTGCGACAAGTATGACATCCTGCTGATTGCCGATGAGGTGATTTGCGGCTTTGGGCGCACCGGCAACTGGTTCGGATCGCAGACCGTGAATATCCGCCCCCATATCATGACCATCGCCAAGGGGCTGAGCTCCGGCTACGCGCCGATTGGCGGCTCGATCCTGTGCGACGAGGTGGCCGAGGTGATCGGGTCTGCCGATTTCAACCATGGCTACACCTATTCCGGCCACCCCGTGGCCGCCGCCGTAGCGCTGGAAAACCTGCGGATCATGGAAGAGGAAAACATCGTCGGCCATGTGCGCGACGTGGTGGGGCCCTACCTGAAGGCGAAATGGGAGAAGATGGTCGAGCATCCGCTGATCGGCGAGGCGAAGATCGTCGGCATGATGGGCTCGGTCGCGATGACCCCCGACAAGGAAAAGCGCGCGGCCTTCAAGGCACCCGCCGGCACCGTCGGGCTGATCGCGCGCGACCGCTGTTTCGCCAATAATCTGGTGATGCGCCATGTGGGGGATCGGATGATCATCTCACCGCCGCTGGTGATGACGCCCGATCATATCGACACGCTGATCGCGCGGGCCACCAAGGCGCTGGACGAGACCTATGCCATCGTCAAGGAGCGGGGGCTGCTGGAAAGCGCCTGATCCCCATGGACCTGCTGACCGTCAATGACAGGCCGGGGGAATACCCCCCGTCCTTCTACGCCCATGCGGCCACCCCCCTGCCCCGGTTTTCCACGGCGACGGGCGAGATCACCTGCGACGTGGCCGTGGTGGGTGGTGGGTTCACGGGGCTCTCCGCCGCCTGGCATCTGGCAATGCGCGGCTATGATGTTGTGCTGCTGGAGGCGTCCCGCGTGGGGTCCGGCGCGTCCGGGCGCAATGGCGGGCAGGTCGGACAGGGTCAGCGGCTGGAGCAGGATGAGCTGGAGGCCATGGTGGGGCGCGAGAGCGCCCGCGCGCTGTGGGATATCGCCAACCAGTCCGTCGATCTGGTGCGCGAAATCGCGAGCCGCGACGAGATCCATGCCGACTTCCATCCCGGCGTGATCCATGCCGCGCACCGGGCGCGTTATGTGCCCGATTACGTGGCCTACGCGGAAAAGCTGCAAAACGAATATGGCTATGACCAGATCCGCGCGCTGGATCGGGAGGCGTTGCGGGGGCTGGTCAATTCCCCGGCCTATCACGGCGGCACCATCGACATGGGCGCGGGCCATATCGACCCGCTGGAACTGGCACTTGGCCTAGCCCGGCTGGCCAGCGGCGCGGGGGCGCGGATCTTCGAGATGTCGAAGGTTGAGCGGCTGGAAGAGGGCAACCCTGCCCGGCTGGTGACAGATCAAGCACAGGTCACCGCGCGCCACGTGGTGCTTGGCTGCAATGGCTATCTGGGCCATCTGGTGCCACAGGTCGCGGCGCGGGTCATGCCGATCAACAATTACGTGGTGGCGACGGAGCCGCTTGGCCCCGAGCGGCAGGAAGAGATCATTCGCGGCAATCACGCGGTGGCGGACAGCAAGTTCGTGGTGAACTATTTCCGCTTTTCCGACGATCACAGGCTGCTCTTTGGCGGCACCGAAAGCTATCGCTACCGCTTCCCCCGCGATATCAAGGGCGCGGTGCGACAGCCGCTGGAGGAGATCTTTCCGCAGCTCAAGGGCGTCGCGATCACCCATGGCTGGGGCGGCACGCTTGGCATCACCATGAACCGGATGCCGCATTTCGAGCGGGTCGCGGGCAATGTGCTGAGCCTGTCGGGCTATTCCGGCCACGGGGTCGCGATGGCGACGCTGGCCGGTCAGATCGCCGCCGAGGCAATTGCAGGGCAGGCCGAACGGTTTGATGTGATGGCATCGGTTCCGACACCACGCTTTCCCGGTGGGGTGGCGATGCGCTGGCCGCTTCTGGTGCTGGCGATGCTGTGGTTTTCCCTGCGCGACAAGCTGTAGGTGGGAACGCTCTTGCAAGAGCGTTCATGGGGGCGCTGCCCCCGTCGCCTGACGGCGACTCCCCCGAGGTATTTGTCACCAAGATGAAAGAGGAAAAAGGTTGCCTGAACGCGGGCTGCTTGGCATTGTCAATCGAAAGCCGCGCAGCCGAGGGAGGCCCCGGTCCGATGGTCAGCCGTTCGATACCCGCCGCCATGGCCCTTGTGGCCCTGACTGCCTGCCAGCAACACGCGCCGGATGCGGGGACGGGCGCAATGTTCTACCGGGCAACCTGCGCAACCTGTCATGAGCCGGGCAGCAGCCCACAAGCGCCCGACCTGACGGAGCTGGCAGCGAGGAACGGCGGGCGGTTTCCGATGGCCCGCGTGACCCGGATCATCGACGGTCGTTCGGATCTGCGTGCCCATGGATCGCCCATGCCGGTCTGGGGCGCGATCCTGACAGGCCCGGAGGTTCGGGATCTTGCGGCCTATCTGGCCGCTATTCAACAATAGGCCGGCGTGGTCGAGCTGAAGGTGCGGTTTGGGTGACGGTGAAAGATCGTTGTCGTGCAACAAGGGAATTGCCACCGTCACTTTCATCGGACCCGATATGGAGGAGGCAGGAGAATGATTGCCAGAGGAAAAACAATCCTACCCATTCTGATGAGTGTCATTGCGACCGCCGGGTGCCAGAGCCCTGCAGAAGCTCCATCCGGCCCCGAACAGGTGTATCGCGACGCCTGTCTTCTGTGCCATGCGGGGTCCGGGCCCGGGGCTTCTGCGCCCGATTTGACCACGCTGTCCGCCGTCAATGGCGGCAGTTTTCCGATGGAGGAGGTGATTGCAATCATCGACGGGCGGCAGGATGTGCGGGCCCATGGATCGCCCATGCCGGTCTGGGGGACGCGTCATTCGGCCGAGGAGCTGCAGGCCCTCGCCGGCTATCTGGCGACGATCCAGCAATAGAGAAACCCCGGAGGCGGGACATCCTCCGGGGTTCCGGCGCGAAGAAGCGGGGGGACAGGCTGCTCGTAGGCTCCGCGCCGTGTTCGCGGGGCCTCAGTCGGCGTCGAGGCTTTCGGCAAGGCGCATCAGCTGCACCGCTTCGAACCGGTAGCCAAACTCATCCTCGCCGCGATTGGCATTGGCGAGCGCAATGGCATCCGCATAGGTCCAGTCGCCGAGGAAGTCCGAGCCGCGCAGCAGCTGGCCGAAGCCTGCGATGGCGGCGGCGAAGGCAGCTTCCGGGTCCGGGCTGTCGGTCATCTCGATGGGGAATTCGATCAGCTCGCTTTCTTCCGCGCCCGGTTCCTTCCAGCGCAGGCGCAGGAAGCCCAATTCGTCGGAATGGTCGGCGGCTTCGGCCTCTGGCGTGTCGCTGGCGTAGCGCAGCGGATCGGTCAGGCGGGCGGGGCTGCCGACGGGGGTGACCTCATAGAGCGCCGTGACGGAATGGCCCGCGCCAAGCTCGCCTGCGTCCACGTCGTCATTGTTGAAATCCTCGCGCGCCAGCGCGCGGGTTTCGTAGCCGATGAGCCGGTACTCGGCGATCACGGCGGGGTTGAATTCCACCTGGATCTTGACGTCATCGGCAATCGGGAAGAGCGCACCGGCCAGTTGGTCGACCAGCACCCGGCGGGCCTCGCTCAGCGTGTCGATATAGGCGGCCGTGCCGTTGCCGTTCTGGGCCAGCGCCTGCATCGTGTCGTCCTGCAGGTTGCCGCGTCCGAAGCCGAGGACGGAGAGATAGGTGCCGCTGTCGCGCTGGTCGGCGATGAAGTCGGTCAGCTCATCGGGGTTGGAGATGCCGACATTGAAATCACCGTCAGTGGCCAGCAGGACGCGGCTGACCTCACCCTCCTCCGACATCTCGGAGGCCAGGCGGTAGGCCTCGCGCAGCCCGCCCGCGCCGTTGGTGGAGCCACCGGCCTGAAGACGGGTGAGCGCCGTCTCAATCGCGTCGCGGTCGCTGGCAGGCGTCGGGTCGAGCGCCACGCCCGCAGAGCCCGCATAGGTCACGATGGCGACCTCGTCCTCGGGGTCCAGCCGGTCCAGCATCAGGCGGAAGGACTGGATCAGAAGTGGCAGCTTCGACGGGTCGTTCATGGAGCCGGAGGTGTCGATCAGGAAGACGAGGTTCAGGGCCGGGCGATCCTCGATGGCAGGCAGGTCGCCCTGCAAGCCGATGCGCACCAGCCGGGTATCGGGGTTCCACGGGGTCTCGAACACGTTCACCGTGGGGCGGAACGGGCTGATGTCGTCGGCATCGGGGGCGGCGTAATCATAGGGGAAATAGTTGATCATCTCCTCGATGCGCACGGCGTCGGGGTTGGGCATCTGGCCACGGTTGAGCGAGGACCGCAGGAGCGACCAGGAGGCCGTGTCGACGTCGATCGAGAAGGTCGAGACCGGGTCATCGGCCACGACGCGCAGCGGGTTGTCGTCGTCGTTGGCGTATTCCTCGGTATCGGCCGGAGGCGGGGCAACGATATCGGGCGAGGCGACAATGCCACCGACATACCCCGGCGTTGCGCCGCGTGAATTCAGAACGGCGCTGTTGCCATAGCCCTGCTGCTGGACGGCCCCGCCCGCTGCATTACCGCTGGAATGCAAGGAGAAGAGCCCGTCGGTCGGGGCGGGTGACGGCGGGGCCATGGGCTCGGCCAGGATCACCGGTGCGATTTCGACCCGCTCGGCATCCCGCAGGACGACGGGTGTGTCCTCTTCCGGTGCGTCTTCTTCCGCGGTCTCGCTCACGGCGAGATCCCCGTCCTGGGTGGCCCCGGTGTCCTGTGCCTGTTCGCGGTCCACGCCCAGAACAACCTCCGGCTCCACGATCACGGGGCCGCTGTCTGCGGGCGGGCGCAGCAGGTTCTGCCCCTGCGGGCTGAGAAACAGGAAGCCAACGGCAACGATGGCGGTGGTGGCGGTCAATCCGCCAAGGGCAGTGCGGGAAATCAGCATGTCAAAAGCTCCTTTGAAAAAGCCCCCCGTTTGGGGACGATCAGAGCTTTGACGGGCCTCGGTCCGCGATCCTTGGGCCGTTTGGAAATTTTTTTTCGCCAGGGCCAGATTTTCGGCCCGGCGTGCGGGATCGGCGGCCGGGGTGGCCGCTGTCATGGCCGACCTCAGGTCGTCCAGATCGAAGTCATCCTTGCGGGGGGTCATGTCGACTCCTCCTCGTTTCGAATTCGGGCGAGCGCCTTCTTGGCCTCGGATATGCGCCAGCTGATCGTGCCTTCGGAGACACCCAGGATCTCGGCCACCTCGGCATGGGTCAGGTCGTCGAGCACCAGCGCCAGCGTGTCGCGCAACGTGTCCGAGAGCTGCGCCATGGCGCGGTAGAGCCACGCCACCTGTTCGCTCTCTTCAGCGGCAGCCTTGCGGCGGTTCACTTCCCAATCGCCCCAGCCTTGGGCGGCGCGGGCATGGGCGGCAGCGCGGCGGCGGCGGTCGGTCGCGGCGTTGACGGCCACCCGGTAGAGCCATGTCGTCACCTGCGCCTGCCCCCGGTAGCTGGCGAGCTTTCCGGGCAGCACGGCGCAGATATCCTGCGTCAGATCCTCGGCCTCGGCCCGCGATCCAGTCAGTCTGAAGCAGAGCGCGAACAGCCGGTCATAGTTGCGCGACAGCAGCGCTTCGAACGCTGCTTCGTCGCCACCGGCGGCCGCAAGGGCCAGATCCTGATCCGTTACACTCATGCGCATGTCTTTCCTTGGACGCAGCCTAAGCCGCGTTCCTTGGGAGGAAAGTGAAATTTTCTTTTGAGCAGGCGCGCGCTTTTTCAGCACTGCCTTTCGAGGCCCGAAAACCGCGATTTCAAGAAATCGAAATGAACGTCCTAAAATACTAATTTCATTGACGAAAACCGGATTCACCCGCATTCAGAGAGGGTAATTCAGCTTTGTGCAGGAGCGCAGCACATGGGGATTTCCTATATCAAGCAGGCCGCCGCGCCCGATCTTCAGGACAACCGGGACCTGTCCGATCAGGTCGCCCTGATGCTGCGGGTGATCGAGACCGAAGGCGAACCCGCAGTCCGCCGCATGGCAGCGCAATTCGACAAGTGGGAGGGCGATATCCTGCTATCGGACGAAGACCGCGCCCGCGCCATCGCCCGCGTGCCCGACGCGGTCAAAGAGGACATCCGCTATGCCCATGACAATATCCGCCGCTTTGCAGAAGCACAGCGCGCCTCGGTCACGGATTGCGAGATCGAACTGGCGCCGGGGCTGGTGGCGGGGCAGAAGCTGATCCCGGTCTCGGCGGCGGGATGCTACGTACCGGGCGGGCGCTATGCGCATGTGGCATCGGCCCTGATGACGATCACTACGGCGAAGGTCGCGGGCGTGCCGCATATCACCGCGACCTCACCGGCCAAGCCCGGTCAGGGCATCCCCGATGCCATTGTCTTCACCATGGACCTCGCGGGCGCCGACGCAATCCTGGCGCTTGGCGGGGTACAGGCGGTGGCGGCCATGGCGCATGGACATTTCGGCCTGCCGGGGGCGGATATTCTGGTGGGGCCGGGCAATCAGTATGTGGCCGAGGCGAAGAGGCAGCTTTTCGGCCCCATCGGCATCGACATGGTGGCGGGGCCGACCGACAGCATGGTCATCGCCGATACCAAGGCCAATCCCGAGACCGTGGCCTGGGATCTGGTTGGTCAGGCAGAGCATGGCTATAACTCACCCGTGTGGCTGGTGACGAATGACGCGACGCTGGCGCAGAGCGTGCTGGCGATGGTGCCGGGCCTGATCGAGACGCTGCCCGAGCCCAATGCGGAAAACGCAAGGCAGGCCTGGGCGCGCCATGGCGAGATCATCCTGTGCGACAGTTTCGAGGAGATGGCGCGGGTGGCCGACGACTATGCGCCCGAGCATCTGCATGTGCAGGCCGAGGGGCTGGATTGGTGGCTCAATCGGCTGCGGGTCTATGGCTCGCTGTTTCTGGGGGCAGAAACCACCGTGGCCTTTGGCGACAAATGCGCAGGGCCAAATCACGTGCTGCCCACATCGGGCGCAGCACGGTACACGGGCGGGCTGTCCGTCCACAAGTTCCTGAAAACCGTGACCTGGCAGCGGGCCACCGAGGAAGGCGCAAGGCCGGTCGCGGAAGCGGCGGCGCGGATTTCCAGGCTGGAAGGCATGGAAGGCCATGCGCGGACGGCGGATATTCGGCTCAGGGGGTAGTTGGGAAGGTGGGCACACTGCCCACCCTACGATCTCAGATCCGGAACAGGGGCTGCAACAGGCGCGGCATCAGCGTGCGGAACCGCAGGGGCGCGTCCGTTGCGGCCAGGCAGATGCAGGGCAGGCCCTCGCCCGCGACGGGTGTGTGTTCCAGCTCTTCGTCCGCGACCTCCAGATCGCCGACGCCAAACGTGCCGGTTTCATCGGCGAAGCTGCCTTGCAGGACCAGGGTCATCTCGATCCCGTTATGGCCATGATCGGGCACCGCGCGGCCCGGCGGGATATGCAGCAAGCGCAGGCTGCCGTCCGGTCCGTCCATGAGGATCGACTGGCGCACGCCCATGCCGAGGCTCTTCCAACGCGGTTCGCGGTTTTTCAAAGCCGCCATCACCGGACCGGGATAGATGCCCTTGCGCTTGGGCGCGGGGCGATCTTCGGGCGCGGGCCCGTCCAGCAGCGCCAGCACATCCGATTTCAGAGCGTCGGACAGATCGGCCCCGTCCCCCGCTTCCAGCACCGCACCGCCCGCAATCTCATGGGCCTGCATCCCGGCCCGGCAGGCCGCGCACATCGACACATGGGTGGCCACGACGGTCTCAAAAACCGGCGGCAGGGTACCGGCGGCATAGGCCGCAAGCATCGGCTCGGGAATGTGATGGGTAATGTTACTCATGGCTCTCGCAGCTCTTTCAACTCGTGCCGCAACCGTTCCAACCCAAGCCGGATGCGGGATTTGATGGTGCCAAGTGGCAACCCTGTCTGTTCGCGGATTTCCTGATGTGTGAGATCGCCCAGATAGGCTTTCTCGATCATCGCGCGCTGATCTGGTTTTAGGCGGCCGAGCGCCTGTTTCAACTTTCCGGCTTCCTGTTCCATCGCCAGCACCTGCCCGGCATCCGGCTCGTGCTCGTCTTCGTGCTTCAACTCCTCGGGCATCGCGCGGCCCGTGCGGCGGATCGTGTCGATCTGGCGGTTGCGGGTGATCTGGTAGATCCAGCCCGAGACCTGCGCCCGTTCCGGATCGAACTGCGCGGCTTTGTGCCAGACCGTCAGCATCACATCCTGCACAATCTCTTCCGCCAGGGCCGCATCCATGCCGCCCCGCATGACGAACCCTTTCAGGCGCGGACCGTAGAAATCGAACAGCCGCGCAAAGGCAGCCTTGTCGCGCGCATCGCGAACGGCCAGCATCCAAACGGTCTGGTCCGAAATCTCCTGCCCGTCGGTCACGGTTCGCTTTTCCCTTTTCACAAAACGGACCGGGCGCTGTGTCCGCGCCGCTGCCTCGTCCCGTGTCATGTCCACCGTCATCAACATACGACTTCTACGCGGGGGCGCAAATTCTGGATCATTATTGATCCGATGTTTTTGCGGGCACGTATCCAAGGCAATCGACCTCAGCGGAGACTTCCATGTCCTTTGACGCCCCCTTTCGCCCCGCCCGCCGCATTGCCATCATCGGTGGCGGCATCTCGGGGCTTGCCGCTGCATGGCTGCTGTCGCGCACCGACGCGGTGACACTTTATGAAGCCGAGCCGCGCCTTGGGGGTCATGCCCGCACCGTGATGGCGGGAAAGACCGGGGATCAGCCGGTCGATACCGGGTTCATCGTCTTCAACTACGCAAATTATCCGCACATGACCCGGATGTTCCAGGATCTGGATGTGCCGGTCGTGAAAAGCGACATGAGCTTCGGGGCCACGGTGGATAATGGCCGCATCGAATACGGGCTCAAGGATCTCGACGCGCTTCTGGCGCAGAGGTCGAACCTCGCCCGCCCCGGTTTCCTGCGGATGCTGCGCGATATCCTGCGCTTCAATGCGCGGGCCGAGGAACTGGCCAAGGACGACAGCGCCACGATCGCCGACCTGATGCGCGACCTGAAACTGGGCCGCTGGTTCCGCGACTATTATCTTGTGCCGCTCTCCGGCGCGATCTGGTCCACCCCGCCCGAACAGATCCTGTCCTTTCCGGCCAAGGCGCTGGTTCAGTTCTTCCGCAACCATGCGCTGATGTCGACCCATGGCCAGCACCAGTGGTGGACGGTCGATGGCGGCAGCCGCGAATATGTCAGCCGGTTGGAGGCATATTTGCGTGAGACCGGAACCGATCTGCGCATCGGCCAGCCGGTGAAATCCGTACGCCGGACGGGTGGCGCGGCCACGATCGTGACCGAAGGCGCGGCCGAGGTCTTCGACCACGTCATCTTTGCCTGCCATTCCGATCAGGCCCTGCGGCTTCTGGACCGGCCCACCAAGGACGAGGCGCAGGCGCTGTCTGCGATCCGTTTTCAGGATAACGAGGTCTGGCTGCACCGCGATCCGGCCCAGATGCCCAAGCGGCGCAAGGTCTGGTCGTCCTGGGTCTATCAGGCCGAAAAAACCGCCGACAGCACCCGTATCGGCGTCAGCTATTGGATGAACCGGCTGCAGAACATCCCCGAGGATGACCCGCATTTCATCACGCTCAACCCCGCCCGCCCGATCCGCGAGGATCTGGTCTATGATCAGAACACCTTTGCCCATCCGGTCTTCGACCTCGCCGCGCTGCGCGCGCAGGGGCAGCTGCGCGAGATGCAGGGTCACAACAACACGTGGTTCGCCGGGGCCTATACCCGCCACGGCTTCCATGAGGACGGGTTCGCCAGCGCCGTGCGCATTGCGCGTGCGTTGCAGGACCAGCAGCAGGTCATCGCGGCATGAGCCATTGGCCCGAACATCTGAAAAGCCAGACCACCCATGCGCGGCGCGGGGGCATTAGGCATGCGTTCACCTACGGGGTGGATTTCGTGCTGATCGACCCCGAAAGCCGTGACGGCCCCGCGCTGTTTGCCCGGAACGGCGCGGGGATCTATTCCGCTCAGGACCGCCACCATGGCGGCGCACCGGGTAAGGGGCGCGGCGTGGCCTGGGCGCGCGAGGTGCTGGCAGAGCGCGGCCTGACCGACGCGCGCATCCTGCTGCTGACGCAACCAGCCTTTCTGGGCCGCGTGTTCAACCCGGTCAGCTTCTGGCTGGCCTTTCAGGGCGACGATCTGGTCGCGGTCATTTCCGAGGTCACCAATACTTTCGGCGACCGCCACAGCTACCTCTCGGCCCATCCCGGCTTTGCCGCGATCCGGCCGCAGGATGTGCTGGAGGCCGACAAACTGATGCATGTGTCCCCCTTCCAGGAGATCAAGGGCGGCTACCGCTTTCAGTTCCGCATCACGCCAGATCGGATCGCCATCCGCATCGGCCATGAAAACGGCCCCGAGGGCGTCGTTGCCACCCTGACCGGCGCGCGCCGTCCGATGACCAACGCCACGCTTCTGGCCGCCGCCATCCGCCGGCCACTTGGCACCGCGCGCACATGGCTGCTGATCCATTGGCACGCGGCTCGCCTGAAACTGAAAGGGGCGGTCTACCGCCCCCGCCCCGACGCCCCCACCCAAGAGGTAAGCTGATGCTGTTCCTGACCACCCGTGTGAAACGCGACTTTCTGGAAAGCTGTGGCCAGATCACCCATGGCAGCCTGCGCCTGCGCACGCCCGAGGGCGAGGTCTACGATTTTGGCCTTGGATTGCCCGAGGCGGAAATGACGATCCACGACTGGTCCGTCGTCACCGCCTGCGCCGCGAAGGGCGATATCGGCTTGGGCGAGACCTATCTGGCGGGGCTCTGGGACACGCCCTCGGTCGCTGACCTCTGTCAGGTGGCGCTGCAGAACATGGAGCGGCTGGAAAGCTTCGTCTATGGCGGCTTCTGGGCGCGCATCGGCTACCGGCTGCTCAACACCGTCATGCGGGCCAATTCCCGCACCGGGGCCGCGCGCAACATCCGCAAGCATTACGATGTGGGCAACGAATTCTATTCCCTTTGGCTCGACCGGGGGATGACCTATTCCTCGGCACTCTTTGCCGAGGGCGACAGCGACCTCGCCCGCGCGCAGGACCGCAAGAACGCCCGCATTCTCGACCAGTTGACCGGGGACAGCGTGCTGGAGATCGGCTGTGGCTGGGGCGGCTTCGCCGAGGCCGCCGCCGACAGGGGCCGCCGGGTGACCGGCCTGACCCTTTCGCCAAGCCAGAAGGGCTATGCCGATGCCCGTCTTGATGGCCGGGCCGAGATCCGCCTTCAGGACTACCGCGACACGCGTGGGCGCTTCGACAATATCGTGTCGATCGAGATGGTGGAGGCCGTCGGCGAACGCTATTGGCCCACCTATTTCGGCGCCTTGAAGGATCGGCTGGCAGACGGGGGCCGCGCGGTGCTTCAGGTCATTACCGTGCCCGATGACTATTTCGGTATCTACCGGCGCGGGTCCGACTTCATCCGCTCGCATATCTTCCCCGGCGGTATGCTGCTGTCCCCGGCCGTGATCCGGGAGCAGGCGGCGCGGGCCGGGTTGCAGGTGGTCGATGATTTCGCCTTCGGGCACCACTACGCCGCCACCACCAAGGCGTGGCAGACCCGGATGGATGCAGAGAGCCGCCGCATCGCCCGGCTTGGCCTGCCGGAAGAGTTCCTGCGCGGCTGGCGCTTCTATCTGGGCTCCTGCACGGCGGCCTTCCTGACAGGCCAGACCGGCGTCCATCAGGTGGCGCTGGCCCATGCCGGGGGGGCGAACCGATGAGCTATGGTTTTGCAGCGCTTGCCCTGACGCTTGTTCTTTGGCTCGCCTTCCGCGCGCGGTTCAGCTTTCGCCGCCAGACGCCAGAGGCCTACGCAAAGACCGGCCCCGATTTCGACATCCGCCGTCACCTCAACGGCCCCATCCATTGCGAGGGCGTGATCTACGGCCCGCTTGGCACTGTCACCTCGCGCTTTACTGCCGATATGCTGGGGGAATGGGCCGGGGCGACCGGCACGCTTGCGGAACATTTCCGCTACGCCGGCGGCGGCACGCAGGACCGCAAATGGTTTCTCAACGTGGCCAATGACGGAACCTTCACCGCCACCGCAGACGATATCATCGGCACGGGGCGCGGCGTGGTCTCTGGCGCGACGGTGCGCATGACCTACCGGCTGAAACTGTCCGAAGACGCGGGCGGGCATGTTCTGGACGTGACCGACTGGATGTATCTGATGGACAATGGCGTGATCATGAACCGGTCTGAGATGCGCAAATACGGTCTGCGGGTGGCAGAACTGATCGCCACCATGCGCCCCGCGGCCTGATATGTTCACTGGCAAGACCTATTGGCTGATCGGGGCCTCCGAAGGGCTTGGCCGTGCCCTCGCCGGGCTGTTGGCCGCCGAGGGCGCGCATATGATTCTGTCGGCCCGCAATGCGGACCGGTTGGAGGCGCTTGCCGCCACCCTGCCCCACGCCCGCGCCCTGCCGATGGACGTGACAGACAGCGCATCGGTGCAGGCGGCGGTCGCGGATCTGGGCGAGATCGACGGGGTGATCTATTGCGCCGGGGCCTATGAGCCGATGACCGCACAGGATTGGGACGTCGACCAGGCGCTGAAAGTGTCCGAGGTCAATTTCACCGGCGCCCTGCGCAGCCTCGGCCACGTGGTGCCCCAGATGGCAGACCGCGGCAGCGGCCATATCGTGCTGATCGGCTCGCTCGCCGGGTTCCGGGGGCTACCGGGTGCCATCGGCTACAGCGCTAGCAAGGGCGCGCTGATGCAGCTGGCGGAAAACCTCTACATGGATCTGCGCGGCACCGGCGTGAAGGTGCAACAGATCAATCCCGGCTTCATCAAGACCCGGCTGACCGAGAAGAACAGCTTCGATATGCCCTTCATCCTGTCGCCCGAGGACGCCGCCGCACGCACCCTGAAAGCGATGAAATCCCGCCGCTTCGCCACGTCCTTTCCGTGGCCGATGGCTGCCTTCTTCCGGCTTGGATCCGTCCTGCCCATCCGCCTCTTCCGCCGGATGCTGAGCTGATCAGAGCCACTTTTTCCACTTGAACACCAGATAGCAGCCGACCGCCGAGGCCAGCATCAGCGCCAGCGCCCCCGGGTAGCCCCATGGCTGCGCCAGTTCCGGCATCACCGCGAAATTCATTCCGTAGATCGACGCGACCAAAGTGGGCGGCAGGAACAGCACCGCCAGAACCGAGAAGATGCGGACCGTGGAGTTCTGCACCAGGGTGATCATCCCGAGCGTCGCATCCACGGTCAGGCCGATGCGCGATGACAGGTAGTCGCTATGTTCCGACAGCGCCTCGACATCACGCAGCAGCCCCGCGATCAGCCCGGCCACCACCGCGCCCCGGTCGCCCGAATCGAAGAAGCTCAGGGCGCGTTCCAGCGTCAACAGCGCCAGACGGATCCGGCCAATCGCCTCGCCCTGCAACCCCACCTGTCTCAACGTCGCCTGCAACGCATCGGGGTCGCGCCCGGCATCGCCCGCAAAGACCTGCCGCGCGGTGTCGTCCAGCACCCGGCCAGCCCCTTCCAGTAGATCGGCCAGCCGCGCCACGATCTCTTGCGCCAGACCCAGAAAAACCCGATCCGGCGCGTCGATCCCGGCCGAGGACTGACCGGCCCGACCCGGATAGGTAATGAACGGGCGGGGCTGGTGATGGCGCACGCTGACCAGACGGTTGGCCGTCAGGATGAAGGCCACCGGTGCGGCCACCTGGTTTCCCTCTGCATTCTCACCGGTCAGCACCACGGTCAGCACCTCGGCCCCCTCGTCGCGATACAGCCGGTTGGACAGCTCGATCTCTTCCATCTCGGCAAGGCTCGGCACGTCAATCCCGAGCCCGGCCAGCAGCGCCACCTCCTCGGGTGTGGGCTGGAACAGGTCGATCCAAAGTGCCTGATCGGGCTCTGCCTCCTGCAAGGCACGGCCTGCACACCCATACGCCGTCAGCATGCGAAATCTCCGATCCTTGTCTGCCCCCGGAATGCCCAGACAAGTCTATCAGACTTCCCGGGCGAAAGAGGTCGCCAAATTTGCCCGCTCCCGGACCTGCCCCTTCCTGACTGAAAAAATGATCCCCAATTTCCCTGCCCGCGCCGCGAACCTGCCACAAAGCCGGGCCACATTCTGCGGACCCGTATTATTGCAAGGAGACTAAGAATGACCCTCTACCTGGCCTGTATTGCCACTGTCGTATGCTGCACCATGGGCGCCAACGCGCTCTACAAGTTCATCATTGCCCGTCGTGAAGACAAGGGCGACATCGCGGATGCTGTGGCATAAGTCTGATGACAGCCACGCGCCACCGCGAGGCGCGAGCAGAGACATGAAAACGGCATCTTCCGGGGTGCCGTTTTTCATTTCCCCTCAGGCGGCGCGGAAATCGCTCGGGGTTCGGCCGGTCCAGCGGCGAAAGGCCCGCACGAAGGACGAGGGTTCGGAAAACCCCACCAGATAGGCGGTCTGGTTGACCGACACCTTGCGCGCCGACAGGTAATCGCAGGCCATCCGCTGGCGCAGCGCGTCATGCACCCCGCCAAAGGTTGCGCCCTCTTCCTTCAGCCGCCGATACAGCGTCTGGCGGCTCATCCCCAGATCTGCCGCCATCTGGTCCATCGAGATATCGCCCTCGTGCAGGATCGCCATCAGCCGCGCTTCCACCTGCGCCCTGACCGACCCGTCGCGCGACAGCTCCTCCAGCAACTGATCGGCGCGGCTGGCGAAGATGCCGAAGACATAGCGGCTGGTTTCCTCCCACTCGACCTCCAGCCATCTGGGTTCAATGCGGATCGCATTGCGCGCCGCGCCAAAGCGCACCGGCACGCGATACAAGTCCTCGTAGGCGGCGGCATGCGGCGGGGCGGGATAGCTCACCTCCATCTCCAGCGCGAAATCCGCCTTGGGGAAGCTGCGCCGGAACTCTCCGATGAAGCGGGCGAAGGCGGTTTCGGTCAGCGCCGGAAAGCTGTTGGGATCGGGCCGGTTGTCGACAATCCAGATCTGGCCGTTTTCCGGGCTGACGCTATAGCGTTCCGCCCCGTTCATGATGTCGAGCTCCACCATCAGCTTGGCATAACGATTGAGCTGTGCCATCGACTCCGCCATCGAGGCAGAGGAATGCACGATCAGCCCGACGATCGAGACCTCCTCCAGCCTGGTGCCAAGGCTGTAGCGGATGGGCAAGGCCCCGTCCCCGGTGGCTGCACAGGCCGCCTCGATCAGCGCCTTGTAGGCCCCGAGCGGCACCCGCGCATCCTGATCGGACAGGTCCATGCCTGCCAGCCCCGAGGCCGCAAGCAACCCCGCCCGGTCCGCGCCCTCGGCCACCGCATAGTCCAGAAAACCCTTCACGATCCCCGCCGCCGCCGTCGGGCCTGTCGCTGCAATCATACCGTCATTCCAATCGCTGTGTCCCAGACCTAGCCGCGCTGGCACGAATTGCCAACAGGTTGGAACGCAAGGTCATGGCGAGGCTGCGGCCCCGGGCCTAGATCGCTGCCATCGAAACACCCCAAGGACGGCCCCCATGAAATCCTGCCTGATCACCCGCCTGTCCCGGCGACGCTTTACCCTTTGGACCGACCCGCTGGCCGCCCTGCCCGGCCGGTTGCGCGCCGATATGGGCCTCCCCGACCCCCCCGCGCATCTACCGGTTCACCCCTTCCCCTTCCTCTCCCCACTCATGAAACTCTGAAAGGACATCCTCCATGAACCCTGTCTTGACCTTCTCTCCCCTGCTGATCGTCGCCCTGGTCTCTGCCTGCGCCGAAAGCGGCGCCAACTACGCGCCGATTCTCGATGGCGAGCCGACCGCCGCCTATGCCCGGGATCTGCGCGCCTGCCAGACACTGGCCGCCAATCAGCGCCAGTTCGACCGCCAGACCGCTGGCAGTGCCGCGCTTGGCGCGGGCGTGGGCGCGCTGGCCGGTATGGCTGATGACGACGTAAGCGAGTCCGAAGGCATCGCCGCCGGTCTGGTCGTCGGCGCATTGGTCGGCACCGCAGCCGGGGCAAGCGAGGCCAGCGACCGGCGCGAGGCCATCGTCGTGGAATGCCTGCGTGGGCGCGGTCACAGAGTGGTTGGCTGACCCTCTCGACGGCACCGGACCGCGGCCCGCGAGGGCCGCGAAACCGTCCCTGATAAAACTGACGGGGTTCCCCTTGCCTCCGATGATGACATTGACGAAGACGCCGCCCACCCCGCGCTCAACCGGCATCGCCACCCCGCAGCTTTCATCTTGGCCCAAATACCTCCGCCGGAGGCATCCCGCCCTCACCACCGATCCAGCTGCCAGTGATGGCACACAGACCCCGCGCGACGCCCCTGACATACGCGTCCCGTCCGACCCGGTGCGGACCGCTCTCCTCCCGCGCGGGGAAGGGCCTTCGAAGGCCCTTTCAAAGAGGTTTCGAAACCTCTTCCCCCCGCAAGCGGCAAGGTTTCGCGCCCGATCAGGTCAACTCGGAAATCTGAGTTTGGTCTGCACGCCCGGTGTACGGGGGGTGTACAGGGGGTGTACGCATGGCACCCCCCTCTTTTCGCGGGGCCTAGCGCCCCTTCCAGACCGGGTCGCGCCCCTCGGCAAAGGCCTTCGATCCCTCCAGCTGATCCTCAGACCGGTAGAGCGTTTCGACCGTCTCGAACTGGCTTTTGGTGATCTTGTTCATGGCGTCCTGGAACTTCATATCCTCCGCCTCACGCACGATCTCCTTGATCGCCGCATAGACCAGCGGTGGCCCGGAGGCCAGCAGCTCCGCCATCTCCCGCGCTTTGGCAAGCAATTGATCTGCCGGATAAATATGGTTCACGAAGCCCCATCTCGCCGCCTCTTCCGCATCCAGCCAGCGGCCCGTGAACAGCATCTCCATGGCGATGTGATAGGGGATACGCTTGGGCAGCTTGACGCTGGCCGCATCGGCCACGGTGCCCGACCGGATTTCGGGCAGCGCAAAACTGGCGTGATCGGCGGCCAGGATGATGTCAGCGGACAGAGCCAGTTCCAGCCCACCCCCGCAGCAGATCCCGTTAACCGCTGAAATCACAGGCTTATTCAGTCCCCGCAATTCCTGCAATCCGCCAAATCCGCCCTTGCCGTAATAGGCGTCGACCGGGTCGCCCTCGGCGGCCGCCTTCAGATCCCACCCGGCGCAGAAGAACTTCTCGCCACCGCCCGTGACAATCGCCACGCGCAGCTCTGGATCGTCTCGGAATTCGGTAAAGACCTCGCCCATGATCTGGCTGGTTTTCATGTCGATCGCATTGGCTTTCGGACGGTCAAGCGTGACCTCCAGCACATGGCCACGGCGGTCCGTGCGGACGGGGTTTTCTGTCATCTGTCCTCTCCGATTGTGATCAGCGCATCGGCGGCAATCGCTGCCGTGGCCGTACAGATTAGCGGGTTGATCTCGATCTCCTCCAGCCGCGCGGCCTCGGCTTCCACAAAGCCCTGAACCGCCATCACGGCCTCCACCACCGCCTCCACGTTAGCCGCAGCAGCCCCGCGATATCCAGCCAGAAGCGGTGAAATCTTCAGTTTTTTCAAGGCGTCGCGAATGTCGTCACGGGTCGAGGGCACCAGCATGGACACCGTATCGCGAAGGATCTCGGTCAGCGTCCCCCCCGCCCCGAGGGTCAGGACAAAGCCATGCGCCGGGTCGCGCACGACGCCGACCAGCAGCTCGACCACCGCGCCCGTCACCATCTCTTCCACCAGAAAGGACGCTGCCTGCATCCCCGCAGCAGCCGCCTCGACCGCCGCCGCATCCGCGAGGTTCAGCACCACCGCGCCCGCCTCGGTCTTATGGGCCACGCCTTCGCCCTTCAGCACCACCGGAAAGCCGATGCCCGCCGCGATCTCTGCCGCCTCGGCGGCCCCCATGGCCCGGCCTGATCCCGGCACCCGCACACCATGCCCTGCCAGCGCCGCCTTGGCCTCCGCCTCGGTCAGCGTCCGCGCGCCCATGGGGTCACCCGGGAGCAGCACTGGCTCCGCCACCTTCCGTGCCTGTCCCAGCCAAGCCCCTAGGTCGAGCGCCGCCAACGCCTCGCCCATCCCCGAAAACGGCACGATCCCGCGCGCCACGGCCCGGTCCGCCACTGCTTCCGGCAGGGTTTCCGGCAGGCTCGCCAGAATGCACATGCGCTTGCCGGTCGCGGCCTGCGTATCGGCGATGGCCTCCACCACCTTGTGCCAGTCACTGGCGTCGCAGCGGTCCTCTCGCGGGAAGTCCAGCACCGCGCAACCCATGGCCAGATCGCCTTGCATCATGGCGCTGAAACAGCGTGTGGTGGCAGGCTGATCGCCCCAGATATAGGTGTGGTAATCCAACGGGTTGGCCAGCGCCACCTTCGGCCCCAAAGCCTCCGCCAATGCAGCCCTCTGCCCCGGTTCTAGCGGCGGAAAGACCAGCCCGGTATCGACGCTCAGATCCGCCATCAGGCTCGCCTCGCCCCCCGAACAGGAGAGTGACCCGATCCGGTTCGACACGAGCGGCCCGCCCACATGCAGCAGTTTCAGCGTCTCCAGCATCTCGGCCAGGGTCCGCGCCTGCGCGATCCCGAGCCGCGCCAGCAGCGCCCGCCCCCCCGCATCGCTCCCCGCGACCGAGGCCGTGTGCGACACCGTCGCCGCCCGCGCCTGTTCCGACGCGCCGATCCGGACCGCCACGATGGGTTTGCTGAGCTCACGCGCCGTGGCCGCCAGCGCCTCGAACCCGCGCAGGTCGGATATCCCCTCGATATGCAGCCCAAGCGCGGTCACGCGAGGATCGGCCAGCAGCCCCCGCCCCATCATCGCCAGATCGGTCTGCGCCTGATTTCCGGCGGTCATGATATAGGCAATCGGCAGCCCACGGGCCTGCATCGACAGGTTGCACGCGATGTTGGAGCTTTGCGTGACAATCGCCACACCGCTGTCCACAGGCACCAACCCATGCTGATCGGGCCACAGCAACGCCCCGTCCAAAGCATTGAGAAACCCGTAGCAATTGGGCCCCAGCACCGGCATATCCCCCGCCGCCGCCACCAACGCACGCTGCAGTTCCGGCCCGTCCGCCAGCTCGGCTTCTGCCTCCGAAAAGCCGCTGGCAAAACACACCGCGCCGCCCGCGCCCATCTTCGACAGCAGCGCCACGGATTCCACCGTCACATGCCGGTTCACGCCGATGAAAACCGCATCGGGCACCCCCGGCAGGTCTTCGACCCGTGCGAACACCGGCAGGCCCGCCATCTCGCTCCGGCGCGGATGCACGGGCCACAGATCACCCGAAAACCCGATCTTGAGGCATTCGCGCAGCACATTCGCACACCACGCACCACCGCCAATCACCGCAATGCTCGCGGGCCGCAGCAGCCGGTTCAGATCACGTCCCAAAGATCACCTCGCACCTGCTTTCATCTTGGCAAAAATACCTCGGGGGAGTCGCCACAAGGCGACGGGGGCGGAGCCCCCTTTTCGCGGTCCGCAGGACCGCGTGGATCGACGCGCGACGCGCGGCGAAATCCCTCTCATCATGCACCCAAAGGCCGGAACAGCTCGCGACTGATGATATGGCGCTGAATCTCGCTGGTGCCATCCCAGATCCGTTCCACCCGCGCATCGCGCCAGAACCGCTCGATCGGATAGTCGCTCATCAGCCCCATGCCGCCATAGATCTGCAGGGCCGCGTCCGTGACCCGTGCCAGCATCTCGGTGGCGTAAACCTTGGCCGAGGCGATCTCGCGGTTCGCGGGCAGCCCCTGGTCGAGCCGCCACGCGGAGTTCAGCGTCAGAAGGTCCGCCGCGTCGATCTCGGTGATCATATCCGCGATCTGAAAGCTCACGCCCTGGAATTTCGCAATCTGCTGGCCGAACTGTTCCCGCTCCGCCGCGTAGGTCAGCGCATAGTCGAAGACCCGCCGGGCGCGGCCGACGCTCATCGTGGCAACCGTGATCCGCGTGGCATAGAGCCAGGTGTTCATCACCTCGAACCCGCCATCGACCTCACCCAGAACCTGCGCGTCGGGCAGGCGGCAATCGTCGAATTCCAGGATCATGTTCTTGTAGCCCCGGTGGCTGACGGATTTGTAGCCGTCGCGGATGGTGAAGCCGGGCGTGCCCCTGTCGACCAGAAACGCGGTGATCCGCTTCTTGGGGCCCTTGGGCGTCATGTCCTCGCCCGTGGCGATGAAGACGATGATGAAATCCGCATGATCCGCGCCGGAAATGAAATGCTTGGTGCCATTCACGACCCAATCGCCGCCATCGCGCACGGCGGAACATTTCATCCCCCGCACGTCGGACCCTGCGCCCGGTTCGGTCATCGCCAGCGCATCCATCCGCTCGCCCCGCACGGCGGGCAGCAAATAGCGTTCCTTCTGATCGCCCTCGCAGGCCATCAGGATGTTCTGGGGCCGCCCGAAGAAGTGGTTCAGCGCCATGGACCCGCGCCCCAATTCCCGCTCCACCAGGGCAAATTCCAGATGGTTCAGACCAGCGCCGCCCACTTCCTCGGGGAAGTTGCAGGCGTAGAATCCCAGCTCGATCGTCTTGCGCTTGATCTCGTCGGCCACCTCTTTCGGCACTTCGCCGGTGCGTTCCACCAGGTCCTCATGGGGGTAGATTTCCTTTTCCACGAAGCTGCGCACGGTGGAGACGATCATCTCCTGTTCATCGGTCAGACCGAACTGCATGAGCCTTCTCCCTTGTCCTGTTGCCGAGACTATGGAAGATGCGCATTGGACGATCATGCAGAATTAGCCAATAACCATGCAGAATCCGCAACAGATTACGCCGCCCCGCAGCATCGGCGTGCTGCTTTTCCCGGCCTTCTCCAACCACTGCCTCGCCAACGCGGTGGAACCGTTGCGCGGGGCCAACATGCTGTCACGGCGGGGGCTCTATGACTGGCAGTTCCTCAGCCTCGACGGGGCGGGCGTGGCGTCTTCCTCGGGCCTCACCGTGCAGCCGCAGGCGCGGCTCTCGGATCATCCGGGCGGCGACTATCTGCTGGTGATGCCGAGCTATGAGTTCGAACGCCATGCCACCCCTGCCCTCACCCGCGCCTTGCGGGCGGCGGCAGGGCGGTTTCGGACGGTCGTGGGGCTCGATACCGGCAGCTATCTGATGGCGGCGGCGGGGCTGCTCGACGGGCGGTGCGCGACGATCCACTGGGACGAGATGGACACGCTGGCCGAACGTTTCCCCGATGTGACGGTGACCGAAGATCGCTTCGTCATTGACGGCAACCGGATCAGCTGCGGCGGCACCACGACGACGTTTGAGCTGATGCTGCATCTGATCGACACCCATCACGGGGCGATGCTGCGGCTGGAGGTGGCCGCGCTCTTCATGCATGGCGAGGCCGACCCGCGCGCCGATCCCCTGACCCGCCTGTCGCGCGACCGGCTGGTTCAGGCAGCCGTCTCGATCATGCGCCGTAACATCGAAACGCCCCTGCCCGTGGGCGAGATCGCCGCGCGCCTGTCGCTCAGCCAACGGGGGCTGGAGGCGCATTTCGCCCGCGAAACGGGCATGGCCCCGCGCGCGGTCTATACGGCGCTCAGGCTCCGTCAGGCGCGGCTGCTGACTGAGCGCACAACGCTTTCCGTGGCCGAAATCGCCACCCGCTGCGGCTATGGCGATGCAAGTGCCATGACCCGCGCCTTTCGCCGGGAATTCGGCCAGCCCCCGACCGCCTACCGCCGGTCCTGATCTCCAACTATTTTAAGCTTGAAACAAAATCAGGCAGCCCATAGGGTCGCGCACAGGGAGACTCGCACCACATCCGATCTCAGGAGGCGCGCCATGGGCGACCAACCTTACAACCCCGGCAGCGACGGCGCGCAGATGGATTTCCGCGCCGCCATGTCCTACGGCGACTACCTGCATCTCGACGGGATTTTGCAGCAGCAGCACCCGCTGTCGGATGCCCATGACGAAATGCTGTTCATCATCCAGCACCAAACCAGCGAGCTGTGGATGAAACTGGCGATCCATGAACTTTCTGCGGCGCGTGACGCTCTGCACGCGGGACAGATGTCGCAAATGTTCAAGATGCTCGCCCGCGTTGCCCGCATTTTCGAGCAGCTGAACAACGCCTGGGACGTGCTGCGCACGATGACGCCAGCGGACTACACGCGGTTCCGCGCGACCCTCGGGCCGTCCTCCGGGTTTCAGTCCTACCAGTACCGACTGATCGAGTTCGTCCTGGGCAACCGCAACCCGAACATGGTCAAACCGCATGCCCATGTGCCCGGCGTCGCGGCTATACTGGAGGCCGAACTGGCCCGGCCAAGTTTCTATGACGAAGTGGTTACGCTGCTGTTTGCCGAGGTCGACGGGCCGGACCCGACCCCGGACCCTCAATTGAATACCCCACACAGCGCCCGCCCCGAAATTCAGGCGCGCTGGAAGACCGTCTATGAAAATGTAGACCGGCACTGGACGCTCTATGAATTGGGTGAAAAGCTGGTGGACCTTGAGGACTATTTCCGCCGCTGGCGCTTCAACCACGTCACCACCGTGGAACGTGTCATCGGCTTCAAACGGGGTACCGGCGGCACCTCGGGCGTGCAATACCTGCGCCGAATGCTGGAGGTGGAGCTGTTCCCCGAGCTCTGGCATGTCAGAGGAGACCTTTAACATGGGCGTATCGCTGCCCCGCAAAGACCTGTTCGAGATCCCCGAAGGCGTGATCTATCTGGATGGCAACTCGCTTGGCGTGCTGCCCAAGGGCGCTGCGGCGCGGGCAACGCACGTGATCGAGCAGGAATGGGGCGGGCAGCTGATCCGCGCCTGGAACGTGGCGGGCTGGATGGACCTGCCCCGCGTGGTGGGCGACCGGATCGGGCAATTGATCGGCGCGCCTGCGGGGTCTGTTGCCACCGGCGACACGCTGTCGATCAAGGTCTATCAGGCGCTGGCCGCCGCCCTGAAGATGCGCCCCGACCGCCGCGTGATCCTGTCGGACAATGGCAATTTCCCCTCCGACCTCTATATGGCGCAGGGGCTGATCGGCACTATCGACAAGGGATACGCGCTGCGCACCCCCGCGCCCGAAGATGTGGCCGACGCGATCACCGAAGAGGTGGCCGTCGTCATGCTGACCCATGTGGATTACCGGTCCGGCCGGATGCACGACATGAAGGCGATCACCGAAAAGGCCCATGCCATGGGCGCGGTGATGATTTGGGATCTTGCCCATTCGGCGGGGGCCGTGCCGGTCGATATGGCCGCCAGCAATGCCGAATTCGCCGTGGGCTGCAGCTACAAATACCTCAACGGCGGCCCCGGCGCGCCGGCCTTCATCTATGCCCGCCCCGATATCATCGAGGGCGTGCAACCGGCGCTCTCCGGCTGGCTCGGCCACGACGCGCCCTTTGCGATGGAACTGGGATACCGCCCTGCCATGGCCACCGAACGGCTTCGCGTTGGAACGCCGCCGATCTTGCAGCTGGCGGTTCTGCAAGAGGCGCTCAAGGCCTGGGACGGGGTCGACATGGATGATCTGCGCAAGGCCTCACTGGCCCTGTCGGATTGCTTCATCCGCGAGGTTACCGCCCGATGCCCCGAGCTGCGCCTCGCCTCTCCCACCGATCCCTCGACGCGCGGCAGCCAGGTTTCCTTTGCCTTCGCGCACAGCTACGCCGCCATGCAGGCGCTCATCGCGCGTGGCGTCATCGGCGATTTTCGCGCGCCCGACATCATGCGCTTCGGCTTCACGCCGCTCTATCTCGATGAGGGCGACGTGATCCGCGCCGCCGAGATCCTCGAAGAGGTGATCAAGACCCGCGCTTACGAGGCCCCCGAATACCAGACCCGGTCGCGCGTCACCTGAGCCCGAGACGCGCGCCTTTGTCCTGTTGATCATTCCCCGCGGCTGATTTAGGCCAGCGGCGAAAGCAACCACGGCGAATCCCGGGGACCTGCCCGCGCGCACCGAAACGGCCAGCGCCACAAGGCCCCCAGACCCCCTCGGAACTTTGAAAAAGGGAACGGAACATGGCAGATCAAAAACAACCTGACATTGTGTATACCATTGTAGACGAAGCGCCCGAACTGGCCTCGGCCTCGTTCCTGCCGATCATCCGCAAATTCGCCGATGCCGCTGGCGTTAGCGTCGGCACCAAGGACATTTCGCTGGCCGGCCGCATCCTGGCGACCTTCCCGGACTACCTGACCGAAGATCAGCGCCAGTCCGATGATCTGGCCGAACTGGGCCAGCTGGTGAAGACGCCCGAAGCGAATGTGATCAAGCTGCCGAACGTCTCGGCCTCGGTCCCGCAGCTCGTTGCCGCGGTGAAAGAGCTCCAGTCGCAAGGCTACGCCCTGCCCGACTACCCCGAGGCCCCCGCGACCGACGAGGAAAAGGCCGTCCGCGCCAAGTATGACACGCTCAAGGGCTCTGCCGTGAACCCGGTGCTGCGCGAAGGCAACTCCGACCGCCGCGCCGCCGCCGCCGTCAAGAACTTCGCCCAGAAGAACCCGCACCGCATGGGCACATGGTCTGCCGACAGCAAGACCAAGGTGTCCTCCATGCCCGGCAATGACTTCTACGCCAATGAGGTGTCGGCCACGCTGACCGCCGAACAGGCCGGTGCAGCCAAGATCGAATTCGTGGGCAAGGATGGCACGGTCACCACGCTCAAGGACAGCTGGCCGCTCATCGAAGGCGAAGTCGTCGACGCCACCTTCATGTCGGTCAAGGCGCTCTCCGCCTTCCTCACTGAGGCCATCGAAGACACCAAGTCCGACGGCACACTCTTCTCGCTGCACATGAAGGCCACGATGATGAAGGTGTCCGACCCCATCATCTTCGGCCATGCCGTCAAAGCCTGGCTCGCCCCCGTGTTCGACCAGTTCGGCGAAGAGCTGGCCGCGCTCGGCGTGAACCCCAACTCAGGGCTCGGCGACGTGCTGGCCCGCGTGGCCGACAACGCAGAGATCATGGCCGCCATCGAGGCCGCCACGGCCGACCGCCCACCGATGTATATGGTCAATTCCGACAAGGGCATCACCAACCTGCACATCCCCTCCGACGTCATCATCGACGCCTCCATGCCCGCGCTGATCCGCGCCGGTGGCAAGGGCTGGGGCCCTGATGGCAACGAGGGTGATACCAACTGCGTCATCCCTGACAATTGCTACGCCCCGGTCTATGACGAGGCGATCAGCTTCTTCAAAGCCAATGGCGCGCTCGATCCGGCAACCGCAGGCACCGTGCAGAATATCGGCCTGATGGCGCAGAAGGCCGAGGAATACGGCTCCCACCCCACCACGTTTGAGGCGCCCGCCGACGGCACCATCCGCATCGTGCTGGCAAATGGCGAGACGCTGCATTCCCACGAGGTGGAACAGGGCGACATCTGGCGCGCCTGCACCGTCAAGAAAGCCCCGATCGAGAACTGGATCCAGCTTTCCATCGACCGTCAGCGCCTCACGGGCTTCCGGTCGATTTTCTGGCTCGACGCAAACCGTGCCCATGACGCCGAGCTGATCAAATACGTGCAGCCCGCGGTGGAGGCCGCAGGCGTCGCCGACAAGTTCGAGATCATGGCCCCGCGCGAGGCCACCCGCGCCTCGCTGGAAACCATCACCGCAGGCGGCAACACCATCGCCATCACCGGCAACGTGCTGCGCGACTACCTGACCGACCTCTTCCCGATCCTCGAACTCGGCACCTCGGCCAAGATGCTCTCCATCGTGGGGCTCATGAATGGCGGCGGGCTTTTCGAGACCGGCGCGGGCGGCTCAGCGCCGAAGCATGTGCAGCAACTGGTCGAGGAAAACCACCTGCGGTGGGACTCCATGGGCGAATTCTGCGCCCTTGGCGAAAGCCTCAACTTCCTCGCCGACAGCCGTGGCAATGCCAAGGCGGGCGTCCTGGGCCGCGCCGCCGAGGCCGCCACGCAAGGCATCCTCGACGACAACCGCAGCCCGTCCCGCAAGGTCGGTGAGCCTGACAACCGCGACAGCCACTACTGGTTCGCCCGCTACTGGGCCGAGGCACTGGCGGCCCAGACCGACGACGCGGATCTCGCAGCGCATTTCGCCCCCGTAGCCAAGGCCCTGGCCGATGGCGAAGCGGCGATCCTGGCCGAACTCAAGGCCGCGCAAGGCCCGGCGGCCGATATCGGCGGCTACTACAAGCCCTCGGTGGAAAAGAAGGCCGCCGTCATGCGCCCCTCTGCCACGCTGAACGCGATCATCGGCTAACCCCGCCGACACACCACACGCAAGAAGGCCGCCCGCACCCCGCAGGCGGCCTTTTCGCTTTCATCTTGGCCAAAATACCTCCGCCGGAGGCATCCGACCCAGCCACCAGCGGACAGGCTGACACGAAGACCGTCCCTTACCACGCATCCGTGGCAACACGCGCTGAGGAGGTCCCCGCGCAAGCGGGGGGTGACGAGGCGCGTTCCCCGGTCGACGCGCCAAAGGCGCGGCGAAACCGGCTTGACCCCCTGCCCGCCCCGGCCCAACCATATCCCCATGAAAGTCAATGGTACCCCCTACCGCTCCCTCTGGTGGAGCGATGATGCAAGCGCCCTGCAGATCATCGACCAACGCTGGCTCCCGCATGAATTCCGTATCCAGCAGCTCGACAGCCTCGCCGACTATTGCACCGCGATCACCGACATGCATGTGCGCGGCGCGCCACTCATCGGCGCGACGGCCGCCTATGGCATGGCCTTCGCGCTGGCGCAGGACAGCTCCGACAGCGCAATGACCAAAGCCTATGACCGGCTCCACGCCACGCGGCCCACGGCGATCAACCTCAGATGGGCGCTCGACCGGGCGACCGCCGCCATGCGCCCCCTGCCCGAACAGGACCGCGCCGCCGCCGCGCTGCAACTCGCCCACGCCATCGCCGACGAGGATGTGGAGATCAACCGCCGCATCGGCCTCCATGGCCTCAGCCTCATCACGGCCATCGCGGAGAAAAAACCGGCGGGCGAGCCGGTCCGCCTGCTCACCCATTGCAACGCGGGCTGGCTGGCGACAGTGGACTGGGGCACCGCGACCAGCCCGATGTATCACGCGCATGAGGCGGGCATTCCCCTCCATGTCTGGGTCGATGAAACCCGGCCCCGCAACCAGGGTGCGCTGACGGCATGGGAACTGGGCAGCCATGGCATCTCCCACAGTTACATCACCGACAACGCGGGCGGGCATCTGATGCAGCGCGGGATGGTTGACATGGTCATCACCGGCACCGACCGCACGACCCGCACGGGCGATGTCTGCAACAAGATCGGCACCTATCTCAAGGCGCTTGCGGCGCGCGACAATGGCGTGCCCTTCTACGTCGCGCTGCCCTCGCCCACCATCGACTGGACCGTCTCGGACGGCGTGGCCGAGATCCCCATCGAGGATCGCCCCGCCCGCGAGATCACCCATGTCCAAGGCCGGGACGCGACCGGCATCACCAGCGTGCAGGTCACGCCCGAGGGCACCCCCGCCGGCAACCCCGCCTTTGACGTGACGCCCGCAAGACTCGTCTCCGGGCTCATCACCGAACGCGGCCTCTGCGAGGCGTCCGAGGCCGGGCTTACCGGGCTCTTCCCCGAGATGGCTGTGCGATGACACCGCCCTACACGGATACGACCGACACACGGCAGGCGATCATCGACGCCTGCCTGCGGCTCAACGCCGAGGGCATCAATCAGGGCACTTCGGGCAATGTCTCGGTCCGGGCGGGCGACGTCATGCTGATCACCCCTTCGGGCGTGCCTTACGAGGCCATGACGCCCGACATGATCCAGAGGGTGCCGCTCTCGGGCGAGCCGACCCCGCAAGGCAACCTCCGGCCCTCCTCCGAATGGCGCTTTCACCAGGCGCTGCTGGCCGCGAAGCCCGAGATGCACGCTGTCGTCCATGCCCATCCCGTCCATTGCACCGCGCTGGCGCAGAACCGAATGACCATTCCGGCAGTGCATTACATGGTCGCGGCTTTCGGGGGCCATGACGTGCCGTTGGCGGGCTATGCGCTTTTCGGTGGTGAGGAACTGGCCCGCAAGGTGGTGACCGCCATGACAGACCGCCACGCCTGCCTGATGGCCAATCACGGCGCCACGGTGGTGGGCGAAACGCTTCCCAAGGCGCTCTGGCGCATGGGCGAGCTTGAAACGCTGGCGCGGGGCTACATCCTGTCCCTCTCCATCGGCACGCCGCATGTGCTTGACCGGCTCCAGATCGAAGAGGCTCTGGCCGCATTCGCCGATTACGGATACCGCGACTGACCCCACTGGTGGAAATTCGGCCTTTATTTCGAGTCCATCCGCGCTTAGGCTGGCAGGTGTTACAGATTTCCGCCCCGTTTCGGGGCCTATTGCAGATCCTTGATTGCCACATGAGCACATTCAGCTGTCCCAATTGCGGCGATGACGTCACCCCCACCATAGCGCGCGCGCGCATGGTCACCTGCGCCTCGTGCGACTCGACGATCCTGATCGAATCAGACGCCGTGCGGCTGGCCGGAGAACAGGGCGTGATGCATGAGGTGCCGCTTCTTTTCGACATTGGCGATACCGTGATCTGCGGTGAAACAACGGTCACCCTGCATGGCCATGCGCGGTTTTCCTACGGTCGCGGCTTCTGGGAGGAATTCTGGGGCGAAACGCCCTCGGGCGACCCCATGTGGGTCTCCGTCGACGAGGGCGATATCGTGGTGCAAAAACCGGTGCCCGCCCGCAACTACCCCCGCACAGAGGGCGATTTCCGCCCGGGCCGGGCGCTGCACTGTCAGGACAAGTCCTTCAACGTGGTCGAGGTCGACAGCGCCGAATGCGTGGCGGTGAGGGGCAGCTTCGACGAAGAGCTGAAAGTGGGCGAGACCTACGAGTTCGTGAACGCTCAGGCGTCAAACGGCCTGCTTCTGTCGGGTGAAATCTGGGAGGGCGGGCAATCGTGGTTCCTGGGCTACTGGTTTGATCCCTTCGAGATCACGGTCAGGAGGCAGTCATGAGCCTTGCCGCGACCACCACCACCGTCAATTGCACCTCCTGCGGGGCCGGGCTGGATGTGCTCGGCGGCGGGCGGGTCATGGTCCATATCTGCCCCTATTGCGGGGCCGAGCTGGACACGCAGGACAACTACAAGGTCATCGCCAAGTTCGACGGGCTGAAACGCCCCGACAGCCCATTCCGCATCGGCATGTCCGGCAAGATCAAGGGCGTCGATTATACAGTCATCGGGATGCTGGAATATACCGAGCGCTATCGCGGCCAGACCTGGCGCTGGATCGACCACCAGCTGTATTCACCCACCCATGGCTATGCCTGGCTGACCATCGAGGACGGGCATCTTGTCTTTACCCGCCGCTACCGACGGCCGGTCTGGATATCCTCGGCGCAGGTGGAGCGGGCCAATCATCCGCCTACCGTGACCGTCGATGGCGATCGCTATCGCTATTACGAAACCTCGACCGGCGAAATCACCTTTGCCGAAGGCGAGTTCACCTGGGCCCCCAAGATTGGCGACAAGACAACCGCCGTGTCGGTTCTGACCGACAACGCGATGCTGGCCTTCTCGGAGACCAATCAGGAACGCGAAGTCTATCGCTCGGAACTGGTGGACAGCGCCGCGGTCTCCGCCTCTTTCGGGGTCAGAAACCCGCCGGTGCCAAGCGCTCCGCACCCGATGCAGCCCGATACGGGCGGCGGAAATGACCGCTTCGTTCAGATCGTGGCCCTCATTGCCATGGTTGCCTGTTTCGCGCTGGCCTTGTTCTTCGACACCCGGACCGGCGCGGTCGTCGGCGACCCTGTCGTCGTCCATGTGCGCGACATTCCTTCGGCGGTGCCTGTCACCATCCCGGATGTCCCCGGCCCGGTCAGGCTGACCATTGACGGCACACCCTATGTCGAACCAACCCTTGCGAACCCGCCGAGCGCGCCGGTCTATGCCTATGCGTCGCTTACCCTGACCAATGCCGATGGCAGCGCCGTGTCCGGTGCACCAAGCCGGGCGCGGGTCAGAATTGGCGGTCAGCGTCAAAACGGTCTGCCGGGAGGCAACAACCACACCGAACTGCTTTTCCCCTCTACCCTGTCCGGCAGCTACCTGCTCAATCTTGGCTGGTCGAGCCAGGGGCCGGGCTCTGCCAACAACCGGGCAGGATTTCAGGGGGATCTGACCAGCGCCAGCCAGCTTCATTTCGCGGAAGGAACCGTCACCATCCGCTCCTACGCGGGCATTTCCCGGGGGTACTGGCTGTACTGGCTTGGCGTCGCCTTCCTGATCGTGGTGGGGGTCAGCTTCCTGCGCCGGTGGAACTTCAACCGCCGACGCTGGAGCGGGTCCGACTGGACGAGCGAGGACTGACATGAACCTGTTTCGAACCGTATTCCTGGCCGTCACCATCATCGCCGTTCTCGGTGTCTCTTACGTTGCCTATCGCGGCGCGGCCCCCGACACCACCGGTCGGCATGTCTCGCTGAGGACCGGCAGCGGTGGCAATAGCGGCTTCTTCGGCTTCGGTCGCGTCAAATAAGAAAGAGGATCCAATGGAACTGTTTGCAGAGCTTCAACTGGCCGAAATCCTCGGCACCATCGTCTATACCGGCATCGGCATGGTGCTGATGTGGATCGTGTGGAAGATCATCGTCGCGGCCTCGCCCTTCCCGATCATCAAGGAGATCGAGGAAGACCAGAACATTGCACTGGCCGTCATGATCGGCATGCTGTTCCTGTCCATCGCCATCATTATCGCGGCCGTCATCGTTTCATGACACCAGCCCACGCCCCGCGCCTGCGCGAGGTCTGGCTGCTGGCGGCGACCTTTCTGGTCGCCATTGCCGGGCTGATCTACGAACTGGTCGCGGCCACGGTGTCGAGCTACCTGCTCGGCGATTCCGTGCGTCAGTTCTCGCTGGTGATCGGCATCTTCCTGTCCTCCATGGGGCTGGGATCGTGGCTGTCGCGCTATGTGGGGCAGGCGTTTTCGGGCTTTGTCTGGGCGCAGATCCTACTGGGGCTGGTCGGTGGCTTCATGGCCCCGGTGCTGTTCATCATCTATGGCTGGTTGGGCGATGTGGGCCTGCCGCTCTACGGCATGCTCATCGCCGTGGGCGTGTTGTCGGGGATGGAAATCCCGCTCATTGTGCGCATCCTGAAGTCCGAGGGCGCCAGCGAGTTCCGGTTTGAGAACGTGCTGACAGTGGATTATGTGGGCGCGCTCGCCGCCTCGCTGGCCTTTCCGCTGCTGATCATCCCGCATCTGGGCCTGATGTCGGCAAGCCTGACCTTCGGGGCGCTGAACCTTGCCGTGGCGGGCCTGTCTCTGTGGATTTTCCGCGATCTCGTGACCCGCGCACAGGTGACCTTCTGGGCGCTGGCGCTGTCCGCCACGCTGGCCGGACTTGTGATGTCGGAACGGCTGGTCTCCATCGCCGATGCGGGGCTGTACGAAGACAGCATCATCCTCGATCAGGCGACTCCCTATCAGCAAATCACCGTCACCCGCTTTCAGGACCGGGTGCGCTTGTTCCTCGATCATTCCATCCAGTTCGACAGCATCGACGAATACCGCTATCACGAGCTTCTGGTGCATCCCGCCATGGGCCTTGCGCCGCGCGCCCGCAACATCCTGATCCTCGGCGGCGGCGACGGCATGGCCACCCGCGAAGTGCTGCGCCACGATGGTGTTGAGTCCGTGACGCTGGTCGATCTCGATCCCGCCGTGACCACGCTTTTCCGCGACCACCCCGACCTCGCGCCCTTGAACGACCACGCCTTCAGCGACCCGCGCGTGACGATCATCAATTCCGACGCGTGGGAGTTCATCGAACATGCCGACGCGCTCTATGACGTCATCATCCTCGACCTGCCCGACCCCAAGAACCTCGCCCTGTCGCGGCTCTATTCCCGCAGCTTCTACGGGCTGCTGGCCGAGCGTCTCTCCACCCACGGGCTGATCGTGACGCAGGCCGGATCACCACTCTTCGCGCGGCAGGCCTTCTGGTCTCTCGTCGAAACGTTTGAAAGCGCCACCAACCCCCTGACCCCCGGCACGGCGGGTCTCTGGACGCTGCCCTATCACACCTATGTGCCCAGTTTCGGCGAATGGGGCTTCATCATCGCCGCGCCCCTGGAACACGGGGCGGACAACCTGCCCCTGCCCGAGGGCCTGCGCTATCTGAACGAAGACGAATGGCAGGCCGCGCGGCTCTTCGGGGGTGATGTCTCGCGGATCGAGGCCGAGGCCAACACCCTGCAATCCCATGCGCTTGTGGGCTACTATCTCGATGGCTGGGACCAGTGGTTCCCCTGATCAGCCCCGACCGCGCGCGATCTCGGTGATCACCACCCGTTCGGGCCGCAACACCTCACGCAGATACGCCGCCGCCCGATGCGCATCGGATCGGCCACAGAGGAAGATATCCACGGCGGCATAGCCGGTCTCGGGCCAGGTGTGGATCGAGATATGCGATTCCGCCAGCAGCAGAATGCCCGTCACCCCATGCCCCTCGCCGAAATGATGCAGATGCCCCGCCAGAACAGTGGCCCCCGCCGCCCCCGCCGCCGCGTGAAGGGTGGTTTCAAGAAATTCCGTGTCATCCAGACCGATGGCCCCGTAAAGGTCCACGATCAGGTGCAATCCCGGCAAATGGTCAGGGTCCGTGCTCATCCCTAGGGCATAGCCCGCCCCCACAGGCTTGAGAAGCCCGCACAGTCCCCGCACAGCATCTTTCCTTCCCGGCGTCCCCATGCAATTCTGAACATGTCAACTAACACGCAACCGTAAAGGACACACCGCCATGGACCTGCCCAGGAATGCCTTCAAAGCCGCGATCAAGGCGGGCGAGAAACAGATCGGCATGTGGGTCTCGATTCCCGACAATGGCGTGGTCGAGCTGCTGGCCGGTTGCGGCTATGACTGGCTGCTGATCGACACGGAACATTCCGCCATGGGTGCCGTCGACACGATGCCCCTGATGCAAGCCGCCGCGCCTTACCCGATCAGCACCGTGGTGCGGCCCGGCTGGAATGACGCGGTCGAAATCAAGAAGCTGCTGGATTGCGGGGCGCAGTCGCTGCTCATTCCCTATGTCCAGAACGCGGATGAGGCCGCTGCCGCCGTCGCCGCCACCCGCTATCCGCCGCATGGCATAAGGGGCATGGCGGGGACGACACGCGCCACCCGCTATGGTGCGGTCAAGGACTATGCGACACGGGCCTCGGAAGAGATTTGCCTGCTCGTGCAGGTCGAAACCGCCGAGGCGCTTGCGAATATCGAGGCCATCGCGGCGGTTGACGGCGTCGATGGCATCTTCATCGGCCCCGCCGATCTGGCGGCCTCCATGGGCTATCCCGGGCAGGGCTCGCACCCGGAGGTCAAGGCCGCCGTTGTCGATGCGGTGAAACGGATCACCACCGCCGGTCTGCCCGCCGGGTTCCTGTCGCTCGATCCGGTGATGCTGGACGCGGTGAACGAGGCGGGCGGCACATTCATCGCTGTCGATGTGGACATGGTGCTGCTGCGGCGCGAGGCTGCCGCCAAGGCCGCCCAATGGCGCGACAAGATCGGCTGATCCGACGCCGCGCACCGGTGCCAAACCCGAAACTGGGCTAGTTGAGCACCGCCCCCGCCACGCAGCCGTGGCAACGCGCGCCGACGAGGGCTCCCCTGACAAGGGGGCTTGAGGAGGCGCGCTCCCCCGCGTCACATCTCCACCAGCGCCCGCGCGATGCGCCGCCGTGACGGGAAAGCGCGTCACCCCCGGCCCGGGCCCGCTGCATCCGGCGATCTCCCGCAGCCGCCGCGCGGCCTCTTCTCCCCAATCCATGATGCTATCCAAATTTATCATGATAAATTAGGCCCTACACAAGCATGGCGCTTGGGTCTAGGTTCATCATGATAAATCAACGTCAGAGCCACATGACCGACACATCCTCGAAACCAGCCCTTCCCAGACGGTCCCGACCGGTGAAAGTGGCTGACCAGATCAAGGAATGGGTCGTGGAACGCGACCTCAAACAGGGCGCGAAGCTGCCCAATGAGGCCGAGATGATTACGCTTTTCGGGGTCTCGAAAGGCACCGTGCGCGAGGCGATGCGGATCCTTGAGGCGCAGGGCCTCATCGTCACCCGCACCGGCCCCGGCGGCGGCAGTTTCGTGGGCGAGGTCAGCCTTGAACGCGCCAAGTCGCTGCTGGCCAACTATTTCTATTTCCAGGATCTGTCGGTGTCCGACATCTACCAGATGCGCAAGGTGGTGGAGCCGGAACTGGCCGCATCGCTTGCGGGTACACTCAGCCCGGGCCAGATCGCCGAGCTGCGGGGGCTGGTCCAGCAATATGACCGGCCCGCGGAGACACCCGAAGAGGAACGCGACCAGCATATCGACTCGCTCAAGTTCCACGCCAAGCTGGCGGAGTATTCCCGCAACCCGCTGCTCGCCTTCATGGTCTCCTTCATGGCGCGGATCCTGACCGATCTGACCGTTTACCGCCGCCTCTATGAACCCCATAACGAGGAACTGCGCGCGCGCGGCCAAAGGCACCAGCTCGATCTGGTGGAAGCGCTGGAGGCTGGCGATGCGGCGCGCGCCGAGGCGATCATGCGGTCCCATATGCTGGGGGCCGAAGCCCTGATGCAGCGGCAGGAGGCGCAGGTCATGCGCCGCTTCATCGCAGAATAGGCGGTGAGGTCAGCGCGACCACGCGATTTCGAAATCGCGTCCTTGTGTCCAGATCCCAGGCCACGCCCCTGCCGATGCCAAGGCGCACCAGTCCGACCCGGGGAGCCGCACGCCTTGCAGAGCGCGGGGGACGCGATTTCGAAATCGCGTTCTCGCCCCAGCTCATCCCGGTGCGCGCACCTTGTCCGTCAGCACCGGCACCTCGTCCAGCCAGTCCGCATAGGGGGGCGTCCGGGCGGCCTGCAGCAACGCGCCCAGATCGTCGAGCGGCTGGTCGCTCCGGTCGATCCGCAGATCCAGCGGCGGCGCATCGGGGCGCAGCACCAGCATCGCCGCAGACAGCAGCCCGCGCGAATCACCCCCTGCCACCTCTGCCGCCCGCAGGCTCGCCAGCAGCCGCTCGGCCATGTCCTCGCCCTCGCCCTCGCGGTAGCGCGCGACAAGCGCGTCAAGAACCGCCTCGGAACTCAGCATGTTCCCCGCCACCGCCAGCCCGCCAAAGCAGCGATGCGCAGCGGCGGGCACGCTTTTGCCGCCGGTGAAACCTCCGGCCCGGCCCGCCACATCCAGCGTGATCAGCTGCCGGTGCCCGCGCCCCGCATCCCCTTGAGTCACAGCGAAAACCGCATCGCCTGCGCTCACCCCCTGACCCATCAGGCGAATCGCCTCATCGCGCCAGAACGTACTGGGCGCGGTCCCCTGAGAGGCCGACAGCCCGCGCTCGATATCGCCGCGAATGACCCATCCGCCCACGCACAGGCTGCCTGTCGCAGCCGCCGCCGCGTAAGTGCCTGTTTTCTGGTCATGGGCAAGAATCGAGAAGGTCATGCCGGGCTCCCGCTAATATTTCTCTTGAATTTATCATGATCATTTGCGTGAATGCAATTCATCATGATAAATTCCACAGGGAAGGATCTGCCATGAAACTGCTGTCCATGACACGGCGCGCGCTGCTTGCCGCCGTGGCGGCCTCGGCGCTGGCCATAGGGGCCAATCCCGCCGCCGCACAAACCCCGCCCGGCGTTCTCGTCGTCGGCCAGGTGGCCGAGCCACAGGCGCTCGACCCCCATGCCGTGACCGCCGTCAACGACTTCCGCATTCTGATGAATGTCTATGACGGGCTGGTGCGCTACGCCTCCGGCACTCTGGAAGTGGAGCCCGCGCTGGCCACCTCCTGGGACATCTCCGAGGACGGCACCGTCTACACCTTCACCCTGCGCGAAGGTGTCAGCTTCCATGACGGCTCTCCCTTCAATGCAGAGGCCGTGGTGTTCAACTTCGACCGGATGCTCGATGAAGACCACCCCTACCATGACACCGGCCCCTTCCCGCTGTCCTTCTTCTTCTCGGCCGTGGAAGAGGTCGAAGCGCTCGACGACATGACCGTTCAGTTCACCCTGAACGCGCCTTACGCACCGTTCCTGTCGAACCTCGCCTATCCCACCGGCCTCATCGTTTCGCCCGCCGCTGTGATGGAGCATGGCCAGGACTTCGGCCGCAACCCGTCCGGCACTGGCGCTTTCGTCTTCGAGGAATGGCGCGCGAATGAGGCCGTGGTCGTGACCGGTAACCCCGATTACTGGGGCGGTGCGCCCGCGCTGGAGGCCGTGGTCTTCCGCCCGATCACCGACGCCAACACCCGCGTGGCCGAAATGCTCGCTGGCGGCATCGACATGATGGTCGAAGTTCCGCCGGTGGCCCTGTCCGAATTCGGCGGCGACAGCTTCCAGATCGTCGAACAGGCAGGCCCCCACGTCTGGTTCCTGATCCTCAACGCTCTGGAAGGCCCGTTTGCCGATGTGCGCGTCCGTCAGGCCGCGAACTACGCGATCAACAAGGAAGCCATCGTGAATGACGTGCTGGAAGGCACCGCCGCCGTTGCGGCCGGTCCGACCCCGCCCGCCTTCGCATGGGCCTATAACGAGGAACTGGAGCCCTATCCCTACGACCCCGACCGCGCCCGTGAACTGCTGGCCGAGGCCGGTGTCGAGAACCCCGAGATCACCTTCTACGTGACCGAGGGCGGATCGGGCATGCTGGACCCCGTCGCCATGGGCACCGCCATTCAGGCGGATCTGGAGGCCGTGGGCTTCGACGTCACCATCGAAACCTATGAATGGAACACCTTCCTTGGCCGCGTGAATCCGGGCCTTGAGGGTGAGGCCGACATGGCGGAAATGGCGTGGATGACGAACGACCCCGACACCCTGCCCTACTTGGCGCTGCGCACCGATGCCTGGCCCGATCAGGGTGGCTTCAACTCCGGCTACTATTCCAACCCCGAGGTTGACGCCTTGCTGGAAGAGGCCCGCACCTCGACCGACCAGGACCGCCGCGCGGAACTCTATCGCCAGATGCAGGTGATCGTGCAGGAGGACGCGCCGTGGGTCTTCGTGGCAAACTGGGTGCAGAACGCAGTCACCAATGACCGGGTCGAAGGCTTCGCGCTTGAACCCTCCTTCTTCCTGCTGCTGCATGACGTGGTGAAGAACTGAGCCTAAGCTAAGCGCCGCGGCGGGGGTCTCCCTTCCCCTCGCCGCGGTGCGATTTTGTCTGCACGGGGGGTGTACAGGGGGTGTACGCCCGGTGCACGGGGGGCGCCCCCCTCTTTTCAGCCCCCGCCGACCGGAGATAATCCCGCCATGGGCCGCTACATCCTCCGCCGACTTCTCTCCGCGATCCCGGTGCTGATCGGCATCTCGATCGTGGTTTTCGTGATCATGGCGATGATCCCCGGCGATCCCGCCACCGCCATTCTGGGCAGCTACGCGACACCCGAAAACGTGGCCGAACTGAACCGCGATCTGGGGCTCGATGAGCCGCTGGTGCAACGCTATTTCATCTGGCTCGGAAACCTTGTTCAAGGCGATCTGGGGCGGTCCTTTAACCTCAACCGCCCGGTACTGGACGAGGTTCTGGAACGCTTCAATGCAACACTGATCCTTGCGGGCACGGCGTTCATTCTCTGTTCATTCCTCGGCATCGCGGCGGGCGTGATCTCCGCCGCGCGTCAGTACGGGTTTGCGGACAAGGCGATCACCTTCGCGGTTTTGCTAGGGATATCAATCCCTTCCTTCTTTCTTGGCATGATGATGATCCTGATTTTCGCGGTGAACCTGCGCTGGTTCCCGGTCTCGGGCATGTGGCCGATCTACGGCACGCGCGACATCTGGGCGCTCATTGATCACCTGACCATGCCCGCGCTGGCGCTCGCCGTGGTGGCCACCGGCGTGATCGCCCGCCTGTCGCGGTCGGCCATGCTGGAGGTTCTGCGCCAGGACTTCATCCGCACCGCCCGCGCCAAGGGCGTGCATGAGCGCGGCATCATCTGGCGTCACGCGCTGCGCGCCGCGATGGTCTCGATCATCCCCGTTCTCGGCATCCAGGCGGGCTTTGTCCTGTCGGGCGCAGTCTATATCGAACGCGTCTTCCAATGGCCCGGCATCGGCCAGATGCTGGTCGAGGCGATCCTGCGCCGTGACATCCTGCTGGTCCAAGGCGGCGTGGTCTTCGTCGCCGCCTGTTACGTTCTTTTCAACATCATCGTCGACGTGGCGCAAAGCCTGCTCGATCCGAGGATCAAGACATGATGGCGTTCCTCAAGCTTCTCGCCCGCAACCAGCTGGCGCTGGCGGGGCTGATCGTCATGGGCCTTGTCGTGCTGCTGGCCGTGCTGACGCCGATCCTGCCGCTGGCCAACCCGGACGTGACGAACACCCCCGCCCGCTTCACGCCGCCCTTTTCCGAAGGCGCGCTTCTGGGCACCGATCACCTGGGGCGCGACCTGCTGTCCCGCCTGATGTGGGGCACGCGGCTATCCCTCGCCGTGGGTTTCGCCGCCGCCTTCATCGCCGCCACGATCGGGGCCGCGATCGGCATCATCTCGGGCTACTACGGTGGGCGCACCGACAACATCATCATGCGCTTCGTCGATGTGCTGATGGCCTTCCCCTATATCCTGCTGGCGCTGGCGATTGTGGCGGCCCTCGGCCCCGGGTTGATGAACGCGCTGATTGCTGTCGCTGCCGTCAACATCCCGTTTTTCGCAAGGAATATCCGGGGCATCACCGTCGGCATTGCGCATAAGGAATTCGTCGATGCGGCGCGGCTGGCGGGGCTGTCGGATACCAAGATCATCCTGACCGAGATCCTGCCCAATGTGCTGCCCGTGATCGTCATCGCCATGTCCACCACCGTGGGCTGGATGATCCTTGAAACCGCTGGCCTCTCCTTCCTCGGGCTTGGGTCTCAACCGCCGCAGGCCGATCTGGGGTCGATGCTGGGGGAGGCGCGCTCGGCGCTCATCACCAACCCGCACACCTCGCTGGTTCCCGGTGTGATGATCCTGATCATCGTCATGGCGATCAACCTGCTTGGCGACGGGGTGCGCGATGCGCTGGACCCGCGCCTGAAGTCCGGCGCGCTCAGCCGCCCCCTTCCCGCCACGCTGGTGGACCGGGATCGGCAACCCGGCGATACAGCAGATGGCACCGCCCTGCTCGAGCTGTCTCAGCTGGAAACCCAGTTCCATATCGGCCCGCGCATCTACCGCGCCGTGGGCGGCGTCGACCTGCAGATCCAGCCCGGCGAATGCCTCGGCCTCATTGGCGAAAGCGGGTCCGGCAAGTCGGTCACGGCGCTGTCCATCATGGGGCTCGTCGCCTCGCCGCCGGGCAAGATCACCGGCGGGTCCGTCTATTATCGCGGCGAGGAACTGGTCGGTGCGCCTTATGAACTGCTGCGCAGCCTGCGCGGGCGCAAGGTGGCCTATATCTTCCAGGACCCGCTGGCGACGCTCCATCCGCTTTATACCGTGGGCGATCAGCTGATCGAGGCGGTCCGCGTTCATCGCCGCGTGCCGAAGCACGAGGCCCGCGCCCATGCCATCGAGCTGCTGAAATCCGTCCGAATTCCCAATGCCGAGGACCGGGTGGACAATTACCCGCACGAGATGTCGGGCGGCATGCGCCAGCGCGTGGGCATTGCCATGGCGCTGGCCAATGACCCCGACGTGATCATCGCGGATGAGCCGACAACCGCGCTTGACGTGACCGTGCAGGCGCAGATCCTGACGCTGCTGGATGATTTGCGCCGGGATCGTGGCGTCGCGATTCTGTTCATCACTCATGATTTCGGCGTCGTCGCGCAGCTGTGTGACCGGGTGGCGGTGATGTATGCGGGCCGGATCGTGGAACAGGGCACCACGGATGACATCCTGGCCCACCCCGCCCATCCCTACACCCGCCGCCTGATGGCTTGCGTCCCCGAACTGGGCGGCGGGCGCAGGCGGCTGGAGGCCATTCCCGGCCTGCCCCCTGTCGTGGATAAATTGCCCGCAGGCTGCGCCTTCGCCGACCGCTGCGACAAGGTCCGCGCGGCCTGCCGTCAGGGCAACATCACGCTGGATGAAATCGGTGCAACCCGCCGGGTCCGCTGCATTGCCCCGGAGATCGAGGAGCTGCCCGCATGACCGCCGCCCTGAAGCTGACCAAGCTAAAAAAAGATTTCCCCGTCGGCAAGAGCCTCTTCGGCCCGCCCCGCGCGGTGGTGCACGCGGTGCAGCCGGTGACGCTGGAGGTCGCCAAGGGCGAAACCCTTGGCATCGTGGGCGAATCCGGATGCGGCAAGTCCACTTTGGCGCGGATGCTGGTGGGGCTTCTGCCCGCCACGAAAGGCACGATCGAGATCGAGGGCGCGGCGCTCGACACCGCCGATCCGTCCGAGTTCGGCAAGAAGATCCAGTATGTCTTTCAGGACCCGCTGTCCTCGCTCAACCCGCGCAAGACAATCCGCCAGATCATGGACGCGCCGCTGAAACACCTGCACGGGATGGCCGCACCGGAGCGGCGCAAACGGATCGCCGAGATCTTCGCCGCCGTGAACCTGCGGGAGGAATTCCTCGACCGCTACCCGCATGAATTCTCCGGCGGACAGGCGCAGCGGATCGGCATCGCGCGGGCGTTGGCCGCCGAGGCGCGTATCCTGATCCTCGATGAACCGGTGTCGGCGCTCGACGTGTCGGTTCAGGCGCAGGTGCTGAACCTGCTGGCGGACCTGAAGCAGGAATTTGGCCTCACCTACCTCTTCATTACCCATGACCTCGCGGTGGTGGAGGCGGTGAGCGACCGCATCGCGGTGCTCTATTTCGGCGACCTGGTGGAACTTGGCCCGGCGGAACGCATCTTCTCCGCCCCCCGGCATCCCTACACCAAGCTGCTGGCGGACAGCGCCCCGGTGGTGGGCCGAGAGTTGAAAGCGCCCGAGGGCCGCGAAACCGAACTGCCCGACCCGCTGAACCCGCCCCCCGGCTGCTCCTTCGCCGCCCGCTGCCCCTTCGCCAGCGACCGCTGCCGCGCCGAGATTCCGGAGCTGAAGGATCAGGGCGACGGCGTGTCGGTCGCCTGTTTTCATCCGTTGGAGGGGTAGGGCTCGGTTGAAACTGACTTCGTCCAATCCCCGAGATCCGAAGTCGATGACAGCTATGCGGACGGAGCAGATGTTGATTTCAAAGTTCAGTCACTTCATGCATAGTGCTTCAAAGGAGAACAGGATTTGGGATTTGTTGCTGCCACAAAAAGTTGTATATAGCACTCTTATAAATACTCGGGGCGAGCTTCGCGGTCAGAGTTCTGGTGGTGGTTTCTTATTTTCATCGTCTTGGTAGTTGTCCTAGGATTAATAATAACCTTTTCGCCTAGAGATTGGGACGATGCATCCGCTTTTTGGACCGCAGCCTTCATTTTATTTTATCCGATGGCTTTCTTGCTAATACTTTGGATACCGATAGCTCTAGCTGTCGGCTCACGGCGTTTGCACGATATGGATCGATCCGCGCGGTGGTGTCTCTTGCCCCTCGGCTTAATTGGGTTTGGAATTTTATTTTTCTTCTTCGCCCTAAATCTTGCTTTTGGCGGCCCGTCTTTGGAGACTGCAGCAAATGTCATGGGAATTTGCGGCCTTGCTAGTTTCGCTGCAGCTATTGGCTCTACTGCGTTTCTCTCAGCCGCGGGTTCACCCGGCACAAACCGATTTGGCGACGCCCCTAGTGTCTAGTCATCTGGCCGCAGCGAAGTTTCTCGAAAGGATACCGTGGACACTATTGGCTAGACAACCGGGTAGACCTGGGTCTGCCAACCAAACGATTGGCTGATGGTGTAGGAAAATGTGCCGCGCACGTTCCGCATCTCCAACGGCACACCAAGGCCTTCACATTCTGGCATGATCGGGACCACTCACAGGTGTCTGCTCTGGGCTCGAAGCGGACAATGCCCGCCCCGAGCCTTTAGAGCGCCAGACTCAGCCCAGAACCGCCGTCACCGCCTTCACGGTCTTGCCGACGACCTCGTCCGCCTCTTCCTTCGTCAGGCAGAAGGGCGGGGCGAAGCCGAGGATATCGCCCTGTGGCATGGCGCGGCCGATGACGCCATGCTCCAGCAGCGCCGCCGCGATGCGGGGGCCTACCTTCTCGGAGGCGTCAAAGAAGCTGCGGCTGCCCTTGTCCTGCACGAATTCCACGGCGCAGAGCATCCCCTCGCCTCGGATCTCGCCGACATTGGCATGCTCCGCCAGCGCCGCCGTCATCGTGGCGTTGAGGTAGCCGCCCACTTCGCCCGCGTTCTGGACGAGGTTGAGCTCATCAATCAGCTTGAGGTTCGCGACGCCCGCCGCCGCCCCGATGGGATGCGCGGAATAGGTCCAGCCGTGGCCGATGGGGCCGTTTTCGTCGGTGCCGTCCTCCAGCACCTTCCAGACCTTGTCCGACACGATGGAGCCGGACAGAGGCGCATAGGCCGAGGTCAGCCCCTTGGCGATGGTGATGATATCGGCCTCGATCCCGTAGTGGTCCGAGCCGAACATGGTGCCGAGGCGGCCGAACCCGGTCACGACCTCATCGGCAATGAGCAGGATGTCATGCTTCTTCAGCACCGCCTGAATGGCCGCCCAGTAGCCCGCAGGCGGGGGCACGATGCCGCCGGTGCCAAGCACCGGTTCGCCGATGAAGGCGGCGATGGTGTCGGCGCCCTCGCGCTCGATCAGCGCTTCCAGTTCGGCCACGCAATGGGTGGTGAAGGCCTCCTCCGACATGTCCAGATCGGGGCGGCGATAGTAATAGGGCGCCTCGGTGTGGATCACCTGGGTCAGCGGCAGGTCGAATTTCTTGTGGAAAAGCTCCAGCCCGGTCAGCGAGCCGGTCATCAGGCCCGACCCGTGATAGCCACGCCAGCGGCTGATGATCTTCTTCTTCTCGGGCCGTCCGAGGATGTTGTTGTAGTACCAGACCAGCTTGATGTTGGTCTCATTCGCATCCGAGCCACCAAGGCCGAAATAGACCTTCGACATGTTCGACGGCGCGCGGTCGAGGATCATCTTGGCCAGCGTGATCGAGGCTTCGGTTCCGTGGCCCACATAGGAATGGTAATAGGCCAGTTCCTTGGCCTGCGCGGCGATGGCATCAGAGATGTCCTGACGGCCATAGCCCACATTCACGCAGTAAAGCCCGGCAAAGGCATCGAGCAGACGGTTGCCCTCGCGGTCCTCGATATGGCAGCCCGAGCCGCCGGTCACGACCCGGTTGGGCAGGTTGCCCCGGGCAAACTCGGCTAGGTGAGTGGAGGGGTGGAAGAAATTCTCGCGGTCCCACTGGTCCAGTTGGTCATTGCGCAGCATGGCTCATCTCTCGCGGTTCTGGCGGCGCGCCGCCTAAGGTCACAGGATAGGAGCCGGGATGCACGCTTCCGGGCTGGGGCCGGATAGAGCTGGGCAAAAGGCTCCGCTCACCCCGGCAGCAGCGCGCAATGCCTTTATTGCCGTGGTCGGCTCGACAATAGCCAAAGAGACGGGCCGTTTCCAGCCCTAGCTTGTCACGCTGGTCCCTGCATCGCCAAGCCGGGCAAAGACATGGCTGGCAATGGCGGTGTCCTGTGCCCCGGTGCCGGTCAGATCGCAGATGGTGATATCATCGGCAGTGCGGCGGCCAATGGCGCTTCTGTTGATGATCTGCCCCAGTTCGGCGGGTGGGCCCTTGGTCCAGAGATTGACGGCCAGCGCCGCCTCCAACTCCCCCGACACTTCGCATTGCGCGACGCTGTCACAGATATAGGCGTCGGCCAGGACCAGCGCGCGCGGGTCGAGCTCGCATTTCCCGGCCTGATCCGACCCCATTGCGGTGATGTGCAGGCCCGGATGCAGCCAGTCGGCCTTGATCACCGGGGCACGGGAGGGGGTCGTCGTCACCACCAGCTGGCTTTCCGCGACCAGCCGTTCCGGGTCTGACACGGCATCGACCTCGATCCCCAGGTCAAGACGCAGATCGTCGGCGCAAACAGCGGCCTTGGCGGCATCCCGTCCCCAGACCAGCAGCCGCTTGAAGGGCCGCACCAGATGCGCGGCCTGAATCTGAAGGCGCGCCTGAACGCCGGTACCGATCACGCCTGCAGTGTCCACATGCGGCGGCGCAAGATGGCGCGCGGCAACGGCCCCTGCGGCGGCGGTGCGGATATCGGTCAGGTAGCCGTTATCCAGGAACACCGCCTGCACCAGCCCGGTCTTTGCGGAAAACAGGATCATCAGACCGTTCAGGCTGGGAAGTCCCAGCTTGGGATTGTCGAAAAAGCCGGGGCTGACCTTGATGGCGAAGCCGTCGAAGCCGGGGATATAGGCGGTCTTGACGTCGACCTCTCCGTTCGCGTCGGGCAGATCCATCGACAGGATCGGCGGCATCACCACCCGACCAGAGGCCAGCGCCGCGAAGGCCCTCTCGACCACGTCGATGGCGGTCAGGTCCAGCTCCACCACCTGCCGCAGCTGCGCCTCTGTCACGATGCGGATGTCATGCGCCATATGTCTTGCCCTTCAAGATCCTGTCCCCCAATGAAATATCCTCGCCCGCCATGATCCGGTGGAACTGGACCATATCCAGATTGCGCCCCGTCACGATGGTGCCGACCGGCCCCTCGGGCCTGACCTTGCCCGCCAGCACCGCCGCCAGCCCCACCACGCTGGCCCCTTCCGCAACCATGCGATCCTCGTAGAACAGAACCTGCATCGCGTCGCGGATTTCTTCTTCCGTCACCAGCACGATTGCGTCGAGATTGTCACGGCAGAGTGGGAAACTGAGCCTGTTGTGCAGCCCGATCCCCCCGCCAAGCGAGTCGGCTAGGCTCGGCACTTCCTCCACCTCGACCGGGTGGCCCGCGGCGATGGAGGCCTGCATGGCCGCGCCCCGGTCCATGGTGATGCCGATGACCTGCACATCCGGGTTCACCGATTTCACAGCCACCGAGACGCCGCCCGCCAGCCCGCCCCCCGACAGCGGCACCAGAACCGTGTGCAGATCGGGCCGGGCCTCGATCATCTCGAACCCGATGGTGCCCTGCCCCGCGATCACCTTGGGGTCATCGAAGGGCGAGATCTCGACCAAACCCTCCTGCTCCACCAGACGCAGGCTTTCGGCCAGCGCGTCGTCCTGACTGCGCCCGACGATCTTCACCTCGGCCCCAAGCGCGCGGATGCCGTCCACCTTGGCCTGTGGCACCAGTTCCGACATGCAGATCACCGCGCGGATCCCCCGGCGCGCGGCGGCATAGGCCACGCCGCGCCCATGGTTGCCGGTGGAACAGCAGGTCACCCCTGCAACGCCATCCGGCAGGGTCATCACAGCATTCATCGCACCACGCAGCTTGAAGGCCCCAATGGGCTGGCACGTCTCCAGCTTCAGCAGAAAATCATGCCCGGTCCGCGCGCTCATGTAAGGCGAGGGCACGAAGGGCGTGGCGTCTGCCTGCCCGCGCAGAACGTGGCGGGCGGTCAGGATATCGGCAAGGCTGAATGTCATGACGCGCAGTTGTGCATGTTTCCCCTGCGGAAGGAAAGTTCGGAAATCCCGCCGTTACGTCGTGCTTGCCATTTGGCCCGTGCCTGCGCCAGCCTGCGTCCCGAGGGAGGACACGCCATGACAGACAGCCTGTTTCTGGAACCGGAGCACGAACAGCTACGCGATCAGATCCGCCGCTTTGTGGAGGAGGAGATCAAACCCCATGCAGATGCATGGGAAGAGACCGGGATGGTCCCGCGAGAGGTGCTGACCCGGATGGGAGAACTGGGCTTCTTCGGCATCCGCTACCCGGACCGCTTTGGCGGGGCCGAGATGGACACCCGCGCCACGACGGTCTGGGCCGAGGAACTGGGCCGCTCCACCTTCTCCGGCGTCGCGATCACCGCACTGGTGCATACCGACATGGCCTCGGTCCACCTGTTCAACGCAGGGACCGATGCGCAGCGCGACCGCTGGATGCCGGGGATCATCTCGGGCAAGACCATCACCGCTGTCGCCGTGACCGAACCCGGCGCCGGGTCGGACGTGAAGGGCATCCGAACACGGGCCACCCGCAAGGGCAATGACGCCTTCGTTCTGAACGGGGCCAAGACCTTCATCACCAATGGCGTGCACGCCGACATCTACTGCGTCGCTGCCAAGACCGACCCGAACGCCCCGCCCTCGCGCGGGGTGACCATGTTTCTGGTCGAAAAGGGCACGCCCGGCTTCACCGTCGCCCGGCAACTCGACAAACACGGCTGGCGCAGCTCCGACACCGCCGAGCTTCTGTTCGACAACTGCGAGATCCCGGCCGAGAACATCCTGGGCGAAGAAGGACGCGGCTTCTACGCGATCATGCAGAATTTCCAGAACGAACGCATCGTGATCGGCGCCATGGCCATGGGCGAAGCGCAGGCCGCGATTGATCTGACCGTGGATTACGTGAAGACCCGCCAGGCCTTCGGCGCGCCCCTGTGGGACAAGCAGGCAATCCGCCAGCGGCTGGCGATGCTGCAGGCCGAAGTGACCGCCGCGCGCCACCTGATCTATGCCACCGCCATGCGCGACGCGGCGGGCGAAGAGGTGGTTAAAGAGGTCTCCATGATCAAGGCGCTCTGCGGTGATCTGGTGAACCGGGTCATGCATGACTGCCTGCAATTCCATGGCGGCACCGGCTTCATGCGCGGCACCGTGATCGAACGGATGACCCGCGACGCCCGAGTACAGGCCATCGGCGGCGGCGCGACCGAGGTGATGTTGGAGGAGGTCGCCAAACGCATGTGAGCCATGGTGGCGTAACGGATCGAACATCCCGCCCAAGCCTGCCTCTTTTCGGCGGTCGGGGCGGCCATGGGTGGGCGCCGCCCCAGGCAGCGGGTAGAGGCAGACAGGGCGAAACCGCTATTCCATCCGCTCAGGCAATCCGCTACCATCGACACCGGGCAGTCATGGAAAGGAAAGAAATGCGCATTCTTCTTGCGGATGATCACGACCTTGTTCGCGACACGATCAGCCTGTTCCTGAAATCCGAAGGGGTTGACGAGGTGGCGACCGCGGAAAATCTGGACGACGCCCTAGCCGCAGCCCGCAACGGTGAATTCGACCTGGCCCTTCTGGATTACAAGATGCCCGGCATGAACGGGCTGGAGGGAGTCGCCCAGATGAAAGCCGCCATGAATGGTGGCCCGGTCGCGGTTCTGTCGGGCATGGCGACCCCCGCCATTGCACAAAGCGCCATCGAGGCCGGAGCCATCGGGTTCGTTCCCAAGACCATGAGCGCCAAGGCCATGATCGGCGCGATCCGCCTGATGGTCCTGGGTGAGGTGTTCATGCCTGTCTCGTTCCAGCAGCAGGCCAGCAATACCAACGAGGCCAATCTGACCACGCGGGAAACCGAGGTTCTGCGGGCGCTTTGCGACGCAAAGTCCAACAAGGAAATCGCCCGCGAACTGAACCTTCAGGAAGTCACGATCAAGCTGCATGTGAAGACCCTGTGCCGCAAGCTGGATGCCCGCAACCGCACCCAGGCCGCTATGATCGCCCGCGATCGGCAATTGGTCTAGGTCACCGGCGGGCGCCCCCCTCGATCCGGCAGTGATCCTTGCGCCGGCACCAATCCCGGTCGCAGCAGGGGTCCGTGGAAAATCCATTCTCAAGACGGCTCGCAACGGATCAGACGACCCGAACCGCCCGCGCGAGCAGTATCGCAACGCCATCGCATCGGGAACGTCGCCACAGGATGAGGCAACATCCTGCGCTCAATAGCGATCCGTAAGTTTTTGGATTTGCCAGAAGTCACATCAGGATGTGACATGGTGCGGTCGAGAAGACTCGAACTTCCACGGGAGTTACCCCACAGCGACCTCAACGCTGCGCGTCTACCAATTCCGCCACGACCGCACGTGATCAGGTAGTGCGCGGCTGTTTAGCCGAGGGTCGCGGGGATGCGCAAGGGGGATTCGTCACCTCTTTTCACTTCCGCGCGGGGGCCATGCAAAAAGGCCGTCCAACGGGTGGACGGCCTTGGGAAATCGGCGGGATCGGGCCCCGATTACTTGTTCGACGAGGCGGGCTGAGGCGCGGGCACGATGATGGTCTGTGCCGGGGGCTGCGCGACAACCTGCGGTGCGGGCTGTTGCGGCTGCGCTGGCACCACCACGACCTGCGGCTGCTGCGGGGCAACCTGGGCGTTGCGATAGGCGATCAGCAGGGGCTGGCCGACAAGACCGGTCTGCGCGGACCCGCCGTTGATGGCCCAGTAATAGGCCTGCATCAGCTGATCATACTGGTAGGTCGCATATTCGCGGCCGTTGACGGGATAGCCCATCACCAGCTGATAGCGCTCGATCGCCTGGCGGGTGCCGTTGCCGATCTGGCCATCGACAGCACCGGCCTGGAAGCCGAAATAGTTCAGTGCGGTCTGGGTGTCGCGGCCCATCTGGCTGGCCGGAATTCCGCCGCCGCCACCGCTGCTGGTGGTGGTTCCGCGATTGCCGCCGCCATTATTGCCGTTGGCAATGGCAGCGCCGATCAGGCCGCCGATGATCAGGCCACCCACAACATCGCCTGCATCAGCGCGGGCTTCCTGGGCTGGAACGGCGGCAAGAGCGACAGCAAAAGTCGCGGCGGTCAGGGATTTGATAATCATGGCATCCTCCAATTCGGTGTCTCAACTGTTGGTCGCAACTTAGCACGTTTCGGTTCAATCCAAAGTCCGAAAACCTTTACTATTTGGAGTAAACCGCCTCCAATAAAGCGTATTAACACCGTGCAGCCCTGCCAGATCGCCTGCTGACCGCCCCACCCTCAGGCATGATTCGCCCCGGTCGCACGGCGCATCCACCACACTGCGCCACCCGCCAGCACGGCAAGCACCACGACAGCGGTGAAGCCGTCCCAGCCCGCACCGTCCAGCACGATCCGGTTGGTCAATCGCCCGGGCAGGAAGTTCAGCAAGCCCGCCGCCGCCAGCCCCCATGACATATTGGTCATCGCCGCCCGGTGGCCGCGCATATCCTTTCGGATCGCCGCTCGGACCCCCGTCACCAGCCCGAAGATCGTCAGCACAGACAGCAGGTGGATCGGGCTGAACGGGCCCACAACACCGAACCCCGTGATCCAGAAAGAGCTGATCGCCGTCACCGCCATCGCCAGAACCCAGCCATAGCCCGCCAGCCTGTGCAGCCGGTCGCGGCGCGCCCGCCACAAGACCAGCGGCGTCAGCAGCAGGGCGGGCACGGCACCGGCAACATGGATCTGCACCGCGATCGGTGCATTGAAAAGCAGGGCGAAACTTGTCATGTCAGACCTCTTGATTGTCTTTCGGATTGCGATGCACCGGCTGTGCCACGGCCCCGCGCGGAACCGGTAGGGACGATGCGTAAACAGAAAGGCCGCATTCGTGAGTGACGGGCCCTTGCAATCCGCGAAGCGTGAATGGCACGCGATCCTGTCCAGCCGGCCGACGCTGGTGATCATCGCTGCCGTGGGCATCGTGGCAGGGCTCGCGGGACCGTTCGGCACCCTGGACTATCTCACGCTTCTGCCCAGGCTGGCCTATTGGCTGGGGCTGTGCTTCGTCACCTATGTGACCGGCTCGATCCTCGTCACCATGCTGACCGCAGGCGGTTTGGGGCGGCTTCTGCCGCGCGCTCCGGCGGTACTGGTGGCCGGGGCTCTGGCGGGGCTTGCCGTCACGCTGGAGGTCGCGCTGCTCAACTGGGCTGTCTTCGGGCTGGCCCCGACCGCGCCGCGCTATGTTGCGGTTCTGGCGCTCAACGGAATCGTCATCGCCATGGTCATCGCGGGGGTGGCGCTGTATCTCGGCCCGTCCACACCCGATGCCCCCACCAACCAGCTCCCCGCCCTTCTCGACCGCCTGCCGCTGGACAAGCGCGGGGCGCTGGTCTCTCTGTCCGTGCAGGATCACTACGTCGAGATCGTCACCACAAGGGGTCGCGAAATGCTGCTAATGCGCCTGTCGGACGCCATTCGCGAAACCGATCCCATACCGGGGCTTCAGGTCCACCGGTCGCATTGGGTGTCGCTCGCCCAGGTCCGCTCGGTCCGGCGCGACGGCGCGCGCGCGGTCTTGACGATGTCGGACGGACGCGACATTCCCGTAAGCCGGTCCAACATCGCGGCCGTGAAGGAGGCCGGGCTTTTGCCCGGGTAGCATATGGTTCAATGGATCCGCTCGGACGAACTGGTGCCCTACGAGGCGGCCGTGACCTGGATGGAGGACCGCGCGGCGGCCATCGCACGGGGCGAGGCGGACGAGGCGATCTGGCTGCTGGAACACCCGCCGCTCTACACCGCAGGCACCTCCGCCAAACCCGCCGACCTGACCGATCCCGACCGCTTCCCGGTTTATGACAGCAAGCGCGGCGGGCAATATACCTATCACGGCCCCGGCCAGCGGGTGGCCTATGTGCTGCTCGACGTTGCGGCGCGTGGCCATGACGTGCGGGCCTTCGTGCAGCAGATGGAGGATTGGGTCATCGCCACGCTGGCCGAGTTCAACCTGACGGGCGAAAAGCGCGAGGGCCGGGTCGGTGTCTGGGTTGCCCGCCCCGACAAGCCTGCCCTGCCCGATGGCACGCCCCGCGAAGACAAGATCGCGGCGCTTGGCGTTCGGCTGACCAAATGGGTCAGCTATCATGGCCTGTCGATCAACGTGGAGCCGGATCTGTCCCACTTCGACGGCATCGTTCCTTGCGGCATTACCGGGCACGGGGTGACATCGCTGGTCGATCTGGGCCTGCCAGTCACGCTGGACGATGTGGATGTGGCGTTGGAAAAGACCTTCGGGCAGATTTTCGGCACCGCCCCGGTCGCGCGGCGAAGCCCCCCGGCCTGATCGGGCATCACAGGAATACCTTTGGCCGGTCTCGATTCCTCCCGGCTGCTGCCACAGTTTTCGAACAATTTGACCGGAAGTGTATTTAGATTCCGGTTGAGGAGGACGTTATGTCCACTGACAAAACAGAGATACAGCGCTTTCTCCGCGACGAATCCGGCGCGGTCACCGTTGACTGGGTGGTGCTGACCGGCGGGCTGGTCGGGCTCGGTCTTGCGACAACGGCGGTCATTTCCGTGGGGGTCGAATACCAGGCCGAAGAAATCGCCGACTTGTCCGGCCAAAGCATCACCGGTCTGCACCGGTGGGGGCAGAACCGGCTGGCAAACGGCTCTTTCGAAGATATAGAGGGCATGATCGCCGCCGGTTGGGGGTTCTATTCGGCAGGCGCCATGAACGGCTGGTCGCTTTTGGACGATCCGCGCGCCGAAGTGGTCTGGAGCGGCTATCACGGCGTAACGGCCACCGATGGCGGCTACATGCTCGATCTCGATGCCAGCCCGGGGAACATGAGCCTCGGACAGGTCATGAACGACGCCGTGGACGGCCAGGTCTATACCGTGTCCTTCGATGCTGCAGATCCGCGCATGAACAATGGCGTAGAGGTCTACTGGGGCGGCGAACTGATCGGCACCGCCAATCCGCAGGGCACGTCCATGAGCAGCTATGAATTCGAGATCACCGGCGGGTCCGGCGACGGGTCGAACCTGCTCATGATCAGCGGCACCGGCCCCGAGGACAATGTCGGTGCCTATATCGACAATGTCAGCGTCGAAAGCTGACCATTCCAAGGATAATTCCAGACCATCATATTGAACTGGAAAGAGAATTGAGGAGAGTAGCAATGGGTAGATTTTCACACGCCGTCTTGGGCTTCGCCACCGATGAGTCTGGCGCGGTCACCGTTGACTGGGTGGTGCTGACCGGCGGACTGGTCGGGCTCGGCCTGGCCGCGACGGCGGTCATTTCCGTCGGGGTCGAATACCAGGCCCGGGAGATCGCCGACCTGACCGGCCAAAGCATCACCGGCATCCACAGATGGGGCGTCAACCGGATCGCCAACGGGTCATTCGAGGATATCGAAGGCATGATCGCGGCAGGCTGGGGATTCTATCATGCCGATGGATCGCTGGCCGGGTGGATCAATCTCGACGATCTGCGTCTGGAAGTGCACCACGACGGGTATCACGGCGTCTCTGCCACTCATGGCGATTTCATGCTCGATCTCGACGCCAGCCCCGGCAATATCAGCATGGGGCAGGTTCTGAACGACGCCGTCGACGGTCAGATCTACACGCTCAGCTTCGACGCGGCAGACCCGCGCATGAACAACGGTGTGGACGTCTACTGGGGGGGCGAGATCATTGCATCGGTCAACCCCGAGGGCGCGACCATGCAGAATTACAGTTTCCAGATCGAAGGCGGCGCCGGGGACGGCTCGAACCTGTTGATGATCCAGGGCACCGGCCCGCAGGACAATGTCGGTGCCTATATCGACAGCGTCAGCATCGAAAGCTGACACCATGAAACGAACCGTTTCCGAGACGCCGCGCGATCTGCCATGTTTTGGCCCGATTTCCACAGCAAACTGGAAGAATACCGGGTCACCCTGCTGCAAATGCGACGGGGTTGGAAAGGTATGGAACGCGTCGAAGGAAACGAGAAACGCGGCCACAAACGCCAGGTCCGGCTGTATTGCGTGAGCCGGGCACCTGTATCGAGTAGCAGGCCCATTTCGGGCAACCAGAAGGAATGTGTCGTGCCACAAGCAACCGACCACGAACGGAACGACCGGATTGAAGCCTCCGTCATGATGGCAGCACTGGCCACGCTCGGCCTGCTGGTCGCCCTTGCCGTCTCGACCTCGATTTCGGACGTGTCCAGCCTTCACGCCGAAGCGCCTCAGGACGGCCCCGATCCGGCCCGCCAGATCACAGGAATCGAAGAAACCGGCAGCGAGCTTCAGGGCAGCGAACTGAACTGAGCCACCCGCAGGCCACACAACGCCCGGTTGCGATTGCCCCGAATTCCGTGGTCATCAGCGCTCTAAAGGCGAATCCTGAGGCATTTTTTCCCACCCTGACGCCGCCAAACACGTTGCGAACCCCCCACCTGCAAACTAGAACATCCGGCAGGGAATAGGGCGCGTGGGGCCAGACAGTCTTGGTCTGCGTGCTTCTTTGGAACAGGAGACGTCCATGGCTGATGCTGCCATTTCGGGACATGACCACGAAAAGCCGGGGTTCTTCACCCGCTGGTTCATGTCCACAAATCACAAGGATATCGGTATCCTTTATCTGTTCACCGCGGGCTTCGTCGGCCTTCTGTCGGTGATCTTCACGGTCTACATGCGCATGGAGCTGATGCATCCCGGCGTTCAGTACATGTGTGCCGAAGGCGCCCGCTTCCTTGGCGGGATCGGCGCTGAGGAATGCTCCCCGAACGGTCACCTCTGGAACGTGATGATCACCTATCACGGCGTCCTGATGATGTTCTTCGTGGTCATCCCCGCGCTGTTCGGCGGTTTCGGCAACTACTTCATGCCGCTGATGATCGGCGCGCCCGACATGGCGTTCCCGCGCCTGAACAACCTCAGCTACTGGATGTATGTGGCCGGTGTGTCGCTCGGCGTCGCCTCGATGCTGGCGCCCGGTGGCAACGGTCAGACGGGCTCGGGCGTGGGCTGGGTGCTCTACGCGCCGCTCTCCACGCTTGAATCGGGCAACTCTATGGACTTCGCGATCTTCGCGGTTCACGTCTCCGGTGCCTCGTCGATCCTTGGCGCGATCAACATCATCACCACCTTCCTGAACATGCGTGCACCGGGCATGACCCTGCACAAGACGCCCCTGTTCCCCTGGTCGATCTTCGTGACCGCATGGCTGATCCTGCTGTCGCTGCCGGTTCTGGCTGGCGCCATCACCATGCTGCTGACCGACCGTAACTTCGGCACCGGGTTCTTCAATCCGGCAGAGGGCGGCGACCCGATCCTGTATCAGCACCTGCTGTGGTTCTTCGGCCACCCGGAAGTGTACATGATCATCGTGCCGGGCTTCGGCATCGTCAGCCACGTCATCGCGACCTTCTCCAAGAAGCCGGTCTTCGGCTACCTGCCGATGGTCTACGCGATGGTCGCCATCGGCGCGCTCGGCTTCGTCGTGTGGGCACACCACATGTACACGGTCGGCATGACGCTGAACCAGCAGGCCTATTTCATGGTCGCCACGATGGTCATCGCGGTGCCGACGGGTGTGAAGATCTTCAGCTGGATCGCAACCATGTGGCAGGGCTCGATCGAGTTCAAGACGCCCATGCTGTTCGCCATCGGCTTCATCTTCATCTTCACCGTAGGCGGCGTCACCGGCATCGTGCTGTCTCAGGCGGGCCTCGACCGCGCCTATCACGACACCTATTACGTGGTCGCTCACTTCCACTACGTGATGTCGCTTGGTGCCGTGTTCTGCATCTTCGCCGGTGTCTACTACTGGATCGGCAAGATGTCGGGCCGTCAGTACCCCGAAGCACTCGGCAAACTGCACTTCTGGCTGTTCTTCATCGGCGCCAACATCACCTTCTTCCCGCAGCACTTCCTGGGCGTCCAGGGCATGCCGCGCCGCTATATCGACTATCCCGAGGCCTTCGCCTACTGGAACTACATCTCGTCGATCGGTGCGTTCATCTCCTTCGCCTCGTTCCTGCTGTTCATCGGCATCGTGTTCTACACGCTGCTGGCGGGACGTCGCGTGACCGAGGACAACTACTGGGGCGAATACGCGGATACGCTGGAATGGACCCTTCCCAGCCCGCCGCCGGAGCACACCTTCGAGGAGCTTCCGACCCCCGACATGTGGGACAAGCAACCGCACCACTGATCATATGCCGGTTGAGATCACCCGATACGCAGAACGGGCTCCGGATCATTCCGGGGCCCTTTTCAATGACGGCGAGGGCCAGCCCCGGCTGCACCTTGTCGCGCGTCCGCATAAATCGCTGACCCCCGGCGGCTTCGTCTGGTTCATCGGCGCGACCGCCGCGCTGCTGGCGCTGCCGCTTCTGGCGGCCATCGGCTCGCCGGTGTTATGGGGGCTCTTGCCCTTCATCGTCGGGGCGGTCTGGGCGATCTGGTGGGGGCTGAAACGGTCCTGGCGCGACATGGACCTGCATGAAGACCTGCTGCTCTGGGACGACCATGTGCGCCTGACCCATGTGGCCCCGCGCAAAGCCGATCAGGTCTGGGAGGCGAATCCCTACTGGGTGCAAGTCCGCCTGACCCCGCACGGGGGCCGGGTGCCCGATTACGTGACCCTGAAGGGCGAGGGCCGAGAGGTCGAGATCGGCGCATTTCTGGCCGCCGAGGAACGGGTGGAGCTTTACCACCTGCTGCTGAGGGAAATGCGGCCCGGGTGAGGAATCGCCCATGTTAACCCAGTCTTCACCCCGATCTGCCATAGTCGCCCCCGGTTAACCGAATCCCAAGCGTGGCTTCGTCTGCCCGCTGCTGCCAAAGATGGCCCCTGACAAAGGCCAGGGCGGATCACAGCGGGCAAAGGACACGTCCGAAAGACACCAAATGCCCCGCGCCGGAACGCGGCGCCGCATTCCATCTGCCTGCTCTCAGGCAACCGCGCCCCCAAGGTCGCACGCCTTCCCCCGAGAATCGCCCTTCCCCTGCCCGGCCCTGCCGGTTCCGCAGCGGATCGCGCATGAAAAAACGGCCCTCCCCGAAGGAAAGGCCGCCCGATCCGTCGCCGCAAGGGGTCTTACCCCAGCATGTCCCGCACCCTGGGGCCAACGGCCCCGAAATCCATCTGGCCGGTATATTTGCTTTTCAGCGCGCCCATGACCTTGCCCATGTCGCGGATGCTCTCCGCGCCAGTTGCCGAAATTGCATCCGCAATCGCCTTGGCCACTTCCTCATCCGACAGCTGGCGGGGCAGGAACTCCTCCAGGATCACAATTTCCTCGCGCTCCTTCTCGGCCAGCTCCAGCCGCCCGCCCTCTTCATAGGCGCGCGCGCTTTCCTGGCGCTGCTTGACCATCTTGCCGAGGATCGCCAGCACATCGGCCTCGCCCACGCCCTCAGACTCACCCTTGCCGCGCGCGGCAATGTCCTGATCCTTGATCGCGGCGTTGATCAGCCGCAGGGTCGACACCCGCGCGCTGTTCTTCTCGCGCATCGCGGCCTTCATTTCGGTCGTGATCCGTTCCCTCAGTGACATGGTCCCATCCCCAACTGATTGCAGAATCCTTGTGCAACAGTGACCGACAATAGGCGAATGCACCCGCAGCAACAAGGCTCTCGCAGCCGCTTGACCCCGGGGGACCATACCCTTAGGTTGCCGCGAATTTCACGCCAGCACCGGAGTCGCCCATGACCGCCCGCCCCACCGCCTGCCTCGTTCTCGCTGATGGGACCGTGTTCTATGGCCGAGGCTTCGGCGCCACCGGTCAGACCGTGGCGGAGCTGTGCTTCAACACCGCCATGACCGGCTATCAGGAGATCATGACCGACCCGTCCTATGCGGGCCAGATCGTGACCTTCACCTTCCCCCATATCGGCAATACCGGCGTCAATCTCGAAGACGACGAAACCGCCGAGCCCGTGGCCGCCGGAATGGTCGTCAAGTGGGACCCGACCGAGCCCTCGAACTGGCGCGCGCAGCAGGAGCTGACAGGCTGGCTCGCCGCCAAGGGCCGCATCTGCATCGGCGGGCTCGACACCCGTCGCCTGACCCGCGCCATCCGTCAGCAGGGCGCGCCGCATGTGGCGCTGGCCCATGACCCGGAGGGCAAGTTCGACCTCGAAGCGCTGGTCGCCGCCGCGCGCGGTTTTGCCGGGCTGGAGGGGCTGGACCTCGCCAAGGACGTCACCTGCCCGCAAAGCTACAAATGGGACGAAAAACGGTGGGCCTGGCCCGAGGGCTACACCAAGCGGGACGAGCCCGGCTTCAAGGTGGTGGCCGTCGATTACGGCGCCAAGCGCAACATCCTGCGCTGCCTGGCCTCTGCCGGGTGTGACGTGACCGTGCTGCCCGCCACGGCGACGGCGGAAGAGGTTCTGGCGCACCAGCCCGACGGGGTGTTCCTGTCCAATGGCCCCGGCGACCCGGCGGCGACCGGCGTCTATGCGGTGCCGATGATTCAAGAGGTTCTCAAGGCCGACCTGCCCGTTTTCGGCATCTGCCTGGGCCACCAGATGCTGGCGCTGGCGCTTGGTGCCAAGACCGTCAAGATGAACCACGGCCACCACGGCGCGAACCACCCGGTGAAGGATCTGGAAACCGGCAAGGTCGAGATCACCTCGATGAACCACGGCTTCACCGTCGACAGCCAGACCCTGCCCGCAGGCGTCAAGGAAACCCATGTCTCGCTCTTTGACGGGTCGAACTGCGGTATCCGCGTGGCCGACAAACCGATCTTCTCGGTGCAGTACCACCCCGAAGCCAGCCCCGGCCCGCAGGACAGCTACTACCTTTTCGAGCGTTTCGCCGCCGCCATGCAGGCGCGTAAAGTCGAGACGGTTTAACCATTTGTTAGGACTTCGAGCCTCCAATGATCCCCGGCCCGGACAGGTCGGGGATTTTTGGTATGAGCGGATGAATAAGGCGGTTCGACAGGGGCACGGCCCTCAGGGCACGGCAAAGCTGCGCGTTGTTCCCGACGCCCACCCGCCCGTGCAAAAACCCCGATTGGCCCAACTGCTGTTCGACCAAGGGGCCATCACCGCCGAGCAGATGCGCGCGGCCCTTGTCAGCCAGCGCCACCGCGACCTGCCGATCGGGGAAATCCTGGTCACTCAGGGCGCTATTTCCGAGGCGCAGCTTCTGGACGCGCTGGCCGAGCAGAGCGGCACAAGGCTTCTGCCAGAGGATCACCCGCCGCCCGACCCCACGCTGGCGGGGCTGCTTCCGGCCGGTCTGGCGATCCGATTGAATGCGGTGCCGCTCAGGCGCGCCGGATCGGCTCTTGTGGTCATGACCAACCGCCCCGACCGGGCCGAAGAAATCCGCGCCGCCCTGTCGGATCACGACGGCCCGATCCTGCTGGCCCTCGCCAGCCGAGAGCGGATGCAAGCTGCCCTGACCGCTGTTTATGGAAACGAACTGGCCCGCATTGCCGAGGCGCGCACCCCCGGTCCCTATAGCTGCCGTGACTGGGACGCACCCCGCGCCTTCCGCCGCTGGCTGGCGGTGCTGCTTGCGGTCTGTGGCGCACTACTGCTGGCCCCCGGCGCGGTGGTGGCGGGCCTCTGCGCGCTTGGCGTCTTGATTGCCGCCGTCAACGCGACGCTGAAATGGCTGGCCCTGCATGGCATCGACATGCTGCCTCAGGCCCCGCAGGAGGATGACGCCCCGCCGATCCACCCGTCTTCCGCACTGCCAGTGGTGACGATCCTGCTGCCGCTGTTCAACGAGCCCGACATCGCCGGGCACCTGATCCGCCGGGTCAGCCGGCTGGACTATCCGCGCGACTTGCTGGACGTGATCCTGCTGATCGAGGAGGAGGACGACACCACCCGCAGCGCCCTCGCCCGCGCCGAGCTGCCGTTCTGGATGCGCGCCGTGATCGTGCCGCCAGGCCAACCCCGCACCAAGCCACGGGCGATGAACTATGGCCTGAACTTCGCGCGCGGGTCCATCGTGGGGGTCTATGACGCAGAGGACGCGCCGGAACCCGACCAGATCCTCAAGGTCGCCCGAAGGTTCCTGGAAGTGCCCTCCGATGTCGCCTGCCTGCAAGGGCAGCTTGACTATTACAACCCCCATCACAACTGGCTCAGCCGCTGTTTCACGCTGGAATATGCCACCTGGTTCCGGCTGCTTCTGCCCGGTGTATCGCGACTTGGCCTCTTCGTCCCGCTTGGGGGAACGACGCTGTTCTTCCGCCGATCCCTGCTGGAGGAGATGGGTGCGTGGGACGCCCATAACGTGACCGAGGATGCAGATCTCGGCCTGCGCCTGACCCGGCACGGCTATCGGACCGAGATCATCGAGACCACCACCTATGAAGAGGCCAATGCCGCCGTTCTGCCCTGGGTCAAACAGCGGTCACGCTGGCTCAAGGGCTATGCGATGACCTGGGCCACCCATATGCGCGACCCGGTGCAGCTGTGGCGCGATCTCGGGCCGCGGCGCTTCCTCGGGTTGCAGGCGCAGCTACTGGGGACGGTCCTGGGCTTCTCGCTGGCGCCGGTGCTGTGGACGCTGGTGGTGAAGGTCGCGGGCCTGCCGCACCCGCTGGATGCCTACCTGACGACGCAGGGCTATCTGGGCCTCGCCTTCTTCTTCGTGGCCTGCCAGATGCTGACCTTCTACGCCGCCTGGCGTGCCGCCGCCCTGCCCCGCCACCGCAAGCTCAGGCTCTGGATCCCGATACTCGATGTCTATTTCCTGCTGGCCTCTGTCGCCACGCTGATGGGGCTGGCCGAACTTCTGGTCAAACCCTTCCATTGGCGCAAGACGGCCCATGGTCATTTCTCGCAGGACGGGCAGGCCACGGGCCTGATGCAGGATCAGACCTTGCCGGCCTCTTCCTTCAGCCGCACCTCGAACGCCGTCGACAGGTGATCCTTCAACATCCGAGCAGCGCGGTCCCCGTCGCGTTCGGCAATCGCCGCCACGATCGCGGCATGTTCCTCCAACGCCACCGGACCGCGCCCTTCCGCCGCCAGGGATGTGGTCGCCATCAGCGCCATCGACCGATGCACCAAGTCAAGCTGCTGCACGAGGTATTTGTTGTGGGAGGCAAGGTGGATCTGCTTGTGAAACCGCCGGTTTGCCCGGCTGAGCGCCGAGGGATCGTCAAGCAAGGCCTGATCGGCAGCCACCATTTCCTGCAACACCTTGATCTCTTCCGCCGCCGCATGCTGCGCCGCCAGACGCGCCGCCAGCCCCTCCAGCTCGGCCCGCACGATATAGAGCTGCGCCATCTGGTCATGGTCGAGCGACGCGACGATCAGGCTGCGCCCGTCACGGGTCAGCAGACCTTGCGTTTCCAGCCGCTGCAGCGCCTCGCGAATGGGCGTGCGGCTGACGCCGAACCGCTCCGCCAGTTCCGATTCCACCAGCCGCGAGCCGGGCCGATAGGTCCCCTCGTCGATGGCTTTCAGGATCAGGTCATAGGCGTCTTTTTGCGGCGCTTTCGGACTGGCCATTGGTTTTCCCCCGGTTTTCTGGCAAGGCTAGGACCGCCCCGGCACAAGCGCAAGCCTTTCGGGGCGCGGCAAAAAAGGACCCTGCCCATGCCCCGCAAAGATTTCGAGCATGTCACGACCTGGGTCTTCGACCTCGATCACACGCTCTACCCGCCGGACATGGCGCTCTTCGACCAGATCAATGTGAAGATGACCGCCTATGTGATGGACGCGCTTGGCGTGGACCGGGACGAGGCCGATCGCCTGCGCCACAAATACTGGCGCGATCACGGCACCACGCTGGCCGGGCTGATGGATATCCACGGGGTCGATCCCAGCCCCTATCTGCACGAGGTCCACCAGATCGACTTTTCGGTGCTGACCCCTGACCCCGATCTTGCCGCTCGCATCCGCGCCCTGCCCGGCCGCCGGATCATCTACACCAACGGCACCGCGCCCTATGCCGAACAGGTGATCGACGCGCGCGGGCTGTCGGGCCTTTTCGATGCGATTTATGGCGTTGAACATGCGGGCCTTCGTCCCAAACCGGAACGCCGGGCCTTTGAGGCGGTGTTTACCCGCGACGGGCTCGACCCCACCCGCGCGGCGATGTTCGAGGATGACGTGCGCAACCTCGCCGCCCCGCACCAGATGGGCCTGCGCACCGTTCATGTGGCCCCGGATCCGGAACCCGCCGACCATATTCATCACCACACCGATGACCTTGCGGATTTCCTCTCGCGCCTGACCGACTGACCCCCGCCCCGCCTTTCATCCTGGCCGAAATACCTAGGGGGCGGAGCCCCCCCCAAAAGAAAACGCGGCCCGGAACGGGCCGCGCGGGTCGACGTGGCGAAGCCACGGCGAAACCGGTCGCGGCAGCCCGTCGCACTGCGTCATCCGGTCCGTTTCCGATGCCGGTTCGACACCTATCTTCCTGTTTGCGAACAGGAGATATCACATGGCTTTCATTCCACATTCCGGCCCCGCGAAGGGTCTCTACCCGCTTATCCGGTCGCTTCTGAGGGCGCTGGACAGTTCAACCGTCATGCTCTGGGCCATTGCGCTTCTGGCCGTTGCATGGATCGCAGGCACCATCGTCTTTGGTTATGCCGGGCTGATCATCGGGGCGCTGACGGCGGTCGTGCTTGGCTTCTACCTGCTGATCCGCATCACGCTCGGCTAACGCGCCCTTCTGCCGCTTGGACCTTGCCCCGTTTCAGGCGTATCAGACGGACACCTTGCCGGTGAAGGAGACCCGCCCATGCCCCAAATGATCGAAACCGATGTGCTGGTCTCGGGCGGCGGCGTTGCGGGGCTGACGGCGGCTGCGGCCTTCGGCGCGGCGGGGTTTTCGGTGATCTGCGTCGACCCCACCCCGCCGGTCACCGAAATGCAGGCCGAGGGATCGGACCTCCGCACCACGGCCTTCCTGCAACCCTCGCGCGATTTCCTGATCCGCGCGGGGCTGTGGGACCGGCTGGAGCCCCATGCCAGCGCGCTTCAGGTCATGCGGATCGTGGACGCGGGAGGGCAAGAGCCGGAGCCGCGCAGCAGCCATGATTTCAACGCCGCCGATATCTCGGACCTGCCCTTCGGCTGGAACCTGCCCAACTGGCTGCTCAGCCGTGAAATGGTGGCCCGGCTGGCCGAGATGCCCAATGTCGATTTCCGCCCCGGCACCGGCACGGCGGGCGTGCTGACCCGAGACCGCGAGGCGCTGGTGACGCTCTCGGATGGCACCCGCATCCGCGCCCGGCTGATCATCGCCGCCGATGGCCGCAAGTCACCGGTGCGCGAGGCTGTGGGAATTCCGGTCAAGACCACCCGCTACGGCCAGAAGGCGCTGGCCTTCGCGGTCACCCATGATGTGCCGCATGGAAACGTATCAACAGAGATCCACCGCTCCGGCGGGCCGTTCACGCTGGTGCCCTTGCCCGATCACGAGGGCCGCCCCAGTTCCGCCGTCGTCTGGATGGAACGCGGCCCCGAAGTGGCGCGGCTGGCCGCCCTGCCTACCGCCGATTTCGAGGCCGAGATGACCGCGCGGTCCGCTGGCCTTTGGGGTCCGCTCACTCTGATCACACGGCGCACGGTCTGGCCGATCATCTCTCAGGTGGCCGAGCGGATGGAAGCCGAGCGCGTGGCGCTGGTGGCGGAAGCAGCCCATGTGGTGCCGCCCATTGGCGCGCAGGGGTTGAACATGAGCCTCGGCGACATGCGGGCGCTGCTGGACCTGGCCGAAGCCAGCCCCGAGGATCTGGGATCGCGCCGGATGCTGGCCGCCTATCACAAGGCCCGCCACGGCGAGGTGCGTGCCCGCGTGGCCGGAATCGATGCGCTGAACCGGGCCTCCATGGTCTCGATCCAGGGGCTGCGCGACATGCGGATGCGGGCGCTTCGGGCGTTTTATTCGGTCAAGCCCGTGCGGACCAGTTTGATGCGCGCCGGGCTTGGAACCGGGCGCGCGGGATAGGGCGTCTTCGTCCTGCACCGAACCGGGCGGGCGCACCCAGGTTCTGTCTGCACGCGGGGTGTACGGGGGGTGTACGCAGGGCGCCGGGCTGAAATTGCCCCTCAGCGTGCCAATGCCAGCAGCCCCTCCACATCAAGATGCCGCTCCATATGGGCGGCCAGCTCATCCAGGGTCTGCTCCACCACCTGCCCGTAGGATTGCGTTCCGGCCCGCACCCCGAACCCGTCCAAAAAGGCGCGCCGGAACCCGTCTTCCGCGAACATCCCGTGCAGATAGCTGCCCTGCACGCGCCCATCCGCAGACCGCGCACCCTCTGGCAGTCCGGCGACCCGCGCGAAGCCCCGCGCCCGGTCCGGCCCATCCGTGCGCCCGATATGGATCTCGTAGCCCCGCATCATTGCGCCCGTGGTCTCATGCACGGCCTCGACCCGGGTCAGGCTCTTGTCGCCGGTCATCACGGTCTCCACCTCCAGCAGCCCGAGGCCATCGGTCGATCCGGCGCTGCCCTCGATCCCTTCCGGGTCGTGAACCATCCGGCCAAGCATCTGATATCCGCCGCAAATCCCAAGAATATGCCCGCCGCGCCGCCAATGGGCCAGCAGGTCGATATCCCATCCCTGCGCCCGTAGAAATGCCAGATCCCCGCGCGTGGACTTGCTGCCGGGGATAATCACAAGGTCGGTCTCTGCCGGGATCACCTCACCGGCCCGCACCATGGTCAGCGACACGCCCGGTTCCTGCGCCAGCGGGTCGAGATCGTCGAAATTGGCGATCCGGCTGAGCGCCAGGCAGGCGACCTTCAACCCCTCGCCGAAGCCCCCCCGGGGCAGGTCCAACGCGTCCTCGGCGGGAAGTTTGGAGGCCTCGGCAAAGAACGGCAACACCCCGAAGCCATGCCACCCGGTGCGCGTCTCGATCATCCGGTAGCCATCATCGAAAAGGCTGACATCGCCCCGGAACTTGTTGATCAGAAAGCCCTTTATCAGCGCCTCATCGCCCGGATCCAGCACCGCTTGGGTGCCCACCATCTGGGCAATCACGCCCCCCCGGTCGATATCGCCCGCCAGCACCACCGGCACACCCGCCGCTGCGGCAAAACCCATATTGGCGATGTCGCCCGCGCGCAGGTTCACTTCCGCCGGGCTGCCCGCGCCTTCCACGATCACCAGATCGTGCCGTGCTTTAAGGCGGTTGAAACTCTCCAGCACAGGCGCCATCAGCTGCGGCTTCAGGCCCGCATAGTCCCGCGCCTTCACCGTGGTCAGCCGCTTGCCCTGAACCACCACCTGCGCGCCCACATCCGTTTCGGGCTTCAGCAGCACCGGGTTCATGTCCACCACGGGCTCCAGCCCCGAGGCCAGAGCCTGAAGCGCCTGCGCCCGCCCGATCTCGCCCCCGTCCACGGTCACGGCGGCATTGTTCGACATGTTCTGCGGCTTGAACGGTGCGACCGACAGCCCGCGCAGACGCGCCGCCCGGCACAGCCCCGCCACAAGCAGCGACTTGCCCACGTTCGACCCCGCCCCCTGGATCATCAGTGCCTTTGTCATGCCAGTTCCTATCGCCCTGAAACCAATGCGGGATCCAGAAACGCCTCGACCGCCGCGCTGGCAATCACCGTCACCGCACCGTTGTCCGGATTGGTCACGTCGAGCCCGCCATGAACGGCCGTGACCTCGACACGCCCGCGCGGCAGGCCCTTTGCCAGCGCTGCGCAATCCACACGCTCCGGCGCCTGCACACCCACAGTCACCTGCACCCGCATCTGCGCATGATCCAGACCCAGGGCCTCGAACATGGGGATCGAGCTGTGCCGGATCGCATCCTCGATCGCCCGCGCTGCGGCCTTGGTGTAGTCCCGCCCGTGCAGGTCGTTGCCCATGCCCATTTCGATGATGAACCGCTGCTCCGCCATCACACGTCCTCCATCTCGAAGGACACCGAGAGCGCCGCCACCGCGATCACCGTGGGCGCCTTGCCATCCGCGCGCGGCACGTCGAGCCCGCCCTGCACGGCCCTCACCGACACCTGCCCATAGGGGAAGACCGCCGCCACAGCATCCGCATCCACCCGGTCCGGCGCAGCCACGCCAATCTCCACGTCGATCAACATCTCGGATTTGTCTCGTCCGAACAGTTCGGCAAGGTTGATCGAATTGTGCCACAGCGCGTCGCGCACGGCGCGGATCGCGGCCTCTGTATAGTCCTGCCGGCGCAGGCTGGTGCCCTGGCCGAATTCCGTCAGCAACCTGGTCTTACCCATGCGTGTTTTCCCCTTGTTTGCTCTCTCCAAAGCCTGCGCCCGCGGACAGGGCAGGAGCCTCCGGCGGAGGTATTTCAGCCAGGGTCTATTCCAGCTCAGCGTCT
>NZ_RCIQ01000019.1 GCF_004000255.1 Nioella ostreopsis
CCTATAACGGCACGTCCTGCCCGGCCGTGGTGGAACTGGAGACCTGGTATAACGCCGCGACTCCGGCACCGGCACCGGCCCCTGCGCCGACTCCGACCCCGGCACCGGCACCAGCCCCGACGCCCGCACCGGCCCCTCAGCCCGCTGGCGGATGCCCGACCTGGGCGCAGCCTGGCCAGATGGTCTACATCACCGGTCAGCAGCTCTACAGCCCGACCAGCTACAACGTGCAGGCCGGTGGCAACACGAACATCTCGTCCTGTGGCGTTGGTGGTCGTGGCTATGCCTATCCGACCCCGCATTATTCCTACATGCTGTCGGGAATGGAGGGCTATGGCCGCCTCGAGATCGAAGTGACCAGCGCTTCCTGTGACACCACGCTTCTGGTGAACACGCCGAACACCACCTGGTATTTCGACGATGACAGCCGTGGCAACCTGCAGCCGCTGCTGAACATCCCGTCCTCGGCGTCGCTGAACGGTCGTCTGGATCTTTGGGTGGGCACCTATAACGGCACGTCCTGCCCGGCTGTGGTGGAACTGGAGACCTGGCACAACGCCGCGACTCCGGCACCGGCACCGGCACCGGCACCTGCGCCGACCCCGGCACCGGCACCAGCGCCCGCACCCACTGGCGGATGCCCGTCCTGGCAGCAGCCCGGTCAGATGATCTACATCACCGGCCAGCAGCTCTACAGCCCCACGAGCTACAACGTGCAGGCCGGTGGCAGCACCAACATCTCGTCCTGTGGCGTGGGTGGCCGTGGCTATGCCTATACCAACCCGCACTACTCGTTCATGCTGTCCGGTATGGAAAGCTATGGCCGCCTCGAGATCGAAGTGACCAGCGCGTCCTGTGACACCACGCTTCTGGTGAACACGCCGAACACCACCTGGTATTTCGACGATGACAGCCGTGGCAACCTGCAGCCGCTGCTGAACATCCCGTCCTCGGCGTCGCTGAACGGTCGTCTGGATCTTTGGGTGGGCACCTATAACGGCACGTCCTGCCCGGCTGTGGTGGAACTGGAGACCTGGCACAACGCCGCGACTCCGGCACCGGCACCGGCACCGGCACCTGCGCCGACCCCGGCACCGGCACCAGCGCCCGCACCCACTGGCGGATGCCCGTCCTGGCAGCAGCCCGGTCAGATGATCTACATCACCGGCCAGCAGCTCTACAGCCCCACGAGCTACAACGTGCAGGCCGGTGGCAGCACCAACATCTCGTCCTGTGGCGTGGGTGGCCGTGGCTATGCCTATACCAACCCGCACTACTCGTTCATGCTGTCCGGTATGGAAAGCTATGGCCGCCTCGAGATCGAAGTGACCAGCGCGTCCTGTGACACCACGCTTCTGGTGAACACGCCGAACACCACCTGGTATTTCGACGATGACAGCCGTGGCAACCTGCAGCCGCTGCTGAACATCCCGTCCTCGGCGTCGCTGAACGGTCGTCTGGATCTTTGGGTGGGCACCTATAACGGCACGTCCTGCCCGGCTGTGGTGGAACTGGAGACCTGGCACAACGCCGCGACTCCGGCACCGGCACCGGCACCGGCACCTGCGCCGACCCCGGCACCGGCACCAGCGCCCGCACCCACTGGCGGATGCCCGTCCTGGCAGCAGCCCGGTCAGATGATCTACATCACCGGCCAGCAGCTCTACAGCCCCACGAGCTACAACGTGCAGGCCGGTGGCAGCACCAACATCTCGTCCTGTGGCGTGGGTGGCCGTGGCTATGCCTATACCAACCCGCACTACTCGTTCATGCTGTCCGGTATGGAAAGCTATGGCCGCCTCGAGATCGAAGTGACCAGCGCGTCCTGTGACACCACGCTTCTGGTGAACACGCCGAACACCACCTGGTATTTCGACGATGACAGCCGTGGCAATCTGCAGCCCGAGCTGAACATCCCGTCTTCGGCGTCGCTGAACGGCCGTCTCGACCTGTGGGTGGGTACCTATAACGGCTCAACCTGCCCGGCCGTGGTCGAGCTGGAGACCTGGTACAACTAAGACCGGACCGAATAAGGGGAGGGCCGCCAGAATCGGGCGGCCCTTTCCACCTCTGACACCCAATCACCGTGCGCCCCCGGAATTGACCCGACCGGCGCCAATCCCAGAACCGGAGCGTGTTTGCTTGCGCTTGCCAATATCCGGAGATTTACCGTGAAACCTATTTTCCTTTCCGCAGCACTGATGATGTCCGCCGCCGCCGCGGCCCAGGCCTGCCCCGACTATCGCCTCGGGGGGGATGTCGATTACAGCTATACCGGCGATATCCTACTTCGCGAGAGGGAGTATTCCGTTCAGATCGGAACCGATTATTCCCTTGTGGGCTGTGGCTACCAATATCCGGGCTACGTGTCCGCCGCACCTACCACGTCCTTCCGGCTGGCCCGGATGGACCACTACCCGTTGGAGATCAGGGTCGAAGCGCCCTGCGATTCGGTGCTGCTCGTCAATGCCGCCAACGGAGACTGGTACTATAATGATGATGGTCCTTACGGCCATAATCCCCAGATCAATCTGCGCGGTTCGGCCACTCTCAACGGCCGCGTGGACATTTGGGTTGGCAGCTATGATGGCCAAAGCTGCTTTGGCGATCTGATCCTTGAAACGGAGCGCTGACAAAAAAATCGCCGGATCACCAAAAAAAGTGTAGACATGACACTAAGGTTGATCTAAACAGACTGTGCATGACACATTAAGGAGTTATCAAAATGCGCACTATCCTTTCCGCCTTCCTAGTATTGATCTCGTTGACGGCAGCCGCCTCGGCCTGTCCGACCATTACCCAGGGCCGCCAGTCCTTTTCCGTGACCGGTCAGTACCTCTACACCCCCCGTTCCTACGGCGTTGTCGCAGGTGGTGGCCAGTACCTGCGGAACTGTGGGTTCAACCACACCGGTTACGTGATCTCGCAGCCCGACTTCTCGTTCTACACCTCGGGCATGGCCCCCTATGGCCGTCTGGAGATCGAAGTGTCCCAGGCTGCTTGTGACACCGTCCTGCTGGTGAACTCGGCCAACGCCTCCTGGTTCTTCGACGATGATTCCGGCGGCTACCCGAACCCCCGCATCAACCTCTACGGCACCTCCAACACCCAGGGCCGCATCGATGTGTGGGTTGGCACCTACGGTCCGTCGACCTGCTCGGCCACGCTGGAAATGGAAACCTGGTACAACTAAGTCAGGTTCCGATCTGAGACGACAAGGGAAAGGCCGTCACGCTGCGGCCTTTCCGCTTTCCCCGGCCCCGGCCTGCCCACGGCCCGGCCCCTTTTCCGAAGCCCCGTTCACTGCCGATATGGGAGTTCCCCGCCATGAAAACTCTTCTGACCTCTGCCGCCATTCTTCTTGCCGGAAGCGCCGCCGCGCTGGCTTGCCCCAGCTTCATGCAGCCCGGCCCGTCCTATGAATTCACCGGCGACATGCTGACCACGCCGCAGACCGCCCCGACCATCGCTGGCGGCCAGTTCTCCGTTCAGGCCTGTGGCCTGCCCGGACTGGGCTATGCCAGTGCCGTGCCCGCCTATTCGCTGATCCTGAGCGGTATGGACAACTACGCGCTTGAAATGAGCGTCGTGTCCGAATGCGATGCGACCCTTCTGGTCAACACCGTCAACACCACCTGGCTGTTCGACGACGATTCCAACGGCAACCTCGACCCCCGCCTGACCGTGTCCGGGGCCGAGAACCTGAACGGCCGCGTGGATGTCTGGATCGGCACCTATAACGGCACCAGCTGTAACGCGCAGCTGACCATCCAGACCATGCCCGTCGCAGGTGGCGCAGCCCCCGCACCGGGTGGCGGCTTTGCCCCGACCGATACGCCTGCTCCGGCCCCTGCGCCCGCTCCGGCACCCGCGCCTGCACCGGCACCCGCGCCTGCACCGGCACCCGCGCCTGCACCGGCACCTGCGCCCGCTCCGGCGCCTGCACCCGCTCCGGCACCTGCACCTGCACCCGCTCCGGCCCCTGCGCCTGCGCCCGCTCCGGCACCCGCGCCTGCACCGGCACCCGCGCCTGCACCGGCACCGGCACCGGCCCCTGCGCCTGCTCCGGCACCCGCTCCGGCCCCTGCACCGGCACCTGCTCCGGTGGACGACGGCAAGTAAGCTCGCGCGCGCCAAACACATGGAAGGCCCGTCCCGAAAGGGGCGGGCCTTTTGCTTTGCCTGACATCATTGCACATAAAAAAACCGCGCCCCGAAGGGCGCGGTCATCACTGTCCCCGAAAGGGGGTACGGATCAGGCCTCTTCCGAGCCTTCTTCCGATTCGTCAGCGGCGGGGGCTGCGTCGCCCTCGTCATCGTCCAGGGCGGCAGATCCGATATCGTCGAACAGTTCGGCGATTTCGAAATCGGCAGCGGCTTCCGCTTCGGCAGCCAGTTCCTGGATCGACTTGCCGGAGGCCTGAAGCTCGGCTTCTTCGACCGAGCGGGCCACGTTCAGTTCGATCTCCACCACAACCTCGGGGTGCAGGTTCACCAGAACGGTGTGCAGACCCAGTTCCTTGATCGGGCGGGTCAGGGCAACCTGCTTGCGGTCCAGCGAGAAGCCGGACTCGGTGGCGGCATCGGCGGCGTCACGGGTGGTGACGGAGCCGTAAAGCGCCCCGGAGTCGGAGGCCGAGCGGATCACGATGAACTGCTGGCCAGCCAGACGGCCCGCCAGATCCTCGGCTTCCGCCTTGGTTTCCAGGTTGCGCGCTTCGAGCTGCGCTTTCTGGGCCTCGAAGGCGTCGATATTGCTTTGGCTGGCGCGGAGCGCCTTGCGCTGCGGCAGCAGGTAGTTGCGCGCGTAGCCTTCCTTGACGGAAACCACATCGCCCATCTGACCAAGCTTGGCCACGCGTTCCAGAAGGATAACGTCCATTGGTCAGTTCTCCTTACTTGACGGCGTAGGGCAGCAGAGCCAGGAACCGGGCGCGCTTGATGGCGCGGGCCAGTTGACGCTGGTTCTTTGCCCCTACGGCGGTGATACGGGACGGCACAATCTTGCCACGCTCAGAGATGTAGCGCTGCAGCAGACGGGTGTCCTTGTAGTCGATCTTCGGCGCGTTCTCGCCCGCGAACGGGTCGGTCTTGCGGCGGCGGAAAAACGGTTTTGCGGCCATTTTGAAAGTCCTTCCCTATGGGTTAGCGGCGCTCGCGGCGACCATCACGGTCGTCCCGCTTCTGCATCTGGGCCGAGGGGCCCTCTTCGTGGGCGTCGACCTTGACGGTCAGGACGCGCATCACGTCGTCATGCAGGCGCATCAGGCGTTCCATTTCCTGAACGGCGGCCGACGGGGCGTCGGTGCGCAGGAAGGCATAGTGGCCCTTGCGGTTCTTGTTGATCTTGTACGCCATGGTCTTGACGCCCCAGTATTCGGAATCGACGACAGAGCCGCCATTGTCCGACAGGATTGCGCCAAAATGTTCGATGAGCCCTTCGGCCTGCGTGTTGGACAGGTCCTGACGCGCAATCATCACATGCTCGTAGAGAGGCATGTCATCTCCAGTCTTGTTTCAAGGCGTGTTTCAAAGGCCGGGGCGTTGTCCTCCGCCCCCCGGACCACGAGAGACCACGCCGGTGCATAGGCAACGGCGGAGGAAGCCCGCCTTATAGACGGTTGGGGCAGGGGATCAAGGGCAAATCCACTTGCGGACCTAGCCGGGCAGAGACGGCCGGTGCCGACACGCCCTGTTGCGCGGATCAGGCCCGGAATGATCACGCTGTTGTCTAAAATACACCCAATTTCAAGCGCATATCGGCCGCTAGCGTTTTATTGATCGTAGTTGGCTCAGATCATGTTGTGCCTGAAACAGTTTGCTCGCAACGAGGGTGGTGCCGTGACCGTGGACATGGTGCCGCTCATATTTGTGGGTGTGGCCCTGTCATTGGTCGTGTCTGGCCAGATCATCTCCGGCGTGGCCGACCTCTCTCAGGACTCTGCTGATCATCTGGACGGAAATTCGATCATCGTGGTCTCTTTCAACGATACGCCCGACGATGAGCCCGGTGGCGGCATCGATGGCATCGATGACATCACCGAAACCAACGATGATGTCGAAGGTGACGAGTCCGATGCGGAAGATGATGGATCCGAGGATGAGGACGCCACCGGAGAGGATGAAGACGCCACTGGGGGGAGCGACGACAACCAGAGCGACGATCGGGACGATGGCGAAGACCGCGATGACGGAGATGAGGCTGACGATCGGGACGACCGGGATGACGGTGACGACCGGGATGACCGGGATGATGGCGACGACCGGGACGACCACGACGAGGGTGACGACCGGGACGACCACGACGAGGGTGACGACCGGGATGACCGGGACGATGGCGACCACAGCGATGACCGGGATGACGGTGACGACCGGGACGACCGGGATGATGATGACGACCGGGACGACCGGGACGATGATGACGACCGGGACGACCGGGACGACCGGGACGATGGCGAAGATAGGGACGACCACGATGAGGGTGACGACCGGGATGACCGGGACGATGGCGACGACAGCGACGACCGGGATGATGATGACGACCGCGACGATGATGACCACGGCTCGAGTGGCAACGGCAATGGAAACTCAAACGGGAACAACGGCTTCGGCAACGGGGACCAGGATGCGCCGGGGAATTCGGAGTACAACAACAATGCTGAGAACGCCGGTGGCAATCATGATGGAACCTCGGAACAGGGCAACGGCAATGCCAATGGCAGCCTGATCATTACCGATGACTCCGAGGATGATGGTGACGATACGGGACTGACCATCACCGAAAATTCGAGCGGGTCCGGTAGCGGTGGATCCGGGGTGATCCTGACGATCGAGTCCAGTGATGACCAGAACGATCAGAATGAAGATGGCGCGGTGCTGATCATCACCGGCGGGTCCGCCGGAGACGGGAACGGCAACAGCGGCAACGGAAACGGCAACAACGGCAACGGGAACGGCAACAACGGCAACGGGAACGGCAACAACGGCAACGGGAACGGGAACGGGAACGGGAACGGAAATAACGGCCATGGCAATGATAGCGATGGTTGTGATGCCTCGAACCCTGGCAATGCGCCTCAATGTGCCGGGGACACCACGGATGATGATGGTCCCGCAGGCAATGGGAACGGTGGTGGCAATGGCAATGGAAACGGCAATGGAAACGGCAATGGCCGAAACTGATCTGCCCGTCCGGGCGGGTCCGCCGCATTCCTTCATTGTATGACAGCGAGTCGTCCGAACTGCGGGCATTCGGGCTTTTCCCCTCCAAAATCAGTGCAACACAACCGGCATCATTTACATTTTCCTGAATTGACCTAAGGTAAACCTTGGGGAGCGTCGGAGTTTCTTTTGACGTGGCTAAGGAATTCCTTACCTTCGGGGGGTAAAGACATGGGGCCGGCGGCGATGCTGGATTGGACTCAGACGAAGCGACTGGCGCGCAGCCTGAACTTGCCGAATGTTCACGAAGGCATTCGCAGCGATGGGTTGTGCTGCCTTTATGCCCATGACCGCCTGTGGACCTGGTGGGACAGCCGGGTGGATGCGCCCGGGTTTCGCCTGCCCGCCGGGGAACGCGACTTCCTGATCGCCGCCGATCCCGAAATCTTCTTCGTGACCGAGGCGGAGGCGCCGTTCAACCATGTTCTCGCAAATCCCGCGCGGGTCAGCCCGCGATGGATTCTCGGCAATCTGAGCCTCAGCTGGCGCGCCCTCGCACCCTCGATCTTCGTGCAGCTCTTTCCCGGCGAGGGGCCTCCCGTTCCCCATTTCATGGAACATTAGCGATACCTGCCGGGAGCTTGGCAATTGCGCCGGACCAGCGGTTGCGGTAGCCCCTTGGGCAACAACAGCTTGAAACGGAGCGCTGACGCGGATGACACGAGCCTTCCTCTTCCCGGGCCAGGGGGCCCAGACCATCGGCATGGGCAAGGCCCTGGCCGAGGAATACCCGGCCGCAAAACTGGTCTTCGACGCGGTAGACGAGGCCCTGGGCGAGAAGCTGTCGGCGCTGATCTGGGACGGCGAGCAGGATCAGCTGACCCTGACCGCAAATGCGCAACCTGCGCTGATGGCAACCTCCTTGGCCGCGATGGCGGCGCTGGAGGCCGAGGGCGTGACAGTCGAGGCGGCGGCCTATGTGGCGGGCCACTCGCTTGGGGAATACTCGGCGCTCTGCGCGGCAGGGGCGCTGTCGCTGGCGGATACCGCCCGGCTGCTGCGCATCCGCGGCAAGGCAATGCAGGAGGCGGTTCCGGTGGGCGAGGGCGCGATGGCGGCGCTGCTGGGGCTGGATTTCGAGACCGCGATGCGCGTGGCAGAGGCCGCGAGCCAGGGGGCGGTCTGCCAGGCCGCGAATGACAACGATCCGGGTCAGGTGGTGGTGTCTGGCCACCGCGAGGCGGTGGAGCGGGCTGTCGAGATCGCCAAGGGAGAGGGTGCGAAACGGGCGGTGATGCTGCCGGTCTCTGCCCCGTTCCATTGTGCGTTGATGCAGCCCGCGGCAGACGCCATGTCCGAGGCGTTGAGCCATGTGGAGCTGAGTGCGCCGCGCGTGCCGGTGGTGGCGAATGTGGTGGCGGCGGCGGAAAGCTCGGCCCCTGTGCTGCGCGGTCATCTGGTCGATCAGGTGACGGGATCTGTCCGGTGGCGCGAAAGCGTGATGTGGATGGCCGCCCATGGTGTGACCGAGACATGGGAAATCGGCGCGGGCAAGGCGCTGACCGGCATGATCCGGCGCATCGACCGATCGCTGGCGACCCGGCAGGTGGGCACGCCCGACGAGGTCCGCGCCGCGGTGGCGGCTTTGGCCGAGGGCTGAGCGGGGCGGAAGGCTCTTGCAAGAGCCTTGCAAATTTCTTCGAAGAAATTTGGCGCCCCTGTCGGGCGTCACGATATAAGGGAAGGACGAGACATGTTTGATCTCACAGGGAAAAATGCGCTGATCACCGGCGCATCGGGGGGCATCGGCGCCGATATCGCGCGCGCATTGCACGCCGCGGGCGCCACGGTTGGCCTGTCTGGCACGCGGGTGGAGCCGCTGGAGGCGCTGGCCGCAGAGCTGGGCGACCGCGCGCATGTGCTGCCCTGCAACCTGTCGGACCCGGAGGCGGTCGAGGCGCTGCCCAAGCAGGCGGCCGAGGCCATGGGGTCGGTCGATATTCTGGTCAACAACGCGGGCATCACGCGCGACAACCTGTTTATGCGCATGTCCGACGAGGAATGGCAGTCGGTGATCGACGTGAACCTGACCTCCACCTTCAAGCTGTGCAAAGGCGTGTTGCGCGGCATGATGAAAGCGCGTTGGGGCCGGATCATCAACATCTCGTCTGTCGTGGGGACCACCGGCAATCCGGGGCAGGGCAACTATGCCGCTTCCAAGGCCGGCATGATCGGCATGTCGAAATCGCTGGCCTATGAAGTGGCCAGCCGGGGCATCACGGTCAATGCCGTTGCGCCCGGTTTCATCGAGACCGCGATGACCGACAAGCTGACCGACGATCAGAAATCCAAGATCCTGACGCAGATTCCGGCGGGGCGCATGGGCAGCCCGGCAGAGATTGCCAGCGCGGTTCTGTTCCTGGCCTCACCTGAGGCGGGGTACCTGACGGGCACGACGATGCATGTGAATGGCGGCATGGCGATGGTCTGAGCGGCCAAACCGTGCCGTTGCGACCCGCCACAGGCGGCGGCCGGGATGCACCCTGAGCCGCCGCGCCACGCGCGCCAGGGCGATTCCCGTCAGGAACGCAGCACTGCCAAAGAGCAGCGCTTGCAGCCCGGACATGTGATGCAGGGCGCGCAAGAGCAACGCAATATAGCCGATGAATTCTGTCAACTGGTCCTCCAGCCCATTGTTTCTCAAGGTCATCTGAGAGCAGTCTACCGAACGGATCATTCCGAAAGGTTAAGGCGTGGCGCTGCGGGAAATGGCAAAAACGGATCAAACCCCGTTGCCTTCGATTGCGGATGTGCTATAGGCGGCGCAGATTTTGCCGGGGGGCGCTTGCGCCAGACGGTAAGGGGCCTTTGCCGGTCCCGTCAAACCGCCGATACCGGCGCATTACAGATCGAGGGCTGAAAAATGGCTTTCGACCAAACTGGATGAGGATCGAAAAGATGAGCGACATCGCAGATCGCGTGAAGAAAATCGTTGTCGAGCACCTGAGTGTGGAAGAAGACAAGGTGACCGAAAACGCCTCCTTCATCGACGACCTGGGCGCAGACAGCCTGGACACCGTCGAGCTGGTCATGGCTTTCGAGGAAGAATTCGGCATCGAGATCCCCGATGATGCGGCCGAAACCATCCAGACCTTCGGCGACGCGTGCAAATTCATCACCGACGCCTCCTGAGCCCTTCGCTTCAGGTCCAGAATTCGCAGACGGCATCCTGATAGGGTGCCGTTTTGCATTGGCGGCAGGTGGCGGGGTTGGGGCAAAACCCCTGTCAAGGGATTGCCCAAGCCCCCCGCTTGACGCTATCAAACCGCGATAAGCTCTCATCCGGAAGGGGCAGGAATATGCGTCGAGTTGTTGTCACGGGTCTGGGGATCGTGTCCCCCCTGGCCTCTGGTATCGAGGAAACCTGGAGCCGCCTGTTGGCCGGGGAATCGGGGGCAGGGACGATCCAGCGCTTCGATGCCTCGCATCTGGCCACCAACTATGCCTGCGAAGTGCCGCTCGGCGATGGCTCTGACGGGACGTTCAACCCCGATGACTGGATGGCGCCCAAGGAACGGCGCAAGGTCGATGACTTCATCCTTTTCGGCATGGCCGCCGCTGCGCAGGCCGTGGCTGACGCGGGCTGGATGCCCGAGGACGAGGAAAGCCGCCTGCGCACCGGCGTTCTGATCGGATCCGGCATCGGCGGGCTGTCCTCGATTGCCGACACCGCCATTCTTCTAAAAGAAAAGGGCCCGCGCCGCGTGTCGCCCTTCTTTATCCCCGGCTCTCTGATCAACCTGATTTCCGGTCAGGTCAGCATCCGTTATGGCTTCAAGGGGCCGAACCATGCCGTTGTGACCGCCTGTTCGACCGGGGCGCACGCCATTGGCGACGCGGCGCGGCTCATTCAGTGGGGCGACGCGGATGTGATGATTGCAGGCGGGGCCGAAGCCGCGATCTGCGAGATCGGCATCGCGGGGTTCAACGCCTGTAAGGCGCTGTCGACCAAGCGCGCGGACGATCCGCAGCGCGCCAGCCGCCCCTATGACGCGGACCGCGACGGGTTCGTCATGGGCGAGGGTGCGGGCGTTGTCGTGCTGGAGGATTACGAGCACGCCAAGGCGCGTGGCGCCAAGATCTACGCGGAGATTCTGGGATACGGCCTGTCGGGCGACGCCTATCACATCACCGCGCCCTCCGAGGATGGCGATGGTGGCTACCGTGCCATGGAGGCGGCGCTGAAGCGGGCCGGGCTGACACCCGACGCGGTCGACTACATCAACGCCCATGGCACCTCGACCATGGCCGACACGATCGAACTGGGCGCGGTGGAGCGGCTGTTGGGCGACAAGGCGGGTCTGGCCACCATGTCCTCCACCAAATCCTCCGTCGGGCATCTTCTGGGCGCGGCGGGCGCGATCGAGGCCATTTTCTCGATCCTTGCGATCCGCGATCAGGTGGCGCCGCCGACGATCAACCTCGATAATCCGGCGGTGGAGCCGAAACTGAACCTCGCCGCCAATGGCAAGCATGAGCGTGAGATCGACGTGGCGCTGTCGAACAGCTTTGGCTTTGGCGGCACCAATGCGTCGCTGGTCATGGGCAAGGTCACAGACTGATGTGGAAACATGTCGCTGCCAACGGGATGAGCCTGCTCATCGTCGGCTTCATCGCATTCGCGGGGGCCGTGGCCTGGGGGCAGCGGCAGTTCACCTCTGCGGGACCTCTGGCGGAGCCGACCTATTTCGAGGTGTCGCGGGGCGAGAGTCTGGTGTCTGTCTCGGAGAACCTGGAAGCGGCGGGGGTGATTTCGAGCGCCACCATCTTCCGGCTTGGCGCGCGCTACACGGAGCGGGCCGAGGACCTGCGGTTCGGCAATTACGAGATTCCCGCAGGCGTGTCGATGGACGAGGTGATGGAGATCCTGTCCTCCGGCGGGCCGTCCACCTTCCGCTATACGGCCACCTATGTGATCCGGGGCGGTGCGGGCGGCGGCGAGATGCGGCTGCGCGAACGGGTGCCGGGCACGGGCGAACAGGTGGAGCTGGCGACCTTCGAGGGCGGTGCGGAGCTGCCTGCGGACTATGTGGCGCTGGTCGAGGCGGGCACGCCGATTGTCTACCGGGTGTCTGTGCCGGAAGGGCTGACCGTCTGGCAGATCGTCGAAGGGCTGCGCGGCGCGGATTTCCTGGAGGATGACGTGGTTGACCTGCCCGCCGAGGGCACGCTGGCGCCTGACACCTATGAGGTGGCGCGCGGCACGCTGATTTCCGAGATGCTGACCGATATGGCCGATGCGCAGACCGGTATCCTGCTGGCCGCCTGGGCGGGGCGTGCCGATGATCTGCCCTATGATACGGTCGAAGAAGCGCTGATCATGGCCTCGCTCATCGAGAAGGAAACCGGGGTGGCAGATGAACGCGGCGAGATCGCGGGGGTCTTCGTGAACCGGCTGGAAGCAGGTATGCGGCTACAGACCGACCCGACGATCATCTATGGCGAATCCGAGGGACGCGGCTTTCTGGGCCGGGGGATTCGGCAAAGCGAGCTGATCAACGACAACAACCCGTGGAACACCTATCGCATTGACGGGCTGCCGCCGACGCCGATTGCGAACCCCGGTCGCGCGGCCATTGAAGCGGCTATGAACCCGGCCACTACCGACTATCTGTTCTTCGTGGCGGATGGGTCGGGGGGTCATGCCTTTGCGTCGAGCCTGGCCGAACACAACGAGAATGTGCAGGCCTGGCGGGCAATCGAGGCGGCGCGGGCGGCGCAGGAAAACTAGGGGTTTCGCCGCGCTTCGCGCGTCGACCCGCGCGGCCCCGGTGGGGCCGCGTTTTGCGTAGTGACAGGTGGTAAGGTCCTTGGGGGCGCTGCCCCCGTCGCCTTTCGGCGACTCCCCCGAGGTATTTGGGCCAAGCTGAAAGGGGGTTAATTGTTTATTGCTGTGGGGTATGATCGTTAACCCTTTGAAAGTAATAAAGTTATTGACTTACCGAACGGTCCCGTGTACACCTTGTGACATGCTGGAAGAAGTGGGCAAGCGGCCCCGGGGGTGACCTCGGAGGTCGCTTTTTCATTTCTGCTCGTGCGGGTTCATTTTTGAAAGCACGGGGATTTTCTTATGACCGATCAATTGAACGAAGATCAATCGCCGTTCCAGGAGATGCTGGACGGTGCATTGGAGGCATTTGCCACGGCGCGTCAGGTTCTGAGAGGGACGCTGAAACGTCTGAAGGCCGAGGAACCGGTCGACGCCTCGGAGGTGTCCAAGCATGTCCGGGAGATGAACAACGCACTCATCTTTGCGATGGGTCTGGAAGGGAAGGCACGCGATGCGACAGGACAGCGGACGGGAGAGATCGGGGCAGGGCAGCTCGACCTCGATGCGGCCCGGACTGAGATCGGGCTCCGCCTCGCTTGCCTGCGTGCCGCAGGAGGCGGTGGAGCGCTTCCTGACGGGTCTGAGTGACAACGCGCTGGCGGCACTGCCCTGGCTCTTCGAGTTCTGGGCATTGCCGCATCAGATGCCGCCGGAGAGCCTGTGGCGGGCCTGGGTGGTGCTGGGCGGGCGCGGCGCGGGCAAGACGCGGGCCGGGTCCGAATGGGTGAGGTCGATGGTCGAGGGGACGACGCCGCTGGCCCCCGGCCGCGCCCGGCGTGTTGCGCTGGTGGGCGAGACCTATGACCAGGCGCTGGCGGTGATGGTGAAGGGGGAGAGCGGGCTTTTGGCCTGTTCCCCCCCGGACCGGCGGCCGCGCTGGGTGGCAGGGGAACGGATGCTGGTCTGGCCAAATGGCGCGGAAGCGCGGCTTTACTCGGCGCATGATCCGGAGGCTTTGCGAGGCCCGCAGTTTGACGCGGCCTGGGCCGATGAGCTGGCGAAATGGCCGCGCGCGGAAGAGACCTGGGACATGCTGCAATTCGGGTTGCGGCTGGGGGAGCATCCGCAGGTCTGCGTGACCACGACGCCGCGCAATGTGGGGGTGCTGAAGGATCTGTTGGCGCGGGACAGCACGGGAGTAACCCACGCGCCGACCGAGGCGAACCGGGCGTTTCTGGCGGACTCGTTTCTGGAGGAGGTGCGGGCGCGCTATGGCGAGACGCGGCTTGGCCGACAGGAGCTGGATGGCGAGCTGATCGAGGAGGCGGACGGGGCGCTCTGGACGCAGGCGATGCTGGATGTCGCTCGGGCGGATGTGGTGCCGGAGCGTATGCGGATCACGGTGGCGGTCGATCCGCCGGTGACGGGGCATTCGGGATCGGACGCCTGCGGGATCGTCGTGGTTGGCGTGGTGCAGGACGGGCCGCCGCGGGATTGGCATGGCGTCGTCATCGAGGATTGCTCGGTTCAGGGCGTGTCCGCCTCTGGCTGGGCGGAGGCGGCGGTGGCGGCCTATCATAGGCACGGGGCCGACCGGATGGTGGCCGAGGTCAATCAGGGCGGCGATCTGGTGCTGGATGCGGTTCGGATGGTCGATCCCTTGATCAATGTGCACTCGGTCCATGCCTCTCGTGGCAAGGTCGCGCGGGCGGAGCCGGTGGCGGCGCTTTATGAACAGGGGCGGGTCGCGCATCTGCCGGGGTTGGCAGCGCTGGAGGACCAGATGTGCCGCATGACCATCACCGGGTTCGAGGGGCGCGGCAGCCCCGACCGGGTGGATGCGCTGGTCTGGGCGCTGACCGACGGGATGATCCTGCCCGCGCGCAGGGCGTTGGCGAAGCCGGGGATCCGGCAGATCTGAATTTGTGACGCAAGGGGCGTTCATCCGCCCTTTTTGAGAGCGTTTTCGCGGGCTTCGCGGGGGCGCTCTTTTGACATGGACCAAGGAGACAAGCGGATGGTGTTGGATTTCTTGCGGAGATCGCAGCCGGAGGTGCCGGAGGCCAAGGCCTCGGCCACGGGGCGGGTGGTGGCCTGGGCGGGCGCGGGGCGCGTTGCCTGGAGCCCGCGCGATACGGTGTCGCTGATGAAAACGGGCTTCTCGGGTAACCCGGTGGGGTTTCGGTCGGTCAAGCTGATCGCGGAGGCGGCGGCGGCGCTGCCGGTGATCTGCCAGGACGTGGAACGCCGCTATGAGGTGCATCCGCTGCTGTCGCTGCTGGCGCGGCCCAATGGGGCACAGGGGCGGGGCGAGTTCCTGGAGGCGCTGTTCGCGCAGCTTCTGCTGTCGGGCAATGGCTATGTGGAGGCGGTGAGCCCCGATGGCGGCATGCCGGGGGAGTTGCATGTGCTGCGGTCGGACCGGATGAGCCTGGTGCCGGGGGCCGATGGCTGGCCGGTGGCCTATGAGTATGCCGTGGGGACCAGGAAACATCGGTTCCATGTGCAGGGGGCGAGCCCCATTTGCCATGTGCGGCTGTTCCATCCGCAGGATGACCACTACGGGCTCAGCCCCATGCAGGCGGCGGCGAATGCTCTGGACGTGCATAACAGCGCCTCGCGCTGGTCGAAGGCGCTGCTGGACAATGCGGCGCGGCCTTCGGGGGCGATTGTCTATCGCGGGGCGGACGGGGCCGGGACCATGACCGCCGAGCAGTTCGAGCGGTTGCAGGCGGAGATGGAGAGCCACCATCAGGGGGCGCGCAATGCCGGGCGGCCGATGCTGCTTGAGGGCGGTCTCGACTGGAAGCCAATGGGGTTCAGCCCGTCTGACATGGAGTTCCAGAAGACCAAGGACGCCGCCGCGCGGGACATCGCGCTGGCCTTTGGGGTGCCGCCGATGCTGCTGGGCATCCCCGGTGATGCGACCTACGCCAATTATGCCGAGGCGAACCGGGCGTTCTATCGCCTGACGGTGCTGCCGCTGGCCTCCAAGGTGCTGGCGTCGCTGGCGCATTGGCTGGCGGGCTATTCCGGCGAAGTGGTGGAGCTGCGCCCCGATCTCGACCAGGTGCCGGCGCTGGCCACGGAACGCGACGCGCAGTGGCGGCGGGTGGCGGAGGCAGAGTTCCTGACGCCCGCAGAAAAGCGCGCCATGCTGGGGCTGCCGCGGCTGGCGGAGGATGAATGAGCGACCGGGGGACGGGAGGCGGGTCGCGCTTTCTCTATGCCCCCTTCGACGCGGCCAATGCCCGTATCGAGGCCAATGAACGCGTGGCCGAGGAACGCTGGCAGGCGCTGGAATACCGGCTGAACGCGATTGAGACGGCGCTGGAACGGGTCGAGAGACGGCTGTGGCTGGCGGTGTTTGGCGTGGTCAGCGTGGTGCTGGCGCAGGCGATCAACGAGATCATTCAGATGAGCTCTGGTGGATAGGAGACGGAAATGTATGGATTTTCCCCAAGCGGACTGGAAGTGAAATTCTGCCGCTTCGACGAGGCGCTGACGGTTAGCGACGGTCATGTGATCGAGGGCTATGCGAGCCTGTTCGGGGCCTGCGATCAGGGCGGCGATGTGGTTCAGAAAGGCGCTTATTCCCGCAGTCTGAAGGGGCTGTCGGATCAGGGCCGCCGGGTGAAGATGCTGTGGCAGCACGATCCGGCGCAACCTATCGGCGTCTGGGATGAGCTGCGCGAGGACGGCAAGGGGCTTTGGGTCAAGGGGCGCATCCTCGATGCCGTGGAAAAGGGGCGCGAGGCGGCGGCGCTGATCGGAGCGGGCGCGATAGACGGGCTGTCCATTGGCTACCGCACGTTGCGCGCGACCAAGGATGACAGGGGCCAGCGGCTTCTGAACGAGGTGGAGCTTTGGGAAGTGTCGCTGGTGACTTTCCCGATGCTGCCGCAGGCGCGGGTGGGATCCCAGAAGGCCGACGAGGCCAAGGGCGACTTCCTGCATGAACTGGCGACGGTGTTCCAGGACGCCCGCCGCAAACTGGCGGCGCGTTAAGGCCCCGCATTTCTCTCAACAATCAGGACGATGTGATGACCGAGACCGAGACCAAGTCTTCGGGCGGCTCCGCTGTGCCCAATGCACCGGATGCCACCACAGAAGTGAAATCAGCGCTGGCAGGGTTTCTGAACGAATTCAGTCAGTTTCAGGACGACATGACCACGAAGCTTCAAAAACAGGAAGAGCGTATTTCCATGCTGAACACCAAGACCATGACCCATCTGCGCCCCGCGCTTTCCGCCGCCACTGAGGACGGCGCCCCTCACAAGAAGGCCATCGGAGCCTATCTGCGCACCGGCGATGATGACGGGTTGCGCGGGCTAGAGCTGGAGGGCAAGGCGCTCAACACCGCTGTGAATGCCGAGGGTGGCTATCTGGTCGACCCGCAGACTGCCGAGATGATCCAGGGTGTGCTGCGCGGGGCCTCGTCGCTGCGGGCGGTGGCCAATGTGGTGAATGTCGAGGCCACCTCGTTCGACGTGCTGGTCGACCATACCGATGTGGGGGCCGGCTGGGCTACGGAAACCGCGTCGACCACGGAAACCGACACCCCGCAGATCGAGCGCATTTCGATCCCGCTGCACGAGCTGTCGGCGCTGCCCAAGGCGTCTCAGCGGCTGCTGGACGATACCGCGTTCGATATCGAGGGTTGGCTGGCGGGCCGGATCGCCGACAAGTTCGCCCGCGCCGAGGCGTCGGCGTTCGTTTCGGGGGATGGGGTGGACAAGCCCACGGGCTTCCTGACCCACACGACCGTGGATGATGCAAGCTGGAGCTGGGGCAACCTGGGCTATGTCATCACCGGCACGGCGGGCGATTTCGCGGCGGTGAACCCGGCCGATGCGATTGTCGATCTGGTCTACGCGCTGGGGGCGCGCTACCGCGCCAATGCGTCTTTCGTGATGAATTCGAAGACCGCAGGCGCTGTGCGCAAGATGAAGGATGCCGATGGCCGCTTCCTGTGGTCGGACGGTCTGGCTGCTGGCGAACCCGCGCGGCTGATGGGCTATCCGGTGCTGATCGCCGAGGACATGCCTGATATCGCCACCGATGCCATGGCGATTGCCTTTGGCGATTTCGGCGCGGGCTACACCATCGCGGAACGCCCGGATCTGCGGGTGCTGCGCGACCCGTTCAGCGCCAAGCCGCATGTGCTGTTCTACGCCACCAAGCGCGTGGGCGGCGACGTGAGCGACTTTGCCGCAATCAAACTGCTGAAATTCGGCACCTCCTGATCCCTCGTCAGAGGCACGAGACCCCGTCCCGGTTCCTCGGGGCGGGCGGCATGGGCGGGCCTTTGCGGCCTCCAGCCAAATTGACCTCCGCCCGAGCGGTGCGGGGCCCGGCCATGCCACCCCTAGAGAGGCAGTCCTTTGCGGAGAAAAAACAACATGATGATGGTCGAAATGTCTTCGGTGTCCAGTGCCCTTCTGCCGATAACCGAGCTGACCGATCACCTGCGCCTGTCCTCCGGCTTTGCCGATGACGGCAGCCAGGACGCGCAGCTGGAAAGCTGTCTGCGGGCGGCGCTGGCCGCGATCGAGGCGCGGATTGGCAAGGCGCTCTACCGGCGCGGGTTCAGCTGGCATCTGAGCCACTGGCAATCGGTCACGGCGCAGGTGCTGCCGGTGGCCCCGGTTTCGTCTGTCGACACGGTCAAGCTGGTGTCGCGGGCGGGGGCCGAAACGGTGCTGGACCCGGGCAGCTATAGCTTGCGCGTCGACAGCCACCGTCCGGCCATCGAGGCCGTGAGCAGCCTGCCGAACCCGTCATCTGGCGGGTCCATCGAGATCGAGTTCACGGCAGGCTATGGGCTGGACTGGCACGGCATCCCCGCAGATCTGCGCCAGGCGGTGCTGCTGCAGGCGGCTGAACTGTATGAGGCGCAAGGCACCGGCGAGGCAGGCATGGCCTGCGGCGTGGCGGTGCTGATCGAGCCCTATCGCTCGGTCCGCATGCGGGGGCTGAGCGGATGAACGGGCATCCGAAACTGACGCGCCGCCTGTTGCTGGAAGGGCCGGTTCGGGTCGCCGACGGGGCGGGGGGCTTTACCGAAAGCTGGTCGCCGCACGGCACGGTCTGGGCCGAGGTGTTGCCGCGCACGGGGCGCGACGCGGCGGGGCTGTCGCGGGTGGGCTACAAGATCACCCTCCGCTCGGCCCCGCAGGGCGCGCCGTCGCGGCCTAAACCGTCGCAACGGTTCCGGGACGGGGCGCGGATCTTCACCATCGACGCAGTGACCGAGAGCGCCCCGGACGGGCGCTTTCTGATCTGCTTCGCCACCGAGGAGGAGGGCACATGAGCTATGGCATGACGGCGGCGCTGCAAACGGCGGTCTACGGGCGGCTGAGCGGCGATGCGGCGCTTGCGGGGATCGTCGGAAGCAATGTGTTCGACGCGCTGCCCCAGGGGCCGCTGCCGCCGCTTTACGTGACCATCGGGCCCGAAAAGGTGCGCGACCGGTCCGACGGCAGTTTCGGCGGCGCGCTGCATGATTTTAGCGTGACCGTGACCAGCAGCGCCGCTGGCTATCACCAGGCGAAACAGGCGGCCTCTGCCGTGTCGGACGCACTGCTGAATGGCGGGCTGAGCCTGGCGCGCGGGCGTGTGGGCCGGGTGCAATTCCATCGCGCCCAGGCCGGGCGCAGTGGCGCGGACCGGCGGATCGAGATGTGGTTCCGGGCCCGGCTGGATGAGGATGACAGCTGATAATCAACATCAGCTTTCACGTGTAATATGCAGATTTAACTGGAGAATGACATGGCAGCGCAAAACGGCAAGGATCTTCTGCTGAAGGTCGATCTGGATGGCAACGGGTCGTTCCAGACCATGGCGGGGCTACGCGCCTCGCGGCTGAGCTTCAATGCAGAAACGGTGGATGTGACCAGCCTGGAGTCGACGGGCGGATGGCGCGAATTGCTGGGCGGCGCCGGGGTGAAAACGGCGGCGATCAGCGGATCGGGCATCTTCCGCGACGAAACCACGGATGAACGCGCCCGGCAGATCTTTTTCGACGGCGAAGTGCCCGATTTTCAGGTGATCATCCCTGATTTTGGCACCGTGGAGGGGCCGTTCCAGATCACCTCGATCGAATATGCGGGCACCCATGATGGCGAGGCGACCTATGAGGTCTCGCTGGCCTCAGCCGGTGCGCTCACCTTCACCGCTGCGCTCTGATCATGGCGAACCCCTACGCGGGCGAGGTGGCGCTGGTGCTGGACGGTGACCGACGCGTGCTGAAGCTGACGCTTGGCGCATTGGCGGAGCTGGAGAGCTGGTTGCAGGCCGATAGCCTGCCTGCGCTGGTCGAACGGTTTGAGGCCGGCGGCTTCACCGCGCGCGATGTGCTGGCACTGGTCTGCGCGGGGTTGCGGGGGGGCGGCTGGCAGGGCGAGCCCGCGGATCTGGCCAAGGCCGAGATCGACGGCGGGCCGCTGGAAGCCGCGCGCGTGGCGGCGCAGCTGCTGGCGCTGTCCTTCCGGCCGCCCCAATGAGCAGCGACCCCCGCCCGTTCGACTGGCCCGGCCTGATGCGGGCCGGGATGCAGGGGCTTGGTCTGACGCCGGGCGAGTTCTGGGCGCTGACCCCTGCGGAGCTGCTTTTGATGCTGGGTGAGACCGGCGGCGCGGCACCGATGGGACGGGCGGGGCTGGAGGCCCTGGCCGCCCGTTTCCCCGACCACAAGGACACATCCGATGGATGAGGAACTGAACGATTTCGACGCGGAACTGTCGGCGCTGGAGGCCACTTTGGGATCCACTAGCCAGATGGTGGCGACGTTTCATGCCGAACTGCGGACGATGCAGGACTCGATGCTTTACACGGGCCGCGAGGTGCAGGGCCTCAGCCGGTCCCTCGGCGGCGGGCTGCGGCGCGCGTTTGACGGGGTGATCTTCGACGGCATGCGCCTGTCGGACGCTCTGCGGACGGTGGCGCAAAGCATGGTGGACGCGGCCTATAACACCGCGATCCGGCCGGTGCAGAACGCGCTTGGCGGGGCATTGGCCAACGGGGTGAATTCGCTGGTGTCAGCGGTGTTGCCGTTTGAGCGGGGCGGCGCGTTTTCGGGTGGCCGCGTGACGCCCTTTGCCCGTGGCGGCGTGGTCAGTGGCGCGACGCCTTTTGCCATGCGGGGCGGTACCGGGTTGATGGGCGAGGCCGGGCCGGAGGCCATCATGCCTTTGACGCGTGGCGCGGACGGGCGGCTTGGCGTGCAGGCGCAGGGCGGCGGGCGTCCGATCAACGTGACGATGAATATCTCGACGCCGGATGTGCAGGGGTTCCAACGCTCGAAAAGCCAGATCGCGGCGCAGATGAGCCAAGCTCTCGCGCGTGGTCAACGCAACAGGAAAAGGGGGCAAGGGTATGAATTTTCACGAAATTCGCTTTCCGGCCAATCTGAGCTTCGGTTCGGTCGGCGGGCCGGAACGGCGCACGGAAGTGGTGCAGCTGGCCAACGGTTTCGAGGAACGCAACACGCCCTGGGCCCATTCCCGGCGGCGCTATGATGCGGGGGTGGGCATGCGCTCGCTTGACGATATCGAGACGCTGATTGCCTTTTTCGAGGCCCGTCGCGGGCAGTTGCACGGGTTCCGCTGGAAGGACTGGTCGGACTACAAAAGTTGCGCGCCCTCGAAAGAGCCGGGCTTTCGCGATTGCGTGATCGGGACCGGGGATGGCGAGACAAAGGCGTTCCAGCTGGCAAAGCTCTATCGGTCAGGCGAGGAGAGCTATGCCCGCCCGATTACCAAACCCGTTGCTGACACAGTTCGCGCGGGCGTCGATGCGGCCGAACTGGTGCAGGGTGTGCATTTCGAGGTCGATACGGTCACCGGGATGATCACCTTCGAGGATGCGCCCGATCTGGGGGTTGAGGTGAGCGCCGGGTTCGAATTTGACGTGCCGGTGCGGTTTGACACGGACAGCATCCAGACCTCGGTGGCCAGCTTTCAGGCGGGCGACGCCCCTGCGGTGCCGGTGGTGGAGATCCGGGTATGAGCGGGGCGGAGCAATTTGCCGCGCATCTGGCCGGAGGCGTGACCGAGGTGGCGCGATGCTGGCGGGTGATCCGTCGGGACGGGCAGCGCTTCGGGTTCACGGACCATGATTGTACGCTCGTCTTCGACGGGACCACCTTCAAGGCCGATACCGGGCTGACGGCCTCTGCTCTCAGCCAGTCAACGGGGCTATCTGTCGACAACACAGAGGCCGTCGGCGCGCTGTCCGATGCGTCGATCACCGAGGCCGATATCGAGGCGGGGCGCTTCGACGGGGCCGAGGTGGAGGCCTGGTTGGTCAATTGGCGCGCGCCGGAGAACCGGGTTCTGCAGTTCCGGGGCAGCTTTGGCGAACTGGAACGGCAGGCGGGCGGGTTCCAGGTAGAATTGCGCGGGCTCGCGGAGGCGATGAACCGGCGTATGGGCCGGGTCTATCAGCGCGGCTGTTCGGCGGTGCTGGGGGACGGGGCCTGCCGGTTCGATCTGGCGACGCCGGGCTATGCGTATGATGGCGCTGCGGATCGGGTCTCTGACGGGCGATTCCTGGAGTTCGACGGGCTCGACAGCTTTGAGCCGCGTTGGTTCGAGCGTGGGCGGTTGCGGGTGCTGTCTGGGGCGGCTGAGGGGCTCGTGGCGGTGATCAAGAATGACCGGTTCTCGGATGGCATCCGCAAGGTGGAACTGTGGGAGGCGCTGCGGGCGGATCTGCTGCCGGGCGACCTGCTGCGGCTGGAGGCGGGCTGTGACAAGCGGATGGAGACCTGTCGGCTCAAATTCTCCAACCTGCTGAACTTTCAGGGATTTCCTGACATTCCGGGCGATGACTGGGTGATGGCCTATCCGGGGCGCGGGACGGCCAGCATGGATGGGGGCAGCCTGCGATGAGCGTGGTCGTTCAGGCCGCGCGGGGCTGGATCGGCACGCCTTACCTGCACCAGTGCTCGACCCGTGGGGCGGGGTGCGATTGCCTCGGGCTTCTGCGTGGCGTCTGGCGCGAGGTGATCGGGGCGGAGCCGGAAGCGATCCCCGCCTATACGCAGGACTGGTCCGAGCCGCAGGGCGAGGAACGGCTGTGGCGCGCGGCGCTGCGTCATCTGACACCGAAACCGCTGGCCGAGGTGGCCCCGGGCGACGTGCTGCTGTTCCGCATGCGGGCAGGCGCGGTCGCCAAGCATCTGGGGGTGCAAGCCCGGACTGGGCCGGAGGCCAGCTTTGTCCATGCCTATAGCGGGCATGGCGTCGTGGAAAGCGCGCTGACGCCGCCGTGGGAGCGGCGGATCGTGGCGCGGTTCGCATTTCCCGAAAGGAACTGAACACAATGGCAACCATCCTTCTTTCTGCCGCCGGTGCCGCGCTTGGTGGCTTGAGCTCGGGCACCTTCCTGGGGCTGACCGGCGCCGTGATCGGGCGGGCCGTCGGGGCGACCGTGGGCCGGGTCATCGACCAGCGGCTCCTGGGGGCCGGGTCCGAGGTGATCGAGCAGGGGCGGCTGGACCGGTTTCGCCTGTCGGGTGCCTCGGAAGGGGCGTCAGTTGCGCGGCTTTACGGGCAGATGCGCCTTGGCGGGCAGGTGATCTGGGCCACGCGGTTCAAGGAGCATGTGACGGTGACGGGGGGCGGTGGCAAAGGCGCACCGCCAACCCCGAGGACCGCAAGCTATTCCTACAGCGTCAGCCTGGCTGTGGCGCTTTGCGAGGGCGAGATTTCGCGGGTCGGGCGGGTCTGGGCCGATGGCTCGGAACTGGCGCGGACGGACCTGACGATGCGCGTCTATCGCGGCACCGATGACCAGATGCCGGACCCGAAGATGGAGGCGGTCGAGGGCGCGGGGCAGGTGCCTGCCTATCGCGGGATCGCCTATGTGGTGATCGAGGATCTGGATCTTTCCCCCTATGGCAACCGCCTGCCGCAGTTGAGTTTCGAGGTGTTCCGCCCGGCGCGGCCTGAGCATCTGGACAGCCCCCCGCAACCCTCGGAAGCCATCCGTGCGGTGGCGATGATGCCGGGCACGGGGGAATATGCGCTGGCGACGACGCCCGTCAGCCTCGCGCAGGGTTTCGGCCGGTCGGAAAGCGCCAATGTGAACACGGCGGCGGGCGTGGCGGATTTCGCGGTGTCGCTGGAGGCGCTGGAGGGTGAGCTGCCCAATTGCGGGGCCGTGTCGCTGATTGTCAGCTGGTTCGGGGATGACCTGCGTGCGGGACAGTGCAGTGTGAAACCGAAGGTGGAGCAGCAGCAGGCGGATGGGGCAGAGATGCCGTGGACCGTTGCCGGGCTGACGCGGGATGGTGCAGATCTGCTGGCGCAGGTGGAAGGCCGCGCGATCTATGGCGGGACGCCCACGGATCAGTCGGTGATCGAGGCCATCGAGGCGCTGAACGGGGCAGGGCAGGAGGTGATGTTCTACCCCTTCCTGCTGATGGAGATCCTTGCCGATAGCGGCAAGGCCGACCCGTGGGCCCTGACCGGCGATCAGCCGGCTTTGCCCTGGCGGGGACGGATCACCGGGGAGAAGGCGCCTGGCGTGGCGGGGTCTCCTGATGGAACCTCTGCTGCCGAGGCTGAGGTTTCGGCGTTTTTCGGTACGGCCAGTGCGTCGGATTTCAGCGTCTCGCCGGGGACAGTCAGCTATTCCGGCCCGGCAGAATGGAGCTATCGCCGCTTTATCCTGCATAACGCGGCGCTCTGCGCGGCGGCGGGCGGCGTGGAAAGCTTCTGCATCGGGTCCGAAATGCGCAGCCTGACCCAGTTGCGGGGGGAGAGCGGCTTTCCCGCTGTGGATGCGCTGATCGCGCTGGCTGCCGAAGTGCGGGCGTTGCTGCCCGATGCGAAGCTGTCCTACGCGGCGGATTGGTCTGAGTACTTTGGCTATCACCCCCAGGATGGGTCGGGGGACGTTTATTTCCACCTCGATCCGCTATGGGCGGATGCCAATATCGATTTCATCGGGATCGACAATTACATGCCGCTCTCCGATTGGCGCGACGGGCGGGACCATGCGGATATCGGCTGGCGGTCGATCTATGAGCTGGACTACCTGCGCGCCAATATCGAAGGCGGAGAAGGGTATGACTGGTACTACCCAAGCGAAGAGGCCCGCGCGGCGCAGTTGCGCGCGCCGATCACGGATGGGGCCTTCGGCGAGGATTGGGTGTTTCGCTACAAGGATCTGCGTGGGTGGTGGGAAAACCTGCACGTGCATCGGCGTCGAAGCTTTCGCTTTGATGCCCCGGATGCGGTGAATCCGCAAAGTTGGGAAGTCATCGGCGGATCAGCCACACCGGAGACCGGGATCGTGGAAGAGACCTTCGATCGTCCGATGCGCATGACGTCCGGTGGCGCGACCTGGCATAGGCTTCGGCGAGTTGTCGATCTGAAGGCTGCTCAGGTCTATGACGTGGAAGTAGTTTTCACCAAGGGCAGTTCAAGCGGCTTCCGCTGGTTCGTCTACTCTCAGGACGGGGCCTATCACTATGTTCAGGGCACCATCGGCAACTTGTACTTCGGAAATGGCGTGTTGGAACTCGAGCAAACCGAGATCGCGCCCGATACATGGCGACTGCGGTTCAGCTTTATTGTCGCGCAAGACACGCCGGGGGCACGGCCTTCGGTCGGGCCGTTCTCGGCGACGCCGGGCGACGATGTGATCCTTTGGGGCATGGCGGTGTTGCCGCGCGGGCTGAGTTCAACGGGGTGGATCCCCCGCTCCAAACCCATCCGATTTACCGAGATGGGCTGCGCGGCTGTGGACAAGGGGACGAACCAGCCCAACAAGTTTCTTGATCCGAAATCCTCGGAATCGGGCTTGCCCCATTTCTCGAACGGGCGGCGCGATGACCTTATCCAGATGCAGTATCTGCGGGCGATGACGAGCTATTGGCAGGACCCATCGCATAACCCGGTGTCCGAGATCTATGCCGGGCCGATGCTGGATATGGACCATGCCTATGTCTGGGCCTGGGACGCGCGGCCTTGGCCCGCCTTTCCCAATGCGCTGGAGGTCTGGTCCGACGGGGAAAATCACGCGCGCGGGCATTGGATTTCGGGCCGCATGGGGGCAGAGCCGCTTGCCGATGTGGTGGCCGCGATTTGTGAGGAGGCGGGGATCACCGACTATGATGTGTCGGAACTCTACGGCTTCGTGCGCGGGGCCATGTCGTCCGACGTGGAAAGCGGGCGGGCGCGATTGCAGCCCTTGATGCTGGCCTACGGATTCGAGGCGGTGGAGCGGGACGGTGTTCTGGTCTTCCGGTCCCGCACTGGACTGCCGGATGCACTGGTTGTCGAGGGCTTGATGGCGGTCGACGAGGATGGCGCCTCCGCGCCTCTGAGAACCCGTGCGCCGGAAGCCGACAGGGTGGGGCGCGTGCGCCTGACCCATGTGGAAGCGGCGGGCCAGTTCGAGGCGCGGGTTGCGGAAGCGGTGTTTCCCGATGATGGGGCCGACACGATCAGCGAAAGCGAGCTGCCGCTGGTGCTGACCGGAGCGGAGGGGCGCGGCATCACCGAACGCTGGCTGGCCGAGGCACGGGTGGCGCGCGATACGATCAGCTTCGCCCTGCCGCCATCGCGACGGGATCTGGGGGCGGGGTCTGTCTTCGAGATGGAAGATGGCTCCACCTGGCGGATCGACAAGCTGGAAGATGCCGGTGCGCGCAAGGTGGAGGCGGTGCGGTCGGAGGCGGAGATCTACGAGCCGTCGGACACGGTCGAGGAGGCGGTGAGTGCGGAGCCTTTCGTGCCCCCCCTGCCGGTGAGCCCGGTCTTCATGGACCTGCCGCTGCTGACCGGGGACGAGGTAGAGCACGCCCCGCATCTGGCGGTCGCGGCAGAGCCCTGGCCGGGGTCGGTGGCCGTCTATAGCTCGCCTTCGGACAGTGGTTATACGCTGAACACGCTGGTCGATGTGGTCTCGGCGGTTGGCGTCCTGGAAACGCCGCTCTTTCGCGCCACGCCGGGGCTTTGGGATCGGGGCCCGGTGATGCGGGTGAGGATGAGCACCGGAAGCCTCAGTTCCGCCAGTATGGAGGACGTGCTGAACGGCGCCAATGCCGCCGCCGTTGGGGATGGAAGTGGCGCGAACTGGGAAGTGATCCAGTTCGCCAATGCCACGCTGGTGGGGGAGGACCTGTGGGACATCTCGCTGCGCTTGCGCGGGCAGGCGGGGTCAGACGGGATCATGCCTGACGATTGGCCCATCGGGTCGCTCTTCGTGTTGCTTGATGGACGGCCGGGACAGATCGAGCTGCCTTTGTCTGCGCGCGGGTTGCAGCGGCACTACCGTGTCGGACCCGCTGGGCGGCCCTATGATCACCCGGTCTATGCCCATGAGGCGCTGGCCTTCGACGGGGTGGGGCTGCGCCCCTATGCCCCCGCGCATCTGAGGGCACCGAAGGTCGGGACGGACCGCCAGATCAGCTGGATTCGCCGCACGCGGATCGACGGCGACAGCTGGCAAGGCACCGAGGTGCCGCTGGGCGAGGATAGCGAGGCGTATCTGCTGCGCATCCGCGATGCGGGGGGTCTGAGACGGGAAGAGACGCTCAGCGCACCTGCCTTCACCTACACCGATGCCATGCAGGTCAGTGACTCCGTCACCCTGCCTTATACAATTGAAATCGCGCAGATTTCTGCGCGGTTCGGACCCGGGCCCTTTGCAAGGATCGAGATCAATGACTGACACGACAAACCTGACCCTGCCGCTGCTGGCCGCCAGCCAGGCGCAAAAACATGTGACCGTGAATGAGGCGCTGACGCGGCTCGATGGCGTGGTGCAGCTGCGCTTGCGGTCGCGCAGCCTGACCACACCGCCGGGCGCGGTGCTGGACGGCGAATGCTTTGGCGTGCCGCCCGGGGCGGTGAATGATTGGGCAGGCCATGAGGGCGAAATCGCGCAGTATACGGGCGGTGGCTGGGCCTTTTTTGCCCCGCAGCGGGGGTGGCGCGCTTTCGTGGACGATACAGGCAGTTGCGACCTGCATGACGGCAGCGACTGGCGGGCGGGCGGGTTGTCCCTGTCGCCGGGCGGAGGGGGACTTGCAGCGCGGAGCATTGAGGCCGACGTGGTGATCGGGGCGGGGTCTACCGTTGCTTCCGGCCTGCTGTTTCCGGCGCGGTCCATCGTTCTGGGCGTCACGGGCCGGGTGACGGATGCCATCAGTGGCGCGCTAACCGATTGGCGGCTGGGCGATGCGTCGTCGGATGACCGCTATGGCAACGGGCTGGGCAAAGCGTTGAATTCATGGATCAGTGGCCCGGCGAACCCTTTCGTTGTCTGGGCGGATACCGAGCTGATCCTGACCGGAAATGGCGGCGATTTCGCCGGGGGAACCGTGAAACTGGTGGCGCATTACCTGAGTTTCGCCATCCCTGACCCGGCATAACAAATCGTGATTATGCGTATCAGGGGTTTCAACTTGGACGAGAGGGGCTATCTGCGCTAGAAAGGGGAACGTGACCGCAGGAGGCCTCTCATGGCAAAGACCCGCACTCATCTGGCCGAGCTCGACCCGGTCTGGAGCCGCATCACCCGCGAAGCCGAAGAGGCCGTGCGCGACGAACCGCTTCTGGGCGGGCTTGTGCATGGCTGTATCCTGCACCACGCGACGCTTGAGGCGGCGCTCGCCTATCGGATGGCGCAGAAGCTGGCCTCTGGCGAAATGTCGGAACAGCTGATTCGTGAAATTGCGGATGAGGCCTATCGGTCCGACCCGTCACTTGGCGCGGCGGCGCGGGCCGATATCGTGGCGGTCTTCGACCGTGACCCGGCCTGCCATCGCTTCATCCAGCCGCTCCTGTTCTTCAAGGGATTCCAGGCGGTTGAGGCCTATCGTGTCGGCCACTGGCTGTGGCAACAAGGCCGCCGAGATCTGGCCTACATGATCCAGATGCGGATCAGCGAGATGTTTGGCGTCGATATCCACCCCGCCGCCAGGATCGGCAAGGGCATCATGATCGACCATGCCCATTCCATCGTGATCGGGGAAACCGCCGTGGTGGGCGACAATGTCTCGATGCTGCATTCGGTGACATTGGGCGGCACCGGCAAGGAAGAGGAAGACCGTCACCCCAAGATCGGCGACGGGGTTCTGATCGGCGCGGGGGCCAAGGTGCTTGGCAATATCAAGGTTGGCTGCTGTTCGCGGATCGCGGCGGGTTCCGTTGTGCTGCACGAGGTGCCGCCCGCGACCACCGTCGCCGGTGTGCCTGCCAAGATCGTGGGCGAGGCTGGCTGCGATCAGCCGTCCCTGTCCATGGACCAGATGGTTCAGGGCTGCGGGGGCAGCAAGGACTGACCCCGTCCGACACATGAGCTTCAACAAGGCCCGCGCCAGACAAGGCGCGGGCTTTTTTCTGTGTTCATCGTAAAAAAAGCCCGTGAAACCAAAGGCTTCACGGGCAGTCCAACAGGGAGGGAGGAAAATGGATCAAGAGGAAAGGACGCGTACCGGGGCGGGCTTGGGCTCTTTGCGCAGGGCAATGCCGCCAAGCGCCATCAGGATGTAAAAACCCTGGATCAAAGCCGCGCTGAGGTTGAAATCGGCCCAGAGGCTGATCATCACGCAGCTGGCGGCGGCGAGGACCATGACAAAGTATTCAGGGCGTTTGCTGTCGAGGCGGCCGGTGCTGAGGCAGAAGAAAGCCGACGCGTAGATCGCAAAGCCCAGAAGGCCGAAAGCGCGGCAGATGAACTGGGCATCGAGGGCGGTGAGGTCAAGGGAATGCATGATCTGTGTCTTACGCTATGGGCTGTTGAAAGTGGGTCGTGACGGGGTTGTGGATCGTTCAATAACTGTATGTGTAAAATAGACACTAAGTTGAGTCAATACCAAATCGTTCGATTTGTCCTTTGCCGCGATCCCGCTTAGGTTGAGGCCGACGCAACAGGGAAGGACAGGGCCATGACACGCCAGACCGAGGGGCGCGGGCGCCTCTATGACAGCATTCTCGACACCGTGGGGGATACGCCCTGCATCCGGATCAACCAGCTCGCGCCAGAGGGGGTGGAGCTTTACGTGAAGGTTGAGGCGTTCAACCCCGGCGGATCGGTCAAGGACCGGCTGGCGCTGAACATCATCGAGGCGGCTGAAGCCTCGGGCGCGCTGAAACCGGGCCAGACGGTGGTGGAGGCGACCTCCGGCAATACCGGCATCGGGCTCGCCATGGTCTGTGCCGCCAAGGGCTATCCGCTGGTGATCACCATGGTCGAAACCTTCTCGGTCGAACGCCGCCGCCTGATGCGCTTTCTGGGGGCCAAGGTTGTGCTGACGCCCAAGGAAGAAAAGGGCACCGGCATGTATAAGAAGGCCAAGGAGCTGGCCGAGGCCAATGGCTGGTTCTTCGCCCGTCAGTTCGAGACCGAGGCCAATGCCGATATCCATGAGGCGACGACCGCGCGCGAGATCATGGCCGATTTCGGCGGCAAAGGCCCCGATTACTTCGTGTCGGGCTATGGTACCGGCGGCACGGTGACCGGCGTGGCGCGCGTGCTGCGCCGCGAAAGCCCGGACACCAAGATCATCCTGACCGAACCCGTGAATGCGGCCCTTGTCGGCAGCGGCCATGCGCAGGCGCGGACGGCCTCCGGCGAGCCCGCCGAAAGCCACCCCGCCTTCAACCCGCACCCGATCCAGGGCTGGACCCCCGATTTCATCCCGCTGGTTCTGCAGGAGGCGCTGGACTCCAATGGCTATGACGAGTTGATCCCGGTCACAGGCCCCGATGGCATCGCCGCCTCCAAGGCGCTGGCAACGCAGGAAGGCATCTTCATCGGCATCTCCGGCGGGTCGAGCTTCGCCGTGGCGCTGGAAGTCGCGAAAACCGCCCCCAAGGGGTCCCGCATCCTGTGCATGCTGCCCGACACCGGAGAACGCTACCTTTCCACCCCGCTCTTCGAAGGCGTGGAAAGCGAGATGACGGAGGACGAGCTGGCCCTTATGCGGTCCACCCCCGGCTATCAGATGGGATGAGCCCTTCTTCTTGGCCGAAATACTCCCGCCGGAGGCATCCGACCTAGCCACCTGGCGCTGGCTTCGACTGGGCAGGACGAACCGTCCCACGTTCCCGTGGCAACGCGGCCCGACGACGGCCCCAAAGGGGCCCGAGGAGGGGCGCTCCCGGATCGACGCCGAAGGCGGCGAAATCCCCAAGAAAAAGGGCGACCCGGAGGCCGCCCTTTTCAATCCTGTGACCCAAAGCCTTACGCCAGCATGGTCAGCGGGTTTTCCAGGTTCTCAACGATCGCTTTCAGCAGTTCCGCGCCGAGCGCGCCGTCGATCACCCGGTGATCCACCGACATGGTCACTGACATCACGGTCGCCACGGTCAGTTCGCCATCCTCGCCCACAACCGGCTTCTTCACGCCCGTGCCCACGGCGAGGATCCCCGCATGCGGCGGGTTCACGATGGCGTCGAAATTGTCGATGCCGAACATGCCGAGGTTGGAGATCGCGAAGGTGCCGCCTTGATATTCACTCGGTGCCAGCTTGCGGTCGCGGGCGCGTTTGGCGAGGTCTTTCATCTCGGCCGACAGCGCCGAAAGCGACTTCATGTCGGCGTCTTTCAGGACCGGCGTGAAGAGCCCGCCCTCGATGGCGACCGCAACGGCCACGTCCGAAGGCTTCAACTGCAAGACCCGATCCCCGGCCCAGACCGCGTTGCAGGCGGGCACCTGTTGCAGGGCATTGGCCACGGCCTTGATGATGAAATCATTCACAGACAGTTTCACGCCGCGCGCTTCCAGCTGCTTGTTCAGCTGGCCGCGGAACTTGAGCAGCGCATCGAGCTTGATGTCGCGGCGCAGGTAGAAATGCGGGATCGTCTGCTTGGCCTCACTGAGCCGCGCGGCGATGGTCTTGCGCATGCCGTCGAGCTTGATTTCCTCGTACTCGCGACCCTCATACATCCGCGCCACCATATCGGCGGTCGGACCGGCTGGCGCGGCGGCAGCAGCCGGAGCGGCGGGCGCAACAGCGGCAGCCGGGGCGGCAGCAGCGGCGGCAGGCTTGGCCTCCGCAGCTTCCACATCGGCCTTGACGATGCGGCCATGCGGGCCGGAACCGGTGATCTGCTTGAGATCCAGACCCTTCTGGGCTGCGATCCGGCGGGCCAGGGGCGAGGCGAAGATGCGGGTGCCATCGCCCGACACCGGTGCGGCCGGGGCCGGGGCAGGAGCCGCCGCAGGTGCGGCCGCTTCGGATGCCTCGGCGGGTGCTTCGGCGGCTTCAGGCGCAGTGGCGGGGGCAGGGGCCGCACCGATGTCATCGGCGCTTTCGCCCTCGGCCAGCAGCATCGCAATGGGCGTGTTCACTTTCACGCCTTCGCTGCCCTCGGCAACCAGGATCTTGCCGATCACGCCTTCGTCGACGGCTTCGAATTCCATCGTCGCCTTGTCGGTCTCGATCTCGGCCAGAAGGTCGCCCGAGCTGACCTCGTCGCCTTCCTTCACCAGCCATTTGGCCAGCGTGCCTTCTTCCATCGTGGGCGAGAGGGCGGGCATCAGAATTTCGGTAGGCATCTCTCGCTCTCCTTACCTGTAGGTGACTTGTTTCACGGCGGCGATGACCTCGTCGGTCGTGACCAGCGCGTGTTTTTCGAGGTTGGCGGCATAGGGCATGGGCACGTCCTTGCCGGTGCAGTTGATCACCGGTGCGTCGAGATAATCGAACGCGTTTTCCATGATATAGGCCGACAGGTGGTTGCCGATGGAGGCCACCGGGAAGCCCTCTTCCACGGTCACGCAGCGGTTGGTCTTCTGGACCGAGGCGATCAGCGTGTCATAGTCCAGCGGACGCAGGGTGCGCAGGTCGATGACTTCGGCGGAAATGCCCTCTTCAGCCAGCTTGTCGGCGGCTTCCAAGGCATATTGCATCCCGATCCCGAAGCTGACGATGGTCACATCGGTGCCTTCGCGCCAGATCCGGGCCTTGCCGAACGGAACGGTGTAATCGTCCAGAACCGGAACGTCGAAGGACCGGCCATAGAGGATCTCGTTTTCCAAAAAGATCACCGGGTTGGGATCGCGGATCGCGGTTTTCATCAGGCCTTTGTAGTCGGACGCCGAATAAGGCATCACCACTTTCAGACCGGGGATCTGCGCGTACCAGGCGGCGTAATCCTGGCTGTGCTGTGCTCCAACGCGGGCAGCCGCGCCGTTGGGGCCCCGGAAGACCATGGGCGCACCCATCTGACCGCCGGACATATAGAGTGTCTTGGCCGCCGAGTTGATGATGTGGTCGATGGCCTGCATCGCGAAGTTGAAGGTCATGAATTCCACGATGGGCCTGAGACCGCCAAAGGCTGCGCCGGTGGCGATGCCGGCAAAGCCATGCTCGGTGATCGGCGTGTCGATGACCCGCTTGGGCCCGAATTCGTCCAGCATGCCCTGGCTGATCTTGTAGGCGCCCTGATATTCGGCAACCTCCTCGCCCATCAGGAAGACGTTTTCGTCGCGGCGCATTTCCTCGGCCATGCCGTCGCGCAATGCCTCACGGACGGTCTGGGTCTTCATCTCGGTGCCTTCCGGGTAGTCGGGTTCGAGATTGGCAGTGACCACGGGGGCGGCTGCGGGGGCAGCGGCTGGGGTGGGGGCAGGGGTCTCTTCGGCGGCGGATGCCGCTTCGGGTGCTGTGGCAGGCGCGGGTGCGGCAGAGGCGTCTTCGCCTTCTTCCAGCAGCACTGCGATGGCCGTATTGACCTTCACGCCTTCGGTGCCTTCCGCCACTAGGATCGGGCCCATTGTGCCCTCATCCACGGCCTCGAATTCCATCGTGGCCTTGTCGGTTTCGATCTCGGCGATGATCATGCCGGATTCGATGGTATCGCCTTCCTTGACCAGCCATTTGGCCAGCGTGCCTTCCTCCATGGTCGGCGACAGGGCGGGCATGAGAATTTCAGTTGCCATATCGTGTGTCCCCCTCGGATCAGGCGTTTGCTTGCGGAACTTCAGCCGCATAGATGTCGGTCCAAAGCTCCTCAAGCGCGGGCTCGGGGCTCTCTTTCGCAAATTCGGCGCTTTCGTTCACCACGGCCTTGATCTCCTTGTCGATGGCCTTGAGGTCATCTTCGGAGGCATGGCCGCCGGTCAGCAGCAGCTGGCGCACATGTTCGATGGCGTCGCGTTCCTCGCGCATTTTCTGCACTTCCTCGCGGGTCCGGTATTTTGCCGGGTCCGACATGGAGTGGCCGCGATAGCGGTAGGTTTTGACTTCGAGGATGTAAGGCCCCTCCCCGGCGCGGCAGTGGGCGACGGCCTTTTCGCCAGCGGCCTTCACGGCCAGCACGTCCATGCCGTCGACGGTTTCTCCGGGGATGCCGAAGGGGGCGCCACGGGTGTAGATATCGGCGGTAGAGGTCGACCGGTTCTGCGCGGTGCCCATGGCGTACTGGTTGTTTTCAATGACGAAAATTACCGGCAGCTTCCACAGCGAGGCCATGTTGAACGTCTCGTAGACCTGGCCCTGGTTGGCGGCACCATCGCCGAAATAGGTGAAGGTGACGTTGTCATTGCCCCGGTACTTGTCCGAGAAGGCAAGCCCTGCACCAAGCGGCACCTGGGCGCCGACGATGCCATGGCCGCCATAGAAATGCTTCTCTTTCGAGAACATGTGCATGGAGCCGCCTTTGCCCTTGGAATAGCCGCCTTCGCGGCCCGTCAGCTCGGCCATCACGCCCTTGGGGTCCATGCCACAGGCCAGCATATGGCCGTGATCGCGGTAGGATGTGATGCGCTTGTCGCCGTCCTTGGCAGCGGCCTCAAGCCCCACGACGACTGCTTCCTGACCGATATAAAGGTGGCAGAAGCCACCGATCAGTCCCATGCCGTAAAGCTGCCCGGCCTTTTCCTCGAATCTGCGGATCAGCAGCATATCGCGGTAGTATTCCAGCAGGTCTTCAGGCGAAACGTTTGGTTTTGCGGCAGATTTCGCTGTGCTCTTGCGCGCGGCCATGCCAGCCCCTCCTCTCGGTCAAAAGAATAGTTTAACGTTGAACTATTCTTTATCAGAGGAGGCGGAAAAAATCACCCATAGATTTTCCCCCGCGTCAGTTCGCGCGGGAAACCCCGGTATGCAGCAGGGTCATGGATGTGTTCAGGGCAGCACGACCTCATCGGGACGCATGTAGCCTAGCCGCTGACGGGCCTGCTGATCAAGTAGGTCGAGGTCAAGGTAATCATCGGACAGCCGATGCGTCAGCAGCACCATTTCGGCTGTTTCGGCGCGCAGAGCGTCCAGTTCGGCCTGATACACATCGCGCTCGGCCTCGATCTGAATGCGACGGAACAGCCCGTAATCCCCCTGCACGGCGGCAAAGGTGAAATAGGCCCCGATGAACAGGAGCCCCATGGGCAGGATCAGCCCGGAAAACGAGCGTTTCTTTTGCATTGCTCTGCCTTGCCTCTCGCTCCGCCCGTCATGTCGCGGGTGGTTGCGGGGGCAGAGTCGCATATCGCGGCGCAAAAGGGAATCCCCTGATTCGCCCTGAATTGCCTGCGTCATTTCGGCAAGGTGGTTGAACCGGGCAATTGCATACTTAGATTCATTCTAAATCGAAAACACGCTTGAAAGGACAGTCATATGCCCCGCAACACTTCCAGCCTTCCCGCCCTGCAGAAAGCCCTGTCGATGGAACTGGCCGCATCGCAGCAATACCTCCTGCACGCCCATGTTCTGGAAGATTGGGGGCTTGGCAAACTGGCCGCCACGATGCGCGAGGAAATGCAGGAAGAGCTTGGCCATGCGGGCCTGTTCATCGACCGCATCCTGTTCCTTGGCGGTGACCCCGAGATGGTGTCGGCCAAAACACCGGTGCGGGCAAAGACGCTGAAAGAGATGTTCGAGATCGACCGCGCCGATGAGGCGGAGGCGATCGAGGTTTATTCCGCCGCAGCCGCCGAGGCAGGCGCGGCCAACGACATCGGCAGCCGGGTGCTGTTCGAGACCATCGCGCTGGACGAGGAAGGCCATTGGGGCTGGCTCGACCAGCAACTCGACCTGCTAGAGCGCCTTGGCGAGCCGGTCTTCATGCAGACCCATCTGGGGGCTGCCCCCGCTGCGGAAGCTTAACAAAAACCCCCTCCCCGGACCGACCGGGGAGGGGGTTTCTCATGGAACGCTACCCGCGCGGATCAGCCCGCGACAGACGCATCCCGGATCGACTGAATGGACGCGTCCAGCACGGCATTGAACTGCTCATCCGTCTGATTTGCCGAGAGACCCTCGGTCAGGGCGCGGCTGAAGCTCGCGATCATTCCGGTCTGACGTGACAGGCGGTCATTGGCTTCCTCGCGGTTGTATCCGCCCGACAGCGCCACGACCTTCAGAACGCGGGGATGATCGACCAGCGGCTTGTAGAGGTTGTCGACCTCGGGCAGGGTCAGTTTCAGCATCACCATCTGGTCATCCGCCAGCGCATCGAGATGCGCGAGGATCACGTCGCGCAGCATCTCTTCGGCCTCGGACTTGTCGGCGATGCTGATGGTCACCTCGGGTTCGATGATCGGCACCAGCCCCTTGGCGAGGATCTGCTTGCCCACATCGAATTGCTGCTCGACCACGGCCTTGATCCCCGCAGGGTTCGCCGCCGAAATGACCGACCGCATCTTGGTGCCGTAAACGCCATTGGCCACGGCCCGGTCCAGCAGCGCGTCGAGATCGGGCATCGGCTTCATCACCTGGCAGCCGTTTTCCTCTGCCGCCAGACCCTTGTCGACCTTGAGGAATGGCACCACGCCGCAGTCTTCCCACAGGAACTGGGCCGAGGGCTTGCCGCCGATCTGCCGGTCCATGGTCATCTCGAACAGGATCGCGCCGACCACCCGGTCGCCGTTGAAGGCGGGCGATTGCACGATCCGGGCGCGCATGGCGTGAACCAGATCGAACATTTCCGCGTCATTGCTGTAGGCCTCCTCGCCAACCCCATAGAGCCGCAGCGCCTTTGGCGTGGATCCGCCCGACTGGTCGAGCGCGGCGATAAAGCCCTGTCCGTTGCGGATAAGGTCGGTCTGGTCCTGGTTCGGCATGGGTAAATCCTTGGCAATCTGTGAAAGCCCGGGCCCGGGCGTCTTTCTGCCCGGTGATAGGACAGGCCCGGCGCGGCTTCAATTCTGGTTACGCTAACAGGGGGCGATGTCCGCCCCCTGCATTCCCGTTTTCATTCACTGGCGGGGCTGGCGAACCAGACCGTGTTGGCCCGGTCGTGGATGGCAGCCAGCGTTTCGGCCCATTGGGTCGCGTCGGCGTCGGACATCCGGTCGCCCATGGCTTCCAGTTCATCGACGATCAGCGCCGCGCCGGCATCGCCGGAGGCCAGAGCCAGAAGCGCGTAGAAATAGGCATCCGAATAGCGCCGGGGCGCGCCGAGGCCGGACAGTGCCGCTTGTGCCATCTGCCGCAAGTCGCGCCCGGTCTCATCGCCTGTGAGGTTCAGATCGCCGCCATCTTCCTCCTGCAGCTCCAGCATGTCGAGCAGGGGCAGCTCTGCCTCCAGCCGGTCGAGATGGGCGAAGGCCAGCCGGTCCCCCTGAGCCGCCGCATCGCGGGCGATCTGATAGGCGAAGGCGGGGTCGAGCGCGTCGAGCGTGCCAAGCGCCATATCCAGCGCGTCCGGGTTGCCGGTTTCCAGCAGCGGGGTCAGCAGTTCCATCGCAAGGCCCGGATCACGCGGTGCGCCGATACCGGTCAGAAAGGCATGGGCGTAGCGCATCAGGTCCGCGTCGCCAAATTCCACGTCGCCACCGTCGATCCAGGTCTGAATCTCTGCGGCCTCATCGGCGGTGATACGGCTGTCGGGCCGGTCCGCGTCGGTGAAAAGCATGGGTGAGAGGGCTGCAACGAAAGGCCCGAACTCATCGAGCAGGTCTTCATTGAGGCGCACCGGAGCCTCCGGCGCGAATTCCAGCCGCAGGGTGCCGGGGTTCGCGGCAAAGCGGGCGAAGGTGGCGGCGCTGGCCTCGATAAAGGCAAAGGCGGCTTCGTCTTCGGGGCTGTTGATAGGCGCGGGTGCGGGGCTTTCCTCATCCCCTTTGTCATCGCTCGGCGCCTCGGGTGCCGGGGCAGGGGCCTGATCCGGGTCCACATAGCGGGGCAGTAGCTCATCGACCAGTTGCGGAACAACGACCTCGGGCAGCAGCATCATCGGCGGAATCTCGGCCGAGATCACCTGCCAATAGCCCTGATCGGTGACCTCGATCTCTGCATAGGCCAGGTCTGCCACCGGCTCTTCCCGGTCGAAATTCACCGCGAAATAGCTGAACTCCACATGGGCGCGCAATTCTGCCAGCCCGGCGGTGTCGGCCAGAATGTCGAGGGTCAGGCCGGAACTGGCATAGTCATATTCCAGCCGGATCTGCCCCCGGTCCAGCACCATTTCGGTGATGCCGATCTCGGCCAGATCACTGCGCTCCCGGTCGCTCAGGCAGCCATCGCCCATCTCGAAGCCAAGAACGTCGATATCCAGCGCCCCATAGGCGATCTGGTCCAGCGGCGCGGTGGTGATCACGGCGCGATCGAGCGTGATCGTGCAGTCGGGCTCCTCATAGGGCGACACTTCAAGCCCGGTCAGGATCATGCGGCCATCCAGCGGGCGGATATCCATATGGGCATAGGTCACCTCGGCCACGCCGCGCAGCGCATTGATCACGATCTGGCCGCCCATATTCGCCAGCCGGTCGACCGTCAGCAGATCCAGCAGGGTGACAGGCTCGGCGCGCGCGGGGACGGTCAGCAGGGGGACAAGGGCGGTGGCGGAAAGAAGGAAACGGCGGATCATGGTAATATCTCCGGTCGGAAATGAAAGGGACTGGTGCGGACAGGAAACCCCAATTGGCCCGCATCTTGCAACCGGTTTGGATGATTTCCCGGCGGCTCGCGTCGCACTATCCCGAGAGGGTGAAGCGCTGGATCACGCGGAACCTGCCTTGCGCGTCCTCCCCCACAAGGGCGAGATCATCAATCCGGTAGGGCCGCGGCAGAACCGGCGTGAACAAATTGCGCAGGCGTTCGGCCACCCGGTCGGCGTCTTCGCCAAGCCGCCCCGTCAGCGTCATGTGAAAGCGGAACTCTTCCATCACGTAAGGGTAGCCCCATTGGACCAGATTGGCCTCTTGCCGGGCAGAGAGACCCGATTTGCGACGCCGGTCCAGCTCGGCCTGTGATGGGGTGGCGCGGAACCTGTCGAGCCCCTTCACGGTGTCCGCCGCCAGATGCGCAAGCGCCGGTACGGGGGACGCTGGCACCACCGCGACGAACCCGCCAAGGCGGCGCAGGGTCAGGGCCGGAATCTCGACCGGTGCAAGGCCGGCGCACAGCGCCGCCGCAGCATCGCGCAGCGCCGTCTCGGTCATGCCGTCTGCCAGCCGGAAGGGCGGTTTCACCGTGCCGTGAAAGCCGTATTTGCGGGGCGTCGCGGTCATCTCTGCCACCGGGCGGGGCAGGCCCTCGACCGTCGGGGGGGCGACCGTACATCCCGCCACGCTGTCCCATCCCAGCCACGCGGCCCCCCTGGCATAGAAGACACCATGGGGCACGGCATAGATCCCGTAGCGGCGATAGGCGGTCATGGGCCTTTCCTTTCCAGCGTCGAAGAGGCCATCTTCAGATGACAGAAGAGCCGATCCTTGCCAATGCGCGGGCGCGACAGGTTTGCCGATCCGCCGCTCGTCAGAGGCATAAGGCCCCGCGCCGCAAGAGATCGTTGAGGGGCGTGAAACCCAGGGGCCATCGGTGCTGCTTTGCCCGATACCCAGTCGATAGTCTTGGATGCCGTCATGATGTGTTGCCACCGAGCCGATTTCAGATCATCGGCACATGCCACGGAAACATGACAGGTTTTTCCGGCCTCCGGGCCACCGGGTGAATTTTTTGCAATGAAAGCTTCATAAAAACGGCATCCGCCCCACACATCCGCGCGGTCACCAGAACCCGCGGTCAGGGGGCGGTGATGGGCGGCGGTTTGCGCCGTTTGCCGGACAGGGCATTTCCCGCAATCGCCACCAGCAGAACGGCCCCGCCAAGCAACGTGTTCAGGCTGGCCGTTTCACCAAGGAACAGCCAGACCCAGAACGGTCCGAGCAGAACCTCGGCCAGCGACAGCAAGGCCAGTTCTGCGGCAGGCAGACTGCGCGACCCGAGCGTATAAAGGATCAGCCCCGCCCCGACCTGAAACACCCCCATGCCCATGGAGATCGCGCCATCATGTACGCTGATCACAATCGGCAGGCCAGAGACCTTGCAGATCGCAATGGTCACGACGATAGCGAACAGTCCGGACAAAAAGACCGATGGCAACATCTCACCCGTGCGTCACCATCTGAGGGAAACGGTGAAGACCGCGAAGCCGAAAGCCGAGCCAAGCGCCGCGAGACTGCCGTTCAGCGCGACGCTGCCGGACTTGTCGGCGACCATGATGGCGATCCCGCCGATGGCGACGGCAATCGCGATCCATGTTGCGATGCGCACGGGTTCTCTTAGCACGATCCATCCGAGCACCGCAGCCATGAACGGTGCGGTTGCAAACAGAAGCATCGCATTGGCAACCGAGGTGTGCTGGATCGAATAGATGCCGCCGGAAAAGGCCGCCACCAGCGACAGCCCGGCAATCACGGATGCAACGCCCATGCGGCGGATCTGGGCAAAGGGGCTTTCGCCCGATCGCAGCCGAATGACCACGTAGAGAAACAGCGTCATGCTGATGGAACGGTATAACAGGATCTGCCAGACGACCGCGTCTTCGATCATGCGAATGCCAAGCCCGACCGTCGACCACAGAACACCTGCCGCAAAGACGAAGAGCACGCCGAACCTGTGGGCGCCCGCAGCGGCGGAAGGGGGATTCAAAGCTGTCATACCGGGCCGGTCAAAGGGACTTCTCGAAAAAGTCTAGCCGCTTGAAACGCCCCCGTATGCGCCGAAAGCGACATGATCCTCCATTCGAGAGCCTGTTCGCGAAGTCTTTTCCCTGTGGCTCCGACACCTGCCGTTGCGGTCTGCTCCCTCAAGCGAACTGCAACGGTGACGTGCGATGGCGGGTGGCTGCCTGCGCGATCGGGCGATCAGCCCTCCAGCGCGGCCACGCCGGGCAGGGTCTTGCCCTCCATCCATTCCAGGAAGGCCCCGCCCGCGGTCGAGATATAGGTGAAGCGATCCGCCGCGCCCGCCTTGTTCAGCGCCGCAACCGTATCGCCCCCGCCCGCCACGGAAATCAGCTTGCCCTCTTCGGTCAATCGCGCGGCTTCCGCCGCGGCGGCATTGGTGGCGGCGTCGAAGGGCTCGATCTCGAAGGCGCCAAGCGGGCCGTTCCAGATCAGCGTCTTGCACTGGCCGAACACCTCTTTCAGCGCCGCCACCGTGGCGGGACCGGCATCGAGGATCATCGCGTCCTCGGGGCACTGGTCCACGGGCAGGGTGTCATGCGCGGCATTGGCGGCAAATTCGCGGGCCACGACGATATCGACGGGCAGATGCACCGCGCAGCCCGCGGCGGTGGCCTTGTCGAGAATGTCGCGGGCGGTCTCGGCCATCTCATGCTCGGCCAGCGACTTGCCCACGTTCACACCCTGCGCGGCCAGGAAGGTGTTGGCCATGCCGCCCCCGATCACCAGATGATCCACCTTTTCCACCAGATTGCCCAGAAGGTCGAGCTTGGTTGACACCTTGGCCCCGCCCACCACGGCGGCCACCGGTCGCGCCGGGGTGCCAAGCGCCTTGTCCAGCGCCGAAAGCTCCTCCGCCATCAGCCGTCCCGCGCAGGAGGGCAGAAGCCGCGCCACCCCTTCGGTCGAGGCATGGGCCCGGTGCGCCGCGGAAAACGCATCGTTGCAGTAGATATCGCCCAAAGAGGCCAGGAACCCAGCCATTGCGGGATCGTTCTTTTCCTCCATCGGGGAAAAGCGGGTGTTTTCCACCAGCACCACGGTGCCCGCAGGCAGCGCCTCCAGCACCGCGCGCGAGGGCGTCTCGATGAATGTGACCTTGTGCCCCAGCTTCTCTTCCAGCACCGGCAGGGTCACCCGCAGACTCATCTCCGGCACCATCTTGCCCTTGGGCCGCCCGAAATGCGCCAGCAGAACCGGCGTGCCGCCATGGGCAAGGATATCCTTCACCGTCGGCACGATCCGCTCGATCCGCGTGGCATCCGTCACCCGTCCATCTTCCACCGGTACGTTGATATCGACGCGGGTCAGCACGATCTTGCCCGCAAGCTCCATGTCATCGAGCGTTTTCCAGCCCATGGAATCCTCCTGTCAAATGTTGCGCCGCTCATAGCATCCCGAAGGCAAAAGGGCAGCCGCCATCATGCCGCTGCCCCTTCTTCTTGGTCCAAATACTCCCGCCGGAGGCATCTACCCCCTCAACCGGCGCGGAGGGTCATGCCAGCAGACCGCAGCTCACCACGATCTCGTGGCAACGCGGCCCGACGACGGCCCCGCAGGGGCCAGAGGAGGGGCGCTCCCGGATCGACGCCAAAGGCGGCGAAATCCGCTCAAAGATGCTTGCCCATCTCCACGGCGGTATCCAGCATCCGGCAGGAGAAGCCCCATTCATTGTCATACCAGGTCAGGATCCGGCACATGCGGCCTTCCAGCACCTTGGTCTGGTCGGTCGCAAAGGTGGAGCTGTGCGGGTCATGGTTGAAATCCATCGACACCAGCGGCTTGTCGGTCACGCCCAGAATGCCCTTGAGCGGCCCGTCAGAGGCGGCAGCGCGGATCAGCGCGTTGATCTCTTCGACCGTGGTGTCGCGGGTGGCCTCAAAGGTCAGGTCCACGACCGACACATTCGGCGTCGGTACCCGCACGGCAACCCCGTCGAGCTTGCCCGCCAGTTCCGGCAGAACCAGACCCACGGCGCGGGCGGCGCCAGTCGAGGTGGGGATCATGCTCATCGCCGCGGCGCGGGCGCGGTAGAGGTCGGAATGCATCGTGTCCAGCGTCGGCTGGTCGCCGGTATAGGAATGGATCGTGGTCATGAAGCCGCGCGAAATGCCGATGCCGTCATTCAGCACTTTCACCACCGGGGCGAGGCAGTTCGTCGTGCAGGAGGCATTCGATACATGCAGGTCCGCGCCGGTCAGTGTCTCATGATTCACACCATAGACGATGGTCTTGTCCGCGCCAGAGGACGGCGCCGAGACCAGCACGCGCGACGCGCCGTTTTCCAGATGCACCTTGGCCTTGTCGCCCTTGAAGATGCCGGTGCATTCCAGGACGATATCGACATCGCCCCAGGGCAACTCGGCGGGGTTGCGGATGGCGGTGACGGCGATCTTGCCGCGGCCTGCGTCGATCCAGCCCTCGCCATAGGTCACTTCCTGAGGAAAGCGGCCATGGACGCTGTCATATTGCAGCAGATGCGCATTGGTCTCGACCGGGCCAAGGTCATTGATCGCGACGACCTCAAGATCCGTGCGACCGGTTTCGATCAGGGCGCGCAGAACGTTGCGCCCGATGCGGCCAAACCCGTTGATGGCAACTTTCACGGTCATGGCAAATCCTCTTGCTTGAGTCTGGCCCGGGGACCCGCCCACATGGCCATGTTAACGCTAACATGTTCGCTATGTAGCCGATCCGCCCACGAAAGGGAAGCCGGATTTCAGCCTGTGCCGGGGATCAGCGCCAGAACGCCACGGTGTCCAGAAGGCGCAGCATCTGTCTGCCGAGTTCGATATGCAGGTCCCATCCGAAATAGAGAAAGTCGGCCGCGAAAAGCGCCACGATCAGGACGGCCAGCCATAGCGCAATGATGTTGGTCATGTCGGTGCAATGCCCTGCTAGGAAATCGTGGCCAGTCTAGGCAAGCGGGCGCCGCTGCGAAACCCCGCCCGACGTCTCTTGCGTCAGAAATACCGCGTCAGGCCGAGCCGCAACATGCCCACCCGATTGTCCGAAACCGTTTGAACCGGGCCGGAAAGCGTATAGCGCGTATCCTCGAAATCCATGTATTGCAGCTCTGCCCGGAAGGTCCATCCATCTTGCAGCGGATGTTCATAGCCGATCCCGACCAGCCAGCCGCCCAGATCACGTTCCTGCCGGGCAAACCCGACCGGGGCCAGGTCGACGCGGCCCATGGCGAGGCCAGCAAAACCGTAAAGATGCCCGTCCCCCATGCGCTGGCCTAGTTGTGCGCGCAAGGCGGCATAGCTTTGCAGCGTGGTGTCACAGCCTGTGGCGCAGCCACCATAGCCGGTGCCATCCGCAGGGGTCACCGTGATGTCCAGCGCCAGGCCGAAATAGGCCCGCCCCGTTCGCCAATTATACCCGACAATCGCCCCGCCACCGCGCCCGGCAAGGTCAAACACTCCGGTACTGGCGGGGGCAAGCGGATCGGTCCAGTTGGACTGGCCGAACGCGTAGGTCATGGAAAACCCGGCAAAGGCCCCAGAGTAATCGAAGGCCGTGCTGCGGTCCTCGGCATGGGCGGCCATCGTGCTGGCGAGCATGGTCACCATCGCCAGTCCGGTCATCGCAAGACGAAAGTGTGACGTGAGTTTCTTGATCATCTGTTCCCCTCTCGAAGATCGAATCTTCGTTATCCCCGAGGGCAGTAGAGGATAGAATTAACCAATTATCCAGAGGTTTCCGCGACCGCTTGCCCCGCGTCGTCCATGGCACTGTCATGGTCCATGATCTCTTCGATCAGGAGGCTCAGAAGCTCGCCGCGATTGCCCACGCCCGCCTTGCGATAGATGGCGTTGAGCTGCGATTTCACCGTGCCCTCGGCCGATCCGCGCAGCCCGGCGATATCGGTGATCGACAGGCCCTTCACCGTGAAATGGGCCACGTCGCGTTCGGCTGTGGTCAGCGCCCAAGCGGTGAAGCGTTCCTCGATCACGTCATGAAAGGCGCGGGCGGCGAGGCTCACCTGCCGTTCCAGATGGGCCTTGCGCTGCAGAAGCCGCATCAGCACCCGCGCCTCGAAGACGATGCCCGCGATCAGTGCGATGACCGCCGCCGCCTCGACATTGAGATGCATGTCGAGCAAGCCGCTGACCATGGCGGCAATCCCGTCCTCGGTCACGTCCCACAGAAAGACTGCCGCGCAGAGGATCTGCACGGCAATGAGGCCAAGAACGATGGCGGGCTGTTCGGAATAGGGCCGTTTCATGCCTCCGGGTTTAGACCGTCCGGAACGGTTTTCACACCCGAAACCATCGCACGGGGCAGATTGACGCCGGTGCGCAGGCTCTCCCAGATCACCGCCGCGATATGGGCGACAACCGAGATCTCGGCCCAGGTCACCAGCACCTCGTGCAGCTCCTTCACCCATTCGACGCCCCAGTAGGCATTGGTGGTCATCATGTAGCCGGTCGCGCCGATGGCAAGCATTGCCAGCAGCAGGTTGTAGATCATCAGCGCGCCAAGTGGCGTGTGACCAAGGTGCACCCGGCGCCGGCCCGTGGCCAGGTCGGACAGTTGCCCCATCGCACCCGAGGCCGAGGGCAGGAAGCTGGAAAAGCGGGCGTAGTGGCTGCCAACGAGCCCCCACAGGATGCGCAGCGCCACCAGCGCCACGACGGTGTAGCCGATCCATTCGTGCAGGTTGCTCTCGGGGTCGGTCAGCAGGGCATTGGCCCCGAAGGCCAGCACCAGAGACCAATGAAAGACGCGCACCAGCGGGTCCCACACCTTGTATCTTTTCATCGACATCTTGGGTCCTTTCGGTCTTCGGGACGGTCCCGGGGGCGGGGGCAGGGACGGCGCCAACCCCCGGGACGTGCCCTCCCCTCTGGGGGGCGGGGAGGGATCAGTCGTCGCCGTTGACGTCGACGATGGTCAAGGTGTCGTCGAGATAGATCTCGTAACGCAGCCCGTCGCGCATGGCGTAGGCCTCGTACATGCCGTCCTCCATCTGGACCGAGCGCACCTCGTAGCCCTGGTCGGTCAGGAGCGTGCGGATCTGGGCCTGCACGTCCTCTGACACGGCCCCGCCCGAGGCGAGGGCGGCGGTGGCGGGCAGGATCATGGCAAGCGCGATGGCGATACGTTTCATGGGGGATGTCCTTTCTTGGATCAGTCTTGTCTTGGGTCAGTCTTGGGGTCGTCTTGGAGGGCGCCCTTGTCGGGTGCCGCGGAGCCCAGATGCCGCCCACCACCGCCGTCCGCCATTGGCCCCAGGTTGATGCCCGGGGCTTTGCGTCCCCGGTTTAGGACCGTGAACCCCGGTTCATGGCGCTGTTTCGCAACGAAAAACGCCCGGGCGCGGGGCCCGGGCGTTGCAGTGCAGGAAAGATCGGTGGGGGTCAGTTCAGCAGGCGGCCCATATGGGCGGCCACGTCGGCCATGCGCGCCGAGAAGCCCCATTCATTGTCATACCAGGCCAGCACCCGCACCAGACGCTTGCCCGAGACCTTGGTCTGGTCGGGCGCGAAGATCGAGGATTGCGTGGTGTGGTTGAAGTCGATGGAGACCTTGGGCTCGGGGTCGTAGGCCATGACCATGCCCATGTAGCCATTGGCGGCTTCGGCGACGATCTCGTTCACATCGGCCACGGTCACGTCCTTGCCCGCCACGAAGGTCAGGTCAACGGCGGACACGTTCGGCGTGGGCACCCGCATCGCGGTGCCGTCGAGCTTGCCCGCCAGTTCCGGCAGCACCTCGCCAAGCGCCTTGGCGGCGCCGGTCGAGGTCGGGATCATCGCCATGGCGGCGGCGCGGGCGCGATAAAGGTCGCTGTGGCGACGGTCCAGCGTCGGCTGGTCGCCGGTATAGCTGTGGATCGTGGTCATCAGACCGCTTTCGATGCCGATTGCGTCGTTCAGCACCTTGGCCAGCGGCGCGAGGCAATTGGTGGTGCAGGAGCCGTTGGACACCATGGTTTCGCCATCGACCAGATCGCGGTGGTTCACGCCATAGACCACGGTGCGCTGGACGTTCTTGGCGGGGGCCGAGATCAGGACCGATTTTGCACCCTGTTCCATATGGACGCTGGCCTTGGTGCCGTCATTGAACTTGCCGGTGCATTCCAGAACCACGTCGCAGCCCGACCAGTCCAGCTCGCGCGGGTCATAGGTGGAAAAGACCTTCATCGGGCCGCGGCCCAGGTCCATCGTGTCGCCCTCGGTGGTGACGGTGCCGGCAAATCGGCCATGGACGCTGTCATAGCGCAACAGGTGGGCCGAGGTCTCGATCGGGCCGGTGGCGTTGATCTTGACGACCTGCACGTCGTTGCGGGCGCTTTCAGCGATATGGGCCAGCGTGCAACGGCCGATGCGGCCAAATCCGTTGATGCCGATGGTAACAGTCATGGCGCGTGCTCCTTGGGTCTGCTTGCGCCGGTGTATAGGTGTTAGAGGCTGTTCTGAGAACCCGAAAAGCCAAGGAGTTCAAAACTGTTAGCGATAAAAGTGACTGTTAGCGCATGACATTTCGGGGGCTCCTGCTGCGCTGCGGCATGATCTGGCCACGCTGATCCGGTGTCCGGGGCGATTCTGTCGTGGCGGTTGCAGCGAGGGCTGCCGCCTGGCGGATGGATTGTTTCCATTTCCGCACCGATGACGTCGGGCTGGTCCAGCGCCGAATGCGCGACGATCCGAGGGGGCGCCCCCCGCCGGTCAGTGCCGCCTTTAGGCGGGACTACGCGCCGCATAGCGGGATCGACACTCGTCCATCCACCGGTGCAGATCGGCCCGGTCCGGTGCGTCGATGGAACCGGTTCTGCCTTCGGGGTAGAGCGCGTCGGTGGTCTTGCCCGGACCCCAATACCAATGGGCCGCGCGGTTCATGAAAGTATAGGAGGGCACGCCGAACACCCCCGCCACATGCACGGCGCTGTTATCGACGCCGATGACTCCGGCCAGTCCGGATACAAGCCTGGCATAGGATTTGAGGTCTGCCGTGACGTCGAAGGCGGGCAGGTGCATCCCCGGCATGGCCCGCAGCACCCCGCGCTCTTCTTCGGTCAGACTGGGTTGTAGGGCGACAAGCCCGGTGCCGTCCGGCAAAAGGTCCAGCAGGGTGCGCAGGAACATCTGCCGTTCCTCCGTCTGGTTCTGGTGGCTGCCGCCCCGCCAGACCAGCCCGAAGCGTGGCGGCCCGCGCCGCACGGGTGGCCCCAGCCGGGCGGCGGGGGCGAAGCGGCCCGTCTTGAACATCGCCAGCGCCAGATAATCTCCCGAGGCATTGGCCTCTGTCACCGGTTTGCCTGGTGCGGTCGGCATGTCGATCACGCGATCCTCGGGGAACAGCCACGCGATGACCGGCTGCCAGCGTGGCACCACAGCGAAGGTCAGGGGATGCGGGGGATGGTGTGCCCTGATATGCGCCAGATGCAGGAACCGGTCACCGACCCCCTGATCCAGAAAGATCGTGCCAGCCTGTGTCTGCCAGGCAGGACGATAGGAATACACGCGGGTGACATGGCGAAGATAGCCGCTGCCCGCCGCCATGCGGTAATGATAGAAGCGCATTCCCATCCGGGGCTTTCCAGCGGCCAGCAGCGCCAGCGAAGCCGACATCCGACAGGCGGATTGAAAGGCGTCATTGCCACTGCGCGCGGGATGGTGGCGCAGGGTGGCGGCCCGGGTCCAGCAGCCGCAGCCGATCAGGGCCCGATAGCGCAGATCCGGGCGCAGATCCTCCGGGATCACCTCAAGCCAGCTGTCCAGCAACGGGCGCGGCAACGCCCCAAGCGCCCCGGCGGCCAGCAGGTAGGGAAACAGTTGGCTGTGGCCCGCGCCCGGCGTCAGAGCCTGCACAGCCTGGCGTAACCTATCGACCTGTCCCGCCTCGAACAGGGCCGGAATCCGGGACGGGTCTGGCGGGGTGTCTGTCACTCGGGCGGTCTCTGGCAGGGCATGGGGCCGGGCCATCTTCGGGCAGGCGCGCGCGAAGTCAATGATTTCCGGGGCAAGGGGCGAGGACGGAAAACGCCGTCCCGGAGAAGCCCGGAACGGCGGTCTGTGTCATCTCATCCGATCGGGTCGGATCACAGCAAGGCGCGCACCTTGTCGGCCACGGCCTCGGCGGTGATGCCGAAATGGGTGTAGAGCTGATCTGCCGGAGCCGACGCGCCGAAGCTGTCCATGCCCACAAAGCCTGCCTTGGCCTCGCGGCCGCGTTCGCCAAGCAGCCACTGGTCCCAGCCCTGACGCACGGCGGCCTCGACCGCCACGCGCACCGCGCCACCGGGCAGAACCCGCTTGCGATAGGCGTCGTCCTGCGCCGCGAACAGCTCCATGCACGGCATGGACACGACCCGCACGCCAATGCCTTCGGCCTGCAGGATGTCGCGCGCCGCCATGGCGATGGAGACTTCCGAGCCGCTGGCCATCAGGATCGCCTGCCGCTTGCCATCCGCATCGGCCAGAACATAGGCCCCACGCTCGACAAGGTTGGAATTCTTGTGCTCGGTGCGCACCGTCGGCAGGTTCTGGCGGCTCAGTGCCAGGGTCGAGGGCGTGGTTTTCTGGTTCAGCGCCACTTCCCAGGCCTCAGCGGTTTCCACCGCGTCGGCAGGGCGGAAGACCAGCATGTTCGGCGTCGCGCGCAGCATTGCCAGATGTTCCACCGGCTGGTGGGTCGGGCCATCTTCGCCCACACCGATCGAGTCATGGGTCATCACGAACTGCACCGAGATTCCCATCAGCGCCGCCAGCCGCATTGCGGGGCGGGCGTAGTCGGTGAAGGTGAAGAAGGTGCCGCCATAGGGGCGCACGCCGCCATGCAGCGCCATGCCGTTCATCGCCGCGGCCATGCCGTGTTCGCGGATACCGTAATAGACATAGCGGCCTGCGCGGTTGTCCACGTCGAAGACGCCCATGTCGCCGGTCTTGGTGTTGTTCGATCCGGTCAGGTCGGCCGAGCCGCCCATGGTTTCGCCCACCACCGGGTTGATCACCTCCAGCGCCATTTCGCTGGCCTTGCGAGTCGCGACCTTGGGTTGGGTCTCGGACACCTGCTTTTTCAGCGCCTTGATGGTGGCCGAGAGCTTCTTGGGCATGTCACCGGCGAAGGAGCGGGCAAATTCCGCCTGCTTCTGGTTCGACAGCATCGCGACACGGGTTTCCCATTCGCCGCGTTCCGCGGCGCCGCGGGCGCCGATGGCTTCCCAGGCGGCTTTCAGATCGGCGGGGATCTCGAAGGGGCCAAATTCCCAGCCATAGGCCTCTTTCGCGGCCTGCAACTGGCCCGCATCGGTCAGCGCGCCATGGCCCTTGGAGGTGTCCTGCGCCGCGTGGCCGATAGCAATGTGGGTCTTGCAGGCGATCATCGCGGGGCGGGGGCTGGCCTTGGCCGCAGTGATCGCGGCGTCGATGGCCTCGGGGTCATGGCCGTCGCACTCGAACACGTCCCAGCCAGAGGCCTTGAACCGCATCACCTGATCGGTGCGGTCCGACAGGCTGACCTTGCCGTCGATGGTGATGTCGTTGTTGTCCCAGAAGACGATCAGTTTCGACAGCTCATGCCGGCCAGCCAGACCGATGGCTTCCTGGCTGATGCCTTCCATCAGGCAGCCATCGCCCGCGATGCAATAGGTGTAGTGATCCATCACCTTGGCGCCCCACCGGGCGCGCAGGTTTTCCTCGGCCATGGCAAAGCCCACGGCATTGGAGATGCCCTGACCGAGCGGGCCGGTGGTGGTTTCCACCCCTTCCATATGGCCGTATTCCGGGTGGCCTGCGGTGATCGCGCCCAACTGGCGGAAGTTCTTGATCTGCTCCAGCGTCATGTCGGCATAGCCGGTCAGGTGCAGCAGCGAATAGATGAGCATCGAGCCATGGCCCGCCGACAGGATGAACCGGTCGCGGTCGGGCCAGCGAGGGGCGCTTGCGTCGAATTTCAGGTGCTTCTCGAACAGCACGGTGGCGACATCGGCCATGCCCATGGGCATGCCGGAATGGCCGGAATTGGCGGCAGCGACAGCGTCGAGTGTCAGCGCGCGGATGCAGGCGGCTTTGCGCCAGTGATCGGGGTTCCGGGCGGCAAGAGCAGAAAGGTCCAAGGGGCGCGTCCTTCATATGTCATGTTAGCGGGCTCGCGCGCGGTCTTAGCAGAGGGGGGGGCGAGTGCAAGCACGCGCAGAGGCGGAGGACCGCCAAAACCGCGTAAAATCGGCCCAACCCGTGGATTTCGGCCCGGAAATGGTTGCAAATCCGGCCCGGATGCGATTCGCTGTCGGCAGGGGCAGGTGGGCAGACCGCGCCCCTCTATGGCGCGTAAAAAGAACAGCCCGGGATGCGCGCGCGGGCGGTAGAGTAGAAGAGGCGTGGCACAGGATGAACGAGACCACGGATCTGGAACAGATCGCGGCGCTTGAACACCGCATTACAACGGCGCTGGACAGGATTGCCCGAGGGGTGGCGGCTCGGACCGCGGCACCGGCCCCGGCAGCCGCCGCGGATACAAGCGAATTGGAAGAACGTCTGGCGGCCCTTTCGGCGGCGCTTGAGGAAACTCAGGCGGCGCTGCAATCGGAACAAAGCGCCAATGCGGATCTGAACGAACGTCTGCGCGCGGTGGAATCCGCGCGTCAGGCGGATGCGGATCAGGCAAATCGCGACATTGCCGAGTTGCAGGCACAGCTGAATTCGGCCCCCGAGCCAGCCGCGGAACCGGACGGCCCTGATCGGGAAGAGCTCGAAGCGGAACTCGCCCGTCAGCGCGAGGTGGAAAGCGTGCTGCGCCGCCGGATTGCGCGGCTGCGTGAGGAACGCAAGACCGTCCGCGCCGAGTTTAACGAAGTGCGCGATCAGCTTGAAGAGGTCGAGGGCAAGCTTGACCAGCTTCAGGCCCTGACCGATGCCAGCGCGCCGTCCGCCTCCGGTGAACTGGCCCGCCTGCGCGACAGCAACCGCGCCCTGCGCGACACGATCGAGGAGCTGCGCGAAGCCATCGCCGCAGAGGGACCGCCAGATGACGATCTGGTGACCAGTGCGCTGGCGGCGGAACTGGAAAGCCTGAAAGCCGACCGCGCCGCCGAGGCCGCCGAGGCCCGCGCGATCCTGTCCGAGATCCGACCCGTCCTGCAAGGAGGTGCCGCCGATGCCTGAGATCGTGATCCAGATCGGGGGCCGGGACTTCACCGTTGCCTGTCAGGAAGGCGAAGAGCCGTTCCTGCGCGCCGCCGCCCAGATGCTCGATACCGAGGCCAGCGTGGTTCTGGGCCAGATCGGCCGGATGCCATCGGAGCGGATGCTGTTGATGGCCGGGCTGATGCTGGCTGACAAGACCGCCGGTCTGGAGGAAGACCTGCAACGGGCCGAGGAAACCCTGCGCGCCCGCGACCGGGCCCTGGCCGATGCAGAGGAACGGCTGGCCGAACGCGCCCGCCGGATTTCCGAGCTGGAGTCAGCCCCGCCACCGGACCCCGAACAGGTTTCGGTGCCGGTGATCCCCGCCGATGTGTCCGACAGCCTGGCCGAGATCGCCGCGCGGGCCGAGGCGCTGGCGCTGGAGCTGGAAGAGGGTGGAGCCGGGCAGGACGACTGATCCTCATTCAGGAACATCATGCGATCGGCCCCCTATGCGGGGGCCGTTTTCTATTGGAACACCGCATGTGGAGTGGATTAGGGGTTGCCTTTCGATTGTGTTAGCTATTGCCCCTTCAATCATAGGGGGAAATCCATGGCGACGTTTATTCTTACCGGGCGTTATTCGCTCGATGCGGTGCGGGGGTTGATGGCAAAACCCGAAGACCGGACCGGTGCCGTCGCGGCGATTGTCAACGCGGCAGGGGGCAAGATGGTGAGTTACTATGTGACCACCGGCGAGAGTGATTTCATGCTTGTGGCCGAGGCCGATGCGGCGGAGGATTTCATGGCCGGTGTGATGGTCGCGGGGGCCTCCGGGTCGGTCACCGATATGAAAACCGTGCGTGCCTGGAGTTCCGGGGAGTTCGCCAAAGTGGCGGAGAAAGCCGGGAAGATTGCCGACAGCTATCGCACGCCCGGCACCTGAGACATCGGAATGGACACGTATCAGGCGGCCCTTTCGGGGGTCGCCTTTTTCTCATCCATTCGTAGCCACTGGGCTGCTGCCAGCCCGATCAGGCAGGCGGCCAGAAGGACGCTCAGCCAGGTCTCTGTGGCGCGGGCCGGGGTCATCACCGCGCCTGTCAGCCAGCTCAGACCGCCGCCCGCCGCCACCGTCAGCGCTCCGGTGATCCCGGCGATGCTGCCCGAAATCTCGGGCGCGACCGACATGGCGCCCGCATGGCTGTTGGGCATGGTCAGCCCGTTGCCGATACCCACGAACAGCGTCGCCACGAAGACCACCGGCAGAGCGGGGCCGAGGGCGAGGGTCAGCGCCAGCCCCGCCGCAACGCCGGATGTCGCCACGATGCGGCCCGACAGCATCATGCGCGTCACCCCGGCCCGCTCTGACAGGCGCGCCGAGAGGAAACTGCCCATCAGGAAGCCAAGCGTGACGGAGCCCACGGCGAGGCCGACCATGGCGGGGCTGAGGCCGAAAACCTGACCGGCCACCAGCGGCGCGCCGGCAAGGAAGATGAAGAACGTGCCGGTGGAAAACATCATGGTCACGGCAAAGCCCCAGAATCGGGGCAGGCGGAGCAGGCGGCGGAAGGCCTCTGCCATGGCGCGGAACCCGCCGCCGTCGCGGGCGGCGGTTTCTCCCAGATCGTGCCAACAGATCGCCAGCAGAACCGCCCCCGCCAGCCCGTAGCCCAGAAAGATCGCGCGCCAGCCAAACACCGCCTCGATCACCCCGCCCACCATCGGCCCCAGCATCGGCGCGATGGCCATGGACATGGACAGAAGTCCGATCCGCGCGGCAGCCGCTTCGCGGGCGTGGGTGTCGCGGGTGATGGCCAGCGTCATGGCGAAACAGGAGATGATCGCGCCCTGCATCAGCCGTGCGGCCAGGAACAGCGGAAAGCTCTCCGCCAGATAGCACAGGGCCGAGGCGAGCGTGAACACCGCCAGCGCCACCAAAACCACGGGGCGGCGCCCGAACCGATCCGACAAGGGGCCGGCGATGATCTGGATGAATGCGGTCAGGCCCAGATAGCCCGCCAGTGCCAGATTGGCGGTGGCATAGCTGACCTGCATTTCCGCCGCGATCACGGGCAGCGAGGGCAGGATCATATTGAGCGTCAGCGGCGGCAGCGCCGTCAGACCGACCAGCGTCCAGAACCGCGGCGGGGTCCGGGTCGCGGTGGGAATGCTCATGCGCGCCCCCTTGGGAAGTGGGACGCGCTCGGCATGTCAGGCAGGGAAAAGCGGGGCGAGAAGGCGCGCGGCCTCGTCCCTCGGACTTGCCAGCGCATCCCGATCCTCACCGGGATAGAACCGCGCGCGCACGGCGGTCGGCATCGGGTTTGGCTTGAGCAGGGCCACGCGGGGCCCATGCTTGGCGCTTTCCGCCTGCCAGCGGCTGACCAGCGCCCGTTGCGCCGCCTTGGACATGGCATAGGCGCCGCTGTACATCGGGTCGCCCTCGTCATCGAAGAACACCGCCGTTGCGATGTCGGATGGCGTGATCAGCGGCTCGACCATGGCAATCAGCCGCGCGGTGGCGCGGATATTGGTGGCGATATTGGCGTCGAGATCCTTTTCACGGATCTGGGCGGCAGGGGTCAGCGCGGTGGCATGGATCGCCGCATGGACCCAGATATCGGCCTTGCCCCACCGGTCATGGATCGAGCGGCAGAGATGGGCCATCGCGGCCTCGGTGGTGATATCCATGGGCGCAAGCGTGGTGCTGCCGCCCTTGGCCTGTATGCGGTCGTCAAGCTCTTCCAGCCCGCCGGTGGTGCGCGCCACGGCCACCACATGGGCCCCGCGCGCGGCAAGCCATTCTGCACAGACGGCCCCAAGGCCGCGCGAAGCGCCGGTGACAAGAGCGATCCGGCCATCGAGAGATTTCTGTTCCATGGCCCGCGTGATGGCGGGAAATCCGGGGCTTGGCAAGGGGGCGCGGCCCTTAGCTGCTTGACTTTGCACCGGGGGGCAGAGACAAACGGGCCAAAGGGGAACTTGCTTTCAAAAGGAGACGCGCATGAGCCGCGAAATGACCCTGAGCCAGGCCGTGATCGGCACTGGAAGCACCGCCCGCAAGGCGATGCTGGTACTGGCCGGATCGGCCTTCATTGCAGTTGCTGCCCAGATTTCCGTACCGATGCTGCCGGTTCCGATGACCTTGCAGACGCTCGCCATCCTGATGGTGGGCTTCGTCTATGGCGCGCGCCTTGGGGCGCTGACGCTGGTGGCTTATCTGGCCGAAGGGGCCATGGGTCTGCCGGTCTTCGCTAATGGCATGAACGGGCTGGCCTTCGCGGGCCCGACCGCAGGCTTCCTGCTTGGCTTCGTCGCCATGGCCTGGGCCGCGGGTTTCGCGGCCGAGCGTGGCCTGGCGCGCGGCGTGGTTGGCACGGCGCTGTCGGCACTGCTGATCTCGGCGGCGCTTTACGTGCCGGGCGTGGCCTGGCCTGCCCTGATGGCTGGCGGTTTCGGGTTCGAGGCCGGTTGGGTCGCGCAGGATGCCGGGTTCTACTGGACCTGGTTTGTTGCCCCCTTCCTTCTGGGCGATGCCGTCAAGGCCGTGATCGCGGCCCTGCTGGTCGCGGGTGGCTGGAAGGCGCTGTCGCGCTGAGACGTCATCGGATTGCATGATTGGAAACGCCGTCCCTGGGGGCGGCGTTTTCGTTTCGCCGCCTGCCGGCGTCGACCGGGGAGCGCCCCTCCTCGGGCCCCTTCGGGGCCGTCGTCGGGCCGCGTTGCCACGGGATATTTGTGAGGTCTGTGGTAACGAACTGGCGGAGTGATGGCTGAGAGGGCGTTGCCTGTTCGCTGAGAGGTCCTGTTGCCGGGATATGCCCTGCAACAGAACCATTGCGAGGCTGTTGCGAGTCGCGCCCGCGTCAAGGGCAAGCGGCCTGCGGCCGTCGCTGGCGCGACCCTTGACCCGGCCCCGACTCGCGCGGGGGGCTATGCGTTGGCGTCGTGGAGATTCTGGAGCGCGGTTTCGCAGAGGCCCAGATCGAGCCATTGGCAGCCCGCGCAGAGCGTGGACAGGCTGCCGGGCGGGACATTGTCGAGGATGCGTTGCTGCGCCTGCCCCCAGGTAAGCCGCTCGCGCGGTTTGAGCTTCAGGGCCGCCGCATGGGCGCGGTCGAGCGTCGCGATCGCGGCTTGGTTGGTGCAGAGCCGCCCGCGCCGCTTGGGGCAGGGGATGCAGATATCGTCCGTGTGGCCAGTGGTCTCGATCACCACCTGATCGCCGCCGGGCGCGCGCAGGCGGTCCACCACGATGGCGGTCATATTGGCGGTGAACGCGTCCGAATAGCCCTTGCCCTGATAGCCAAGCGCACAAAGAAAGTGATGCGGGCGGAAACGGAGCGTGTCAGGCATCTTCCTTGAGGGCGAGCTTGCCCGCGTTCACCACATCGGTCGGCTTGACCGGGTAGTCACCAGAGAAGCAGGCGTCACAATATTGCGGGCAGGCCGTGTTGCGGCCCTCGGCCTCGCCAACAGCGCGGTAGAGCCCGTCAAGCGAGATGAAGCGCAGGCTGTCCACTTGCAGATGCTGACGCATTTCATCTTCGCTCATCGTGGCGGCCAGCAGTTTTTCGCGCTGTGGGGTGTCGACGCCGTAGAAGCAGGGCCAGGCCGTGGGGGGCGAGGCGATACGGAAATGGACCTCTTTCGCGCCGGCATCGAGGATCATTTCCTTGATCTTGCGGCTTGTGGTGCCGCGCACCACGCTGTCATCGACCAGGATCACCCGTTTGCCCTGAATAAGCGCCCGGTTGACGTTCAGCTTCAGCCGGACGCCCATGTTGCGGATGCTTTCCGTGGGCTCGATAAAGGTTCGGCCCATATACTGGTTGCGGATGATGCCCATGGCGTAGGGGATGCCCGATTCCAGCGAAAAGCCGATGGCCGCGGGCGTGCCGCTGTCGGGCACCGGGCAGACCAGATCGGCCTCGACCGGGGCCTCCTTGGCCAGTTCGCGGCCGATGGCCTCGCGGGTTTCATAGACGGAGCGGCCACCGAGGATGCTGTCGGGGCGCGAGAAATAGACATGCTCAAAAATGCAGAAGCGTGGTTTGCGCAGTTCGAAGGGCATATAGCTTTCGATGCCTTCTGCGGTGATCACCACCATTTCGCCGGGCTTGATCTCGCGCACGAATTCCGCGCCGATGATGTCGAGCGCGCAGGTCTCGGAGCTCAGCGCCCATCCGTCGCCCACCTTGCCCAGAACCAGAGGCCGCACGCCGAGCGGGTCACGCACACCGATCAGCTTGGTGCGGGTCATGGCAACGACCGAGAACGCGCCTTCGACGCGGCGCAGCGCATCCTTCATCCGTTCGGGAATGTTCTTTTGATAGCTGCGCGCCATCAGGTGGATGATGCATTCGCTGTCAGACGAGCTTTGGAAGATCGAGCCACGGCCAATCAGTTCGCGGCGCAATTCCTCGGCATTGACGATATTGCCGTTATGGGCAATCGCGGCGCCGCCCATGGCGAACTCGCCAAAGAAGGGCTGCACGTCGCGGATCGCGGTGTTGCCCTTCGATCCGGCGGTGGAATAGCGCACATGGCCGATGGCGAGCGGGCCGGGGACGGTTTTCATCACCTCCTCGGAGGTGAAGTTGTCGCGCACATAGCCAAAGCGGCGGGCGGAGTTGAACCCCTGTTCGGGGTCATGGGCGACGATGCCGCCTGCCTCTTGCCCCCGATGTTGCAGGGCATGCAGCCCGAGGGCGACAAAGGTGGAAGCGTCGGCAACGCCTATGACGCCGAAGACACCGCACTCCTCCTTGAGCTTGTCGTCATCAAACGGGTGGCTCAGGAAGGGCTTGTCGAGGTCACGCATGGGGGATGGCTCCGCGTCCGGTCGATTCCGCGTCCGTATATCCCCCCAGTCAGGCAAAGTCACCTGTGACAGATATGTGAATGTGCGATTTCCGGCATGTGTTCCCTGCGACCGTCGGGTCAGAAGAGCGCCGGGACGATCAGCAGGGCAGCGAGGCCGCAGACAGCCAGAACCGGCACCAGCGACATGGTCTTGCGACTGCTCTGACGCGCCAGGCTGGCGGCCTGCTGGCTGCGCATATGGCGGCCACGAGCCATGTAGTAGGCGGTGTCGATGGATCCATCGGGGCGGGTTTTGATCGTGTCGGTCATGGCGTGTCTCCTTTGCATCTGATGACACCACTGTGCCAGTTGCCCGGCCCCCGCGCTTGAAGACGGTCTTTAGAAGGTCTTGGGATTTGCCCGATTTGTCTTGAGAGGCGGCTGTTTTCCTTGAGAGATCGCGCAATAGCGCGCAATCATGGGTCATGATCTATCAATTCGCAGATTGCCAGCTGGATGCCCGTGCCCATGTTCTCATGCGGGACGGGCAGGAGGTGCATTGCGAGCCGCAGGTTTTCGACCTGCTGGTCCTGCTTGCCGCCCGCGCGCCCGAGCTTGTCAGCTATGACGACATGATCAGGGACATCTGGAACGGGCGCATCGTCTCTGACTCCACCCTTGCGGCACGGGTTGCGGCGGCGAGGGCGGCGGTCGGGGATGATGGCAAACGGCAGGCGGTGATCCGCACGGTGCCGCGCCGGGGGATTCAGCTTGCCGTTCCGGTAACGATCGGGACCAATGAGGCAAGACACGCGGCACCGGCAGGACCGGCGGTCCGGCAGGTCATCCGCTACACCAGTTCGCGCGATGGGACGGGTATCGCATGGGCCGAGATGGGGGCGGGGCCGCCCTTGCTGCGGGCCGGGCATTGGCTGAGCCACCTGGAGCACGATCTTCACAGCCCGGTCTGGCGCCCGCTGCTGGACCGGCAGTCCGCCCGGCGGCGGCTGGTGCGCTATGATCCGCGCGGCACGGGGCTGTCGGATCGGGATGTCGATTTCTCTCGCGTGAGTGTCGAGGAACTGGCCGATGACCTGGAGGCCGTGGCCGATGCGGCAGGGCTTGACCAGTTCCCGATCTACGCGATCTCGCAAAGCGTGCCCGTGGCGGTGACCTTCGCGGCGCGTCACCCCGACCGGGTCAGCCGCATGATCCTGAACAACGGGTTGGTGCAGGGGTCCACCGCGCGGGGCGAGCCCGAGAAAACCGAGACCATGGTGGCCATGATCCGCTCTGGCTGGGGGGTTCCGGACAGCCCCTTCATGCGGGCGGTCGCGACCGTCTTTGCGCCGCGATCCACCCCGGAAGAGCTGGAAAGCCTCGTCCATACTCAGACCGTGTCCTCAACCCCCGAAGTTGCCGCCGAGATCCGGCGCGTCGTGGGCGAGATTGATGTCCTGGACAAGCTGGACAGGATCACCTGTCCGGTGCTGATCATGCATTGTTCGGGCGATGCCGTGCAGTCCCCCGACCAGTCCAAGCTTATGGCACGGCGGCTGAAGGATGCCGAATTTCAGTCCTGGGACTCGACCAATCATATGGTCGTGCCGAGCGATCCGATATGGGACGCGGCCGTAACCGAGTTCGACCGCTTCCTGTCAGAAGGCGAATAGGCCCGGCTCAGTTGCCGGTCGCCGGACCGCAGCTGTTCACCAGTTCCTCATAGCGGCTGACGATCCAGCCGGGCGCGTCCGAGGGGATCTGTTCTTCGACACGGGTCTGCATCGACTGGAAGATCTCGGCAGACCGGCTGTCGGAAATGACGGCAATCGGCTCGTTCCCGACGATCCGGTCATAGGCGATCAGCGCCACGACAACCAGCAGCACCCCGCGCAGCACCCCGAAGAGGAAGCCGAGCCCCGCATCGAGCCCGCCGATGGCCGACCGCTGCACGGCGCTGGAAAAGAACGGGGTGAACAGGGAAATGACCACAAGCGCGATGGCGAAGACGGCGGCGAAGGCCGCGATGACCGCCAGTTCGCAGGAGCCATTGAGGAAATCGCCCAGATAGGGGATCTCGAACATCAGCTCCTTGGCGCGGGGGGCAAAGAGAAAAGCCACGATGGCCGCAACGATCCAGCCCGCGATCGACAGCGCCTCGCGCACGAAACCACGGGAATAGGCGAGAATGGCGGAGATCACGATCACACCGGCCACGACCCCGTCAAAAATGGTAAAACCGTCCATTATCTTTCTCGTCTCCCTCGTGGCTTGGGCTGGTCAGCCTGCGCCGAAAATATCACCAGTAAACCGGGCCAGGTCCGGCATCAGTTTCAAATCCATATCAGCCCCGTCGGTGATTTTGCATCCCTCAGGTGCGATTGCGGAGGAAAAACCAAGTTTCCGGGCTTCTTTCAACCTGTTTTCGGCCTGAGAGACCGGGCGTAACGCACCGGAAAGGCTCAATTCACCGAAAACGACGCATGTGGCGGGCAGGGCCTCGTCCTCTCGCGCCGATAAAAGCGCCGCCGCAACGGCCAGATCGGCGGCGGGTTCCGAGATGCGCATGCCGCCCGCGATGTTGAGGTAAACGTCGAGCCCCTGGAAGCTGATGCCGACGCGGGCCTCCAGCACGGCGAGGATCATGGACAGCCGACCGCCATCCCAGCCCACGACCGCGCGGCGGGGTTGGGACAGGGACGAGGGCGCGACGAGGGCCTGCACCTCGACCAGCACCGGCCGCGTGCCTTCTATGCCTGCAAACACCACCGATCCCGGCGCGCGTTCGTTGCGGTCGGACAGGAACAGGGCCGATGGGTTGGGCACCTCGGCCAGCCCGCCGCCGGTCATCTCGAACACGCCAATCTCGTCTGCCGGGCCGAAGCGGTTCTTGACGCTGCGCAGGATGCGGAACTGGTGGCCGCGCTCGCCCTCGAAATAGAGCACCGTGTCGACCATGTGTTCGACCACGCGGGGGCCCGCGATCTGGCCTTCCTTGGTCACATGGCCCACCAGCATGACCGAAACGCCCTTCCTTTTGGCAAAGCTCACCAATTCATGCGCGGCGGCGCGGACCTGGCTGACGGACCCCGGCGCGCTGTCCACGGTATCCAGCCACATGGTCTGGATGGAATCGATCACCACCAGATCGGGCAGTTCGGCGTCGAGCGTCGTCAGGATGTCTCGCAGGTTGGTTTCTGCGGCGAGCTTGACCGGGCTGTCGCCAAGCCCGAGCCGCTGCGCGCGCATCCGCACCTGTGCTGTGGCTTCCTCGCCCGAAACATAGATGACCTTGAGACCGGTGCGCGCGAAACTGGCCGCCGCTTGCAGCAGAAGCGTGGATTTCCCGATGCCGGGGTCACCGCCCACAAGCGTCGCGCTGGCCGCAACCAGCCCGCCGCCAAGCACCCGGTCGAACTCCGCAATCCCCGATCCGTCGCGTTCGGGCGGGTTTTCTTCCGTGGCAAGGTCGGTCAATGCCATGCCCTTGCCCTTCATCCCGCCAAGCGCCTTGGCGCCAGGGCCCATGGAGAGCGGCGTTTCCTCCTGGATGCAGTTCCACTCGCCACAGGCATCGCAGCGGCCCGCCCATTTCTTGTGGGTGGCGCCGCAGGCGGAACAGACGAACAGGGTGACGGGTTTTGCCATGCGGATGGCTTAGCCCAAGGCCCCGCGCTTGGCCAGTGCCGAGGTGGCCAGGCTGATCCCGAAACTGGCCAGCACGCAGGCCGTGAAGAGCCAAAGCCCCCAGGCGGTTTCCACCCGGCCCACGCCGACGCCCCTGGCGATCGTGATGTAGATGGCGATCAGGAACACATCCGCCATGGCCAGCTTGCCAAGCGCCGTCAGCGGGGCCAGCAGGCGGGTATTGGTCATTCGGAAATGGATCAGCGCCAGCCCGGCGGTCTTCAGAATGGGCGCGACAATGGCGAACAGGGCGACGACCAGCGCCAGCAGCACGTCCTCCTCCCACAAAGCCATGACGCCTGACAGGACCGAGATCTCGCTCAGCCCGAAGAGCGGCAAAAGCCCCGCCCGCATCAGCGGCGCGACCCAGGCCAGCGGGAACAGAACCAGCAGGGATAGGTTCAGTGCGGTCAGGAGTATCCGTGTCATTACGGGCAGATGGGGCAGGGGGCGAGGGGGTGCAAGCTCATGACACAAAAAGGCCGCCCCGAAGGACGGCCTTTCGTTTCAGGGATGAGCGCCGCCTCAGCGGTTCTCGATATCCGTGTATTCGCGGTAGGTGGCCCCGGTATAGAGCTGACGCGGACGGCCGATCTTGCCTTTCGGGTCGGCGATCATCTCTTTCCACTGGGAAATCCAGCCGACGGTCCGCGACAGGGCGAAGATCGGGGTGAACATCGAGGTGGGGAAGCCCATGGCCTCCAGGATGATGCCCGAATAGAAATCCACGTTCGGGAACAGCTTCTTGTCGGCGAAATACTCGTCCTGCAGCGCGATGCGTTCCAGTTCCTTGGCGACCTGCAGCAGCGGGTTGTTTTCCACGCCCAGAAGGTCCAGCACCTCGTCGGCGGATTTCTTCATCACCGTCGCGCGCGGGTCGAAGTTCTTGTAGACCCGGTGGCCAAAGCCCATCAGGCGGAACGGATCGTTCTTGTCCTTGGCCCGCGCGATATATTCGGGAATACGGTCGACCGAGCCGATTTCCTTCAGCATTTCCAGACAGGCCTGGTTTGCGCCGCCATGGGCGGGGCCCCAGAGACAGGCGATACCGGCAGCGATGCAGGCAAACGGGTTGGCGCCCGAAGAGCCCGCCAGACGCACGGTCGAGGTCGAGGCGTTCTGTTCGTGATCCGCATGCAGCGTGAAGATCCGGTCCATCGCGCGGCTCAGGATCGGGTCGGGCTGGTACTCTTCTGCCGGGACCGCGAAGCACATGCGCAGGAAATTGGTCGCGTAATCGCAATCGTTGCGCGGATACACGAAGGGCTGACCGATGGAGTATTTATAGGCCATCGCGGCAATGGTCGGCAGCTTGGCGATCAGGCGGATCGAGGCGACCTCACGCTGCCACGGGTCAGAAATGTCGGTCGAGTCGTGGTAGAAGGCCGACATCGCGCCGACGACGCCCACCATGGTGGCCATCGGGTGTGCGTCCCGGCGGAAGCCACGGAAGAAGTTGTGCATCTGTTCATGCACCATCGTGTGACGAGTCACGCGATCCTCGAAATCTTCGAGTTGGGTCGCGGTCGGCAGTTCACCATAAAGCAGCAGATAGCATACTTCGAGATAGTGCGACTTCTCTGCCAACTGGTCGATCGGGTAGCCGCGATGCAGCAGGATGCCCGCGTCGCCGTCGATATAGGTGATGGTGGATTCGCACGCCGAGGTCGAGGTGAAGCCGGGATCGTGGGTGAACACGCCCGCCTGACCGTAGAGCTTGCCGATATCGATCACGTCGGGGCCGACACTGGGCGAGTGCATTGGCAGCTCGAATGTCTTGTTGTCGAACGTGAGCGTCGCGGTTCTGTTGTCTGCCATCTGAATCCCTCTTCAATAAGCCCGCCCGATGGTCATCAGGCAGTGTCCCGGGGACCGGTTTCCCGATCCCCTCTATTCGCAGGCAGCCACGACACACTCAGGTCATTCGGCTGCGGCCTCCGTCAGGCGGGCGATTGTCTCCTCCCGGCCGATGACGAGCATCATGTCGAAAACGCTCGGGCTGACGGGGCGGCCTGCCAGCGCGGCCCTGAGGGCCGGTGCAAGCTTGCCCAGTTTCAGATCGTGGCGCTCTGCCACCTCGGAAACTGTCGCCTCTAGCGTGTCGCGTGTCCAGCTAGCATTTTGCAACTGCGGCGTCAATTCTGCCAGTATACCACGGGATACATCTGTAAGGGCGGATTGTGACTTCTCGTCCCGGTCGAGCGGGCGTTCAGTCAGAACAAAATGCGCCTTTTCAAGGAGTTGTGGAAGGGATTTTGCCCGATCCTTGAGGCAATACATCGCAGCGGCCAGCCCATCTTTCTGCGACTGCGAAAGGGCGGGTTGCTGCGTTGCCGCCAGAAACCGCTCGATTTCACTGACCAGATCGCCGTCCTCCATGGCCCCGATATGATGGCTGGCCACATGTTCGAGCTTCTTGAAATCCAGCCGGGCGGGCGATTTGCCGATTCCCTTCAGGTCGAACCACTCTTTTGCCTCGGCGTCGCTGAACAGTTCATCATCCCCATGGCTCCAGCCAAGCCGCGCCAGATAGTTGCGCATGGCGGCGGGCGGGTAGCCCATGGCGGCATATTCCTCGACCCCGAGCGCGCCGTGCCGTTTCGACAGTTTCTTGCCATCGGGCCCGTGGATCAGCGGGATATGCGCCCAGACCGGTTCCGGCCATCCCATGGCGTGGTAAATCTGGATCTGCCGGGCGGCGTTGTTGAGGTGATCGTCCCCGCGGATCACATGGGTCACGCCCATGTCGTGATCATCCACCACCACGGCGTGCATATAGGTGGGCGTGCCATCGGAGCGGAGCAGGATCATATCGTCGAGCTGGTCGTTGCGGATCGTCACATCGCCCTGCACCTGATCGCGGATCACCGTGACGCCTTCACGCGGGGCTTTCAACCGGATCACGAAGGGCAGGTCCGGGTGATCGGCCTCGGCCACGTCACGCCAGGGGCTGAGATAGAGGGTAGAGCGCCCCTCGGCCTTGGCCGCATCGCGAAACGCCTGAATCTCCTCCTGCGTGGCAAAGCATTTATAGGCATGGCCCGCCGCCAGCATCGCGCGCGCGACCTCTGCGTGACGGTCGCAGCGGGCGAACTGGCTGATCGGCTCTCCGTCCCAATCCAATCCAAGCCAGGTCAGCCCGTTCAGAATGGCCTGCGTTGCCTCGGGCGTGGACCGTTCCCGGTCGGTATCCTCGATCCGCAGCAGAAAGGTGCCCCCGCGCCCGCGGGCGTAGAGCCAGTTGAACAGCGCCGTGCGCGCGCCGCCGATATGCAGAAAGCCCGTGGGCGAGGGGGCGAAGCGGGTCACGACATTGGAGGTCATCTACGGTCCTTTCCGGGGCGCGGGTTCCGGCGATCCGGGGCCGCGCGTTAACAGTTTGGCAACCATGAGGCCGCACAGTCATCTGCGCGCAGGTTTAGGCAAGCCCGGAAGGGGTGGCAAGTGCGGCTGTGGCACTGGTTGAATGCGGTCCAGCAGGGCCAGCGGGGCTATCTGATGCCCTGGTCCCCGGTCTTTTTCGGGATCGGGGTGGCGATGTATTTCGCCCTGCCGTCGGAACCGGGGCGCATGGACTATGGCCTGGCGGGGGCGGCGGCCCTTCTGGCTGCGTTCCTTGGCCGATGGCGACGCGAAACGCTTGGGCCGTTGGCGACGGCGGTGCTGCTTGTCACGCTTGGGCTGTGTGCGGCAGGCTTGCGGACGGGTCAGGTGGCGGGGCCGGTTCTGGGCTTTCGCTACTATGGCCCCATCGAAGGGCGGATCGTGGTGGTGGATCGGTCTGCCTCGGATCGCTTGCGCCTGACCCTGGATCAGGTCGTGCTGGCCGATGCCGACCCCGACCGCGTACCCCGGCGGGTGCGCGTGTCTTTGCACGGCGACCAGCCGTTCCTGACGCCGGAACCCGGTGCGCGTGTTGCCCTGACCGGCCATCTGTCGCCCCCGGAAGGACCGGGAGAGCCCGGTGGCTTCGACTTCCAGCGCCACGCCTGGTTCCTGTCGATCGGCGCGGTCGGCTATACCCGCAATCCGGCGTTGCTGCTGGAACCGCGCCCGGAGGGCGTCCTGCCGCTGCTGCATCTGCGCATGCGCCTGTCCCGCGCGATTCAGGAGCGGATCACAGGTGAACCCGGTGCCTTCGCCGCTGCCGTCATGACCGGGGACCGGTCCGGCATCTCGACCGAAACGCTGGAAACCCTGCGGCGCACCAATATCGCCCATCTTCTGGCCATTTCCGGCCTGCATATGGGGTTGCTGACCGGATTCGTCTTCCTGTGCCTGCGCTCTGGCCTGTCGCTGATTCCGCCCCTTGCCCTGCGCATTCCGACCAAGAAGATCGCCGCCGTCGGGGCCTTGGCCGCCGGGGCCTTCTACCTGGCCGTGGCGGGGGGCAACGTCGCCACCGAACGCGCCTTCATCCAGGTGGCGGTGATGTTCACGGCGGTTCTGCTGGACCGGCGCGCCGTTACCCTGCGCTCGGTCGCCATAGCGGCGCTGATCGTTCTGGCGCACCGCCCGGAATCCCTACTTGGCCCCGGCTTCCAGATGAGTTTCGCCGCCACCACCGCGCTGGTGGCTGTCTTCACCGGCATGTCCCGCGTCGAGCGGCTGCGCGCCTGGCCCGCATGGGCGCGCTGGCTGCTTGGGTTGGTCCTGTCCTCCGGCGTGGCGGGGCTGGCGACGGCCCCCTTCGCGGCGGCGCATTTCAACATGCTGGCGTCCTTCGGGCTGATCGCGAATCTGCTGACCGTCCCGGTCATGGGCAGTCTCGTGGTTCCCGCGGCGGTGGTGGCCATGCTGCTCTGGCCGCTTGGGCTGGAGGTTCTGGCCTTCCGGGTGATGGAGGCGGGGCTGGTCTGGATCCTCTCCGTGGCCGAGCGCATCTCGGAGATGGAGGGCGCGGTCAGGACCATCGAGATGCCCCCGGCGGAGGTGCTGCCGCTGCTGACCCTCGGGGCGCTGTTCGTGATCCTGTGGCAGGGACGCGGGCGCTGGACGGGACTTGCCCCGGCGGCGCTGGCGCTTTTGCTCTGGTCGGGTGGAGAGCGCCCGTCATTGTTGATTTCACCCTCGGGGCGACTGGTCGGAGTGATGACGGAGGAGGGCCGCGCGCTCAGCCGTGCGCGGGGCGACGGCTTTGTCGCGAGGCTGTGGCTGGAAAATGACGGGGATGGCGTGGATCAGGCCGGGGCCTTTGCGCGTCCGGCCTGGGGTGCGGACGGGGCCGGACAGGCGGTGGAGATCGACGGGTTGTCCCTGTGGCACGGGGTCGGGCGCCGGGCTGCGCGGGATCTTGCCCGAGCTTGCGCCGTGCATGACTGGGTGATCACGCCCGTGCGGCCGGAAACCGATACTGTCGGCGCGTCATGGCCTGGCCGGGAACCGGGGGCGGGCGCGGCTCTGGCGGATGCGGCCAACCTTGCTGACTGCATCCTGCTTGGTCCGGAGATCCTTCCGGAAACCGGTGCCGTGGCGCTGATGTTCGGGCCAGACGGGATGCGGATTGTGACCGCCCGCGACCTGCAGGGCGCGCGCCCTTGGGTGCCGATGGGGCGCTGATCCGGGCAGGGGCGGGAGGATCTGCCAGGGTTTTCTGCACGAACTCGGGTTCAATCTGCCCGGCCCGGACAGCCTTTCACTGGCAAACCGGATCTGCCCGAGCTTTCGAAGAAGGGATTCGACGAGGCCAATTCAAAGCAGGGCATAAGGCCCCGCGTTCCGGTCGACGAATATGGCGGGGCGAAAGCGCCCTTGGCCCCGGAGCGTGAGACAAGCCTTCAGACCGATGCCCTGAAAACAGGGCTCAGTAGGTGCGGATCAGCCCGACCAGCTTGCCTTGCACATTGACCTGATCTTCGCGCAGCATCCGCGTCTGATAGGCGGGGTTGGCCGCTTCCAGCGCGATCATGTTGCCCTTCTTGCGGAACCGCTTCAGCGTCGCTTCATAGCCTTCGACAAGAGCCACGACGATATCGCCATTTTCGGCGGTCGAGCCTTCCTCGATCACCACGATGTCGCCCTCGTTGATCCCGGCCTCGATCATCGAGTCGCCCTTCACCTCCAGCGCATAGTGCGATTTGCCCGATCCCAGCATCTGCTGGGGCACGGCCACATGGGTGGACACTTCGCTGATTGCCTCAATGGGCGTGCCGGCGGCGATGCGGCCCATCACCGGCAAATCGACGGCAGAGGCGGCGGCCACGGGGCGTGCGTCTCGCGGCGGGTCGACCCGGCTGCCCTCGATCACGCGAGGGGTGAAGCCCCCAAGTTTGCTTTCCAGGCTTTCAGGCAGTTTCACAATCTCGATCGCACGGGCCCGATGCGCCAGCCGCCGGATGAAGCCGCGTTCCTCCAGCGCCGTGATCAGCCGGTGGATGCCGGACTTCGACCGGAGGTCCAGCGCGTCCTTCATTTCGTCGAAGGATGGCGGGACCCCGTCGCGCTGCATGCGGCGGTGAATAAGCTCCAGCAGGTCCAGCTGCTTCTTGGTCAGCATCGCAGGGCTCCCCTAACGGAAATCACATCTGTTCGGGTAATGTTCTACCGCTGTTCCCGCTTCGTGTCAACATCTTGGGTCAGAGTCGCAAGATATCCACAAGCGATCCGGCGCGGAGCGGCCCTGCGGATGGGGGATATATCATCAACGCATCGGCGCGGGACAGGACGCTGAGCAGCGAGGAATCCTGACGTGGGTCCGGTGTTACAAGCGCGAACCGGCTGCCCGGTTCCAGCGTGGCGCGCATATAGTGTTCGCGCGGGCCGTTCTGCGGCAGATCCACCGCCAGTTCGGCGGTTTCGCGTGGGGCAGGGGCCTTGCCCAGACCCAACATCGCCCGGATCATCGGCACCAGGAAAATCTGCCCGCAGACCATGGCCGACACCGGATTGCCGGGCAGGCCAAGCAGCGCGGCCTTGCCCATTCGTCCCGCCATCAGCGGTTTGCCGGGTCTGAGCGCCACTTTGTAGAAACTCCGCTCCAGCCCTTCGGATGCGGCGACCTGGGCCACCAGGTCATGATCGCCCACAGACGCGCCGCCGATGGTCACGATGATATCCGCATCCGCTGCCAGTTTCAGCGTGCTGGCGAGGCTTTCCACCGTGTCGAGCGCAATCGGCAGCAGGCGGGTATGAGCGCCCGCCGCTTCGGCCAGCGCCTTCAGCCCATAGGAATTGGAGGCCACGATCTGATCGGGGCGCGGGGTCTCGCCCGGCTGCACCAGCTCATCGCCGGTGGCAATCAGCGCCACGACGGGTTTGCGGGTGACGGGCAGGGTGGGCAGGTTCATCGCGGCGGCCAACGCCAGATCGGCGGGGCGCAGGATGCGCGGGGCTTCAAGAGCGTCGCCGGTCAGGAAATCACCGCCCGCGGGGCGGATATTGGTCTGACGGTCCAGACGGTCGCCCAAGGTGATCACATCGCCCGCGCGCGTAACATCCTCCTGGATGATCACCCGCGCCGCACCGTCCGGCACTGGCGCGCCGGTAAAGATGCGCACCGCCTGTCCGTCGCCAAGATGGCCGTTCCAAACGTGACCCGCCGCCGCCTCTCCGATCACGTTGAAGCGGTCCCCGGGCTGTGGAGTCTCCGCCGTCACCGCATAGCCATCCATGGCCGAGGCCGCAAAAGGCGGCTGATCGCGCCGCGCCCGAACCGGTTTCGCCAGTACCCGGCCATTGGCGTTGACCAGCGGCACCTCTTCGCAGGGCAGCGGATCGGCAAGCGCCAGACAAGCGGCCAGGGCCTCGTCAACGGTGATCATCCCTGCGCCTCGTATCTCCCGGACTTCCCGCCCTCTTTCAGCAGCAGGCGGATGCCGGTGATTTCCATTGACTTATCAACGGCTTTCACCATGTCGTAGACGGTCAGCGCGGCGGTGGAAACGGCGGTCAGGGCTTCCATCTCCACGCCGGTCTGGCCGCCGGTCTTGACGGTGGCCACGATGCGGATTCCGGGGAGGGCCTCGACAGGCTCCAGCTCCAGCGCCACCTTGGTGATCGGAAGGGGATGGCAGAGCGGGATGAGGTCCGAGGTTTTCTTGGCCCCCATGATCCCCGCCAGCCGCGCCACGCCCAGAACATCGCCCTTCTTCGCCGCGCCGCCGGTGATTGCGGCCAGCGTCTCGGGCGTCATGCGTACGAAGCCCTCCGCCACCGCCACCCGCGCCGTGACTGGCTTGTCCGAGACATCGACCATATGGGCCTGCCCTTCGGCGTCGAAATGGGTGAGCTCCGCCATTACTGCGCCGCCCTGAGCGGATTGGCCAGCAGCGTCCGCGTGGCGGTTTCCACATCGTCCTGCCGCATCAGGCTTTCGCCGATCAGGAAGCAGCGGGTGCCGTACATGGCGATATCGGACAGATCCTTGGGTGAGTTCAGCCCGGATTCGGACACCACCATCCGGTCGCCGGGGATGCGGCGCACCAGCGTCCTGGTGACGTCGAGCGAAGTGACGAAGGTATTGAGGTCGCGGTTGTTGATGCCGATCATCCGGGATTGCAGCATCAGGGCGCGGTCCAGTTCCGCACCATCATGCACCTCGATCAGAGCATCCATGCCCCACCGGGTCGCGGCGTCCTCCAGTTCCTGTGCCTGCGCGTCGGAGACGCTGGCCATGATAATCAGGATGCAATCGGCGCCAAGCGCGCGGGCCTCGGCCACCTGGTAGGGATCGTAAAGGAAATCCTTGCGCAGGACCGGCAGAGACACGGCGGCGCGGGCCGCGACAAGAAAGTCGTCGGCGCCCTGGAAGGAGGGTGTGTCGGTCAGCACCGACAGACAGGTCGCGCCCCCGACCTCATAGGCGCGGGCCAGCGCGGGCGGGTCGAAATCGGCGCGTATGAGGCCCTTGGAGGGACTGGCCTTCTTGATTTCCGCAATCAGCCCGTAGCCCTCACGCGAGGCCACGCTCAGCGCCTCGGCGAAGGGGCGTACAGGTGGGGCGGCCTCTGCATCGGCTTCAACGGCACTCATGGGCCGGGCGGCTTTGCGGGCGGCCACGTCTTCCAGCTTGTAGGCCTTGATCTTGTCGAGAATGCTTGTGGTCATGTCGGTCCCGGATCCGTCCAGTTGATGGGCGTCAGCCCTTGCGTTTGTAACCAGTTATTCGCGCGAGAGAAGGGGCGCGCGCCAAAAAAGCCCCGATGCGCGGAAAGGGGCGAGGGGTGCGGGGCTTCGAGCTTGAGATTTCCCTGTGCAGGGATGTCTTTTGCAGCCTTCTGCGCGGGCTTGCCCCAGAGCATGTAGACGCGGGGGCGCTTGTCGGTCGCGATGCGGTCCAGCACCTGCCCGGTCAGGCGCTGCCAGCCCAGTTTCGCGTGGCCATTAGCCTCGCCTGCCGGGACGGTCAGGACGGTGTTGAGAAGGAGAACGCCTTGAGCGGCCCAGAACCGCAGGTCGGCATTGGGGGGGCAGCTGCCCAGATCGGCCTGCATCTCCTTGTAGATATTGGCGAGCGACCGGGGCAAAGGGCGCACATGCGGCTCGGCCGAGAAGGCGAGCCCATGGGCGTGGCCGGGGGTCGGGTAGGGGTCCTGGCCAAGAATGACGACTTTCGTGGCGTCGGGCGGGCAAGCTTCCAGCGCGGCAAAGACCCGGTCAGGGGCAGGCAGCCAGGGCCGTGGGTCGGCGGTCAAAGCGGCTTCGAAGCCGCTTAGGTCGCGCGTGAAGAATGGCAGGTCGGCCCAAGACCCCAGATGAGACAGATCGAAACGCATGGGTCAGGGGGTAACGCGGGAGGCCGGGCGGGGACAAGGCTTTTCGAAAAGCCTTCCAACGCGGTTTCGAAACCGCGTTCTGCACCCCCTTGGCGGGCCGGTGCGTCTCAGGCGGCCGACGTGACCCTGGCCAGTGTTTCCACAGCCTTCAACGCCGCGCCGGAATCGATGCTTTCAGCCGCTTTTTGAACGCCATCGGGCAATCCGTCGACCGCGCCGGCCACCAGCAGCGCTGCCGCCGCATTCAGCAGGACCGCATCGCGATAGGCCCCGCCTTCACCGGACAGAAGCGCCCGGAACGCCACGCCGTTTTCCTCGGGCGTGCCGCCGAGGATCGCCTCGAACGGATGTACGGGCAGGCCCGCATCGGCTGGCGTTATCTCGAACTCCTCGATCTTGCCATCCTTCAGCGCCGCAACGCCAGAGGGACCGGCAATCGACAGCTCATCGGTGCCGTCCGATCCGTGGACCAGCCACGCGGCTTCCGACCCCAGAGCCCCCAGAACCTCGGCCATGGGCCGGATCAGCCACGGCGCGAAGGCCCCGGTCAACTGGCGTTTGACACCTGCGGGGTTGGTCAGCGGCCCCAGCACGTTAAAGAGCGTCCGAGTGCCAAGCTGCTGGCGCGTCGGCATCACATGGGCAATCGCCGGGTGATGCATGGGGGCCATCATGAAGCCGATCCCGGCCTCTTTCAGGGCTTGTTCCACAACCTTCGCACCGACCATGACATTCACGCCCATCTGGCCAAGCGCATCCGCCGCCCCGGATTTGGAGCTGAGATTGCGGTTGCCATGCTTGGCCACAGGAACGCCCGCGCCCGCCACCACGAAGGCCGTGGCGGTCGAGATGTTCAGCGTGCCCTTGCCATCGCCGCCGGTGCCGACGATGTCGATCGCACCATCCGGCGCCTGCACGGCCACGCATTTTCGGCGCATGACCCTGGCAGCGGCGGCGATTTCTTCCACGGTCTCTCCGCGAACCCGCATCGCCATCAGCATCGCACCGATCTGGGCGTCCGTCGCCTCGCCATCAAAGAGCAGGCCGAACGCCGTTTCGGCCTCGTCCGCTGTCAGGCTACGGTCTGCCACGGTGGCGATCAGGGGTTTCATCTGGTCGCTCATGCCGGTTCCTCCGCCAGGGCGCCGGGAACGGTCTTCAGGAAACTCCGAAGCATCTCGTGACCATGTTCGGAGCGGATGCTTTCGGGGTGGAACTGCACCCCTTCTATCGGCAATTCCTTGTGGCGCAGGCCCATGATGGTGCAATCCTCCAGCCAGGCGGTGACCTCCAGACAGTCCGGCAGGCTGTCACGTTCCACCACCAGCGAATGATAGCGGGTGCCTTGCAGGGGAGAGGGCAGGCCCGCGAAGACGCCTTGGCCCGCGTGATGAATTTCCCCCATCTTGCCATGCACGATCTCATGACAGCGCACCACCTTGCCGCCAAAGGCCTCACCTATGGTCTGGTGACCAAGGCACACGCCAAGCAGCGGCGTGCCGGTTTCGGCGGCGGCGGTGGTCAGCGACAGGCAGATCCCCGCCTGCGCGGGGTCGCAGGGGCCGGGGCTGAGCACGATCCCGGCGGGATTGAGCGCCATCGCCTGCTGCACATCCAGCGCATCGTTGCGCACCACATGCGGCACGCATCCCAGCTCGCCCAGGTAATGCACCAGATTATAGGTGAAACTGTCGTAATTATCGATGAGCAGAAGCATGCCCGTGGGTCCTCGTCGCAAAAAGGGGTGCGCCTTACCCGCGCGCCGGGTTATACATGCGCAGGGCCGCACGGTATGGTCAACCCATGCCCCCGTAGAACGGCCCGTCTGGCTGGGGTAAAACGTCCGCGATCTCGCGCATTGGTGCGGGGCGCGGGAATCGAGAGGGTGTAGGACATGGGCAGAGGTCTGATTTCGGGTCTGATCTGGGGCGCATTCATTTCCATCGCGGCGGCGGTGCTCCTGTCGCTCGGGCTGCCTTTGCCCGATCGTCCGCAGCAGGGCCAACCCGCGCCGCAACAGGTGTCGGAGCTGCCCGCAGTCTCGGCAGACCCTGCAGAAACGCCAGATGTCCTGCCAGAGGCCGCGCCGATAGAAGCGGACACGCCCGACGCTGCCCCGGTGACCGGGCCGGGCGCTGCCTCGCAACCTGCCTCGGAAATTCCGCTGCCCGCTGGATCCGAATTCAACCGCCCGCCCGAGGAAACCGCCGCCGCCCTGCCGGGGATCGACACCGCCCCCGCCGGTGCGCCGCAGGCGATCACCGCGCTGCCCGCGCCCACGGCCCCGAACCTGCCGGACACCGCGCCGGCCCCGCAGCCGGAGGCAATGGACAGCCTGCAAGCTCCATCCGCCGCGCCGGTACTGGAAACGCCCGCTGCGAATCCCGGCGCAAGGCTCGACCCGTCGCCGCCGGTGGCCGAGGAACAGCCTGCGCCGCTTGGCCTGCCGCAGATCGAGACCGGCCCCGAGGCGCAGACAGAGACGGCCCCCCTCGGTCGCCCGCTCCAGCCGGTCGAGACGGGCGACGCAGCCGATCCCGATACGCCCCGCAGGGCCATTGACGCCTTCGCCACCCCCTTCGACGCCGAGGAATCCCGCCCCCTGATGGCGGTGATCCTGATCGACGATCCCTCGTTTCCGCTTGGCCGCGACGCGCTGACCCGCTTTGATTTCCCCGTCGCCTTCGCCATCGACCCGCGCCGCCCCGATGCCGCCGAGGCCGCCACCACCTATCGCGCCGCCGGGTTCGAAGTGCTGCTTCTGGCAGAGATCTTCACCGAGGATACCGAACCTGCGCAGGCGGAAGAGGTGCTGATGCGCGGGTTTGACCGGCTGCCGGAAGCAGTGGCAGTGCTCGATACCTCCGAGGGGGCGATCCAGGGGCGGCGCGAATTGCTCGATGGGGTTGTCGAGGTGTTGGCAGAGACCGGCCACGGGTTGGTGGCCTATCCGCGCGGGCTGAACGCCGCCGAACAGACGGCCACCCGCGCCGCGGTTCCGGCGGCCACGCTGTTCCGCGAAATCGACAGTGAACGCGAGCGCGCGACGGTGATCACCCGCTATCTCGACCGCGCCGCTTTTGCCGCCGGGCAGGAAGGGGGCGTGATCGTCGTGGGGCATACTTACTCCGACACGGTGACGGCGCTGTTTTCCTGGGCTCTTGGCAGCCGGTCCGAGGCGGTGGCGATGGCCCCGGTCTCTGCGGTGCTGACGCGCTGACGGGGCACGGGCGGGCTTGGCGCAGCGGGCGGCTGTTTCCGGTCCTGGCACAGGTCGGGGCCCCAAATGGGTTCGTCAGTGCCAAACGCGATGTAGAATAACGGAAATGCCGGTCTGCCCGGTGCTTGGAGACGTGATGACAGGCCGGCGGACCAGTGCTGCACAGCAGATGCGCAAGAAAAAAGGGCTGCAATCCATGCAGCCCTTTTGAATAGTCGCGATTGTCTTCCGCGCAATCAGCGCTTGGAGAACTGGAAGCTCCGGCGGGCCTTGCGGCGGCCGAATTTCTTGCGTTCCACCACGCGGCTGTCACGGGTCAGGAAGCCTGCCGCTTTCAGCGCACCGCGCAGGGACGGCTCGTAACGCTGAAGCGCCACCGAGATGCCGTGCTTGACCGCACCGGCCTGACCGGACAGACCGCCACCCTTGACGGTGGCCATCACGTCGAACTGGTCTTCACGACCGGCGACGGTGAATGGCTGGCGCAGGATCATCTGCAGCACCGGACGGGCGAAATACGCTTTCATGTCCTTGCCATTCACGGTGACCTTGCCGGAACCCGGCTTGATCCACACGCGGGCGACAGCGTCTTTCCGCTTGCCGGTGGCATAGGAACGGCCAAGCGCGTCGCGCAGCGGTTCACGAGGGGTTTCGAGGTCGATCGCGGGGGTGGCAGCGTCGCCACCGGCCACGGCCTGCAGCTCTTCGAGCGAGGTAATGGTTTCAGCCATGGTATCAGCTCCGCGTGTTCTTGGAGTTCATGGATTTCACATCCAGCACGGTGGGCTCTTGCGCCCCATGCGGATGCTCGGCACCTGCGTAGACGCGCAGGTTGGTCATCTGCTTGCGGCTCAGCGGGCCGCCGGGCAGCATGCGCTTGACGGCTTGCATGACCACGCGTTCGGGGTACTTGCCTTCCAGGATCTGGCCGGTGGTGCGGGACTTGATGCCGCCCGGATAACCGGTGTGCCAGTAGTTGGGCTTGTTGCGCTTGTTGCCCGTCAGCTGGATCTTGTCAGCGTTGATCACGATGACATTGTCACCCATGTCCATGTGGGGGGTGAAGGACGCCTTGTGCTTGCCGCGCAGGCGCATGGCGATGATCGAGGCAAGACGGCCCAGAACAACGCCCTCGGCGTCGATCAGGATCCACTGCTTGTCGATATCCGCCGGGGTAGCGGTGAAGGTTTTCATCTGTCTTTTCCTTGCGGGGCCGGGGTCGATGCGACCCTCGGATCATCTCAAGAACAAACGAGGGGCGATGGCCCCCCGTCGGATGGGCGTGTTCTAACGATTTCCGGGGGCGGGTCAACAGCTAGTTTCAACGGTGAAGGTGAGCTTATCGTTTTTATTCAATGGGTTATGATTGGGGTATTATTTTACCCCAATCGAATAACGGTCTTTTTGCGCCGGCGATGCTTGTAGATATCCCTATTCGCACAAGCCGGGCTCGCGGCGCGCTGTGGAATCGGTGGCGATGCGTGCCCATGGTCACTGCCCGTCCCACCGTCTCAACATCCAGTACCATTGTTCCGGGCTGGCCAAGATCCGGGCGGACAGGCTGTCATTGAAGGCGCGCGTCATCGTGAGGCTGTCCGTGTGCGGGATCGGAGCTTCAAACTCGACGCGAAACACATTCCCGTCCTCGATCCGCGTGCCATAGGCGGGGATCATCGGCAGATCGTATTTGAGCGCAAGCTGTGCTGCCGACAGGGATGTCAGGGCGTCATGACCGAGAAACGGGATCGCCTCTCCCTCGGCATATTTCTCGTCCAGCAGAATGGACATGATGCCACCGGCGCGAAGATGACGGACGAGCCCCCGCGTCCCCGCGTGACCCGTGGCGAGGATCGGCTTCCCTCCAGCCTCGATACCGGCCCTGATCCGGCGTTCGTAATGCCGGTTCTTGTGCGGGCGATAGACGGCGCCGCTTTCAAACCCGTGCATCTTGATGGCGGCGCGCACGGCCTCCGATTGGCCAAAATGGCCCGAGACGACAATCACCCCCTTGCCTGCCGCCTGCGCCTGCTTCAGGGCGTCGAGACCAGGGCCGGAGGCCCGGAAACACTGATGTCGGGTCTGAAACTCGGCATCATGGTAGATCTCGAAAAGCGTGCGGCCCATCTGCCGGCCCATCTCCTGACCGAGCGTCGCGCGCTCGCGGCGGGTCATATCCGGGAACACCCGCCTGGCTTCACGGTCAAATCTGCGTGCTGCCGGTGGATACCATCGCATGACCGCCGCGAATGTCGTTCCCAACCCGCGCGACCTCTGTTCGAAGGATCGCCATCGCACAACGGTCAGGGCCGTCCACAAGGGAAGATATCGGACCCATTGGGCAAGGGATGTCAAGGAAGTGCGCAGCATGGCCCTCTATGAGCCTTTCCCGCGGGTATACAAACCAAAAAGCGGGATCGGGCAGGTTCGGTCGAGGATTGGTTGTTTCGCAAAGCAAGGTTTGCGCAGATCCTGAGCACGCGGCGAGGTCCTCCTTCGGCGCGCAGTCCCTTCGTGCTCCGGAGTTCGGCCGGAAGCCCTGTTTGGGCCCGTCCCGGCCATGATCACCGACCAGGCAGTGCCTTTGGACTATCCGGAACCACGCCGTTTGACATGTCCTGTTGAGGGCGGTGTTCCTGCAGGGTGACCTTGGGGGCAGGCCGCTGGTTCCGGAGAGCGCCTCAGCCCACCTGTCGAGCCTTGCTTCTTGGCCTCACGCGAGCGAAATCGGAAAAAGAAAAACCCTCTAAGTCATTGACCTAGAGGGCTTATCTTGGCTCCGGCGGTAGGGATCGGACCTAACTTTTCCCACTTTGCGTAAGCCACTGAAAAGAAACAATCCTGTTCTCGTTTTATGGAGCTCGGAACCACCACTTTGTGAAACATTTGTGAAAATATAGTGTAAGAATCCAGTGCCTACGTTTCAAGGTCGGATCAAAAGAATGTCGAAATTCATATTCGATTGCTTATCCCGGTGTCATCGGCCCCGTCACCGCCGGTGCCGTGGCGGCGTTTTCACGAGGCCTCGATACTTTCTACAGCGGGCGTAACTTCGCGGCATGGCTCGGGTTGGTCCCACGGAAACGGTCCACCGGAGGCAAGGCCAGGCTGGGGGCGGTCAGCAAAATGGGCCAGACCCATATCCGGCGGCTCCTGATCGTTGGCGCCATGGGCGTGGTCCGCTGGGTGGTCCGCAAGGGCGGCAGCGGGAACCGCTGGCTGGCCGCACTCGTGGCTCGCATACCAAAGATGGTTGCAGCCGTTGCGCTGGCGAACAAGATGGCCCGCATGATCTGGGCCGTGACGACAAAGCAGGAAGATTATCGAATGGCGTGACCTGAGCCCTGACGAAGGGACGAAGCCACGGCAAGGCCGCAAGGCTGGGTTGAGCGATCGACAAGGAGTAGGCGATAAGGACTTCGAGGTTCAAGGCAGGGACATTCAGACACGTGGCTCGAGCGTTTGCAGCTCTCTGAACCGATGTGGACCCAGCCTTCCGAACAGCATACCGGCCCGTGGCGTCATGGAAGGCCACGCTCAGAGGCCTGACACACGTCCGATCGAAAACCCCGCCAGGACTGAAAAAAACGCTTGCCAAACAGGGAGCATCCGAACACGTCATGACATACAAGATGCCGATGGTGGGGGCATCCACCGCATCAGTTCATCCATCATCCGCTCCGCCATCCAGCCAACGATGCCGGTAGCATCGAGCACCTCAAGCAGCAACACGGCACCGGGATCACATCTCAACCGTTCGGACCGCGTCTCAATGCTCAAAGAACGGTTGAACCCGGTCGCGACCGGTCGTAGCGTTTCACCCATGCGTGCGTCCGTAGCTACCGTCGGATCTGATCTTAACAACTTGATTCTACGACACTTTCAGGCGCATACAACCTAAACAAAATGATTTGGGTGAATAAGCCGGGTCTATATAAAAAAACTGCTTGCAGCCTCCGTACGCCAGCCGTATGTACCCCTTCACCGGCGGCGCAGAGATGCACTGACGGGGCGCCAGACGGTTGGTTCGGGAGACTGGGTCGAGACGAGGCGGAACGAAAATCGAGGGATTGTTGAGCGGGCGGCGCTAGTAAGGATTAGCGCA
>NZ_RCIQ01000002.1 GCF_004000255.1 Nioella ostreopsis
GCGTTTCTTGTTCTGACACTTGCCAACAAACTGGATGTCTTCGCGCATCATAGCTTCCTGCTGGTCATGTGGTTTGGGATGCTTGGGGCCTACCTGTCGCGAATGATTGCTTTTCAGGGGGCATTTCGCCAACTCGACCATTCAAGCTTGAGAATAGATTTTTCTCTCATGTCACTCGGGGTCCGCCTCATCGTGGGAGCGTTGGCCGCACTTATCTTTTATCTGCTTATTCTGGGCGACCTCGTGGGTGGAGAATTCTTTCCGGAATTGGCGGAGGAACCGTTTCTCGTAGATCGGGATATTTTCCGGGAACCGCGGGGCCCGGATGGCGCCGATCAAGTGCTGCTCGATGATGAGGGCGCTGGCCAGACTAAGATCGAAGGCGAATCCGAGCCAGCGAATCAATTGCCGTCCGTACAGGCTAGCAATGTCACTGCAGTGGCCTCGACTCCAGCTTTGCCGGAACCGGCGCCAGACACGAGCGGTGACGCCGGTACCACTGAACGCAACACCAAGATCAACCTCTTCTCTTCCGCTTTCGCAAAGCTGTTGATCTGGGCCACCCTTGCAGGTTTCTCGGAAAGACTCCTGTCCGACAGGTTGCAAGGGATATGGCGGGGAAACCGCCGCGGCGAAAATGGTTCAGCGTCAGAAATGAGTTAGCGCTTGGGCGTTTCACGCACCGTGTCGATCATCAGCTGCACGTTCTCGGGATCTGCATCCGGCGTGATCCCATGGCCGAGATTGAAGATATGGGGTCCGCCCCGGAAGGCTTCGACAATCCGGCGGGTCTCATCAATCAGCGCCTGACCGCCGGTGACCATGTGGCCGGGCGCGAGGTTGCCCTGGATGCAGCTGTCGGATTGCAGGTTCTCGGCCGCCCAGGTTGCCGAAACCGAATTGTCGATGGCCAGGCAATCGGCCCCGACCGCCTTTGCGAAGCCGATATAGTTGTCACCGGCCTCTCGCGGGAAGGCGATGATGGGCAGGCCGGGATGGCGGGCCTTGAGTTCGGAGATGATGCGTTTCGCGGGGGCGAGCGCGTATTTAGCAAAGGCATCGCCCTTGAGTGACCCGGCCCAGGAGTCGAAGAGCTTCACAACCTCGGCCCCGGCCTCGACCTGCATCGAAAGGTACTCGATGGTCGACTCTGTCAGCAGGTCGATGAGGGTTTCGAACGTCGCGTTATCGCCTTCGCGCAGCGCATGGGCCGGGCCCTGATCCGGCGTGCCGCGTCCTGCGATCATGTAGGTGGCCACCGTCCAGGGCGCACCGGCGAAGCCAATGAGCGTGGTCTCCGACGGCAATTCCCGCGTCAGGATACGCACGGTTTCATAGACCGGGGCAAGGTGATCGTGGATGTCATCCTTGCCCTTCAGGCCGCGCATTCCTTCGGGGCCGGTGATGGTTGACAGGCGCGGCCCCTCGCCGGTGACGAACCACAGATCGGCCCCAAGCGCCTGTGGCAGCAGCAGGATATCGGCGAAGAGGATCGCCGCATCGAACCCATAGCGCCGGATCGGCTGCAGCGTGACTTCGGCGGCGAGATCCGGGTTGTAGCACAGGGACAGGAAATCCCCCGCCTCGGCCCGTGTGGCCCGGTATTCCGGCAGGTAGCGTCCTGCCTGCCGCATCATCCAAATGGGCGGGTTGGGCAGGGTTTCGCCAGCCAGGGCGCGCAGCAGGGTCTTGGTCATCTTGGGCCTCCGTCACAGTCGGCGCACCCTTTTACGCGCGGCCCCCGGTGTCAAGCAGGTCGCGTTGTCACGGGGGCAAACTGCGGCTAGGAAGGCGGGCATGAATCACTCGTTGCCCACCCCCGCCCAACCCCTGAAGATCGGCACGCGCGGCTCGCCGCTGGCGCTGGCCCAGGCCCATGAAACGCGCGACCGGCTGGCCGCCGCCTTCGACCTGCCGAAAGAGGCCTTCGAAATCGTGGTGATCAAGACGACCGGCGACAACCGGGCGCTCATCGACGCCGACAAGCCGTTGAAAGAACTCGGCGGCAAGGGGCTCTTCACCAAGGAAATCGAAGAGGCGATGCTGGCGGGCAGCATCGACATTGCGGTGCATTCGATGAAGGACATGCCGGTGCTGCAACCGGCGGGGCTGGTGCTGGACTGCTACCTGCCGCGAGAGGATGTGCGCGATGCCTTCGTGTCGCTCAACTGCGCCGGGCTGGCGGACCTTCCCGAAGGCGCTGTTGTCGGATCCTCGTCCCTGCGCCGCCGGGCACAGCTGCGCGCGCGGCGTCCCGATCTGAAGGTGGTGGAGTTCCGCGGCAACGTGCAGACACGGATGAAGAAGCTTGGCGATGGCGTGGCCGATGCGACCTTCCTGGCGATGGCCGGGCTGCGCAGGCTCGGCATGGCCGATGTCGCCAAGGCTCCGATCGCGGTCGAGGATATGCTGCCCGCCGTGGCGCAAGGGGCCATCGGGATCGAACGGCGCGGGGATGACAGCCGTGCCGCCGACATGCTTGCCGCGATCCATGATCGCGAGACCGGTATGCGGCTCGCGGCCGAGCGGGCTTTCCTCGCCGGACTCGACGGGTCTTGCGAAACGCCCATTGCCGGCCTTGCAGAGTTGAGCGGCTCCACTTTGCGCCTGCGCGGCGAAATCCTGCGCCCTGACGGGTCGGAGGTTCTGTCGGATGACATCACGGTTCCGGTCGAGGACGGGGCCGCTGCGGGCAAGGACATGGCCACCCGCCTGCGCGACCGGGCCGGTCCCGGTTTTTTCGACTGGATCGCGTAAGCCCGACCCTGCTTTCATCTTGGCCAAAATACCTCGGGGGAGTCGCGAAGCGACGGGGGCAGAGCCCCCGGAAACGCTCTTGCAAGAGCGTTCTGCACGGCCCGCATCGAGACGGAACGAAGCGGCGCGGGGCGCGAGTTACAGCGAGGGAAACCCGCCCCTCAGGCCACGCGGCCAAGCTCACGCCTCAGGGAATGACCTTGCCGGGATTGAGGATGCCATTGGGGTCAAGCGCCGCCTTGATCCGGCCCATCACCGCCAGCGCAACCGGGTCCTTGTGCGCCGCCATGGCGGAGCGCTTCAGCACCCCCACCCCGTGTTCGGCCGAGAATGACCCGCCAAGCGCGATGACCTCCTCCTCCACGGCCCGCGAGATGGCCTTCATCAGCTCTTGATCCGGCGATGAGGGCCAGCCTGCGAAATGCAGGTTTCCGTCGCCCAGATGCGCGACGTTCAGGAAGTCTATGCCGGGGTCCAACGCCCGCGCGCGGCGCTCAATACGCTCCAGCAGCTCTTGCATCAGGTCGGGCCGCACCGCCACGTCATTGTCGACGAAGGGCAGTTTCAGCAGCGCCAGTTCCGCCGCCGCCTCCCGTCGCGCCCACATCTCGGCCCGCTGCGCCTCGTTCTGGGCCACGACCGCATCGAGGACGCCTCCGGCTTCCATCGCGGCCACCAGAACGGCCTCCAGATGCGCGGCGATCGGCACGACCCCGTCAGCTCCAGGCACGGCATCGCGGTCAGAGACCGCGCCCACCTCCACCAGCACATTGACCTCGTGCCGGTCTGCAAAGGGCAGGCGGGCGTCAGGATAGCGGGTCTTGAATGCGTCCAGATAGGCGCCGGGCATGTATTCGAACGCCTCTACCGCGCCGCCGGTCTCGGCCTGCAACGCGTGCAGCAGGCTTATCGCGTCGTCGATCGTGGCCGTCGCCACCATAGCGGTGGCGTAGGCGCGTGGCTTGGGGAACAGCTTCACCACGGCGGCTGTGATGATGCCCAAAGTGCCCTCGGCCCCGATCACCAGATCCCGCAGATCGTAGCCGGAGTTGTCCTTGTGAAGCGCGCTCATCAGGTCCATCACCTCGCCCGTGGGCGTCACCACTTCGACGCCCAGGCAAAGCGCGCGGGCATTGCCGTAGCGCAGAACATTCGATCCGCCGGCATTGGTGGACAGCGCGCCCCCCAGCATCGCCGACCCGCGCGCGCCGAAAAACAGGGGAAAGATCAGGCCCTGCGCCTCTACCGCCATGTGCAGATCAGACAGGATGACCCCGGCCTCCGCCACCGCGATCCGAGCTTCGGGGCGAATGTCCCGAATGCGGTTCATCCTGTCCATCGACAGCATGATCGCACCCTCGGCGAAGGTGCCGCCTGCCATGCCGGTATTGCCGGATACCGGCACCACGGGCACACGCAGGTCATTTGCAAGCCGTACGACGGCGGCCACCTCTTCGATGCAGTCGGGCCGCGCGACCGCCAGCGGCGTCCAGCTCTCCTCGCCGCTCCAGTCGCTGGACCAGCGTGCCATATCCGGGCCGGTGACCAGCTTGCCGGGGCCGAGGATCTGCTCCAGTTGGGCGAGGATGTGATCGTGTTCCATGATCGGGACGTTGCGACCATTCCGTCGCCCGTGCAAGAGGTTGGGTGACCGGGAAGGGGAGTTTCCGCCCCGTATCCCCAAAAGGGCGATTTTCTGGCTTGACGCCATCCTGAGGCTGTCATACCTAGCCCCCCGTTCGGCGGTGTAGCTCAGTTGGTTAGAGCAGCGGAATCATAATCCGCGTGTCCGGGGTTCAAGTCCCTGCACCGCCACCATCTTCCCCCATATATTGATCAGAGAACCACGCGCGGATCGTCTGCCTGTCTTGCGCTCTCGTTCAGGGTCCGGTGACCGTCGGAATGCGTGGATCGGCGTCACCCGTCTGCACCCGTGCCGCGACCGCGAGCGCCAGGGCCTGCGCCAGGCACATGGGCGCGGCGAGCGATCTTGAAAAGCTGTAGTCGTGTTCGGGCACCGGGAACAGGACGCTCGCGGATTTGGCCAGCGGGCTCAATGTGCTGTCCGAAACGGCGACAACCGGAATCCCGGCCTTGGCGGCTTCATCCACGATGCTTACCACCTCGTTGGCATAAAACCGGAAGGACACGGCCAGCAGAACGTCGCCTTGCCGCATCGTGCGCCCGACATGGGTGGCCAGGCCGCCGCCGCTGTCCAGCAGGATGCAGCGTTTGCCCAACATGGTCAGGATATAGCGCAACAGCTCCACCACGGGGGCGGAGCGTAGCTGCCCCACCAAATAGATCACATCCGCCATGTGCAGCAATTCTGCCGCGCGGGCCAGGTCCGCGGTGTCGATGGCGGTCACCAGATCCTGAAGCGAGGCGATATCCCGCACCACCAGATCGCGCAGGAACGTGGCGTCGGACCCGTCCCCGGAGGCCAGCAGTTCCGCATCCAGCGCCTTGACCCGGGCTTCGAATCCCGGCGCTGCGGTGGACAGGCGTTTCTGGAACAGCGCCTGCAATTCCTTGAAACCGGAATAGCCGAGCGACTGCGCAAAGCGCACGAAGCTGGAGGCGTGGATGCCACAATGTTCCGCAATGGCGTTTACCGACAGCACCGCCACGTCATTGGGGTTCTGCGTCAGGTAGAGCGAGATTTTCTGATAGGTCTTGCTCATCTGCCCATGGCGGTCGTGAATCAGCCGGATCAGGTCCTCGTAATCTGCCGGTGCCTTGGCCGATGTCATCGCTGTCCTCCTGTGTCATGCCGAAACCGCGCAACGGCTCGGAACAGTTTGCAATGTCTATTGCAGGCGGGCTGCGTTCAAGTGGATTGTTTTCGCATGATCGCCTTCTGCGGTGCATATCCGCGAGGTCAGGTAATCCTTACTCGTGCTCCGGTTGCGCGATACCTATGTGAATGTGATGCCAGCGCAACGGACCCGCTGCATGGCGTCCGCAAGGGGAGAAATGTCATGGGCAGGATTTCAAGACGGGCCTTTCTGCTTGGCGCAGGCGGTGCCGCCGGATGGTATGGCGCGCGGCGCTTTGGCAGTCATCTGCCCGTGCTGGATGGGGCAGGGCTGACCGTACCGGCCTCTGGTGACGGCATTCTGAACGATGCAAGCGGCCTGTCCCCCACCCCGATCCACCGCCACATCACCCTGTCGCAGGATCCGGGCGAGGCGCTGATCACCGCGATCCGGGCCGAGATCCGCGAGGCCTCTGCCGAAGGCCGCCCGGTCAATATCGGGGCCGCGCGTCATTCCATGGGCGGGCAGGCGATCCCGCGTGAGGGCCACGCGATCACCTTCGACAATGGCATGGTGGAGGCTGATACAGCCAATGGCACCTACCGCGCCCATGCCGGTGCCCGTTGGTCACAGATCATCGGGGCGCTCGATCCCATCGGGTTCTCCCCCAAGGTCATGCAGTCGAACCACGATTTCGGCGTCGCCGCCACGTTCAGCGTCAATGCCCATGGCTGGCCGGTGCCCTGGGGGCCGATGGGGTCGACCGTGCGCAGCTTCCGCATGGTGCTGCCCTCAGGCGATCTGGTGACCTGTTCGCGCACGGAAAACGCGGACCTCTTCACCATGGCCATGGGCGGCTACGGGCTGGTGGGCGCGATCATCGACATGGAGGTCGAGATGGTCCCGAACCAGCGCCTCCTGCCAACTGCGCAGGTCATGCCTGCCCAAGACTTTCCCGCCGCTTTCGATGCCGCGATTGGGTCTGGCGAGGTGCCCATGGCCTATGGTCGCCTGAACGTGGCCCGCGCCGAATTTTTCGAGGAAGCGATCCTTGTCAGCTTCCGTCCGGATGCGGATCAATCCGACCTGCCCGCCGCCGAAAGCTCGGGTCTCATGTCGCATCTCGCCAGTTACATCTATCGCTGGCAATTGGGGAATGAGCCGATGAAGCATTTACGCTGGTGGACCGAAACCGTGGTCGGCCCTGCGCTTGGCAACGGAGCCTACACACGCAACAGCCTGATGAATGAACCCGTCGAAACCCTCGGCGACCGCAACCCGACGCGCACCGATATCCTGCACGAATATTTCGTGGCCCCCGACCAGTTCGACGATTTCCTGACCGCCTGTCGAGAGGTCATCCCCGGATCGTATCAGGAGTTTCTGAACGTCACCCTGCGCCATGTGGCGCAAGACGATGAAAGCTGGCTGTCCTACGCACCCGTAAACCGGATGGCCGCAGTCATGAGCTTCAGTCAGGAACTGACCGAAAGGGCCGAGGCCGACATGGCCCGCATGACCCGCGACCTCATCGACCGGATGATCGAGATCGGCGCGAGCTACTACCTGCCCTACCGGCCGCACGCGACGGTGGATCAGCTTGTCGCCACCTACCCGCGCGCACCGGAATTCGCGGCGGCGAAGCGGGAACTGGACCCCGATCTTATCTTCCGCAACAATCTTTGGGACAGCTATCTGGGGGCGCTATGACTATCCTGCAAAAGATCTGTATCGGCTATTTCGTCGCCCTGATGATCGCGGCGTCGCTGAATTACATCCCCGGCCTCACCGATGAAAACGGGCTCGTCTTCGGGATCTTCGCGCTCGATATCTTCGACGATTCCCTGCATGTGGTGTCCGCCCTCTGGGCGCTGGCCTCGGCCTTCATCTCGTCCCGTGCCGCGCGGACCTTCCTGATCCTCTTCGGCGCGGCCTATCTGGGCGACGGGGTGTTCGGGTTCTTCACCGGCTGGGGCTATCTGGACCTCGGCATCTTCACCAACGAGTCTCTCGGCATGGATGTCTCGCTGCCCCGCGTTCTCGCCAACCTGCCCCATCTGGCGCTCGGCGGCTTCGCGCTATGGGCAGGGCTGAGGCTGGGGCGCGGCTGATGCGCATCCTGTGGCGCTGGCTGAAACGGTTGATCATCACGCTTGTCGTGGTGGTGCTTGGGCTGCTCTCACCGGTGCTCTACGTCGAAACCATGTGCCGGGGGCAGGCCGTTGCGTCGGATTACACAGCACTTCTGCCGCCGGAACATCACCGCACCGAATCCCGCACGCTAATGACCTACCCCGAATGGCAAATCGTCCATGCCTATGACGATTATGCCGAGGTCATCCGCACCGGCGACCCGCATGAGTACAACTTCCTGCAGGCGATCACCGGTTACTGGTCGTCGCTTTGCGCGCTGAGCGAGGCCTCCGCCGCCCATGGCGGGGTCGATGGCCCCACCCGGCAGATGGTGCATGTGATCGGCGTCAGCTTCACCGCCGAACTGCTGCTGAAGGCGGCCTATGAGGAAACGGTGGGCCGTGTTTTCACCTGGCTGCGCGGGCAGGATCGGGCGCCGCTGGATGCGCTTTCCGCCGATCAGGCGGGCCGCTATGCCAGCTTCCTGCAACAGGTGCCGTGGTATCGGTGGGATTTCGCTGCCGACGCTCAAGCGCTGCGGGACAACGCGGGCGACAGCCTGCGCGACCGGGAACGCGCCTTTGCCCTCGGTCTCGAATTCCGCGCCAAGGCGGCCTACGCGCAGGTCATCGCGGCGGCGGTCGCCAGCACCGGGTTTGACGAGCTGCGGCTCAGGATGATCGTCACCGACCTGCCAGAGCCCTTGCCAGACGTGGACATCATCGCCGAACGCCCCGAGGGGCTGGAGCTGGAAACGCCCCGCTACCGGGAACTGACCCACCTGATGGCACGGATGGCCGGGGCGGGTGCGGATTTCGTGGAGATCGCCGGCAATGACGACATCCTGCTGACCGTGACTTCCTCCGAGGCTGAAATGCCAGAAGCGCTGCACAGCTTCCCCCGGCAGGGCTATGGTGACTATCGGCACCTTCTGCTGATCCCGGTGAGAGATCTGGCCGAAACCCTGCGCGGGCTGGAGGCGCGCGGGGTCACGCTGGAACATATCCATGATTATTAGGCGGGTTCTGCTGATGCTGCCCCTGCTGGTCGCAAGCTGGCTGCTTGTCCTCACCCTCGTCATGCGCTTCTCCGATGCCGCACCTGGGGCGGTGGTGATGTTCCCGCTCGAAGGGTTCATCGCCGGCCTCCCCGCCGATCTTTCGGTCGTGGCGGCCAACGGCTTCACCGTGACGCTGGTCAGCGACACCCCCGATATGGCCCGCCGCCTCTACGAGGCAGGCGCGCCCTGGGTGCTTCCTGCAGGTCTGCCCGGCTGCCTGCCATTGCCCGACCCGCGCTGAAGGCGTTTTGACATCCCCGCCCTATCGGCTAAGCCTGTTCCCAGATGACGCCACAGCCGGGGAGGGGCATGACCGTCACCCGCACCATCCTGTTCTCGATCCTGTTCCTGGCCTTCGCGTCCGGGGCCTATGTGCTGTCGTCGGGCTATTTCCGGTCCGAGGAGGTGACGCGCGCCGAGGGCCGCCTGTCGCTCTACCACTCCACCGTGGTGGCGGAGCTTGACCGGTTCTCGCACCTGACCTTTGTCCTCGCCCGCGACCCGTTCGTGATCGAAACCGCCAGCGGCGGGCCCACGGCACCGCTCGACGGACGACTGGCCAGTTTCGCCAACCAATCCGGCCTCGACGCCATCTACCTGATGGATTTCGAGGGTCTGACAATCTCTGCCTCCAACGCGGGCAGCGCCAGCAGTTTCGTCGGTCAGAATTACTCCTTCCGCCCCTATTTTCAGGAAGCGCTGGAAGGCGGGCAGGGCCGGTTCTACGGCATCGGCGCCACAACCGGGCTGCCGGGCTATTTCATTGCCGATTCCGTGGTGTCCGATCTGGGCGAGGCGCTGGGTGTCATCGCCATAAAGATCGACCTCACGCGGCTGGAAAACAGCTGGCGCGAGGGTGGTGAACAGGTGCTTCTGACAAATGCCGACGGGGTGGTGCTGCTCGCCTCCAACCCCGATTGGCGCTACCGCACCCTGACCCCGCTCGACGCCGATCAGCGCGCCGCGATTGCTGAAACCCGCCAGTTCCCCGGCCAGCCGCTCGACCCGCTCGATTGGCGGGAAGGGCAGGGTGACAGCGCCATCATCGCAGGCATGGAGGTCATCCACCTGGCCACCGATGATCTGCCCCATGGCTGGCAGCTGCACTATTTCGCCAGCACCGATCCGGTGACGACCCGCAGTTGGCTTGCCACGGTTCTGGCCGTGGTCATCGCGGGCGGCGTGGTGCTGGTGTTCCTGATGCGCAGGACCGCGCAGACGCAGGCGGCGCTCACCGCGCTGGAAGCGGAAGAGGCCGAACTGCGCCGCGCCTATGACCTGCTGGCCGTCGAGATCGAGGACCGCCGCGCCGCCGAACGCCGCCTGTCGCGCACCCGCGATGAACTGGCTCGCGCCAGCCGTCTTGCCGCGCTTGGGCAGCTTGCGGCATCGGTCACGCACGAATTGGGCCAGCCCATCACCGCCATGCGCAACCATCTGGCCGCGGCAGAAATCGGTGGCAGCGACCGCGCGCTTCCGCAACTGACCGGCCTTGTGGAACGGATGGAGGGCATCACGCGGCAGCTCAAGTTCTTCGCCAATCCCGGCGAGGACGCGCTGAAACCCGTCGATCTGGGCCATGCCATGCGCGAGGCGCTGAAACTCGTTGCGCCGAATGTCGAGGCGCTGCAGATCAATCTTGTAGAAGAAATTGAACCCGCCCCCGTCACAGTTCAGGGCAATGCGCTGCGGATCGAACAGGTGATGGTCAACCTTTTGCGCAATGCCATCGACGCGATGGAGGACAGCACCCCCCGCGACCTGACCGTGCGCGTCGGCAGCGGGGCCGGTACAGGCTGGTTCGAGGTGGCGGACCGGGGCCACGGGCTTGGCCAATCCAGCCTGCCGGAGCTTCAGGAACCCTTCGTCACCAGCCGCGAATCCGGACAAGGCATGGGGCTTGGCCTCGCCATTTCCGCCGGGATCGTGAAGGAACATCACGGGGCCATGACCGCCCGCAACCGCGCCGGGGGTGGCGCCGTCTTCCGCGTTGAGATCCCGCTGGCCGACACCGCAAAGGAGGCCGCGGAATGAGCGCCCAAGACACCGCGCTATCGGTCCTCATCGTGGACGATGACAAATCCATGCGCGCCTCGCTGGTCGATCTGCTGGAGGCTGCAGGCTGGCGCACCGAGGCGCTTCCCCGCGCCACGCAGGTGGCCGAGCTGTTGCCCAAACTGATGCCCGACGTGATCCTGTCGGACGTGCGTATGCCGGGTATGTCGGGGCTGGACCTGCTGGACAGCCTCGACCGCGCAACGACGCCGCCCATGGTGCTGATCTCGGCCCATGGTGACATCCCCATGGCTGTTCAGGCGATCCAGAACGGCGCCTACAGCTTCGTCGAAAAGCCTTATGATCCGCGCCGGTTGCTGTCGATCCTGCGCCACGCCGCAGACCAGCACCGCATGGCCAAGGGCACCGAACGGCTGAAACAAAGGCTGGCGCGGCTGTCGGGTCTCGACCGGGTGCTGCTTGGCGGGACCGGCGATATCACCCGCGTCCGGCAGGACGTGCTGGACCTTGCCGACACCCCCGCGCCGGTGCTGTTGCAGGGCGAAACCGGCACCGGGAAAGAGGTCGTGGCCCGCGCCCTGCACGACCTTGGCCCGCGCGCCGACGCGCCCTTCCTGGCGCTCAATTGTGCGGCCATCGCCGAGGCCACGTTCGAAGCCGAGATGTTCGGCGTGAAGGGCGAGGCGACGGGGCGTCTTGTGGCGGCCAATGGTGGCACGCTCTTCCTCGATGAAATCGCCGCCTGTCCCCTGCCGGTGCAGGCCAAGCTGCTGCGGGTGATCGAGGAAAAGGAGCTTACCCCCATCGGTGCGACGACGCCGGTGAAACTCGACCTGCGAGTGATCTCCGCCACCAATGAAGATGCTGAAAAGGCCGTGACAGAGGGTCGTCTCCGCCAGGATCTGCTGTTCCGGCTCAACACCGTCGTGCTGACCCTGCCGCCTCTGCGCGCCCGCCGCGATGATATCAGCCTGCTCTTCACCCATTTCCTGACCCAATATGCCCGCGTCTACGAGGTGGCCGCACCCGACCTGACCCATGACGACATGGCGGCGCTTCTGGCCCATGACTGGCCAGGCAATGTGCGCGAACTCAGGAACGCTGCCGAACGCCGCATTCTGGCCGCCCGTCGCGGGCGCGGATCGGTGGCCGAGGCGATCCGGTCCGACCAGACGCCCGAAGACGTCCCCGACACCCTGCGCGAGGCGGTCGCCGTCTTCGAACGCGAGCTGATCGGCAAGGCCATCAAGGCCCATGAGGGCCGCATGGATGCGGTGGCCGAAGCGCTCGGCATCGGGCGGCGGACGCTGAATGAGAAGATCGTCAAACTGGGGCTCGACAAGGACGCGCTGCTTTAGTCTGGTCCCGCGCAAAGGAGAGTGCCCGCTTAAGGCAAGCGCATAGCCGCGGAGCGTCGGGCCGCGGTACGGCGATCGAACCGCTTTTGGGCAGCGCTTTATGCCTGCCAAGCCCGTGCCACGTCAAAATCATGCGCCTGAGGTCGCCAAATCGCCGTGCCGGGGGGCGGCCCGACGATGCGCGGCGGCCTGACGGCCTTGATTCCGCGCGGGGAATCTCCTCAAGTGCGGGGCAGTTCGACGCGCGTCGCACAGGGGGCCGAGAAACTACAGATGATGCACCCGGTTGTTGCGTGACTGTGGTCAGCCGCAAAGGAGCCCGCCCATGAAAGACCTTGCCAGCCTCATGACCCACTGGCGGCACGATCTGCACCGCCACCCCGAGTTTGGCTTTGAGGAAACCCGCACGGCGGCGTTCGTGGCCGAGACCCTGCGCGAACTGGGGCTGGAAGTGGCGGAGAGCATCGGCGGCACCGGCGTCGTTGGCACCCTGAAACGCGGCACCTCGAACCGGGCGATTGCGCTCCGCGCCGATATGGATGCGCTCAGGATCGCTGAGGCCACTGGCGCGGGCTATGCATCAAAAACCCCCGGCACCATGCATGCCTGCGGCCATGACGGACACACCGCGATGCTGCTTGGCGCCGCGAAACTTCTGGCCGAGGAGGGCGGCTTCGACGGCACCATCCGGTTCCTCTTCCAGCCGGCGGAGGAATGGGGGCAGGGGGCGCTTGCCATGCTGAAGGATGGCCTCATGGAATGCTTCCCCTTCGACGAGGTCTACGGGTTGCACAACATGCCGGGGCTTCCTGTGGGCCATTTCGAGACTCGCCCCGGCCCGATCATGTCGGCCGAGGATATCTTCGAGATCACGCTCACCGGGCAGGGCGGCCATGCCTCCAGCCCGCATTGGGGGCGGGAGGTCATGGTGCCCGCCTGCGCGCTGGTGATGGACCTGCAAACCATCGTCTCGCGCCGCATCGCGCCGACGCAGACAGCGGTTGTCTCGGTCACTGAACTCATCTCTGACGGCACCCGCAACGCGCTGCCCGGTCACGCCCGCATCCTGGGTGACGCCCGCAGTTTCAGCCCCGAAGTGTCCGCCACCATAGAAACCGAAATGCGCCGGATCGCGGAGGGCATCGCAACCCAATACGGGGTCACCGCGCAGGTCAGATACGACCGCGAATTCGTGCCCACCATCAATGACCCGGAATTGGCCGAGGCGATGATGCAATCCGCTGCGCCCATATCCGCCGTGACCCAAATCCGCCCTGAACCCATGACGGGATCAGAGGATTTCGCCCGCTTCCTGACCCACGTTCCCGGCTGTTTCGCCTTCATCGGCAATGGTGAAAGCTCCGCCCCCCTGCACGCGCCGGATTACGATTTCAACGACGCGGCGCTGATCCATGGCGCACGGGTCCACGCTGCCATTGCGCGCGCGAGGCTGCCCGAAGCTTAGTCGCGCAGGAGTGCACAACTGACCCTGCCACAACGCACGGTTGCACCTCGCGCCTGCCCGTGCGACCTTCCGCCAACAGCGGCGGCTTGCATTCGGAGCGAATCCGCGACCCCGTTTCCAGTCTCGAACCCCACAGGTTTTTTCCAATGCGCGACCCCCTGTTCCGCATGGCGTTGCTTCTGGGTCTGCTCTCTGCAGTCGGCCCCTTCGCCATCGACATGTATCTACCGGCTCTGCCCATGGTGGCAGAAGACCTCGGTGCGTCGGAGGCCGGTGTGGCCCTGACCCTGACCGCCTATTTCCTGACCTTCGGAATCGCCCAGATGATCTACGGCCCCATGGCCGATGCGGTCGGGCGCAAGCCCCCGCTAGTGATCGGGCTGGCAATCTTCCTGCTGGCCACGGTTGCAGCCAGTCTGGCTCCGACGCTTGGCTGGCTTGTCGCCGCACGGGCCGCTCAGGCGCTTGGGGCGGCGACGCTGATGGCCGTGCCGCGCGCGGTGATCCGGGATATGGCCACCGGCCCGGATGCGGCGCGGATGATGGCCGCCGTCATGATCGTGATTTCCATCTCGCCCATGCTGGCCCCGCTGACCGGGTCTTTCGTCATGGTTTGGGGCGGCTGGCGAGAGATCTTCGCCGTGCTTGGTGCTGCGGCCCTGATCAGCCTTATGCTTGTCCTTTTCGTGTTGCCCGAAACGCTGCCTCAGGAACGCCGCCAACCCGTGCGCCTGCGCTCGATGGCAGCGGGGGCGAAACGGCTGCTGACCGATCGCCGATTCATGGGCCTGACAATGGTGGGCGGCTTCGGCATGGCCAGCTTCTTCGTCTTTCTCTCCACCGCCAGCTTTGTCTATACGCGCCAGTTCGGCCTATCGCCCACGGGCTTTTCCATCGCCTTCGCCGTGAATGCTGTGGGCTTCTTCTCGGCGTCGCAATTCGTCGGGACACTGGGCCGCATGTTCGGGATGGAACGGGTGATTTCGGTGGCTATTGCAGGCTTTCTCGGTGCCACGACCGCGCTCGCGGTTGCCGTAGGCCTCGGGGCTGAGACGCTGGTGGTGGTTGTGGCGGGGCTGTTTCTGGCCAATGCCTGCCTCGGTCTGGTGATTCCCACATCCATGGTGCTGGCACTCGACCCGCATCCGGATATCGCGGGCCTGGCCTCGTCGCTTGGCGGGACCATCCAGATGCTGACGGGCGGTGTCATGATCGCTCTGACCGGTCTGGCGATGGAGGCCACGGCATTTGGCATGGTCGTGGCCATTGCCATTTGCGCCGGGCTGGCATGGCTGTCGGCCGTGATTTCGTTGCCGCGGCAGCGTGTCGCCATCTAGGCCCCTGCGGAAATCCGCAGGCCCCCGCCAAAACCCTACGCAATTTCCTTCATAGGCAGGCGCGCAGGCGGTCCCCCATACTCCCCCCATCCACGAAACGTGTGATCAATTGGGAGGACATCATGAAAAAGACACTCACGGCCACCGCAGTGGCCGCAGTGACCGTTGGCTTCGCAGCCGAGGCACTTGCCACCGAATGGAACGTCTCTGTCTGGGGCGCGCGCCGCGCGTTTACCGAGCATGTGGAGCGGCTGGCGGAACTGGTCGCCGAACGCTCCGGCGGCGAATTCACCATGAACATTTCCTATGGCGGCCTCTCCGGCAACCGCGAGAACCTCGATGGCATCTCCATCGGCGCCTTCGAAATGGCCCAGTTCTGCGCCGGTTATCACGCCGACAAGAACCCCTCGATCACCGTGCTTGAACTGCCGTTCCTCGGCATGGGCTCGCTGGAGCAGGAGGCCGAGGTCTCCATGGCGCTCTACCAGCACCCCGCCGTTGTGGCCGATCTGGCCCGCTGGAACGCGACGCTGCTGATGCCCTCGCCACTGCCGCAGTATAACTTCGTCGGTCGCGGCGATGCGCCGTCGTCGGTCGAGGACTTCGCAGGCATGGCTGTGCGCGCAACCGGTGGTATCGGGGCCGCGATGTCCGCCATCGGCGCGGTGCCCACCTCGATGACCGCGACGGAAGTGCGCCAGGCCATGGATAGCGGCGTCGTGCAGGCGGTCAGCTTCGCCCCCCACGCGCATATGTCCTTCGGCACCATCGAAAACGCCGACTGGTGGACCACCAATCTCAACCCCGGCACCGTGAACTGCCCGGTGGTGGTGAACACCGACGCGCTTGACGCCCTGTCGGATGACGAGCGCGAGATCCTGATGGGCGCAGTTGACGAGGCGCTTCAGCATTACCTCGACTACTACAACGATCAGACCATGGCCGCCTGGGGCCCGGCGCTGGACGAACGCGGGATCGAACGGATCACCTTCGGCGATGCAGAGCTTGCCGCCTTCCGCGCTGCCGCTGCCGCCCCAGCCGCCGCTGCCTGGATCGAAGAGAACAATGCCCGCGGCCTGCCCGCGCAAGAGCTCTACGATTTTGTCACCGGCCTGATCGCCGAGGGCAACTGAGCCCGCGCGCCTGACAACCCCGCCCGAACATCCTTCGGGCGGGGTTTTTCTTTCGGGAACATCCATTCAAGGAGAGCCATAAATGGCCGGAGCTTCCCTCGTGCTGTCCGATGACAGCCTCGTCAGCCGTCTCGACCAATCCCTACTATGGCTGGAACGCAAAATGGCGTTGGTCAGCGGTCTGGCGGTCTTTTCGCTGATGATCCTCGCCGTGATCTCGGTCGGCGGGCGCAACTTCTTTTCTCAGCCGATCCCCGGCTATGTGGACTGGATCGAACAGGCCATGCCGCTGATCGCGATCATGGGCATCGCCTATACGCAGCGCGAAGGCGGTCACATCCGCATGGATCTGCTGGTCGGCAACCTGCGCGGACGGCCCATGTGGGCGGCGGAATTCGTCACCACGCTCGCCATCCTGATCCTGATGGTGCTGCTCGTCTGGGGCTCCTGGGCGCATTTCCAGCGCAGCTTCGACTTCAACGAACCCTGGTGGAGCCGCGACAGTTCCATGGATATCCGCCTGCCGCTCTGGCCTGCCAAGCTGGTGGTGCCGGTGGCCTTCTTCGTCATCTGCCTGCGCCTTGCGCTTCAGGTCTTTGTCTATGGCCGGGCGCTGATCCGGGGCGAGGATCAACCCGTGGGGGTTCCTCTGCACGCAGATGCCGCCACCCAAGCCGCCATGGAAGCCGCCCAGGTTTCCGGCCGCGACGACTAGGGGGGCAGAGACATGGAACCCATTCAAATTGGCCTCATCGTCTCGGGCGGCATGCTGGTGCTTGTCATCCTCGGGATGCGCGTGGCCTTCGCCGCCGGTCTTTCCGGCCTCGTCGGCCTGATCTGGATCTTCTGGAGCCGCCGGGGCTACGACCCCGAGGATTTCCTCTGGGCGCTGACCGTCGCTGTGAAAACAGCGGGGCAGGTGCCCCATTCCAAGATCTCCAGTCAGGCGCTCAGCCTCATCCCCACCTTCATCCTGATCGGCTACCTCGCTTATCACGCAGGGCTGACCAAGGCGCTGTTCGAGGCCGCCAAACGCTGGTTCGCCTGGGTGCCGGGGGGGCTGGCCGTCTCGACCGTCTTCGCCACCGCAGGCTTTGCCGCCGTGTCGGGGGCCTCGGTCGCCACCTCCGCCGTCTTCGCCCGCATTGCGATTCCGGAGATGCTGGCCGTGGGCTATGACAAGCGCTTTGCGGCGGGGGTCGTGGCAGCAGCGGGAACCCTTGCTTCGCTGATCCCGCCCTCCGCCATCCTCGTGATCTACGCGATCATCGTGGAACAGGATGTGGGCCGCCTGCTGCTGGCAGGCTTCATCCCCGGTGTGTTCTCCGCAGTGGTCTACACCCTGCTGATCGTCGGCATGGCCATGACCCTGAAGAATTTTGGCCCACCGGTGACCGGCTTCACCTGGAAGGAACGCTTCGCGTCCCTGCCGCCCGCGCTGCCGATTGTGGCGGTGGTCGTGATCATCATCTTCTTTGTCTATAACCCCTTCGGCGGCGACGCCTGGGGCACGCCGACAGAAGGCGGGGCCATCGGCGCATTCATCGTCTTCCTTATGGCGCTCTATCGCGGCATGCGCTGGCCGCAGCTGAAAGAGGCGTTGCTGGAAACCGCCAAGCTGTCCGTGATGATCTTCACGATCATATGGGGCGTTCTGATCTATGTCCGCTTCCTTGGCTTCGCCGACCTGCCCGGCGCCTTCGCCGACTGGCTGACGACGCTGCACATGTCGCCGATGCTGATCCTGATCTGCATCCTCCTGGCCTATGCGGTTCTGGGCATGTTCATGGACGCCATCGGCATGCTGCTGCTGACCCTGCCTGTGGTCTTTCCGGCGGTGATGGCGCTGAACGGCGGCATGAACGTCACGGCAGAGGCCAGCACCTTCGGCATGTCCGGCACCATGTGCGCGGTCTGGTTCGGCATCCTCGTGGTGAAGATGGCAGAGTTCTGCCTGATCACGCCGCCCATTGGCCTCAACTGCTTCGTGGTGGCGGGGGTGCGCGATGACCTCAGCGTGCAGGACGTGTTCAAGGGGGTGACGCCCTTCTTCATCGCCGATGCGATCACCATCGCGCTGCTGGTCGCCTTCCCCTGGATCGTGCTTTGGCTGCCGAGCCAGATGTAGCCTGATCTTCCATAAGATATAGAGGGCGGCGGCCTGGGACATCCCGGGCCGCCGTTTTTCGTGTTCGGTCTGCACGAGGGGTGTACGGGGGGGGTACAGGGGGTGCACGCATGGCGCCCCCCTGTTTTTGGTGTCGGGGCGAGATGCGGGGACTTGACTCACGCCACGCGCCGTGAAATTAATTTATCTATCAAAATAAATGCGGCGCCGGGGAGGGTGCCATGGGAGGAGCCATGTATCTCGGACTAGATCTGGGCACGTCCGGCCTGCGCGCCGTGCTCGTCGATGCGGATGGCACACTTGTCGCCTCGGCAGAGCAGGCGGCCCCCGTCAGCCATCCTGCACCCGGCCACAGCGAACAGGATCCGGCCCACTGGGTCGACGGATGTCGCGCCGCCATTGGCAAGCTGAAAGCGGAGGTGCCAGAGGCCCTGTCCGCCCTGCGCGGCATCGGTCTTTCCGGTCAGATGCATGGCGCGACCTTGCTGGATGCCTCGGACAACGTGCTGCGCCCCTGCATTCTGTGGAACGACACTCGCTCGCACGCCGAGGCAGCGGTGCTGGATGCGACCCCCGGCGTTCGGGAAGTGTCCGGCAACATCGTCTTCCCCGGCTTCACCGCGCCCAAGCTTCTGTGGGTGGAACAGCACGAGCCGGAGATCTTCGCACAGGTTGCCAAGGTTCTGCTTCCAAAGGATTATCTCAGGCTCTGGCTGACCGGGGACCATGTGTCGGACATGTCGGATGCGGCCGGCACAAGCTGGCTGGATGTGGGCAAGCGCGACTGGTCATACGACTTGCTGGACGCCGGTCACATGCGCCCCGACCAGATGCCGCGCCTTGTGGAAGGCAGCGAAGCATCGGGCCAGCTGCGCGCCGATCTGGCCGCTGAATGGGGCATCGAAAATCCCGTCGTCGTGGCTGGTGGTGGCGGCGACAATGCCGTTGCGGCCTGCGGCGTCGGCTGCTTCCGCGAGGGCGATGGCTTCGTGTCGCTCGGCACCTCCGGCGTGCTACTGGCCGCGAAAGACAGCTTCGCGCCCGCCCCCGAAACCGCCGTCCACAGCTTCTGCCACGCGGTGCCGGATACCTGGTACCAGATGGGCGTGATCCTGGCCGCGACCGACTGCCTGAACTGGCTGGCCAAGACGCTGAACGACAGCCCCGCCACGCTGGCGGGCCGCCTGCCCGACAGCATCAATGGCCCCTCCGACACGCTCTTCCTGCCCTATTTGTCAGGCGAACGGACGCCCCACAACGACGCCGATATCCGCGGTGCATTTGTCGGGCTCGACATCGGATCGGACCAACAAAACTTGACCCAATCCGTCATGGAAGGCGTCAGTTTCGCGCTCAGGGATTCGCTGGAGGCGCTGAAATCCACCGGCACGCAACTCGAGTCCGTGCTTGCCATCGGCGGCGGCACGCAATCGCGGTTCTGGCTGGAAAGCCTCGCCACCATCCTGGGTCTTCCCCTGCGCCTGCCCGCCAAGGGAGAATTCGGCGCAGCACTTGGCGCGGCGCGGCTCGCCATGGTCTCGGATGGCGCCGATCTTCACGATACCATGACGCCGCCGCAAGTGGCGGACACCATCGACCCCCGCGCGGACCTGCAGGCAGCTTACGACGACAGCTACGCCCGCTACCGCGCCCTTTACCCTTCCATCAAGGCAGCACTGACATGAGCACCGGCTTCTTCAAGGACATCACCGAGATCCCGTTCGAAGGCGCGGACAGCGCCAATCCGCTGGCCTTCCGCCACTACAACCCCGATGAGGTCGTCCTGGGCAAGCGCATGGAAGATCACCTGCGCTTCGCCGCCTGTTACTGGCACAATTTCGTCTGGCCCGGGAATGACCCGTTCGGCGGGCAGACCTTTGAACGCCCTTGGTTTCCGGCCGACACGATGGAGCTGTCGAAGCTCAAGGCCGACGTGGCCTTCGAGATGTTCAGCCTGCTGAAGGTGCCCTATTTCTGCTTCCACGACTTCGACATCCGCCCCGATGGCGCAAGCTTTGCCGAAAACCGCGACACGCTGAACCAGATCGCGGATTACTTCGCCGAGAAGATGGAGCAGACCGGGGTAAAGCTGCTCTGGGGCACGGCCAACATGTTCTCGAACCGCCGCTTCATGGCGGGCGCGGCCACGAACCCTGACCCGGATGTCTTCGCCTTCGCCGCCGCGACGGTGAAATCCTGCATGGACGCGACGCACCGTTTGGGGGGCGAAAACTATGTTCTGTGGGGCGGGCGTGAGGGGTATGAGACCCTGCTCAACACCAATCTTGCACAAGAAGACGCACAGTTCGGGCGCTTCCTGAACATGGTGGTGGACTACAAGCACAAGGTCGGCTTCGATGGCACGATCCTGATCGAGCCCAAACCGCAGGAACCCACCAAGCACCAGTATGATTACGACGTCGCCACGGTCTACGGCTTCCTCAAGCGTCACGGGCTGGAAGGCGAGGTGAAGGTGAATATCGAACAAGGCCACGCAATCCTTGCGGGGCACAGCTTCGAGCATGAAATCGCTCTGGCGCAGGCGCTTGGTATCTTCGGGTCGATCGACATGAACCGGAACGACTATCAATCTGGTTGGGACACCGACCAGTTCCCCAACAACGTGCCCGAGGTGGCGCTGGCCTACTACCACATCCTGCAAGGGGGCGGCTTCACCACCGGCGGCACCAATTTCGACGCCAAGCTGCGCCGTCAGTCGCTTGACCCGGAGGATCTGCTGATCGCCCATATCGGCGGTATGGACGTGTGCGCGCGCGGCCTGAAAGCCGCCGCCGCGATGATTGAAGACGGCACCCTGCCGGGCTTCGTCGAGGATCGCTACGCCGGATGGTCCTCGCCCGAGGCGCAGGCGATGCTGAACGGCGACCGCTCGCTGGAGGACATCGCCGCGCGGGTCGAGGCCGAGGGGATCAACCCCGCGCCCGTGTCGGGCAAGCAGGAATACCTTGAAAACGTCGTGAACCGCTTCGTCTGAGGGGGAAATGCCACGCGCCGGGGACATCCGAGACTTCAGGTTGGAGGACGGGGGCGTTTCGCTCTCGCTCCTCAACCTCGGCTGCATCACGCGGGGCTGGTGGGTGCCCCTTGGCGGGGCCTCGGTGCCGGTGGTTCTGGGCTTCGACGACCTGGCGGATTACCTGCACAACCCTACCTATATGGGTGTGATCGCCGGGCGCGTGGCAAACCGCATCGGCGGGGCACGCTTCGTGCTGAATGGGCAGGATCATCGCCTGACGGCGAACGAAGGTGCGAACCAACTGCATGGCGGGGCAGGGGGGCTGCATTCCCGCATCTGGCAAGCCGAAACTGACGGCGTGCGTGCGGTCCGTTTCTCTTACCGTTCCCCCGACGGGGAGGAAGGGTTTCCGGGCAAGGCCGATATCGAGGTCACCGTTCGGTTGAGCGGTTCGCGCGTGAACTATGATATGCGCGCGAGGGTAGACCGGCCCACGCCGATCAACCTTGCGCAGCACAGCTATTACAGCCTCGGGGTGCCGCAGACGTCCCGCAATGCCCACTTCACCTGCCCGGCGGACCGGTTGACGCCCGTGGACAGCGCCCTGATCCCGACCGGCGACATCGCCCCCGTCATGGGCACCCGCCACGATTACCGCGCCGGGGCCGTGCTGGCGGAAGCGGACCCGGACGGCATGGGGACCGATCTGAACCTTGTGACGCCTGAGGACCGCGACCCGGCGCTGCCGGTTGCCGAACTTCTGGCCCCGAACGGCCTTCGCCTGCGGATGTGGTCGGACCAGCCGGGGCTGCAGGTCTATACTGGGCATATGTTGCCCAATCTGCGCGGCGCGCACCTCGGCCAACACATTGCCCCCTGGGCCGGGATCGCGCTGGAGCCGCAGGGCTTTCCAAACGCGGTGAATTGCCCATCCTTCCCGTCGATCATTGTCACGCCGGATCAACCCTATCGCCAACGGCTGACGGTCGAGATCATGGAGATATTGCAATGAGATGGCTGCCGCTCGCCCTGATCCCGCTGCCCCTGCTGGCGCAGCCGGTATTCCCCCCGGCGGAGTTCGCCCCGACCGATCCCGCCCGCGTCGAACTGGGGCAGCTTCTGTTCTACGACCCGATCCTGTCGGGCAACCAGGAGGTCTCCTGCGCCACCTGCCACCACCCGCGCTTGGGCACCGGTGACGGGGTGTCGCTGTCGCTTGGCGACGGGGCGCATGGGCTGGGGCCGGACCGGGTGGCCGACCCCGAGAACCTGCCCGAGCAGCGCATTCCCCGGAACGCGCCGGGGCTGTTCAATCTTGGGGCCTCCGAATTCACCCACATGTTCCACGATGGCAGGCTGGAGGCGGACCCGACGCGGCCCAATGGCATCCGCACGCCATTGGGCGATGCAATGAGCGAAGGGTTCGACTCGGTCCTGTCCGCGCAGGCGATGTTCCCGGTGCTCTCGGCGGATGAGATGGCCGGGCACTATTCCGAGAACCCGATTTCGCAGGCCGTGCGCATGGGGCATCTATCTCTGGCGGGTGGGGCCTGGGACCAGATCGCAGCGCGGGTGGATGCGATCCCCGAATATCGCGCGCGGTTCGACGAGGTGTTGGGGCCGGGTGCGGAGATCCATTTCACCGACATCTCCAACGTTGTCGCCGATTTCATCCGCTTCGAATGGCGCGCGGATCGCAGTCCCTTCGATCTCTATCTTGCCGATGAGGCCGAGTTGCCCGAGGCGGCGGCACAGGGAGTGGCGCTGTTCTACGGCGAAGCGGGCTGTGCGGACTGCCACACAGGCCGTTTCCAGACCGACCACGATTTCCACGCCATCGCCATGGTCCAGATCGGCCCGGGCAAGGCCGCGCGGTTCGAAAGCCACGCCCGCGACGAGGGGCGGATGCGCGTCACCGGCGACCCGGAGGATGCCTATGCCTTCCGCACGCCGAGCCTGCGCAATGTGGCCCTGACCGCGCCTTACGGGCACGCGGGGGCCTATGCGACGCTGGAGGGGGTGATCCGGCATCATCTGGATCCCGTCGGATCGCTCTACGCCTATGATCGGACCCAGGCGGTGTTGCCCGTCCTGCCGGGGGTGGAGGATTGGCGCATTCTGGATGATCCGGCCGAGATGGCGGCGATTGCGGCAGCGAATGAGCTGGAGCCAATGGAGCTGAGCGACGATGAGGTTGCCGCCCTGGTGGCGTTTCTGGAGACGTTGACCGATACGGCAGGCGCGGAGGGGCGTTTGGGCGTGCCGGAAAGCGTGCCAAGCGGATTGCCGGTGGATCGGTAGCGGGGAAGGGTCTTGCAAGACCCTTGCAAGGATTTTGGAAAATCCTTGGCCCGCCTTACCCTTGGCGCGTGAGCGTTACCCGCTGGTTTGCATTGACCGAGCGCCAGTCGCTGATATCCCCGTCGGGCCAGACCACCCTCAGTTCGACGGTTTGCGCGGTCCCAAGTCCGACATGCAGCGGCCCCGCGACGCCGCCCGCATGCCCGCCGCCCACGGTGATTTCCTGAGTCCAGAGCCTGCCCTCCGACCGAAGTTCCACGAAGGCCCCCACGGCATCGCGATTCGGCCCTGATTGCGTGACATGGACCAGCAGCCATCCGCCGGCTTCCTCCGTTACGTTCTGGTAAAGCTCCATCGGGGCGTGACGGTTCAGGACCGCCAGATCCAGCAACCCATCCCCGTTCAGGTCGGCCAGCGCCGCACCCCGGCTGCGGTGCAGGCTGGCCACTCCGGCCTCAAGTCCCGCCTCGGCAAAACGGCCATCAGGGCTGCCCATCAGCAGGTTGTTTGGGTCCTCCATGGCGCTGCCCGGCATCTGTTCCACATTGCCCTTGGCGACGAACAGGTCATCCCACCCGTCATTATCCACATCGCCAAACACCGCGTGCCAGCCGGTCGAGGGCCTGCCATCGCCGCCCGTATAGGGCCGGTGTGCGGTGGCGCCGCTTTCATAGGGCGCGTCGAGATAGCTGGGGCCTGCCGCACCCTGGCTCAGGGCCTGCAGGCGCTGATCGCCCATGGAGGTCAGGTAGACCTCTGACAACCCGTCGCCATCCAGATCACGCGACGCGATGCCCATGCCCCAGAGCTGGTGGCTGTTCCATCCGTCCTCGGGTCCATAAAGGCGTGGCTCGGGCTCCATCGCCCACATCTGTTCCTCGCCACCGCGCACATAGTAGTGCCGGTCGTTCGAGACGCGCAGATCGGCGCGGCCCTGCCGCCCCCAGTCTGTGAAGAGCATGGAGAGCGCACAGAAACCGGGGGCCAAGGGCAGGGGCGGGGCGTAGCTGTCTCCCTCTGGCCGGTAGAGCTGGTTGATGTCGCAGGCTTCGAACGGGCCTTCCGGGTCGGTGCGGTCCACGTAGTTGCCGAAGGCGAGGGTGGGCAGGGTCTGGCCAGCCTCCCATGTGGCGGAAAACGCCGTGGTCCAGCGCGTGTCGGTCTGGAAGCCGATCCCCTCGAATGGGGCAAACGCGCAGTTGCCTAGCCCGCGCATCAGCATGTTGTCCCCCACCCGCAACACGGCGAGATCCATGATCCCGTCGCTGTCGATATCGAGCGGATAGGCCCCGATGACGGCGGTTAGGGACAGGGCACTGTCCACCGCATCGAAAACCAGATCGCCGCCAGAGGCAGAGCGATTGAGGAAAAGCTGCGCCGGGTTCTCCCCACCCGCAGCGTATAGCTCCGGTAGGTCATCGCCATTGCAGTCGAAGGCCGCGACCCCGCCGCCCACGAAATGCTCCCATCCGCCTTCGTAGCTGTGGGGGGCTATGGACCGTGGCTCGAACAGTGGGTCCGCCATCGCGGGCGTTGCGGCGATCAGCAGAACCGTCAGGCACAGGTCAGGCCGCATCGGCACCGAGGTTGCGGATCGTGAGTTCCGACACCCCCTCCATCGCGCAGGCGGCAGCCCCCTTGGCCCACATCAGGTCGCCCCATTTATGCACCCGGATTTCCGGCAGGGGCGCGTCGACCTGCACGACCGAGGATTTCACCCGGTCCAGCACATCCGAGCCATAGAGAAAGTCGAAGGTCATCTGTTCCCCCGACAGGATCACGAGGCTCGGGTCGAAGATGTTGATCACATTGGCCAGCCCCATGGCGAACATCCGTCCCGCCCGGTCGAAGATCGACCGCGCCATCGCATCGCCCGCCTTGGCGCGGGCGTAGAGCGCCGACAGATCGTCCTCGGGCTGTGCGCTGCCGCGGATATTGGCCTCGCGCAGCAGGGCATAGTCCCCGACATAGGCCTCCAGACAGCCGCGTTGCCCGCAGCGGCAGAGCGCCCCGTCGAGCTGCACCTTGGTGTGGCCGAATTCTGCCCCGCAACCGCGTTCGCCGCGATAGATCTTGCCGTCGATCACGATGCCCATGCCGACACCTTGTTCAATGGTGATGACGATGAAATCGGACACGTTGCGCGCTTCGCCGAATAGCTGCTCGGCCTTCGCAACGAGGTTGGCATCATTGTCCATGTAGAAGGGCACCGGCATGGCATCGGATAGCATGCGCCCCAGTTCCACGTTGCGTTGATCGAGAGAGGGCGACCAGTGCACGAAGTTGCGGGTCGCGTCGATGAGCCCGGCAAGTCCGAGGCCGACCCCAGAAATCTCGCGGACATGACGCCCGGCGGCGGCACAGGCCCCGGCCAGGGCCCGCATGACCAGATCGACAATCTCTTCGGCGGACATGACCGGGCCGGGCAGTTCGTGATCATATTCCCCGACGGTCTGGCCTTCGAAATCGACGAGGATCACGGTGGCCGAACGGTCGGAGATCTTGATGCCCGCGATCAGATGCGCCGCGCCGCGGACCTTGAGCGCCACCCGGGGGCGGCCCCGTTTGGCGCCTGTGCGGTCGCCTTCGGGGGTGATTTCCTCGATCAGCCCGGCGCTCAACAGTTCAGAGGTGATTGCGGTGACGGTGGCCGGGCTGACCTGGGTTTCGCGGGCGATGTCGATTCGGGCGATCCGGCCAGCCTGGCGAATCGCGTCGAACACATGCTGGCGCCCGTTCTCGCGCTGATCATTCGCAGGTGATGTGCGTTGAATGCTGGCCACAATGTCCTCCCACAGGTATAATTCACCAAAAAAAATAATTCAGCAAGCGCAGTGTTCGATGGGACTGTGGCCCCGGCTTCATCATTTAATTTGATCTTTGAAAAAAATAGTGCTAGAGCAGGGGAACATGGAGGGACTCGGTCACGCATTGGGCCCGCCAGGTATCACAGGGAGGAAAGCATGAAGTTTCTGAAAGCAGCCGCAGCAACGGTGTTTGCGGCAACCATGACCACCGCTGCCTTTGCGCAGGACATCACCGTTGGTGTCAGCTGGTCCAACTTCCAGGAAGAACGTTGGGCAACCGACGAAGCGGCCATCGTTGCCGCGCTGGAAGCCGCAGGCGCGGAATATATTTCGGCCGACGCTCAGTCGTCCGCATCCAAGCAGCTGTCGGATATCGAAAGCCTGATCGCGCAGGGCGTTGATGCCCTGATCATTCTGGCCCAGGACGCAGCAGCCATTGGCCCGGCCGTACAGGCCGCCGCCGACGAAGGCATTCCGGTCATCGCTTATGACCGCCTGATCGAAGACGATCGCGCCTTCTATCTAACCTTCGACAACGTCGAAGTGGGCCGGATGCAGGCCCGCGCGGTTCTGGAAGCAGCACCGTCCGGTCGTTACGTCATGATCAAGGGCTCGCCCACTGACCCGAACGCAGACTTCCTGCGCGGCGGTCAGCAGGAGGTTCTGCAGGCGGCAATCGACGCCGGTGAGATCGAGATCGTGGGCGAGGCCTACACCGATGGCTGGCTGCCCGCCAACGCACAGCGCAACATGGAGCAGATCCTGACCGCGACCGACAACGGCGTTGACGCTGTCGTGGCCTCGAATGACGGCACCGCAGGTGGTGTTGTCGCCGCTCTGACCGCGCAGGGCATGGAAGGTATCCCGGTGTCCGGCCAGGATGGTGACCACGCCGCGCTGAACCGTGTGGCGCTTGGCACCCAGACCGTGTCGGTGTGGAAAGACGCCCGTGATCTGGGCCGTGCGGCCGGTGAAATCGCTGTCGCTTTGGCACAGGGCACCGCGATGGCCGACATTGAAGGCGCACAGGAATGGACCAGCCCCGCTGGCACCACCATGACCTCGATGTTCCTCGCACCGGTTCCGATCACCGCCGAGAACCTGAGCGTCGTTGTCGATGCTGGCTGGATCGATCTGGAAACGCTCTGCCAGGGTGTTACCGACGGCCCCGCGCCTTGCAGCTAAACCTGTGATACACTGCATAGTGTAGCACCCGGTACGCCCCGCTTCGTCGGGGCGTACCACCACCAGACACGCTGAACTCTGGAGTCCGGACATGACCGACACCACGTCTCAGCCAATTCCCCCGCAGCGCAAGAGTTTCGTCCAGCAACTGGAGCTGGATACGCGTCTATTGGGAATGGTTGGCGCCTTCATCATCCTTTGCATCGGGTTCGATTTCTTCACGGAAGGCCGCTTCCTGACCCCGCGCAACATCTTCAACCTGACGATCCAGACCGTTTCCGTCGCCATCATGGCCTGTGGCATGGTCTTCATCATCGTCACCCGCCATATCGACCTGTCGGTCGGTGCCTTGCTGGCCACCTGTTCGGCCATCATGGCGATCACACAGACCGATATCCTGCCCAACATGATGGGGCTGGGGCTTGGGCATCCGCTCATCGCGCCGATCACCATTGTCGTCGGGATCGCGGCGGGGGCCCTGATCGGGGCCTTCCATGGCTACCTTGTGGGCTACCTGACCATCCCCGCCTTCATCGTGACGCTTGGTGGCCTGCTGGTCTGGCGCAATGTGGGCTGGTTCCTCACCCGCGGTCAGACCATCGGCCCGCTGGATGAGACCTTCATGGCCTTCGGTGGCATCAACGGCACGCTCGGGCCGAGCCTGTCCTGGATCGTCGGTGGGGTTCTGACGGTCGCTGCCATTGCCGCGATGTGGAATTCCCGCCGCAGCAAGGCCAGCCATGACTTTCCGGTCAAGCCGGTCTGGGCCGAGCTGACCCTGTCGGCAATCATCGCCTCTGCCATCATGGGTTTCATCTGGGTTCTGAACTCCTACGAAATTCCCACGGCCCGTCTGCGCCGCCTGTTCGAGGCGCGGGGCGAGGTCATGCCCGAAGGGTTCACCACCACCTACGGTCTGCCGATCTCGGTTCTGCTGCTGATCGGTATCGCCATCGCGATGACCATCCTGGCCCGCCGCACCCGTCTTGGCCGTTACATCTTCGCCACTGGCGGCAATCCGGATGCGGCAGAGCTGTCGGGCATCAACACGCGCCTTCTGACGGTCAAGATCTTCGCCCTGATGGGCGCGCTCTGCGCCGTGTCTGCGGTCGTGGCCTCGGCGCGTCTGGCCAACCACACCAACGACATCGGCACGCTCGATGAACTGCGCGTCATCGCGGCGGCGGTCATTGGCGGCACGGCGCTTTCGGGCGGTCTTGGCACCATTCACGGGGCGATCCTGGGGGCGCTGATCATGCAGTCGCTGCAATCGGGCATGGCCATGGTCGGTGTCGATGCGCCCTACCAGAACATCGTTGTCGGTGTTGTGCTGGTCGCGGCCGTCCTGATCGACATCATCTACCGCAAACGCACGGGGGATCACTGATATGACCGCACCACTTGTAGAAATGCGTGACATGTCGATCTCGTTCGGCGGGATCAAGGCGGTGGATCATGTGACGGTCGACCTGCAACCCGGCGAGGTCGTGGGTCTGCTCGGCCACAATGGCGCGGGCAAGTCGACCCTGATCAAGATGCTGTCGGGGGCCTACAAGCCCGATGGTGGGCAGATCTTCATTAACGGAGAGAAGGTCACCATCAACAACCCGCGCGACGCACGGGCGCATAATATCGAGACGATCTACCAGACGCTGGCGCTGGCCGACAATCTCGATGCGGCGTCCAACCTGTTTTTGGGGCGGGAACTGGTCACGCCTCTTGGATTGGTCGACGACGCCGCGATGGAGGCGGAGACGCGCAAGATCATGGGGCGGCTCAACCCGAACTTCCAGAAGTTCAACGCGCCTGTGTCGGCCCTGTCCGGCGGTCAGCGTCAGTCGGTCGCCATTGCCCGCGCCGTCTACTTCAACGCGCGCATCCTGATCATGGATGAACCGACCGCAGCCCTTGGCCCCCATGAAACGCAGATGGTTGCCGAACTGATCCAGCAGTTGAAGGCCGAAGGCATCGGGATTTTCCTGATCGACCACGACGTTCATCAGGTCATGAACCTCTGCGACCGGGCCAGCGTGATGAAGAACGGGCAGCTGGTCGGGACCGTCAATGTGAACGAGGTGACGGATGACGACCTGCTCGGCATGATCATCCTCGGCAAGCACCCGCACGAAACCGCCGCCTGATCCGGGGGCGAGAGTTCAGCAAGGCGGCGGTCCCCTGGGGGCCGCCGTTTTTCGTTGGCGATTTTGGCGCATGTCGTATCCTGCAAGGGCGTTTCGCATTCGGGCAGGTGCCCCGGGGCGAAGCGCGGTCAAGTTGGTCCACCTTCAGGATGGAGACCGCCCATGTCCGATACCGCCCTCAAGCCCCGCGCCCGCGCCGGTGGCCGCAACGCCCGCCGCAGTCAGCGCATGGTCACCGACAGCCGCATGCTGCCGGGGCTGGTGAACAGCCTTCCACATTGCGAAGTGATGGACGGATCGCAGGTGGAGCGGATTGACTCGGCCTCAATGGATATTCTGGAAAACGTGGGCGTCGTGTTTCGCGATGATATTGCTCTGGCGGATTGGAAGCGCGCGGGCGCCGATGTGCGTGGCGACCGGGTGCATCTGGACCGGGGGCTGGTGCGAGAGCTGATCGCGACGATCCCGGCCGATTTCACCTACCACGCCCGCAACCCGGCCCATAACGTGCGCCTTGGCGGGCGGCACGCGATCTTCGTGCCGATGACCGGCGCGCCCTTCCTGCGGGATCTCGATGACGTGCGCAGGAACCCGACGCTGGCCGATCTGGCGATGTTCCACAAGCTCAGCCACATGTCGCCTGCGCTGCACAGCTCTGCCCACCACATCGTGGAGCCATATGACCACCCGATCAGCCAGCGGCACCTGCGGATCACCTATTCCTCGATGAAGCACTCGGACAAGACCTTCATGGGCATGACCACCAGTCCGAAGAACGCCGAAGACGTGATGGAAATGTGCGCGATCCTGTTCGGGGACGATTTCCTCGAAACCCACCCCGTCACCACCGGCAATTGCAACGGCAACAGCCCGCTTGTGTGGGACGAAACCATGTTGGGCGCGATGCGCGCGTTCTGCCGTCGGAACCAGCCGGTGCTGTGCAGCCCCTTCGTTCTGGGCGGCGCCAACACGCCCGCATCCGTCGCGCCCGCCGTGGCACAACTGAACGCAGAGGCCCTGTCGGCACTCGCCTACACTCAGGTGATCCGACGCGGTTGCCCGGCGATCTACGGGCATTACCTGTCGACGGTCTCCATGAAATCCGGCGCGCCGATGGCGGGGACGCCCGAGATCAGCCTGATGAACTTCATGATCGGCCAGATGGCGCGGTTCTATGGCGTGCCCTGGCGGACCTCGAACACGCTTGGCGGGGCCAAGACCTTTGATGCGCAAGCGGGCTATGAAAGCGCCACGACGCTTTCCGCCGTCATGCATGCGGGCGCGAACTACATCTGGCATTCGGCAGGCTGGAACGAGGCCGGGATGCACTGTTCCGTCGCCAAGTTTGTGGTGGATGCCGAACAATGTGCCATGGCCTACCGCATGGCCGAAGGGCCGAGGTGGGACGATTTCGACGAAGGCATCGCCGCGGTGTCCGATATCGGGCCGGGCGGGCACTACCTTGGCCATCCGCATACGCAGGAGAATTTTCAACGGGCCTTTTTCATGCCGGAGCTATTCGACAACAACTCCATCGAGCAATGGGTTGCGGAGGGGTCGAAAGAGATCACCGAACGGGCCCTGACCCATGCGCGGAAGCTTCTGCGGGAATATGAGGAACCGATACTCGATCCGGCGAAGAACGAGGCGCTGCTGGACTATATCGCCCGGCGCGAGCGGGAAATTCCCGCTGCCGATGCCCTGAACCAGGAGTTCTGACCGCATGGCCGATCCCCTGCTGGAGCCCTTCCAGCTGCGCCACCTGACGATCCGCAACCGGATCATCTCGACCGCGCACGCCCCGAACCTGGTGGAGGAGGGGCACCCGCGCGACCGCTACCGTCTCTATCATGAGGAGAAGGCCAAGGGAGGGATCGGGATGACCATGGTGGGCGGGTCCACCAATATCGCGCCCGACAGCCCGTCTGTGTTTGGGCAGCTCTACGCGGGCGATGACAGCATCGTGCCGTGGTTCCAGCGGCTGACCGAGGGGGTGAAATCCCATGGTGCTGCGATCATGTGCCAGATCACCCATATGGGGCGGCGCACGGCCTGGGACGATGGCCATTGGCTGCCGGTGATCGGCCCGTCGGGGCGGCGAGAACGGGCGCATCGGGCCTTCCCGAAGGGGATGGAGCGGGAGGATATCGCGCGGGTGGTGGGCGATTTCGCCGCCGCCGCGCGCCGCTGTCAGGAGGGCGGGTTCGACGGGATCGAGCTGCTCTCGCATTCGCATCTTCTTGGGCAGTTCCTGTCGCCTTTGGTGAATGACCGAGAAGACGACTACGGCGGGTCGCTGGAAAACCGGTTACGCCTGACGCTGGAGGTTCTGGCCGCCGTGCGCGCTGCCGTGGGACCAGAGATGATCCTTGGCATCCGCATGACAGGGGATGAACTGGAAAAGGCCGGGCTCTCCGCTGATGACTGTGTGGCCGTGGCGCGGATGCTGGCGAATACGGGGCAGGTGGATTTCCTGAATATCCTCGCCGGTGCGCCGTATGACGACCTTGGCCTTGCGGGATGGGTGCCGCCTATGGGGATGCCCGCCGCCCCGCATCTGCCCATAGCGGGCCGTATCCGGCAGGCGACGGGCCTGCCCGTGATCCACGCAGGCGGCATCGCCGATCTGGCCACTGCCCGACATGCGGTGAGCGAAGGCCATGTGGACCTCGTCGGCATGACCCGCGCCCATATCACCGACCCGCATCTGGTGGCGAAACTGATGCGCGGCGAGGAAGATCGTATCCGCCCCTGTGTCGGCCTCGGCGCCTGTGTCGACCGCGTGAACCAGGGCAAGCCCGCCGTTTGTGGCCACAACGCCGCGACGGGGCGCGAAGCGGTGATGCCGCATGTGATTGCCCCCGCTGAAATCCGTCGCAAGGTCGTCGTTGTGGGTGGCGGCCCCGCAGGGCTGGAGGCGGCGCGCGTATCCGCGCTTCGGGGCCATGACGTGGTGCTGATGGAAGCGGCGGATCGGCTTGGCGGGCAGCTGCTGCTCGCGTGCAAGGGCAGGGTGCGGCGGCAGGTCAGGGGCGTGGCCGACTGGCTGATTGCCGAGGTGGAGCGGCTCGGAGTCGAAACCCGGCTGAATTGCTATGCAGAGGCCGGGGACGTGCTGACTGAGGCGCCCGATACGGTCATCATCGCCACTGGCGGCTGGCCGGAGCCGCCCGCGATCCCCGGCGGCGACCTGACCCTGTCCGGTTGGGATGTGCTCTCCGGTGCGGCCCGGCCATCCGGCGCGGTCCTGCTGATGGACGAGGCAGGCGACCAGCCCGGGGCCGTTACCGCCGATGCGCTGGCCGAGATGGGATGCGCGGTGGAATTGGTCACCCCCGATCGCACCGCGCTGCACGATCTCGGCCCCACGACCTCCGCCGTTGCCCTGCGCCAGTTGGCCCGCGACGGGGTGCGAATGACCTGCCTGCACGAATTGACCCGCGTCGAGGCGGACGGTGCGAAACTCTTGGCCACGCTGCGCCATGTGCTGACCGGCGACACCGTCAGGCGGAGCGTGGATCATGTGGTGGTGGAACATGGCCTGACGCCCTCGGACGCGCTTTATCACGCGCTGAAGGAAGGCTCGTCCAACCTCGGCCAGCTTGACCATGCGGCCATGATCGCGGGCACCGACCCGTTCCGGCAGCTGAACCCGCACGGCCGCTTCCGGCTGGCCCGGATCGGGGATGCGGTGGCGGGGCGGAACATCCATGCCGCTGTCTACGATGCGTTGAGGGTCTGCAAGTCCCTATAAGGGATTTACTTTTCCCGCGCTTTGCCGCTCTGTCACCACCATGACCGACCACCTCAAAGGCCTTCTGATCACAACCTGCGGCGTCCTGCTCGTGGTGCCGGATTCGCTTTTCGTGCGGCTCATCGTGGCGGAACCCACGGTGATCGTCTTCTGGCGTGGGCTGATCGCGGGGCTTCTGGTCGCCTCCGCCGTGCTGGCGTTTCAGGGGTTGAGCGGCTTCCGCGCCGTGCTGCGCACCGGCTGGCCGGGGGTGATCTACACCGTTTTGCTTGCCTCCACCGCGCCGGGCTTCGTCATGGCGGTGGCGCATACGAGCGTGGCAAACGTGGTGTTCATCCTCGCCTCGATGCCCATCTTCGCCGCCGTCTTCAGCCGGGTCTTTCTGGGCGAGCCGATCACGCGACGGATGCTGTTGACCATCGTCGCCGTTCTGGCGGGGCTCGGGGTCATCGCTTATGGCTCGGGCGAGAATGAACTGGCCTCGTGGAAGGGCGACCTCTGGGCGCTTTACACCTCCGCCTCCTTCGCCGCTGCGCTGACGGCGGTGCGGCGGCTGCGCGATACCTCGATGATCCCGGCGGTGCCGGTGGCCTATTTCCTGGCCGCCCTGATGATGTCGGCCATTTCCGACCCGTTGGCGAGTTTTGCCCCGCAATGGCCGCTCTTCCTGGCACACGGGGCGATCATCGGCGCGTCCTCCTGCCTGCTGGTCCTCGGCCCGCGCTACCTGAGCTCGGCGGAAGTGGCGCTGCTGATCCTGCTGGAATCCGTCCTCGCACCGCTGCTGGTCTGGGCCGTGGTGGGCGAAGACCCCGGTATCTGGGCGATCTTCGGTGGCGCGGTGGTGATCGGGGCGCTTCTGGTCTCGAACCTCATCGCACTGCGCCGCCGCCGCCGGGTCCCGGTGGCGCGCTGATCCGGCCAGCGCGCCGTCGCCAGGGAAAGCTTACGCGGGGGGAAGGATGGTCATGCCGACCGCTTCGGCCTTTTGCAGCACGGCGGGGATATTCGGTTCCGACGGGGCAGGCAGGTCGGTCTGACCATTCGGCAGGACTGTGCCGATCCCGGTAAAGAAAGCCTCGTGCATATTGCCGGGGCTGTTCAGGATCAGGAGCCGCGCAGGCGCGTCTCCGACCGCCTGAAAGGCATGCACGGCCCCGTCCGGTATCGGGATGAAGTCGCCCTTCCGGGCAAGGGTTTCCGTGCCGTCGATCATGAAGCCGACCTGACCGTCGAGGATAAAGAATCCCTCGGTTTCCCCGGCATGGTGGTTTGGGGGCGCGCCCGCGCCAACGGGAACCACGCATTCCACAAGGCAGTATTTTCCATCCACCTCGTCGGGAAATGCGTGAAAGTTCATGAGAATATTCAATACGTTATATGTGCGTGCGCGATCCGACATGGGGTGTTTCCTGTTGCTTGATTCCTGCGATTATGATACACAAATCTCAATATGAGACAAGTGTCTCATTAACTGGAGGATCGGCATGACCAAGGGCAGAACGTCCCAGAAAGAACGCACGCGCAGGGCGATCCTGGATGGCGCACGCCAGCTTCTGTCCGAAGGTGCCCCCGTGACCGTCGCCGCCGCGGCAGAGCGGCACGGCGTGTCGAAGGCTACGGCATACCGCTATTTCTCGGACCCCGACATTCTGGTGTCGGAGGCGATGCTGGACATCGAGGTGAAGTCCTATGAAGACATCACGCGGAACGCGAACAGCCTGCGAGAGCGTTTGCTCGCCATTAACCTCTATTTCCTTGATCTTGCGCTCGAAAATGAAATGGGCTTTCGCCAGTTCCTTGGGCGGACACTGACGGTTTCGGCCTCCGGCACGGACAAGGTGCGTCGAGGTGCGCGGCGCATCAGCATGTATCGCCAGGCGCTGGCCGATGACGACGGGGGGTTGTCGCGAACGGATCAGGATGCGTTGGTTCGGGCGCTTGCCCCCGCGACCGGCATCGAGGCGATGACGGCGCTGCTGGACGTGGCCGGGGCGGAGCCTGAACAGGCACGCGAGGCGGTGTCGACCATGACACTGGCGATACTGGATCGGTTGCTCGGGCCCGCCGGGCAAGCAGGCCAGAGGTGAGCGTGGTGTCTATTCCGCCCCGGCGCGCCATTCTTTCCAGCGCAGAAACACGTTCGCCCCGATATCCGAAAGGGGCCGGGGGGGAAGGCGTGTCGGGTCCGGCTCCGCCCGCAGCGCGCGGGTGATGTCGCTGTCCACCTCCATCGCCATTTCCGCCGCCCCCATGCCGGTGAGCGTCCCCCGCGCGGTGCCAAGCCCGTTCTGACAGCAGGCGGCGTAGAGCCCTTCCTCCAGCTCCCCCGTGACCGACACGCTGTTCCGGCTGAGGCAGAGATGACCCGCCCAGGTAAACTCCATCTCCAACCCGCGCAGGTCCGGGAAGCGGTTGCCGAACTTCTGGTCATGGATACGGCGAGCCCGGCGCATGGCTGCGTCGCTCGCCACCATGCCGGGTTTGAAGCTTGCCGCCGTGCGGGTGATGATCCGGCTGCCCCCCTGTGCGCCGCTGATCTTGCGCATGGTGGTGCCCATGGGATCGGACGGCGTCACGCCCCACCGATCCGCGCCTTTCACGGCACCCTCGGGCAGAACCGGCGTCATCGAGGCATAGAGGAAGATATGCATCAGCCTGTTCCGGGCGAAGCCGAAGCTTTCGAGCTGGCCGTTATTGGCCATGATCACCCTTGGTGCGGTGACGGAGCCATGCGCGGTGCCGACATGCCAGTCATTTCCGATCCGTGCGATGCCGGTGACGGGGCTGTTTTCGTGGATCGCGGCCTTGGCCTTCAGCCCCTCCGCCAGCCCCCGGATATATCCCGCCGGTTGCAGCATCACCGTGCCCGGCGTGTAGAGGCCCGAGAGGTAATAGGCGCTGCCGGTCAGCTCTTCCATCGCCTTGGCGTCGAGCATCTCGGACGCCTCGCCAAGTGTGGACAGGTGCTTGGCGTAGCTTTCGTTGTGGGCGTGTCCCGCTGCGCTCGCCGCCCCGTTCACCTTGCCCACGGGATCCGCGAAATCGCGGGGGATGCCATATTCCTCGGCTGCCGACAGGGCGAAAGCGATGGCTTGCCGGTTGAGGGCGATCACGGCCCGGTCATCGCCAGACCCGGCGTAGTCGTCAGAGGCCAGATCATGCGGCAGGTCGATCATGAAGCCGGAATTGCGGCCCGCCGCGCCTTCGGCCACGCGACCTGCGTCCAGCACCACCACCTTCAGCGTCGGGTCCAGTTGCAGAAGCCGCCGCGCGGCGGACAGCCCCGCGAAGCCTGCCCCCACCACCGCCACATCGGCGGTGATATTGTCCGAGAGCGGCACCGGGGCGGGCTGCCCCGGCAGGATGGCCGACCATGCGGCCGGCCCCTTGTGAACCGGCAGGCGCCGGGCGTGATGGCTGCTCACTCCACCGCCTCATCCGCGTCATCGGCGAGGTCCAGCCAGATGGTTTTCAGCTGCGTGTACTGGTCATGGGCGTGAATACCGTTGTCGCGCCCGCCGAAGCCCGATTGCTTGAACCCGCCGAAGGGGGTCGTCGCATCGCCCTCGCCGAAGCTGTTCACGGTCACGGTCCCCGCCCGCAGCATCCGCGCACCGCGAATGGCGCGTTTGGCATTGGCGGTGAAGAGCGAGGCACAGAGCCCGTAATCGGTGTCATTCGCCACGCGGATCGCCTGGTCGAAATTGTCCACCGTGATCACCGACAGAACTGGCCCGAAGATTTCCTCGCGCGCCAGGACGTGATCGTTGCCGGGGATGTCCACCACCGTCGCTTCAACGAAGCCCCCCTCGGCCTTGCCGCCGATCACGAAACTTTCCGCTTTCTCCACATAGCCGCAGACCTTGTTGAAATGCGCCTCACTGACAAGCGCGCCAAGCCGCGTTTCCGGGTCCAGTGGGTCGCCGGTGTTCCACTGTTTCGCGTGGTGGGCGATACGCTCCAGCAGTTCCGCCTTCACATCCTTGTGGACGATCAGGCGAGAGGAGGCGGAGCAATTCTCGCCCATGTTCCAGAACGCACCCTGCACGATATGCGCCGCCACCCGGTCGAGGTTTTCGGCATCGTCCATCACGATGGCGGGGTTCTTGCCGCCCATTTCCAGCGTGATTTCCTTGGCATTCGACTCGCCCGAGTAGCTGAGGAACCGCTTGCCGGTGACGGTCGATCCGGTGAAGGACACCGCGTCGATATCCATGTGGCGGCCAATCGGCTCGCCCACCTCCGGCCCGCTGCCGGGAACGATGTTCAGCACACCGCGCGGCAGGCCCGCCTCGGTTGCCAGTTCCGCGACGCGCAGCGCGGTCAGACTGGTTTCCTCCGCCGGTTTCACCACCACCGAGCATCCTGCCGCCACGGCCGGGCCGATCTTCCACGCCAGCATCAGAAGCGGGAAGTTCCACGGCAGGACGAGGCCCACGACACCGATGGGTTCGCGCACCACCATGGCGATATGATCGTCGGAGGCCGGGCTGACCTGATCGTAGATCTTGTCGATCGCCTCCGCATGCCACTTGATGCAGTTGATCGTCTCGGGGATGTCCACCGTCTCGCAATCGTAGATCGGCTTGCCGCTGTCGAGGCTTTCCATCACCGCGAGTTCCCGGGCGTTCCGGGTCAGAAGCTTGGCGAAGCGGATCAGGATGCCCTTGCGGTCTGCCGGGTGCATCCGCGACCAGCGGCCATCGTCGAAGGCCTCTCGCGCCTTCGCCACCGCGAAATCCACGTCCTCGACCCCGCAGGCGGCCACGTCTGTCAGTGTCTCCCCCGTTGCCGGGTTCACCGTGGCGAAGGTCTTGCCAGAGATCGCCGGGCGATAGGCCCCGTCGATATAGGCGGCATTGGGGAAGTCCATCTCGGCGGCCAGCGCCTTGTATTCGTCGCGTGTCAGCAGGTCCATGTCTCAGCCCTCCGCCTCAATCTGCGCAATGGTGCGCTTGAGCACGCCGACCACCTGTTCCAGCGCGCGCTTGTCGTCCTTGTTCAAACCCTTGAGCGGCGGGCGCATGGGGCCTGTCGTGATCCCGTTCAGGTCCACCCCATACTTGATCGTCTGGATGAACTTGCCGCCCTGTTCCAGCACCCGCATCAGCGGCATCATCGCCGACATGATCCGGCGGCCCTTGTCGAAATTCCCCTCGACCGCGCAGGCGTTGTAGAGCGCGATGTGTTCGGCAGGCAGGAAGTTCGATCCGCCGCAGACCCAGAACCGCGACCCCCATGCGAAGAACTCCAGCGCCTGATCATCCATGCCGCAGCCAAGCTGGATGTGGGGGTAATCACGGGCCAGCAGATGCACCCGGTTGATATCGCCCGAGCTTTCCTTGATGCCGCAGAAATTTCGGCTGCGGCCCACGCGGTCGAGGAAGTCTTCGCCCATCATCGTGCCGGTGCGGCCGGGGTAGTTGTAGAGCATCACGGGAAGGCCAGCCGCCTTGTCGATGGCAAGCGCATTCAGCGCGTTTTCCCGGTCGGTCGGCACCGCATAGGGGGGCGAGGCCAGCAGGATCGCGTCGGCGCCCATGTCTTTGGCGCCGCTTGCCAGCGCGACGGAGTCGGCGGTCAGCATCGCACCAGTGCCCACGACCAGCGGCAGGCGGCCTTTCATGCGGTCATGGGTGAAGCGGGCGATTTCCAGCCGTTCTTCCACCGTCTGCGCATAGTTCTCGCCCGTCGACCCGCCGGAGATCAGCCCGTGAACCCCCGCTGCGATCAGGCTGTCGATCATATCGGCCAGCGCGTCCCAGTTGACGGAGTAGTCATCATGAAAGGGGGTCACGACGGGCGTATATATCCCCTCGAACCGGAAGATGGGTGTCATGGGCCTCTCCTCAGGCGGTTGCGGCGCGTGGCGGCGCGCCAAGCGGCAGGTCGAGCCCGCCCGGCATCACGAACAGTTCGATGCGGTGGCGAGACAGGTTCCAATGGTCGATGGCCAGCATGGCGGCGGCATCAGAGTCGCCCGCCTCGATCGCGGCGATGATCTGGTCATGCTGGTCGGCAGCCTCGTCCACGCTGCGGGCCATGGCCGCGTCGCGCGGGCGGTAGAAGGTCATGGAAATCCGGGCGTGGTCGATCAGCAGGCGTTGGAAGGACGGCAGCAGGTAGACATTGCCGGCCATTTCGCCCGTGATCTCATGGAAGCGGTTGTTGACCAAGGCGCGGTCGCGGGCCGATCCCTGTTGCAGCACCTTGCGGAACCTCGCCTGGGTGGTTTTCAGCTCTTCGATCTGTGCAGGCGTCGCGTTTTCCGCCGCCAGCCGCAGGATCGCGCCATAGATCATCGGGGCGGCGAGGAAGAAATCGCGCAGGGTGGTGTGGGACATTTCACTGACCCGCGCGCCACGGTTCTGGCGCAAGTCAACATAACCTTCCCCCGCCAGCCGCCGCAGCACCTCCCGCAGCGGGGTGCGCGACAGGCCGAACTCTGCGCTCAGGCTTGCCTCATCCAGATCGGCGCCGGGCTGAAGCTCCAGCGTCAGGATCGCGGTTTTCAGCGCCTGATAGCAGCTATCCTTGGGGCTTGGGGTCGAATCGGGCATCGGAATTCCTTCGTTGCCGGGATTGCCTAGCAAAGATCGTGCGCAAATAAAATACATATTGCATACAAAGAGAATTCCCGGCAAAGCTGCGCTATCCTGAGGACATGACGATGCCACGCCCTGAACACTTCGCTTTCCTGTTGGTCGAGGACCTGACCCACATGGCGTTCGGCTGTGCGGTCGATCCCTTGCGCATCGCCAATATGATCAGTGGCGAGACGCTCTATGAGTGGACGCTGGTGTCAGAGACCGGCCCGACCGTTGCGTGCTCCAACGGGATCGTCAGTCAGGTCGATTGCACGTTGGACGAACTGCCCCCGGTGGACCGCCTGTTCGTTCTGTCCGGTATCGGGGTGCAAGGCCGCGCGACCCGCAGTCTGATGAATGGGATCAGACGTCAGGCGCGTCGGGGGGTGAAGATCGGTGGTCTTTGTTCGGCCACATGGATTCTGGCGCGTGCAGGGCTGCTGGACGGGCAACGCGCCGCGATCCATTGGGATTATCACGACGCCTTCATGGAAGAGTTTCCTGATGTGAACCTGCAACGCAGCGTCTTCGTGGCGGATGAAAAGACCGTCACCTCTTCCGGGGGCACTGCAACCGCCGATCTGATGCTGCATCTGATAGAGGCCCGGCACGGCAATACGCTTGCCGCAGATGTTGCCGACCAGATGGTTTACAATACGGTCCGCAATGCAAGCGCGGAACAACGCCTGTCCTTCCAGGCAAGGCATGGTATTCGGAACAGCCACCTCAGCCACGCCATTCGCCGAATGAATGAAACCGTCGAATTCCCGATCTCGCCAGCTGATATCGCGGCGGAGATCGGAATCTCGGTGCGGCAATTGGAGCGGCTGTTCGGGCGCTATCTGAATTGTTCACCCAAGAAATACCAGGTCGATATCCGTTTGCAGAAGGCCCGGCACCTTCTGCTGCAAACCGAAATGCCTGTGACAGAGGTTGCGTTTGCCTGTGGATTCAAGAGCTCAGGCCATTTCGCGCGAAGCTACAAGTCCCATTTCGGGGTGGCACCGGGCAGCCAAAGAGGCCGAATATCCTGATCTATTGCAATGGCCGCACCCGATCGAGGAGTCAGAAACCCCTCGTTCCGGTTTGTCGCCACACATGACCCTTTCGATATGGGTTAAACATTCAATTCATAGTTTTTTGTCGACCTGGAAATAAAACGGCCCTATTAGAGAATGGCGGGCTGGGGATTGAAACTGCCCAATTGGTCAATTCTCTGCCCGGACTACTGGGGGCGAAAAAGAAATGAGAAACCAGAATGCGGCACCGCATTGGATCGCGGTGGATTCGTGCGCGGGCGGAATGCGGGCTTGGGCCATGGATCAGAACGGGACGGTCCTGATGAAGGTCCGCTCGGCGCAAGGGTTGGCGCAGGTGGCCGTCGATGCTTTCGAAATCGTGCTGCTCAACCTGGTGCGGCCCTGGTTGATCCGCGAACAGACACCGGTGATTGTCAGCGGGCTGCCAGGACACGCGCCGGAACCCTTGGGGACGTCCCGCCGCCCGGCAGATGCCCCGATCAGGCCGGTCGCGACCTCTGACGACAGGTTGACCCTGCATGCGCTTCCGCGCCTCGGGGCGGAAAAGGGTCCCGAAAAGACGCTGTCCCATCATGGCCTGATCCGCGGGATCGCCGCAGAAAGGCCAGCATTCAATGGCGCGATCTGCATCCCCGATTTGCAGACGCAATGGGTGCAGATCCATGCCGGAGAGGTCCGCAAACTGCGGCTTTTCATGACGCTGGAACTTTTCGATCTGCTGGCACCACAGCGGGAACGGATAGGGGCCATGTCCGAACCCGCTCTGGATATGGGTGTTTTCCATGGCGCGGTCTCAGAGGCCCTGAACCAGCCTGAAATGACAGCGCAACGGCTGTTGTCCGCCCGGTCCGACAACGACCCGGCCAAGGCGCGGCTGAAGGGGGTTCTGATTGGTATGGAACTGGCCAGCGCCAGGGCAGCCTGGGAGGGGAAACAGGTCATGATCGTCAATTCTTCCCCCTGGTCGTCACTCTATGAACAGGCGCTGTCCGGGCAGGGTGTTGCTGTCCAGACCTGCGACTCGGACACAATGACGCTTGCGGGTCTGAAACACGCCTATCGGAGCCTTTGCGAAACTTTCGCCTAGATGCGCCTCTGGCCAGACTGAAAACCGCACAGAGCATGGCTTGAACCTTCTCTGCGCCCGTGCATCACTGCGCGCAACTTCAGCGTGGGGGAACGGGAATGACACGGGTCGTGATCAACGGGTTCGGGCGGATCGGCCGGTCGGTTCTCCGCGCCTGGCTGACCTCCGATGCGTGGCAAGGGGTTGAGGTGGTCGGCGTCAATGACATCGCGCCGCTGGACACCTGTGCCTATCTGTTTGAATTCGACAGCGTTTTCGGCCCGTTCCCGGGCGGGGTGACGACAGAGCCGGGTGCGCTGATCGCAGCCGGTCGGCGGATTCCGTTTACACAGCAGCAAAACCTTGCAGCGCTGGAGCTTTCGAATGTCGACGTGCTGATGGAATGCACGGGCCGGGCCAAGGATCGCGAAATCGCTGAACAGGGGCTGGCGGCAGGGGCCGCGCGGGTGCTGGTGTCCGGCCCGTCACTGGATGCGGACCTGACCGTGGTTCTGGGGGCCAATGACGCGTGCCTGAGCGCGGATCACAGGATCGTTTCGAACGCCTCATGCACCACCAATGCGCTGGCACCGCTGGCCCGCGTGCTGGACGATGCCTATGGGCTGGAAACCGCGCTGATGACAACGGTGCATTGCTACACGGGCAGCCAGCCAACGGTCGACATGCCGATGGCCAACCCGGCCCGCAGCCGCGCCGCGGCGTTGTCGATGGTGCCGACCACAACAAGTGCCGAACAGCTGGTCGATATCGTGCTGCCGCATCTGGCGGGGCGGATCACCGGCTCGGCGGTGCGGGTGCCCACGGCCAGCGTGTCTTGCGTGGATATGGCCGTCATCACCCGCGCCCGGCCAAGTGCCGAGGAGGCCCGCGCGCTTCTGGCCTCATCGGGGGGCGTGATTGGATATACCGATAAACCGCTTGTCTCGTCAGACCTGCGGCAAAGGCCCGAGTCCCTCATTGTGGCGGGGCCAGAGATCAAACGGTCGAAAGGCGGCATGCTGCGCGTCTTCGGCTGGTACGACAATGAATGGGGATTTTCCTGCCGGATGCTCGACGTGGCCCGGCGGATGGGCAGTTTCGCCTGAGATGGGAGAGAGAAGATGAGCTACACGACCTGGCTGCGCGAAGGCAATTTCATTGATGGTCAGTGGGTTGGGGCCGAAAGCGGCGCAACGATAGACGTGATCAACCCGGCCACGGGCGAGGTGATCGGCACCATCCCGAACGCGGGCGACGCGGAAACCAAACGCGCCATTGCCGCCGCCGAGGCCGCCTTCCCCGGCTTCGCCGCGATGGACCTGATGAGCCGCATCGGTCTGCTGTGGAAGCTGCACGATGCGCTGATGGACAATCAGAAGGACCTGGCCGAATTGCTGACCGTCGAGATGGGCAAACCGCTGGCCGAAGCCATGGGCGAGATTGCCATCGGCGCGCAATATGTCCGCTGGTTCGCGGAAGAAGCGCGCCGTGCGAAGGGGGAAATCGTGCCCGCAGGCGTGAATGGCCGTCGCATCCTCGTGACCCATCATCCGGTCGGCGTCGTAGGTATGATCACGCCGTGGAACTTCCCCTCGTCGATGCTGGCGCGCAAGATCGGCCCGGCGCTGGCCGTGGGCTGCACGGTGGTGGCGAAGCCCGCGACGGCGACGCCCTATTCGGGCCTGGCTTGGGCGGCGCTGGCGGAAGAGGTGGGTTTCCCCAAGGGCGTCGTCAACGTGGTCACGGGCTCTGCCCGCAAGATCGCGGGTGCGATGATGGAGAGCCCGGTGGTGCGCAAGGTGACCTTTACGGGCTCCACCGAGGTGGGCAAGGAGCTGATCCGGCAAAGTGCTGATACTGTTAAGAAAGTTTCGATGGAACTGGGCGGCAACGCGCCTTTCATCGTGTTCGACGACGCCGATCTCGACAAGGCGGTCGAGGGGGCGATGGTGTCGAAGTTCCGCAACGCGGGGCAGACCTGTGTCTGTGCGAACCGGATGTATGTTCAGTCGGGTGTCTATGAAGCGTTCTTGGCCAAGCTGGTGGAGAAAACCGCAGCCCTGAAGGTCGGCAACGGGCTGGAGCCGGGCGTCGAGCAGGGGCCGATGATTGACGTGGATGCTGTTGAAAAGGTTGAGGAATTCATTGCCGACGCCACCGCGAAAGGTGGTGAAATCGCGACCGGTGGTGCGCGTCATGGCAATGGGGGCAGCTTCTTCGAGCCGACAGTGATCAAACACGCGACGCAGGACATGATGTTCGCGAAGGAAGAGATCTTCGGGCCGCTTGCCCCGGTCTTCAAATTCGAGACCGAGGAAGAGGCGATCGCCATGGCCAACGACACGGAATATGGGCTGGCCTGCTACGCCTATACCTCTGATCTTGCTCGGGCTTTCCGGCTGAACGAGGGGCTGCAATACGGGATGATCGGGATCAACTCGGGCCTGATCACAACCGTGGAAGCGCCCTTTGGCGGGGTGAAGGAAAGCGGCATGGGCAAGGAGGGCGGCAGCCAGGGGCTGACCGATTATCTCGATACCAAATACGTCTGCATCGACGGAATCTGACCAAAGGCGCGCGGCGCGGAGCGCCGCCCCGCGATCCCGAAAACAGGGGGGTGCCGTGCGTACACCCCCCGTGCACCCCCCGTATATACGAAACGGGGTTTCGCCGTGATGCCGCGTCGATCCGGGGCAGCCCTCTTCAGGCGATTTCGGGGCCAGCCTGGTGCCGCGTTGCCACGGGATATCGGTGCCCGGTCCGGCTCTGATGCCGGCTGAACGCGGGGAGGTGCCTTACTCTCCGTAGGGCACCCAGATCGTCTTGACCTCGGTTGCTGCGCGCAGGAAGGCCTTGCCCTCGACAGTCGCCCCGAACCAGTCCGGGTTGCGTCCGTTATTGACCCAGGTCCGTTTCAGCGACCCGGCGCTGCCCGCCTCGATCACGCCCGAGATATCGGCGGACGAGAAGCTCCAGACCGCGTCCACGTCCATATGGGTGGCGAGCGGCTTGGCCAATTCGGAATGTGACCCGGTCAGGATGTTGACCACGCCCCCCGGCACGTCCGAGGTGTCGAGCACCTGGTAGAGATCCGTGGCGCTGAGCGGCGCGCTTTCGCCCGCGACCAGCACGATCCGGTTGCCCATGGCCACCGCAGGCGCCAGCAGCGAGACCGGTCCCAGCAAAGGCGCCTCTTCCGGGCAGAAGGCCCCGATCACGCCCACGGGTTCGTTCATCGCCAAGGCCACGCCCCGGATCGGCACGGATTTTGCCGCCCCGTCGAACTTGTCGGCCCAGGCCGCGTAGCTGAAAAGCCGCGACAGCGCGATCTCCACTTCTTCGCGGGCCGAGGCCGCGCTGCGCCCGGTCTGTGCCCGGATGCGGTCGGCGAATTCACCCGCCCGCGCGCCGAGGTTCTCGGCGATGTAATAGAGGATCTGCGCCCGAAGATGCCCTGTGGTCTTGCCCCACCCGGCGGCCTTCTGCGCGGCTTCCACCGCGTTGCGGATGTCCTTGCGGTTGGCGATCCCCACATGGCCAAGCAGCGCCCCGCGATGCCCATGCACAGGCCGCGAATAGCCGCCATCGGGCCGCGCCTGCTTGCCGCCGACATAGAATTTCGCGGTGCGGTCGATGCCCTCGAAATCTGCCTCACCAGGCGCGTGGACCTTCGCGGGCTTCACCGGCTTGCCCGCATCCGCAGGCTTGAGATAGGCCAGCAAGCCCTCCCAACCGCCTTCGCGCCCGAAGCCGCTTTCGCGCACCCCGCCGAAGCCTGCCGCCGCGTCGAAGAGGTTGGTGGCGTTCACCCAGACCACGCCCGCCGCCAGCGTGGGCGCCACGTCGAGCGCGAGGTTCACATTTTCGGTCCAGAGTGTCGCGGCCAGCCCGTAGCGGGTGTTGTTGGCCAGTGCCACCGCCTCGCCCGGCGTGCGGAAGGTGGAGGACACGAGGACGGGGCCGAAGATTTCCTCCTGCATCAATCGGTCCGCAGGCTCCAGCCCGGTAATCAGCGTGGGCGGGTAGAAGCAGCCCGTCGAAGGCATGTCGATCGGCGCGTGATAGGTCTCGCCTGCGGTGTTCTCGCTCACCATCCGGCTGATCTGTGCGTGCTGGACCGGGTCTACGACCGCGCCGATGTCGATGCATTTGTCCAGCGGATCGCCCGCGCGCAGATTGGCCATGCGGGCTTTGAGCCGGGCGTGGAAATCCTCCGCGATGTTTTCTTGTACAAGAAGGCGGCTGCCTGCACAGCAGACCTGCCCCTGATTGAACCAGATCGCATCAACCAGCCCCTCGATGGCGCTGTCGATATCGGCGTCGTCGAAGACGATGTAAGGGGACTTGCCCCCCAGTTCGAGCGTCAGCGCCTTGCCGCTGCCCGCCGTCGCCTCGCGGATCTTGCCGCCCACCTCTGTCGATCCGGTGAAGGCCACTTTCGCCACGCCTGGATGGTCGACCAGTGCCGCGCCCGTTGCGCCGTCGCCGGTCACGATATTGACGACGCCCTTGGGCAGCCCCGCCTCGCGGCAGATATCGGCGAAGAGAAGCGCGGTGAGAGAGGTGTATTCGGCGGGCTTCAGCACAACCGTGTTGCCAGCGGCCAGCGCGGGCGCGACCTTCCATGCTAGCATCAGCAGCGGGAAGTTCCACGGGATCACCTGCCCGCAGACGCCAAGCGGTTGGTGCCCCGGTAGCTCGCTGTCCCGCAGTTGCGCCAGCCCGGCGTGGTAATAGAAATGCCGCTGCGCGAGGGGGATATCTATATCGCGGCTTTCGCGGATCGGCTTGCCGTTATCCATCGTCTCCAGCACGGCGAAAAGGCGGCTGTGTTTCTGCAAGAGCCGCGCCAGCGCATAGAGATGCCGGGCGCGTTGGTGGCCGGACAGCTTGGACCAGCGGGGGAAGGCCTTGGCAGCGGCGTCGACGGCGGCGTTCACATCGGCTTGCGTGCCTTGGGTGATATGGGCAAGGTCCTCGCCCGTGGCGGGGTTCCTGGTGGCGAAACTCTCGCCGGCTGCCGTGAACGCCCCGCCGATGAAATGGCCGAACCGGCCCTCATGCTTGGCAATCCAGGCGTGTGCTTCCGAGGCGTCCTCCATCGCGGGGCCGTACTCCATGGTCTCGAAAATCTCTGGGATGGTCATTTGCGGGCCTCTTGTGTGGATTGCCGGAGTATCTCCAGAGCTCTTGCGGCATCTTCGTGAAAATAGCTGTCACCTATGGTGCGACGGATCACATGGAGTTCGATATCACCCAACCCAAGGCGTGCAGGCCAAGAGCTTACCTTCTTTCCCAGAGCGATGATCCGCCGGGGCTTCAGAATCCTGACAGCGGGAAGGAAATAGAGTGTCCCCGCATTCCGCATGGCATTGGCGACAGGCATCTTGTCTTTCCGCGTTCGGAACGGGCACCAGTTCAGGTAGGCGACTTCATCCTGCTCGGCACCGCAGGCGTCGAGGACCGCAGAAACGATCTTCCATAACCTCCAAGTTCGCATCCCTTTCATGGTAGTCTCGCAGACTTGTCGCGCACTAGGACCATCTGCTGCGCCTTTGTCGAAAGAGGTGATAAGACCAAACCGGCGCTCGTCCTCGGCTGTTCTCCTATAGGTATCGCCGCCGCCTCCCGGATTGATCCCGAGCAGCAGATCGCCGCCTTGCCGATAGTTGGCGCCAATAAATCCGATCTGAGGGACATTGGCATCTCGAATCTCACTGATCGGTAGTTGCGCATCCATTTCGCCAAAGATGTCGGAACGTGAGATGCTAAGGGCTGTTCGCAGCACCTGTTCATCTAGGTCAAGTTCTGGGAACGAGCTCATTTTCACGCCATCGCGTGCCGCCAACTGGCGGAATAGGCCCCTGACACGTGGTGTTCCAGCTGCCGCTCGATATCGCCCAGGAGGGACGACGCCCCGAAGCGGAAGAGGTCGGGGCGCAGCCAGCGGTCGCCCAGTTCCTCTTTCATCAGCGACAGATACACCAGCGAGTCCTTCGCCTTGGAAATTCCGCCCGCGGGTTTGTAGCCGACGCGGGTGCCGGTCACCTGTTGATAGGCCCGGATCGCGCGGATCATGACGAGCGACACGGGCAGGGTGGCGTTGACGCTCTCCTTGCCGGTGGAGGTCTTGATAAAATCCGCCCCGGCCATCATGCAGACCAGCGAGGCGCGGGCGACATTGCGCAATGTGCCCAGCTCACCCGTCGCCAGAATGGCCTTCACATGCGCCTCGCCGCAGGCGGCGCGGAAGTCTTTCATCTCCTCATAGAGCGCCTGCCAGTTGCCAGTCAGCACGTGGCGGCGGGAAATCACGATGTCGATCTCTTCCGCACCCGCCTTGACGCTTTCCTCGATCTCCTTCACCCGCAGGGGGTAAGGCGAGAGCCCCGCCGGGAAGCCGGTGGAGACGGCGGCGACCGGAATGCCCGAGCCGGCCAGCGCCTCGACCGCGTAGGGCACCATTTCGTGATAGACGCAGACCGCGCCGGTGGTCAGATCGGGCAGGCCGAGCGCCTCCAGCAGATCGGCCCGCACCGGCTGCATCGCCTTGGCGCAGAGCCGTTTCACGCGCCCCGGCGTGTCGTCGCCCGCCAGCGTGGTCAGGTCGATGCAGGAAATCGCGCGGGCCAGCCACGCGGCCTGATACTCTTTCTTCACCGTCCGGCGGCCGGGCAGGGTGGCGCAGCGGCGCTCGATGGCCGAGGTGTTGGCCTGCGCGCCCATCACCCAATCCATGTCCAGTGCCATGCCGGGGTTGCGCGGGTGGCTGACCTGCGGCAGGCCCGCCGCCACGGTCGTTGTCTCTAGGGTCGTCTGGGTCATCCCGCCGGTCCGTTTTTGATCAGATGGTCAGGGTCGCATGGGCCGCGTGGTCGTGCAAGCACCTGCGTCGCGTCAGCTGCCCGTTGCGCAGATCGGGCGGCCCTGAAGGCGGGCGATGTCGGACAGGCTCAGAACACCCTCTCGCCCCAGAACCTGCGCCACATGGGCGATGCTCTGCTGTCCGTCCACGGCCTGTTCTGCGGGCTGCACATAGGTGCCCGAGACATAGCGGGTGACGCGGGTCGGCAGATAGGCAGGCATCTGCGCTTCCAGCCCATTGGGACCGGGCAGAAGGTCGAAGTAGAGAATGGCCGAAGACCGCTGCGACAGCGCCCATTGGGAGGAGATGAAATTGCCAAGCGAGTAGGCCACGAAGCCCTGCCGCCCGTCCGAGGTCGTGATGGCTTCGATCGGCTGCAGCACATGCGGATGGGTGCCGATGACGGCGGCGGCCCCGGCCTCCATCGCGGCGCGGGCAAGGCGGCGTTGGTTGGCATCGGGGGTCTGGACATATTCATTGCCCCAATGCGGCAGGAAGATCACCGCATCAATGGCGGGCTCTGCGTGCAGGGTGCGGATGGTGGCAAGAACCTCTGCCTCATCGCGGTAGCACAGCAGAACCTGGTGATGCGGATCGGCCCGGCCGTTGGTGGAATAGGAACAGGCGAGGAAGGCGATCCGCGCGCCCCCGGCACTGACGACGGTGTGCCACGGGGCGTCTGGGGCGGCGCGGGACCTTGTGCCGGTATGGGGAAGGCCTGCGGCATCGAGGGCCTCCAGCGTCCTGTCCACCCCCAGAGGTCCCCGGTCCATCGCGTGGTTGTTCGCGGTCTGGATCACGTCGACGCCGCTGTCGCGCAGGTCGGTGACCAGCGACGGGTGAAAGTTGAAGGTCGGGTAGCCGGAATAGACCGCCCCGTCGGTCAGAACGTGATCCGGCAGCAAGCGTTCGCCGCCACCCGGCAGGACGTTGCGCGCGGCGGGGCCTTCCAGATTGGCCACGGTCAGATCGGCGATTCCCAGATAGGGGGCCACGGGGCGCAGCAGGTCGGCAAATCCTTCCGGTTGAGCGGCGGCCTCTTCCTGAAGGAAGATATGCATCAGCACATCACCGACCGCCGCCACGGTTACCGCCCCCGGGCGAAAGACCTCTCTTTGCACCATGGCAGAGCTGTCACCGGCAGGAATACAGGCCCGGTTGCCGGTCGATTCGCCCACTGGCACACAGGATGACAGCGCCAGAAGCCCCCCGATCAGGGTCGCCCGCTGCGACAATATGTAAGCGCTTACAAAAAATCTGGCCATATCGCCCCTAAAAGACTGGTCCTCGCTTGACGGGTCAAGCATCGTTACCAAAAATCCGGCAAAACGTTCTGGCAAGAGGCTATCTTTTGTGATCCGGTCGCCAAGGCGGCGGAAATGAAGAACAGGAATTCCTGCAGGAAGGTACAGGACAGCACATGGCCCATACTCAACCGGCGATTGATCTCTCCCCGAAAGTGTCGGACGAGATCCGCAAGACCACCTGCTACATGTGCGCCTGTCGTTGCGGCATCAACGTGCATATGAAGGACGGCAAGGTCGCCTATATCGAGGGCAACCGCGACCATCCGGTGAACAAGGGCGTGCTCTGCGCCAAGGGGTCGGCGGGGATCATGCAGGTCAATGCACCCTCGCGCCTGCGGGCGCCGCTCAAACGCGTCGGTCCGCGCGGGTCGGGGGAGTTCGAGGAAATCACCTGGGACGAGGCGCTGGAGATCGCCGTCTCCTGGCTGAAACCGATCCGTGAAAATGACCCTGAGAAGTTGGCCTTCTTCACCGGGCGCGATCAGTCGCAAAGCTTCACCGGCCTTTGGGCGCAACATTTCGGCACCCCCAATTTCGCGGCTCATGGCGGCTTTTGCTCCGTCAACATGGCGGCGGGCGGCATCTACACCATGGGCGGGGCCTTCTGGGAATTCGGTCAGCCCGACTGGGACCATACGAAGCTTCTGATGATCTTCGGGGTGGCAGAGGATCACGATAGCAATCCAATCAAGATGGGCCTTGGCAAGATCAAGGCGCGCGGGGCGAAGGTGATCGGCGTCAATCCGATCCGCTCGGGCTACAACGCGGTTGCCGATGAATGGGTGGGCATCACGCCCGGCACGGATGGGCTGTTCATCCTGTCGCTGATCCACTGTCTGCTGAAGGCGGGCCGGATCGACCTCGACTACCTGCGCCGCTACACCAATGCGCCGGTGCTGGTGAATGGCGACGAAAGCTCCCCCGAACATGGGCTGCTGCTGCGCGACGAAGACGGCAAGATGCTGGTCCTTGACCGCCGCACCGGCAAGCCCGCGCCCTTCGACGATCCCGATGTGGTGCCGGACCTTGCGGGAACCTGGCGCAAGGCGGGCGTCACGCATCGCCCGGTGTTCCAGTTGCTGGCGGAACGCTACCTGTCCGAGGACCATGCGCCCGAAGCCGTGGCCGAGCGCGTTGGCATCTCCGCCAAACGCATCCGCCATATCGCGGCGGAACTGGCGCGCGTGGCCTTCGAGGAAGAGATCGAGATCGACCAGCCCTGGACCGATTTCCGCGGTGTGAAACATGACAAGATGATCGGCCGCCCGGTCAGCTTCCACGCCATGCGGGGCATTTCCGCACATTCCAACGGCTTCCAGACCTGCCGCGCGTTACATGTTCTGCAGATCCTTCTGGGCAGCGTCGAGGTGCCCGGCGGTTTCCGTTTCAAACCGCCATACCCCAAGCCCGTGGCCGCGCACCCGAAACCCCATTGCGGCGTCACCCCCGGCAAACCGCTCGACGGCCCGCATCTGGGGTACGTGCAGGGGCCAGATGACCTCTGCCTGAAGGACGATGGCAGCCCGGCTCGCATCGACAAGGCCTATACATGGGAAAATCCGATGAGCGCCCATGGCCTCATGCATATGGTGATTTCCAACGCCTATGCGGGCGATCCCTACAAGATCGACACGCTGTTCATGTATATGGCGAACATGTCGTGGAATTCGTCGATGAACACGTCGGGCGTCATGAAGATGCTGACGGACAAAGACGAAAACGGCGACTACGTCATCCCGCGCATCATCTATTCGGATGCTTATTCGTCAGAGATGGTGGCCTATGCCGACCTGATCCTGCCCGACACCACCTATCTTGAACGGCATGACTGCATCAGCCTGCTCGATCGCCCGATCTGCGAGGCCGATGCGGCGGCGGACGCGATCCGCTGGCCGGTGATCGAGCCCGACCGCGACGTGCGCGGGTTCCAGTCGGTGCTGGTGGATCTGGGCGCGCGGCTCGGCATGCCTGCCTTCGTCAACGAAGATGGCAGCGCCAAGTACAAGGATTACGCCGACTATATCGTGAACCACGAACGCAAACCCGGTATCGGGCCGCTGGCCGGCTTCCGGGGCGATGGCAGCGAAAAGGGCCGGGGCGCGCCCAATCCGGACCAGCTCGACCGCTATATCGAAAACGGTGGCTTCTTCGTGGAACACATCCCGGATGAGGCGCTCTATTACAAACCTTGGAACCAGGCCTATCAGGACTGGGCCGTCGGCATGGGGCTTTATGACAGCCCGCAGCCCTATCTCTTCAGCCTCTACGCCGAACCGATGCGCCGGTTCCAGTTGGCCGCTGAAGGTCATGGCGACCGCCAGCCGCCAGAGCATCTGCGCGAGCGGGTCAAGACCGTCATGGACCCGCTGCCGATCTGGTATCCGCCCTTCGAGGACGGCCATGTCGACCCCGAGGAATTCCCGGTTCACGCCCTGACGCAACGCCCGATGGCGATGTATCATTCCTGGGGCACCCAGAATGCGTGGCTGCGCCAGCTCCATGGCCGCAACCCGCTATACGTACCCACGAAGATCTGGGAGGCGAACGGCTTTGCCGAGGGCGATTGGGCGCGCGTGACCTCCGCCCATGGCTCCATCACCGTGCCGGTGGCCCACATGGCTGCGCTGAACGAAAACACTGTCTGGACATGGAACGCGATCGGCAAGCGCAAGGGGGCCTGGGCGCTGGATGAACACGCGCCGGAGGCAACCAAGGGCTTCCTCCTCAATCATCTTATACATGAACTTCTGCCCCCCAAGGGCGACGGCATGCGCTGGACCAATTCCGACCCGGTGACCGGGCAGGCCGCCTGGTTCGATCTGCGCGTGAAGATCGAGAAAGCCGCCGCACCGGAGGAATCGCAACCTGCCTATCCTGCGATCAAATCGCCGGTGGGGCAGGGGCCTGCGAACCTCGCGTGGAAGGTGGGCAAATGAGCGCCGCGAAGATCGCCAGCAGCGACGGCACCCGTATCGCGACCTATTCGGCCGGGGACCCTGCCAACCCCGCGATCCTGCTCATTCACGGGTGGGCGCAGCAGTCGCTGTGCTGGGATCCGCTGATCGCGCGCCTCAAGGACCGGTTCCATATCGTTGCCATGGACCTGCGCGGTCATGGTGCCTCCGACAAGCCGGACGATCCGGCGGCCTATACCGATACCCAGCTTTGGGCCGATGACGTCGCTGCCGTGATGGAGTTGCATCATCTGTCGCAGGTCACCCTCGTCGGCTGGTCCTATGGCAGCCGCGTCATCGCCAGTTACCTCGCCACCCATGGCGACGCGGCGCTGTCTGGCGTGGTGCTGGCGGGCGGTATCGTTGCCATCGGCACCGCGCGGGAAGACTGGATGGTCGGCGCGGACAGCCCCGGGCTCGACCGCGATCTCTACACCACCGATCTCGCGCGTCTTATCCCCGCCACGGCGCAGTTCGTCGATGCCTGCACGGCCAAGCCGCTCGACCGCGACACCTATGGCCGCATGGTCGCCGCCAACATGCTCTGCCCCGCCACGGCGCGCCGCGCGCTCTTCGCTGCCAACTGGGACATGCGCCCGACCTATGCGGCGATGACCTGCCCCGGTCTGGTGATCCATGGAACCGCCGACACGGTCGTGTCCCCGCAAACGGGCGAAGCCGCCGCCAATGCCATGCCCAAGGGCCGGTACCTGCCCTATGAGGGCATCGGCCACGCCCCCTTCCTCGAAGACCCGGACCGGTTCGCCGCTGACCTCTCCGCCTTCATCCAAGACACTCGCAAGGAGCAGGCCGCATGACCGAGCTTCCCGCAAGCACGCAAAAGAAACTCGGGCTGGTGATCGACCTCGACACCTGCGTCGGCTGCCACGCCTGCGTCATTTCCTGCAAGGGCTGGAACACCGAGAACTATGGCGCGCCGCTGTCCGACATGGATGCCTATGGCGCCGATCCCTCGGGCACGTTCCTGAACCGCGTCCACAGCTACGAGATCACGCCGGCCGAAGGCCCCGCGCAGCTGGTCCATTTCCCCAAGTCGTGCCTCCATTGCGAAGACGCGCCCTGCGTCACCGTCTGCCCCACGGGGGCCAGCTACAAGCGGCAGGAAGACGGGATCGTTCTGGTCAATGAATCCGCCTGCATCGGTTGTGGGCTCTGCGCATGGGCCTGCCCCTACGGCGCGCGGGAGCTTGATGCGCTGGAAGGGGTGATGAAGAAATGCACCCTTTGCGTGGACCGCATCTATAACGAGAACCTGCCCGAGGAAGACCGCCAGCCCGCCTGCGTGCGCACCTGCCCGGCGGGCGCGCGTCATTTCGGCGATCTGGGCGATCCCGACAGCGACGTGTCGCGCCTGGTGGCCGAACGTGGCGGCATGGACCTGATGCCCGAACAGGGCACCAAGCCCGTCAACAAATACCTGCCACCGCGTCCCAAGCAGGATGTGTCGCACGATATGGATATCCTCGCCCCCTTCCTCGAACCCGTCGCCGAAGACCCCAAGGGTTTCCTCGGCTGGCTGGACAAGGCACTGGAGAAGCTCTGATGCATCCCGCACCTTCCGTCATCATCTTTACCAGCTTTTCCGGCCTCGGTTTCGGGCTGCTTCTGTTCCTCGGCCTCGGATTTCCACCCGTCACGGGCTGGGTTGCGTTTGTCTTCTATGCCATCGCCTATGCGCTGGCCGTGGGCGGGCTGCTGGCCTCCGCCTTCCACCTGGGCAATCCGCAGCGGGCGCTGAAGGCGTTTACCCAGTGGAAAACCAGCTGGCTCAGCCGCGAGGCGTGGCTGTCTGTCATGGCGTTGCTGGTCATGGCGGTTTACGCCTTCTGCGCCGTCTTCCTCGACACCCGGCTGACGGTGATCGGCTGGATCGGCGCCGCCTTGTCGCTGCTCACCGTCTATTCCACCTCGATGATCTACGGGCAGCTCAAGACCGTGCCACGCTGGAACCAGCCCTTGACGCCGGTGCATCTGCTGACGCTTTCCATAGCAGGGGGCGCGCTCTTGGCCGGTCAGATGACCGTCGCCGCGGCCCTTCTGGCCTTGGCTGCCGCCGTGCAGGTGGCCCATTGGCAGGTTGGCGACGGTGCGCTGAAGGCGTCGGGCACCAATCTTGCCACGGCCACGGGCCTCGGCACGCCGGGCAGCATCCGCGCCTTCGAGCCGCCGCATACCGGCACGAACTACCTGCTGAAGGAATTCGTGCATGTGGTGGGCCGCAAGCATTCCCGCAAGCTGCGGATGATCGCGCTGACCCTTGGCTATGGCCTGCCGGTTGTCCTGCTGATCATCCCCGGCGCGGGGCATGTGCTGGGGTTGCTCGCGGTCATCAGCCACGTGGCGGGCCTCGTCACCTCGCGCTGGCTGTTCTTCGCAGAGGCCGAGCATGTGGTCGGCCTCTATTACGGCAAACGCTCAGCCTGAGCCCTCTGGCCGCGCCCCGGGCGCGGTCTGCACGTAGCCGCCGAATTCCAGCATCCGGTCTTCGTAATCGGCGATCCGCTGTGCAGCGGTGTCGCTGCGCGCGATCATCTCGCCCACCAGCACCTCGGCCAGCGCGAACGAGGCTCCTTGCGAGGGCAGGGGTTGCGGCCCGTCCATCGGCAGGCAGAAGACCACGTCGGCCCCCCGCGCCACGGGCGAGACATAGCTGTCTGTGATGGCAATGACCCGCGCCCCGCGCGCCAACGCCGCCTCATAGGCGCGCACGACCTCGGAGGAATAGAGCGAGAAGGTGATCACGATCACCACGTCCCGTGGTCCCGTCGAGGTGATGGCATCCGCGATGCCGCCGGGTTCGTTCAGCGGCGGCGCAAAGCTGTCGAAGGCCATGCGGCCCGAATAGCTGAGGTAATGGGCCAGCGAAAAGCAGCTGCGCACGCCGACGACGAAGATACGCTCTGCCGCTTCCAGCAGGTCCACCGCCTCGCTCACCCGCTGGATATTCGCCTCGGAAAACAGCGCGTCCAGGTTCTTGTGCGCTGATTCGCGAATCCGGGCCGTCAGGGCCGCCGTTCCCCCGGATCTCAGCTGTTTTGCCCGCGATCCGTACATTCCGCCCTCGCCCCGCAGGGCCGCCTGAAAGGCCGTTCGGCAAGGTTCGTAGCCGGAAAACCCAAGCGCAACGGCCAGACGAAACACCGTGTTTGCATTGACATCAGCCCGTTTCGCCAGCGCCCTGACGGAGTGAAACGCCATCTCCTGCGGATGCTTCAAAGCCCATGCAGCAAGGCGCGAAACCTTGGGAGACGCAGTGTGAACCTGCTCGGCCAGGGCCTGTCTGAGATCGTCAAGAGTCATGTCAAAGGGACCGTTACTGTTTCATTCCCGAACGTTTGATTTATGTCTTGACGAATTTCAATGGTTTGTTTCACCTGACCGGCATCCGTGTTTCACTTCGGATCAATTGGGAGAGAATTCATGAACAAACACTTGGTTGGCGCCGTCGTGGCGGCCGCGACTGCATTTGGTGCAGGCGCTGTTTCGGCTCAGGATCAGACCTTCGTCACCATCGGCACCGGCGGCGTGACCGGCGTGTACTACCCGACCGGCGGCGCGATCTGCCGTCTGGTGAACCGGGGCCGCTCTGAGCATGGCATCCGCTGCGGCGTCGAATCCACCGGCGGCTCGGTCTACAATATCAACGCGGTGCGCGGCGGAGAGCTGGAATTCGGCGTGGCGCAGTCCGATTGGCAGTACCACGCCTATAACGGCACCTCACGCTTTGAAGAGCAGGGCGCCTTCGAGGGCCTGCGCGCTGTCTTCTCGGTGCATCCCGAGCCCTTCACCGTGGTCGCCCGTGCCGATGCCGGGATCGAGAACTTCGAAGACCTTCAAGGCATGCGCGTGAATGTGGGCAACCCCGGCTCCGGTCAGCGCGGCACGATGGAAGTGCTGATGGAGGCCATGGGCTGGACGATGGACGACTTCGCCATCGCGTCAGAGCTTCAGGCCGCCGAACAGTCCCAGGCGCTGTGCGACAACAACATCGACGCGATGGTCTACACCGTCGGTCACCCCTCCGGCTCCATCCAGGAAGCGACCACCGCCTGTGACTCGGTCCTCGTGAATGTCACCGGCGACGCGGTCGACATGCTGGTTGCCGAAAACCCGTTCTACCGCACCGCCACCATCCCCGGCGGCATGTATCGCGGAAATGACGAAGACACGATGACCTTCGGTGTCGGCGCGACCTTCGTCACATCCGCCGATGTGCCCGATGACGTGGTCTACGAAATCGTCCGCGCGGTGATGGAAAACATCGACCAGTTCCGCAGCCTGCACCCGGCCTTCGCCAATCTCGACCCGGCGGAAATGGCCAATGACGGTCTCAGCGCGCCCCTGCACCCCGGTGCCGAGCGCTACTACCGCGAGGCCGGCCTGATCGAGTGATCGGCCCCATCTGATCTGTCCCGCGGCGCCATTGCGTGCCGCGGGGCCCAAAAAGAATTCCGTTTCAAGGATGTGACGAGGGTGGCGCGATGACCGAACCGAACGAGGGGCGCGAAGGGCGCCAGTTCTCCGACGAGGAACTTCAGGATCTGGTCGCCAGCACCGATAGCGGCGCGCGCGATCCATCGAACCGCTCCATCGCGTTGCTGATTTCGGGCCTTGCCCTTGCGTGGTCGCTGTTCCAGCTCTGGATTGCGCAACCGCAGCTCTGGTTCGGGGAATATCTGCCGGTCCTCAATTCCTCGCAGACCCGGCCCATCCACCTGACCTTCGCCGTGCTCCTGGCCTTCATGGCCTACCCGGCCTTCAAATCCTCGCCGCGCCACCATATTCCGATTGTCGACTGGCTGCTGGCGCTCGCGGCAGGCGGAACGGCCTTCTATGTCTTCTGGTTCTCCGATGAACTGGCTCTGACGGCCCGATCCGGCCTGCCCACACAGACACAGGTAATCGTCGGCGCCATCGGCATGATCTGCCTGCTGGAGGCCAGCCGCCGCGCGCTTGGCCCCGCGCTGACCATCGTCGGATCGGTCTTCGCGCTCTACGGCTATATGGGGCAGGGCTTGCTGATCCCCGAACTGATCGAGCATGAAGGGATTTCCTTCACCTCGCTGATGAATGCGCTCTGGCTCGATACCGCCGGTGTCTTCGGCATCCCGCTTGGCGTTTCAACCGCCTTCGTCTTCCTCTTCGTCCTTTTCGGCTCGCTGCTCGATAAGGCGGGGGCAGGGAATTACTTCATCAAGCTGGCCTTCGCGGGGCTCGGCCACCTGCGCGGCGGGCCTGCCAAGGCGGCGGTTGTGGGCTCGGCCATGACCGGCCTCATCTCCGGTTCCTCCATCGCCAATGTGGTCACCACCGGCACCTTTACCATCCCGCTGATGAAGCGGGTGGGCTTCACCAATGAACAGGCCGGATCGGTCGAGGTCGCGTCCTCGGTCAATGGCCAGATCATGCCCCCCGTCATGGGGGCCGCCGCCTTCCTGATGGTGGAATTCATCGGCATTTCCTATGTCGAGGTCATCAAGCACGCCTTCATTCCCGCCGTGATCTCCTACATCGCGCTGGTCTATATCGTGCATCTGGAGGCGCTGAAAAAGAACATGCCGGCATTGGGGGAGGCCAAGAGCTTCACCGGCATGATCGTCAAGTTTCTCATCGGTTTCGCCGTTGCAGGCGCGGGCTTCACGGCGCTGATCTATGGGGTCGGTGCGCTGAAGGCGGCAACGCCCGCCCTCTCCGGCCCGATCATGATGGCCTTGCTGGCGGCGCTTTACCTGTGGCTCGTCTCCATCGCCGCCAGGCGCCCAGATCTGGAGGTCGACGACCCCAACGCCAAGGAGATCAAGCTACCCACGGTGGCCGAGGTCTACGCCACCGGCCTGCATTACATCCTGCCCATCGTGGTGCTGGTCTGGTTCCTGATGGTGGAACGCCAAAGCCCCGCGAAATCGGCCTTCTACGCCACCTGTCTGATGCTGTTCATCATCGTCACGCAGCGGCCCCTGAAGGCGATCTTCCGGGGGCAGGGCGCACAGATGGCGGCCGAATTCCGGGGCGGTTTCGATGATCTGAAAGAGGGCCTGATTGCCGGTGCCCGCAACATGATCGGCATCGGCGTTGCCACGGCAGCGGCGGGCATCATCGTGGCCATCGTCACCAAGACGCCGATCGGCACCGAACTGGCCGGGCTGGTCGAACAGCTTTCGGGTGGCAGCCTGATCCTGATGCTGATCTTCGTAGGGATCTTTTCGCTCATTCTCGGGATGGGCCTGCCCACCACCGCCAACTATATCGTCGTGTCGTCGCTCATGGCCTCGGTCGTGGTGTCGCTCGGCGCGCAGGAAGGGCTGATCGTTCCCCTGATCGCGGCGCATCTCTTCGTCTTCTATTTCGGCATCATGGCCGATGTGACTCCGCCCGTGGGGCTGGCCAGTTTCGCAGCCGCTGCCGTGTCCGGGGGCGATCCGATCAAGACCGGTTTCACCGCCTTTTTCTACAGCCTGCGCACCGTGGCGCTGCCCTTCCTGTTCATCTTCAACCCGACGCTCATCCTTTATGGCGTCGATCTCGGCACCTGGGCGGGCATAGGGCAGGCGGCCTTCATCTTCGTCATCGCCACCTTCGCCATGCTGCTCTTTGCCGCCGCCACCCAGGGCTATTTCCTGGCCAAGAGCTATATCCACGAAAGCGCGGCCCTGCTTCTGGTGGCCTTCACCCTCTTCGTGCCGAATGTCTGGCTCGACATGGTGCAGCCCCCGTTCCGCGACGTGCCCCCCGCGCAGCTCGAAGCGGCCGTCGAGGCCGCCCATGACGGATCGTCCCTGCGCCTGCTGATCGAGGGGCCGGATTTCAACACCGGTGACATCACCTCCACCACGCTCGTCATGCAGATCGAGGGCGAGGGCAGCGCTGCAGACCGCATCGACGCAAGTGGCCTGCTGCTCTTCCCCGAGGGCGATGTGGTGCGGCTCGATGAACCGATGTTCGGCTCTGATACCGCCGAGGCGCTGGCCGATTTCGACTTCTACGCCGATGAACCCGTGCGCCTCGCCTCGGTCCAGACCGCCGCCGACCGCCTGCCCGCGCAGATCTTCTTTATCCCGGCCCTGCTGCTGCTAGGATTGGTTATCCTGCTGCAACGCCGCCGCCAGACTCAACCGGCCTTCTGAGGACCCGCCCCATGTTCACATCCATCCTCCTGCCCATCGACCTGTCCGACGAGGCCACCTGGACCAAGGCCCTGCCCGCCGCCGTGAAGCTGGCCCAATACGAGGGCGCAACGCTCCATATCGCCACCGTGGTCCCCGATTTCGGCATGTCCGTCGTGGGCAGCTATTTCCCCGAAGGGTTCGAGGAAAAGGCGATGCACGAGGTCGGCGAACAGCTGACCGGTTTCGTCAACGCCCACGTCCCCGACGAAATAGAAGTGCATCCCCATGTCCTGCATGGCCGCGTCTATGACCAGATCATCGAGGCCGCCAATCGCGTCGGCGCAGACGTGATCGTCATGGGCTCTCACCGGCCCGAGCTGAAAGACTACCTCCTTGGCCCCAACGCCGCCCGCGTCGTGCGCCATGCCACCCAATCCGTTTTCGTCGTCCGCGGAGAATAGACCGATGACATCCCATATGTTCGGGCGTGGCCCCGGACCCCTTCCCACGGCTGTGCGCGGCGAAGGGTGCTATATCTATGACTCAGAAGGCCGCGCCTATCTCGACGGCTCGGGCGGCGCGGCGGTCTCCTGCCTTGGCCATTCGGACGCGGAGGTGCGCGCCGCCATCCATGCGCAATTGGACAAGATCGCCTTCGCCCATACCGGGTTCTTCACGTCCGAACCGGCGGAGGCCCTGGCCGACCTGCTGATCGCGAATGCGCCCGACGGCATCGACAAGGTCTATCTGCTCTCCGGCGGGTCCGAGGCGGTGGAAGCCGCGATCAAGCTCGCCCGGCAATACCACCTCGAAACCGGCCAGCCGCAACGCCACAAGCTGATTGCCCGCAGGCAGAGCTACCACGGCAACACGCTCGGCGCGCTGGCGGCGGGCGGCAATGCCTGGCGGCGGGAAAAATACGCGCCCCTGCTGGTGGAAACCCACCACATCATGCCCTGTTTCGAATACCGCGAGCGCCAGGAGGGCGAAAGCGAATGGGATTTCGGCCAGCGCGCCGCCAATGCGCTGGAAGAGGAAATCCTGCGCCAGGGGCCAGTGACCGTCATGGCTTTCATCGCCGAACCCGTGGTGGGCGCCACCGCAGGCGCGGTTCCGGCGGTTGAGGGCTATTTCAAGCGCATCCGGCAGATCTGCGATCAATATGGCGTGCTCCTCATCCTCGATGAGGTCATGTGCGGCATGGGCCGGACCGGGCACCTGTTTGCCTGCGAGGCAGATGGGATTTCCCCCGATATCGTCACCATCGCCAAGGGCCTCGGTGCGGGCTACGCCCCGATCGGAGCCATGCTCGCGTCCTCCAAGATCTATCAGGCCATCGAACAGGGCTCCGGCAGCTTCCAGCACGGCCACACCTATCATGGCCACCCGCTTGCCGCCGCCGCCGGTCAGGCGGTGGTCAGCGCCATCGTGAACCGCAACCTCTGCGACCGGGTAAAAGCGCAAGGTGACGTGCTGCAGGCCGCCCTGCACGAGACCTTCGGCCAGCACGCCCATGTGGGCGACCTGCGCGGGCGCGGGCTCTTTCGAGGGGTGGAGCTGGTCGAGGACCGGGCCACGAAACGCCCCTTTGACCCGGCGCGCAAGCTGCACCTGAAGGTCAAGAAGGCCGCCATGGCCGAGGGGCTGATCTGCTACCCGGCAGGCGGCACCGTGAACGGGCGCGAAGGTGATCACATCCTGCTCGCGCCCCCCTTCATCATTTCCGATGATCAGATCGGCGAGTTGGTGGGCAAACTCTCCCGCGCCGTGGAAATCGCACTGGCCCAATGACCCGCCTCACATCGCTGCCGCAGATCATGCTGGCCCCCAACGGGGCCCGCAAGACCAAGGCCGACCACCCCGCTTTGCCGATGACCATCGCCGAGACGGTCGCCGCCGCCCGCGCCGCCCATGCCGAAGGCGCAGGCGCGCTCCACGCTCATGTGCGCGATGCGGCGGGCGGCCACAGCCTCGATCCCGGCCTCTACCGGGAACTCATCGCGGAGATGGCCAGGGTGGTGCCGGACATGCCCGTTCAGATCACCACCGAGGCCGCAGGCCGCTACAGCCCCGCAGATCAGCGCGCCGTGGTCCGTGAGGTGCTTCCCGAAGGCGTTTCCGTTGCCCTCAGCGAAATGTGGCCCGCCAACGCCCCGGATGACGAGGCCAGCCGCTTCTATCACTGGGCGGCAGAGGCGGGTATCGCCGTTCAACACATCCTCTACAGCCCCGCCGATCTCTCCCGGCTGGTCCGTCTCGTGTCCGGCGGGCATATTCCGGCCCCCCTCCAACTACTCTACGTGCTCGGCCGCTACCTGCCGCCGCAACCGGCAACCCCGGAGGCGCTGACCGGATTCCTGACCGCCGCCAGCGCGCTTCCCGAACGCCCCGACTGGGCCGCCTGCGCCTTCGGCCCGCAGGAAACCGACTGTCTGCTGGCAGCGATCAAGGCAGGCGGCAAGGCCCGCATCGGGTTCGAAAACAATCTCACCTCCCCTGATGGCACCCCCGCGCCGGACAATGCCGCAAGAGTGGCGGATCTCATCCGCAGGCTCCCGGTCTCAAGTCGGCTCTCCAGCCGAAACCGCATCCCTCCCCGGGCGTCATCGCCGCTCTGACCGGCCTTCACCACCGATTAACCTTAACGCGCCCCGCCCTTTCATCTTGGCGGTAAATACCTCCGCCGGAGGCATCCTGCCCTCACCACCGTCCAACCGACTGAGACGGCAGACCTTCCCCGATCCCCTCCGATCCGATTCGCCCGCCTTTCACATCGCGCGGGGGAAGGGCCTTCGAAGGCCCTTTCAAAGAGGTTTCGAAACCTCTTCCCCCGCAAGCGGCAAGGTTCCACGCCTGATCCGGCCCCATTTCGGAAATCCGGGCTCTGTCTGCACGAGGGGTGTACGGGGGGTGTACAGGGGGTGTACGCATGGCGCCCCCCTGATTTGGGCTCAGAACGCCTGGTCCTTCACCGCCTCCATCGACACATGGGTCGAGGTATGGCCGACGAAGGGAAGCGTGGAAATCACCTCACCCAGGACCCGCCTGTAGTCTCGGATATCGCGCGTCCGCACCTTCAACAGATAGTCGAAGGCGCCTGCGATCATATGCGCCTGCTCGATCTCCGGCACCTTCAGCGCCGCGGCGTTGAACGCCGTCAATGCGTCCTCGGTCGTATCCGTCAGCCGCACCTCCACGAAGGCCACATGTTCCTGCCCCAGCTTCGCCGGATCGACAACCGCCCGAAACCCCCGGATCACGCCCTCCTTGCGCAGCCGGTTCACCCGCATCTGACAAGGTGTTTTCGACAGCCCGATCTTCTGGGCGATTTCGGTGACCGGCATGCGCCCGTCGCTCAGCAGCAGGGAAACGATCTTTCTGTCGAAGCGGTCAAGTTGACTTTCCATGTAGCCTCCCGGACAATTTTGGCCTCATTTCTACACTTCAATAGGGCGAAATGACGGAATTTTCAACAAGGAAAGGCAACCTGACTTTTACGAAGATGCTAGATTTGGCCATCTCTTCACGTTGAGGTTCGCCATGACTCCCCTTGCCGATCTGCGTCAGACCATCCGCGCCGACCATCTTGCCGATGAGGCCCGTCTGCTCGACCGTCTGACCCGCGCCCATGCACCCGACAGCGCGGCTCGCGCCCGCATGGCCGCCTCTGCCGCCGAACTTGTCAATGCCATCCGCAATGACAGCAAACCGGGTCTGATGGAGGTGTTCCTGGCCGAATACGGGTTGTCGACCGAGGAAGGGGTCGCGCTCATGTGTCTGGCCGAGGCGCTGCTCAGGGTGCCCGACGCGGACACTATGGATGCGCTGATCGAAGACAAGATCGCGCCGTCGGAATGGGGCAAGCATCTGGGCCGCTCCACGTCTTCACTGGTCAATGCCTCCACCTGGGGGCTGATGCTGACAGGCAAGGTGTTGAAAGAAAACGCCGAACCCGGCCTGACCGCGACCCTGCGCGGGGCCGTGAAGCGCCTGGGAGAGCCGGTGATCCGCGTCGCCGTGGGCCGTGCGATGAAGGAAATGGGCCAGCAATTCGTGTTGGGCGAGACCATCGGCGAGGCCGTCAAACGCGGCAAATCCCGCACCGCTCAGGGCTACACCTATTCCTATGACATGCTCGGCGAAGCCGCGATGACGGCCCATGACGCCGACCATTTCTTTGCCGCCTACAAGGGCGCGATTGCCAAGCTCGCGACCGAGGCCAGGCATGACGACATCCGCGCCAACCCCGGCATCTCGATCAAGCTGTCGGCCCTGCATCCGCGTTATGAGGACCCCAAATCGGATCGGGTCATGATCGAACTGGTCCCTCGTGTTCTGGAGCTTGCGCAGGACGCCAAGTCCGCCGGCATGGGTCTCAATATAGACGCGGAGGAGGCGGATCGTCTCGACATCTCGCTCGACGTGATCGAGGCGGTTCTGCGCGACGACAGCCTTGCCGGTTGGGACGGGTTCGGCGTGGTGGTGCAGGCCTATGGCAAGCGCGCGCCGGGTGTCATCGACTGGCTGAATGCACTAGCAACGGAGCTTGACCGCAAGATCATGGTCCGCCTCGTGAAAGGTGCCTATTGGGACACCGAGATCAAGCGCGCGCAGGTCGAGGGGTTGCCGGGCTTCCCTGTCTACACCCGCAAACCGGCGACCGATGTGGCGTATCTCTGCTGCGCGCGAAAACTGCTGTCTTATTCCGACCGCATCTATGCGCAATTCGCCACCCACAACGCCCATTCGGCGGCGGCGATCCTAGATATGGCCGAGGATTTCGACGCCTTCGAATTCCAGCGCCTGCACGGCATGGGAGAGGCGCTGCATGACATCCTGCACAAGCGCAACGCCACTCGCTGCCGGATCTATGCGCCGGTCGGTGCGCATCGCGACCTGCTGGCCTATCTCGTCCGGCGCTTGCTGGAAAACGGCGCAAACAGCAGTTTCGTGAATCAGATCGTGGATGAAGACGTGCCCGCAGAGGTGGTCGGCGCCGACCCGTTCGAGCAACTGGCAGAGGCCGCGAAGACGCCTGCGCCGGGCGTCATCGCGCCGCCGCGTCTCTTCGGAGAGCGCTTGAATTCCAAAGGGTTCGACCTCCATTCCCGCGATGATCTGGCAGCGATCGAGGCCGCCCGCGCGCCTTTCGCGGATCGTCAGTGGCAGGCGGAGCCGGTGCTGGCCGGGCCGGTGCAGGGCGAGACTGCCGAGGATGTGATGAACCCCGCCAAACCGGGCGAGATCGTCGGGCGCGTGTCCGAGGCGACGGAGGCGGATGTGGAAACCGCGCTCAACGCCGCCCGTGTCTGGGATGCGCCTGCGGCGGAACGTCGGGCGGCGTTGCTCAGGGCCGCCGATCTTTATGAAGCGCATTTCGGCGAGATCTTTGCCGTCCTGACGCGTGAGGCTGGCAAGACCCTGATGGACGGCGTGGCCGAGCTGCGCGAGGCGGTGGATTTCCTGCGCTATTACGCCGATCAGGCCACCGAGGATGCCCCGCGCGGCATCTTCACCTGTGTCTCTCCTTGGAACTTCCCGCTGGCCATCTTCACCGGCCAGATCGCGGCGGCACTGGCGGCGGGGAATGCGGTTCTGGCGAAACCGGCGGAAACCACGACGCTGATGGCCGCGCTTGGCGTGCGGCTGATGCATGAGGCGGGCGTACCGGTCCATGCGCTGCAACTCTTGCCGGGCAAGGGCAGCCGGATTGGCGGGCTGCTGACAGGCGACAGCCGCGTTGCGGGGGTGTGCTTCACCGGCTCCACCGCGACCGCGCAGCGCATCAACCGGGCGATGGCCGGCAAGGTTGCCCCCCACGCGCCGCTGATTGCTGAAACCGGCGGTCTGAACGCGATGATCGTGGATTCCACCGCCCTGCCGGAACAGGCGGTGCGCGATATCGTGGCGTCGAGTTTCCAGTCGGCGGGCCAGCGTTGCTCGGCCCTGCGCTGCCTCTACGTCCAGCAGGATATCGCGCCCTCGTTCCTGAAGATGCTGAAAGGCGCGATGGACGAATTGTCCGTTGCCGACCCGTGGGATCCGGCCACCGATCTGGGACCGATCATCTCGGTCCCGGCCCGCGACGACATCGCAGCCTATGTCGCCAAGGCCCGCGCCGAGGGTCGGGTGCTGCACGAGATTGCCGCACCGGAGGAGGGCAGCTTTCTCGCTCCGGTCGCGATCAGGGTGACCGGCATCGGAGAGATGGACAAAGAGGTGTTCGGCCCGGTCCTGCATGTGGCGACCTTCAAGGCGAGCGACATCGACAAGGTGATTGCCGACGTGAATGCCAAGGGCTTTGGCCTGACCTTCGGGTTGCATACCCGCATCGACGACCGGGTGCAGCATATCACCGAGGCGGTGAAGGCGGGGAATATCTACGTCAACCGAAACCAGATCGGGGCCATCGTTGGATCGCAGCCCTTCGGGGGTGAGGGGCTGTCTGGCACTGGGCCGAAGGCGGGCGGGCCGGCCTATGTGGCCCGGTTCCGCGCGGTCAGCACGCCCACGGCGCCTGCTCGTGGCGGCAAGGGCGCGGATCCGGTGCAGGTGCAGGCGGCGCTGGACAGGGCGGTGACCGATACGCTGAAACGGCGCAGCACCGAGAGCCTGCCGGGCCCCACCGGCGAGTCGAACCGCCTGTCGATCTTCCCGCGCGGCACGGTCCTGTGCCTCGGCCCGACCGAGGAAGCGGCGGCCGAACAGGTGCGCATCGCCGAATGGGCGGGCTGCAAGGCCGTGGCCGTCGCTCCGGGGGCGGAGATCGACGGGGTGTTACAGGCCGAGGTGCTGACCGATCTGCAGGGCTTCGCCGTGGTCGCCTATGACGGGCCGGAGGTGCCTGCCCGCGCGATCCGCACGGCATTGGCCGCGCGCGAGGGGCGGCTTATCCCGCTCGCCTCCCGCGCTGATCTGGCGGCGATGTGTCGGCTGGAGCGACACGTCTGCATCGACACCACGGCGGCGGGCGGCAATGCCTCGCTTCTGGCGGCGGCAAGCTGACGGGTGGGGCCCTACCGGCCCCGCCAGACCATCACCGTCTTCACCGCTTCGGGCACCAGCAGCAATGGTAGGGCCAGCAGGCCGATCATCTGCCAATGCGCGGCCCCGAGCGGAACGGTATGCAGCAGCAGTTGCAGGGGCGGCCAATAGATGGCGGCCAGCTGCGCGGCGATCATCGCCACCAGAGCGAGCAGCAGAAGGGGATTGGAGAAGAGCCCGATTTTCCAGCACGGTTGCCGGAACGAGCGGAAAGCGAAAACGGCCACCTCCTCGAACACCACAAGGGTGGTGAAGGCGGCGGTGCGGGCGATGTCCTCACCTTGTGGCAGCAGCGTGTAGAACACCCACAGCGTAGCTGCCCCCGCATAGGCCCCGAGCACGAGGATCATCGCCAGACCCGCCCGCCCCACGATGCCCGCATTCATCGGGCGCGGCGGGTCCTCCATCTGGTCCTTGGTGGCTTTCTCCAGCCCGAGCGCCACAGCGGCCACACCATCGGTGACAAGGTTCATCCAAAGGATCTGCGTGGCGAGCAGGATGAGCGGCCCGCCGAGATAGAGATTGACCAGGATCGCCACGACCTCGCCCGCGTTGGAGGACAGGAGGTATCGCACGAAGCGCTGCACGTTCTCGAACTGGCGGCGGCCTTCACGAACCACGCGCAGGATGGTGGCGAAGTTGTCGTCGAGCAGAACGAGGTCGGCAGCGTCCTTGGCCACGTCGGTGCCGCGGATGCCCATGGCGACGCCAATGTCTGCACGTTTCAGGGCGGGTGCGTCGTTCACCCCGTCGCCGGTCATGGCCACGATCTGGCCTTCGGCCTGCAACGCCTCGACCAGCCGCATCTTGTGGGCGGGGGCGGTGCGCGCGAAGACCACGTCCTGCGCCAGCAGCGCGCGCAGGTCACTATCGCTTGCTGCGTCCACCCGGTCGCCCGTCACCACCTGCGCAACCGGCAGCCCGATCTGATGGGCGATGGCCTGCGCCGTGACCGGGCTGTCGCCGGTGATCATGATCACGCGGATACCGGCAGACCGGCAGGCGGCGACAGCGGCGGGCACTTCCGGCCTTGGCGGGTCGATGAGGCCCACGAGGCCCAGAAAAGTCAGGTTCTCTTCTGCCGCGTCCTTGCCGTCGACCGGGGAGGAGGCCAGCGCGATGACCCGCAGTCCCTCACCCGCCATGTGCGTATAAGCGTCTTCGATGATCCGCCGGGCGGCGCCCACCATGGGCACTGGCCCTTCCGGCCCCGCGACCTGCGTGCACACATCGAGGATCGCCTCGGGCGCGCCCTTGGCATAAAGCACCGGGCCACCCTGGCGGGAAGAGACCACGCTCATCCGTTTGCGCTCGGATGAAAACGCCTGTTCCGATTGCACAGAGGCCGGGTCGGGCAGGGGCGCCCATCCCTTGTAGGCCAGCGTCATCAGCGCGCCTTCGGTGGGTTCGCCCACCATCTGCCACTCACCGGCCTTCTGCCGCAGGCTGGCGTGGTTGCAGATCATCGCGCAATCCAGCAGCTCGGACAGGACCGGATCGTCACCATGGCGCAGCGCGCCTTCTGGCCCTTCGATATGGCCCGAGGGGTCGTAGCCCGTGCCGGTGACCGTGAAAGAGCGATCTCCCGGCAGCCAGACGCGCGCCGCCGTCATCTTGTTTTCCGTTAGTGTTCCGGTCTTGTCGGTGCAGATGACGGACGCCGCGCCGAGTGTCTCCACCGCCTGCAATCGCCGGGCCAAGGCGTGATGGCGCACCATGGCAGAGGCCCCAAGCGCCAGCGTGATCGTGACGACGGCGGGCAGGCCCTCCGGCACGATGGCCACGGCCAGCGACAGGCCGGTCATGAACATGTCCAGCAGGTCCTGACCCACGATCAGCCCCGCCGCCACCACCGCCCCGCCAAGCGCGATGGCGGCGAAGCCCATCTGGCGGGCGAGGTGGCTGAGTTGGCGGGTGAGGTGGGTCTGCTTTTCCCCCACCGATCCCGTCAGTTCCGCGATCTGGCCGAACTGGGTGCGGCTGCCCGTGGCGGTCACAATCCCCTCGGCCCGGCCTGCCACGACCGAGGTGCCCATGTGGACCGTCGCGTCCTCGCCCGATTTGTCGACCGGCAGGGATTCCCCGGTCAGCACGCTTTCATCGACCTTGAGTTGCAGCGCGATGTGAAGAGCAATGTCTGCCGGCACCCGGTCGCCCGCCTCCATCACCACCAGATCGCCGGGCACGATGGCCGAGGTCTCGATCATCTGCTGCTGACCGTCGCGCACCACCCGTGCCTTTGGGTCGAGCATCCTGCGCAAAGCGGCCAGCGCCGTTTCGGCGCGCCATTCCTGCACGAAGCCGAGGATCCCGTTCAGCAAAACCACGAGCCCGATGGCCAGCGCGTCAATCACCTCGTCAAGTGCCGCGGCAACGACCATGGCCGCGATCAGCACCAGCACCAGGAACCCCGCGAACTGGCGCGCAAGGATGCGCAGCGGTGAAACCGCCCGTGTTTCTGCCAGCCGGTTGGGGCCGTGCTCTGCCAGACGGCGCGCGGCCTCGGCACTGGTCAGGCCGGTGGAGAAGGGATCGTTCATGGGCTGGTCCTGCACTGGATGACGTCACCCTAGGCCGGAACCCTGCCGATGACTTTGACCAATATCAACGCAGGCCCGGGCTTGCCCCCGCCCCGATATCCCGCGATGAAGGGGCAAAGGCGCGGATGCGCGCCGCATCAGGAGGGATGAGACATGGCGAAAGTGGCGTTTCTGGGTCTGGGCGTGATGGGCTACCCGATGGCGGGACATCTGCAGGCCGCCGGGCATGAGGTGACAGTCTACAACCGCACCAAGGCGAAGGCGGAAAAATGGGCGGCGCAGTATGGTGGCGCGCATGGCGCGACCCCGCGCGAGGCCGTGGCCGGTTGCGATTTCGTGATGGCCTGTGTCGGCAATGACGACGACCTGCGGTCTGTGGTTCTGGGCGAGGACGGGGCTTTCGCGGGCATGAAAGAGGGCGCGATCTTCGTCGATCACACCACGGTGTCGGCCATCGTGACGCGCGAGCTGGCAGAGGTGGGCACGGGCAAGGGCATCGCCTGGGTCGACGCGCCGGTCTCGGGCGGGCAGGCGGGCGCCGAGAACGGTCAGCTGGCCATCATGTGCGGCGGTGAGGATGCCCCCTTCGCGGCGGCGGTGCCGGTGATGGACGCCTACGCCAAGGCGATCGAGCATTTCGGGCCCGTTGGATCTGGCCAGATCACCAAGATGGTCAACCAGGTCTGCATCGTGGGCGCGGTGCAAAGCATTTCCGAAGGGCTCTACTTCGCGATGAAGGCGGGTCTCGACGCCAAGAAGGTGGCCAAGCTGGTCAGTCAGGGCGCGGGCGGGTCCTGGCAGCTGGCCAACCGGGCCGACACGATGGTGGACAATCATTTCACCCATGGCTTTGCCGTCGACTGGATGCGCAAGGATCTGGGCATTGCTCTGGAACAGGGCAAGGAAATGGGCCTCTCGCTGCCGGTCACGGCGCTTGTCGATCAGTTCTATGCCGAAGTGCAGCAGCTTGGTGGCGGACGGTGGGACACGTCGAGCCTGATCCAGCGGTTCCGCAAGATGAATGGCGAAGAGATCTGAGACCACGGGCAGGGGGCAAGTCAGAGTGAGCGTCAATCTGGGCGATCTGTGGGACGGAGCGTGGCGTGGGTTCGACACCGTGATCGACGTGCGCGCGCCCGCTGAGTTTGCCGAGGATCACCTGCCCGGAGCAATCTCGCTTCCGGTTCTGTCGGATGAGGAACGCGCCCGCGTCGGCACGATCTACAAGCAGGTCAGCCCGTTCGACGCCCGCAAGATTGGCGCGGCTTTGGTCGCCCGAAATGCAGCGCGGCACATCGAGACGCAGCTGATGGATAAACCCGGTGGCTGGCAGCCGCTGGTCTATTGCTGGCGCGGCGGGCAGCGGTCCAATTCCTTCGCCACCATCCTGCGCCAGATCGGCTGGCGGGTGGAAGTGTTGGAGGGCGGCTATCGCAGCTATCGGCGGGCGGTGGTCGATGCGCTCTATCACGGCGATCTGCCGTTCCGTCTGATCCGGCTGGATGGCAATACCGGTACCGCCAAAACCGCGCTTCTGGCGCTCATGAAGGACCGTGGGGTGCAGGTCGTGGACCTTGAGGGGCTGGCCGGACATCGCGGGTCAATCCTTGGGGCCGTTGCGGGGGGTCAACCGTCGCAGAAGGGATTTGAATCTGCCCTGATCACGGCTTTTCGGGGCTTCGATCCCGCCCGGCCCGTCGTGGTCGAGGCGGAATCGGCCCGGATCGGTGCGCTGCGCCTGCCGCCTGCCCTGTGGCACGCCATGATCCGCGCGCCGCGGGTCGAGGTCGAGGCCCCGGTGCCCGCTCGCGCGGCCTACCTTGCGCGCGCCTATGCCGATCTGCTGGCCGACCCGGCCGAACTGACGCGCCTTCTGGAAGGCCTGCGCGCCCTTGTTGGGGCCGAACGGGTGGCACAGTGGCGTGCCATGGTCGAGGCTAAGGATTGGCTGACGCTGGCCGAGGGGCTGGTGGTACACCACTACGACCCCGCCTATGCCCGTGCCCGCAAGCGCGATGACGCCCCGACCGCTGCGGTGGTCGAGGCCGAGGCGCTGACAGATCAGGCCCTTCCCGCCATTGCGGACCGATTGGGGCAGGTTCTAGCGCAGGTCGATCCGGGGTGATCCATCGGTGATCTCGCCGATCTCGGTGACAGGCTCCCCGATATGCTGAAAGTCTCGCATCAGTTGATTGGCTTTGTCCGCCGGCACGGCCGCCAGCAACCCGCCAGAGGTCTGCGGATCGAACAGGATCGGGTCCGCGAGCCCGTTCAGGGCCCCCAGCACAGCCGCTTCGTTCGCGCCATGGATGGTAGATCGCAGACCCGTGGCCAGCAGCGCAGTCGCGCCAGGCAGAACCGGGACGCTGGCCTGATCCAGCCGGGCCGCGACGCCCGACGCCTCGCAGATATTCAGCAGATGCCCGGCAAGGCCAAAGCCGGTCACATCGGTCATCGCGGTCGCATGTGGGGCAAGGATGCGGGCCGCGTCACCAGAGCTTGTGGCCATCTGGTCCCAGGCCCCGGCCACCACGCCCCCCGGCGCGCGCAGTTGCATCTCTGCCGCCAGAATGACGCCCGTGCCTAGCGCTTTGGTCAGCAACAGCCGGTCTCCGGGCCGCGCCCCCGCCAGCGTGATCGCAGGCCCGTCCAGCAGACCCGCCACCGTAAAGCCGATGGTCAGCTCATCGCCCATGGAGCTGTGCCCGCCGACGATCTCGGCCCCCTCTGCCGCAAAGACCGCCGCCGCCTCCGCCATGATCTCGGCCATCCAGCGGGCTTGCAGATCGGCTGAGAGGCGTGGCAGGATCAGCGTCGCAAGGGCCGCCTGAGGTTCTGCCCCCATGGCCCAACAATCCCCAAGCGCATGAATGGCGGCAATCCGCGCCTGCAGGGCATGGTCGATTGTAAAGCCGCGCAGATGGTCCGTGGTCAGGATCTGCCGTGCCGCCCCGATTTGCAGAACGGCCGCGTCATCCCCGGGCCGCGACAGGACATCCGTCCGGGTCCCTGACGGCAGGGTCGAGAGCGAGGATTTCAGACTGCCCGGCCCCAGCTTGGCCCCGCAGCCGCCGCACATGGGTTTGTCGCCAAGCGTTTCCCGGACGCCTTTTACCAGTTCTCGGGGCAGGCGCGGCGATGCCATCGGCGACAGGTCGCGGAACTTATCCATGAACCGCTGGTCGATCCGGTCCTTCCAGCGCCACAACGCGGACCCGGCCCCGACGAGCCCACCTTTTTCGGCCAACGCCCGTTTGCTGCCCAGGGAAATCAGCTTGAGGTAATCGCGCTGTGGCCGGAAGGGCAGCAGGTCATCCTCTCGCCCCATGGCCAGAGCCCGCAAATTACGCAGCAGGACAGGGGCGGCGCGCACGGCATAAACACCGGCCTTGGGGCGCGGATCGAAGGCCAGATCGGCGCAATCCCCGGCGGCGAAAACCTCCGGATGAGACACCGAGCGCAAGTGCCGATCGACGGTGATGCACCCCTCATGCAGGGTCAGACCGGTTTCTGCAAGCCAGCCATGGGGGCGGGCCCCGGCAACGCCAAGGGTAAAAGCAGAGGGCAAGACGCTGCCCGATGCGAGAGTGACATTGGCCGGGGAAATCTCGGCAATCGTCTCTCTCGGCATAAGTTGGACGCCGGCCTTGGCAAGCTCTGCCAGCAATCGCGCGCGGGCCTTCGGGTGCATGCCGTCGAGGATGTCTCCCTTGTCGATCAGGGTCACGTCCGCAGCACCCGTTGCGGTTCTCAGCCGGAACACCGCCGCAAGCGCCAGTTCCGCTCCGGCCACACCAGCCCCGATCACCGTCACCGGCCCGCCGCCACCCTCGACAAACCGGGCCCAGGCATCCGCAAAACGGTCAAGCGGTTTCGCGGCGATACCATGGGAGTCGAATCCGCTTATCTCGGGCATCCGGCTGTGAATGCCGATATCCACGGATAAAAGATCATAGCCGATCGGGGCCCGATCCGGGACCGTCACCTGCCGCGCGACAGGGTCGATCCCGGTGGCTTCTCCGATCACCAGCCGCGCGCCCGCGAACCGGGCCAGTTTGACCAGATCAATATCAAGCGCCGACCGTGCGTAATGCCCTGCCACATGGCCGGGCAACATGCCGGAATATGGCGCCGTCGGTCCGGGGTTGATCAGCGTCAGCCGGACACCGGGGAGGGGCCGCATGCCCCAGGCCTTCAGCACCAGCGCATGGGTATGGCCGCCACCCACAAGCACGATATCCGTTACGATTGGCAGGGCCGGTCCCATCTGTTCCCTCATCTCGTGGCAGGCTCGCCATAGCGTGTCTCGGCCAGCAGTGGCACCCCGCGCATGGTCGCGACAAGGTAAACACTTCGTCACACTACTCCCATTAACCTTAACGCGCCCGCCCTTTCAGCTTGGCACAAATACCTCAGGGGAGTCGCCTGAAAGGCGGCGGGGGCAGCGCCCCCATGCCCGCTATCCACCCGCGAAAACAGGTTCCGGGTAGCACACATGATTCAGATAGAGCCCTTCCGGAGGGCTGACCGGTCCGCAGGCCGCCCGGTCCCGGGCCTCCAACGCGGCCCTGACGTCCTCGGGCGCCCAAGACCCGGCCCCGACCCGTTCCAGCGTGCCGATGATCGAGCGCACCTGATTGTGCAGGAAGGACCGCGCCCGCAGGTGAAACCGGAACTCGTTGCCATAGGGGTAGGCAACCTGTTCGATCCTGATCTCGTCCAGCGTCTTGACCGGGCTTGCCGCCTGACAGATCGTGGCGCGGAAGGTGGTGAAATCATGCTTGCCGATCAGGTGCCTGGCCCCTTCGCGCATGGCCTCCACATCAAGCCGGTTCTTGACCTGCCAGACCTTGCCGACATCATGGGTCATCGGTGCCCGCCGTGAAATCAGACGGAAAAGATACTGCCGTTCCAGCGCTGAAAACCGGGCGTGCCAATCGTCGGCCACGCGGGCGGCGGCAACGACGGCGACCGGTTGCGGCTTGAGGTGGTAATTCACCGCCTCTGTCAGGCGAAACAGATCCCACTCACGGGCCATATCGCAGTGGGCAACCTGGCCAAGCGCATGGACGCCCGCATCGGTACGGCCAGCGGTTGCAATCGAAGGCACATCCGGTTCGAGCCGGGACAAAGCCGTTTCAACGGCCCCCTGAACCGAGGGCTGGTCGGGTTGGCGCTGCCATCCAGCGAAGGGCCGGCCATCATATTCTATCAAAAGCGCATAGCGGGGCATGGGCTTCCGCTACCGCAAAGCGGGTGAAAGGGCAATCGGCCCTGTAAACCGCCACCATGAATGCCTATTCTCTGATCCATTGGGTTTCGCAAAGGACAGATCGTTTGGTCATTGGTGCCATATCCGACACTCTGGGCCGCGGCGTGGAAAGCGTTGGCTCCGCCATTTCCGAGACGTTTTTCGAACCGGTGATCCGCCTGGGGGTCACGGGGCTGTCGCGTGCGGGCAAGACGGTGTTCATCACCTCGCTTGTGGCCAATCTGCTGGACCGGGGGCGGATGCCGGGACTGCAAGCCGCCAGCTCCGGGCGCATTCAGGCGGCGTTCCTGCAACCGCAGCCGGATGATACGGTGCCGCGCTTCGACTATGAAACCCATCTGGCGGCGCTGACCGGGCGCAATCCACACTGGCCGCAATCGACCCGCGCTGTTTCGGAACTGCGGCTGTCGCTTCGGGTTCAGCCCTCTGGTCTGTTGTCGGGCCTCTCCGGCCCGCGCACGGTTCATATCGACATCGTGGACTATCCGGGCGAATGGCTGCTGGATCTGTCGCTGCTGGACCAAAGCTACGACCAGTGGAGCGCCGACACCCTGTCACGGGCCGAACATCGCGATCTGGCGCGCCCGTTCTGGTCCCTGATCGAAGCCACGGAAGGCAGAGCAAATCTGGAAGAAGCCACTGCGCAGGCCCTGGCGCGGAGCTTCACCGCCTATCTGAACGAGGCCCGTGAGGCGGGCTTTTCCGATTGCACCCCCGGCCGGTTCCTGCTGCCCGGAGAGCTGGAGGGCAGCCCGGTTCTGACCTTTGCGCCGCTGCCTCCCGGTGACGCCCCGCGAGGCAGTCTGCGCCGTGAGATGGCGCGCCGGTTCGAGGCGTACAAGGCGCAGGTCGTGAAACCCTTCTTCCGCAACCACTTCGCCCGGATCGACCGGCAGGTGGTGCTGGTCGACGCGCTTGGCGCGATCCATTCCGGCCCGCAGGCGGTCGAGGATCTGCGCCGCGCGATGGCGGGCATTCTGGGGGCGTTTCGGCCCGGGCGGAATTCCTTCCTGTCGGCGATCATGGGCAAGCGGGTCGAGAAGATCCTCTTCGCCGCCACCAAGGCCGACCATCTGCACCACAGCCAGCACCCGCGCCTGACCGCGATCATGGAGGCCTTGCTGCGCGATGCCCGCGACCGGGCGGATTTCGCCGGGGCGAAGACGCAGGCCATGGCCCTGGCCGCGTTGCGGGCCACGATCGAGGAAACAAGAACCCACAACGGCAAGGAACTGGACCTTGTGCGCGGGACACTCCTGGACAGTGGCAAGCAGGCGGCGTTCCACCCCGGCGAATTGCCCGAAGACCCCGGCCACCTTCTGGCCCCGGCCCGGAAGGGCGAGACCGCCTGGCTCGACGCCGACTATTCGGTGATGCGCTTCGCGCCCGCCGAACTGACCCTGAAACCCGGTGAAGGTCCGCCGCATATCCGGCTGGACCGTGCCGCCGAATTCCTGTTGGGGGACAAGCTGGCATGAGCGACCGCAAAGGCCCCGTCCTGATCGAGCTGGACGACACCCCCGCAGAAGGCCCCGCCGCCGCGCCGCCGGTGCCGGATCTGGACATGCCCGCCCCCACGGGCCGCGCGATGCAGACCGTGGCGACATTGGCCGCGCGCAAACCTTCGCGACTGGCGCGCCTCTTCTGGGGGTCGCTGACGGCGCTTCTCGGCTTTGTGGTTTCTTTGACTGCGTGGAATTTCGTGACCGGGCTGCTGACAGCGAACCCGGTTCTGGGCTGGATCGCGACCGGGTTGATCGGTCTGTTCGTCCTTGCGGCCCTGCTAGTCGCGTTGCGCGAGGCGGCATCGTTCTTCAGCCTCGGGCGATTGGACAGTTTGCAGAAGTCAGCCGAGTCGGCGCTGGCCACGGGCGACCTCAAGGCCGCGCAAAAGGTGTCGGATGACCTGATGACGCTTTATCGCGGAAGACCGGAACTGCGCTTGGGACAAGAGGCGATGATGGCGCGCAAGGGCGATGTGTTCGATGCGGACACCGCCCTGCACCTGGCCGAGGATCAGCTGCTGGCCCCGCTCGATGCCCTCGCTCGCGCAGAGGTCGAGGCTGCTGCCCGGCAAGTGGCGACTGTTACCGCTCTGGTCCCGCTGGCCCTGGCCGATGTGGTGGCGGCCCTGACCGCGAACCTGCGGATGATCCGGCGCATCGCGGAAATCTACGGGGGCCGCGCTGGCACGCTTGGCGCGTGGCGCCTGACACGCACGGTGATCACCCATCTGGTTGCGACCGGCATGGTGGCCGTCGGCGATGACATGTTGGAGCCGATCATCGGCAGCGGCCTGATCGGCAAGATCTCTCGCCGCTTCGGAGAGGGCGTCGTCAATGGCGCGCTGACCGCGCGCGTGGGTGTCGCCGCGATGGAGGTCTGCCGCCCGCTGCCGTTCCGCAAGGCAACCCGGCCCTCCGTCACCGGGCTTGTGCGCCGGGCACTGTCGGGGCTGTTCAGCAAGGCGGACGCCGCGTGACCGGGGATCGCCCGCTTTTGGGCATCCTCTTCATGCTGGGGTTTTGCGTTCTGATCCCGTTTGGTGACGCGCTGGCCAAGATGCTTGGCGATACCGTGCCGCTGATCGTTCTGGTGCTGGTGCGCTTCGGGGCTCAGGCGCTGCTGCTGGTGCCGATGGTCTGGTTGACGGGCAGCACCCTGAGGATGAGCCCGCGCGCCTTGCGGCTGACGGCCTTTCGCTCGATCCTGCAAATCCTGGGCATTTCCTTCATGTTCCTCAGCCTGCGCTATCTGCCGCTGGCCGATGCGGTGGCGATTGCCTTCGTGATGCCTTTCATCATGCTGATCATGGGCCATTTCATCCTTGGCGAGGAGGTCGGCATCCGCCGGATCGCCGCCTGTGGCGTGGGGTTCGTCGGCACGCTGATGGTGATCCAGCCAAGCTTTGCCGAGGTGGGCTGGATTGCCACGCTGCCCTTGTCGGTGGCCTTCATCTTTGCGCTGTTCATGCTGATCACCCGGCAGATCGCGAAAGAGGCCGATCCACTAGCGTTGCAGGCCGTGGGCGGCATGGTCGGTGTTCCGATCCTGCTGGCGGTGTTGTTGCTGCCAATAGACCTGCCGGACCTGACCCCCGGTTGGCCTTCGGGCGCAGAGGCATGGCTGCTGGTGGCCATGGGCGTGCTTGGCACGGTCGCGCATCTGCTGATGACGTGGTCGCTGCGCTTTGCGCCTTCGGCCACGCTGGCCCCGATGCAGTATCTGGAAATCCCGGTGGCGACGCTTCTGGGGCTGATCTTCTTCGACGATCTGCCCGATGGCCTGGCCGCTGTGGGGATTGCGCTGACCGTGGGGGCAGGGCTCTACATCATCTGGCGCGAACGGGTCACCTCCCGCGCGCACGTGGTGTAAGCGCGGGCATCGGCGGGACAAGGTCGCCACAGACCAGCCGGGTCAAGAGTTTCGGGACCGGCCAGCTACGCGAAAGCGGGGCTAGCACGCGATCCCGGATGACCGGCAACACCTGGCTATCAGACTGATATTGCGGCGTGAAGGATGCGCTGAGCGCCTGATAGGTGGCGACATGCCAACGCCGCGCCCCGGCATAGAGGCGTAACGCGTCCTCACCCGACGAAACACGCAGCGCCCGACTCAGGGCACAGGCATCCAGCAACGCCATGTTGGCCCCCTGTCCCAATTGCGGGCTGGTCCTGTGGGCCGCGTCGCCGATATGGACGATGCCGTCGCCATAGGGTCTGGCGAGCGACCCGTGGCTATAGCTGGCGAAGGTGAAAGCGTCATGCCCGTCGAGCCAGCCGAGGAACGGGGCAAAGTCGGGCCAGAGGGCTGAGACGTCCGCGCGCCATGTCTCGAACCTCGTGCGTCTCCATTCGTCAAAACCTGACACGGGAAGCGAATAGAAGATGGCAGCCAGCCTTTGCCACGGCTGATCCGGCATGGCCCCCACGGGGAGGACGCCGAGCATGCGATCGGCCCTCCGGTAGCACTGGGTCAGGCGGTCGGATGGCAGCTTGCTGTCCTCGGGCCAGGGGACGGTGGCCCAGACAGCGCCATAGGGCAGGGGACGGCTGATGAGCGGGGAAAGATGCGATCCCGCCCCGCAGGCATCGACGATCAGGTCGAACGGGTCTGACAGCCGGTCGCTAAACCGAAGCGCCTGCCCCTCGCGCCCCAGAACCCGATGCGAGGGCACCAGCCGCGCACCGGCATCCTGTGCCGCGTCAAGAAGCAGGGAGAACAGCGTTGCGCGATGAATGCCAAGGCCCTTGCGATCCGGGGCGTGACCGTAGCTGACAGACAGAACGACGCGATGGTTTTCGGCCTCGTGCCCGAACATCGACGCGATCTGTGCCCCGAGGCGGCGTGCCTTGTCGCCCACGCCGATCCTGTCGAGCACGGACAGACCGACGGGCTGGATCACGAGGCCAGATCCCACCGGCTGCGGTGCGTCGAACTGGTCGACAACCGTGACCGAGTGACCGTCGCGCGCCAGAAGCGCCGCTGCCGCCAACCCACCGATTCCAGCGCCTGCAATTCCGATTTTCATCCGCGCGCCCCGACCCCTTCGCCGCCGCCCCATGCTCCGAAAAGGGCCGGTCCAGTCCAGAGATGCTTGACCGATCCGGGCGTTCAGCGCAACCTGAACGGGTTTCAATCATCAATTTCAGGAGAATACCATGAGTTGGAGTAGCCTGTCCGGGGCCAGCAAAGCGGCCCTGATCTTCGCGGTCCTTGGCTTCGTCATCAGCTTCACGACCTTGTCCACCAGTTCGATCAACGGTGTGCGGACCTGTTCCTACATGGATTACGGTGCGCTTCTGTTCGGGGCGCTGGCGATGCTGGCAGGGTCATCCGGGCTGATGCGGGTGCGGGATCTGGCGCCTGATGCGCGCACCCTGAACCTGGTTGTCTGTGTGGCGGCCGATGTTGTCGGCGTGGTCCATATCCTGCGTGGCATCGGCATGGTCGGCGGCCCCTGCGGCTGACCTCGCCACCGGGCGCGGGCAAGATTTTTGAAAAATCTTGAAAGGATCTTGCAAGATCCTTCCCCGCGCCTGCCGGACTGTTGCGCGTCATCGCAGCTTCGGAATGCCCCCCGGCAGCATGTCGCGGTCCACGACCCCGGCCCGGAGCGATCGTCCGATCCGGTGCGCCAGTGCCGACCAGCGGGCTGCCTGATCTTCGGTCAGTTCCTCCGCCAGAACGCTGTCGAACAGCTTCAGCCACGGCTCGAACATGCCGGGCCGCACATTGCCGGCCTGCATGTGCTTGACCATCGGATTGCCGTCATAGCCCCTTTCGCCCAGAATCGCATTGGCCCAGAACCGGGCGATCTTTGCCTCATGCGGGGGCCAATCCGTCACATGCGCGGCAAAGACCGGACCAAGCACCGGATGCGCGCGCACCCCTGCATAGAACCGGGCGACGACGCGCTCGATTTCCGGCCGGGTAATGTCGAACTTGGCAAGCGGAGTGGGTGTCATGCGGTCAGTCTGGGACCGCGACGCGCGCTTCGCCAGTGGCCATCTGGTCGCGCCACCCGCCTCTGGACGACCTCCTCCAGCGGGCCTATAAGACGCCCCATGACCCGCCCATTCGTGCGCATCATTATTCGAATTATCGGCCCGGCTCTCTGAGACCAAGAGACGCCGGGACAAGGTGTTTGATTTTTCGCACCGCCCTGATAACCCCATCCCGACAGACTATCTGAAGGACGCCGATCCATGTGCGCCGATACGCCCGAGCAGTCGCTCGACTACAAAGACACGCTGAACCTGCCCAAGACCGATTTTCCCATGCGCGCGGGCCTGCCCAAGCGCGAGCCCGAATGGCTGGACCGGTGGGAAAAGATGGGCATCTATGACCGCCTGCGCGCCAAGGAGGGTCGCACGCCCTTCACGCTGCATGACGGCCCTCCTTACGCCAACGGCCACCTGCATATCGGCCACGCGCTGAACAAGACGATCAAGGACATGATCGTGCGGTCGCACCAGATGATGGGCCATGACAGCCGCTACATCCCCGGCTGGGATTGCCACGGCCTGCCGATCGAATGGAAGATCGAGGAACAGTATCGCAACAAGGGTCTGAACAAGGACGACGTGGATGTCGTGGCCTTCCGCCAGGAATGCCGCAAATTCGCCGAAGGCTGGGTCGATATCCAGCGCGATGAATTCAAGCGCCTTGGCATCACCGGCAACTGGGCCGATCCTTACCTGACCATGGCCTTCCATGCCGAGCGGGTGATCGCCGAGGAATTCATGAAGTTCCTGATGAACGGGACTTTGTATCAAGGCTCCAAGCCCGTGATGTGGAGCCCGGTCGAAAAGACCGCACTCGCTGAGGCCGAGATCGAATATCACGACCACAAGAGCCACACGATCTGGGTGCCGTTCAAGTCCACGAACGGGCAGGGCGACCTGCAAGGGGCAAAGGCCGTCATCTGGACCACGACCCCCTGGACGATCCCGTCGAACAAGGCCGTGGCCTTCAACCCGGCGATCTCCTACGGGCTTTACGAAGTCACCGGACGGCCCGAGGAATGCTGGTGCCGGATCGGTGACCGCTACCTGCTGGCCGACAAGCTGGCGGGCGAGGTGCTGTCCAAGTCGCGTCTTGAGGAGTCGATGTATCGTCGCCTGCGCGACGTGACGGCGGAAGAGCTTGGCGCGCTGATGCTTCAGCACCCCTTCCACGGCCTCGACGGGGCCGATGGCTTCTGGGATTACGACGTGCCGATGATCGACGGCGATCATGTGACCGACGATGCGGGCACGGGCTTCGTCCATACCGCGCCCTCGCACGGGGCCGACGACTATGAATGCTTCATGAAGCGCAACTGGCTTGACCGGATGACCCACAATGTGGGCGAGGAAAGCGAATTCCTGCCGCATGTGCCCTTCTTCGCCGGGCTTCAGGTCTTCGACCGCAAGGGAAAGGAAGGCAAGGCCAACGCCGCCGTGATCGACAAGCTGGTCGAGGCCGGTGCCATCATCGCGCGCGGCCGCGTGACCCACAGCTATCCGCATAGCTGGCGGTCCAAGGCGCCCGTCATCTTCCGCAACACGCCGCAATGGTTTGCCGCCATCGACAAGCCCGTGGGCGACGATCAGGACCAGTACGGCACCACCATCCGCGAACGCGCGCTGACCTCCATCGACAGCCTGGTGAAATGGACGCCGCAGACCGGGCGCAACCGGCTTTATTCCATGATCGAGGCACGGCCCGATTGGGTTCTGTCCCGTCAACGGGCCTGGGGCGTGCCCCTGACCTGCTTCACGAAAAAGGGCGCGCTGCCGACCGACCCGGATTTCCTGCTGCGCGATCCGGCCGTCAACGCGCGGATTGCCGAGGCATTCGAGGCCGAGGGCGCGGATGCGTGGTACGTGGATGGCGCGAAGGAACGGTTCCTCAGTGGCATCGTCAACCCCGACGACTACGACCAGGTCTTCGACATTCTCGATGTGTGGTTCGACTCCGGCTCCACACATGCGTTCGTGCTGCGCGACCGGGAAGACGGCACCGAGGACGGCATCGCCGACGTCTATATGGAAGGCACCGACCAGCATCGCGGCTGGTTCCATTCCTCGCTGCTGCAGGCCTGCGGCACGCTTGGCCGGGCGCCCTATCGCAATGTTGTGACGCATGGTTTCACGCTGGACGAGAAGGGCATGAAGATGTCCAAGTCGCTCGGCAACACCATCGTGCCCGAGGCGGTCGTCAAGCAGTACGGGGCCGACATTCTGCGCCTTTGGGTGGCTCAGGCGGACTATACAAACGATCAGCGGATCGGGCCGGAGATCCTGAAAGGCACCGCCGACAGCTATCGCCGGTTGCGCAACACGATGCGGTTCATGCTGGGGTCTTTGGCTGATTTCAGCGAAGCGGATCGCGTGGACCCGTCCGAGATGCCGGAACTGGAACGGTGGGTGCTGCACCGTCTGGCGCAGCTGGATCATACCGTGCGCGCAGGCTACGCGGGCTTCGACTTCCAGGGCGTGTTCCAGGCGCTGTTCAACTTCGCCACCACGGATCTGTCGGCCTTCTATTTCGACATCCGCAAGGATGCGCTCTATTGCGATGGCGACACCCTGAACCGCCGCGCGGCGCGGACGGTGCTGGATATCCTGTTCCACCGGCTGACCACCTGGCTGGCGCCGATCCTTGTCTTCACCATGGAGGAAGTCTGGCTGGAACGCTTCCCCGGCGAGGACAGCTCGGTTCATCTGGTCGACTTCCCCGAGACCCCGGCGGATTGGCTGAATGAGCCGCTGGCCGCCAAATGGGCCAAGGTGCGGCGGGCTCGCCGCGTGGTGACCGCCGCGCTGGAAATCCAGCGGCGAGAGAAGGTGATCGGGGCATCGCTGGAGGCCGCACCGGTTGTGCATGTACGCGATGCGGACACGCTGGCGGCGCTGCGGTCCGTGAATTTCGCCGATATCGTGATCACTTCCGACGTGAACCTGACCGGCGACCCCTTGCCGCAGGAAGCTTTCCGCCTGCCGGAGATCGAAGGCGTCGGCGTGGTGTTCGAGACCGCCGAGGGCGAGAAATGCCAGCGATGCTGGAAGATCCTGCCCGATGTGGGGACGCATGCCCACGCAGGCACCTGCAAACGCTGCGATGAGGCGCTTGGCTGAAAAGGTCTCGGTTCTCTAAAAAAGGGGCGTCCCTCACGGGGCGCCCTTTTCGCTTACTCCATCAACCCGCGCAGGTAGTCGGGGTCTGCAAAGCTGCCCCAGCCGAATGCCATCCGGCCCCGCCCGCGTGTCGTCTCGATCCCGTCCACATAGGTGCCGCGCACGGCGATCGGGTACATGCCGGTCGGAACTACCCGCTCTTCGGAATAGATCAGCGCGCCGGTGCCATCGCGGCAGGTCATGGTGCCTGCACCCGACCTGTCCAGACGCAGCTCCATCGGCATCTCGCAGGTGATCCCGTCGCCTGACAGCCGGGTCACTGAGGACAGTTCGAAATCGGTCTGGATATCGCCCGTCAGAACCCATTCGGTGCCATCGGACAGCTGCATGACAGCGGCGGCTTGAGTGCGCAGGGTCTGGGAACATCCGGTTAACCCCGCCAAAAGAACGGTCGTGATCGCAATAGTCCTGAGTGTCTGCATCGCAGCCTCCTGCCCTTGTTTTTCCGGGATCATCCGGCAACTGGGGCCCGCTGGCAATGGCGGCGGGGCAGGGTCGCGCAAACCGGCGGTGGTCAGCGCAACGGACATGTGCGTTTGCGCAGGGCCTCCCGCGCCTTTCACAAGCCCCACCCACGTTCTATCTTTGGTCAAGGAAAGCGCGACTCAGCCAAGACAGGACAGCTTCATGACCGACCCCAAACCCTATGAGCCCCCCAAGGTCTGGACCTGGGAGAAGGAAAGCGGCGGCACCTTCGCCTCGATCAACCGCCCGATTGCCGGCGCGACCCATGACAAGGACTTGCCCATAGGTCAGCATCCGTTCCAGCTCTATTCGCAGGGTACGCCCAATGGCGTGAAAGTCACCGTGATGTTCGAAGAGCTTCTGGCCGCCGGTCACGATGCCGAATACGACGCCTGGCTGATCAGCATCGGCAAGGGCGATCAGTTCGGGTCCGGTTTCGTTGACGCGAACCCCAATTCCAAGATCCCGGCGCTGGTCGACCGATCCGGGCCTGAACCGGTGCGCGTTTTTGAATCCGGGTCGATCCTGATGCATCTGGCCGAGAAATTCGGGGCGTTCCTGCCCGTCTCCGGCCCGGCGCGGATCGAAACGCTGAACTGGCTGTTCTGGCAGATGGGCAGCGCGCCCTATCTGGGCGGCGGCTTTGGGCACTTCTACGCCTATGCGCCCGAGAAATGGGAATACCCGATCAACCGTTTCGCGATGGAGGTAAAGCGGCAGCTTGACGTGCTGGACCGGCACCTTGCGGACAATGAGTGGATGGCCGGCGGTGAATACTCCATCGCCGATATGGCAATCTGGCCCTGGTATGGCGGGCTGGTGAAGGGCTGGCAGTATGGCGCGGCGGAGTTCCTGGACGTGGCGAGCTATACCCATGTGGTGGAATGGGCTGAGCGCATCTATGCGCGTCCGGCGGTCAAGCGGGGCCGGATGGTGAACCGCACAGCGGGTGATCCCTCAAAGCAGCTGCACGAACGCCACGATGCCTCGGATTTCGAGTTGCGCACGCAGGACAAGCTCGACGCTGCCGAATGATCGCCTGCGTGGATAGCCCCGTGGGTCGCCTGGCCCTGAGCGAACGGGACGGGGCCATCACGGCATTGGAGTGGCGGGACGAGGATACCCCGCCCGAGACGGATCTTATGCAGCGGGCGGCCGGGGAACTGGCCGCCTATTTCGCGGGGAACCTGACCCGCTTCACCCTGCCACTCGCCCCGCGCGGGTCGGATTTCCAACAGGCATTCTACCGCGCGCTTTGCGCCATTCCCTACGGCGAAACCCGCACCTATGGCGATCTGGCCACCGAGCTCGGGGTGTCAGCACAGGCCATCGGGCAGGCCTGCGGGGGCAATCCCATTCCCATCCTGATCCCTTGTCACAGGGTATTGTCCTCAACCGGCCTTGGCGGGTTCTCTGGCGCGGGCGGTGTCGAAACCAAGGTGGCGCTTCTCAGACTGGAGGGTGCTGCATCGCTCCTCATATGACCGGTTTTGAGTGATTTTTTGGATTTATGCTACCTTTCGAAAAGGATCAGCCGAAAGGAGCCATGCCAATGTCCGATTTCCTTATTCATATCCACACCGGTCCCGAAAACCCCACCAAAGCCACGCTCGGCTGTCTTGTGGCAGCGACTGCGTTGAAGGCTGGCCATGATGTGCGCGTCTTCATGGCGGGTGACGCCGTGCGCCTGCTGGACTCGGACGTTGTCGAGACGCTGGAAGGGCAGGGGACCGGAAAGCTCAAGGATCATCTGGCCGAGATCGAAGCTCACGGCGGGCGGCTCTACCTGTCGGGCATGTCCGCAAAGGCACGTGGCTATGATGCGGGCCTGCTGGAAGGGCACCCGGCGGAATTTGCCATGCCCGATGTGTTGGTCGGCCTTGCCGATGAGGCGGCGAAGGTGCTGTGCTACTGACGGTCCGAAGGCCCGGCAACGACCTTGCCAAGGTCGCGCGCGGGCAAGACAGGGACGGAGAGGGAAATAGGGTCTAAGGGTATTTCAAGCCCCGAGCCCCCATGCACGAACGTCGAATACCCGAATGGCTGCGCCACGCTCCTGCGCCGGGCGTCAAGGGCTTTGCCACGCTCGCGGGATGCGAGGCGGTGGCGCGGGGCATCCTGATCTCGGTGATGCCTCTGGCGATGCTGGAGACCCTGGGCAGCGCCAAATCGGTGTCAGAGGCCTATTTCATCGTCGGGCTGCTGTCGATGATCGCGGGCTTTCTGGTGCCGTGGCTGAACCGTTTCGTGCCGCGCCGCTGGCTTTATACCGGCGCGGCGCTGACCTTCTTCGCCGGTGCCGGGATCGGGGCCATTTCTTCGGATTTCATCGTCGTCACGCTGGCCCTGACGACGGTCGCGGTTGCCACCCTCTTCGTCTGCTTCAACGCCTATGTGCTGGATTATATCGAGCGGGTGGAGCTTGGACGCAGCGAAACCCTGCGCATGTTCTACAGCGCGGCGGGCTGGACCATCGGGCCGGTGGCCGGTGTCTACCTGATGGACTGGTGGCGGCCGGCGCCGTTCCTGATTTCTGGTGTCGCGATCCTCGGGATGCTGGGGACGTTCCTTTACCTGCGGCTTGGCAATGGCAAGCTGATCCAGAAGGCCAAGCGGCCCGCCACGAACCCGATTGCCTATCTGGGCCGCTTCGCGGCTCAGCCGAGGCTGGTGGCGGGCTGGCTCTTTGCGGTCATCCGGTCCTGCGGATGGTGGGTTTACGTGGTCTACCTGCCCATCTTCGCGGTGAATGCGGGGCTGAGCGAGCAGTTGGGCGGCGTCATGCTGTCGATGACGAACGGGCTCTTGTTCATCACGCCGCTGATGCTGCGCTGGATGCAGGGGCGCTCGGTCCGGCAGTCGGTCAGGACCGGCTTCCTTTGGGCGGGTGTGCTGTCTTTTGCGGCCTTCGCGCTGGCTGGCTGGCCGGTGGCGGCGGTGGTGGCTTTGGCCTCGGTCTCGTTCTTCCTGATCCTGCTGGATGTCTGCGGAGGCTTGCCCTTCCTGATGGCGGTAAAACCCTCGGAACGGACCGAGATGTCAGCCGTCTATTCCAGTTTCCGCGATGTATCGGGCATCCTGACGCCGGGCGCGGCATGGCTGCTGCTGCTTGTCGCGCCGCTGTCGTCGATCTTCGCCCTGTCGGGCGGGGCACTGCTGGCGGCCTGGATGCTGGCCGGGCAGATGCATCCGCGCCTTGGCCTGCGCCGCGCGAGCATGCCGGTGCCGGAATCCGCGCCGGTTATCGAGATGCCATTCGTCACGACGCGGGAAGGGGACGCCTGACCGGGCCTAGCCTGTAAGCCCCGCAAGGATCTCCGCCGCCGCCGCATCGGGCGAGGTTTCGCCACGGGCCACGGCTGCCCCAAGCTCCGCCATTCGCGCCCGCATCGCCGGGTCGCCGGTCAACCGCGCCAGCAGGCCTGATCGGACCTCCTGCTCGAACCAGTGACGCGACTGTTCCGCCCGCCGCTCCTGCCAGACGCCATGGCCCTTGCGCCACGCCGCCAATGCCTGCATCTCGTCCCAGGCCCGTTCGAGCCCGTCGCCCTCGACTGCCGAAACCGTCAGCGCCTTGGGGAAATCCTGCGGATCGCGCGCCCGTTTGCGCAGCAGCCGCAACGCGCCCGCATAATCGGCGCAGGTCCGCGTGGCGGTGGCTTTCAGGTCGCCATCGGCCTTGTTCACGAGGATGAGGTCGGCAATCTCCATGATCCCGCGCTTGACGCCCTGCAACTCGTCTCCACCCGCCGGGGCCAGCAACAGCACGAACAGGTCGCACATCTCGGCCACCATGGTTTCGGACTGGCCGACCCCCACGGTTTCGATGATGACCACGTCGAACCCGGCGGCTTCGCAGAGCGCCACGGCCTCCCGCGTGCGGCGGGATACGCCACCCAGATGGGACAGCGACGGTGAGGGCCGGATAAAGGCATTCTTCTGGCGGCTGAGCTGTTCCATCCGGGTCTTGTCGCCCAGGATCGACCCGCCCGAGCGGGTCGAACTGGGATCGACCGCCAGCACAGCCACTTTCAGCCCCTGGTCCACCAGCATCATGCCAAAGCTTTCGGTAAAGGTGGACTTGCCCACGCCCGGCGTTCCCGACAATCCGATCCGCAACGCCTGCCGCCCATGGCCCTGAAGCGTTTCCAGCAGAGCCGTCGCCTCAGCCCGGTGATCGGGCCGCGTGCTTTCCACCAGCGTCACCGCACGGGCCAGAGCGCGGCGTTCCCCGGCTAGGATGCGGTCGGGCAGATCGGCAGGCAGGCGGGTGTCGGTCATCGGGCCATCGTTTCTTTCAGCGGATCGGCAAAGCGCCAGACGCTGTTTGCCCCGCCGGGGGTCGCCTTGTCCACCCGGCGCGGCGTTATGACAGCAACCAGCAACGGTTGACGCGGGCCGTCAGTGCCGCCCTTTATGGCCCGACATGCCGATTGCCCAAGGACGGACCCCAGTCACGTGACCCGCCTGCCCATTGACCCCATCCTGCCCGAGCTTGTGAGCGCCCTGCGATCTCATGGCCGCGCCGTTCTGCAAGCCCCGCCGGGGGCGGGCAAGACCACGCGCGTGCCTCTGGCGCTGCTGAAGGCCGGCATCGCACCGGGGCGCATCCTGATGCTGGAACCCCGTCGTCTTGCCGCGCGGGCCGCTGCCGAACGGATGGCCGAAACCCTGGGCGAACACCCTGGCCAGACCATCGGCTACCGGGTGCGCGGTGAGAGCAAAGTGGGGTCTGACACGCAGGTGGAAGTGGTGACCGAAGGTATCCTGACGCGGATGTTGCAGGACAACCCCGAACTGCCGGGCATCGGTGCGGTGATCTTCGATGAATTTCACGAACGCTCCCTCAATGCGGATCTGGGGCTTGCCCTGACATGGGAAGTGCGCGGCGCGCTGCGTGAGGATCTGCTGGTGCTGGTGATGTCCGCCACGTTGGACGCCGCACCGGTCGCCGCCCTTCTGGATGATGCCCCGGTGGTAACGTCTGAAGGCAAGGCCTACCCGGTAGAGACCCGCTGGCGCGAGGCCCCGCCCCGCAGGGAAGACCGGTTCGAGCAGTCTGTCGCGGCCCTGATCGGTCAGGCGCTGCGCGAAACCGAGGGGGGCATTCTGGCCTTCCTGCCGGGCGAGGGCGAAATCCGACGCACCGCCGCGCTGCTGGCTGATCTGCCGGGCAATGTGGTGATGCACCAGCTTTTTGGCGCCATGCCTCTGTCCGCGCAACGCGCTGCCCTCAGCCCCGAGGCCAAAGGGCTGCGCAAGCTGGTGCTGGCGACGTCGATTGCCGAAACCTCGCTCACCATTCCCGATATCCGGGTGGTGGTGGATGGCGGGCGTGCACGTCGTGCGCGGTTCGACCCGTCCTCGGGCATGTCGCGGCTGGTCACCGAAGCGGTCAGCCGGGCCGAGGCCGATCAGCGCCGGGGCCGCGCGGGACGGGTGGCGGAAGGCATCTGTTATCGCAACTGGACCAGGGGCGGCGAGGGGGCCTTGCCCGCCTTTCCTCCGGCTGAAATCGAGGCCGCCGACCTGGCAGCGCTTGCGCTGGACCTTGCGCTTTGGGGGGCGGGGGATGGCGAAGACCTTGCCTTTCTCACCCCTCCCCCGCCCGGCGCATTGGCCGAGGCGCAGGCCCTGTTGCGGGGCCTTGGCGCGCTGACCGATGCAGGACATGTGACGGATCACGGCAAGGCGCTGTCGCGCATGCCTCTGCATCCGCGCCTTGCCCATATGCTGGCCATGGGCGGCAAGGGGACGGAACGGCTGGCGGCCCTGCTGTCGGAACGCGATCCGCTTCGCAACCGGGGGACGGACCTCTCGCTGCGGCTGCGCGCGCTGGACAATCCCGGCGGGCTGAATGCGGACCGGGGGGCGGTGGCGCGCATCAAGGAAGAGGCCAGACGCCTGGCCCGTTTCGCCAAGGGGCCACGACACAGCCTCGCCGAGCAGGCCGCGCTTGCCTATCCCGACCGCATCGGGTTGCGCCGCAAGGGCGATGCGCCCCGTTTCGTTCTGTCCGGCGGCAAGGGCGCGGTAATGCCCGATGACGATGCACTGGCCGGGCAGCGGCTGATCGTGGCGACCGATCTCGATGGCAACCCGCGCGAGGCCCGTATCCGGCAGGCGGTGGCGCTCAGCGAGGGCGAACTTCGCGGGCTCTATGCCGACCGGATCACCTGGGTGCAGCGCTGCGACTGGTCGCGCCGGGACCGGCGGGTGGTGGCGCGGGAAGAGGAGCGGTTCGGCGCGTTGATCCTTCAGGACCGGATCTGGAAAGACGCCCCGCCAGAGGCGATGACCGGCGCATTGTTGTCCGGCATTCGCGATCTTGGCCTGGACGTGCTGGACTGGTCCCGGTCCGCGCGCCTTCTGCGGGCCCGATTGCGCGCCTCGGGGTTGGTGGATGTCTCGGAGATGACCTTGCTTGCGCGGCTCGAAGAGTGGCTCTCTCCCTTCCTGACCACCCAGACAAGCGCTGCGGATCTCAAACGGCTGGACCCGACCGAGGCGCTGAAAACCCTACTCGACTGGGGCCAACAGCAGGAACTGGACCGGCTGGCGCCTGCGCATTGGGTCACGCCAATGGGGCGTAAGGCCGCCATCGACTATTCCGGCGAGACGCCCGAAGTGGCCCTGCGCCTGCAAGAGGTCTTCGGCGCCACGACCCACCCCACCATCGGGCAGGACCGCCAGCCCCTGCGCATGACGTTGCTGTCGCCCGCTGGCCGTCCGGTGCAGACCACAACCGATCTTCCCGGTTTCTGGGCGGGCAGCTATGCCGATGTGCGCAAGGACATGCGCGCGCGCTATCCTAGGCATCCCTGGCCCGAGGATCCTGCGCAGGCGGACCCAACCCTTCGTGCCAAACCGCGCAAGCCGTGATGTCTGTCCCTATGGTGCAAAGCGGGGGGTGAAGGGGGGGCGCCCCCCCTCACGGGTGGGCGAAGGCTCCCGAAGGGGGTCTGAGACTGGCCGTTCCCGGGTCGACGCCAAAGGCGGCGAAACGCCTATCCGACCCGCAACGCCCCGTCCGACATGACCGGCAGCCCGGCCTGGCGCGCGGCGGGCAGGGCGCTTGGATGCACCCGCTCGGACCGGTCCAGCCCGATCCGCCGCTTGTGGCGCAGCAGGAAGATCCGGCTCCAGCCGCGCATGGTTCCGACCGAAGGCGCGCCGGGATCGGTCAGATAGCGGCTGCGCCAATGGGGTGGCAGCGGCAACCCGCAATGTTCCGCCTCTCCCAGCATCCAGGCCAGCGGGATGTTCGCCAGCGGTCGCGCCGTCTGCCAGTCACCAAGCTGGCCGCCCACATCCCCATGGGTGCCCCGAAACCACATCTGGATCACATCGCCCTCGCGCCCTTCGGGCAGGGTCCACATGACGGGGGCGTAGACATCGCGGGTTTCATCCATTGCCAGCGCATGGCGCCCGTGGCGGGTTGAATGCCCCAACTCATGGCTGTGAAACTCATGCGCCTGCGGGGCCAGCCGCCAAAGCAAAGGCCAGCGCAGCCCGAGCGCGCGCACCGTGTCATAGACGCCCACCATCTCGATCCGCACCCGGTCATGACAGCGCGAGGCGCGGAAGGCGCGGGCCTGCTGGCTGTCCGGGGCCTCCTGGTAGAGTCCGTAGAGCCGTTCCAGCGCCTCTTCGCTGATCTGCGCGGGCCGCAGCAGCCCCAGCTTGTCGATCAGGCCCGCCAGTGACCGCACCGCGAAGGCCCCGCGCGAATAGCCCATCAGGAAGATCCGGTCGCCGGGGTGGTAGTTGCGGGCCAGGAACAGATAGGCGCGCTTGATCTGGCGGTTGATCCCGACCCCGGCCAGCACCTCGACCGAGCGCTTGACGCCACGCCACTGGATGCCGGGCTCGTAGTAAAGCATCACATTGGCCGAGGCGGGCAGTTCCGACAGCAGCCGGTACGTCAGGCCGATATTGGTTTCCTGGCCCCGGCGCAGGGTGGACATGGTGCCATCGAGCAGCACCACATGGGTGCAGGCGGGCCGGACATCCGGCAGGCGCGGCTCGGGGTTCCGGAACCCGCGCCAGAAGGACCATTTACCCCTGATCGGTGCCAATCGCTCCCTTCGCCTCCTCGATCATCTGCCAGACACGATGCGGCGTGAACGGCATATCCGCAACCCTGACACCGACAGGCCAGAGCGCATCCTGCACCGCATTCGCCACCGCCGCCATTGCGCCGATCGTTCCCGCCTCGCCACAGCCTTTCATGCCAAGCATGTTGGTCTCGGTCTCGGTCGGTTCCGAGTGGAAGTCGAAGAACGGAAAATCACTTGCGCGCGGCATGCCGTAGTCCATGAAGCTTGCCGTCAGCAGCTGCCCGTTTTCGTCGAAGACCACCCGTTCGTTCATCGCCTGCCCGGCCCCCTGCGCGATGCCGCCATGGATCTGCCCCTCGACCAGCATGGGGTTCATGAGATTGCCCAGATCGTCCGTCACCGTGTAGCGCTCGATGGCTAAAAATCCGGTTTCGGGGTCGATCTCCACCTCCGCGATGTGGCAGCCATTGGGGAAGGAGCGGCCGGCGTTGCGGATTTCCTTTTCGGCGGTCAGCAGATCGGCACGACCCTCCGCCTCGGCCCGTTCGGCCAGTTCCATCAGTCCAACGACCGTATTCGACCCCGGCGCGCGGAAGACGGCCTCTTCGGGATCGAACCGCGCGCCCTCTGCGCCGATCACCTCTTCGGCAAAGGGCAGAAGCCCGTCCAGCAGCACGTCCGAGGTCGCGTAGATGGCCGAGCCCTGCACGGTCACCGACCGAGACCCGCCGGTGCCGCCGCCCTTGGCGATTTGGTCGCTGTCGCCTTGCACGATCTCGATCTGGTCCAGATCCAGCCCCAACCGGTCGCGCAGAAGCTGCTTGTAGACCGTTTCGTGCCCCTGCCCGCCCGACTGCGTGCCGACATAGACCTTGGCCCCGCTCCCGGTCAGCTCGACCTTCGCGGTTTCCATCGGCTGGCCCAAGATGGCCTCGATGTAATAGCACAGGCCCTGACCGCGCAGCTTGCCCTGAGCAGCACTCGCGGCCCGGCGCGCTTCGAACCCTGCGGTGTCGGCCTCCCGCGCGGCGCGGTCCATCGCCCGCGCGAAATTGCCCGAATCGTAAAGCTCGCCCGCCGCCGTCTTGTAGGGCATCTGTCCCGGCTTGATGAACGCCCGGCGGCGCAGTTCCATCGGGTCGGTGCCCAACACCCGCGCGGCGTGATCCATGGCGCGTTCCAGCACATAGATCGCCTCGGGCCGTCCGGCCCCGCGATAGGCATCCACTTGCGTGGTGTTGGTGAACACCGCCTTGTTGTTCATATAGGCCGCCTGCACGTCATAGACGCCGGGAAAGACGTGGGAAAACAGGCGGCTCTGGATGATCTGGGCAAAGCCCGACACATAGGCCCCGACATTTGAAACCGTGTGCAGGCGATAGCCCGTCAGCTTCAGATCCGCATCAAAAGCCAGTTCCGCCGTGCAGGTCAGGTCGCGCCCGCCATTGTCCGAGAGCATCGATTCCGTCCGGTCGGCCATCCAGCGGACAGGTTGGCGCAACTGCCGCGCCGCGAAGGACAGCAGGAAATGTTCCGGGTAGCGCATCGTCTTCATGCCGAAGGCGCCACCCACGTCGGGGGTGGTCACATGCACGTCCTCGGGGTCCATCCCCAACCACGCGGATATCTCGGCTTTCTTGGTCCAGACGCCTTGCCCGTTCTCGCAGACATGCAGCCGCTCGCCCACCATCTCGGCATAGATCGCGCGGGGTTCCATGCTGGCGCACATGATCCGGTTGTCCTCGACCGTAACGGTGACCACATGCGCGGCTTCCGCGATCGCCGTGTCTGCTGCCGCCTTGTCGCCCGCACCCCAGGAATAGCAGAGGTTCCCCGGTGCCTCCGGGTGAATTTCCGGCCCGCCGATGGCCACGTCCAGCTTCGGCTCCAGCTCGTCGAAATCGAATTCCACAAGCTCCGCCGCATCCCTCGCCGCCGCCATGGTCTCGGCCACGATGAAAACCACGGGTTCACCGACGAAGCGCACTCGGCCTTCTGCCAGGATCGGACGGCGCGGGGCCGCCGCCTTGCCGCCGTCCTCGGTATCGATCACCGTGAAGGGGATGGAATTGGCCAGCCCCGCCGCCGTCAGGTCCGCCGCCGTCACCACCAGATGCACGCCGGGGGCGGCGCGCGCCTCGCTCACGTCCAGCTCCGTAATCTCCGCATGCGCCACCGGACTGCGCAACAGGTAGCAGTGCAACGCCCCCTCCGGCGCGATGTCATCCACGTATCGCCCATGCCCGGTCAGGAACCGCTGATCCTCTTGCCGCGTCACCGACTGGCTACTTCCGAATTTCATCGCTTGCTCCGCTGCTTTGCCTCATCCCCATAGGTAACAACCGCTCGGTCCCTGTCCAGCCCGCGCCACGTCACACCATTTCCCGATCCCCTGCTCTTGGCCTTTCCGTGCGAAGCGGATAAGTCACCAACTGACACAAGACATGGGACATGCAGGCGATGGAAAAGACCTTTAACGCCGCCGAGGCCGAACCGCGGATCTCCGCGAAATGGGAAGAGAAGAACGCCTTCGCCGCTGGCGCCAATGCAAGCCGGGACGACACGTTCTGCATCATGATCCCGCCGCCCAATGTGACCGGCAGCCTGCATATGGGCCATGCCTTCAACAACACGCTGCAGGATATCCTCGTGCGCTGGCACCGGATGCGCGGATTCGACACGCTTTGGCAGCCCGGAACTGACCATGCGGGCATCGCCACTCAGATGGTGACCGAACGCGAAATGGCCGCGAATGGCGAGCCGTCGCGCCGCGAAATGGGGCGTGAGAAATTCCTCGACCGGGTCTGGCAGCAGAAGGTCAAATCGCGCGGCACCATCATCGGGCAGCTGAAGCGGCTCGGCGCCTCCTGCGACTGGTCGCGCGAGGCCTTCACCATGGGCGGGGCCGAGGGCGACCCGGATCGCGGCAACCACGCCAATTTCCACGATGCGGTGATCAAGGTCTTCGTGGAGATGTACAACAAGGGCTTCATCTATCGCGGCAAGCGGCTGGTGAACTGGGACCCGCATTTCGAGACCGCAATCTCCGATCTGGAGGTCGAGCAGGCCGAGGTGAACGGCAAGATGTGGCGCCTGCGCTACAAGCTCGATGGCGGCGAGACCTATGAGCATCCGGTTGACTTCGACGAGGAAGGCAACCCGACCGACTGGGAAACCCGCGATTACCTGACCGTCGCCACGACGCGGCCCGAAACGATGTTGGGCGATACCGGCGTGGCCGTCCACCCCGAGGATCGGCGCTATGCGCACCTCATAGGCAAGACCGTGACGCTGCCGATCTGTGGCCGCTCCATCCCCATCGTGGCCGATGAATATGCCGACCCCGAAAAGGGCACCGGCGCCGTGAAAATCACGCCCGCCCATGACTTTAACGACATGGAAGTCGGCAAGCGCACCGGCCTGCGCGCCATCAACGTCATGACCACCCGCGCGGCGATGTTCCTGCGCGGGAATGACGATTTCGCCGAGGACTGCCCGGCCGACATGATCGGCGCGGCCATCGAACGCTATGACGGCATGGACCGCTACGAGGCGCGCGACGCCATCGTGACCGAGGCCCGCGACAATGGCTGGCTCGACGGGATCGACGAAGACAAGCACATGGTCCCGCATGGCGACCGGTCCAAGGTGGCGATTGAGCCCTACCTGACCGACCAGTGGTTCGTGGATGCCGAAAAGATCGTGGGCCCCGCTTTGGACGCCGTCCGCAAGGGCATGGCCGCGCAGGAGGCCGGGGAGTTTGACGAGACCGCAGGCTACACCCGCATCCTGCCCGAACGCGACGCCAAGACCTATTACCACTGGCTGGAGAATATCGAGCCCTGGTGCATCTCGCGCCAGCTGTGGTGGGGTCACCAGATCCCGGTTTGGTATGACGAGGATGGCAAGGAATACTGCGCCGCGACTGAGGACGAAGCCGTCGCAATGTCGGGTGGTAAGGCGTTGACCCGTGACGAAGACGTCCTCGACACCTGGTTCTCCTCCGGTCTCTGGCCCATCGGCACGCTCGGCTGGCCCGAGGAAACGGACGCCTATGCCAAGTATTTTCCGACCTCTACGCTCATCACCGGTTTCGACATCATCTTCTTCTGGGTCGCCCGGATGATGATGATGCAGCTTGCCGTGGTCGATCAGGCCCCGTTCCACACGGTCTATGTCCACGCCCTCGTGAGGGACGAGAAGGGCAAGAAGATGTCCAAGTCCTTGGGCAATGTTCTGGACCCGCTGGAACTGATCGACGAATACGGCGCCGATGCGGTGCGTTTCACGCTCGCCTCCATGGCCGCCATGGGCCGCGACCTGAAGCTGTCGACGAGCCGCATCGCGGGCTACCGCAACTTCGCCACCAAGATCTGGAACGCCGCCCGCTTCGCGGAAATGAACGAGTGCAAGCCGGTGCCGGGTTTCGACCCCGGCGCCGTGACCCAGACCGTCAACCGCTGGATCGTGGGCGAGATTGCCCGCGCCCGCGTCGCCCATGACGCGGCGCTGGATGCCTATCGCTTCAACGATGCGGCGAACGGGCTTTATGCCTCTGTCTGGGGGCAGGTCTGCGACTGGTATCTGGAATTCGCCAAGCCGCTCTTCGCCTCCGGCGACGAGGCCGTGATTGCGGAAACCCGCGCCACCATGGCCTGGGTCATCGACCAGTGCCTGATCCTGCTGCACCCCACCATGCCCTTCGTCACCGAAGAGCTTTGGGGCCAGATCGCCGAGCGCGACAAGATGCTGGTCCACACCGATTGGCCGACCTATGGCGAAGACCTGATCGACGCAGACGCCGACCGTGAAATGACCTGGGTCATCGGCCTGATCGAGGCCATCCGGTCGGTCCGCGCCCAGATGCATGTGCCCGCCGGTCTGAAAGTGCCGCTGCTGCAGGCGGAACTGGACGACAAGGGTCAGGCCGCATGGGACCGGAACGAGGCGATGATCCTGCGGCTCGCCCGTGTGGTTGGCGTTCAGGCGGTGGATGCCCTGCCGAAAGGGGCCGTCACCATCGCCGTGGAAGGTGCTGTCTTCGGCCTGCCCATTGCCGACATCATCGACGTGGACGAGGAAAAGGCGCGGCTGGAAAAGGTGCTTGGCAAGCTCGCCAAGGAACTGGGCGGACTGCGCGGGCGGCTGAACAACCCGAAATTCGCCGAAAGCGCCCCGGCAGAGGTGGTCGAGGAAACCCGCGACAACCTCGCAGCGCGCGAAGAGGAAGAGGCCAAGATCAAGGACGCGCTTGCGCGTCTGGCAGAGATTGGCTGACAGCCCGGCCTTCAATGAAAACCAGCGACGCGCGGGAAACCCTTGCGCGTCGCTTCGCTTTTGGGTTCTTCTTTCGCCATGACTGGTCCTCGCTACACACCGCTCGTCCAGAGCCTGCCCGCATCCGTCCCCTTCGTGGGCCCCGAAACCCAGGAACGTCAAAGGGGCGAGCCTTTCCGCGCGCGCCTTGGGGCCAATGAAAGCGTCTTCGGCCCGTCCCCCAGGGCGAAGGCCGCGATTGCCGAAGCCGCAGAAGGCGCCTGGATGTATGGGGATGCGGAATCCTGGTATCTGCGAAAGGCCCTTGCCGCTCATCATGGTGTTGGCATGGAGAATATCCTGGTCGGAGAAGGAATCGACGGGTTGCTCGGCTATCTCGTGCGGCTGCTGATCAAACCCGGAGATGCGGTGGTGACCTCGGACGGGGCCTATCCAACCTTCAACTACCATGTGGCCGGGTTCGGCGGCGAGCTTCACAAGGTGCCCTATGCCGATGACCATGAAGACCCGCTGTCGCTGATCGCCAAGGCGCATGAAACCCGCGCCAAGCTGATCTATTTCGCCAATCCCGACAACCCCATGGGCAGTTGGCACGACGCGGACACCGTGCAGCACCTGATCAACTCGGTGCCCGAAGGCTGCCTTCTGGTGCTGGACGAGGCCTATTGCGACAGCGCCCCTGCCGATGCGATCCCGCCGCTCGATGTCAGCGACACTCGCGTGATCCGTATGCGCACCTTCTCCAAGGCTTACGGCCTTGCGGGCATGCGCGTGGGCTATGCCATCGCAGAGGCCGGGCTGATCACCTCCTTCAACAAGATCCGCAACCATTTCGGCATGAGCCGGGTGTCACAGGCCGCCGCATTGGCGGCGCTGGAGGATCAGGATTACCTGCGTGAAACGGTGGTGCGGATTGCGCGCTCCCGCGACAAGATCGGCCAGATCGCACGGGAGAACGGGCTGATGCCGTTGCCATCGGCAACCAATTTCGTGACCATTGATTGTGGCCGTGACGGAGATTTTGCCCGCGCCGTGCTGCAAGGACTGGTATCGCGCGGAATCTTCGTTCGCATGCCGTTCACGTCGCCGCAGGATCGCTGCATTCGTGTGAGTTGCGGCCGCGACGAGGATATTGCCGCTTTCGCAGAGGTGCTTCCCGCAGCTTTGGCAGAGGCACGGGGCTAGGAAAAATCTTCCAGAAGATTTTTCAGGGCTGCAAAATTCTTCTTGAAGAATTTTGGGAAGGCCGGAAGAATTTTGGTTCAAAATTCTTCTAGCCCTTTGCGATGACCTCAGCTGCTGCATCAAGCCCGCCCGGACCGTGTGGAATGCCAAGCGAGATCATCCCCGCCTGGATCGAGCCCAATACACCCATGACCATATGGGCATTTACGTGTCCCATATGACCGATGCGAAAGATGCCATTGGCCTCTTCCTCCGGCGCGCCAAGCGGAATGCCAAGCGTGATCCCCGCCTGATGCTCCAGCCAGTGGCGCAGGCGCGTGCCAGCCTCGCCGCCCATGCGAACCGTCGTCACCGCATGCGACCGGGCGTCCCGGTCTGCAATGTTGAGTGCGATCTCGGTTCCCTGTCCCCACGCCTCGACCGCAGCCCAGACAGCCCCTGCCAGCACCTTGTGACGGTGCCAGACCGCCTCCAAGCCTTCCTCGTGCAGGATCATGTCCAGTGCCTCGCGTAGCCCGTACAGGTGATGCGTTGGCGCTGTGCCGCAGAAATGCTGGTAGTAGAGCGCCGGGTTCGCGCGCGGGCGCCAGTCCCAATAGGGCGTCACGCAGTCAGCCGTTTCGCGGGTGGCATCTGCCCTGTCATTGAAAAAGACGAAGGACATGCCCGGCGGCACCATCAGCCCCTTCTGGCAGCCCGTCACCATCACGTCGACTCCCCAGTCATCCATGTGGAACTCATCCACTGCCAGGCAGGCGATATTGTCGGAAAACAGCAGCGCCGGGTGGCCGGTCTCATCCAGCACGCGGCGCAGGCCGCGGATGTTGTTCTTCACGGATGAGGCCGTATCGACCTGAACCGCCAGAACGGCCTTGATCCTGTGCCCGGTATCGACGCGCAGGGCCTCGGCCACGCGATCCAGATCCACCCCCGCGCGGAATCCGAAATCGATCACCTCGGTTTCGATTCCCAACCCGTTTGCCAGTTCGCCCCAGCCAAGGCAGAACCGCCCGGTTCCGAGAATCAGGATCCTGTCGCCCCGCGACAGGGTGTTGCACAGCGCCGCTTCCCAAGCGCCATGGCCGTTGGCGATATAGATCGCCACCTCATGCCGGGTCCGCGCCACCTGCTTGAGATCCGCAACGATGGTTGCGGTCATGTCCACCAACTGCCCCGTATAGATGTTGGGCGCAGGTCGATGCATCGCTTGAAGCACGCGGTCGGGCATGACGGAGGGGCCGGGAATGGCGAGGTAATGACGACCGTTGGCGAGGCTCATATCGGGACCTTTCGAGAGGGCATGTGAAAGCGGTAGCCGCCCCCGCAGGCGGGGTCAATCGGTGCCGTGATAGCGCCGTGCAAGCCGCGCCGGATCGGCCCCCATCCGGTAGCGCAGCAGCGTGCCTAGGTTGCGCGCCCCGCGCCTCGTCCAGCCCTCCGTCTCGTATCGCGCCGCCGATGTCCGCGCCTCCACTGGCAACATCACTAGCCGTTCTTTCAGGGCCCGCGCCATCGCCACATCCTCCATAAGCGGCTGATCCGGGTAGCCGCCGACCCGGTCGTAGTGCGCCCGCGACATCAGCAGCCCCTGATCGCCATAAGGCAAGCCAAGGGCCCGCGTCCGCCAGTTGGCCCATCCCGCCACGCGCCGTGCGGCGCTCGCCTCGCTGCGGAAGGCAAGGCGGAAACAGGCCGCGCGGTCGGGGTTGCGATTCATATGGGTCAGAACCGCCTCACCCCAACCGGGGGCCAGCCATGTATCGGCATGCAGGAACAGCAGCCACGGGGCCGACGCCGCCTGCGCCCCGCGCGCCAGCTGTCCGCCCCGGCTGGCAGGTCCGCTGACCCAGACGGCCCCCAACTCCCTCGCGGCCTCTGCCGTTTCATCCGTGGACCCGCCATCGGAAATCACCAAGTCGCGCACCAGCCCCATCTCGACGCCTTCCATCAGGGCCGCCGTGGTTGCCGCCAGCAAAGGTGCTGCGTTCAGGGTGGGGATGATGATGGACAGCGGCGCAGGCATGTTGCGAAAGCCCATGGTTCAGGACGGTCTGCCGTCCTATATGACGGGGAAGACGCGAAAGGAAACGTGGATGACCGGCGAAAAGGCAGAGAATCGCACCGTATTGCGGATCGCGGGCGAGGATGCGCAGCAATTCCTGCATGGGCTTGTGACCAATGACGCCAAACCCGGCGTTCTGGTCTATTCCGCTTTGCTCAGTCCCCAAGGCAAGTTTCTGGCGGATTTCTTTCTGCTCGACCGGGGTGAGGATATCCTGCTCGACGTGGCCGGTGACCTCGCGCCGGGGCTGTTCCGACGCCTCTCGATGTACAAGCTGCGCGCAGCGGTGACGATCGAGGACAGCGGCTTGTCTGTCGCTCGTGGCCTTGGCCCCGCGCCCGACGGCGCCCACCCCGATCCGCGCCACGAGGCACTCGGTTGGCGATCCTATGGGGTGGAGGGCAGCGCACCGCAGATCGACTGGGATGCGATTCGCGTGACCCATTGCATCCCCGAAACCGGCATCGAGCTGATCCCCGAGGATAGCTATATCCTTGAAGCGGGCTATGACCGGCTGCACGGGGTCGATCACCGCAAGGGCTGCTATGTGGGGCAGGAGGTCACCGCGCGGATGAAGCACAAGACCACCCTGCGCAAGGGGCTGGTCACGGTGGAGATTGACGGCAACGCGCCCGTCGGCACACCGATCATGGCAGGCGACAAACCGGCTGGCACGCTCTTCACTCAATCAGGTGGCAAGGCCATTGCCTATCTGCGCTTCGACCGTGCCAAGGGCGACATGATGGCGGGCGAGGCTATCGTCCGCTGGTCAGAGCCGGGTCAGGACAACGCCTGAGACGATCAGCACGGCGGCGATGATCTTGCCCCGGTCCATCCGGTCCCCGAACAGCAGCCAGCCAAGCAGCACGGCGAAGAGGATCGAGGTTTCCCGGAGCGCCGCGACAAGGGCCAGCGGCGCCACCGTCATGGCCCAGACCGCGATGGCATAGGCCGCAAAGCTCGCCGCCGCCGCGATCAGCCCCATGATCCAGTCCCGCCTGCTGGCGCGGATCACCTCGACCCCGCGCAGGGCAATCGCAGCCGGGGTGTAGAACAGCGCCGACAGCATCATCAGCCAGCCCACATATTGCAGCGGATCGCCCGCCACCCGCGCGCCTAACCCGTCGGCCAGCGTATAGCCCGCCGTCGCCATGGCGGACCCGAAGGCAAACGGCAGCAACCGCCGCGATTCGCCATTGGTGAAGACCCCGCGCGCCATGAAGGCGATGCCAAGGCCCAGGACCAGAACGCCCACGTAATCCATCACCCCCATAGGGTCGGACAGGAAAAGGACGCTGACGACCAACACCATCATCGGCGCAGCCCCGCGTGCCAGTGGATAAACGCGGCTGAGGGCGCCCTGTTCATAGGCGAAGGCCAGGAAAAGCTGATAGGCCATGTGGATCAGCCCCGAGGCCAGCAGCCAGGGCCAGACCTCGGCCTCCGGAAAGGGCTTGGTCAGGGCCACACAAAAGCCGATCGCCGCATGTCCCACCGACAGCAGGAACATCGAGGTCTGCTTCGACAGCCCCGTCTTGATGATGGCGTTCCAGCCCGCGTGCAGCAAGGCCGCACCCAGGACCGCCAGAAGAACCGTGAAGGACATTTACTGCTGCCTCGGCGAATGTAACGGTTATGTGACACAAGCCGCAGGCGAAAGGAAAACCCAAAAGGCAGGTCAGCTGGTGTTCTCGGTTTCTGCCGCGGCGGCAAGTGGGTTTGGCATGCCATACTCGTCCAGCCCCTCCACCCCCTTGGGCGTCAACGCATAAACACCCTTTTCGACCTTCTCGAACCAGCCATAGTGGTCGTCCCGCATCAGGGTCGTGGCCCGGTCCACCCCGGTCGCGGCCTTCACGTCCCGGCCGCGTGAGGGTCCGTGTTCGGCCAGATGGGCAGCACACCGCAGGGCGTCCTGCCTATAGGCGGTGACCAGCCCCACCCGCGTGGCCCCGCCGCTATTCGGGTCGCCGACCCGGCGTGCGAATTCCCGCAGCAGCCGATGGCGTTTCGGTTTGGAAATGCGTGGCGCATAGGGCCCCGGATCGCAATGCGCCTCGACGAACCCGTCGCGCATCCGCACCGTCAGCAGACCAAGCCCCAACCGGCGGCAGAGCGTCACGTTTTCCTTCAGCGCCTTCTGAAACCCCCGCCCTTTTCCGCGCGGCACCGCCAGATAGACCAGATCTGCCAAGGCCATCCGCGCCACGCCCTGATGGAACAGCGCCAAAGAGAAGCGAGTTTTCAGCTCCACGATCACCGGGTCCTCGCCATCGCGCAGAGCCACGACATCGGCAGCGCCGACCTCGGATTTCACCTCGTAGCCTTGCCCCTCCAAAAAGGCTTTCACCGGCGGGTAGAGATCGGTTTCCTTCATCTCTGCCGGGCCGTCATGAGCGCCATGATGGCCCGCGTCCGGCTGCGCGTGTCGCTGATCGCGGCAATTTCGGCCAGCGCCGGGTCAGCGGAAAGGGCGGGAATGTCGCTGCAGAACAGCCCGGCAACGGGGGTCTCTGCCAGCAACCCTGTCAGGGCTGCAACCGGCGTCAGATCGGCAATCCGAGAGCCTGTCACCGTCAGGCGCGTCAGAGACCGCAATGCCGCCAGAGGCGTCAGGTCCTCGACCTGCGTTCGGGCAATGGAAAGCTGCGTCAGGCTGGCGAGGCCAGACAAAGGGGTCAGGTCGTGCACCGGGCAATCATCCAGCATCAGCCAGTCCAACCCCGTCAGCCCGGCCAGCGGCCCAAGGTCCGAAACGGAGGTGCCCGATAGGCAGAGCCCCCGCAGCCCGGTCAGCCCGGCGAGCGGTGCAAGATTGGCGAGCGGCGCGTTCTCCAGGTAAAGCGCGCGCAGTGCGTGGCAGTCTTTCAAAGCGGAGATGTCCGTCAACGCGGTGTCGGTCACCTCCACCAGCGACAGCCCTGGGATCGAGGACAGGCTGGAGGGGAGCGACGACAGCGCAGCAAACGGCCCGCCGCTCAGGATCACCTCGTCCAGCATGTCGAGACGGCTCTCTTCAATGGCCTCTTCCGCAGCTTGAAACGCGCGCTCTGCCTCTGTCATTCTCTGCTCTGGTTTCTGGTCTTGCCCGGCAGACTCTGGCATAGGAACACAAATCGGCCAAGCCGCGACGGAACTGATGGATGAATCGCTTGACACTGCCCGTGCAGCGCCGTATCCACCCGCCAGATTTGTAGGGGCGCTGACCGGCTCAGCGCCCTTGTCCGTTTCTGAGACCGAGGATAAGCACATGTCGCGCGTCTGCGAACTGACCGGAAAAGGCCCCATGTCTGGCAACAATGTCAGCCATGCAAACAACAAGACCAAGCGTCGGTTCCTTCCGAACCTGAACGACGTGACCCTCGGGTCCGAGGCGCTTGATCGCAGCTTCAAGCTGCGGATTTCGGCAGCGGCTCTGCGCTCTGTCGATCACCGTGGTGGCCTGGATGCATTCCTGGCCAAGGCGAAAGACGAAGAGCTTTCGCCCAAGGCGCTGAAAATCAAGAAAGATATCGTGAAAGCCCAGGCAGAAGCCTGATCTTCCCCGATCCTTTCGGCACAATTTCGCGGCCTCCGGCATCTGCCCGGGGGCCGCGTCCTTTTTGCGCTTTGCAAGCGCCGCGACCCGTGCCTATCTAAGCGTCATGAACCGTCTGCTGAATCCCGCAACCGCGCTGCTGCTTGGTCTGGTGCTTGCCATGACCTCGGTCAGCATGGCCGTGGCCCGTGGCGGGATGTCGATGACGGGTGCGATGATTCTCTGCATCGATGCCGATCAGCAGGTGGTGCCTCTCGGCCCCGATGGTGACCCGATAGAGGTGACCCATGCCTGCCCCGATTGTACCATCGGCGCATTGGCCCTGACGGAACCGCAACCGCTGGACGCGCCGGAATGGCGCATGGCGCGGCTCTATGCGCGGCCCTTCACGCTGCTTGTTCACGAAACCACTGTCCAGGGCGGACAGGGGCGTGGCCCCCCATCCCTGATCTGATCCCGAATACCCCTATTTCAATCAGATCAAGGAGACGACCGATGTCGTTCAAATCCACCCTTCTCGCGGGCGTTGCCGCCCTGTCCTTCGCCCTTCCCGCCTTTGCAGACGGCATCATGATCCACGACCCCTATGCCCGCGCGTCGGCGATGATGTCGCAATCGGGCGCGGCCTTCATGGAGATCATGAACCAGACCGATACCGATGACCGCCTGATCGCGGCACGCTCGGACGTGGCGCAGCGGGTCGAACTGCACACCCATCTGGAAGACGACAATGGCGTGATGCGCATGGTCGAGGTCGAGGAAGGCTTCGCGATCCCGGCTGGCGGCAGCCATGCCCTGGCGCGCGGCGGTGACCACGTCATGTTCCTCGGCCTCAACCAGCCCTTCGAACATGGCGATGAGATCGAAGTGACGCTGGTCTTCGAACAGGCCGGTGAGATGACCGTGACCATCCCGATCGACCTGGAACGCAACCCGATGCGCCAGCAGATGCAGGGCCACGGCCAGATGAACCACGGCAATATGGGCAACGCGGCCTCTGACTAAGCCCTTGGGATAGGGCCGCGACGGTGCTGTCCCTCCCGATAGCGGCCCTTGGCGGCGCGCCGAACGTTCCATCCGGCGCGCCGTCCTGGTCGAAACCCTACTGCATCAGCGCAATCGCGGCGGCCTGCGCCTCGGCGTATCCGTCAAGACTGACTGTATAGGCAACGCTGTCTGAAAAGACCGCGCCCCCCGAGATGAACTCGGCCGATGTGTCGGGACCGGCATAGGTCAGCAATACCTCTTCAGCGCCGAATCCCTCACCCTCCTGCATCATGCCGTCGCCGGGGACATGCCCGCGTTGCGTATAGGCGAAGTAGCCGAAGGGATTGACGAAAACGATCAGCCCATAGCGATCCTCGACGGCGCAATCGCGCGGATAGGACCAGCTGCCGCTGCCCACGGGCGTACACAGAACGCGCCAGTCGTCATGCACCGAGATCACGCGATAGGGGGTCAGGTCATAGCTTTCCAGACCGGCCTGAGCATGGGCCGCCGGGCTTTGGGTGGTGAACAGCAGACAAAGGGCGAGAATGGTGTGGCGGCGATGCATGGGGAATCCTTTCTGCGAGCCGTAAAGTGTCACTAATACACTAATTTGGCGACACAAACAATCTGCCTCACCGGTTTGTGAAGGATTCACTGCGCCAGCACCTCCGCGACCCAGTCTGGCACGGCTTTTGTCGCAGGTCCCGCGATCACCCGGTCAAACAGACCCGGCACGCGGCTTGGCTCCAGATTGATTTCCAGCGTCTCAGCCCCGGCGGCCTGCGCCTCCTGCACGAATCCCGCGGCGGGATAGACCTCGCCAGAGGTGCCGATGGACACGAACAGATCAGCCTGCCATAGCGCCTCGGCGATCTCATCCATGTGATAGGGAATCTCCCCGAACCAGACGATATCGGGCCGGGTGCGCGGCGCGTCACAGGCGGGGCAGGGGGCGGCGGGGTCCATCACCCGAGGCGCGGGCCAGCGGTGGTCGCAGGCCGCGCACAGCGCCCCCGCCAGAGCCCCATGCATGTGCAGGACATTGCGGCTGCCCGCGCGTTCATGCAGGTCATCGACGTTCTGGGTGACGATCAGAAGCTCCCCCGGCCACTCCCGTTCCAGCCGCGCCAACGCGGTATGCGCAGCATTGGGCGAGGCATCCAGCGCATTGGCGCGGCGGGCATTGTAGAAGTCATGCACCAGCCGTGGATTGCGGGCAAAGCCCTCGGGCGTGGCGACCTCGGTCAGGTCATAGCGGGTCCACAGCCCGTCCTTGTCGCGAAAGGTGCCAAGCCCGCTTTCCGCAGAAATCCCCGCGCCGGTCAGGACAACGATCCGTTCCATTCAGCTCCCTTCCATGGCATCAAGAGCCACCCGAGAAGGAGCTCTCATGGCCAAGTCTATCCTCTGTGTCTGTCTGGGCAATATCTGCCGCTCGCCCACAGGCGAGGCGCTGCTGCGCGCGGCTCTCCCAGATGCGCATATCGACAGTGCCGGAACCGCAGGCTGGCATGTGGGCAAGCCACCCTATGCCCCGATGCAGGCGGCCGCGCGGGCGCGGGGATATGACCTCAGCCAACGGCGCGCCCGGCAGGTCACGACAGACGATTTCCACCGCTTCGACCTGATCCTCGCGATGGACAGCAGCAATATGGAGGATTTGCAGGCGATCCGCCCGGCGGATGCCACGGCCAGGCTGTCCCTGTACCTCGCCCCGCTGGATGGTGCGCCACGCGATGTGCCCGACCCATATTACACGCGGGATTTCGACGGGGTGTTGGACCTGATCGAACGGGCCGCAAGGGCCTGGGCCGAAAAGCTCGACTGATCTCAGCCGCACATCTGTTCGGCGGCCTGTCCGAAGGCGCGGTAGCGATCCCAGAACGCCTCGTCCCGGTGGTTGTCGGACATGCGCAACTCTTCCGCTTCGTCCGGGTCGTTAAACAGTCGCGCGGCGCGGCGCTGTTCGCCGAAATTCAGCGTCTGGCGCGCGGCGCTTCCGATACAGGCGCAAAGCGACGGGTTCGCGGCTGTGCGGCCCGATCCCATACAGGCGCGCTCCACCGGGCTTGCCTCCAACGGAGCGCCCACCACCATAAACGTGATCAGAAATGCCGAGAATGTCTTGCTCATCGCCCTGCCTCGTTTGCCCCATGCAAGGGGTTGGTCCCCCTTCTGCGGGATAATCTGCCGAAAATGCCCCCGCAGCGCAATCGCCTGACGCGCAACGGGGGCAAAATGGGCGGAAAATGGCGGGTCAGGCGGCAGGGCGCTGCTGCATGCGGCTCAGAACGATATCGTCGGCCACCTTATGCGGCGCCAGCCCACGCGTGGCGGCCTGAGTCAGGATCGCGTCAAGCGTCGCTTCGGCCTCGGCCAGCTTGTCGGTGACGAAGCGCTCCCGGTCGCGGATTTTCAGGATCTCGGTTGCCACGTTGATGATGCCGCCCGCATTGGCCACATAGTCTGGCGCATAGAGGATGCCGCGCCTGTGCAGCGCGTCGCCATCGGCAGGGGTCGCCAGTTGATTATTGGCTCCGCCCGCCACGGCCTGCACCCGCAGCGCAGGAATGGTTTCGGCGTTCAGGATGCCGCCGATGGCGCAGGGGGCGAGGATATCGGCCTCCACCTGCAGGATCCGGTCCACCGGCGCGATGGCCGCACCGAAGGCCTTCGCCGCCTGATCGCATCGCGCGGGGTCGATGTCAGCGACGATCAGCGCCGCCCCCGCACCGTGCAGCATCTCGGCCAGATACCATCCCACATGCCCCAGACCCTGAACCGCTACCTTGCGCCCGGTCAGATCGCCCGATCCGAACCGGTGCCGCGCCGTGCAGCGCACCGCGTTGAAGATGCCGCGCGCGGTGACGGGCGAGGGGTCGCCGCTGGCAAACGGCCCGTCCGGCAGGCCGGCCACGAACTCCGTTCCACGCGCGATCACCGTCATATCGGCAGGGCTCATCCCCATGTCTTCCGCCGTCCAGTAGCGCCCTTTCAGCGCCGCGATGGCCCCGGCGAAACCCGCCAGCAGCGCCTCGGATTTCAGCACCAAAGGATCGCCCATGATCACCGCCTTGCCGCCGCCCAGTGGCAGCCCCGCCGCGGCGTTCTTGAAGGTCATCCCGTGGCTCAGCCGCAGCGCATCGGTCAGCGCCGCCTCCTCGCTGGCATAGGGCTTCATCCGCAGCCCCCCCGCTGCGGGCCCCAACTGGGTGGAGTGAATGGCGATAAAGCCCACAAGCCCCGTTGTGTCGTCGGAAACGCGCGAGACCTCTTCATGGCTCGGTGTGGGCAGGGTGGTGATCTGCATGGGTGTCCTCCTCTTTGCGAGGAGAATATCTTCAGGACAGGGGTGATAGACGCCAAATATCCATTCCAGGGGCGCCGTCATTGGTGATATTCTCTGCCATCCCCCTCTGATTCGAAGGATTCACGCGGATGGACGATCTCGACCGCAAGATTCTCACCACCCTGCAACGCGATGGCCGCCTGCCGGTCACCGATCTGGCCGACCGGGTTGGCCTGTCCCCCACCCCCTGCGCCCGCCGCATGGCGCGGATGGAGGCCGAGGGCATCATCACCGGCTATGCCGCCCGGGTCAGCCCCGAGAAACTGGGCTTCCCCATCACCGTCTTCGTCTTCGCCGAACTGGAACGCCAGAGCCGCGACGCACTGGAAGGGTTCGAACGTGCGATCCGCCGCTTTCCCGAGGTTCTGGAATGCCACCTGATGACCGGCAGCCGCGATATCCTGCTGAAAATCGCCGCCCGCGACCTGAAAAGCTTCGACAGCTTCCTCGAACACAACCTGATGAACGTCCCCGGCATCCGCTCCACCCGCACCAGCTTTTCGCTGCGCGCGATGGTGGATCGCGAGGTGCGCCCCTAATGCAGCCGCGCGCGGGCCAAGTAGCCCTGGATGCTGTCTTCCCCCAGGGCCCGCAGCGCTTCCAGCCGGTGCAGACCTTCCTGCAACACATAGCGCCCCTTGCCCTCGCGCAGGCGGATCGGAACCTTCTGGCCGTTTTCCAGAATATCCTCGGCCAGCGCCTGAACCTTATCAGGGTCCAGCGTCTTGGCCCGCTTTGCCGGAACGTAGATCTCGCTTATCGGGAAGGTCAGGATCGGGGGCATCGACAGGTCCAGTTCAGAATGATTCCCGGCACAGGCTAGCACGGGCAAGGCCGAATGCCTGCGATGATCGCAGGCGGGGCCATGATCGGTGGAAGATCGGGACTGTTACCGCGTTGGTTGGGCATCCAATCGCCATCGACGGCGCCCGCGAGGACGATAGCGCGGCGGCTTCGCCTTGATTCCGCGCTGAAGAGTGGGCGCACGGTTTCGACTGGCAGAACCACCTATGTTCGCAAGGCCCGGGAAGCCTGACACCCGCCGGTCACAGACATCGCCACTGCCCCACGGACCCCATTGACCAAACCCCAAATCCCGCTCATATCCCACCCTCATGACCGACCTTGATCTAATCCGCAATTTCTCCATCGTGGCCCATATCGACCACGGTAAATCCACCCTTGCCGACCGGCTGATCCAGCTGACCGGGACGGTGGCCGAACGCGATATGCAGGCGCAGCTTCTGGACAGCATGGATATCGAGCGCGAGCGCGGGATCACCATCAAGGCCAACACGGTGCGCATCGAATACCCGGCCAAGGACGGCAAGACCTACGTCCTGAACCTGATCGACACGCCCGGCCATGTGGACTTCGCCTATGAGGTCAGCCGGTCCATGCGCGCCGTCGAGGGCTCGCTTCTGGTCGTCGATGCCAGCCAGGGGGTCGAGGCGCAGACGCTTGCCAATGTCTACCAGGCCATCGACGCCGATCATGAGATCGTGCCGGTCTTGAACAAGGTCGACCTTCCGGCGGCTGAGCCCGAACGCGTGGCCGAACAGATCGAGGACGTGATCGGCATCGACGCCTCTGACGCCGTGCTCATTTCCGCCAAGACCGGCGTCGGCATCCCCGAGGTGCTGGAGGCCATCGTCACCCGCCTGCCCGCGCCCAAGGGCGACCGCGACGCGCCGCTCAAGGCGATGCTGGTGGACAGCTATTACGACAGCTATCTCGGCGTCGTCGTCATCATCCGCATCATCGACGGGGTGATCCGCAAGGGCGACCGCATCAAGATGATGAAGACCGGCGGGCGCTACCCGGTCGACCGGCTCGGCGTCTTCCGCCCCAAGATGCAGGACATCAAGGAACTGGGACCGGGCGAGATCGGCTTCCTCACCGCCTCGATCAAACAGGTGCGCGACACCCGCGTGGGCGACACCATCACCCATGAAAAGGGCGGCACCGACACCGCGCTGCCCGGCTTCAAACCGGCGCAGCCAGTGGTCTTCTGCGGTCTTTTCCCGGTCGACAGCGCCGAGTTTGAAGACCTGCGCGACGCGATCGAGAAACTGGCCCTGAACGACGCCTCCTTCTCCTTCGAGATGGAAACCTCCGCGGCCCTCGGCTTCGGCTTCCGCTGCGGCTTCCTCGGCCTTCTCCACCTCGAAGTCATCCGCGACCGCATCGAACGCGAATACGATATCGACCTGATCACCACCGCGCCCTCCGTGGTCTACCATGTCCACATGAAAGACGGCTCGGTGCAGGAGCTTCACAACCCCGCCGACATGCCCGACCTGACCTATGTCGACCATATCGAGGAACCGCGGATCAAGGCGACCATCCTTGTGCCCGACGACTATCTCGGCGACGTGCTGAAGCTCTGCCAGGACCGCCGCGGCATCCAGCTTGACCTGACCTATGCGGGTTCCCGCGCGATGGTCGTCTATGACCTGCCGCTCAATGAGGTCGTCTTCGACTTCTACGACCGGCTGAAATCTGTGACCAAGGGCTATGCCTCTTTTGACTATCAGATGGAGGGCTACCGCGAGGACTTCCTTGTCAAGATGTCGGTGCTAGTCAACGAGGAGCCGGTCGATGCGCTCTCGATGATGGTCCACCGCGACCGGGCCGAAATGCGCGGCCGCGCCATGTGCGAAAAGCTGAAAGAGCTCATCCCCCGCCACATGTTCAAGATCCCGATCCAGGCCGCCATCGGGGGCCGCGTGATCGCGCGAGAGACGCTGTCGGCCATGCGCAAGGACGTGACCGCCAAATGCTACGGCGGCGACGCGACCAGGAAGCGCAAGCTTCTAGACAAGCAGAAAGCGGGCAAGAAGAAGATGCGTCAGTTCGGGAAGGTGGAAATCCCGCAGTCGGCGTTTATCAATGCGTTGAAGATGGATAGCTGAGGCGGGCGTCGCGTTTGCGGCTTGGGGTCCCCGCTTTCGCGGGGATGACAAGGGTTCCATTCAGACGTGCCGCCTGTCATCCCCGCGAAAGCGGGGACCTCCCACCATCCACACCACCGTTAACTCCCACTTAACCCTCCACGCCCCATCCTGCGCTCATGCGGGACCATAGCTATTTCACCTACATCCTGACCAATCGACCGAACGGCACGCTTTACACCGGCGTGACCAACGATCTCGCGCGCCGGGTTGTCGAACACAGAGAAGGTAGGGCCGAAAGCTTCACGCGCAGGTACAATCTTCACCGGCTGGTCTGGTTCGAGCTGCACACGGACATCCGCGAGGCCATCCTGCGCGAAAAGCGGATCAAGAAATGGAACCGCGCGTGGAAGGTGGAGATGATTGAGGCGATGAACCCGGATTGGCGGGACCTGGCGATCGAACTGGGTCTCTAGCCCCCCCCTGTCATCCCCGCGAAAGCGGGGACCTCCTGCCACCTTCCTAGACAATCTTAAAGATGGGCGACTGATGGCGGTTCGCCTTGCGAGTTGTGTGCAAACTGTCCACCTTACGCTTGCTGAAATGTATTCTCTCTGCAGCGAAGAGAAGGGGCTTTTGTGGATATCGAGCAGGCGCGGCGCGAAGAACTAATGAATGCTCTTGCAGACGACTTTTGGTGTTTTGAGGAGGTCAATCTCCGGCACGCAACTTTCAACAGGCATTTGGTACGAGCAGATGTTGTTGCTGTTCCGAAGGATACGCGGCTTGAAAGATTTGCGATTGCGTTCGAAGTAAAAGAGCCCGACAAGTCTTGGCATTATGCAAAGTGGGCGCAGGCAGCACGACAAGCTTATGACTACGTGTTTGCTAGAATCGAAGATTCCTCTTCTGCTTCGGTGTTTGCGGGGCGAAGAATATCTGGTGCGTTTCTCTACCCAGCTCCAATCTATTATCCGGAAGGAAAGGGACGAAGCCCAAATCAATACTGTCGGGACGATAACGAAGAACTGACCACCGGGATATTGCACCTAGGGCTCCATTTGCGAGTAGGCTGGGCCGCTTGGGATTTTAAACCAAGAGAGCCGAGGTTCGAACTTAGGTTTGGCCCAAATCCAGTTTGGAGGCAACGAATAGGCTTCCAAAAGCAAGGGATAAATCTTCTTTCTGGAAGCCGCCCTCTCGGCTCAAGAAGAATCGACTTCGCATCCGAGCTTGATGGTTTTTGCTAGCCTCTCCCACCCTGACCCAAATCAAAGCCCCCCGCCGCCCCACCGGCTAGGACATCCCCCATGTCCTACCTTCTCCTCCTCCTCCACCTCTTCATCGGCGCCACCCTTGCGGGCGTGTTCCTCGTCATCCTTCTGGTGGCGGGGTGGGCCGGGGTCTGGCCGATCGCCGGGGCCGTCGTGGCGGGCTTCCTGCTGGCCTTCCCCGTCGCAATCTACGTCGCCCGCGCGATGCAGGGGCGGTGAACCCTTCTGTGATTGAGTGATTGAAGTGCGCGGCATACACATTCACAGATGCGAATAAATGTCGCAATCAAATAGGGATGCGGCTACACTTCTCGTCACAAACGGGAGGAACACCATGAAAAAACTGCTTGCTGCTGCCGCGCTTCTCGCCATTTCGGCAACCGGATCCTGGGCCGATGGCGTGGCCCATTACGTGGCGATCCACGTCGACGAGAACGATCCGCAGGTCATGAACATGGCGCTCAACAACGCCATGAATGTCAGCAACTACTATGCCGCCCAGGGCGATACCGTGACCATCGAACTGGTTGCCTATGGCCCCGGTCTGAACATGCTGCTGGCCGACCGCAGCCCTGTCAGTGCACGGATCGAAACCATGACCCTGGAAATGGACAACCTGTCCTTTGCCGCCTGCGGGAACACGCATCGACGGATGAGCGAAGCGGCGGGGGGCGATCTGGCGTTGCTTGATGGCGTGGAGATGACGCCATCCGGGGTGGTGCGCCTGATCGAGCTGCAGGAGCAGGGCTACGCCTACGTGCGCCCGTGACCCTTCCGGCATGGCCCCATGCCGGGGCCAGCCGATCCGGGCTTTGTCTGCTTCGCGTTTACGTAAGCGGGACGTGATTTCGTCTGCACAGGGGGTGTACGGGGGGTGCACCGGGGGTGTACGCATGGCGCCCCCCTGTTTTCGGGGGTTTTTGTCTTCGTCAACAATCTTCGGGTGAAACAGGTCCGAACCTGACCTGAATCAAGGCGCGGGCGCTCTGGCTCTGCTTCTCTGCCCCCATGGGAAGCGCGCGCCCAGAGATCGGAGTTCGCCTTATGCGACTGTTTTTCCTTATCTTTATCATGGCCGGTGCCACGCTCGCCGGTGTTGCGGTCACCGCTGCCCTTGCTGCAGGTTATGATGGCGCGCGCGAGGTGATCATCGCCGCCGCCCTGGGCGCTGTCGTGGCCCTGCCCGTGGCCTGGGTCGCCGCCGGAAAAATACGTAATCTCTGAGACTTAGCCGTTCAGAAACGCCCTGACAGCCGCCTCGAATTCGCGGGGTTTGTCGGCATGCAGCCAATGCCCCGCGCCGGGAATTTTCGCAAAGCGCGCCTTCGGGAAATAGCCTTTGATCGTGTCCCGATACTCGGGCCGCACATAGTCGGACTCCGCCCCAGACAGCATGAACACCGGCCCGTCGAAGCGTCCCTCAACGCGTTCCGGCCAGCCCGTCGCCTTGCCCATGTCGCGGTCCAGTACGTCGTGGTTGAGCCGCCAGCGCTTTCCCTTAACATCCAGAGATTGCAGAAGAAATGCGCGGACGCCCGGTTCGGGGACCGCCGCGCTGAGCTGGTCGTCGGCATCGCGCCGCGTCTCTATCCGGGCCAGATCCACCGCCCGCATGGCGTCAATCAGGTGGCTCTGGCTGTGTCCGTAAGCCACCGGCGCGATATCGGCCACGACCAGCCGGTTCACCATCTTGGGCCGCGTCAGCGCCAGCATCATCGCGGCCTTGCCCCCCATGGAATGCCCAAGCACATCCGCCCGCCCGCCATGGGCGGAAATCACCTCCGCCAGATCAGCGGCCATGTCGGGATAAGTATGTGTTGGCTGAAAATCGCTGTCCCCATGATTGCGCATATCGACGCCGATCACCTGCCGCTCATCGGACAGGCGCTTGGCGATGACGTTCCAGTTGCGTGCCGAGCCGAAGAGGCCATGCACGATCAGAAGCGGCGGGCGGTCGGTGGGGTCACCGGTGAGATAGGTCGCAAGCATGGCCCCGGAATATCCCATCCGACGCGGCTCGACCAGAGCCGTTGAGCGGGCGGCCCGGGGACGCTAGAGTGCAGTGTCGAAAGGGAATCCCATGGCCGCCGATCCGCTGCAGCTTGACCGCCTCTCAGACCGCCTGACCGTGCTCTTGCGCGAAAAGCTGGGGGTGCGCGCCGATACCCTGCCCGTTGCCCTGCGCCGGGCGGGGCGGAAACTGCCGCGGCGGTTGCGGCAGGATGGGGAGGCCATCGTGGCGGCGATGGAGCGGTCCAGGAATCCCCGGTTGGCGCGGGTCACTGATGGCGACGGGCCGGAACGCGCGGCACGGCGAATTGAGGCCTATCTGAGCGGCCTTGACCCGACCGCCGCCCGTGCCCGCGCCCGGGCCTATCTGTTCGCCGACCTGGCCTTTCGGCTGGCGGTTGTGATCGCATTGGTGATCGGCGTACTGGCCTGGCGTGGCTACGTCTGAACGATTGCACTGGCCCGCCTGCGGCGGCCATCGCGGCAAGAGCGCGCCTCGTCAAGCCTCCCCATGATGGGGAGGCCCTCCTCGGCCCGCATTTCCATGGACAAGGGTCTGCGCCGGGTTGTCACCGGAACCGGTCCGCCTGCGTCCGGCTGCCGCATCGAAAGCCGTGACGCCCCACCTATCTCCCCAAGTGCGTGAACTTACTAGGACCGGAAAGGAAACACACATGTTCAAAGGTTTGGGACTGTCTCTGGCGCTGATCATCGGTGGAATGGTGGCGGCACCGGCACTGCTGATGGCCATCGTCTGACATGAAAGGCCCCGATCAGATCGGGGCCTTTTCTTTTTCCCGGGCGGTCAGTGTTGCGGCTTCAGGAACGTCCCGTTTCTCAGATCTCGCATGGCCTGCTGGATCTCGGCCTGTGTGTTCATCACGATCGGTCCGTGCCAGGCCACCGGCTCCTCGATCGGGGCCCCGGAAATCAGCAGAAACCGCACCCCGTCCGGGCCTGCCTGAAGGGTCACCTCGTCACCGGTGCCGAAGCGGATGAGCGTCCGGTTGCCCGACAGATCACGCATGTTGACCTCCTGGCCCATCACCTCTTTTTCCAGCAATACACCCTCTGGCTGCGAGGCATCGGCAAAGGCTGCGGATCCGTCGAAGACATAGGCGAAGGCGCGGCGGTAGGTGTCGATCCTGAAGGTCTTTTTCACCCCGGCGGGCACGTAGACATCCAGATATTGCGGGTCGGCGGCGATGCCGTCCACGGGGCCGCGCTTGCCCCAGAATTCGCCCACGATGACCTTCACCCGCGTGCCGTCATCGTCGATGATCTCGGGGATTTCCTTGCCTTGCACGTCCTGATAGCGCGGCGCGGTCATCTTCAGCGACGAGGGCAGGTTCCCCCAGAGCTGAAAGCCATGCATCTGTCCCTTTGCGTTCCCAAAGGGCATTTCCTGGTGAAGGATGCCGGAACCCGCGGTCATCCATTGCACATCGCCCGCGCGAAGCTTGCCCGTGTTGCCCAGGCTGTCCCCGTGTTCCACGGTGCCTGCCAGCACATAGGTGATTGTCTCGATCCCCCGATGCGGGTGCCAGGGAAAGCCGCGCATGTAGTCGGAGGGGGTTTCCCCCCGGAAATCGTCGAACAGCAGGAACGGGTCCAGTTCGCTTGGGTCCTGAAAGCCAAAGGCGCGGTGCAGTTTGACGCCGGCGCCCTCCATCGTGGGTTGGGCGCGTCGGGCTTCGGTAACGGGTCTGATGGACATGGAAACCTCCTCGGGTCCTGATTGATAACGAATGTAGGGCGAGGCAGGGGCATCGACAATTGGCGGTCCACAAACGACCATTGTGCAGTCCTGCAAGGGTCGGTTTCGGGCAAGACAGGCCCGGCAACCCGTGAAATTTTCGCGAAAACCTTCAGGGAGACTCGGAATGAAAGTAGGGTTTATCGGACTTGGCAATGTCGGCCACAAGCTGGCCGGATCGCTGTTGCGCAACGGGGTCGACATCACGGTTCGCGATCTGGATGAGGCCAAGGTGGCCGAGTTCGCGGCCAAGGGCGCCAAGGTGGGGGAAAGCCCCGCCCAGATGCTGCGCGACTGCGACGCGGTGATCACCTGCCTGCCGCATCCCAGCATTTCGGCCAAGGTGGTGGAAGGTCCGGACGGCCTGCTGGAGGCCATGGGGCCTGGCAAGATCTGGATGGAGATGAGCACCACGGACGAGGCCGAGGTGAAGCGCCTTGGGGCCATGGTCATCGCAGCGGGCGGCGCGGCGGTGGATTGCCCGGTATCGGGCGGCTGCCACCGGGCCGATACCGGCAATATCTCGATCTTCGCGGGCTGTGATCGGGAAACCTTCGAGCGCATTCTGCCGCTTCTGACCACCATGGGCCGCCGGGTTCTGCATACCGGGCCAATCGGGTCGGCCTCGATCCTGAAGGTGATCACCAACTATCTGGCCACCGCAAACCTGATCAGCTGTGCCGAGGCGCTGACCGTGGCCAAGGCGGCCGACATGGATCTGGGCGTGGCCTATGAGGCGATCCGGATTTCCTCGGGCACCAGCTTCGTGCACGAAACCGAAAGCCAGGTCATCCTGAACGGGTCGCGCGATATTTCGTTCACCATGGATCTGGTGCTGAAGGATATCGGCCTGTTCCAGGAGGTTGCGGACCGGGCGAATGTGCCGCTGGAGATGAACCCGCTGATGATCCAGATCTTCAAGGACGGCATCGCGCGCTACGGAGAGCGGGAACTGTCCCCAAATATCATCAAGCGGCTGGAAGAGGCGACGGGCCTCGACATCACCTATCCGGGCTTCCCGGCGGAGATGACCGACGATGAACCCGAAGAGCCCGGCTACGAGGTGCGTCGCGAGGCCTGATCCGGGGCAGGACCGGAGGGGGCATTGCCCCCTTCGTGACAATTGCCCTCAAGGGAAAATCACGCCCGGCCCGACGGGTCACGCCGGGTACTGCGCAGGGCTTGCGCGGCGAAGCCCCGTCCTCGGCCCTTCTTCTGGTCATTTCTTCCGCGCCATGCTCTAACCCGGCAGATCAACCGGAGAAGCCGCATGACCGACAGCGACGAAGTCCTTGAACGCATCACCCCGAAGGGCCCGCGCAGAGTGTTTGCGACGGGATCGCTCGGTCTGCTCGGCCTGCTTCTGGTCTGGGTCGCGGCAAGCCATCCGCCCGCTGATTTCGGGTTCACGGCGCTCTTGCTGGTGATCGGTGCGGGCAGCCTGTGGCTGTCCTGGGCGCTGTGGCAGGCCTCCAGCGTGACGCTGGAACTCACGCGGGAGGAACTGCGCGAACAAGGCGGGCGGCTGATTGCCCGGATCGACAATATCGACAAGGTCGACCGCGGCTTCTTCGCCTTCAAGCCCGCCGCCGGGTTTCGCCTGTCACTGCGCGACCGAATGCCGAATGCCTATGCACCGGGCCTGTGGTGGCGGCGCGGGCGGATGGTGATGGTGGGAGGCGTGACCTCGAACGCGCAATCCAAGGCGGTGGCGGACCTGATCTCGGTCCTCATTGCGCAAAAACGCGGAGAGCTGTGACAGCCCCCCGCGCCTTGCCGATTTACAGGCCCTTGGCCCGGTAGCTGGCCGCCACGCGCCCGATCGAGACCATGAAGCCCGCGGTCCGCAGGTCGGTCACGTCGTTGCGGCTGTGCCAGACCTCGCGCATCGACTGGTAGGCCGACCGCATTGTGTCATCGAGGCCCGAACGCACCAGTTCCAGCTCGTCCGCCCCCCGCAGATATTTTTCCTTGAAGTTCGGCGTCAGCTGCCAGCCGATGCCGGTATCGGCCGACAGTCTTTCCAGCTCATTCACGATCAACTGGTGGCGTGACTCTTCCTGGCGGCGCTGCATCCGGCCAAAGCGGATATGGCTGAGGTTCTTGACCCATTCGAAATAGGACACGGTCACACCGCCCGCATTGGCGTAGAGGTCGGGGATGATCACGGTGCCCTTCTTGCGCAGGATCTCATCCGCGCCTGCCGTTACCGGGCCATTCGCGGCCTCGATGATCAGCGGGGCTTTGATATTCGCCGCGTTCTGAAGGTTGATCACCCCTTCCAGCGCGGCCGGGATCAGGATGTCGCATTCCTCCTCCAGGGCCTTGACCCCGTCCTTGATGTAGCGGGGCCCCGGGAACATGTCGACGCCGCCGGTGCGGGCGATGTGGTTCTTTACGGCTTCGACATCCAACCCTTCGGGATCGAGCAGCGCGCCGTCGCGTTCGATGATGCCGACGATCTTGGCGCCATCCTCTTCAGACAGGAACTTGGCGGCGTGGTAGCCCACATTGCCGAGCCCCTGCACGATGATCCGCTTGCCATCGAGAGACCCGCCAAGCCCCGCCGCAGCGACGTCTTCGGGGTGGCGGAAGAATTCCTGAAGCGCGTATTGCACGCCCCGGCCCGTTGCCTCGACCCGGCCCCGGATACCGCCTGCATGGGGGGGTTTGCCGGTCACGCAGGCCTTGCCGTTGATATCAGTGGTGTTCATCCGGGCATACTGGTCGGCGATGATCGCCATTTCCTTTTCGCCGGTGCCCATGTCGGGGGCGGGCACGTTCTGCGCCGGGTTGATCATGTCTCGCTTGATCAGCTCGTAGGCGAAGCGCCGGGTGATCTGTTCCAGCTCGTGTTCTTCGTACTGGCGCGGGTCGATGCACAGCCCGCCTTTCGATCCGCCGAAGGGCGCTTCGACAAGGGCGCATTTGTAGGTCATCAGCGCGGCCAGCGCCTCGACCTCGTCCTGGTTGACGTTTGGCGCGTAGCGGATGCCGCCCTTGGCCGGTTCGAAATGTTCCGAATGGACCGAGCGATAGCCGGTGAAGGTCCGGATCTCGCCGCGCAGCCGCACCCCGAAGCGAACCGTGTAGGTGGCGTTGCAGACGCGGATCTTTTCTTCCAGCCCAGGTGGCAGATCCATCATGGATGCAGCGCGGTTGAACATCAGGTCCACTGACTGACGGAAACTCGGTTCTCCCGTGACGGACATCGCGTATACCTCCTTGGCGTGTTCCGTGTGCGGCCCTTGCTTCGTTTGCAAACCGCCCATTTTTTGAGCGGACCACAGCTTGCCTTTCCATGCAAGACAACCTGTCGTTGAAACAGCCAGTTTCTTCCCTGAGCGCTGAAAAATGCGCGCAAGTTGATTGTTGTCATTCAGAAAACTCCCCGTTTCCATCCTGCTTCCGCCCCATTTCTGCCGTTCTTGTGAACGAGGAAGAGCATGGGTCGAACTGCGTCGATCCACGACTCGTCATATTGCATGAGGCTTCCGGGATGACCCGATCGACAGATCCGATCCGCCAAACGCGACCCCAGGCGCCACTCCGGCGCCGGGCCGGATTTCTGCGCGACGAACGCGGAACCGTGACGATCTTCGCTCTGATGATGTTCGTCCTGATGCTGGCCGCCGGCGGGATCGCCATCGACGTGATGCGCTACGAAACACAGCGCACGCAGTTGCAATATACGCTGGACCGCGCCGTTCTGGCCGCGGCCGCGCTGAACCAGACTGAAGACCCGGAGGCGGTCGTGATCGACTACTTCGCGACCTCGGGGCTGGATCACTACCGGCTGGAAGTGGATGTGGACGAGGGGCTGAATTTCCGCCGTGTGTCCGCCTATGCCGAGATGGATCTGCGATCCTACTTCATGAACATGTTCGGGGTGAACGCCCTGACCTCCCCCGCGCGGGGGGCCGCGGAAGAGCGGATCATGGATATCGAGATTTCCATGGTGCTCGACATCTCCGGGTCCATGGGCTGGAACAACAAGATCCGCAACATGCGCGACGCGGCGAATGAGTTCATCGACACGGTGCTGGCCGCGAATGAAGAGGAAGATCAGGTCTCGATCTCGATCATCCCCTATCACAGCCAGGTCAATGCGGGCACCACGCTGGCCAGTGTCTTTACCCTGTCTGACGAGCACAATGAATCGAACTGCACCCGTTTCGATCCGGCGGACTACAACGTGACCGCGATTGACCCCGATGAGGCCATCGAGCGGATCGCGCATTTCGACTATCAAAACCGCAGCAGCTATCGCACCTTCCGCACGCCGCATTGCACCACCAGTGATTATGCCGCCATCCTGCCCTGGTCGAATGACGCGGATGAACTGCACGCGCTGGTCAACAGCCTGAGCGCAAACGGCAACACCGCGATCGACCTCGGCATGAGATGGGCCGTGGGTCTGCTGGATCCGGCGGCACAGCCCGCTGTGACGGACCTGATTGCCGCGGGAGAGGTGGATGAAGATTTCGAGGGCCGCCCCTATTCCTACGAAGAAGACGAGGTTCTGAAGATCATCATCCTGATGACGGATGGCGAGAATACTAGCCAGGTCGACGTGGTTCAGGAATTCAAGCGCGGGCCTTCGACCGTGTTCCGCGACCCCGACACCGGCCGCACCTCGGCCTATCTGCCCAACTACGACCTGTATTACTGGCATCACAATCGCAGCTACCGCGACTATCCCTATGGCGGCAATGACGCCGAGGCGATCCCGTGGCCAGAGCTATGGTCTGACTACTCCGCACGAATGCTGGCTGGCGAGTATTTCTACGATGCCGGTGACTGGGACTACTACTATGATCTTCGGTACTACTCGATCGAAACCTACGCAGGTGCGAACGAGGCCGATGCCAACCTGCGCAATATCTGCGACGCGGCAAATGACGCCGGGATCATCGTGTTCACCATTGCGTTCGAGGCGCCCGCCCGTGGCGAAAGCGTGATGCAGCACTGTGCCACGACGCCTGCCCATTACTACGACGCCGAAGGGATCGAGATCTCCGAGGCCTTCGCCTCCATCGCAGCGTCGATCAACCAGCTCAAGCTGATCCAGTAGGGCATGACATGTGGGGCCTGACAAAAATATCCCGGTTCTTCCGCAAAGAAGAGGCCAACGCGACAGTGGAATTCGTGATCGTCTTCCCGCTGATCGTGATGATCTTCGTGGCGGCCTTCGAGACGGCCATGCTGCTGACCCGGCAAGTGATGATGGAACGGTCGCTGGACAGCGCCGTGCGCTATCTGCGCCTGACCTCTGATGTGACGGTCACCCATGATGCGATCCGGGACAATATCTGCGAGAACACGCCGATCCTCATCAACTGCCAGGAATCGCTGTTGCTGGACCTGCGGGTGATTGATCAGGATACCTACAACCTTCCGGATTATCACACGCTCTGCGTCGACCGCTCCGGCACCGTGACCCCGGCCAACCAGTTCCATCCCGGCGCGGATAACCAGCTGATGCTGATCCGCACCTGCGCCCTTGTGGACCGGATCCTGCCGATCTCCGGGCTCGGGCTCGACCTGACGCGCGACGATACCGGCGCCATCCACATCACCGCCGCCACCGTCTTCGTGAACGAGCCGGAGTGAGACAACCATGAAACGGATGATCAGGACATTCTGGAAGGACGAAGGCGCCTCGGTCGCGCTGGAAGCGGTGATCGTGATTCCGATCCTGGCCTGGGTCTTCGTGGCCAGCTTTGTCTTCTTCGACGCATTCCGGGTCTACAACACCTCGATCAAGGCGACCTATGCGGTGGCAGACGTCCTGTCACGCCGCACAAACGAGATTTCCAGCTCCGATATCGAGGGGCTTGCGGATGTGTTCCAGTTCCTGACCCGGAACACCGCCGGATCGGCCCTGCGCGTGTCCCAGATCACTCGACAGCAGGGCGGCTACCGGATCGACTGGTCCCACGGCACCGACGGGACGACCTATATTCGCGCCAGCGACTTCCCCGACTTCATCGACCGCATTCCGATCATGGCCTATGGCGACCGGATGCTGTTGATCGAAACCTTCCTGCCGCATCGCCCGGCTTTCAGCGCGGGCCTCGCCGATCAGGAATTCGTGAATTTCACGGTCACCCGCCCCCGTTTTGCCGGTCAGGTTGCCTTTGTGGCCGATCTGAACAACTCCTACGTCTACACCAACAGCGGCTATCCGACGGGTCTGGACGGGTTCTACTACATCGACGGACCCCCTGATGACGATGTGGATGACGATCCGGATTGGGACCATTGGGACAACTGGGGCCATAACGTCTGGCGCAACTGAGACCGTCGCATCGGTTCTTCGTCAATCCGTCGAATCCTGACCTCCCCATGTCGGCAAGACGACTTCAACCTCGACGCGCGCGCGGCTAAGGTTTGCCAAGGGGCACGGGTGCCCGCAAACCGGGAGAGATCATGCGCTATTCGGGCTGGCAGGTCATCAAGCAAGGGCTTACGGGCAACCGGGGTTGGAAACCGGCCTGGCGCGATCCGGCGCCCAAGGCGGAATATGACGTTGTCATCATTGGGGGTGGCGGGCACGGGCTGGCCACGGCCTATTACCTTGCCAAGGAACACGGGCTGACCAATATCGCCGTGCTGGAGAAGGGCTATCTCGGCGGTGGCAATGTGGGTCGCAACACCACCATCGTGCGCGCCAATTACGGGCTGGAGGGCAACTCGCAGTTCTATTCCCATTCGCTGAAGCTGTGGGAAGGACTGGAGCAGGACCTGAACTACAACGTCATGCACAGCCAGCGGGGCATCGTGAACCTCTTCCATTCCGACGGGCAGCGCGACGCCTACGCCCGGCGCGGCAACATGATGATGAGCCAGGGCGACGACGCGATCCTGCTGGACCGCGAGGGCTGTCGCAAGCTGATGCCCTTCCTCGACTACGAGCAGACCCGCTTTCCCATTTTCGGCGGCCTCTACCACAAGCGCGGCGGCACCGCCCGCCATGACGCCGTGGCCTGGGGCTATGCGCGCGGCGCGGACCAGCGCGGCGTCGACCTGATCCAGAAATGTGAGGTGACCGGCATCGACGTCGAAAACGGCAAGGTCGTGGGTGTGCAGACCAGCCGCGGGGCGATCCGGGCCAAGAAGGTCGCCATGTGCGCGGCGGGCCGCTCGGGTCAGGTGGCAGCAATGGCGGGGATGCGGTTGCCGATTGAAAGCACCGTACTGCAGGCCTTCGTCACCGAGGGGCTGAAGCCCGTAATCGACAACGTGATCACCTACGGCATGGGCCATTTCTACATCAGCCAGTCCGACAAGGGCGGGCTGGTCTTCGGCGGCGATATCGACTTCTACGCCTCTTATGCGTCTCGCGGAAACCTGCCGATGATGGAACATGTGATGGAGGCGGGCATGACCCTGATGCCGATGATCGGCAAGGCCAAGCTGCTGCGGTCCTGGGGCGGGATCATGGACATGTCTTCGGACGGCTCGCCCATCATCGACAAGACCCATATCGACGGGCTCTACGTCAACGCGGGCTGGTGCTATGGCGGGTTCAAGGCAACGCCCGCCTCGGGCCATTGCTATGCCCACCTCATTGCCACCGACCGCCCGCATGAGGCCGCCACCCGCCACCGGCTCGACCGGTTCAACACAGGGAGGATCATGGATGAGGAATCCAAGGGCTCTCAGCATAATCTGCATTAGCATGATGGCGGCGGTCCCGGCCTTGGCGAACGACACGTTCCCCATGGGCTGCTATGCGCGCGACTATTCGGCGGAGCATCTGACCGCGCATCCGGCGCAGGTCGCAGAGCGGCTGCGGCTGAACTTCTACCGGCTGGACGGCAGCGCGCCTGACAGCCTGCTCTATTTCGATGTGACCGCCCTGATGGCCAACCAGGGTCATGCCGCCCAAGACGGGCTTGGCGGGGCGGTCATGTCCGAAACCGGGTTTTGCAATCGCCCGTCCGGCTGCGGCGTCGAAGCCGATGGCGGCACGTTCGAGATCACGCGCTTGGCGGATGGGGTGCTCGAAATCCGCACCTCTCACCTGCGCGTTGGCATGCATGGTGGGATCGACCACGAGGGGGTCTATTCCTCGCTTGGCGAAACCTACAACGAATACACAACCTACCGGCTTTTTGCCGCCCAACCTGAAGTCTGTTCGGAGCTCTGATGCGTATCAAATGCCCTCTCTGCGGGGACCGCGACAGCCGCGAATTCACCCCAATGGGACACGAGACCTACATGAACCGGCCAGACGACGAAGGCTGGAGCCCGGCCTGGGACAACTACCTGCATCTGCGTGACAACCCTGCCGGCGTGACGCGGGAGCTTTGGTATCACGGCGCGGGCTGCACCAGCTGGCTGCGCGTGGAACGAGACACCGTCACCCATGACATCCTGCGCGTGGAGCTTGCCTCCGACGCCAAGCGGGGGAACGCCTGATGCGGATAGAGGGCAAAGGCCGGATCGACGTTTCGACCCCGGTGAAATTCAGCTTCGACGGGCAGGGATACACCGGATTCAAGGGCGATACGCTGGCCTCGGCGCTGCTGGCCTCTGGCGTCAAGCTGGTGGGCCGGTCGTTCAAATACCACCGCCCGCGCGGGGTGCTGACGGCAGGCTCGGAAGAGCCCAATGCCATGGTGGAAATCGGACGCGGCGCGGCGCAGGTGCCGAACGTCCGCGCCACGGTGCAGGAGATCTATGACGGGCTTGACGCCTACAGTCAGAACCGCATGGGGCCGCTGGCCTATGACCTGTTGTCGGTCAATGACCTCTTCCCGAATTTCCTGAGCGCGGGCTTCTACTACAAGACCTTCATGTGGCCGCGTGCCTTTTGGGAAAAGCTCTATGAGCCGGTGATCCGCCGCGCGGCGGGCCTGGGGTCGCTCTCGGGCAAGCACAATCCCGACCACTACGAGAAGGCTTTCGCCCATTGCGATATCCTCGTGATCGGCTCCGGCCCCACCGGGCTGATGGCGGCGCTGACGGCGGCGCTTGGCGGGGCGGACGTGATCCTGTGTGAAGAAAGCAACGAGTTCGGCGGGCGGCTTCTGTCCGAGGATGAGGAGATTGACGGCCAGCCGGGGGCCGAGTGGGTGGCGAGCATGCTCGACGCGTTGCGCGACACGGGCCGGGTGCGGCTCATGTCCCGGACCACGGTGACGGGCGCTTATGATCAGGGCACCTATGGCGCGCTGGAACGGGTGGGCCTGCATGTGAACGGCCCCGCCGAGCTGCCCAAGGAATGCTTCTGGCGGATCAATGCGCGGCAGGCGGTTCTGGCAGCAGGCGCGCTGGAACGCCCCTTGGCCTTCCCGATGAACGACCGGCCCGGCATCATGATGGCCAGCGCCGTGCGCAGCTACCTGCATCGCTACGGCGTGGCGGCGGGGCGCAAGGTGACACTGTTTGCCACCAATGACGATGCGCACCGTACCGCGCTCGACCTGATGGCCAACGGGGTGGAGATCGCCGGTGTGGTCGATGCCCGCCCGGATGCGAATGCGCAGGGCGACTATCCGTTCTTTGCTGGGGCCGAGGTCATCACCACAAAGGGCCGCAAGGCGCTGACCGAGATCACCATCCGCCACAATGGCAGCGAACAGAAGATCGCCACCGACTGCCTTGCCATGTCCGGCGGCTGGAACCCGACCCTGCACATGACCTGTCACATGAACAGCCGTCCGGTCTGGAACGAGGAGATCGCGGGCTTCGTCCCAGCCGATGACGCCGTTCCGGGGCTGATCCCCGCGGGGGCCTGCAAGGGCACATATTCGACGGCGGGCTGTCTGGCCGAGGGTGTGGAGGCCGCGAAACAGGCGCTGTCCGCGCTTGGGGGCAAGACACCCGAGGTGGAGATCCCGCAGGCCAGCGATGCCGTGGGCGGGTCGAAACCGCTGTGGCTTGTCTCGGGTAAGGGCCGGGCGTGGCTCGACTTTGCCAATGACGTGACCTCGAAGGACATCAAGCTGGCCGCGCAGGAGGCGTTTACCTCTGTCGAGCACATGAAGCGCTATACCACGCAGGGCATGGCGCCGGATCAGGGCAAGAACTCCAATATCGGGGCGCTGGCCATTCTGGCGGATGCGACGGGTCGGGCGATCCCGGAAACCGGGACGACGACTTACCGTCCGCCCTACGTGCCTGTGTCGATTTCGGCGCTTGGGGCCGGGGCACAGGGCAAGGGTTTCGCGCCCGAACGCTTCACCACCAGCCACGATGCCAGCATCGAACGCGGCGCGCCGATGATTACGGCGGGGCTCTGGTATCGCCCCAGCTACTTCCCGCGCCCGGGCGAGACGACATGGCGGCAGTCCTGCGACCGCGAGGTCAACATGACCCGCAGCGCGGTTGGCATCTGCGACGTCTCCACCCTCGGCAAGATCGACATTCAGGGCCCCGACGCGGGCGCGTTTCTGGACTTCGTCTATACCAACATGTTCTCCACGCTGAAGGTGGGCCGCGTGCGCTACGGCCTGATGCTGCGCGAGGATGGGCATGTGATGGATGACGGCACCACCGCGCGCTTGGGCGAGAGCCACTACGTCATGACCACCACCACAGCGGCGGCGGGCGAGGTGATGAAACACCTTGATTTCGTTCAGCAATGTCTGCGGCCTGACCTGAATGTCCGCTTCATCTCGGTCACCGAACAATGGGCGCAGTTCAGCGTTGTCGGCCCCAAGTCACGCGATCTGCTGAACGGGTTGCTCGATGCCCCGATTGACAACGACAGCTTCCCCTATATGGGTTGTGGCGAAGTCTCGGTCATGGGCGTCAGGGGGAGGCTTTTCCGCATCTCCTTCTCGGGCGAACATGCCTATGAAATCGCCGTGCCGTCGCGCTATGGCGAGGCGCTCTACCGGCAGTTGGTGACGCAGGCTGAAACGCTTGGCGGCGGCGCCTACGGGATGGAGGCGCTCAATGTGATGCGGGTCGAGAAGGGCTTCATCACCCATTCCGAGATTGACGGGCGCGTGGTACCCTTCGACATCGGAATGGACCGGATGGTGTCGGCCAAGAAGATGTGCATCGGCAAGCCTGCGACGCTGCGCGAGGGGCTGAAGGAAACCGACCGACCGCAACTTGTCGGGCTGAAACCCGTGGGTGCTGTGAAAGAGCTGACCGCCGGTGCGCGGCTGTTCTCTGCCGGGGCCGACGCGACGCGGGTGAATGTGGAGGGTTACACGACCTCGGTCGGGTTCTCGCCCTCGCTTGGGCATTTCATCGGACTTGGCTTCCTCAAGGACGGCCCGAACCGAATGGGTGAGGTCGTGAAGATGGTCGATCATGTGCGCAAGGTGGAGACGACGGTGGAGGTGTGCAGCCCCGTCTTCCTCGATCCGGAAGGGGAGAAACTGCGTGGTTAAGCTGCTTGCGAAATCGCCTGTTGAGGGGCTTGTTCCCTTGGAAATCAATGGCTTGACCCTGACGGAATCCGGTCTGGGTCCGGTCACTTCCGTGGCCCCCTATGCAGGCCAGGAGGCGGCCGCCTCGGGCGCATTGAAGGCGCTCATTGGGGCCGAGATGCCGTCGCCGAACCGGTCCACGGGCCGCGAGGGTGCGCGTGTGATCTGGACGGGGGCAGGGCAGGCGATGGTGGTTGGCGCTGACGTCGATGCATCCCTTGCGCAGCACGCCGCGCTAACCGATCAAAGCGACGCTTGGGTAACTTTTAGGCTGCAAGGTCAAGGGGTTGAGGATGTGTTGGCACGGCTCACACCGCTCGATCTGAACCCCGGCGTATTCAAGACAGGCCATGCCGCCCGCAGCCAGTTGGGCCATATGAACGCGGTCTTTCTGAAGGTCGCGGCGGATGCGTTCGAGATCATGATCTTCCGCTCCATGGCGCGCACGGCGGTGCATGAATTCGAGATCGCCATGAAGGCCGTCGCCGCCCGCGCCGCGCTGTCCTGACCCCCGAAAACAGGGGGGTGCCGGGCGTACACCCCCTGTGCACCCCCCGTACACCCCCTGTGCAGACGAAATGGCTGTGTCAGTCCGGCCGCAGCCGCCCGCGATAGCGGATAAGCAGCCCGATCAGGGGCAGCGATGCCGACACGTCAAAGCCGAAATCGCCCGCCTCTGTCTGGCATTCGCTCGTCTCGCTGAGCGGGGTCAGCCAGCGGGGCATGGGCAGGCCCAGAACATGCATCCGGTCGATGCCGTAATGCAGCCGCCCGTCCTGCATCCATAAGGACATGCGCAGGCGCACCGGGCCAAAGCGTTCCATGACCGCGCGGCCATCGTCTGAGACGCTCAGGCGGGATTGCGTGACATGGCCCCCGAAGTCGCGCCGCCAGGTGCAGCCGCCATCCGGCCCCGGCTGGATCAGCAAGGTGACCGGCAGATCGGGGGCGGCCTGCGGAAACCCCCCAAGCCAGAGCGCCATGCGGGCCAGCCAGGACGGCCCGCGGGTTACGGCGCAGCGGCCCTGAAACCGGGTCTCGCCATCGACCGTATGCAGGGCCTCGATGGCCGGGGGAAGGACAAGCCCCGTGGTGGCAGCAACGCGCGCGACCGGGTCCATCAGCCCCACCCACCGGGCAGGAAGCGGGCTCGGACATCGGCGTCGGGGATCATGCAGGCGTCATGGCGTCCGAACCAGCGATAGCGGTTGCGGGCGATCAGGGAATAGACCGGGTCGGCTAGCCAGCGGGGCAGCCAGCCGATGCAGGACAGCCACCGCCACCCCCCGCCGATCACCCGCAGGGCGGCGGCAACCGCGCGGGTCTTGGCATGGCATTCGCCCGCCGCAAGCACCAGCGTGGTCTCATAGCTTTCCGTGGACAGGCCAAGCGCCGCGTAGATCTGCTGCCCGAGCGGGGATTGCGCAGTGACGAAGCGCAGACGCCTGTCACGGTCATGTTTCAGCAGAAACCGGAAACTGTGGGCGCAGAGCACGCATTCCCCGTCGAACACCACCACCGGGGCGGGGCCGATCCGGTCAGAGAGGGTCGCGGGCAGCTGCATGGTGGGGATCCCGCCCGGTCAGAAGATCCTGTCGCCCATCTGGTCGATCATCGACTTGGCCTTTTCGACGGACGCATCGGCGGCCTGATCGGCCCCGTGCAGCATGTCGGCGCGGATCAGGTGGTGGGACTTTAACTCTCCGCCGATCTCCTTCTCGATCCGGGCGGCAATGCGGTAGCCGTCGGGTTCCTTCATCGGCTCGGGGAAGATGGTGTAGCCGTTATAGCTGACGGGCTCGGGGCCCTTGGGGGCTTCGGACCCGCCGAAGAGTTTCTTGAAAAGGGACATCCATATGCTCCTGACCTGTTCGGGGCGAAGTGAAGCAAAGGCAGGCGGCGATGTCCATGGGGCGGGTTCAGCCGCGTGCCGGTCGCGCGGGGATCAGCCTGAGGATCAGCAGCAGCCAGGGCAGTCCGTGCAGGACGAGGTCGAAGATGTCGATGGGGCGGGTCAGGGTGCCGCCCGCCAGCATCTTGAGCTTTTCCCAGATATGCGGTTCGGGCGTGAAGGGGGCGAGGCCGAGGGTGAGGCAGGCGAGGATTAGGTAGATCACCGGGATCGCGTCGAGGCGGCGTTTGAGGGCGGACATGGGTGGCTTCCTGCGTGGCTTGGTGGAGTGAAGCAGGAGGGGCGGGGGATGTCCATGGGGGAATGCCCTGCGCGGAACAAGGCGAAGCCGTTTGGGACGGTGGGCAGAATTGCCCACCCTACTTGCTGGAAGCATGCCTCCGGCAGAGGTGGCGGTTGGGGAGTGGTGGGACGTCCTGCCTGAGCCGTGCTTACTCAAGCAGCGCCACATCGGGGTAGATATGATGCATGAAGGCAGAGAGAGGATGATTTCCGGGTAGCCCCAACTGCAAGTCCGCTGCGGTGTATGCGCTTTGCCAAGTTTCGAGGTCTGAGGGCCCGGCTACCTCTTTCGCATTGAGGAAATCGACGAAGAGCAAATGCGCATCGACGCCAGAGTGCCGCAGCCACCACAGATGCGCGATGCGGTTTGCGTATTGATAGTACCTTTGAGTCCAATCGAAATGCGACTCGACGCCGAGAGCGTCTTTCACGCGGTCAAACGACGTCGTGATCTTCAGCAGCGAGGATTCCGAGGCCTGACAGGCTGGGGAAACGAACTCGGGAACACGAGCCTTGGCCTCGACAAGGACGATCTTGTCTCCAGCCAGCCCCAACGCATCCCACTGAGGGCCGCGACGGGGCCAGAATTCGGTCAATTCATTCTCCAACCACGAGAGATTGAGACGCCGTAGAAACGCGCCGTCGCGATACTCTGCGAAGGCATCGTTTCTTAAGGGTGACACCCAGTTGATCGGACCCAGGTCGGGAAGTGCCAACACTTCGGGCCGTGTTTCAACAGCCCGTTGTATCCACTTGAGGCTCCCCCGCGAACCCTCCGGCTGTTCGACTCTCACTGATCCAGGAAACTCCGCAGCTTCCTGCTCCGCGAGGGATGTTTCAGCTTCCGCAGCGCCTTGGCCTCAATCTGGCGGATGCGCTCGCGGGTGACGCTGAACTGCTGGCCCACTTCCTCCAGCGTGTGGTCGGTGTTCATGCCGATGCCGAAGCGCATGCGCAGGACGCGTTCCTCGCGTGGCGTGAGCGAGGACAGCACGCGGGTTGTGGTTTCCTTCAGGTTTTCCTGAATAGCGCTATCGAGCGGCAGGACGGCGTTCTTGTCCTCGATGAAATCGCCAAGCTGGCTGTCTTCCTCGTCGCCAATCGGCGTTTCCAGCGAAATCGGTTCCTTGGCGATCTTCATCACCTTGCGGACCTTCTCGAGCGGCATCTGCAGCTTTTCGGCCAGTTCCTCCGGCGTCGGTTCGCGGCCGATCTCGTGCAGCATCTGGCGGCCGGTGCGCACCAGCTTGTTGATCGTCTCGATCATGTGGACCGGGATGCGGATCGTGCGGGCCTGGTCGGCGATGGAGCGGGTGATCGCCTGCCGGATCCACCATGTCGCGTAGGTGGAGAACTTGTAGCCGCGGCGGTATTCGAATTTGTCGACCGCCTTCATCAGGCCGATATTGCCTTCCTGAATGAGGTCGAGGAATTGCAGGCCCCGGTTGGTGTATTTCTTGGCGATGGAGATCACGAGGCGCAGGTTGGCCTCGACCATTTCCTTCTTGGCCTGACGGGCCTCTTTCTCGCCCTTCTGGACCTGCTGCACGATGCGGCGAAACTCGCTGATGTCGAGGCCCACATAGGTGCCGACCTGCGCCATGTCGGCGCGCAGTTCTTCCACCTTGTCGCGGGAGCGTTCCATCAGCGCCTGCCATGCGCGGCCGGGCTTTTCGGCCATGCGGTCGACCCAGGTCGGGTCCAGTTCATAGCCACGATAGGATTCGATGAATTCGCGGCGGTTGATGCGGGCCTGGTCGGCCAGTTTCACCATGCCGCTGTCGATCGACATTACCCGGCGGTTGATGCCGTAGAGCTGGTCGATAAGCGCCTCGATTCGGTTGTTGTGCAGGTGCAGTTCGTTCACCAGTTCAACGATTTCCGAGCGCAGCTTCTGGTAGACGGATTCCTCGTTGGCGGAGAAGCTGGAATCCTCGTTCAGCGTGGCCGAGATCCGCAGATCCTGCATGGCCGAAAGCTGTTCGTAGTCGGAGGCGATCCGGTCCAGCGCTTCCAGAACGCGGGGCTTCAGCGCCGCTTCCATGGCCGCGAGGCTCATGTTGGCCTGTTCGTCTTCCTCGTCGTCGTCATCGGAGGAAATCGGGTTGCCGTCGGCGTCGAATTCCTGCTGCTTTTCCTTCTTGTCCTCCGTGGCGGCGTCGGTGGACAGGCCCTGAGCGACGGGGGCTTCATCCGCGTCCTCGCCTTCCATGGAGCTGCCGAAGGTGGCGTCTAGGTCGATCACGTCGCGCAGGAGGATTTCTTCGTCGAGAAGTTCGTCGCGCCAGATGGTGATCGCCTGGAAGGTCAGCGGGCTTTCGCAGAGCCCGGCAATCATGGTGTTGCGGCCGGCCTCGATGCGCTTGGCAATCGCGATCTCGCCTTCGCGGGACAGCAGTTCGACGCTGCCCATCTCGCGCAGATACATGCGGACGGGGTCATCGGTGCGGTCGAGCTTTTCGGTTTCGGCGGTGGATACGGCCACGTCACGCGACGACGAGGCTTCGACCACGGCGGTGGAGCCCTGTGCCTCGGTCTCTTCCTCGACCTCGTCATCCTCGATCACGTTGATGCCCATCTCGGACAGCATCGACATCACGTCCTCGATCTGCTCGGAACTGACCTGTTCGGGCGGCAGGACCGTGTTCAGCTGATCGTAGGTGATGTAGCCCCGCGTCCGGGCCTCGGCGATCATCTTCTTGACTGCGGTCTGGCTCATGTCGAGGCTGACATCAGCCTCTTCACCGTCGGATTTACGATCGTCGGTATCTTTTGCCATAAGGTATCCCCTTCGCGGGCGAGATGATTCGCCCCATGCGTCACATGTTGTTCTAAGCGCGAATCACTGATTCGCACACCCGCGCTAGCGGGTTTTCTTCTCCCATGGGCGGGTTTCTATCAAGTCCCGCAAGCGTTTGGACAGGGCGCTGTCATCCTCGGGTGAGGCCGAAAACCTGTCGGTTTTTGGCGATTCGGCCTGTTGCCGGGCATGCAACGCGCTGTTCAGCCGCCAGCCAAGCCGTGATTCGTCCCCGCCGTCGAGGTCCTCCAGAGCCTCGGCCATCTCGTCCTGAATGCCGCGCCGCGCCGCGAGCTTTGCAAATTCTTCGGCCAGACAGAGGGCCGCCTTTTCCGTGTCGCCGGGCGCGCGCACGCAGGGTGCGATACGCACGTGGCCCAGAGAGAGCAGGTTTTCAAGGGTTCGGGACAAATTTGCCTGGTCGAGTGCGGCGCGCAGGTTGTCCCGGTCGCGTTCCGGAGTGCCCAGAAGGAAGCCAGCCAGCCGCGCCTGATCCGGGTCGGTGGGTTCCAGCCGGTCGAGCGCGTGTTCGAACTCGTCGATCAGGGACGGTGTCAGGCAGAGCGTCGCGAGGATGAGTGCGGAGCGCATGTCGAGATCGGTCATCGCGCCCGCGGCCAGGGGCGTCATCCGGGTCTCAGTCATGGGTGTGGCGGCGGCACGCTGCGGGAAGCGGCCGGGTTGCCACGCGGCGCGGGCCGGGCGGGGGGCGCGGAACAACTCGTAGCGCATGTCCTTGAGCACCTGCCCGTAATGGTGGCGCAGGGACGGGTCCTTGATCTGGCCAATGGCCTGGCGCAGCGATTTGTCCAGCGCGGCGCGGCGTTCGGGGCTGTCGAAGACCTTGCCCTCGGTTTCGCGCTGCCACAGCAGCTTGACCATCGGGTCGGCGCGATCCAGCAGATCCTGCATCGCCTGCGCGCCCTTTTCCTTGATCAGGTCATCGGGGTCCTTGCCCTGCGGCAGCAGCACGAAGCGCAGGGATTTGCCCGCCTCCATCAAAGGCAGGGCAAGGTCGATGAGACGCATGGCGGCCTGAAGCCCGGCGCGGTCGCCGTCCAGCGCCACGATGGGTTCATCCGAGATGCGCCACAACAGGTGCAGCTGGTTGTCGGTGATCGCGGTTCCAAGCGGTGCCACGGCCCCAGCAAAGCCCGCCTGGGTCAGCGCGATCACGTCCATGTAGCCCTCGGCCACGATCAGCGGCTGACCCTTGCCCACGGCCTCGCGCGCTGGGCCATGGTTGTAAAGCGCACGACCCTTGTCGAAGAGCTCTGTCTCGCGGGAGTTGAGGTATTTCGCCCGCGCATTCGGGTCCATCGCCCGACCGCCGAAGCCGATGCAGCGCCCGCGCGGGTCGCGGATCGGGAACATGATCCTGTCGCGGAAGGCGTCATAAGGCGCGCCTCCGTCATCGGGCTGGCTGGCAATGCCCGCAGCCACGATCAGCTCCGGGTCGTGGCCCTTGTCCTTCAGCGCCTGAAACGCGCCCTGCCGCGATCCCGGCGCATAGCCCAGTTCGAACCGGTCCTGTGTCGCCTGATCCAGCCCGCGCCGGTCGATATAGGCCCGCGCCTGCGCCCCCGCGGCGGCGCGCAATTGCAGCCGGTACCAGGCCACGGCGGCCTCGGTCACTTCGGTCAGCTGGGTGCGCCGGTCGGCCTTTTCCTGCGCGCGGGGGTCGCGGGCGGGCATTGGCAGCCCGGCTTCGCGGGCGAGGATCTCCACCGCCTCCATGAAGCCGACATTTTCGGTGGCTTGCACGAAGCTCAGCGCGTCGCCCTTCTCGTGGCAGCCGAAGCAATAGTAGAAGCCCTTGCGGTCATCGACATGGAAGCTCGCCGTCTTTTCCTGGTGGAACGGGCAGGGGGCCCACATGTCGCCCTTGCCCTGGTTCGACTTGCGCTGATCCCACGTGACCTTGCGCCCCACGACCTGCGTCAGGGAGATTCGGGTGCGAAGTTCATCCAGGAAACCGGGGGGCAGACTCATGCGGCGGAGTATCCTGCGGGCACGGGGGGAAGTCCAGCGGGCGTGGACGGGTGCAATTCCATGATTTCGCCACATTTGCGCCCGAATGCGGGCACAATGTGACGGCATTCAGGCAATCTGGGGGCGCTTCCGAGAGGAAACGCAAGATGTTTGCCGAATTTCTTACCGCCGAGTCCGGGGCCGTGACCGTCGACTGGACCATCATGACCGCCTTTGTCTGCGGCCTTGCGCTGTCCGTGATCGGACTGCTCAGCGCAGGGGCACAGGAGCCGACCAACGGGCTGAACGCCACGCTGTCCTCGGACGTGATCGGCAACCACTCCAGTTTCGACTGACATCGCATCTCGACGCCGGGTCCGGTTTGGACCAGTCTGCCCCCATGCTGACCCGGTTCGAGATCTCCACTCAAGGCCCCGGCCTGTACGAATTCACAGCCCCGCTGGCCCGATGGCTGGCGGGGTTGTCCGTGTCGGAGGGGCTGCTGACGCTGTTCATCCAGCACACATCGGCGTCCCTGCTGGTGCAGGAAAATGCCGATCCCGAGGTGCAGACCGACCTGACCGCGTTCTTTCACCGGCTGGTGCCGCCCACGACCGACCCGTCCATGGCTTACCTGACACATACTTATGAAGGCCCCGACGACATGCCCGCCCATATCAAGGCGGCGATGATGCAGGTCTCTCTGTCGATCCCGGTCAGTGACGGGCGGATGCAGCTTGGCACCTGGCAGGGGGTCTATGTGGTCGAACATCGGACCCGCCCGCACAGGCGGCAGGTGGTGGCCAAGCTGTTGCCCGGCTGACCCCTTATCTTGGGGGTGACAATTCCCCTCTACCCAAGGTCTCGCGGCTGACCTATAGTGCCTGTGGATAACTGGGGCACCAGACCCCAGTGGCAGAGCAGAGTGGAAGAGGGGATCAGGCCCATGCGGTGCCCGTTTTGCGGAAATGTCGATACCCAGGTGAAGGATTCACGCCCGGCGGAGGATCACGTGGCCATCCGGCGGCGGCGCTTCTGTCCGGCCTGTGGCGGGCGCTTCACCACCTATGAACGGGTGCAGCTGCGCGACCTTGTGGTGATCAAGACCAATGGCAAGCGCGAGGATTTCGACCGCGACAAGCTGGAACGCTCGATCCGCATCTCGATGCAAAAACGTCCGGTGGACCCCGAACGCATCGACCAGATGATTTCCGGCATCGTGCGGCGTCTGGAAAGCATGGGCGAAACCGACATCCCATCGAAGCAGATCGGCGAGATCGTGATGGAGGCGCTCGCGCGGATCGACACCGTGGCCTATGTGCGCTTTGCCAGTGTCTACAAGAATTTCCAGGCCGCCGACGATTTCGAGGATTTCGTGGCCGAGCTGAGGCCCCCGAGCCCCGAAGGCTGAGCCATGACCCAGGACGATGCCCGCTGGATGCGCCACGCGCTGAGCCTTGGCGCGCGCGGGGCGGGGCAGGTCTGGCCCAATCCGGCCGTGGGCTGCGTGATCGTCAAGCATGACCGGGTTCTGGGGCGTGGCTGGACGCAGCCGGGCGGCCGTCCGCATGCCGAAACCGTTGCGCTGGCTCAAGCCGGGGAGGACGCGACCGGTGCCACGGCCTATGTCTCGCTCGAACCCTGCGCCCATTGGGGGCAGACCCCGCCCTGTGCCGATGCGCTTGTCAGCGCCTCGGTCGCCCGCGTGGTGGTGGGCCTGCGCGATCCCGATCCAAGAACGGATGGATCCGGCATCGACCGGCTGCGGGAGGCCGGGATCGCCGTGACCGGCCCAGTGCTGGAGGAGGAGGCCCGCCGCGCGCATCGCGGGTTCTTGAGCCGCGTGCAGAAAGGCCGCCCGAGCCTGACCCTGAAGCTTGCCAGTTCCTTCGACGGGCGCATCGCCACGGCCACCGGGGAAAGCCAGTGGATCACCGGGCCAGAGGCGCGTCGCGCGGTTCATGCCATGCGGATGCGTCATGATGCGGTGATGGTGGGGGCGGGAACGGTGCGGGCCGATGACCCGTCGCTGACCGTGCGCGGCATGGGGGCGGTCCGCCAACCGGTCCGCGTGGTGATCTCGCGCCGTCTCGACCTGCCGCTGGACGGGGTGCTGGCCCGCACGGCCCGCGAGGTGCCGGTCTGGGTGATTTGCGGAGACAACGCCGATGCGGCCCTGCGGGCTGCCTGGGAAACCCTCGGCGCGCGGGTTCTGGCGGTGGCGACGGGTCCGGGCGGGCAGGTCGACCCGACAGCGGCGCTGGAGGCGCTTGGCCGCGAAGGGCTGACATCGGTGTTCTGCGAAGGCGGCGGGGCGTTGGCGGCGTCGCTTCTGTCGGCCGACCTGGTCGATGATCTGGTGGGCTTCTCGGCCGGGATGGTGATCGGCGCCGAAGGCCAGCCGGGGATTGGCGCCATGGGCCTTGCCATATTGGCTGAAGCGCCACGATTCCAGCTGCGGTCGTCGCGGAAAATCGGCGCGGATATCCTTCATGAATGGACCCGCGCTCCTTCTTCTTGGTGAAAATACCTCGGGGGGGCGCCATTGGATGCACCATTGGTGCAAGCCCAATGGCGACGGGGCAGCGCCCCGCGCGGGTCGACGCGCGATGTGCGGCGAAACCCTATCTCCGCCAGAGCCACGCATGACCGGCGAACCAGCCCTGAAGCTTCGCCAGCGCCCGGAGCCGGATCGCAGCGGAGGGGATCGCGCCCGCGGCCAGCCGCTCCACCACCACCTCCACCGGGCAGGGCCGCCCCGTCACCGGGTCATGGTAGCGTGGATAGGAGATCAGCGCCGCATGCGCCAGGGCCGCCAGCGAGGGCCGCGCCCTGCGGCGTGCGGGCACCGGGCCGAGGTCGTGCGTCAGGCCCCAGCCTGCGTAGAAGGGCGCGCCGGTCACCGTCACCGGCACCCCGCGCAGCAATGCCTCGAACCCCATCAGCGAGGTCATCGTCACCACCCGGTCTGCCTGCGCGATCAGGGCCATGGGGTCTGCCCTTGTTGCCACGTGATCGGCAAGCAGGGACAGGTCGTCCGGCGACACCGCCCCGCTGCGCAGACCCGCCTCCACATCCGGGTGCGGCTTGTACAGAAGGAAGGCATCCGGATGCAGGTCGCGCGCTGTCTTCAACAGGGCCAGGTTGGTGCAGATCGCCCCCGCGCCGAGCCGGATCGAGGCGTCATCCTCCACCTGCCCCGGCACCAGGACGACCTCTCGCCCGCCGGGATCGGGCAGGGTGGCGTTACCGGGCAGGTTATACTTGCTCACCCCGGTGCTGGTCAGCGCATGGGTCAACCGTTCCGCCCGCCGCAGCCGCTCTGCGGGCAGGGCCGCCGCATCTGCGATCAGCTGCTCCAGCCGGCTGACACGGGTGGGGTCGTAGTAGATGCCCAGATCGTCCAGCACGAGGCTCAGCGGCGGGATCAGCTCCGCCCCGAGGCCGCGGGACCTGAGGAACCCGTCTTCGACCCGCAGAAGCGGTAGGTCTGCACGATTGCAGGCCTCTCGAAGCGCGTCGGTTTCCTTCCCCGCCCAGACCATCACCGGGCGCCCCCGCGCCACGGCCCGGTCGGGTGCGTCCTCGAACCTCAAGGCCGGGCCGTTCGCGGCAAAGACCTTTTGCAGCGGCCCGCGCTTCCACGCGCGCATGCCGAGGGCGACATATCCCCGCCGGTCCTGACGCCAGGCGCGCGCCTCGGCCTCCAATGTCGCCAGCACATCCTCCAGCCCGCAGAGCCGGTCGCGATAGGGATCGTACCAGCGCGGATAGAGGATGAGCGCGCCCGCCACCAGTTGTGCCCGTGTCAGGCGGCGTTTGCGGCGGCCGATCGGATTGCGGTCCTCGGTCAGGCCCCATCCGGCATAGAAGGGCTGGCCGAAGACCTGCGGTTTGTGACCGGCGAGGATCGCCTCGAACCCCAGTTGCGAGGACACGGTGTAGACAGCGGTTGCGCCCTCCATCAGCACCCAGGGGGACAGCGGATCGGTGCAAAGGCTGATCCGGTCGCTGGTGTCACCGTCGCTATAATGGCCGGACCGATGGCCGCCGCTTGTTTCGGGGTGGGTCTTGATGACGATGCGCGCGCCGGGGTTTTCCTCCTGCGCCATGACCAGCATTTCGCGGAAGGTGCGGTCGGACGCGCCGCCAAGCCGGATCGAGGCATCGCCCATGGTCTGGTCGATGACCAGCACGTAACCCGGTGGCGGGGCCGCAAGCGAAGGATCGACGGCGGCGTATTTGGTCAGGTGGTTTTCGCGCATCCGGGCGATGGCGTCACGGGCGCGGTCGAGAAGGGCGGTGTCATCCAGCGGGTGGGTGGCCAGCAGATGTTCGAGCTCGGAAGGCTGTCGGCTGTCGAACCACGCGCCGCGCCGGTCGATGGTCAGGCCAAGCGGCGGCTCCCCGGACCGGCCGGGATGCAGTGAGCGCAGGAAGGCATCCTCGACCCGCACCACCTGAGCGCCGGTCGCCTCGGCGGCTTTCTCGCCGCGCGCCGCATAGGGGCTGTGGCCCCAGACCAGCACGTCATCATCTGCCCCCGGTTTGCCAAGGGCCAGGTCATGGCCTGCAAGTTCCAGAATGCGGCGGACCCGGCGGTTGGTCAGGAACCCGCCAGTGACATAGAACGCCCGCCGGGGCTTTGCGGCTCCGGCGGGCATATCTTGGGCGTGGCCCGTCATGCGGGGCCTTATTGGGCCAGGCTGCTGATCGAACCGGCGGTGGCAAGCGTGCCGGTCAGCGCGCCGATCACCTGGTTCCACTGGGCAAACGGTGCGACCGTCACATAGAGCGTGTCCTGATCGCGGATCACGAAATCCCGCGCCTGGAACATGCCATTGGGTTCGGTCAGGTCGAGCACGTAGATCATCCGCTGTGTGCCGCTGATGTCGTTGCGACCCAGAACCTGCCGCGAGATTGCCTCCGGCTCGTTGCGCAGGATGAAGACACCGGTGGGATCTGCCAGGTTGGGGTTCAGGCCGCCAACGGTGGCAATCGCCTCGATGGCCGAGATCGTCTGCGTGTCGAAGGGAACACGGGTCTGGGCATTGGTCGCCCCAAGGGCCGTGAAGGATCGCGTATCCTCTTCGACAAGGATCCGGTCGCCTGCGCGCAGGGCGATGTCGAGTTCCGGGTTCGCGTAGAGGTCGTTGAACCAGATCGTCCCGGTCTGGTCACCGCGCACGACGGTCACGCGGGCGATCTCTGGTTCGACCGTGACGCCGCCAGCCGCGGCCAGCATGGCCGACAAGGTCCGGGTGGGCCGGTCGATCGGGTAGATGCCCTGACCGCCGACGACGCCTGCCACCGAAACGGTCGAGCCATTGCCCGCCACACGGCGCACCACGATCTGCGGATCGGGGGTCTGTTCGTCCAGATTGCGGGTCAGGATCTCTCGCAGCTGGTCTGGCGTGTTGCCTGCAGCCCGCACGCGGCCCGCGTAGGGGATGAAGATGAAGCCCGCGCCATCGACCTGGATTTCATCGAGCACCGTCGAGGGGCTGCCTTGCGGCCCCAGAAGCGGATCGGTGACGTTTTCCCAGATCGACAGGGACAGCGTGTCGCCCGGACGGATCGTGTCGGACCCGAGCTGGCCCGCATTGATGAAGTCCGACGAGAAGCCGAGCGCCTCGACCAGGGCCGTGGCACGCAGCACGCGATCATTGACGGAAACGACGAAGGCATCGCCCTCTCGCTGCACGGATCCTGCGAACAGCTCGCGTCTGTTGGGGCCGGATCGCGGCAGACCACATGTGGCCACCAGCGACACAACCACCAAGAGGGCGACAAACCGCGCCCCTCGGGAAGCCATAAATTTCACGGATTGGCTCCTTATTGCCTGTACTGCCTCGTTTATATTTTTTTCCACCCTAGCGAATTTCTGCCGCCAAGGCCAGATTTGATTAGTTAACGACCCGCAGGTGTTGCCGTGGTGCCGGGCGGCCCGCTTCGAGAGAGTCGTAGGGGTCCTCTGGCGACAGCATCATATCGACCACCTGACGCAGCAATTGCCGTCGTCCGCGCGCGGAATAGAAGCTGCCGGTGATCTGCGAGGTTTCCAGCAGATAGTGCCGGTAGTCGCGGTAGGCCTTGCTGTCGGGGCGCGTCGGACGCTGGAAAAATTCATCGAGCGGCTGCGTCGAAACGAATTCGGGCTTCAGATAGACCGCCGTTCCGAAGGCTTTCAGCGGCAACCCCCGCCAGAGCGCCTGCTGCGCAGAGGTGGAATTCACCGTGACGGCGCTGCGCGCGTCGTTCAGAAGCCCCGCCAGTTTGCCACCACGCACGTAATGGACCCGGCCGGAAATGCCCTGTTCACGGGCGACGCGGGCAATGGTGCGCCGGATTGGTGCGCGGCCATCCTCCAGAGGATGGGCCTTCAGGACAAGGTGATGATGCTGCGGCGCCCCTTTGGCGAAGCCTTCGATCAGCATCTCCAGAAACTCGGTCATGCTGGCGAATGGGCCATGGTTCTGGAAACTCGCGTCATGTTCCAGTTGCAGCAGCGCGATATGATAGGGAAAGCCGCCGGTCTTGATCCTCCATGTCGCGTATATGCGGCTCAGCGCATAGGCGGGCATCAGGGCAATGCGGCGCAGGTAGAGCCTGAGTTCCCGCGCCACGGTGATGTTGCGATGCGGGCGGAAGTTGCGATAGCGGATGTTCAGGAACATCACGAACCAGTGGTAGAGCGCCCCGTAAAAGATGTGCTGACGCATGTCGCCCCATCTGGCGGGCGCGTCGGGCAGATCGAGGTCGAGGTTCTTCAACGCCTCCTGCATCTGCGGCACGGGTGTCTGCATCAGCCGCGAATGCCCGTTCGAGCCGCCGCGTTCATAGGTCACCCAATAGGGGCGCAGGTAGCCTTCCTCGAAGACATGAACGGTAATCCCGCGCGCCTTCGCCGCCTCGACCGCCGCCGCATGGATGGGGCGCGTGTCGCCGTAAAGCACGATATCGGTGGTCCGTTTTTCGTCCAGCAGCTGCGCCAGCCGGTCGGGCCAGTCCTCGGGCGTTCCGGTATAGGCGATATAGCTGGGGCGGTGATGCCAGAAGGCGCTGTCACCCTGGTTGAAGCCCACCCGCCAGACCTCTGCTCCCGCCGCGCGCAGCATCTTGCCGAGGCGGTGAAAGAACGGCCCGTGCGGGCCCTGAAGAAACAGGAAGGATCTGGTGTGGATGGCCTTTGCGGGCACGGGGGACCTCGTAAACATAAGAACTGGTAACCTTTGTGGCGCAGGATTGCACCTGTCATGGGCGTCATGAGGGCCGGTTTGTGCCGTTAATATGACCGTTATCGGGGACTTGTCGGAAAGGATCAGGGCGGCTAGGTCAGGGGGACCAATGCGAAAGGCGCCCCTCATGTTCACAGGCATCATCACCGATATCGGCACCGTCCAGAAGCTGGAACAGCGTGGCGACCTGCATGCGCGGATCGCCACCAGCTATGACACCGCGACGATTGATATCGGCGCGTCGATTGCCTGCGACGGGGTCTGCCTGACCGCCGTGGCGCTCGGGCAGGGCTGGTTCGACGTGGTTATTTCGGCTGAAAGCGTCTCGGTCACCACGATTCAGACATGGGCCGAGGGCAAGCGCCTGAACCTCGAACGGGCGCTGAAGGTGGGGGATGAGCTTGGCGGGCATATCGTGTCGGGCCATGTGTATGGCATGGCCGAGATTGTCGGCATGAAAGACGAGGGCGAAAGCACCCGCTTCACCTTCCGCGCGCCCGAGGCTCTGGCGAAATTCATCGCGCCCAAGGGGTCAGTGGCGCTTAATGGCACCTCGCTGACCGTGAACGAGGTGAATGGCTGCGACTTCGGCGTCAACATCATCCCGCATACGCAGCAGGTCACCACCTGGGGCGGTGCCAAGGTTGGCGACAAGGTCAATCTGGAAATCGACACGCTGGCCCGCTACGTCGCCCGATTGCAGGACTGGGCGTGAGCCGGGTTGTCACCCGATCCATCAACGATCAGACCGGGCTGCGCTGCCTCGATCTTGTGCAGACCGATGCGGGAAGCCACATTTGGCTGGAATGCCGCCGCGACCCCGAGGACTCCCACGGGTGGCGCGTGGTGTTCTACGCGGCGAAAGAATTTGCCAGCGTGGCAGAGGCGTGGAGCGACGCGCGGGAACGGGTGGCCTGGCTGGACGAGGAGATGGCGGAATGAGCGGTATCGGACATAATGGCGGCCCGGCAATGGAAGCGGGCTTCGGCTTTCGCAAACTGGCCTGGGGCAAGGCGCGCAAGTCGCTGCTGAAGACCCTGCCCATTGAAATCGTCCGTGTGCGCGTCGCCCGCGCCAAGCGCCTGGGGATCGACTACACCACCTATGCCTCGATCCGGGCAGCGTCGGGCCATGACGTGGTGGCCTTCCTGTTTTCGGGCAACGCGCTGGAGATGACGCCAAGGCGGCTCACCCTGCCCGCCCATGTGGCAGAGCGGCTGGAGGGGCTGGAGGGCGCAGCGGACCGGCTGGCCGCCATCCATGCGCCCGCGCATCCTCATGCCCTGCTCTCTGCCAATCCCGGCCTTCTGGATCATGCTGCCCCCGCGCCGCGCTTCACCGAAAGCTGGTCGACCATTCGCGACCGTATTCGCGGGCTGGTCAGGGATCGTGGTCTGCCGGCGGATGGCGTCGTGCTGGTCGCTGCCACAGCCGTGGAACGCGAATGGTGCGCGGCGGGAAAACTGGCGGGGACAATCCCGGCAGACCAGTTCTTCGCCACCGCTCAACCGGCCTGAGATCCGCGCCCGCCCCGATGACCGGCCTATCGCAAGAGACTCTGCTGATGTTCCTCAAGATCGCCATCGTGCCAGTGATGCTGCTGTCGATCCTCTGGCGGAACCGGCGCGAGAAACGTCGCCGCGCCGACACCGCCGCAGAAGAACAGGCGGCCCGCAACGCCAGCGCCCGACGCGAGGTCATTGACCTGCGGTCTGCGGATATCGCGACCTTGCAAGCGGCGCTCGACAGCGTGACCTCCGGGGCCTGCCTTGTCTCGCTGCGAAATGAGCCCGTGACGGAACCGGCGCTCCGCTCTGCGCTTGCCACCGCCCTGATGGATGCCGACCGGTTCGACGACGCTGCGAGGGTGATCGGCGGGGCGGACCAGAGCTGCGACCCGGATGTGGTGATCTGCGCCGCCCGGCTTGAGCTTTATCGCGGGGACGAGACCGGGGCCATTTCGCTTCTGTCACAGGCGGCGGACCTGAAACTGGCGGCCCTGCGGCAGGCATCGCGCGGGGTGCGCCTGCATCTGGCCGAGTTGCTGGCCCAAAGCCTCTCTGATGCCTTGCCCCCGCTGACCCTGCAAAACACCCGGCTGTCCGGGCTTGGCCCGCTGGATTGCCTGATCCTGTCCGGTCGTGACGCAGAGGCGCGGTCCCTGTTGGAGGAGCTTGTGCCGCTTCTGCAAAGGGCCATTGCCGATAGCACCGGAGACCCGGAGGGCCGGGCGGGCCCGCTACCCCGTCAGGCGGCCGAGGCGGCACTGTCGCGGCTTGCGGCCTATCGTGACCGCCATTTCACCCCGACAGACGCCTGAGCCAGGGCCAAACCGAAAACGCGCGCCACTGGGGCGCGCGTCTCGGTGTTCAGGTGGATGTGGCTCAGCCCGCTGCGCGGGATTGGCGCTTGCGCTCATGCGGGTCGAGGAAGCGCTTGCGCAAGCGGATCGCGTTCGGCGTCACCTCCACCAGCTCGTCATCGTCGATATAGGCGATGGCCTGTTCCAGCGACATGGTGACCGGCGTGGTCAGGCGCACGGCCTCATCGGTGCCGGACGCGCGCACGTTGGTCAGCTTCTTGCCCTTCAGCGGGTTCACTTCCAGATCATTGTCGCGGCTGTGTTCGCCGATGATCATGCCGGTATAGACCGGTTCCTGCGCGCCGATGAACATCTTGCCGCGATCTTCCAGGTTCCACAGCGCATAGGCGACCGAGGTGCCGTTTTCCATCGAGATCAGCACACCCTGACGACGGCCCGGAATCGGCCCGCGATAGGGGGACCATTCGTGGAACACCCGGTTCAGAACGCCAGAGCCGCGCGTGTCGGTCAGGAACTCGCCGTGATAGCCGATGAGCCCGCGAGAGGGCACATGGGCGATGATCCGGGTCTTGCCGGCGCCACCGGGGCGCATCTCGACCAGATCGCCCTTGCGGGGGCCGGTCAGCTTTTCGATCACCGCGCCGGAATACTCGTCATCCACGTCGATGGTGACTTCCTCGATCGGTTCCAGCTTCTGGTCGCCATCCTCGCGGAACAGCACCTGCGGGCGGCTGATCGACAGCTCGAACCCTTCGCGGCGCATGTTCTCGATCAGAACGCCCATCTGCAATTCGCCCCGGCCCGCGACCTCGAAGGCCTCTCCGCCCGGCGTGTCGGTGACCTTGATGGCCACGTTCGATTCCGCCTCTTTCATCAAACGCTCGCGGATGACGCGGGATTGCACCTTCTTGCCGTCACGGCCCGCCAGCGGGCTGTCATTGATGCCGAAAGTGACGGTGATGGTGGGCGGGTCAATCGGCTGCGCGGCCAGAGGCTCGTCCACGGCCAGTGCGCAGATGGTGTCGGCCACGGTGGCCTTGGTCATGCCCGCGAGGGACACGATATCACCTGCCTGCGCTTCCTCGATATCCTGCTGCGCCAGCCCCCGGAAGGCCTGAATGCGGGTGACGCGGAACTGTTCCACCTTCTCGCCCATGCGGCTGAGCGCCTGTACGGTGGCGCCCACTTTCAGCTTGCCCGATTCAACCCGGCCGGTCAGCAGGCGACCCACGAAAGGATCAGCGCCAAGCGTGGTGGCCAGCATCCGGAAATCCTCATCCTGATGGGCAATCTGGCGCGGCTTGGGCACGTGATTGACGATCAGGTTGAACAGCGCATGCAGATCCTTGCGTGGCCCGTCCAGATCCGCATCCGCCCAACCGGAGCGACCCGAGGCATAGAGATGCGGGAAATCGAGCTGATCTTCGGTGGCATCGAGCGTTGCGAACAGGTCGAAACATTCGTCGAGCGCCCGATCCGGTTCCGCATCGGGTTTGTCGACCTTGTTCAGCACCACGATGGGGCGCAGCCCAAGTGCCAGCGCCTTGGAGGTCACGAACTTGGTCTGCGGCATTGGGCCTTCGGCGGCATCGACCAGCAGGACCACACCATCGACCATCGACAGGATGCGTTCGACCTCGCCGCCGAAATCGGCGTGGCCGGGCGTGTCGACGATATTAATCCGCGTGCCCTTCCATTCGAGGCTGGTGGGCTTGGCGAAAATGGTGATCCCGCGTTCGCGTTCCAGATCGTTGGAATCCATGGCGCGTTCGGCCACGGCCTGGTTGGCACGGAATGCGCCGGACTGTTTCAGAAGCTCGTCCACCAGAGTGGTCTTGCCATGGTCGACATGCGCGATGATCGCGATATTACGGAGGTCCATCCGAGTGGGCCTTTCAAGATAAGCTGAGTTGGCCCCGCCGTTACAGGGATGTTGGGCCAAAGGCCAGACCAAAACTCCTGAAAGAGTTTTGCAAGCCCCTTCGAAGGGGCTTCGCCGCCCTCACCCCCGCTTGCGCAGGCGCACGACCACGTCGAGCTTGGCGACCTCATAGCCCTCGGGTGGGGTCGGCAGGGCGGCGATCTTCAGCTCCGATGTCGCGGCGTCGACCAGCTGGCCGTTCTCCTCGAAGTAGAAATGCGGGTGATCGTCCATGCGGGTGTCGAAATAGCTGCGGGTGCCGTCGACAGTCACTTCCTGCACCAGACCCGCTTCGCAGAAGGCGCGCAGCGTGTTGTAGACCGTGGCCAGAGACACCTTGTCCCCCGCCGCGACGCTGGCGGCATGCAGCCCTTCCGCCGTCACGTGCCGATCCTGCCCGTCACCCACGAGAAGCGTCGCCAGCGAAAGGCGCTGACGGGTGGGGCGGAGGTCTGCCTGGGCGAGCCATTTGGTGCTGCGTTCAAGAGCTTCTGGCGTCATCTGGGGTCTCTTCATCGGTGTTACCGTGCAATATAGGCGTTGGAGGCACCGGTTTTCAAACGGAATCGGGTTGATGCGTCACCGGGCCCCAACAGGTGTTACCTTGCGTCCCCACGGGCGCAGGTGATAGGGGATGGCGAATTTGGCAAGCCAGACAACAGAAGGCTGACGGGAAGGGGCGAGGACACATGGCAGACTATCCCACGAGCTTCGATCGGGACGATCTACTGAAATGCGCACGCGGAGAGCTGTTTGGCCCCGGAAACGCGCAATTGCCCGAACCGCCGATGCTGATGATGGACCGCATCACCGACATCTCCGGTGACGGCGGTCTGCACGGCAAGGGTCATGTGGTGGCGGAGTTCGACATCACGCCCGACCTGTGGTTCTTCTCCTGCCATTTCCCCGGCAACCCGATCATGCCCGGCTGTCTGGGCCTTGACGGTCTGTGGCAGCTGACCGGCTTCAACCTCGGCTGGCGCGGCTGGCAGGGGCGCGGCTATGCGCTTGGCGTGGGGGAGGTGAAGCTGACCGGCATGGTGCGCCCCGACCGCAAGATGCTGACCTACAAGGTGGATTTCACCAAGGCCATCCAGACCCGCCGCCTGACCATGGGCGTCGCTGACGGCATCGTCGAGGCCGATGGCGAGGTGATCTATCAGGTCAAGGACATGAAGGTGGCGCTGAGCGAAAGCTGAGCGAATACGAGCAAAGCCCATGAAAGGCCCATGACGGTCTTCTCAACGGCTCTGCACCCCACGGCGAAAAACAACCGACACCGGGTCCCAGTCAAAGGGAATCCGGTAAAAAAGCCGCGCGCCAAGGGCCTCGCAGAAACGCAGGTAGGGTGCCGGATCAGCCGGCACGTACCACTCCTCGCCATTGCAGACGGCCCGCACCTCCTCCTCAGGATAGACCAGCCGCGCTTCGGGGCGGAGCCCCTGCCGGGGCAATTCCACATAGACGGCAGCGCGGATCGCCCGCAGATCCCGCAGATCGCCGATTGTCATGTCGGATGTCATGAAATCGGACAGCGTCGCTCCGGGCCAGGAATACCCCGTCAACTCATCCCATTGATGGCGGTCATGCGCAAAGAAACGAAGCCGCGTTTGCCCGGCTGCCGGGTCAAAGCTGGTCTCGGCAATGCCCAGAAGGGGCAGACCATCGGCTTGCCGCCAAAGCACGATCTGGGTTTCGAAACTGCCTCCGCCCGTGCCCTCATCCATGATGCGCACATACCCGTTCGGCCCATCCACCATGATCGGCATCGGCGTTCCCCAATCGGGTGAGGTCGTGACCCACTGTCCGCCTTCCTGACGGAGCGCATAGGTCAGATCCGCCACCAGACCGCTAACGCGCAGATCCTCGTAGTAGTCCACCACAGCGGTCTGTGCGCTGGCCTGCAAGGGAAGGACCAGACCAATCAAAAGGACCACAAGCCGGCGCAAGAGTGCCACAGGAACCACCATCTGAGCTGGAAGCAGCATATGTTTTCTCCTCTCAAGCCGCGGGCCTGTCCCGCAATGCGCCGTATGCTCTGCCGTGGAATGCCCCCTGTGCCATGATCTGCATCAAGCTGCCCTGCCCTCTGGCAGCGCATACCCGGCAATCCCCGCACCTCTCCACCTTGCACCTTCCCCCGGCAATGCCCTACTAAGACGAGAGCAAAGCAAGGGAGGCCACATGCGCCGAGTAGTTGTCACGGGCCTTGGGATCGTCTCGTCGATCGGGAACAATGCCGAAGAGGTCACGGCCAGCCTGAAAGCGGGCAGATCCGGTATCGAGGCCAGCCCCGAGATGGTCGAACATGGCTTTCGCAGCCAGATCGCGGGCACGCTCAAGATCGACCCGAAAGAGCATGTGGACAAGCGCGCCCTGCGCTTCATGGGGCCGGGCGCGGCCTATGCCCATATCGCCATGACCCAGGCGATTGCCGATGCCGGGTTGTCCGACGACCATGTCAGCAACGTGCGCACCGGTCTGGTGGCGGGATCTGGTGGCCCTTCGACCTCTGCCATGCTGACCGCGCATCAGACGGTTTTGTCCTCGGGCGCAACCAAGCGGATCGGGCCCTTCGCGGTGCCCAAATGCATGTCGTCCACGATCTCGGCCAACCTCGCTACGGCCTTCAAGATCAAGGGCATCAACTATTCCATCACCTCGGCCTGTTCGACGTCCTTGCATTGCATCGGCAACGCGGCGGAACAGATCATGATGGGCAAGCAGGACGTGATGTTCGCTGGCGGCGGCGAGGAACTGGACTGGACGCTCTCCTGCCTCTTCGATGCCATGGGCGCGATGTCCTCGAAATACAACGACACGCCCACCAAGGCCTCTCGCGCTTTCGACGAAGGCCGCGATGGCTTCGTCATTTCTGGCGGTGGCGGCATCGTGGTGCTGGAGGATCTGGATCACGCGCTGGCGCGCGGCGCGACGATCTACGCGGAAGTGACCGGCTTTGCCGCCACATCTGACGGGCATGACATGGTTGCCCCCTCGGGCGAGGGCGGTGAACGGGCCATGCGGCTGGCGCTGCAGACGCTGCCAGAGGGTCGGAATGTCAGCTACATCAACGCCCATGGCACCTCCACCCCCGTGGGCGATGTAGGCGAGGTCGCCGCCGTGCGCCGCGTCTTCGGCGAGGGCCACGTGCCGCCGATCAGCTCCACCAAGTCAATGACCGGCCACGCGCAAGGCGCGGCGGGCGCGTTGGAGGCGATTTTCTGCCTTTTGATGCTGAAGGGCAATTTCATCACCCCCTCGATCAATGTCGAAACCCTGGCCGAGGGGATCAACCCCGGCGAGGTTGCAACCGAGTACGTAGAGAACGCGGGCCTCGACACAGTGATGACCAACAGCTTCGGCTTCGGGGGCACCAACGGCTCCATGCTGCTTTCCAGATATAACGGATAAATCCAGATGGCTGATTTGATGAAGGGCAAACGCGGGCTGATCATGGGCGTGGCCAATGACCGCTCGATCGCATGGGGCATCGCCAAGGCCATGCAGGCCGAGGGCGCGGAGCTGGCGTTTTCCTATCAGGGCGATGCATTCGGCAAGCGGGTGAAGCCGCTGGCGGATCAGTTGGGTGCTGACCTGCTGGTCGATGTGGACGTGACCGACGATGCCTCGCTCGACGCCTGTTTCGGGCAGATCGGCGAGAAATGGGGCAAGCTCGATTTCTTGGTTCACGCCATTGCGTTTTCCGACAAGAACGAACTTGGCGGGCGGTTCATCAACACCACGCGCGACAACTTCCGCAATTCGCTGACGATCTCGTGCTATTCGCTGATCGACGTGGCCCGCCGGGCAGAGCCGCTGATGACGGACGGCGGCACGATCCTGACCCTGACCTATATGGGGTCGAACCGGGTGACGCCCTTCTACAACGTGATGGGCGTGGCCAAGGCGGCGCTGGAAAGTTCCGTCCGGTATCTCGCCAACGACATGGGGCCGAACAAGATCCGCGTGAATGCGATCTCGCCCGGTCCGATGAAGACACTGGCGGGGGCCGCGATCTCTGGCGCGCGCAAGACCTTCAATACCGCACGTGACAACGCTCCGCTGCGCGACAACGCCACGCTGGAGTCGATCGGCGGCACCGCCGTGTATCTGGCGTCCGATTACGGCGCCTGCACGACGGGCGAGATCATCACCGTCGACGGCGGCTATCACGTATTGGGAATGATGCAGCCGGAAAACCTCTGAGAGGTTTTCGGTCTGCGCCCTGCCAGTCCGGCGGGGCAGGGGCGGCACCCGAGGGGTGCCGCCATGCGTTTCAGTCCACGGATACGACCTCGACCGCGAAGGTCAGATCCTGACCTGCCAGCGGGTGATTGGCGTCGAGCGTGATATGGGTTTCGCTGACCTCGGCCACGACAACCGGGATGGCCTGCCCGTTCGGGGCCTGCATCTGCAACTGGGTGCCGGGTTCGGTCGGGATGTTGTCGGGGATCTGCTCGCGCGGGATCTGCTGCATCGCGTTCGGATCGCGGTCGCCATAGGCCTGGTCGGCTGGCACGGTCACCGTCTTCGCATCGCCCGTTTTCAGGCCCTCGAACGCCGCTTCAAGTCCGGGGATGATCTGGCCTTCCCCCATCGTGAAGCTCAGCGGATCGCGGCCTTCCGAGCTGTCGAAAACGCTGCCGTCGTTCAGCGTGCCGGTGTAGTGGAACGCAACTTTGCTGCCTGAAGTGGCCTCTGTCATGAAGTCATCCTGTGTGTGGGGGGTGGGTTTTCGCGGGGTGGGCGCCGATCCCGGCCCATCCTTCCGCAGATGTGGCCGCAAGGCTATCAGGCCATGCCCTGATGTAAACCGCGAATCCTGAAAAGCCGCCAGGGTGGCTTTTCCCCGCCGCGCCCCTGTGCAACTCTGCCGCTCAAAAGGGGACAGGCCATGACCATCACCACCTGCGTCTTCGACGCCTATGGAACGCTCTTCGACGTCAACGCCGCCGCCCGCGCGGTTGCCGCTGAACCGGGGCAGGAGGCATTCGCCGCCGTCTGGCAGGAGGTCTCGACCCACTGGCGCGCCAAGCAGCTGCAATATACCTGGATCCGGGCCCTCACCGGCCAGCACACCGATTTCTGGCAGGTCACCCAGGACGGGCTGGATTGGGCGCTGGCAAAGACCGGGCAGAGCGACCCCGATCTGCGCGACCGGCTGCTCGGGCTTTATTTCAACCTTGCGGCCTTCCCGGAGGTCCCCGCGATGCTGGCGGCGCTGAAGGCCGCCGGCATGAACACCGCGATCCTGTCCAACGGCTCGCCCCCGATGCTGAAAGGTGCGGTGGACAGCGCCGGGGTGGGCGATGTGCTGGACGATATTCTCAGCGTCGAAACTGTCGGCATCTTCAAGCCCGATGCCAGCGTCTACAAGCTGGTGACCGATCGCTTCGGCTGCGACAAGGACGAGGTGCTGTTCGTGTCCTCCAACGGGTGGGACGCGGCCTCGGCCCGCGCCTTTGGCTTCCGGGTTCTGTGGGTCAACCGCGCGGGCGAACCGCTGGACCGATTGCCAGAGCCCCCCGACCGGATCGCGTCGGACCTGACAACCGTTCCCCAAATCGCCGAGGCCCTGTGATGGAGCATTTCACCGCCGCCGACGGGCTCAAGCTCGCCTATGACGACCGGGGCGCGGGCCCCGTGCTGCTCTGCCTGCCGGGCCTCACGCGCAACATGGATGATTTCGAACCGGTGGTGGATCATTTCGCGCATCGCGCCCGCGTGATCCGCATGGATTTCCGGGGCCGCGGCGCGTCGGGCTTTGACCCCGACTACAGCCATTACAACGTGCTGCAGGAAAGCCAGGACGTGATCGGCCTGCTGGATCACCTGGGGCTGGACAAGGCCGCGATCCTCGGCACCTCGCGCGGCGGGCTGGTGGCGATGACGCTGGCAGCCACGGCGCGGGACCGGCTGGCGGGCGTCTGCTTCAACGATATCGGGCCGGTGATCGAACCCGCCGGTCTGACCTATATCATGGGCTATCTGGGCCTGCCGCCTGCGGACCCCGACTTTGACACCGCGCTGCGCGAGATCCCCAAACGCATGGGTGCGCGCTTTCCCAATGTGCCGGTTGAGACATGGGCCAATTACATTCGCCGGGTGTGGGCTGTGGGTGAGGATGGCCGCCTTTCGCTGCGCTACGACCCGAAGCTGCGCGATGCCACGCTTGCGCAGATGCAGGCGGCCGAGGGGCAGCCCGCCCCCGATCTCTGGCCGCTTTTCGCGGCGCTCGACGGGCTACCGCTGGCGCTGATCCGGGGGGCGAATTCCGATCTTCTGTCCCCCGACACGGCGGCGAAAATGCGCGACATGCATCCCAGCATGATCTTTTCCGACGTGGCGGACCGGGGCCATGTACCTTTCCTCGATGAACCCGAAAGCCTTTCCGTCATCTCCCAGTTCCTGGATCGCCTGACATGACCGACATCACGATGATCGACGCCGCCGCCGACCGGCTCAAAGGCCACGCCCGGCGCACGCCGCTTCTGTCCTCGCCCTTCCTGGATGAGATCGCGGGCCGCCGGGTGCTGATCAAGCCCGAGGCGCTGCAGCATACCGGCAGTTTCAAGTTCCGCGGCGGCTGGTCGGCGGTCTCGGCGCTCGACCCCGGCACACGCGCGCGCGGCGTCATCGCCTTTTCCTCCGGCAATCACGCGCAGGGCGTGGCCTATGCCGCCAAGCTCCACGGGGTGCCCGCCGTCATCATCATGCCCGCCGATGCGCCGCGCCTGAAGATCGACAACACGCGGGCTCTGGGGGCCGAGGTCATCACCTATGACCGCTCGTCGGAGGACCGGGACGCCCTTGGCGACAGGTTGGCACTGGAACGCGGGCTGACGCTGATCAAGCCCTTCGACAACCCTTATGTGATCGCCGGACAGGGCACCGTGGGGCTGGAGATTGCCGAACAGGCGGCTGCTGAAGGCGTGACCGAGGCCGATGTGCTGGTGTGCTGCGGCGGTGGCGGCCTCACCTCCGGCATCGCCCTGGCGCTGGAGGCGCGCGCCCCCGGCCTGCGCGCCCGACCGGTGGAACCGGAAGCCTTCGACGATGTCACCCGCTCGCTTGCCTCCGGCCAGATCGAGCGCAACGCCCGCACCTCCGGCTCACTCTGCGATGCGATCATCACGCCAAGTCCGGGCGAGCTGACCTTCCCGATCATGCACCGCCTCTGCGGCCCCGGCGTGGTCGTCCCCGAACGCGACTGCCTGCGCGCCATGGCGCTGGCCTTTTCCCGGCTCAAGATCGTGCTGGAACCGGGCGGCGCCATCGCGCTGGCGGCGGCGCTGTTCCACCCCGAAACGGTGGAGGGCGACGCGGTGATCACCGTCGCCTCGGGCGGGAACGTGGATGCAGAGCTTTATGCCAAGGTGCTGGAGGAATTCGGAGAGGGCGCCTAGACCTCCTCCCCCGACCGCAATCCAACCCGAAACAGCGCCAAGGCCACCACCATCAGCAGCAGCGCCAGCACGAAGGGCGCGCCGGGGAAATGCACCGCCGCGCCCTCGCGGGTGAACCAGAAAAACACCTGCGTCATGGCGAGCGGCGCCACGATGATCGACAGCGCGTTGACCGAGGCCATGACCCCCTGCAACTCGCCCTGCTGGTCGTCGCTCGCGCGGCGGCTCATGTATCCGGCGATAGCCGGTGTCGCGATTGATCCCAGGGCCGCGAAGGGGATCAGCAGCCAGACCATCCAGCCCGTGCCCACCACCGAGAAGGCGCCCAGCATCACCACCTCCAGCACCAGCGCCCAGAGGATCACCCGCACCTCGCCAAGCCGCGCCATCGCGGGCCGCACCAACCCCGCCTGTACCGCCACCATGCACACCCCATAGGCGGTCAGCGACAGACCCACGATCGTGGTGCTCCAACCAAAGGCCGCTTGCGTGAAATAGGCCCAGATCGCCGGGTAGACATAGCCTGACACGCTGTAAAAGAAGAGCATCAGCAGCATCCATCCCAGCCCCGGCAACTGCCCGATCTGCATCAGCCCGCCAAGCGGATTGGCGCGTGCCCATTGAAACGCCCGCCGCTTCCAGCGCGGCAGCGATTCGGGCAGTACAGCCAGCCCAAGCGCGAAGTTCGCCGCCGCCAGCCCCGCTGCCACCCAGAACGGCGCGCGGGTGTCCAGCCCCGCCAGCAGCCCGCCCAACATTGGCCCCAGCACAAAGCCCACCCCAAAGGCCGCAGACAGCAGGCCGAACCGCGCCGCGCGTTCATCGGGTTTGGTGATGTCGGCCATATAGGCATTCGCGGTGGCATGGGTGGCCGAGGTGATGCCGCCCAACACGCGCCCCACCAGCAGCCAGCCGATGGTGCCCGCCAGCGCCATGATCACGTAATCCAATGCCAGCGCCCCCATCGAGATCAGCAGCACCGGCCGTCGCCCGAACCGGTCCGACAGGCCGCCCAGAATAGGGCTGAACACGAACTGCATGACCGCAAAGACCGCCGCCAGAATCCCGCCCCAGACCGCAGCGTCGGACAGGTTCACACCCTGTACCTCGCGGATCAGGCCCGGCATCACCGGCATGATCAACCCGATCCCCATGGCATCGAGCGCCACGGTGATCAGGATGAAATAGAGCGGCAGGCGGTCAGTCACCGGCCACCGCTTGCGCAAAGGCCCGCGCCTCGTCGGGGGCGGTCCCCATTGCGGTCAGCGGATCGGTGACACCGGCCAGCGGCGCGCCGGGATGGGCGGCGTCCAACAGGTCCAGCAGCGGCGTCCCGGTCGCGAGCGCCTCCTTGCAGGCCGCCTTAACCACGGCCTGCGCCTCCGGTCGTGGCATGTGCGCGGCCAGCGCGAAGGACAGCGCCTCGGCATGGATCAGCCCGAGCGGATCGTTCAGCCGCGCCGCCATGACCTCTGCTTGCGGCTCCAGCGTTTCGGCCAGATCGGCGGCAATGGACAGCCCCTTGGCCACGCCCATCACCATCGCAGGCAGGCTCAGCCATTCGGTGAACCACGCCGCCCCATCCCGTTGCTGCCGGTGCAGCGCCGCGCCCTGCATCGCCCCGTTCAGTGCCTGCACATGGCGCGCCAGCGCGATCAGCACCGAGGCCCCAACGGGGTTCTGCTTTTGTGGCATGGTGGAGCTTTCGCCCGCCCCCGCAAACCGGACCTCGCCCACATCGCTTTGCGCCATGGCCATCAGGTCCTCGCCCATCTTGCCGAGGCTGCCCGCCACCAGCGACAGCCAGCCCGCCAGTTCCCCCACATGGTCACGCGTCGCGTGAACCGACCGCCCCGGATCTGCCAGTTTCAGCGCCTCCGCCATGGCCGCCCGCGTGTCCGCCGCCTGTGGACCAAGCGCCGCCCCGGTTCCCGCTGCCCCCGACAGCGTGACCACCAGCAGCCGGGGCTTCAGCGCTGCCAGCCGGTCCTTATGCGCCAGCCAAGGCCAGCCCCAGCCCGCCGCCACCGCGCCGAAGCTCGTGGGGTTCGCGGTCTGCCCATATGTGCGCGCCACCATCGGCGTGTCGGCATGCGCATCTGCCAGCCGCGCCAGAGCCTGCGCCAGCCGGTCGCCCCGCGCCTCGATCAGTGCCAGCGCCTGCCGCAACCGCAGCGCCAGCCCGGTGTCGATGATGTCCTGCGACGTCGCTCCCCAATGGGCATATTGCGCATGCTCCGGCGCTTCCATCTCCTTGCGGAAGGCGGCCACCAAGGCGGGCACGCAGACGCCATTCTGCCCGGTGGCCTCGGCCAGCCCCGCCGAGTCGATCTGCACCTCCAGCGAGGATCGGTGGATGAAGGCGGCACTGTCAGCCGGGATCACGCCAAGCGCGCCCTGCACCTTGGCCAGCATCCCCTCCACCACCAGCATGGCCCGGATCTCGGCGGTGTCGGAAAACAGCGTCGCCACCTCGCGGTCGGTGAACAGGTCGCGGTAAAGCGCGCTGTCGAAGGGGCTGATGCTCATGCCGTCTCTCCATGGCCGATGGCGGTAAGGAACCCTGACAGCTTTTCGGCGAAAAGCGGGGCAGAGTCCACGCAAGGCAGATGTCCGGCCCCGCGCAAGAGCTCGAACCGCGATCCGGGGATCAGGTCGGCCAGGTCTCTTACAAGGTCCGGCGGGGTGGCCCGGTCCTCTGTCCCGGCGATCACCAGCGTCGGCAGGCGTAGCCCGCTTGTGGGGGTGATGAAGTCTGTCCCGGCAATCGCCGCGCAGACCCCGGCATAGCCCTCGGGATCCTGCCGCTCGACCATGGCGCGGACCCCGGCATCGCCGCCACAAGCGCGGACCCGGCGCGAGAACCACCGCGCCATCAGATCTTCCGAAATCGACGCCAATCCGCCCGCCCGCACCGCATCGATTCGTGCCTGCCATCCGGCCTTGGTGCCGATCTTGGGCGCGGTCCCCGACAGCACCAGTGCCCTGATCAGGTCCATCCGCTTGACCGCCAGACCCTGCGCCACCAGCCCTCCCTCGGACAGGCCCACGAAGACCGCGTCCCGCACGCCAAGCGTATCGAGCACCGCTTCCGCATCGCGCACCAAAGCGCCCATGGCATAGGGTCCGGGCGGCACATCGCTCGCACCATGACCGCGCAGATCGAACCGGATCAGCCGCAACCGGCCCGACAGATGCGCCAGCAGCGCGTCCCAGATCGACAGATCCGTCCCGAGCGCCCCCAGGAATACCACCGGCGCCCCGTCACGGTCTCCGCTGTCCACCACGTTCAGCCCGACAGGCCCCAGATCAATCCGCGTCATGTCACATCCTCTTCCTTCCGCGTTTTTCCGACACCCCTGGGGCCACCGCAACCCGCCCTTTCATCTTGGCGAGAAATACCTCCGCCGGAGGCTCCCGCAGCTGCACCGGGCGCAAGCGCAGAAAGGTCGCGTTCCGCCCTCCGCCAGTCCGTGGCAACGCGGCCCGAGGAGGGCCCCGGAGGGGCTTGACGAGGGCCGCTCCCCGGTCGGTGCCGAGAGGCGACGAAACCGCAATCTGTCTGCACAGGGGGTGCACGGGTGGTGTACGGGGGGTGTACGCTCGGCACCCCCCCTTGGCACGACGCGGAAATGTCGCGACGGAACTGCTCGATTGCCGCTCTCGCCTCTTGCGTCGCGCGCATGCGCCTCGCAGTCTCGACCGAAAGTGCGAGGGAGGAATCGCCACATGACAAGAGTCAAAGCCGCCGTGTGCCATGCGTTCGGCGAGGATCTGAAAATCGAAGAGATCGACCTGCGTGCACCGGGTCAGGGCGAGCTTGAGGTTCGTCTGGATGCCGTCGCCATCTGCCATTCCGACATTTCCTTCATCGACGGGGGATGGGGCGGCGATCTGCCCGCGGTCTATGGTCATGAAGCGGCGGGCCGCGTCACCTCGGTGGGGCCAGGGGTCACCGCCTATTCCGTCGGGCAAAAGGTGCTTGTCACCCTGATCAAATCCTGCGGCACCTGCGGGTCCTGCGCGGCCGGCGCACCTGTCTACTGCAATGGCAATGCGCCGACGGAGCCGGCCATTCGACTGATCGACGGAACCACCGCCACCAAGGCGATGGAATGCGGCGCCTTCGCAGAGGCCGTCGTGGTCCATCAAAGCCAGCTTGCACCCTTGCCCGATGACATGCCCGCCGATGTGGCGAGCCTGCTGGCCTGTGGGGTCATCACCGGCATTGGCGCCGTGGTGAACACGGCAAAGGTCCGGCCGGGCCAGAACGTGGTGGTGATCGGCGCGGGCGGCGTCGGGCTCAATGCCATTCAGGGCGCGCGCATTGCCGGGGCCGCGCGGATCATCGCGATGGACATGTCAGAGGATAAACTCAACGATGCCAAGGCTTTCGGCGCGACGGACGGCATTCTCGCCACCGATTCCGAACCCTGGAAGGCCGTGGCCGAGATCACTGGCGGCAAGATGGCCGACGCGGTCTTCGTGACCGTGGGCGCGATCCCGGCCTATGAACAATCCCTGCGCCTGCTGGCGCGCGGCGGCATGATGTATGCCGTGGGCATGCCCCATAGCGGGGCGATGGCGGAATATGAACCGGTGATCATCGCCGCCGTGGGGCAGGGGATGAAAGGCTCCAAGATGGGCGATGCGGTGCTGCCGCGCGACATCCCGTGGATGGTGGACATGTACCAGCAGGGCCGCCTGAAACTCGATGAGCTGATCTCGAACCGCTGGACGCTCGACCAGATCAACGAGGCCATTGCCGACACCAAGACCGGCCACGCAAGGCGCAACGTGATCCTGCTGAGCTGACGGCAGGGCCACGCCATTCGGGGAGGGATGGCATGACAGACAGACTTGCTACGATCGAGGCCGGGGGCCGGGTGCTGCGGCTGGCCTTCGACGGGATCGAGGCCCGGTTCCACGCGATCTGGCTGCGGGACAACGCGCTTGACCCTGAGACGCGCGATCCGGGCAACGGTCAGCGGCTGATCACGCTGGCCGACCTGCCGGAGGGCCTGACACTCGCCAGAGCCGACTGGCAAGCGGATGGACTTCACGTCACCTTTGCGCCCGAGGGCAAGACGGTCACCTTCCCGGCGGACTGGCTGGCCGCCCATGTCTACGACCAGCCACAGGACCGCACCCCGGGGCGCCTGCCCGCGTTTGTTCAGGCATGGACGGCAGAGACCGGGCAAGGCGCGCCACTGGCCGATTTCGCGAACCTGAGGGACGATCGCGCTGCATTGCGCGACTGGCTGGCAGGGGTGCGGCGCTATGGGTTCGGGCGGGTGTCGGGCCTTGCCACCGACCCCGGTACGCTGTTCGGCATCGTCGATCTTTTCGGATATGTGCGCGAAACCAACTATGGCCGCCATTTCGAGGTGCGAACCGAGGTGAACCCGGTGAACCTCGCCTACACCGGGCTGGGGCTTCAGGCCCATACCGACAACCCTTACCGGGATCCGGTGCCGACGCTGCAGGTGCTCGCCTGCCTGGAAAACTCTGCCGAGGGTGGGGAAAACATGGTGGTCGATGGCTTCGCGGCGGCCCTGCGGCTGCGCGACGAAGACCCGGAGGGCTTCGCCTGCCTGTGCCGCCACCCGGCGCGGTTTTCCTACTCGGGATCGTCGGGTGTACGGCTGACCTCGCGCCGCCCGATGATCGAGCTGTCCCCGGACGGGGAGCTTGTGGCGATCCGTTTCAATTCCCGCTCTGCCGCGCCTTTGGTGGATGTGCCCTTCGACGAGATGGAAACCTGCTACGCGGCCTATCGGCGGCTGAGTGCCATCATCGACGACCCGGCGATGGAGGTGACGTTCAAGCTTGCCCCCGGGGAAGCCTTCCTCGTCGACAACACGCGCGTCCTGCATGCCCGCAAGGGCTATTCCGGGGCGGGCAGTCGCTGGTTGCAGGGCTGCTACGCCGACAAGGACGGGCTATTGTCCACACTCGCCGCACTGGAGGCCGATACATGACCCAGACCCCAGACCTGACCTCCGCCACGATCGTCGCCTTCATCGCCGATATCTTCGAGCGCCGGGGGGCCGAAAGCTATCTGGGCGAGGCGGTGACCATGTCCGAACACATGCTGCAAGGCGCAGCCTTGGCCGAGGCGGCGGGGGCGTCCGACACCATGATCGCGGGCGCATTGCTGCACGATATCGGCCACTACACCAACGAATTCGGCGACGACTACATCGACCGGGGTATCGACAACCTGCACGAGGAGGCGGGCGCGGCGGTGCTGGAACGCTTCTTCCCCACCGAAGTGACCGACTGCATTCGCCACCACGTCGCCGCGAAGCGCTATCTTTGCGCAACCGACCCGGCCTATTTCGCGCGGCTGTCTCAGGCCTCCGTGGATACGCTGCGCCTGCAAGGCGGCCCAATGGACGACAGCGAGGTTGCGGCCTTCGCCAGACACCCCAATCTCGACGCGATCCTGCAGGTCAGGATCTGGGATGACGAGGGCAAGGTGCCCGGCATGGTCACCCCCGATTTCGCCCATTACGCGCCGCTGCTGCAGCGGATCGTCGACGCCCATACAGGAGCCAGCTCATGAAACTCGCCGATCTGGAAATCTTCATCATCGCCCCGCCCAACCCCGGCATGGGCGGGCGCTACTGGATTGTGCCCAAGCTGACCACCGCCTGCGGGATCACGGGCTATGGCGAATGCTACGCGTCCTCGGTGGGGCCAGAGGCGATGCGGGCCGTGATCGCGGATGTATTCGGGCGCTATTTCGAGGGCGAAAACCCCGAGAATATCGAACGCATCTTCCGCCGCACCTATTCCTCGGGCTTCACGCAGCGGCCCGATCTGACGGTCATGGGCGCCTATGCGGGGCTGGAGATCGCCTGTTGGGACATTCTGGGCAAGGCGCGGAACCGGCCCGTGTGGGCCCTGATCGGTGGACGGATGAATGAGCGGCTGCGGGCCTATACCTACCTTTATCCGCTCGCCCATCACCACCCGACGGAGTTCTGGATTTCGCCCGAAATGGCGGGCGAGGCGGCGGCCGATTGCGTCGCGCGTGGCTATACGGCGGTGAAGTTCGACCCCGCCGGCCCCTACACGATGCGCGGCGGCCACATGCCCGCGATGTCCGACATCACGCGCTCGGTCGCCTTCTGCAAGGCAATCCGGGAGGCCGTGGGCGACCGGGCCGACCTGCTCTTCGGCACCCACGGCCAGTTCACCCCCGGCGGCGCGATCCGGCTGGGGCAGGCGCTGGAGCCCTATTCCCCCCTGTGGTTCGAGGAGCCGACTCCCCCCGACAACCACGCCGCCATGGCCGAGGTCGCCCGCGCGGTGCGCATCCCCGTGGCCACCGGCGAACGGCTGACCACCAAGGCGGAGTTCGCCGACGTCCTACGCGCGGGCGCGGCCACGATCCTGCAACCGGCACTTGGCCGGGCCGGGGGCATCTGGGAGGGCAAGAAGATCGCCACCTTGGCCGAGACCTTCGGCGCGCAGATCGCCCCCCATCTCTATGCCGGTCCGGTGGAGTGGGCCGCGAATATCCATCTGGGCACGACCTGCCCGAACCTGCTGCTGGTCGAGACCATCGAGACCGACTTCCACCGCGACCTCATTGGCGGCACGATCCGGGTGGAGAACGGCTTCGTCCGTGCGCCGGAGGAACCGGGCCTCGGGATCAATTTCAACGAGAACCTCGCCCGAGCCCATCCCTGCGACCGCACCGGGCTGCACCTGGAAATGCAGGATGCAGCCTGCGACTGGCAGAACGGCAACGCCTTCGCCGGAGGCTCGCCGGACTGAGGCACGCGGCCTGTCAGCTACGGACCGTTCGGGTTCTCGTCATTGCCGCAGTGTTCCAACGCACGACCATCGCCCGTTGAGCGACTGTTGAAGTTGGCGATCCCGGAAGGACTCGAAGCCTCAACCTGCTGATTAGAGTCAGGATGCATTGATTTTCAAGGTGCTTGTTATTCACGGCTCGGCAAACGGAGCGGTGACATGAGCGACCTTAGCTGGCAGACCGACGCACAGATGGCCAAGCTTTTCCCGTTTTCCCAAAGTCATATGGCAAGCTAAGGGTCGGTGACAGACGGGTGCCGAGTGGGATTATCTTCATCAATCGCAATGGGCTGCGTTGGCGAGACGCTCTGGTAGCCTAGGGCCCGCACTAGTCACTGTACCACCGTTGGAATCGCCCTCTCTCACACTTACTGCGCATGTGTTGCCGATCAATGGGAGCGAGAAAGGCATCTTCGCGCGCATGATGGTGGGACTGGCCGCCGAGTACGGCGAACAGAAGACCGCGATGATCCCCTCTCGGGACATCACTTCGTGATGCCCTGCCGGGCAGTGGACGCGACGTATCTGAATGCCCACCGGGCAGCGACCAGCATGGGCGTGAGGAAGGGGGTCGTGTGCGCCTGATCGGGCGCACAAAAGGCAGCATGAACACCAAATTGCATGCCATCTGTGACAGCAATGGACGTCCACTTGACCTGTTCGTCACCGCCAGTCAGGTCAGCGACTACATCGGCGCGCGGGAGTTGCTCAGCAATCTCCCGGAAGGCGACTGGCTGCTCGGAGACCGAGGCTACAACGCTGACTGGTTTAGAGACACGCGGAAAGACAAAGGGATACGCGCTTGCTTCCCCGGCCGGAAGCAATGCAAGACGCCGGTCAATTATGATAAGCGCTGCTTCAAACATTGCACCCGAATTGAGATCATGTTCGGCAGGCTCGAAGACTGGACGCGAGTGGCGACACGCTTTGACCGCTGTCCCAAGGTCTTCCTCTCGGCCATCGCGCTCGCAGCCGTCGTCATCTACTGGTTGTGAATCCTGACCCGAATGATCGCAGATTACCTGGCAAGCACTGCACGACTGATCAGGGCTCCTGACAACAGAAGGACTACGAGACCCATTAGGTCACCCAGAACAAATAGCGCCATGCTCCACAGTGTTTCCGTAAAGTACAGCGACCTAAAAGTGACGATGTGCAACAACAACGACGTCACTACGGCGGAAATGATTCCCGCCACCAAAAGAGTACGCCAACTTCGCAGCGAAAAAACTTCTTGCTGATCCCTGAATTTCTCCCAATCCAGAAGGTTGAAAACGAGGGGTGGCGTGGCATATACAACCATTAAATTTACCCATGTCTGGGCATCATTCAGATCGCCGCCAAAAAATATTATGCTGATAGAAAGAGCCGCAGGCAGCAAGTAAAAAATACTCATCCAACCTTCAAAAAATGCAGACACAATTCGCACACCAAACGGTAGAAAAATCAGTATTGGATGGGTCGCCAACTCTGGAATAAAGGCCATTTGGATTGGACTGATCAATAAGATTGAGATTGCGGCCGCCAAAAATAGACTGCCGCTGTGTAGGCAAGTTTTAAGGGCGCTAGTTGCGATGATTGCAGTCAGGTTGAAGTAGATTGAATCTAGTCTGGGCATTTGGGCCTGTAGCACTACACGGCCGTTCGCGCGATTTTCAACTCCTTGGCAGTTCGTATACGCCTAAGGGAAGGTCGCCGCTGCGAAAGACCATGCCTTTCGAGACAAGTTTTCGAAGCGTCCGATGAAAAGTGGGTTGAGACATCGATCGCAACGTTGGGTGGGTTCGGACGACCTCCGTAGAGCAAGTCCGTTTGTCGTTTACTTGGTGAGACAACTCATAAAACGCTATCAGTATATCGCGCTCGTTCCTTGTCAGAGGAGCCAAGCCGATATCTGTTTCCATTTCGTGCAGCAAGAGGCGCAGTTTCGCCAACTGTTGCATTACGGTCTTGTCCAAGACGTGTTCCGACCTTCAGCTTCAACGATTGCATTTGTAGCATACCTCACTTGCGTTTTGAAGGGGTCAGCAGCGTTTAGGGGTGACGTTTACGTCAAAAGGTCCCGTGGCGCTTCAATCGATGGGCTGACCGCTTGAGAGCACTTTCCATTGCGTCTTCCAGATCGTAGGCGTCAGCAGGCGTCCGGAGTGCTCCATCTGCGATCGACCTTGGATCGAGGCTGTCAGCATTCTTTGCAAATTCGCTAGAAAGCAGAAGCACCGTAAGCTGAGGATTTCGATCCCGCATGCCGAGAAGCCAATCGATGACACTTTCGCGGCTGTCGAACTGGTCGACATCCAATGCGAGTAGGGTTGTTGTACCGTCACAGTGGAGTGCAAAGCTCTCAGCGCTTTGAATTGAGGGGCAAAACCCCAAAGATGCCATCTTGGGAGACACTGCGGTAAAGACATGCAGCAAGCGGCTGTCGGGGGGCGCGGACAGGAGCACATCGATGCCCCATAGCGATTCGTTCTGCTTCGACGAAAGATGGTCAAACCGGCGAAACAAACGATCAGCGTTGTCCCGATCCTCAGAACGCAGTCGGCTTCCTGCGCTTGGTTCGTCGACATTGTATACCAAACGCAAGGGTGGATGCCGCAAACGGTATCTTGTCTTCTTCGGGCTCATCTTCGCGACTCCTCAATCATAGTCAATCTGACTGCGATATGGGGTCGACTACCTAATTAGTCAAATCAAATTCGAGCTGTCTTGAAATGGTCATTTTTTGCTAATTTCGCCTTATTTTCGGCATAATTTTAGTAAGTATTTGGTTTTGTTGATGGCCTGGAGGGATCCGGGCGTGGAACGAGGCACAAGGGTTCATTCGCAGTTGTGCCATGTCAGAATTGCTCTGCCCGGACCATCGGTGCAGATGTTTCCGGTCATGCGCTGCTTTTTGGCGGTTCGGCATATTGCGCTGCGGTGCGGTATTTCAACTTTGCAGCGGCGGGCACGCAGGAAAAATACTCGTCGACTCGCTTGATTATGCGCGCGCTTGGCCGTTTCATGGGTGCGAGGACCGGCACGCGACCGGCCAAGAGAGGGAGAATTCACATGCGTATCCTGCAATCCACGGCGCTTGCGCTGGTTCTGGGCAGCACGGCGGCTTTCGCCACCACGACCGATATCACGATCGGCATGCAGCTGGAGCCGCCCAATCTGGACCCGACCTCTGGCGCTGCCGCCGCGATTGACGAGGTGGTCTATGCCAACGTGTTCGAGGGGTTGACTCGCTTTGCCTCTGACGGGTCGGTCATTCCGGGCCTTGCCGAAAGCTGGGACATTTCCGAGGACGGTCTGACCTATACGTTCCACCTGCGCGAGGGCGTCATGTTCCATGACGGCACCAGCTTTACCGCCGAAGATGCGGTCTTCAGCCTCGACCGCGCCCGCGCGGAGGGATCCACCAATGCGCAAGGCGCGCTCTTTGCTGGGATCGACAGTGCCGAGGCCGTGGATGACACCACGCTTGTTGTGACGCTGTCGGCTCCCAATGGCAGTTTCCTGTTCAACATGGCCTGGGGCGATGCCGTGATGGTGGCCCCCGAAAGCGCCGACACGAACGCCACCAACCCCGTGGGCACCGGCCCGTTCCGCTTTGACGAATGGGTGCAGGGCGACCGGGTGGAGCTGGTCCGAAACCTCGACTACTGGGGCGAGCCCGTGGCGCTGGAGGCCGCGACTTTCCGCTTCATCTCCGACCCCAATGCCGCATTCGCCGCGATGATGGCCGGTGATGTCGATGCCTTCCCGGTCTATCCCAGCCCCGAAACCCTGGCCCAGTTCGACGCAGACCCGCGGTTCAACGTGATCGTTGGCTCAACCGAGGGCGAAACCATCCTGTCCACCAACAACATGGCCGATCACCTGTCGGATGTGCGTGTGCGTCAGGCCATTGCCCATGCGATCAACCGGCAGGACATCATCGACGGGGCCATGTTCGGGTATGGCACCCCCATCGGCACCCATTTCGCGCCGCATAACCCCGACTATGTCGACCTGACGGACCTGTCCCAGTACAATCCCGACCGCGCTCGTGAGCTGCTGGCCGAGGCCGGGGCCGAGGGCATTACCCTGCGCCTGATGCTGCCGCCGCCCTCCTACGCGCGTCGCGGTGGCGAGATCGTGGCCGCGCAGCTGCGCGACGTGGGGCTGGACGTGGAAATCTCCAACCTCGAATGGGCACAGTGGCTGGAACAGGTGTTCCGGGGACATGACTTCGACCTGACCATCGTCAGCCATACGGAACCGATGGATATCGGTATCTACGGGCGTGATGACTACTACTTCCAGTATCAGTCCGAGGCGTTCAACGCGGTGATGGAAGAGCTCAACGCCACCACCGACCCGGCGGGCCGATCCGCCCTTCTGCAGCAGGCGCAACGGATCATTGCCGAGGATTACGTGAACGGCTACCTCTTCCAGCTGGCCAAGACCGGTGTCGCCAACGCGGATATCGAGGGGTTGTGGGAAAACTCGCCTACCCAGGCCATCGACCTGACCGGGGTCCGCTGGACCGACTAAGGTCTGCCCCGCTGACAGCCCCCGCCGCGAGGCGGGGGTTTTTCTTTGCAAAGGTTCCCGAACATGGCCCCGCCCCCGTCGCCCCGTGTGAACAAGGTGCTGCCCGGTGTGCTTCTGAGCCTGCTGGCGATCCTGCTGTTCGACCTGATGGGGCTGGTGATCAAGCACTTGTCCACCACCTATGGCGCGGCAGAGCTGTCGGCGTGGCGTAACCTGTTCGGTCTGATCCCGGCCAGCATCGCGCTGTGGTCGACACGAAGCTGGCACGCAGGAGGGCGCAAGCTGCGCCTCAGGCAATGGCAGATCCCGGTCATTCGGGGGCTCGCGGTGACCGTCGCGCAGTTCTGCTTCTATCTTGCGCTCGGGCGCCTGGCCTTCGCCACGGCCGCTACGATCTCCTATTCCAACGCCTTGTTCATCCTCGTGTATTCCGTCCCGCTCCTGGGCGAGCGCGTGGGCCTTTTCCGATGGTCTGCCGCGCTTGTGGGGTTCGCCGGTGTGGTGATGGTGATGGGACCGGGACGCGACAGCTTCACATGGGAGGCGCTGCTGCCCCTCATCGCCGCCGCGCTCTATGCTTTTGCCGGCGTGTCCTCGCGGATGATGGACGAAGACGTGCCAAGCCCGCTGATCAACCTGTGGTCCTCGTCAGTCTCTGCCATCGGGGCCTTTACGCTTGCCATGACGCTTGGCGGATTCACCGCGCCCGCGTCTCTGGCCGATATGGGCTGGATCCTGCTGATGGGGCTCTGCGGGGGGTCAGCGGTGCTGAGCATGGTGGTGGCCTACCGAATGACCGAACCCGGAAACCTTGCCCCCTTTGCCTATCTGGGCATTCCCACAGCCTTCGTTCTTGGCTGGCTGTTCTTCGGGGAAAGCCCGTTCTCAGACCTGTTTCCCGGGGCCATCCTGATCATCGCTGGCGGGTTGATGATTCTCTGGCGGGAGCGGCGCATCAAGCGACAGACCTGATCCGGGCGGGACCAAATTCCTTGAAAGGAATTTCAAAGGATCTTGCAAGATCCTTCCCCCCGCTCAGATGGCCACCGGTGCGCCGTCATCCTCATCCGCGATATCCAGAACCACCGCCCCGCGCCGGTGGCGCCCTTCCACATGGAGATAGCCTTCGCGGATCCGTTCAAACGGATACACCCGGTCGATCAGCGGCTTCAGATGCCCCTCGACCACCAGACGCGCGAGCATCTGTACGCCTTCCTGGCTGTCGCCATTGACATGCAGTTTCATCCGGGGGCCTCGCCCCAGACCGGACCACACCGCCCGAGGCACGTCGCCCAATCCGAAATTCAGCGGCAGAAACAGCCCGTTTGGCGCAAGGATGCGCTTGGCCGAACGAAAATCCATTGCACCTACAGAGTCGAAAATCACATCGAACATCGTATCGCGCCGACTGACATCCTCTGTCTGGTAATCCACGGTCTCTTCGGCGCCGAGCGCCCGGACATAGGACAGGTTCTCGCGGCTGGCGACGCCCGTGACCTCGGCACCCAGCCACCGGGCGATCTGTACCGCGTAGCCGCCAACCCCGCCCGAAGCCCCAACGACCAGCACCCGCTGTCCTGGCTGCACATCGGCCACCTCGCGCAGGAATTCCAGTGCGGACAGCGCCCCGAAGGGCAGTGCGGCCGCCTCTCGATCCGACAGGCCACCGGGAATGGCGGCAATCGCGCCCTCAGCCGACATTGTCATATATTCCGCATGCGCTCCGAAGCCGCTGAACCCGAACACCCGGTCACCGGGTTTGAAGCGGGTCACGCCCGCGCCGACGGCGTCGACAACCCCTGCGAAATCCCCGCCCAGAACCGTCTTTCGGGGCCGGAAAAGGCCCGTCATCAGCCGCCCCGGCAGCCACAGTCCGCCGGGAAAGGCCGATGCGCGCAACCGCCAGTCCGCGGTGGTGATTCCGGCAGCGTTCACACGCACGAGGATATCGCCCGCGCCCGGTACCGGCCGGGGCATCTCGCGCGGCATCACAACCTCTGGGCCGCCATATGTCTTGTAGGTCATCGCTTTCATGGGTCATCTCCTGTTCGCTGTGGCGGCAGGGATAGACCAAGGTCAATCATGCGTGAATTGAGAGAATATGCAATCGAACCATGCATGAATGCATGAAAAAGCCCCCGCCGGATCGCTCCGCCGGGGGCCACGCCTGATTAATAAAGCTTACATAGGCGGGATGGCGAAGAACATGGTCTCGCCCGAGTGGTCATCGACGCCGTCATTGTCGGTCGATACCCACATCGTGCCGTCGGGCATGATCGCCAGGCCCTCGATCTTGTCCAGCACGTAGCCGCCGGTCGAGGTCAGGTAGGGGATCAGGTCCACGACCAGTTCGTGTTCCACCACCGGCAGATCGCCGCCAAGCGGTGCGGGCACCATGTCCGCCAATGCCACGCGGGTGATCTGCTTGGTCACCGCATTGGCGCCGATCTGGTTGTCGCGCTCGATCAGGTAGATGTAATCGCCATGGGCGACGATCTCCGACAGGCCGACCCAGCCGGTTTCCGGGTCGGTCAGCTCGTAGCGCACCGCGCCCCAGTCGCCGGTTGCGGTGTTGTAGGCCACCAGCTTGACGTGGTTTTCCGGGTCGTCGCCCCATTCGCGCTGCACGGCCATCCACAGGGTGTCGCCCACCATGGTGATGCCTTCGAAGCCGAAGCGGCGTTCCACGGCCAGCAGTTCTGCGGGCAGCGGGATCGACTGCTCGATCTCGCCATCGGCGCTGATGTGGTAGATCCCGTGCGGGATCATCCGGTCGGTGCGGCCTTCCGAGGCCACCCAGAACCCGCCGTCGCCGTCCAGCGTGATGCCTTCCATGTCCAGCATCTGGGCCGGGCGGCCACCGCGGGTCACCGGTATCGTGTCGATGATCTGCGAGGGGCCATCCATCGACGGATCGATGACGAAGATCGTCGGCTGGAAGCCGTAGAAGCTGTCATTGACCGCGTAGATCAGGCCGGTTTCCGGATCGGCCACCATGCCCGAGATCGCGCCCCATCCGGTCAGCTCGTCCATGCCAGCGCTGGTCAGGTGCGGGTAGACCGCCGGTGCGTCCTGGTATTCGTAGATCATGACATGGCTGCGCGCCGCGCCGTCTTCCAGCCCGTCGACCTCATTGGCCGAAATCAGCAGCCCGCGCTCGGGGATCACCACGTAGCCTTCCGGCCCGATGCCCGATGGCAGAAGTTGATCCAGCACCGGATTGGCCGGGTCGGTCACGTCATAGACGCCCACGACGCTGGCCCGTTCGGCCCCCACGAAGACATAGGGTGTGCCGGCGAAAACCCCGAAGGTCACCGATTCCGGCTCTACGCCCTTGGCGTCGGACCGGCGGTCGGGATAATGGCCAATCTGCACGATGGCATGCTCGAAGGAGACGCCGGATTCGTAGACCACGGTGCCGTCCTGATGGAAGATGGTCCAGCCGCGCGACCCGCCATCCATGTCGCCTTCATTGGCGGTGGCGAAGTGGCTGTCGTCGATCCAGGTCACCGCATCGGGTTCGCGCAGGCGACCGGGCTGGCTGCCGTCAAAGACCAGCGCGGCCCGCTCGTCAATCGTGTCGATGCCCTCAAGGTCCACCGACCCGGCTGAGAAGTGGCTCAGCACCTCACCGGCGGCGTTCAGCACCACCATGTGGTTGTTTTCCTGCATCGTCACGACGATCTCGTTTTCCGAGTTGATCGCAACGAATTCGGGCTCCGGATCCTCGGGCGACACTTCGGCCAGGCCGGTGACATCGGCCATGATCATCGCATCGCAATCCATGACGCCATCGGACAGCGGCACAATGGCGACATAGCCCGCAGGCATCTGGCCGGTGCGGCCGTCGCCCAGATCCTCGTCACGCTCGTTCTCGATCGCAACGGCGATGAAGCTTGCGTCCGGCGCCACGGCAACGCTATCGAGCTGGCCACCAAGGTCGCAATCGCCAAGGGCGGCGCGGCTGTCGACATCCAGCGCCAGCAGGTGGCCGGACGTGTTGACGTAATCGGCAGAGGTGTTCACGCCGACATAGGCGGTCTGACCAATGACGCTGACCGAGGTCGGCTCTCCGTCCAGGGCCACAACCCCGGCGGCAACGGGTGCGGCGGGGTCGGTGATGTCGATGAAGCCAAGGACTTCGGCAGGGCTGTCGGTATAGACCAGCGTCATGCCATCGGCGGTGGCGGCAATGATTTCGGACGAGGATTCCTCTGCGTCCGGCGTGTTTTGCGCCACGGCAAACGAAGCGATGCGATTGAAGTTCATATCTGCCAGTGCGGGGCCAGCCATCAGGACGGCGGCGGTGCCAAGCAGAACGGTGCGATAGGTCATGTGTTGTCTCCAGAGGTTGGACACCTCCCCGTGCCGCAGACATGTGACACCAGGATCACGCTAGCATGAAAGGCTTGTGAAACTATGCCTCGCGGCAGGGTCACGGGGGCTGGTCTCGGCCAGAGGGGCGGCGCGTTAATTTTCGAAAGCGCGCTGCGATGAGCATCTTCTGGCAGGACGTGCCGGGCTTCATGATAAGTGACAAAGTGCTACTTGCAACAGATATTGCTTAGATCAATAAATGCGAATAATTTATTGCATGACGGGGATTCGAAGGGTATTGCGCTGACACGGTTTCGGGCGGCACGGGATCGACCCATGTTTGTTTATCGGGCCTCTCGAACGGGTCGGGCAAAAAGGAAAACGCTATGTATGAAGGATTTGGCCAGTTCGTTGGCGGGGCATGGCGCGGATCGGACCAGCGGGCAGAGGTGGCGTCCCCTGTCACCGGGAAACCCCTTGGCGCGGTCCCGATTGCGCGCCCCGAAGATACGGTTGCCGCGATAGATGCCGCTGCAAAGGCGCTGCCCGCTCTTGCCGAAATGGGGGGATTTGCCCGTGCCGACGCACTGCACCGGATCGCCGATGAAATGGCCGCGCGGGCGGATGGAGCGGCGCGGATGATCTCTGCCGAGACTGGCAAGCCGATCGCGCAATCAGGCCGCGAATGGGTGCTCTCGGTCGATCAGTTCCGCTGGTATGCCGAGGAAGCGCGCCGCATCTATGGCCGTGTTGTGGAAAGCCGCGTGCCGGGGGGTCGGTTCGAGGTCACGCGCGAACCGGTCGGCATCGTCGGGGCCTTCACCGCATGGAACTTCCCCGCCTCTCTGCCCGCACGCAAACTTGCCCCGGCGCTTGCGGCCGGTTGCCCCGTGGTCCTGCGGCCCTCGTCCCAGACACCGGGTGTGGCCATGGTGATGGTCGACTGTATTCGCGCGGGCGGGCTGCCGGACGGGGCGGTGAACCTCGTGGTGGGCACAACGGCAAACACCTATGGCCCCATCATGGCCGATCCCCGGGTGCGAAAGGTGTCCCTGACAGGGTCCACCCGCGTGGGTCAGCAGATGATCCGCGACGCGGCGGAAACGGTGAAGAAGGTGTCGATGGAACTGGGCGGCAACGCGCCTTTGATCATTTACGACGATGCGGATCTTGATCTGGCGCTCGATATGACCGTGCCCGCCAAGTTCGCAAATGCGGGGCAGGTCTGTGTGACCCCGGACCGCTTCTTTGTCCATGATAGCCTGCATGACGCCTTCGTCGCAGAATTCGCCCGCCGCGCCAGCGCGATCCGGCTTGGCGACGGGCTGGACCCGGACACCGAGATGGGGCCGCTGATCAATGCCAGCCGCCTGCAGGAGATCGACGCCATCGTGCAGGAGGCCGTGGCAGCAGGGGCAACGCTGGAATGTGGTGGACAGCGGGCATCCGGCTTCAATGCCGGGCATTTCTACGAACCCACGGTGCTGAGCAACGTCGCCGATGACATGCGTGTCTTTGCCGAGGAAAACTTTGGCCCCATTGCCGCGATCACCCGGTTCACGGATGAGGATATGGTTCTGGCCCGCGCCAATGCCTCACCCATGGGGCTGTCGGCCTATGCGTTCACCCGCTGCCCCTCTCGCGCAAGGCGCACGACTCGGGCGCTGAAATCGGGCATGGTGGGGATCAATAGCTTTGCCCTCGCGGCGTCCGAAGCGCCGTTCGGCGGCACCAATTTCTCCGGCCTTGGGCGGGAAGGCGGCAGCGAGGGGATCGAGGATTATCTCGACACCAAGCTGGCGCAGATCGTGTTCTAAAAGGGGGACATCATGCAGAAAAACAAGCTCAAGGCCCTGTGGGATGCGGGCCAGCCCGCGCTGAACGGCTGGTGTTCCATCGGCAATCCCTTCACGGCAGAGATCATGGCCGCGCAGGGTTATGACAGCGTGACCATCGACATGCAGCACGGCGCGCTGGACTACGCCGCCGCCCTGCCGATGTTGCAGGCGATGAAGGCGTCTGGTGCGACCCTGATGGCACGGGTGCCGTGGCTCGACCCCGCCGCGATCATGAAGGCGCTCGATGCGGGGGCCATGGGCATCATCTGCCCGATGATCAACAGCGCGGACGAGGCCGCAGAGTTCGTCAGCTACATGCGCTATCCGCCCCATGGGCAGCGCAGTTTCGGCCCCACCCGCGCCGCCGTGGCGATGCCGGGCTATGGTGTGGCCGCCAATGACGAGGTGCTGGCGCTGGCGATGATCGAAACCGCCGAGGGCATGGCAAACCTGGAGGCAATCGCCGCGACGCCGGGTCTGGATGGCATTTATGTCGGCCCTGCCGACCTGACCCTTGGAACACAGCAGGGGCGGCTGCCACCTGGCTTCGACCGCGAGGAACCCGAGATGCTGGAGCTGATCCAGCGCATCGCGGACACGTGTCGCGCCAATGGTATCCGCGCCTGCATCCATTGCGGCACGCCGGACTATGCCGCGCGGATGATCGGGATGGGCTATGCGCTGACCACGGTATCGGGCGATTCCCGCCTGTTGGCCGGGGCTGCGGCCGCATCGGTGTCCGCATGGCGGGACCGGGTGGGGCAGAACGCCAAGTCCGCCGACACCGGGGGAACCTACTGATGCCCCGTCTTCTGGTTGCTGGCAAACTACACCCGGCGGGTGAAGCGCGGATTGCCGAGCTGCGCGCACAAGGCGTCGAGGTGGACTACGTGGAGCAGATCTCGGAAGAGGCCTACCTGCCCTATGTCGGAACAGCAGACGCCATGGTTCTGCGCACACAACCCCTGACCGCAGACACAATCGCCAAGGCCCCGCGTCTGAAGGTCGTGTCGCGCCACGGGGTTGGGTATGACGCCGTTGACCTGAAGGCGCTGAACGACCGCGGCATCGCCTTGACCATCGTGGGCGATGTGAACTCCGTCTCTGTCGCGGAACAGGCGATGATGTTCCTGCTGGCGGCCTCGAAACGGGTGCTGCGGGCGGATCGCGCCGTTCGCGACCCGGCCCAATGGGGCTGGCGCAACCGGCTGGAGCAACAGGAGATTTCGGGCAAGACCCTGCTGATCGTGGGCTACGGTCGCTCCGGTCGCAAGCTGGCAAAGATGGCGGCGGGGTTCGACATGCAGGTCCGCGCCCATGACCCCTATCTGGAACGCATGGGCTGGCCCGATGGCCCGGTGCGCCCCGTTTCGCTGCACGAGGGATTGCCATGGGCCGATTGCATCTCGGTCCACATCCCGAAAAGCGACCGGCCGATCCTGGGCGCGGCGGAACTGAAACGCTGCAAGCCCGGTGTGATCATCGCTAATACCGCAAGGGGTGGTGTGATCGACGAGGCCGCGCTGGCAGACGCTCTGGCCAGCGGGCAGGTCGGGGGTGCTGGCGTTGACGTGTTCGAAACGGAACCGCCCGGCGCGGACATGCCACTGGCGGGATGCGATACTGCCCTGCTGACGCCCCATGTGGCGGGGCTGACGGCAGAGGCCAGCGAGCGTATGGCGCTGGCATCCCTTGAAAACGCGCTCGGGTTCCTTGATGGAACCATCGAGCGAAGCCTTATCGTAAATGCAGAGGTGATTGATGTCTGACCGCACATCCCTGAACATCGGACTTATTGGCACCGGCTTCATGGGTCAGGCCCATGCGCTTGGCTATGCGACGGCGGAGAAGGTCTTTGACCTGCCTTATGGTTTGACCCTGCGGACTGTTGCTGACGTGACCGAGGAGGCCGCCGCGAAGGCCGCCAAACGCTTCGGGTTCGATAGCTGGACCACCGACTGGCGCGACCTGCTCAGTGACCCCGAGATCGACGTGATCGACATCACCGCCCCCAATGCGCTGCACAAGGAAATGGCGCTGGCGGCGATTGCGGCGGGCAAGCATGTCTATTGCGAAAAACCGCTTGCGCCGCTGTCGGCTGACGCGCGTGAAATGGCCACCGCCGCCAAGGCCGCCGGGGTCGTGACGCAGGTCGGGTTCAACTACCTGTGCAACCCGATGATGGGGCTGGCCAAACAGATGATCGAAGCGGGTGAACTGGGCGAGATCCGCAGCTATCGCGGCATCCATGCCGAAGACTACATGACGAATGCCAGTGCCCCCCATTCCTTCCGCACCGATCCGGCGGGCGGCGGGGTGCTGGCTGATCTGGGCAGCCATGCGCTGGCCACGGCGGAATATCTGTTGGGTCCGATCACCCGCGTGATAGGCGATTGCGTGACGGCCATCGACAGCCGCCCTGATCGTGATGGGACCCCTGCGCCAGTGCTGGTCGATGACGTCTCCCGTGCCTTTCTGCGGTTTGAAAACGGCGCGACCGGGTCTATTGAGGCCAACTGGATCGCCACGGGCCGCAAGATGCAGCATGATTTCGAGGTTCACGGCTCCAAGGGCGCGCTATTCCTGAGCCAGGAGCGGTTAAACGAACTGCATTTCTATTCCACCGAGGATGCACCCGGCCGCCGCGGGTTTCGCAAGATCGAAGCCGGGCCCGAGCATGATCCCTATGGGCTTTTCTGCGTCGCGCCGGGCCATCAGATCGGGTTCAACGACCTCAAGGCCATCGAGATCGCAGGCTATGTCGGGGCCATTGCCGGTCAACAGTCGGAACCCTTCGGGTTCGACGCCGGGACTCGTATTCAGCATCTGGTGGAAACGATCCTCGCATCCTCTGCCGATGGGGGCTGGAAGGCGGTCTGATCCGGCCTGTCGAAAAAGCCGAGGCTGCGCCGTCCAAAACCCCTGCGCCCATGGGCGGGGGCAGCCCGTGCAGACGCTACCCGGCTTCCGGTCCGGTCAGCCGCGCGAAATCCTGCATGTCGACGGCTGCTTCCCGGATGGCCAGCGACAGCAGGTCGGCGCCGTGTTCGGGCCGGGCCAGTTCCGACCAGGATCCGACCCGTCCGCAGGGAAATTCGGCGCGGTGCTCCTCGGGTGGCCCGTGGCGGTCGCCCGCATGGGCGGCGCGGAAGGCGGCGTCGAGCGCCCTTGGCGCGGGTAGGGGCGCGCGGTCGATGCGGCGGTGCCGGGCCTGGGTGATCGCGATCTCGGACGGGGTGGCGTGCATGCCCTCCCACTCGCCGTAAAGGCTTTGCCTCAGGGCATTCGTTTCGGGGTAGTCCCACCACGAGCGGATGCGCATCGACAGGGGCGCGGTGTCGGCCAGCGCGCGCAGCGGGGCGAGGTTGGCGCCGTGACCGTTCAGAACGTAGAGCCGCCGGAACCCATGGGTGGCGAGCGCGGCGATGATGTCGGACAGGAGGGCCGAAAAGGTCGCCTCCGAGACCGAGATCGTGCCGGGGAAGGCCATGTTGAACGGGGCGGGCGTGTAGGCCACCGGCGGCAGCATGATCGTACCCGCCTGCGCCGCCGCACCCTCGGCCACTGCTGTCGCGCAAAGCGCGTCGGTGCCGATCAGCCCGATCGGCCCATGCTGCTCGGTGGAGCCCACGGGCAGCACTGCGTCGTCGCGGGTTTCAAGGTAGGCCTCGACCTCTTCCCAGCTCATCTCCTGCAAGATCATGCGGCCCCCGTCTTCTGCGCGGCCCAGTCTGAAAGAACGGCCCGGTAGGTGGCAAGATGGGGCGCTGTGGCGGGCACCCCGTCGCCGGCCCGGATCATCGCAGGCAGGGGCAGGTCGAGCCCAAGCACGTCGTCCAGTGTTTCCAGAACCGTGCCCACGGCCCAGATCCCGCAATCGGGGAGGCCGGGGCTGGAAAGGCCGGAAAGGAACGGCCCATCCCCGGCAAGCTTCTCCAGCATTTCCAGCGGGCGCAACAGCGCCTCGCGCGCGGCCTCCGGCATGGGCTGTCCGGCCCCGACCAGCGGGAACAGCGCCCGCACCACCGGTTCCAGCCGCGTATCGACCAGCCGCGAGAGGGCGCGGGCGCGTGCCCTTGCGCGTGGCTCAGCGGGCAGCAGAGGGCGCCCGGTGCCGGTCTCATCCAGGTATTCGACGATGGCGTCGGACTCGGTCAGCACGAAATCGCCCTCGACCAGCGCCGGGATCGTTCCTTGTGGCACGATTGCCCGGTAGGTGGCGCTGGCATAGCCGCCCGGCGGCGGCGTTTCCGGCAATGCCACCCCTTTCAGGGCCAGCGCCAGCCGCAGCTTGCAGCTGTAGACGCTGATCGGCAGGCCGTAGAGGATGCGTTCAGTTGCGGCCATGAACCCCGGTTCCCATCCGCCGTTCCATCACCCGCACACCCCAGGACACCAGCAGGATCAGGATCAGGTATTCCAGCACGAGGAAACTGTAGATTTCCAGCGGGCGGAATTCCGTCAGCGTCAGCTCGTTCGCGCGGCGCGTGAGTTCCTGAAAGCCGATGACGGAGACCAGCGACGACATCTTGAGGATATAGACATACTGATTGCCCAATGCAGGCAGCACGGCGCGTACCACCTGCGGCAGGATCACCAGCCGCATCGTCTGCCACGGCGACAGGCCGAGACTGCGCGCCGCCTCGCCCTGACCGACCTTGATCGACTGCAGGCCCGAGCGGAAGATCTCCGAGGTGAAGGCGCTGTCTGAAATGGCAAGGCAGATCAGCCCCGTCACGAAGACGCCGAACTGGATGCCGGTCAGCGACGGCAGGCCGTAATAGACCCACAGGATCATGACCAGCAGCGGGATCGAGCGGAAAAACTCCACATAGACGCGGCTCAGGCGATGCACCCACCTGCGCTTCGAGATGCCCATCAGTGCCACCAGAAGCCCGATGGTCAGCGAGATCATCATTGCCAGGGTCGAGATCGAGATCGTCGCCCAGAACCCCATCAGCAGGAACGACAGGTTGGCTTGCCCCCGCCCGTCGGCAGGCGACAGGATATACCAGGCGAACGTATAGCCCCCGCCCGAACCGGAGCCCGAACAGCCAGCAAGGACCAGCACCGCAACCGCAAGGAGCGCTGGCAGCCGCCAGCGCCCCCGGGCTTCGAAAGAAGCTTTGGTCATGTCCGGCTCAGCTCTGGCCAAGCCACCGGCGATTAAGCCCGTCAAAGAAGCCCTCGGTCCGCTTCAGCGTGACCCAGGTGTTGACGAAGTTCAGCCAGACCTGATCGTCCTGTGCCACGACATAGGCGAAGGGCCGGCGGTTGCGCATCTCGGAGCCGGGCACGAGGATGCGCAGTTCCGGGAAGCGCGACACGAGAGTCCCGCCCTCGACATTCGAGGTGATGGTCACGTCGGCACGGCCCGACAGCACCTCCTGGAAACCGGTTGCGGGCGACTGCACCCCTTGAATGTCGGCATCGGGGAAATGGGCGCGGGCCTGTTCCTCGAACACGGTGCCCATGGACACCGCAACCCGAACGCCGGCCTGGTTGATCGATTCCCAGGTTTCAAAGCGACCGGCATTTCCGGCCAACGACAGCGGCACCGTTCCCGCCTCGGTATAGGGCACCGAGAAAGCCGCGACGCGCGCGCGGGAAACATTGACCGACGCGCCCGAGAAGATGTCATAGCGGTCGGCGGCGATGCCTGCGGTGATTGTTGCCCATTCGGCGACCACCCATTCGATCTCTACGCCCAGGTCGGCGGCAAGCTGCGTCATTGCCTCGATATCATAGCCCGCGCGGCTGTTGGTGGCCGGGTCGCGGAAGGACATCGGGTTGAAGTCCCCGGTGGTGCCGACACGCAAGGTGCCGCTGCTGAGAATACGCGAAAGGCGCGATTCCGCGATATGGGCCTCGGCTGGCGTGGTGCTGGCCAGCATCACCCCCCCGGTTCCAAGCGCGGCAGCAACGAAAACGTCCCTTCTGTTCATGATAGTCATCCCCTGTTGTTGTGTGTTGGTAACGAAGCCCTGTGGCAATACGCCCAAGAGCGGCCTTGATCCTGCACCGGAACACGTGGCCGGGGCAGGTTTTCCGTGTGTCTGACCGGTGATCTCTCATCATTCCGGTCGTGTCGGGGTCGGACAGCCCCCCAGTGTCTCAGGAATTCAGAAGTCAGGTTCGCCCGATTATCCTGAGAATACATCATAGGGCGATATTCCCGGTGGGAAAGGCTGCGGTGCTGCAGCCTTTGAAAAGCCTGCGCAAGGCGGCGGGGCCAGGCATAAATCCCGCGCTCCCGTGACGCGTCGCCATGATCCGACCCCTAAGTGCGTTGCGTGGTGTTTAACATGCTTGCAGGTGGTGCAATAATTCGTCAAGAAAAATGTCAGCGAGCCCGAAAATGTGATCGGGCCCGGACAGCCTGTGTCGAACGGCCAATCCCGCCCCGGTCTTGCCTTCTGCGGGTTCGGAGCGCTTTGCTGAAGGTGCCGCATGACCTTGGCCAAACGAATGCCGACACTGAAAGCCTGACCTGTCGGCCCGAAACGAACCTCTGGCCGTGTTGATTAACGGTTTGAAAGGGTTTGGGTCCGGGTTGCGGTGATTTCCGTCGCCAGCACAGGTGATTTTCTGCGTGATGTCATGGAGTTCACGACGCGTTTCCGGACGTATCGCGCCGGTTCGGGGGGCAATCCGGAGCGACAACCCCTTGGACATGCACGCGCCACGCGAAATAGGGCGGCGCGTGCATCTCATCCGTGAGTGTTCGGGCGCGGATCAGTCTTTCGATTTCGCAGCCGGATGCAGGAAATCGATCCAGTGCGGAGCCGGCTCCGACGCGGACCGGCGGCGGGTGCCGGGGAACAGATCGCGCAGGTCGAAAGCGGCCATTAGGAAACTGAAGGCGTGCAGGTTATGGGGCGTGTTGGGCATGGGGCTGTCTTTCGGAAAGAAGGGAGGTTCAGCCCGCGCCTCTACGCGTCTGCCTGATTTTTAACCACAGTTGAATCCGCAACCCCGGGTTGCCCTGCCTGCAATGGTTTGATGCTCAAATGATCCCGCGGTTCAGCTCTTCCGGGGTGGCCTCCACGGCCCAGAAGGCCCGTGCCTCGGGCGGCAACTTGTCCAGAACCCGCGCCAGATCGGCGCTGTTCATCACCCGCCACAGCGCGAAGGCCGTGGCCTCGATGGCGTTGTCGGGCGTCAGGTTGTGATTGCGACGCAACGCCTGCGCCTCGCGCGTCATCTCGGCCCGCGTGCCGAAGGGCAGGGGCGGCGCGGTCACGTCCCAGTCGCGGATGAAGATTGCCGACAGCACGGAGGGCAGGGCGCTGGCGAACAGAATGCCCTGCTCCGGCGTCAGGCGGCGGCGGAAGGTGTGGAACACGCCATCGACCGCCGTATAGGCCATATTGTCCGACTCCAGCCCCATTCTCTCTTTCGCGTCGTCCAGAAACGCCCGGAATTCCCGGCTGGCATGACGATAGGTCCATGGCATCGGCATGGGGCGCCCCTTCAGGTCAGCAGTTCCCGCAAGGTCAGGGCCATGACCTTGGCGCTGTCCATCATGTCCTGCACCCCAACCCATTCATCCGGCTGATGCGCGAGGTCGAGAATGCCCGGCCCATAGGCGATGCAGTTCTTCAGCTTGCCGATCCGGTCGATGTGTTTCTGATCATAGGTGCCCGGGGACACCACGAATTCCGCCTGCTTGTGCAGCACTTTCTCAATCGCTGCCTGAACGGTTTTCACAACCGGAGCATCCTCATCGGTCATCGAGGGGATCACTTCGAACAGATCGCGGATGTCATATTCGAAATTCGGGCGGCTGGCCTTGATCCCTTCCAGCATCCGGCTGACCTCGGCCTTCACCTCGGTCAGATCCTCCTCGATCAGGAAACGCCGGTCGATGACGATGCGGCAGCGGTCGGCGACGCAGGGCGCGGGCAGGCCGGTGTAATCCGCGTCCTGTTCCGGTTCGCCACCATGGATGGAGTTCACATTGAGCGTGGATTGCTTTGCCCCCTCCGGCACCACCGGCATCTCCGTGCGCTTGCCCGCCAGCAATGGGTAAAGCGTGCGCTCCATCTCCTCCAGCACCGCGCCCATATGGCGGATGGCACTGTCGCCGAGGAAGGGCATGGAGCCATGGGCGATGCGCCCCTTGGTCTCGATTTCGGCCCACCAGACACCGCGATGGCCTAGGCAGATGCGGTCCTTGTTCAAGGGTTCGGGGATGATCACATGCTGGACTTTCTCGGGCGAGAACCAGCCATGCTCCGCCAGATAGGCCACCCCGCCATAGCCGCCCGATTCCTCGTCGGCCGTGGCGCTGATCTCGATGGCGCCGGAATAGTCGGGAAAGGCTGCGATAAACGCCTCCGCCGCAATCACCGACGCCGCCAGCCCGCCCTTCATGTCACAGGTGCCGCGCCCGTAGATGCGCCCGTCCTTCAGCTCGCCGCCAAACGGGTCGGTGGTCCAGCCATGGCCGACCTCGACCACGTCATGGTGGCTGTTGAAATGCACGCACTCGCCGGTGCCGCCTGCCCCCTGATGGCGCGCCACCATGTTCCAGCGCTGGTATTTCTCGCTGTCGGCGGGTGCGCCATGGGCGCGGATCATGTCCACGTGGAACCCCTTGCGCCGCAGCCGGTCGCCAAGGAAATCGCAGATGTCATGGTAGTGCAGCCCCGGCGGGTTCAGCGTGGGAATGCGGACAAGGTCTTGCGTCAGCTGGATCAGGTCCCCCTCGCGGGCGGCAATCTCTGCAAACAGGCGGTCTAGGCTCGGATCATCAGTCATGGGCTGCACTTTGCGCCCAAGGCCATCATGCCGCAAGCCCTCGCATTTGGCTTGGCGGTCCCCATCTGACAGGATAGGGAAAGGCCATTCGACGGGAAGGATTTGACCGATATGAGATGGGTTCGCTGGATTATTCTGCTGCTGATCGCGCTCTTCATTGGCGGGTTCCTGCACTATACGCTGCCCGGCCGCGACATCGTGCGGATCACGGGGACAGAGATCATCCGGGCGGACCTGTCAGGCTGGAACCGGATGTTCTATGCCCGCTCGGACACCGGAAACACCGACGGCACCAACCGCGATCTGCGGCTGATCAATACGACCCAGCCCGATGGCGATGTCAGCGTCTATCGCAACGAGGACACCGGCTTTGGCTGGCCGCCTTATTTCAAGCTCGACAGCTCCAACCTGCACGCAGAGGCGGCAGATCTGACCAGCACCTCGGCCAACCCGCAATGGGTCATGATCACCCATTACGGCTGGCGCATGCCGGCGCTGTCGATCTATCCCAATGCGGTGGCCATCCGCGCGGTGGACGGTCCCGACGCCAGCTTTTTCCCGTGGCTCAATATCGTGATCCTGGTTCTGCTGGCCGCGTTCTTCTTTTTCCTCTGGCGGCTTTGGGAACGGTTCGAGGACCGTGTGATCGACCCAACGGTCGATTGGGTTCTGGTCCGGTGGGCCAAGCTGAAAGACCGCGTCTCGGGGCGCTGAAGGTCTCGATTATCCCGGCTTAGGCAAACCTGACAAAGGGGCGTCGATCTGTGTGCACTCTCAGGCAGGCAGGGTCCTGTAGCTGGCCGGCTCCGTCATGCGCAGGATTTGAACGGCGAGCACTTTGGCGGCGCTGTCGCGTGCAATGCGTGTCAGGCAGAGAAGCCCGGTATGACGGTCGCAGGCCAGCGCGACGGAGTCGCCCATGCTGGTGACCTCGGCATGCAGCCGGTCCTCCAGTGTTGCCGTTGGCAGGTCGAGCGCGTGGAGGAGGGGGAGGAACTCCACCGGCTGATCCTCGTCCATCGCGGGCACCAGCCCGGCATCAATCAGGATCACCTCCAGCGCGATCCGCTCCCCACCGGATTTCAGCGTTCGACTGAGTGCCTGAACCCGGCCCGAGAAGAATTCCCGCTCCGCGTCAACCGGGTCACGCAGGTCCAGCCGGGCGCGGAACGGCTCAAGCGGAAGGGGGGTCGCATCAGGCAGGAAAAGGCGGCGCAGGTCCGGCGGGGCAGACGGCATTGCCGGTTCAGGCTCGGCCACCACGGTGCCGCGCCCCGGTTTGCGGCTGAGATGACCCTTGGCCTCAACGGATATGAGGGCCCGACGCATGGTGCCCTGGCTGACGCCGAATTCCTCGGCCAGTTCAAATTCGTTGCCGATGCGCATGCCGGCGGGCCACTCGCCGGATGTGATCCGGCGCAGGAGTTCGGTCTCGGCTTGCTGGTACAGGGGCACACGGGCCATTTGGGTCTCCGGTCTTTCTTGTATAGGATAGGGACCCCGGGCCGGGGTCAATTGAGATGGCCAATGAGCCGCGCGTGTCTGTCGAACGCAGCGATGGTTGCCCCCAATGTGGGCAGCTCTGCCGCTTCCATCATCGGAATCATCTTGGCGAAGGCGGCTGCCGTGCCGATGGCGTCGCCGATGGCGGTGTGGCGGTCGTCCTCGGGGATGGTGATGGCGAGCCGTGTGCAGAGCGCATCCAGCGTGTGTTCGGCGGACTGGCCAAAGAGGATGGCGGAAAACAGCACCGTGTCGAGGATCGGCTGATCGAAACGCAACCCGATCTCGGCTTCGCGGCGTTGCAGGAAGGCCATGTCGAAGGGCGCATTATGGGCCACCAGCACGTTGTTGTCGGCAAAGCGGTGGAAGCGGGTCAGCGCCTCTGCCACACCGGGCGCGCCCTGAACCATCTCGTTGGTGATGTGGTGGACGGCGGTGGAGGCGGCGGGGATCTTGCGGCCGGGATCGACCAGCATGTCGAAGCGTTCACCGGCGCGGACCCGGCCATTCACGACCCGCACGGCGGCGATCTGGCAGATCTCATCCACCTGCGGGTTGAGGCCGGTGGTTTCGGTGTCGAAGATCACGAAGTTGAGCTTGCTGAGCGGGGCCTGAGACAGCTCTTTCGGCAGATCGGCATGCAACAGGTCGAAATCATACTGCATAGCGCGGGCCGGAAGCGCGGGTTTGGGCGCGGCGAGTGGCAGGGAAAACTGCAGCGCGGAACGACCCTCTGCGCCGTCTCCCAATGTCACGCGGGTGCCATGGGTGGTCTGCACGTCGCCGCCCGAGAAATCCGCGAAGCCGGGGGAGAGCGGAGCAGAGAGCCAATCGGTCAGGTCGGCGTGGTCGGGCGCGGGGGCGGCGGATTCGAGGCTAAGGGTCACGGCGCTGTCGCCCAGTTGCGCAAGGCGCAGGGTGAAGGCGGTGCCCCCTTGGCCGGACCAGCCGAGCGCCAGCCGTTCCAGCATCCGGGTGACCGCGTAGCCGTCGCAGCGGATGCGACGGGCGGGCAGGTCGACGGTCAGGGACACGTCCTTGCGGGCCAGCCGGGCGCGAAGCGCGGCCCCGAGATCGCCAAGCGGCAGCGCCTCCATCGGCCACCATTGGGTGTCGGTCGCGGCCTTGCGCGCGGCGATATCGGCGACGGTTTCGGACAGCGCGGTTTTCTGCGGCTCTGGCAGGGCGGGCAGGGCCGCGTCGGTGGCGTCGATCAGACGGTCGAGCAGCGTGGCGCGTTCGGCATGGACCTTGAGGTCTTTCGACACGTCGCGGAGGGACAGTACGTAGCCCGGACCGCTGGTTTCCTGCCCTTCGAGATAGAGCAGGCGGATCCGCGCCTCCAGCAGACGCGCGCCGCGGCGGGTGGCGCAGAGGATGTCGGCGCCCTCGGTTTCGCCAGCCTCCAGCAGACGGGTATAGGCCTGCAGGATCGGCCCCGGCATCAGCAGATGGCGAACGGGGCGGTTGAGGCCGAGCGCCTCGGTATGGCCGAGGATATCCACCGCGCGGGCGTTGTAGAGCACCACGGAATGATCTGGCGTGCAGAAAAGGACGCCATCGGGCACTTCGGCAAGTAGGGTTTCCAGCCGGGATTTCTCAAGCGACAGCCGCGCGGTTTCGCGGCCCACGGCCATGGCCATGGCGTTGCGGGTCTCGGTCAGGTTGGCGGTGACCGCGGCGGCGGCGGTGCCAAGGTCGCCCAGATAGCGGGTGGGAGCGTGGTCGATCTCGTGGTCCACATCCGCATGGGCACGGGCGCGCATATCGGCGGCCAGACGTTCCACCGGGCGGGCGACGTTTTCATCGAACAGCACCCAGACCCAGGTGGTCAGGCCGAAAATGGCGACGATGCCGATCAGCCCGGCGATGACGAAGGCGGACAGGGCGTGATCCTCGCCCAAACGGATATAGCCGAGCGTCAGCCCTGCGATGGCGAGGGCCGAGGTCGCGACGGCAAGAAACGCAAAAAAGAGGAAGATGCGCAGACGCAGGGAAAGCTGGGTGAACATGGTCTGGGGCCTCCTCCTTGCCCCTTTGGTGTGTGGCGGATCGGGGCGGTCGCGCGTCGCCCCGTACCGGATCGGGTTAGTCCGCAGCCCCCCCGCCGCAGACGGATTGCAGGATCGGGTCGGAGGCCTCGACCTCCAGCCAGCTGGCATTGGTGGGCTGGCCATCGTCGCCGAATTCGGTTTCGGGGCTGACATCGGCCCGCCGGGTGTTGGCGCAATCCACCAGGATCGGGCGAACCACTTCTGGCTGCCAACGTTCATGAATGCGGATCTGTACCGCCAGAATGCCAGACCCGGTCGCGGTTTCGACCGTTTCCGAGGGTGAATGGGCGATGAAGCCCCGCACCCAAGGGTTGACGAAGGTCCAGGGCTGATACCAGGCCTGCTGCGTGCGTTCGGAAATGACCTGTGTGTCGGCGGGCATCGTGTCCAGCACATTGCTGTACCAGCCATATTCCAGAGCGATGGTCGAGACGATCATGGCGAGACCGGCGGCAACCGGAATGATCCCCTTGGGCAGGCGATTGCCGCTCAGGTGGCGCAGGGCCAATCCGGTGCCGGCGCCGACAAAGCCAGCGACGAAAGCGGTCAGAAGGGTCCAGAACATGGGCGGGGGGTGCTCCTCAGCTCAGAATGCCACGGCCCTGGCCGGCGGCGGATTGCATGGTTTTGACCACGACGAAGGCGTCGCGCAGGTGGCTACGCTCAAAATCGGAAAGGTCCGTGGGTGGCATGAAATTGTCGGGCTTCTCACCCCGGCGGATCTGCGCGGCCTGATGTTCCAGCCGGATTTCGGCGATCAGGTCATAGGCATCGAGCAGGTCGCGCCCGCCAGTGGTGGACACCTTGCCAGCCTCGATGGCCGCTTCCAGCCGGGCGCGGGTATTGGCGACGGGCAACTGGCCTTGCAGAGAATAGATGCGGCCAAGGTCGACGATGGGAACCACGCCGTTATGCTTGAGGTCGATGGTGTTCTTGTGTTCGCCCGAGCGCACGGTGGCAAACCCCCGGAACAGGCCAAGGGGCGGCGTGTGCTTGAGCGAATTGGCGATCATGTGGCTGACGAAAATGGAATTCTCGGCCGCGCTTTTCAGCGTATTGGCCTGCAAGTCGGCAAAGAGGCTTTCGTCGCCGCCAATCGGGCGCAGGTCGAACATGACGCTGGCCAGCATCTGCGCCTCGGGGTCGGGTTTGGCGATCCATTTGCGGAAATAGCCTCGCCAGACGCTGAGCGGCTGCCGCCAGCGGTCGGCGGTCGCCATCATGTCGCCGGGGCAGTAGAAATACCCGCAGGCATCCAGACCGTCGGACACGAACTTCGCCAGCGCCTTGAAGTAGCTGTCATGTTCGGGCTGCATCGCGTCGTCGATGATCAGGCAATTGTCCTGATCCGAAACGCCGGTCTGTTCCTGCCGCCCCTGCGACCCGCAGGCGAGCCAGAGATAGGGAACGGGAGGCGGCCCCAGCTTGTCCTCGGCCATTGCCAGCAGGCGGCGGGTTGTGGCATCGCCCACATCGGTGATCAGCCGTGTGACGACCTGGTGGGCGTTGTGCGCACCAACCAGCTGCACCAGAAGTTGCGGGATGCGGCCCACGATGCGCGCCAGTTCGGCGCAGCTTTGCGCATCGGCGATCTCTCGGATCAGCGCAGCGGAAGAGGTCGCCTGAAAGCGGGTCAGGTCGGTCTGGGTGAGAATACCCACCAGCTTGCCGCCCTCGACCACGGGCATATGGGTGATGCGCCGTTCGACCATCGCGTGCAGCACGTCCGAGACGAGCGCGGAGGGCGGCAGGGCAATCGGATCGGCTGTCATGACGCGGCTCACCGGCGTATCATGGGGCAGCCCCTCGGCCAGCGCCTTGTTGGTCAGGTCGCGGGTTGTGACGATGCCTTTCAGCGCCTCGCCCTCTGTGATCATCAGCGACGACACGCCATGATCGCGCATGTCCTGCGCGGCGGCCAGAATCGGGGTGTCGGGGGTCACCTGCCGGGGATTGCGGGTCATCATGTCAGCCAGCGACATGGTCGCCAGATCCTGCCGCTTGGCGCGGGCGGGGCGGGTTCGGTCGAAGAACTTGGCGACGCCGGGATGGTCTGCCACCAGCGCCTTGAAAACGGCGGCGGGGATGGCGATGAGGTCGGTGTCCTGTTCGGCGCGGGCCGAGGTGACGGCCAGCCCGTCTCGCATCAGGCCGCGTTCGCCGAACGTGTTGCGGGGGCCGAGGATGGACAAAACGGCACCGGTGTCGTCGGTGATGTCCACGCGGCCGCGAATGATCAGGTAAAGGGCCTCAAGTGGTTCGCCATAGCTGTAGATCTGGGCATCGGCGGGTATCGAACGGGGCTCTACCGCACCTGCCAGACTGTCCAGCGCGTCGGCGGGCAGGCTGTCATAGGGATGGGTATGGGCAAGAAATTCTCGGATCGTGTGAGGCATGTCGGGTTCCCCCGGAAAGAAAAGGCGCACCCCGGACTGTCGGGATGCGCCGGTGTCTTGAACAGGGCCTGCGGTGTCGCAGGCCCTGAAATGGGGCGTTCCCTTAGTGATCGACGGCTGCGCCGGCGCCACGCGGAATACGAACCGATTCCACCAGCTCCTGGATTTCCTGCGGCACTTCCTCGGTCGCGTTGGACACCAGGTAGGCAACAAGGAAGTTCAGAACAGCACCGATCGGACCGAAGTGAGTGGTCGGGATGCCGAACAGGTACTGGCTGCTGTCCAGCAACGCGGTGCCGGGGATGAAGAACCAGCCCAGGTACAGGAACAGGTACAGACAGGTCGAGATCAGACCGGCCAGCATACCCGCGACAGCACCCTTGGAGTTGATGCGCTTCGAGAAGATGCCCATCATCAGCGTCGGGAACAGCGAGGCTGCTGCAAGGCCGAAGGCCAGTGCCACAGTCTGCGCCGCGAAGCCCGGCGGGTTCAGCGCCAGCAGGGTCGCCAGAATGATCGCCACGATCATCGAGATCCGGGCTGCAAGCAGTTCGCCCTTTTCAGAGATGTTCGGGTTGATCACCGACTTGATGAGGTCGTGCGAGATCGCCGAGGAGATCGCCAGCAACAGACCTGCCGCAGTGGACAGGGCGGCTGCGAGACCACCGGCAGCGATAAGACCGATCACCCAGCCCGGAAGCTGTGCAATCTCCGGGTTGGCGAGAACCAGGATGTCACGGTTGAAGGTGACCAGTTCGTTGCCTTCCAGGCCATTGGCTTCTGCCAGGGCAGCACCAGCTTCGGAACCGGCGTTGTAGTACTGAATGCGGCCATCGCCGTTCAGGTCTTCAACACCGAGCAGACCGGTGACTTCCCAGGTGCGGAACCAATCGGGCAGGTCTTCGACTGCCACGGCTTCGCCTTCGACACCGTTCGGCCACATGGTGGTGATGACGTTCAGACGCGCCATTGCGCCAACAGCCGGAGCCGTCAGATACAGCAGTGCGATGAAGACCAGCGCCCAACCGGCAGACCAGCGTGCGTCAGCAACGCGGGGCACGGTGAAGAAGCGGATGATCACGTGGGGCAGACCCGCGGTACCGATCATCAGCGACAGGGTGTACAGAGCCATCAGCCAGGGGTTGGTGGTGGCGGTGTACTCGTTGAAGCCCAGGTCGGTCAGCAGGCCGTCCAGGGTTGCCAGCAGCGGGGTGCCGGCCTCGATGCCACCGGGCAGACCGTCCTGCATGGAGCTGAACAGACCCAGACCCGGGATCGGGTTGCCGGTCAGCTGCAGCGAGATGAAGATCGCCGGGATGGTGTAGGCGATGATCAGCACGCAGTACTGAGCCACCTGCGTGTAGGTGATGCCCTTCATGCCGCCCAGAACCGCGTAGACCGCAACGACGATCGACGCGATGATCAGGCCGGTGGTGCTGTCCACTTCGAGGAAGCGCGAGAACGCCACGCCCGCGCCGGTCATCTGACCGATCACGTAGGTGGTGGAGATCACGATCAGGCAGATCACCGCAACGATACGGGCAGTCTGGCTGTAATAGCGGTCACCCACGAATTCCGGCACGGTGTACTTGCCGAACTTGCGCAGGTAAGGCGCCAGAAGCATGGCCATCAGCACGTAGCCGCCGGTCCAGCCCATCAGGAAGAGCGAGTTGTTGTAGCCGGAGAAGGCGATGAGACCTGCCATCGAGATGAACGATGCCGCCGACATCCAGTCAGCCGCGGTTGCCATACCGTTGACAACGGGGTTCACGCCGCGACCAGCAGCGTAGAATTCCGAGGTCGATCCGGCACGGGCCCAGATGGCGATGCCGAAATAGAGCGCGAAGGACGCGCCCACGAAAATAAAGTTAAGGGTAGTCTGATCCATTGGTCGGTCCGTCCTTATTCTTCGTCGACGCCGAACTGCTTATCGAGCGAGTTCATGCGCCATGCGTAGAAGAAAATCAGCACGAGGAAGACCAGGATGGATCCCTGCTGAGCAAACCAGAAGCCCAGGTCCGTGCCGCCCACTGCGATGCCGCTGACCAGCGGACGCAGAAGGATGCCAAAGCCGAACGACGCAAGCGCCCAGATCACCAAGCAGATGGTGACCAGACGGATGTTCGCCGACCAGTATTCGTTGTTAGATGGCGAGTCAGCCATGTGAGTTCTCCCTTCGATTGGGTTTCCCGAACCTGCCCTCCCGACCGGCCCGGGTCTTTCTATCGCCGCCACCCCTCCAGCAAGGTGGCGACGAATCTCGTGTTAGCCTTCCGTGACTCCTCCGACGATCTTGCCAAGGTCGGCAGCGATCTCGTTGATGTCCCCCATTGCGGGCACCCGCGTCAGCGCATCACGCGCGGCGTAATAGCTGATGAGCGGGGCGGTTTGGGCGTGGTAAGCCGACAGGCGCGTGCGCACCGTTTCGGCATTGTCGTCAGCGCGCCGTTTGAACTCGGTGCCCTGGCATTTGTCGCAAGTTCCCGCGGTGGCGGGCTGCTTGAATTCGTCGTGGTAGCCTTCGCCGCAAGCCGCGCAGGTGTAGCGGCCGGAGACGCGAGCCACCATGGCCTCGTCATCCACTTCCAGGCTGATCGCGGCGTCGATCTTCTGACCCCGATCGGCCAGCAGCGTGTCGAGTGCCGCAGCCTGCGCCTCGGTGCGGGGGAAGCCGTCGAGGATGGTGCCCTTGGTCACGTCGGGCTGGTCCAGCCGGTCGGACAGGATGGCGATGACGATCTCGTCGGAAACGAGCTCGCCCTTCTCCATCACGGCTTTGGCGGCCTTCCCGGCCTCGGTGCCAGCGGCAACCGCCTCACGCAGCAGGTCCCCGGTGGACAGCTGCACAAGGCCGAATTTTTCTTCCAGCATGCGGGCCTGGGTGCCCTTCCCGGCGCCCGGAGGGCCGAGAAGGATCAGGTTGACGGGGCGGGTCATGGTCTCAGTGCTCATCATGCCGCCTTACTTCACGGCCCGGTTCTCGATCAGCTCGTCCACAACGGACGGGTCTGCGAGGGTCGAGGTGTCGCCAAGGCTGCCAAAGTCGTTCTCGGCGATCTTGCGCAGGATGCGGCGCATGATCTTGCCAGAGCGGGTCTTGGGCAGGCCGGGGGCCCACTGGATGACATCGGGTTTCGCGATCGGGCCGATTTCCTGACGGACCCAGTCAGAGAGCGTCTTTTTCAGCTCGTCGGACGGGGTTTCGTCGTTCATCAGCGTGACATAGCAGTAGATGCCCTGACCCTTGACCGGGTGCGGGTAGCCCACCACGGCGGCCTCTGACACGGTCTCATGCGCGACCAGTGCGCTTTCCACCTCGGCGGTGCCCATGCGGTGGCCGGACACGTTGATCACGTCATCGACGCGACCGGTGATCCAGTAGTCGCCATCGGCATCGCGGCGGCAGCCGTCGCCCGAGAAGTAGTAGCCCTTGTAGTCCGAGAAATAGGTCTTTACGAACCGGTCATGGTCGCCATAGACGGTGCGCATCTGGCCGGGCCAGCTGTCGGCGATGACCAGAACGCCCTCGACACCGTTGCCCTCGATGATCTCGCCCGAGGTGGGCTCCAGCACCAGCGGCTTGACGCCGAAGAACGGGTGCTGCGCCGCGCCGGGTTTCAGCGTGTGGGCGCCGGGCAGCGGAGTCATCATGTGACCGCCGGTTTCGGTCTGCCACCAGGTGTCGACGATCGGGCAGCGGCCCTTGCCGACGTTTTCGTTGTACCAGTTCCAGGCCTCGGGGTTGATGGGCTCGCCCACGGTGCCAAGCAGCTTGAGGCTGGACAGGTCATGCTTCTCGACGAAGCTGGTGCCCTTGCCCATCAGCGCGCGAATGGCGGTCGGGGCGGTGTAGAACTGGTTGACCTTGTGCTTGGCGCAAACCTCCCAGAAGCGGCCCGCGTCGGGGTAGGTCGGCACGCCTTCGAACATCAGCGTGGTCGCGCCGTTGGCGAGCGGACCGTAGACGATATAGCTGTGGCCGGTGACCCAGCCCACGTCAGCGGTACACCAGAAGACATCGCCATCCTGATAGTCGAACGTGTACTGGTGGGTCATCGAGGCATAGACCAGATAGCCGCCGGTGGTGTGCACCACGCCCTTGGGCTGCCCGGTGGAGCCGGAGGTGTAGAGGATGAACAGCGGATCCTCGGCACTCATCTCGGTCGGCATGCAGTAGGTGCTGACCTGCTCGGCCAGTTCGTTGTACCAGTGATCGCGGCCTTCGCGCCACGCAACCTGCCCGCCGGTGCGCTTGACCACCAGGCACTGAACGTCGTCACCACAATGCAGCATTGCCTTGTTGACGTTGTCCTTCAGCTCGGTGACACGCCCGCCGCGCGGGGCGCCATCGGAGGTGATGACCAGCTTGGCATCACAGCCGTTGATCCGCGCGGCGAGAGCATCGGGAGAGAACCCGGCGAAGACGATGGAATGAATGGCCCCGATGCGCGCGCAGGCCAGCATGGCGTAGGCGGCTTCGGGGATCATCGGCAGGTAGAGAACGACGCGGTCGCCCTTGCCGACGCCCAGTTCCTTCAGGACGTTGGCAAACTTGCCGACTTCCTGAGACAGCTGGTTGTAGGTGATGTGCTGCGCTTCGTCGGTTGGCTCATCGGGCTCGAAGAGGATCGCGGTCTGATCGCCGCGGGTGGCCAGGTGACGGTCGATGCAGTTGGCGGAGACGTTGGTGGTGCCGTCCTCGAACCAGCTGATATGCACGTTGTCATGGTCAAAGGAGGTGTTCTTGACCTTGGTATAAGGCTTGATCCAGTCGATGCGCTTGCCGTGTTCGCCCCAGAAGGCCTCGGGATCATTGATCGAGGCCGCATACATGTCGGCGTATTTGGTGCTGTCGATATGAGCGCCGGGCAGAAGGTCGGGCATCATGTTCGTATCGTTGGGCAATGGTCTCTCCCTTAAAGAGTTTCGGTTCTTGTCCCAAACAGATGACACGTCGAACCGGGGCGGAAAACATACGCTTTCCACGTGTCCTGCATATTCGGACAGGGGCCATCTTGCGGTTTGGCTGGTCCTGTGCGGGGCCCGGATGGGCTGAAAGTTTTGGTTAGCCTCCCCCAACCGTTGCTTCGTTCTGCCTGTGACGATCCGGGTTTCCTCCTGCCGGATCACTGGGCATTTGCCGAAGAGGGTGCATTTGTTTCGTGCTCCCTGACGTGAACCTTACAAAATTTCGTGAACAGGAGAACTGTTAGCTGTGGGTCGTTCAGGGTTCTGTAACTGATTTTCTGAAGGCGTGATGCTGGCTGTAAATAATTTTACAAACTGGGTCTAAAAATATTCTGTTTCAAATGGATAGAAACAAAGCATGATCGCGGACAGGCGGGCCGAACCAGTGGTTTTCTTTTCTGCGCAGTCAGATCCGGCGAGGATGGAAGGTGAAACAGGCGTTGCGGCAGCCCCGCCGCGCCTTGGCCCGCCGGAATCATCGGCGATCACTCGTCGGACAGAATCCTGAACTCTCCCTGCAACCACGGCATCAGGTCGAGCCCGCGATCGGTGAAATGTTGCTCGATCAGGTCGCGGGCGATGGCCGCGATCTGGCGCGGGATATCGCCCGACCAGTCGCCGGTGGCACATAGGGAGATCCGGCGCGAGGTTCCCGCGAAGGGCAGGGGGCGGGCATCGATCCCGTCGAGGAAACGTCCGCCGCGCAGCAGGCTGAGCGGGGTGGTAATGGTCCAGGCGTGGCCTCCGGCCACAAGTGCGCTGATCGACTGGTTGGAATCCAATTCGAACCGGTTGGGAATTGTCTGACCCTGACGCTGGAGCATCTCCTCGATCTGGCGGCCCATGACCTGCGCCTGATCACGGCGCAGAAAGCGCAGATGCGACAGCCCCTCCAGCCCGTTCGCAAGGCTGGTGCCTTTCGGTATGGCGAGGATATAGGGATCGTCCAGCAGCGGATGGATGACGGCACCCGGCGGGTTTTCCCGTCCCTCGGCACAAATCGCGAGGTCAAGCTCGTTCCGGGTCACGCGGTTCAGAAGCGTATGGCTGGCGCCGGTGTTCAGCAGGAACACGCAGCTCTGCATTGTTTCTGCCAGTCTGGCGGTCAGCGTCGGGGTGACCTCGTTCTCGAAATCCTCGATGATCCCCATGCGCAGCGAAGAGACATCCGACAGATCCAGCGTGGTCAGGTCGCGTTGGCCGGTGCGCAGGGCACCAAGCGCGGCCTCCACATGGCGCAGAAACTGGCGGCCGCCGGGGGTCAGCGTCATCGGTCGCCGGCCCTGATCGACCAGCGGAATGCCAACGGCGGTGTTGAGGTTCTTCAACTGTTGGGACACGGCGGGTGCGCTCATGCCCAAACGGCGCGCAGCTTCGCCGACCGACCCGGTCTGCGCGAGGGCCTCGAACACTTCCAGCCCCCGGATCGAAACACCTTTCAGAACGCCGCCCATCTGTTCTTGCCACCTTCTGCCCGAGGCGATCATGCCTCAGGCGTTGATGATCTTTTCTAGCAGGACGGGGGAAACCGCGATACCGGAATTCTGCACTGCGACGGGCGGGTCCGGGGCGTGATGCCACAGCGCTGTCCGGACCGCGACGAAACTGTGATGCAACCGGAATGCGGGGCCGAGCGGGCCCTCGAAGGGGATGGGGCTGTCTGACCCCCGGTCCGGGACAACGCGGCTTTGCATCATCGGCGACGCCTGCGACAGGCCGAGCTGGCGCTGCTCAACCTCCAGCACCATGCTGCCATTGGGCGCGGCGCGAGCCACGAGCCCTGCAACATTCGCGAACCCGACCAGTCCCCGCGCCGCGCAATGATCGAGAAACAGACGCCCGGCACCGACCGGATAGGCATTGCGCACGGAAAGAACCGCGATGCCATGGGCCAAAGCGCGGTCGCATAGCGTTTCAAGACCGATCGCGACCGCCGGGCAGGGGAAGCCGCCATCGGCTTCGACCGTCAGGGCGGCGGGACCGCTATCCACCATGCGGGGTGTCGCGGCCGCATTGACCCGCCCGCACCGCAGATGCTCCACCATATGCGGCACCAGCCCGAGACCGAGGCGGCGCAACCCGGCGGTTTCGGCGCGGCGGATGGATCTCGCGACGGGGGCTGCGCTGTCAGGCGACAGGCCCGCGCGCAAAAACACATCCAAGACCAGCGCTTCGATGTCGCCGGGGGCCAGGATGTCACGTTCGCCAATGTCTTTCACCGGCGGCACTCACTACTCAGGAACCTTGCCGCAGGACTTTAGAGACAGCGGGGCGCTTCTGTCCACGACGCATGCCCCGACAAGGTTAAGAATTTCCGTGCGAGATCAGGCGTAGAGGAATTCATACCGGCCATCGGGCAGTATCGCGGCGGTGCACAACAGCCCTGATTGCCACGCGCCACAATCGACACAGATCCGGCCTTCGGTGCTGACCGGGGCCTCGGCGGAGGTATGGCCATGCACGATCCAGGTGCCGTCCGACCGGGGCCGGGTGTCGAATTCGGGATGGCCCCACAGCAGGACGCGGGGCGACTGGTCTTGCATCGCATGCTGCGGATCGGCGGCGGCATGGACGACCCAGAGATTGCCGGAGTTCCAGGACAGGGGCAGGTTTTCCAGCCAGTCCAGCAGCGCGGGCGACATGTGGCTGCGCAGCGCCAGCGCCTCTTGCCGGAACAGCTCTGGCGCGCAGCCGGGTTCCAGCTGGCTGGTATGAAGGCCGAAGCTGTCAAGCGTCGGACGCGCGCCGGACCGCAGCCAGCGGGGGCCGCGTGTCTTGGGGTCGGACAGGAAATCCAGCAGCATCCTCTCGTGATTGCCCATCAGGCAGGTCACGTTCTTCGGCAGTTCCTTTGACAGCTCCCACACCCGGGTCAGCGTCGCGGCGCTGTCGGGCCCGTGGTCGATATAGTTGCCGACGAAAACCACCTGCGGGTTGCGGGCACCGGTCCGGCCCACATGTTCGTCGATCCGGTCCAGCGCCCGTTCCAGCAGGTCGGCCCGCCCGTGCAGATCGCCGATGACATAGGTGGCGAATTCCGGACGCGGCAGGGCATCCCGCGCGGGGGCGGGGGATGCGTCGTTGTTTGGACGGGACAATATGCTGCGCAGGCGGCGGATCATGGTTAGCACTTGCTCTGGCGAGGCAAGAAAAACAAGAGGGTATGGCGTCTCTGTGGCAAAGCTTCGCCGGTTTCAGCCCTCGCTGCGCAGGATTGCGGCGGGGCGAATGGCCAGGGGGCGCAGGGCAAAGGCCAAACCGGCCAGCAAGGTTGCCAGCGCGCCCCCAAGGGTGATGGCCAGGGCCGAGGGCAGGTGGAACGCGAACTCGGTTTCCATCACGAAGCGGGTCACGGCCCATCCGGCCAGGCCCCCCGCTGCTACGGCCACTGCGCCCGCCGCCATGCCGAGTAGTGCCGAGCGAAAGGCGAAGCTACCAAGGATCCGCGCGCGGCTGGCGCCAAGCGTCTTCAGAACCGCCGCCTCATAGGCCCGCGCCCGCTCGCCCGCCGCCGCCGCGCCGATCAGCACCATGAAGCCGGTCAGCAGCGTCGCCGCCGCCCCCCAGGACGTGGCCGCCGCGATGCCCGACAGGGCCCGCGCCACCTGGTCGATCGCGTCGCGTACGCTGATTGCGGTGATGTTGGGGCCGATCTCGGCGACCTCTCGCAGGATACGGGCCTCGGCCTGCTGGTCGGCATAGACCGTGGCGATATGGGTATGCGGCGCGCCCTCAAGCGCATTGGGCGACAGGGTCAGCACGAAGCCGATCCCGGCGTTCGAAAAATCGACCTCTCGCAACGCGACAATGGTCGCGGTGATGTCGCGGCCAAGCACGTTCACGGTCATCGTGTCGCCAAGCCCGATGCCCATTTCCAGCGCCTCTTCGGCGGCAAAGGCCATCAGCGGCGGTCCGTCGTAATCCTCTGGCCACCATTCCCCGGCCATGATCTCGCGCGCGGGGGGCGCGTCGGCCCGGTAGGTCAGCCCCCGGTCGCCCCGGATTACCCAGTGGTTGCCCGCGACCTCTGCCGCGGGGCGGTCATTGATCCGGGTGATGACCCCGCGCAGCATCGGCGCGCTGTCCACGCGGGTCACGTCGGGGTCGGTGTCCATCGCCGTCAGGAAGGGGGCGATCTGGTCGGGCTGGATATCGACGAAGAAGAAGGCCGGGGCGACCTCGGGCAGGTCCTGCTGGATCGCTGCGCGCAGATTGGTGTCGATCTGGCCCACAGCGGCCAATACCGACAGGCCAAGGCCAAGCGAAAGGATCGTGCTGGCCGCCTCCGACCCCGGCGCGCCGATGGCGGCAAGGGCCAGGCGCAACGCGGGGCGGCCCCGCGTATGCCGGGCAAGGCGACGAGCGACCAGACGCATCCGGCTGGCGGCAAGCGCAAGGATGACGAGGGCCGTTGCGATGGCGGCAAAGGACCAGAGTGCGAGGCGCGGGATGCCCGACAGCCCCGCCGCCGCCGCGACCAGTGCAGCCACCAGCCCCGCGATCACCAGAAGGAAAGGCCAGCGCGGCCAGCGGCGCGACAGCCCCGCCGCCTCTCGATACAGCGCGGCGGCGCGGACCTGTTCCACTCGTGCCAGCGGCCAGAGCGTGAAGATCAGCGCCGTCAGCGCGCCATAGAGAGCCGCCTCTGCCAGGGGGCCGGGGTGGATCCCGAAGTCAGCCGGGACCGGCAGCGCCCCCGCGATCAGCGGCGCAAGACCAAGCGGCAGAACCGCCCCCAGGGCAAGCCCGAGGAGAAGGCCAAGCAGGGTCATCGCACCGATTTGCAGGAAGTAGACCGTGAAGATGGTGCGCCGTTCGGCGCCAAGGGTTTTCAGCGTTGCAATCGTCTCGGTCTTGCCGGTCAGGTAGCTGCGCACGGCCGCCGAGATGCCCACACCGCCCACGGCCAGGCCCGCCAGCCCCACCAGCACAAGGAAGGCCCCGATCCGCTCCACGAAACGGCCAAGCGCGGGCGCGGCGTTGCGGGCGTCCTTCCAGCGCATGCCTGTATCGGCGAAAAGCCTGCGCGCCTCGGCTTCAAGCGCGGCAAGGTCCGTGCCCTCCGGCAGCGCGAGGCGGTACTGGCTGTTATACAGCGTGCCGGGGCCAAGCAGGCCGGAGCCCTCCAGCGCATCCAGCCGCACCAGCGTGCGCGGGCCGGGGCCGAAATTGCCGCCTGCTATGTCGGGTTCATCCGTCAGCGCCGCGCGCAGCTCGAACTCCTGAACGCCGAACGTGACTCGATCCCCGATCTGCAACCCCATCTGCGCGATCAGCGTCGGGTGCATCACCGCGCCCGGCAGCTCGGTCGTGGCAAGCGCCTCCGCGATGGTCATCGCCGGATCAAGCCCGACCTCGCCATAAAGCGGATAGAGCCCGTCCACGCCGCGAAGCTGCGTCAGACCACGCACCGTTTCACCCTCGACCTCCGCCACGGCCATGGACCGGAAGTCGACGGTCTCGGACACGGCCAGCGCGCGGGCGGCCATCCAGGCGGCCTCTTCTTCCGTCGCCATGCGGTAGACGAAGGTCATCTCGGCATCGCCGCCCAGGATCACCGCGCCTTCTTCTTCCAGCCCGGTCTGGACCGCCTGCCGGACCGATCCCACGGCGGCAATCGCCGCCACCCCAAGCGTCAGGCAGGCCAGGAATATGCGAAAGCCGCGCAGCCCCCCGCGCAGGTCACGCGCCGCGATGCGAAACGCGGGCCTCATCGCCGCTTGCCCCAGTTCCAGGGTGGCGCCAGACGGTCGCGGATCTCCTGCACGGTGAACGCGGCCTCCATCGGGTCGGCAATGTCGCGGAAGCGTGCGTCGATCACGGCGCCCTCATCGAGCGCGGCGTGGCATTCCGGCAGGGCGCGGGCCAGCAGCGCGAAGAGACGCCCGCTCTCGGCAAAGCGCAGCATTCCGCCGGGCACCGCAAGGCGGCGGTCGGTCGGTGCCATGCGTTCGACAAGGAAGAGGATGCCCGCGCGCATCAATTCCTGATCTGGTGTCAGGGTCAGGCGGCCATTCGTAGCGCGCGTCACCTGCCCGATCACGGGATAGTTCGTGACCTTGATCATGCGTCGAGCCGCCCGTCGCGCAGACCGATCACCCGGTCGCAGCGTGCCGCTAGTTCCGGCGCATGGGTGACCATGATCAGCGTCGCGCCGTGCCGGTCGCGCAGGTCAAAGAGCAGGTCCATGATCGCGCGCCCATTGGCCTCATCCAGATTGCCCGTGGGTTCATCGGCCAGCAGGATGCGCGGGCGCGGCGCGGCGGCGCGGGCCAGCGCCACGCGTTGTTGCTCACCGCCCGAAAGCTGGCCGGGATAGTGGTGCATCCGGTCGGCAAGCCCCACGGCGGTCAGTTCTTCCTCCGCCCGCCCGAAGGCATCCCTGCGGCCCGCCAGTTCCAGCGGTGTTGCCACGTTTTCCAACGCGGTCATCGTGGGAATAAGGTGGAAGCTTTGAAACACCACGCCCATATTATCCCTGCGGAAACGGGCCAGCTGATCCTCGGTCATCGGCGTCAGATCGGCCCCGAGCGCCTTCACAACCCCGCCCGTGGCCCGTTCCAGCCCGCCCATGAGCATCAGGAGAGACGACTTGCCCGAGCCAGAAGGTCCCACCAAACCCACGGTTTCACCCGCGGCGACAGTCAGAGATATTCCGTGCAGGATCTCGACCTTGCCAGCATTACCGTCAAGCGTCAGGGTCACATCAGTGAGGGACAAAACAGGGGACGTCATGAAAAAGCTCCGGGCGCGGATATTCCTTGGATATGGGGGTGTGGTGCGCATGGGCAAGGCGGTTGTGCTGGCCCTGTCGCTTTGTGCCGCACCGTCATGGGCCGAAGAAGTCGTGATCGCGGCACTCGGTGACAGCCTGACGCAAGGCTACGGGCTGCCCGCCGAACAGGGTTTCGTGCCGCAACTGGAGGCATGGTTGCAGGCGCGGGGCCATGAGGTGCGGCTGATCAATGCGGGCGTCTCGGGGGATACCACGGCGGGCGGGCTGGCGCGGATCGCTTGGACGCTGACATCGGATGTGCAAGCGTTGATCGTGACGCTTGGCGGCAACGACCTGCTGCGCGGTCTGCCGCCAGAAGCTGCGCGGGCCAACCTTGCGGGCATACTGGACGCAGCGGCGGAGGCAGGGGTCGAGGTGCTGCTGATCGGCATGGAAGCGCCGCTGAATTACGGCCCCGACTACCAGGCGGCGTTCGATGCGATCTACCCGGAACTGGCCGCGGAATATGGGACGGTCTACGCCGAAAGCTTTCTCGCCCCCGTCGTCGCGGCCCCGGATTTGCGCGCCGTGATGCAGGCCGATGGCATCCATCCGAACGCGGCGGGTGTGGCGCTGATTGTGGAAGCGCTCGGGCCTGCGGTGGAAGCGCTTGTCACGCGGGTCGAGCAACCCTGATCTCGGTGCCCGCCTCGGCGCATAAGGAACGCAGCGCCGCGGGCGGGTCCGTATCGGTGACCCAGATATCCAGATCAGACAGCGAGGCAATGCGCACCGGGGCCGCGCGGGTCAGCTTGCCCTGATCGGCCACCAGGATCGCCTGCCGCGCCTGCTGCAGAATGGCATGAGCCACCCGCACCTCCTGAATGTCGAAGTCGAGCAGGTCGCCATCCGCATCGAGCGCCGACGCCCCGATCACCGCCACATCCACCTTGAAGGCGCGGATCGTCTGCACCGCCAGATCACCCACAAGGCCCCCATCCGCCCGCCGCAACGCGCCGCCGGTCAGCACCACTTCGCATGAGGGATTCCCGGCCAGGATCTGCGCGGCGTTCATGTTGTTCGTCACCACCATCAGCCCGCTATGCCCCTGCAACGCGCGGGCCACGGCCTCGGTCGTGGTGCCGATATTGAGGAAGAGCGACGCGCCATCGGGGATCTCGGCGGTACAGGCGCGGGCGATGGCCTCTTTCGCGTCCGCATTCAGGCGGCGGCGGTCCTCGTAGCCGATATTGGTGACGCCCGAGGGCAGCACAGCCCCGCCATGAATGCGGTCCAAGAGCCGCGCATCGCACAACTCCGTCAGGTCGCGACGGATGGTCTGGACCGTCACGCCAAAGGCCTCGGCCAGCCCTTCGACCATCACGCGGCCCTCGCTGCGGGCGCGGTCGAGAATGTCGGATTGGCGGGGGGTGATCGGCATGGGCTCTCCTTCGCCTTTCTTATAGCGAAGAAATCCATGCACGGAAACGAAGAAAAGCGAACAGAAAAATTGACAAATCGAACATGAAGTGAGAGGAGTCGCGCGTAATCGAAAGGCGAGTCCCATGTCCGAAGACTATGACCTCTTCATCATCGGCGGCGGCATCAATGGCTGCGGCATTGCGCGGGATGCGTCGGGGCGGGGGCTGAGGGTCGGTCTGGCCGAGATGAACGACCTCGCCTCGGCCACGTCCTCGGCGGCGACCAAGCTCTTTCATGGCGGGCTGCGCTACCTGGAGTATTTCGAGATCCGGCTAGTGCGCGAGGCGCTGAAGGAACGCGAGGTGTTGCTCTCGGCAATGCCCCATATCAGCTGGCCCATGCGCTTCGTGCTGCCCTATCACAAGGACATGCGGTTCGAGAGCACGACGCCCACCTCGCGGTTGCTGGGGCTGGTTATGCCCTGGATGCGCGGGCGGCGTCCTGCTTGGCTGATCCGGCTTGGCCTGTTCCTCTATGACCATCTGGGCGGGCGCAAGATTCTGCCTGCCACGCGGACGGTGACCCTGCGGACCGCCCCCGAAGGACAGCCGCTGCAGGACCGCTTCGCCAAGGCCTATGAATATTCCGATTGCTGGGTGCAGGATTCGCGGCTGGTGGTGCTGAATGCACGCGATGCCGAAGCACGCGGCGCGCGGATCATGGTGCGCACCAAGGTGATTTCGGCGGCCCGTGACGGGGATGCCTGGGCTATCACTCTGGAGGATGAGACCGGCCAACGAACCGTGCGCGCAAAGATGCTGGTCAACGCGGCAGGCCCCTGGGTGGGCGACGTGATCCAGACAAAAATCCGCGTGAATTCCCATGAAAACGTGCGGCTGGTGCGCGGCAGCCATATCGTGACGCGCAAGCTCTACGATCACGACAAGTGCTACTTCTTTCAGGGCGAAGACGGGCGGATCATCTTTGCCATTCCCTATGAAGAGGATTTCACCCTGATTGGCACCACCGATCTGGATCATCCCGATCCGTCGGTGAAGCCGGTCTGTACGGAGGATGAGCAGAACTATCTCTGCGCCTTCGCATCCCAGTATTTCAAACAGCCTGTCACGCGCGCGGACGTGGTCTGGACCTATTCCGGCGTCCGCCCCCTTTACGACGATGGCGCCAGCGCCGCCCAATCGGCCACGCGGGACTATGTGCTGAAGGTCGATGCGAACGGGCCGCCGGTTCTGAATGTCTTCGGTGGCAAGATCACCACTTATCGAAAGCTCGCCGAAAGCGCGCTGGACAAGATCGGCCAGCATTTGCCCCTCTCACAAGGCGACTGGACGGCAGGTGTTCCGATGCCGGGTGGGGATTTCCCCGTGGCTGGCGTGCAGGCCCTGATCGACGGGTTGCGCACCGACTACCCGTTCCTCACCCCGGCCTGGGCCAAGCGCCTGGTTCGTCACTACGGCACCGAGGCGCGCGATATCCTTGGGGATGCAACCGCCGCCGCCGACCTAGGCCGTGATTTTGGTGCGACGCTCAGCGAGGCGGAACTCAAATGGCTCATGCGCAAGGAATATGCCCGCCGCGCAGAGGATGTCGTCTGGCGCCGCACCCGGCTCGGCCTCAGGCTGACCGAAGACCAGATCGCCGCCATCGACCGGTTCATGTCGGAACATGCCGCCCGACCCGTGGTTTCCGAGTGACCCGATGCGTTTCATCTTGGCAAAAATACCTCGGGGGTCCGGGGGCAGAGCCCCCGGTGGATCGACGCGCAAAGCGCGGCGAAACCAGTCTTGACCATGTGAATGGCTTGCGGGGCAACCTTCACCCGCTAGGATCGCAGAAAACAGGGAGGAACCGATGACCCATATTCTGGCCATCGACCAGGGCACCACATCAAGCCGCGCCATCGTCTTTGATGGCGACATGAAGATCAAAGCCACCGCGCAGAAGGAGTTCACGCAGCATTTCCCGGCCTCGGGTTGGGTCGAGCATGACCCTGAGGACATCTGGACCACGGTTGTCGAAACCTGCCGGGAGGCTTTGGAAAAGGCGGGGCTCTCGGCGGCGGAGATCGCAGGGATCGGCATCACCAACCAGCGGGAGACCACGCTGCTGTGGGATCGGACGACCGGCGCGCCCCTGCACAAGGCCATCGTCTGGCAGGACCGGCGCACGGCGGATCGGTGCGCCGCGCTGCGTGAGGCGGGGCATGAGGCGATGGTGCAGGACAAGACCGGGCTTCTGCTGGACCCCTATTTTTCCGGGACGAAACTGGCGTGGCTTTTGGACAATGTGGAGGGCGCGCGCGCGCGGGCGGAACGCGGCGAGCTGGCCTTCGGCACGGTCGATACGTTTCTGATCTGGCGGCTGACGGGCGGCGCAGCCCATGTGACCGACGCCACCAACGCGGCGCGGACGCTGCTTTACAATATTCGCGAGGGCCAGTGGGATGCGGAGATCTGCGGGCTTCTGAACATCCCGATGAGCCTGCTGCCCGAGGTCAAGGATTGCGCGGCCGATTTCGGCGAGACCGAGCCGGGGCTGTTCGGTGCGGCGCTGCCCATTCTGGGTGTTGCGGGCGATCAGCAGGCGGCGACGATTGGGCAGGCCTGTTTCGGGCCGGGGATGCTGAAATCGACCTATGGGACGGGCTGTTTCGCATTGCTCAATACCGGCGACACGCTGGTCACGTCACAAAACCGGATGCTGGGAACCATCGCCTACCAGTTCGACGGCACGCCCACCTATGCGCTGGAAGGCTCCATCTTCATCGCGGGGGCGGTGGTGCAATGGCTGCGTGACGGGCTGAAGATCATCGACGCGGCGCCCGAGACGCAGAGCCTGGCCGAAACCGCTGATCCCGAACAACAGCTCTATCTCGTTCCGGCCTTCACTGGCCTTGGTGCCCCCTATTGGGATGCGGACTGCCGGGGGGCTGTGTTCGGTCTGACGCGCAGCTCCGGCCCCGCGGAATTCGCGCGCGCGGCCTTGGAAAGCGTGGGATATCAGACACGTGACCTGTGGGAAGCGATGCGCGCCGACTGGCAAGGGGCGGGCGGAGACAGCATCCTGCGCGTCGATGGCGGGATGAGCGCGTCGGACTGGACCATGCAGTTTCTTGCGGACATTCTCGGTGCGCCGGTGCACCGGCCCGCGATATTGGAAACCACCGCGCTCGGGGCGGCGTGGCTGGCCGGGATGAAGGCCGGGATCTACCCGGACCGTGACGGGTTTGCCGCCACCTGGGCGCTGGAGCGGGAATTCGTGCCGAGGATGGATGAGACCGGGCGCGCGCGGCTTTATGCCGGGTGGAAGGACGCCGTGGCGCGGACCTTGAGCCGGTAGCGGCAGGCGGGTTCCGGCCCGTTCGGAGGCGGAAAAAGGGGGGGTGCCGGGCGTACACCCCCCGTGCACCCCCCGTACACCGGGCGTGCAGACGAAACGCGGAATCAGCTACTGGCAGAAGCCGAGCCAGCACTGACCGGACTGGCATTCGGAGTTGAAGCCGCAGACCGCACCGAAGGGCAGGTTGGACCGGCTTGGCCCGACCGAGCCGGTCCCGGCCCCGCCTCCCGTGCCGCTGCCTGAGGCACTCGGACCGGCATGGAGCGCGACGCAATAGCCGATGGTGGTGCAGTAATAGGCCTCGCAGCTGGCGAAGCCCCAACAGGCGTTCTCGCAGTCAGAGCGGGAGCCGTAGCCGGAAATATAGTCCCAGCCCGGTGCGTAGACGGATCCGAAGAACGCATCGGCATCGCTACAGGTATAACTGCGCATCTGGGCGCTTGCCTGGGGCGCTTGCAGAAGGGCCACGGTAAAGAGGGCCACGAAAAGGGATCGGAAAAAACAGGTCAACAAAAGCCTCCGGCCGGTACGACATGACGCCCGATCCGTTCTTGCCACGGCCTCTTGCCCCGGTCCGCGGCGGTGACCACCGGCCCCATGGCCGCATCCGGGTTGCCCATCAGCGTAGCATCCCGGCAGGTTCTGGGTCAAACATCGGCAATGTGCTTGCAGAGCGGCACCGGTTTCGCCGCGCGTTCCGCGCGTCGATCCGGGGAGCGCCCCTCGTCAGGCGCCTCTGGCGCCCTCCTCGGGCCGCGTTGCCACGGGATCCTGGCTGCTGGAGGCTCGCTGCCCCGGATGATCCGCGGGCTGAGAGGGCGGGACGCCTCCGGCGGAGGTATTTTGGCCAAGATGAAAAGGGCGGGGCGATCAGTCGCCGTTCGGTCGGGACAGGATGAAGGCCGCCGCGCCGCCCATGGCCATGATCTGGATCAGGATGATCATGCCGCTGAGGCTGGAGAGAATGCTGACCATCAGGACGAGCGCCATCGCGGTGCAGGCCATTGCCTTGTAGCGGGGGCGGATCGCGCCCTTGTCTTCCCAATCCCGGATCGGACCGCCGAAGATGTTGTGCTCCACCAGCCATTGCCTGAGCCGTGGAGAGCTTTTCGAGAAGGCGAAGGCCGCGAGGATCAGGAAGGGCGTGGTGGGCAGGATCGGCAGGACGACGCCCGCGAAGCCGAGCGCCACGGCACTCCAGCCGAGTGCGAGCCACGGCAGGTGGCGCAGGCGGGGGCGGTTCAAGGGGTCTGGCATCAGGCTCATGCCCTTCGGGTTTAGCGCGGTTTGCGGCGGGGGGAAGGGGCAGCGAGCTCTGCCGATGCATCGCGCCAGTCGCCGGGGGCGAGGCCATCGAGGCTCCATTTGCCCACGCGCGCCCGGATCAGGCGCAGGGTCGGCAGGCCCAGGGCGGCGGTCATGCGGCGGACCTGCCGGTTGCGGCCTTCGGTGATGGTAAGCTCCAGCCAGGCATCGGGCACGGTCTTGCGAAAGCGCACAGGCGGGGTGCGGGGCCAGAGGCCGGGAGGCTCGTCGATGAGCTGCACCTTGGCGGGGCGCGTGGGGCCGTCTTTCAGGGTGACGCCGGTGCGCAGGGCCTGCAACTGGTCTTCCGTCGGCGTACCCTCCACCTGCGCCCAATAGGTCTTGGGGGTCTGCGCGCGGGGGCTGGTGATGCGGGCCTGCAACCGGCCGTCATCGGTCAGCACCATCAGCCCCTCGCTGTCGCGGTCCAACCGCCCGGCGGCATAGACACCGGGCACGTCGATGAACTCCGACAGGGTGCGCCGCGCGCTGCCCTCGGTGCCCTTGTCGGTGAACTGCGAGAGCACGTCATAGGGCTTGTTGAAAAGGATCAGTCTGGTCATCGCCTTGCCTTCCGCTGCCCCGGTCCTGACCGATCCTGACGCGTTCGGCAAGCGCCGTGTCGGAAATGCCGTTGCGGTGTTCGCCGTTTCGCATAGCGTGGTCGGGACAGCCAGACAGGGAGACAGGACATGCCAGCGGGATGCGCGCCATTCAGCCAAACCGAATATGACCGGCGGATCGCCAAGACACGGACCGCGATGGCGGAGGCGGGGCTGGATGCGATCTTCGTGACCGACCCGTCGAACCAGGCATGGCTGACGGGCTATGACGGCTGGTCCTTCTACGTGCATCAGGGCGTGATCCTGCGGATGGAGGGCGAGCCGGAATGGTGGGGCCGGTCCATGGACGCGCTTGGCGGGCAGCGGACCTGCTGGATGGCGGCGGAAAACATCCATGGCTATTCCGACCATTACATTCAGTCGACCGTCTACCACCCGATGCAGGATCTGGCGGAGCATTTCACCCGAATGGGGCTGGCCTCGGCCCGGATCGGGGTGGAGATGGAGAATTACTACTACTCCGCCAAGGCGCATGCGGTTCTGGGTGCCGAACTGCCCAATGCGACGCTGGTCGATGCGACGGCCCTGGTGAACTGGCAGCGGCTGGTGAAGTCGGAGGAAGAGATCGGCTTCATCCGCAAGGCCGCGAAGATCTCCGAGAAGGTCGTGGGGGTTGCGCTGGAGCGCGCCGAGCCAGGGGTGCGCAAGAATGACCTCGTGGCCGATATCTTCCACGCGGGCATCACCGGGGTGGACGATATCTGGGGCGATTACCCGGCGATTGTGCCGCTGACGCCCTCTGGCCTCGATGCGACCGCCGCGCATCTGACCTGGAATGGCGACGAGATGCGCGAGGGCGAGGCGACGTTCTTCGAACTCTCGGGCTGCTATCGCCGCTACCACGCGCCGCTGTGCCGGACGATCTTCCTGGGCACGCCATCGGATGACATGCTCCGGGCCGAGGCCGCGCAGATGGAAGGCATCGAGGCGGGGCTTGCCGCTGCCCGCGCGGGCAACCAGACGCGCGACGTGTTCAACGCCTTCATGGAGGTGCTGCACAAGCACGGGTTCGACCGCAAGGGCCGCATGGGCTACCCGATCGGCCTGTCCTACCCGCCCGACTGGGGCGAGCGCACCGCGTCGATCCGGGGCGAGGATGAAACCGTCCTCGTGCCTGGCATGACCTTCCATTTCATGCCGGCGCTTTGGATGGACAGCTGGGGCCTTGAGACCACGGAAACCATCCTTATCAAGGAGGATGGCCCGGCTGAGACGCTCTGCAACGTGGAGCGAAAGCTCTTCGTCAAGCCATGACCGGGCTGCCCGAGACCACTGAACTGCTGGCCGAGCTGATCGCCTATCCGACGATCTCGCCCGACAGCAACCTCGACATGATCGCCTGCCTCGCCAATCACCTGGAGGCGGCGGGCGCGCATGTGGAGGTGTTGCAGGACGGGACCGGGCGCAAGGCCAATCTCTTTGCCCGGATCGGGCCGGAGGTGCCGGGGGGCATCATGCTGTCGGGTCATACCGATGTGGTGCCGGTGGCCGATCAGGACTGGACGAGCGACCCGTTCCGGATGCGCGCCGACGATGCCAAGCTTTACGGGCGCGGCACCTGTGACATGAAAGGCTTCATCGCGGCCTCTGTCGCGATGGCGCCGCTGTTTGCTGACAGGGCACTGAAGAAACCTGTCTATTTCGCCTTCACCCATGACGAGGAGGTCGGCTGCCTCGGGGCGCAGGCATTGGTGGAGGTGCTTCGCGGGCGCGACTTGCTGCCCGACATGGCCATTGTGGGCGAACCCACCTCGATGCGGATCATCGAAGGGCACAAGGGCTGCTGTGAGTATTCCACCCATTTCACCGGGTTGGAGGGGCACGGGTCCTCCCCCGATCACGGGGTGAACGCGGTGGAATTCGCGGTGCGCTATGTCAACCGGCTGATGGAGCTGAAAGAGGCGCTGAAGACCCGCGCACCCGCGGGCGGGGCGTTCGAGCCGCCCTGGACCACGATCAATACCGGCGCGCTGATTGGCGGCGTGGCGCATAACGTGATCCCCGGACGCGCGCAGGTGGATTGGGAAATGCGGCCCGTGCAGAAATCGGATGCCGATTTCGTGCGTGGCGACCTGCACCGTTATTGCGAAGAGGTGCTGCTGCCTGCGATGCGGTCCGTCAGCCCGGGCGCCAGCATCGAAACCGAAGTGGTGGGCGAGGTCGACGGGCTGATTCCGACGAGCGAGAATGAGGCGCGCGATATCGTCATGGAACTGACCGGGGCCAATGGCGCGGGGCTGGTGCCCTTCGGGACCGAGGCGGGGCTGTTTCAGGATCTTGGCATGTCGGTCGTGGTCTGCGGCCCCGGGTCCATCGAACAGGCCCACAAGCCCGATGAATTCATCGAACTGACCCAGATGGGCCAGTGTCTTGGCTTGTTGGAACGGCTGAGCCAGCGGCTGTCCTGACGCGGGTTTCCGCTCTGGTCAGCTGTGGCCATGCTGCGCTACCCTGGGGCAGGTCTTACAAGCTGGCGGGGCATGCGGTGAAAGTCGGAATCGTCGGGGCAGGCATGGTCGGGGCTACGGCCGCGTTCGCATTGGTCATGCAGGGCGAAGCGTCCGAGATCGTTCTGGTCGATGTGAACCGCGCGCGTGCGCGTGCGCGGGCCGAGGCCGAGGATATCGCCCATGCCATCCCCTTCGCCTCCCCCGCCATCGTGCGGGCAGGGGAGTATGCCGATCTGGATGGGGCCGGGGTGGTCATCCTGTCCTGCGGCGTGTCGCAAAAGCCGGGGGAAACGCGGCTGGCGCTGCTGGAACGCAACGCCGAGGTGTTCCGGCAAGTCGTGGGGCAGGTCATGGCGGTTTGTCCCGGGGCGATCCTGTTGGTGGCCTCGAACCCCGTCGACCTGATGACCCAGATCACCACGCGACTGTCCGGCCTGCCACCGGGGCGCGTGATCGGATCGGGCACGATCCTCGACACCGCGCGGTTCCGCTGGCTGGTGGGGCGGCATCTGGGGATTTCACCGGGATCGGTCCATGGCTATGTGTTAGGCGAACACGGCGATTCCGAGGTGCTGGCCTGGTCCAGCTCGCGGGCCGGGTCGGTGCCGCTGGAAAGCTTTGCCGCGCAGGTCTCTGCCCCCCTGACCGAGGATGTGCGGCAAAGGATCGACACGGGCGTGCGCGGCGCGGCCTACACGATCATCGAGGGCAAGGGCGCCACCTGGTATGGCATCGGCGGCGGGCTGGCGCGGATCGTGGCGGCGATTGCGGGCGATGAACAGGCGGTGCTGTCGGTCTCGGTGGTGGAACGGGAGGTTCTGGGCGAGCCGGATGTGGCCCTGTCGCTGCCCCGCACGGTGGGGCGCGGGGGCGTGACCGCGACGCTGTGGCCGGAGCTGAGCGAGGGCGAGGAAAGCGCCCTGCGCCGCTCGGCAGAGATCTTGCGCGACCGGCTGGCGCCCCTGTCGCTGTGACCTACAGCATCGCGGCGCAGCGGGCCGTGGGAGTTGGCAGGCCGATCCGTTCGGGGTTCAGGATCAGATGCCATGTAGCGGGATAGCCCGGCGCCTGCGCACGGGTGTAGGAACAGCCATCGGGCGTGGTGTAGGTCTGGGCCAGCGCCGCGCCGGATGACAGGGCGGTCAAGGTCAGGGCGGTTGCAACGAGACGGGTGGGTTTCATGGGATCGGACCTCCGGTTGGCAATCGGGATTGCGGAATGAACCCTGTGGTTGTCGTCCGTCAGCCGTTCACATGAGCGGCCCAATGCGGGAATTTTCGTGGCGTGTTCAGAGGATTTTGCGAAAACCTGATTGGTCGGTCGCATTGAACCCGTTCCGACCGTCGCAGGGCGCAAGGCTCGGCAACTGGGTCGGGTGAACCACGGTTCAGAACGGGTCCGGATAGCGGTCCATCAACTCGCAAAAGACGCGGCTGCCACGGGCGGTGTGCTTGTTGCCCGCATTGGGATAGGATGTGAATTCCCCGAACACCACACCGCGCTGCGTGATGTAGAAATCCAGCCGCATGAAGCACTGAATGTCGCGCGCAATCCGATCGGACAGTTCGAGCAGTTCTTCATATCGCTCAGGTCTGGGGATCGGCCGGGCCAGGCTGTTTGAGTATTGCAGATCCCGACACGGTTTCCAATTCCGGCGATAGTACCGTTCCAAGGTCGTTCCCGCCTTGCCGTTCCTGTCGACGACCTTGATCACATGCGTCCGACCGCCTGCGACGAAGGTCTTGAAATCCCGCGGAATGACCTTGCCGGGGTCGACATCTGTCAGGAACTCTTCGGCAATAAGTCTGGTTGCGGGTTTGGCGGAAATCAAAGGTTCCAGCCTGCGTTTCACATAGGCCCCGCGTTCAGAGATGGGCACGGTGTCGCCGGAAAAGACCTCTGTCTCTCCGTCGAACAGCAGCACGCCCTTGTTGCTGGACAGGTTGTCTGGCTTGATGACCACCCTTTGCGGAAGCGCGGGGATGTCGAGGCCGTCCACGTCATTCGCCTCGGCGTAGCGCACGGGCAGCGGCAGGTTCATTTGCTGTGCATAAGCGCGCATTGCCGATTTGTTGGCGAGAGCCGCCACAGACAGCCGCCTGCGTTGCAGGGCCGGATTGGGATGCGGATCCTTGCCGTGATACCATCGCTGGAGACGGTCCTCCATCCGGCGTTTGAACTCCGTCGGGGGTTCAACGCCCGTCAGCCTGTAGCGTATGCGGGCGGGAATGAGTGACATGAGTGTGATCGCCGTTGGTCTTGCTGCGGGTCGAACAGACGGTGCCATGGTGCCGTGCGTGCCGCAATGGCCCAGTGAACGCGGCGGTCACGTCAGTCGCGGTCCAGGTCCCGTGCGATCAGCTCCTTCATGATCTCATTCGTGCCGCCATAGATCTTCTGCACGCGGGCATCGGCGTAAAGCTCGGCGATCAGGTATTCGTTCATGTAGCCGTAGCCGCCATGCAGTTGCAGGCATTCGTCCACGATCTCGCACTGGGTCTGGCTGCCCCACCATTTGGCCATGGCGGCTTTCTCGGCGGTCAGGGTGCCCTGTTCCAGCTCCTCCAGACATTGGTCGAGGAAGGCTGCGAGGATCTCCACCTTGGTCGCGCATTCGGCCAGCTTGAAGCGGGTGTTCTGGAAATCCATGACCCGCTGCCCGAAGGCTTTTCGCTCCTTCACATAGGCCAGCGTCACATCGAGCGCGCATTGCGACGACCCGAGCGCGCCATAGCCCAGGATCAGCCGTTCCCATGGCAATTGCCGCATCAGTTGATAGAAGCCATGGCCCTCTTCCGTGCCCAGAAGATGATCGCGTGGGATGCGGACATCCTCGAAGAACAGCTCCGCCGTGTCGTTCCGGCGCATCCCCATCTTGTCGAGCTTGCGGCCCACGCGAAAGCCCTCCAGCCCCTCGGTTTCCACGATCATCAGCGACACACCCTTCGCCCGCGATTTCGGGTCGGTCTTGGCCACAAGCAAAAGCAGATCGGCGCTGCCGCCATTGGTGATGAAGGTTTTGGAGCCGTTGATCAGGTATTCGTTCCCATCCGGCACGGCGGTCGTCCGCACGGCTTGCAGATCGCTGCCGGTTCCCGGTTCGGTCATGGCGATGGCACCCACCATCTCGCCGCTCGCCAGCTTGGGCAGCCAGCGCGCCTTCTGCTCTTCCGTGCCATAGGCGATGATGTAATGGGCGGCAATGTTATGGACGGCAAAGCCCCATCCGCTATCCCCTGCCTTGGCCTGTTCGATATAGGTCACCGCGTCGAAGTGGCGGGACAGGCCGAGCCCGCCGTGATCCTCGGGCGTGGTCGCGCCAAGAATGCCCAGATCCCCGGCCTTTCGCCAGAAATCCTTGGGGATCTTGCCCGCCTCTTTCCATTTGTCGCGATGCGGCTGGAACTCCTCGTCCAGAAACCGGCGCACGGTGTCGGCATAGGCGTGATGGTCGTCCTGCATCCACAGATGATTGGGCATTGGCGGTCCTCCTTGCGTCGGATGGTGACCTGTCACGAGTTTTCGGGCAAGCATGCCGTTGCGGCGGATTGACCGGGGAAAATGCTTGCCGTTGATAACTAAATGTGCTGCCCATATCGCAGTTTGAAAATACCAGTGCCGCGAAAGGATGCGCCATGTCCGTTTTCCGTTACCACCCTGTCACCGTCGCCCTGCACTGGATCGTGGCGGTTCTGGTGCTTTTGATGCTCGGAGTGGGCACCTTCGTGCTGGAGCCGATGGACAATGCGGATCCGGACAAGCTGTCGATGCTGGCCACGCACCGGCTGATCGGGCTGGTGATCCTCGTGCTGACCGTCCTGCGGATTGTCCTGCGCCGGTTCCTGCCTGCGCCCGAGCATGCCAAGACCGGCAGCGCCTTTCTGGACAGACTGGGGCAGGCGATGCCGAAACTGCTGAATATCTTCGTAATCCTGATGGCAGTCTCGGGCATGGTTCTGGGCCGCATGTCGGGCCTGTCAGATGCCCTGGCAGGCACCGCACCGCTGCCCGAAAGCTTCTTCGAGTACAGCCCGCGCGTGATCCACGGCATTCTTGCCAAACTGATCATGGCAATGCTGGCGCTGCATATCCTGGGGGCGCTCTACCACCAGATCATGCTGCGTGACGGGCTGTTTCGGCGTATGTGGTTCGGGCGGTAGGCGGCCTTACGCGGCCAGCCCTTTCGACCCCATTTCGAGGAATTTCCTGCGGCGGCCCGCGATCAGGTCGTCGCGTGATTTGCCGTCCATGGCGCTCAGAAGCGCCTCGATCCCCTCGCCAACGCGCGTGATCGTGGCCTTACGATCCCGTTGCGCCCCGCCAAGCGGTTCCTTGATGATCCGGTCGCAGACGCCGAGCTTTTCCAGATCCTGCGCGGTCAGACGCAGCGCCTCTGCCGCTTCGCGCATCTTGGCCCCGTCCTTCCACAGAATGGATGCGCAGCCTTCGGGGCTGATCACGGAATAGATCGAGTGTTCCAGCATCGCCACCTTGTCGGCGGTCGCAAAGGCCACGGCCCCGCCAGACCCGCCCTCGCCGATGACGACAGAGACCAGCGGCACGCCGATCTGAAGGCATTTCTCGGTCGAGCGCGCAATCGCCTCGGACTGGCCACGCTCTTCCGCGCCCTTGCCGGGATAGGCGCCGGGGGTGTCGACCAGCGTGATGACAGGCATGTTGAAGCGGTCGGCCAGATCCATCAAGCGCACGGCCTTGCGATAGCCCTCGGGCCGGGCCATGCCGAAATTGCGTTCGATCCGGGTCTTGGTGTCATGGCCCTTTTCATGGCCGATCACCACGACGGGGCGGTCGTTGAACCGAGCCAGCCCGCCCATGATGGCGTGGTCATCGGCGAAGTTCCGGTCGCCCGCCAGCGGCGTGTATTCAGTAAACAGCGCCTCAATATAGTCGCGGCAATGGGGCCGGTCGGGGTGGCGCGCCACCTGGCATTTGCGCCATGGCGTCAGCGACTTGTAGAGATCGGCCAGCATGTCGGCGGCCTTTTTGTCGAGCGCCTTGGCCTCGGCCTCGATATCCATCTCCTTGTTGCCGCGCGCCATCGCCCGCAGCTCTTCGGCCTTTCCCTCGATCTCGGCGAGGGGTTTTTCGAAGTCGAGATAGTTCATGCAAAGCCTCCGTCTGACCCTTGGCTATATGCAGGGGGAAGACGGGATTTGCAACGTTCCCCGTCGCAGGAAAAAGCCCCGGGCGTGTCGCGCGGGGCTTTGGGGAGGGTCATCCGGCGGCGATCATTTCGGATTGCTTGACGATCACCTCGGCCTGTTTGATCGAGGCGATGTCCACCAGACGGCCCTTGTAGACGGTCGCGCCCGCGCCCGAGGCCTTGGCCGCTTCCATCGCGGCGAGGATCTCGCGTGCCTCGGCAACGGCGGCCTCAGACGGCGTAAACACCTGATTTGCAAGGGCGATCTGCTTGGGGTGAATGGCCCATTTGCCGACCATGCCCAGAGTGGCAGAGCGCATGGCCTGCGCGATATAGCCCTCGTCATCCGAGAAATCGCCGAAGGGGCCGTCGACCGGCAGGATGCCGTGGGTGCGGCAGGCGGCGACGATGGCGGTCTGGGCCCAGTGCCAGGGGTCGGACCAGTATTTCTGGCCCTCGCGCAGCATGTAATAGTTCTCCTGCGTGCCGCCGATGCCGGTGGTTTGCATGCCCATGGAGGCGGCGAAATCGGCGGCGCCGAGGCTAATGGCCTCCAGCCGCGGGGAGGATGCAGCGATCTCTTCGACATGGGCGATGCCGGCAGCCGATTCGATGATGACTTCGAAGGCGATTTTCTTCGCCCGGCCCTTGGCGGCCTCAATCGCGGTGACCAGTGCATCGACGGCATAGACATCCTCGGCGCAACCTACTTTCGGGATCATGATCTGGTCGAGCCGGTCCGAGGATTGTTCAAGCAGATCAACCACATCACGATACCAATAGGGGGTGTCCAGCCCATTGATCCGCACCGAGAGTGTCTTGGTGCCCCAGTCGACATTGCCAATCGCCTCGATCACATTGGCACGGGCCTGATCCTTGTCTGAGGACGCCACGGAATCCTCCAGATCGAGGTTGATCACATCGGCGGCGGAGGCGGCCATTTTGGCGAACAGCTTGGTGTTGGAGCCGGGGCCGAAGAGCTGGCAGCGGTTGGGGCGGGCGGGGGCAGCGGGCTGCAGGCGGAAGGACATGGGCGGTTCCCCTCAAGCAAGGATATGTCGTCAGAGTTCCCGCCTTGGGTAGATTATTGCGTTGCGACGCGCAAGTGCTGCATTGCGGCAATGCGCGATTTGGCCGCGAAAGAGGGGGGTGCCCCCCGTACACCCCCTATACACCCCCCATGCACCGGGCGTGCAGACAAAGCCCGATCTCTGCACATGCGGCGGTGCAGAAGGATTTTCCAGAAAATCCTTCCGGACATGAAAAATCTTCCAGAAGATTTTTCGGGGCGGCAAAATTCTTCCGGAAGAATTTTGGGTCCGCCCCGGGGCCGGTCACTGAAGGTCAGAGAACGCCCTTTGCAGGCGCTGAACGGTCGCTTCCACATTGGCGCGCGGCGTGGCGAGGAGGAAGCGGTTCCACAACTCTGACCCGGTGCCGAACCACTTGCCGGGGGCAGGGGTGATCTGCGCTTCGCCATTCACGCGCCGCGCAATCTCTTCCATCGACATGCCGGTGCCCGAGAAATCGACCCAGGGCAGATAGGTGGCTTGCAGCGGCATTGACCAGACGCCGGGGATGGCGTTCACGCCCTCGTCGAAGATGCGGCGGTTTTCTTCAAGATAGCTCATCTGCGCGGCAACCCATTCATTGCCGTCCGGCGAATAGGCCGCTTGAGAGGCGAACGCACCGAGCGTCGTCGCGTCATAGTTGAGTGCGGTAAGCCGGTCTTCCATCTGCGCGCGCAGCGTGTCGTCGGGAATGATGATTTGACCCACCCGCAGACCGGCAAGGTTGAAGGTCTTGGAGGCGGCGAACAGCGTGACGGTCCGGTCGCGATGCTCTGGCGCGGCGATATCCATGGGAACGTGGGTGTTGCCCGCATAGACGAGATCGGCATGCACTTCGTCACTCACCAGAACCAGGTTGTGGCGCGCGGCGAAGTCGGCCACCTGCCGCAGTTCCTCGACGGTCCAGACGCGGCCAGAGGGATTTTGCGGCGAACAGAACAGCAGGATCTTGGTCTTCGGGGTCAGTGCCGCCTCGGCAGCGTCCCAGTCCAGCTCGTACCGACCATCGACAAGGGCCATGGGCAATTCCACATGGTTGCGATGCGCCCGCTGCGTTTTCAGCCGGAACTCGTGATAGACCGGGGTGAAGAAGGCGATGTCGTCGCCCGGTTCGCTCCAGACATCTATGCAAAGCGCGATGGCCATCCCGAGCCCCTGCGATGTCAGCACCCAGTCCGGGTCTACCGGCCAGCCGTGTCGGGTTTGCATCCACCAGCAGACGGAGTTGACATAGCCCTTGCGGTCAAAGCCGTAGTTGAAGATTCCTCTTTGGGCTTCCTTTGTCACCGCGTCGATCACGCAAGGCGCACTTGGGTAATCGGAATCGGCCACATGCATGGCGATGCCATCCGGGCCGACGCCGAACATGTCCATACTGTCCCATTTGCCGCTGAAAGTGCCGATCATCGGGTGAAGCGTATCGAAGTCCATGGAATCCTCTGGTGGTCGTTTCGGGCGAGAGGCTAGCCATTCCGAGGCCGGGTGCAAGGGGGCGTTGCGACGCCACGCGGGATACATTATCTGACCCGCATGCTGAGACCTATTCTGATCCATCCCGACCCGCGACTGAAGAAACTGGCCGACCCCGTGACGGACCTGTCGGACGACTTGCGTGCTGTTGCCAGCGACATGCTGGAAACCATGTATGATGCGCCGGGCATTGGCCTGGCGGCGCCGCAGATCGGGCTGTCGAAACGGCTGATCGTACTTGATTGCGTGAAGGCGGAGGGCGAGGCGCCACGGCCGCTGGCGATGTTCAACCCCGAGGTGATCGCGTCGTCGGACGAGACCAGCGTGTATGAGGAAGGCTGCCTGTCGATCCCCGAGATTTATGCCGAGGTCACCCGCCCCGCCGAGGTGGAGGTGCGCTGGATGGATCTGAATGGGACAGAGCAGCAGGAGGTGTTTACCGGCCTCTGGGCGACCTGCGTGCAGCATGAGATCGACCATTTGGACGGCAAGCTGTTCATCGACTACCTCAAGCCGCTGAAGCGGCAGATGATCACCCGCAAGATGGTCAAGCTCAAGCGCGAGCGGGCGCGGGAGAAGGCGTGAGCGTCCTACCCATCCTGTGCTGGCCCGATGCGCGGCTGAAACAGGTCTGCGACCCGGTTCGGGGGGATGTGTCGGAACTCGCCGCAGATATGCTTGACACGATGTATGCCGCCAAGGGGCGCGGGCTGGCCGCGCCGCAGGTGGGGCAGATGGTTCGGCTGTTCGTCATGGATACCGGCTGGAAGACCGGGGCGAAGACGCCGTGTGTCTTCGTGAACCCGGAGGTCGAGCCGCTGACCGAAACGCTTGAAAGCGGCGAGGAGGCCTGCCTGTCGATCCCCAGTGTGGCTGCGCGCGTCATGCGCCCCGCCGAGGTGCTGATCCGCTGGAGGGATCTGGACGGAACGGATCATGAAGAGCGGATGACCGGCTTCGATGCGCGCTGTGTGCAACATGAGGTCGATCATCTCGACGGGCTGGTGATCTTCGACCGGCTGCCCCCTGAACATCGCGAGCAGATGGAGAAAGACTATGCCCGTTAGACCCTTCGTGATGTGGCCCGACAAGCGGCTCAGGACGCCCGCCGAACCGGTGGCGCAGGTGACGGACGAGATCCGCGCGATCTGGGAGGATATGATCGAGACCATGGATGCGATGCCCGGCGTGGGGCTGGCAGCGCCCCAGATCGGGGTGATGCTGCGGCTTGCCGTTGTCGATGCCTCGACCGAGCGGGGCAAGGCGGTGCGCATGGCGAACCCGCAGATCCTGCATTCCTCGATCGAGCTGCGCCCGCATGAGGAGGCGAGCCCGAACCTGCCTGGCAGCTATGCCAAGATCGAGCGGCCCCGCGCGGTGACCGTGACCTATCTGGACCATCACGGAATGACGGTGCGCAAGGATTTCGTGGGGCTGTGGGCCACCAGCGTGCAGCACCAGATCGACCACCTGAACGGGAAGATGTATTTCGACAACCTGAGCAAGGTGAAGCGCGACATGTTCCTGCGTAAGGCGAGGAAGCGGTGATGCGGCTCGGGCCGGAGGAGCGCAAATGAGAGTGATCTTCATGGGCACGCCAGAGTTCTCGGTTCCGGTGCTGGAGGCTCTGGTCGATGCGGGGCACGAGATTGCCGCCGTCTATTGCCAGCCGCCGCGCCCTGCCGGACGGGGCAAGAAGGAACGCCCGACGCCGGTTCATGCGCGGGCGCTGGAGCTGGGGCTGGAGGTGCGCCATCCTGTGTCGCTGAAAGGGGCCGGGGAGCAGGCGGAATTTGCCGCGCTCGGCGCCGATGTCGCGGTGGTCGTGGCCTATGGCCTGCTGCTGCCGCAGGCGGTTCTGGATGCGCCCCGGCTTGGCTGTCTCAATATCCACGCGAGCCTGCTGCCGCGCTGGCGGGGGGCGGCGCCCATTCACCGGGCGATCATGGCGGGGGACGCGGAAACCGGTGTCTGCATCATGCAGATGGAGGCGGGGCTGGATACCGGGCCGGTGTTGCTGCGCAAGGCGGTCACGATTGGCCCCGAGGAGACGACGCAGGATCTGCATGACCGGCTGAGCGCGCTTGGCGCGGCGGCCATTGTGGAGGCTCTGGACCGGTTGCCGGATCTGGCGCCGGAGGCGCAACCAGAAGCGGGCGTCACCTATGCCCATAAGATCGACAAGGCGGAGGCACGGGTGGACTGGAGCCTGCCCGCGGACCAGATCGACCGGCAAATCAGGGGGCTGTCACCTTTTCCCGGGGCCTGGACGACCCTACATGGTAAAAGGCTGAAGCTGCTGCGCTGTCGCGTGGCGGAAGGGTCGGGTCAGCCGGGTGAGGTTCTGAACGGCCTGACAATCGCCTGTGGCACAGGGGTCATCGAGGTCACCGAAGCGCAGATCGAGGGTCGGGGGCGGCAGGATGCGGAGACGTTCCTGCGTGGCACGATGGTCGCGCCCGGCACTGTTTTGGGAGAGTAAGGCAATGGTTCTGTTCACGTTCTTCGGCTCAATCTTCATTGCCGTGGTGGTCGCCATCCTGTTCGAAAGATGGGGCGTCACCCGCAATGGCTACCCGATGTCGATCCTCATCGCGCTTGGGGCCGTTGTCGTGCTGTTCTTCCTGCGCTCGCTCTTTCATCTGCGGATCGGCTCGCCCGGTCTGGATGCGATCATCGGGGCCTCGGCGGCGCTGATCCTGATCCCCGTGGGCGCTGCGCGGGGCCGGGGACGACGGAACCGGCGGCGCTGATTTTTCCCCAGACCTTCAAAACGCGGCTGACAGAGAGCATATATTTCCCATGGGCATCGTTCTTTACATGATCATCATCGGCGCGGCGGCAGGGTTTCTGGCGACGCGAATCATGGATGTGCGCACCGATGTGGTGACGACGATCGGCATCGGCATTCTGGGCGCGATCATCGGCGGGCTGGTGCTGCGGTTCCTGCTGACCGTGATGGGGATGCTGTCGGGCTTCGTCGGCGCGATTCTGGGCGCGCTTCTGCTGATCTGGATCTGGCAGACTTACCTGAAACGCTGATCACATGCGCGGCGGGCGGGCCTTGTAGACGGGCAGCCGCCATCCGAACAGCAGTGAGCCTGCGCGAAGAGCGAAACAGGAGATCATGCAGGCCAGGATGGGCGCCAGCGGATGCGGGATGAGGGCGGCGGCGATGAGCGCGGCCCCGGCGCCCGCGAAGGCTGCTGTCACGTAGAGCTCCCCCTGTTTCAGGACCAGCGGCAGCTCGTTGCAGACGACGTCGCGCATCAGCCCGCCCATGGTGCCGGTGGCAACCCCCATCACGATGACGATGCCCGCCGACTGATCCAGCGCCTGCGCCACGCCTGCGCCGGCAGCGACGGCAATGGCAAGGGCCAGCGCGTCGAGCCACAGCAGCACCTTGTAGCGGCTTTCGAAAAGATGCGCGGTGAAGAAGACGATGAGCGCGGCGGTGCAGGCGATGGCCAGCGGCGTGGGATCTGCGACCCAGAAGACCGGGTTCCGGTCCAGCAGCAGATCGCGCAGGGTGCCGCCGCCGACCGCTGTCAGGCAGGCGATGAAGAAGAACCCCACGATATCGAGCTGCGCCCGGCTGGCGACCAGCGCGCCGGAGAGGGCGAAGACGAGGACGGAGGCGTAGTCGAGAAGCATCAGGGTCATGGTGGCCGCCGTTTGACAGGTTTGATGCGTGTGGGGAAGGGGGAAGGCCGTTCGAACGGCCTTGGGACGCGGTTTCGAAACCGCGAGTTGGCGCTTGTGAAACGGGTAGGAGCAGGGCAGCGGCCGCGTGGGGTCCACTGGCTGCGATCAGGGCGGTGCGGAAGGCCGTTCGAACGGCCTTGATATGCGGCTTCGAAGCCGCATCCCCGCGCCCGGATCAGGCCTTCTTGAACGGCGCCATACCGGCGCGGGCCAGCTCATCCGCGCGTTCGTTTTCCGGGTGGCCGGCATGGCCCTTGACCCATTCCCAGGTCACCCGGTGGCGCGCCTGCGCCTCGTCGAGCCTCTGCCACAGGTCCACATTCTTCACGGGCTTCCTGTTCGAGGTCTTCCAGCCGTTGCGCTTCCAGCCATGGATCCAGCCGGTTACGCCGTTCTTCACATAAGCCGAGTCGGTGACCACGGTGATCGCCGAGGACCGCGTCAGGCTTTCCAGCGCGGCGATCGCCGCCAGCAGCTCCATCCGGTTGTTGGTGGTCTCGGCCTCGCCGCCGCTCAGTTCCCGTTCCTTGACGACCCGTTCGCCGTCTTTCGCTTGCAGCAGCGCCCCCCAGCCCCCGGGGCCGGGATTGCCGGAGCAGGCTCCGTCGGTATAGGCGAAGAGATCGGGCATCAGAAGATCAGGTCCACGGCCAGCGCGTTGACCACCACGAGTGTCAGCAACACGCGCAGCCGCATCCACCATTGGGGCGCGAGGCCCCGTTTCCAGAAATGCCTGTCCAGTGCCAGAAGGCCGAGGAAGCCCACGATCAGCGCTGCGGCTGCCCGGTCCGCCCCGCCGCCAGTCATGAAGAAGGCCCAAAGCGCGGGAAGCACCGACAGCGCATAGCCCTGCCAGCCGCTGCCCTGCGCAGCGAAGCCCCAGAGCACGCCGGACATGAAGGCAAGGATGATCGCGCCGTAGAACAGCTGCACATAGGGGCTGACGAAGCGCGGTCCCAAGACCTCGGTTCCCCATTCGGCCAGACCCGGCATCACAACGGTCAGCGCCCCCCACAGAAAGGGGATCAGGCCAGCGAGGCCAAGCAGCAGGGCGGGACGGGGGATCGGGGTCATGCGTGGGGCTCCGGGGCAGTGGCGGTCCTTATCGCGGGCGGGGCCGGGAAGGGCAAGCCCTGCGGGTCAGCCCCTGTGCGCGGTCATCAGGATGAAGCGGTCGACCGTGCCAGCCAGCCCCGGGCCTTCCCCGGATGTAGAGCGGATATCGGCAAATCCAGCCTGTGCGAGCAGGTCGCGCAGCTCCGGTTCCTCGTAATAGGCGTAGAACCGGCCGAGGCTGTCGCGGTGTTCGCCCGTTCCCAGTTTCAGGCCCAGATAGAGCGTGCCGCCGGGTCTCAGCGCCCGGTGGATGGCGGCGAGGTGGCGGGGGAAGTCCGCTTTCGGGGCGTGGAGCAGGGAAAAGCTGGCCCAGATGCCGTCATAGGCCGCCGTTTCGGTCAGGTCGTCGAAGCTGCCGAGCCGCGCGTCGACGCCCTTCTCCTTCGCTGCCTCGACAAAGGCGGGGGTGGCGTCGATGGCGCTGACCCGGAAGCCTTCGGATGCCATGCGCGCAGCGTGAAAGCCCGGCCCGCAGCCCAGATCGAGGATCGTGCCGCCTTTGGGAAGCATGTCGAGGAAACCCTCCAGCGCCTGCTTCTCACCCTCGCTGAATTCGAGCGCCGCATAGTCGGCGGCTTTCTTCGTATAGGTGTCGAGCGTTTCCCGGTCGGTCATGTCAGGCCCTTTCCAGTGCCAGCCGCAGGCCGAGCCCGGCGAAGACGGCGGCGAAGCTGCGGCTCATCCAGCGCATGGCGCGGTCGCTGCCGAGGATGGCCTTGCGGGCGAAGGCAGCGAAGGTGCCGTAAAGCGCGAAGACAACGAAGGTCATCGCCATGAAGACGCCGCCAAGCAGCGCCATTTCGGCAGTGGCGGAGGCGGGATTGCCCGACAGGAAGGGCGGCAGCAGGGCGAGGAAGAAGATCGATAGCTTCGGGTTGAGGATGTTGATCAGCGCGCCGCGCGTGGCGATGCGCGGGCCGTTCTCCACCGTCTGCGTGGCCTCAACCCTCAGCGCCCCACCTTCGCGGAGCGCGCTATAGGCCAGCCACAGCAGGTAGGCCACGCCCGCCCATTTCACGATGTTGAAGATCAGCGCCGAGCTGTGCATCACCGCCGCCAGCCCGAGTGCTGCCGCCGCGATATGGGGGACGATCCCGAAGGTGCAGCCAAGGGCGGCCCAGATTGCGGCGCGACGGCCTTGGCCAAGGCCAAGCGCCAGCGTGTAGACGACGCCGGTGCCGGGGGCGAGCACGACGACGAGGGCGGTCAGAAGGAACTGTGCGGAAATCATGAATGGGCCTTTCGGGTCAGGGTCTTGGCATGTTGTGCGATGGCGATGGCTTCCCGCGATGTGGCGTAAAGCTGACCATCGGGCGACACCTTGTAGGAACAGAAATAGAGCCCCGGTTCGGGGGTGGGGGCGCCGCTGGCCACCGGGCGGCCTGTGGCGTTGAGCGCAGCACAATCGGGGCCCAGAAGCGGGCGCAGATCGACGGTGTAGCCGATGGCGGCGATGATGCTGTCGAAGGGCGCGGCGGTGCCGTCGTTGAACTGAACCTCGGGACCGTTCAGCCGCTCTATACCGGGTGTCACCGCGATGCGGCCCGCCTTGATCGCGCCAAGCGTGCCGGTATCGATCAGCGGAATGCGGTCATCCTCATGCACCAGGGCGGCGGGGCCTTTGGCCATGGAGCGCAGGCCGTAATCCTCGGGCCGCCCGACCGCCAGGCGCAGGACGGGGGCGGTCAGGGCATCCGCCACCTTGTAGCCGAGCGCCTTGGTCATCAGCCCGAAGGAGGTAATGGGAATGCCGAAGAGCTGCTTGGGCAGGATATTGACCGGCCCGCGCACTGACAGGGTGACGTTGATGCCCGCGCGGGCCAGATCCAGCGCGATGTCGCCGCCCGAGTTGCCGAACCCCACGACCAGAACGCGCTGGCCCGCGAAGGGGGCGGGGTTGCGGTAGCGGCTCGAATGCAGGATCGGGCCATCGAAGTCGCCCGGCCAGTCGGGGTGGCGCGGGGTGCCGTTGACGCTGGTGGCCATGACGACGAGATCCGTAGTCTCGGAGCCGCCGGAATGGGTGACCTGCCAGCCATCGCCTGTCTTTTCGATCTTCTCGACCGTGCAGCCGAGGCGCGGGGACAGGCCGTGATGAGCGGTATAGGTCTCCAGATAGGCGATGACATCGGCGCGGCTCGGGTATTTGCCGACACCCCTGGGATAGTCGAGGCCGGGCAGGGTGGAGCGCCCGCGCGCCGTGTGCAGATGCAGGCAGTCATAGTGGCTGTGCCAGCTGCTGGCGACGGTGTCGGCGCGGTCGAGGATCACCGGCGTGATCCCTTCGGCCTTCAGGCAGGCGGCCGCGACCAGCCCGGCGGGGCCTGCGCCGATGATGACGGCCTTCATGACTGTCCCTCCCTGTCCTGCGGCCATGGTGGGGGGCCTTGGAGGGGCGGGTCAAGCCGTCGCAAGGGACGGCCCGCTGCGGAAGAAGCTGACATCGTTGGTGAAGACGCTGTCGGGAACAAGGCGGATCAGGCGGCCCGACGGGTCCTCGATCTTGGCCACGGTGTCGATGAACCACGGGTTCCACGCGGCCTCATCCGGGCCAAGGTAGCGCGCCAGAAGACGGCGGAAGAGCGCCGGGTCCATCGGCTCTATGGTGGCGCGGCCCCGTAACCCCAGATGGCGCAGTATGCCGCCCGCGTTGTCATATTGCACGATCTCCACCGCGACGCGGGGGTCGCGGGCGATGCGCAGGGCGGAGCTGGCGGTGTCATCCGACAGCATGTGGAGCGCGCCATCTTCCCAATGGAACCAGACCGGGGCATTCCTTGGCGCGCCGTCCTTGGCCAGCGTGGCGAGATTGGCCATGAGCGGCAGGTGCAGGAGGTCCTCTGGGTCGAAGGGCGTGGGCATGGCTCAGGCCATCTGCCGCAAGACACGCGGGACCTTGAATTCCACGTTTTCGACGGCGGTTTCCACCTGTTCCACGGTCACGTCATAGCGGTCGCGGAAGGCGTCGATCACTTCTTCTACAAGAACTTCAGGGGCGGAGGCCCCGGCTGTGACGCCCACGGATCCGATCCCTTCCAACGCGCGCCAGTCGATGTTTTCGGCCCGCTGGACGAGCTGGGAATAGGAGCATCCTGCTTTCGCCCCGACCTCGACCAGCCTGCGGGAGTTCGACGAATTGGGGGCGCCGACGACCAGGATCGCATCGGCCTTGGGGGCAATCGCCTTGACCGCCGCCTGCCGGTTGGTGGTGGCGTAGCAGATGTCCTCCTTGTGGGGGCCGACGATGGACGGGAAGCGCGCCTGAAGGGCGGCCACAATGCCCGCCGTATCATCGACCGACAGGGTGGTCTGAGTGATGAAGGCGAGCCTTTCGGGGTCGCGCGGGGCAAGGCCCGCGACGTCGGCCTCTGTCTCGACCAGCAGCACTTCGCCCTCAGGCAACTGGCCCATGGTGCCGATGGTCTCGGGGTGGCCTGCATGGCCGATCATGACCATTTGCAACCCGTTCGCGTGGTGGCGTTCGGCCTCGATATGCACTTTGGACACAAGCGGGCAGGTGGCATCGACATAGACCATCTGGCGTGCTTCCGCGGCGGCGGGCACGGACTTGGGCACGCCATGTGCCGAGAAGATCACCGGGCGGTCATCGGGGCAATCCTCCAGCTCCTCCACGAAGATGGCGCCCTTGGCCCGCAGGTCGTCCACGACGAACTTGTTGTGCACGATTTCATGACGCACATAGACCGGCGCGCCCCATTTCTCGATCGCCATTTCGACGATCTTGATCGCCCGGTCGACACCGGCACAGAAGCCGCGCGGGGCGGCGAGGTAGAGAGTGAGGGGCGGTTTGGTCATCGGGAGGCTCCTTCGCTTGGGCCAAGAGGTAAGGCCATGGGACGGGCGCGTCCAGCCCACGCACCCGGATTGCCATTAAGGATGGGATCGGCCGGTTTGATCTGGCCCTACCCCTGAAACAGTGCGGTCAGCCGTGTCAGGGCGACCCTGGCGCGCGCGTCGATCTGGTCTGCGGATGGGGGCGGCATGGCCCCCGTGACCCGGCGCACCTGCCAATCGCCGACCAGAAGCGACAGGTAGGTTTCGGCTATATCGCCGGGACTGCCCGCCAGTTGCCCGGCGGCGCAGGCGCGGTCCATGACGCCGATGATCCAGGGAAAGACCCGCTCTCGCCCTGCCTTGCCAAGCGTCTGGCCAAGCGTGCCGGTCTTGTCTGCCGCCGCCGCCCGATTCAGGGCCACGGCGCGCGGGCCGGTCAACATGGTCAGTAGGGCGGGGCCGAGGGCGGCAAGCTCAGCCATCGGATCTTCGGTCCGTGTGCCCTTCATCGTCGCGCGCACGATTTCAGTGTTGCGCGTGATCAGTGCGGCGAAGAGGCCGGTCTTGTCGCCATACCAGCGATAGAGCGTTTCGTTCGAGGCCTTGGCCTCTTTCGCAACGGCCAGCATCGACAGGCCTTCGAACCCTTTGGCGTCCAGAACGCGATAGGCGGCGTCCTCGATCTGTGCGGCGCGCGCTTCCCGTGCCTCTTCCCGCATGGTGCAAACTCCCTTGTTGACGATAACCGTATTTATAGTTACGGATCTGGTCAATACCGTAATTCAAAATACGCTAAGGAGATATCCATGACCGAATCCCCGCGATCCCCGCAGGCGGCGCTGGCCGTTCTGATCATTCTGCACCTCCTCATGCTAGTGACGCTGCTGGCCGGGGTCGCCCCGCATCCGCCCGCGCAGATCCCGCTTTTCGGGATGGCCCCGTTCTTTGCTGCGACCGTCTCGGCCCTCGCGGCGGCGATGTTGATCGGCCCCTTGGAGAGCCGGACCGGGCGCGGGCTGACGGTGCTGGCGATCCTGCTGTCGCTGGTCTCTTTCGGGCCGCATAAGGTGGTGGACCCGGCCTTTCCGCTGATCTGGCCCGCGGTCGTGACCGCCTGGGGTGCTGTCGGATGTCTGGTGTTGACGCTCTTCCAGACCCGCCGTGGCAGGGAGGGGTCGTGATGCCCTGCCTTCTGCTGCCCCTCGCTTTCGCCTCACTGATGCTGACCGGCGCGATCTTCGGGTTCTTCTATGCCTGGATCTGCTCGACCATGTGGGGGCTCGACATGATGGACCCGCGCGGAGCCATCGCCGCGATGCAGGCGATGAACGCCTCTGTCCGGAACGCCGTTTTCGCGCCCGCCTTCTTCGGCACGCCTGTCGTGCTCTTCACCACCGGGGCGCTGGCCCTGTCGATCGGGGGCCGCGGGGCGGGGCTGGCCTTTCTGGCGGCAGGCGCGGTTTATCTCTTTGGGGGGCTGATCCTGACGGTGTCGGTCAATGTGCCGATGAACGCGGCGCTGGCCGAGGTGCAAATTCCCGAAAGCCGTCAGGCGGCGGCAGATATCTGGGCGGCTTATTCCCCCCGCTGGCAGGTCTTCAATGTCCTGCGCACCGTTGCCTCCGGTGCGGCGCTGATGCTGACCGGGATCGGGGTGTTCCTGTGTGCGGTCTCTGGACAGGTGCTTGGGCAGTCCGGGGACCTGCGCTGCCCGCCTCACGATCCGGTGACTTGACCTTCCAGCGCAGGAAGCCGGGAAGATAGTGGGACGCGTGATCGAGATCGAAAGGGACGTCCATTGAAACCTGCCTTCTTCCTTGCCGCCACCAGCCTCGCCGTGATTGTCGGGGCTGGTGTTTGGGCCAGCCATGACGAGCGCCCGGGCCTTCTGCCCTATGACCACCCGGAAGCGGTGGCGCGTGGTGAGGAAATCTATGCCCAGACCTGCGCCAGCTGCCACGGTGCGGACCTGTCGGGTCAGGAAGGCATGGATTGGCGGGTGCGCGATGCGGATGGCTACCTGCCCGCCCCGCCGCATGATGAAACCGGCCACACCTGGCACCACCCTGACGAGGTGCTGATCGCCATCACCACCCACGGCACCGAGGCGCTGATCGGCGGGGACTATCGCAGCAACATGATGGGCTTTGGCGAGGTGCTGACCGAGCAGGAGATCCTCGATGTGCTGGCCTACATCAAAAGCACCTGGCCCGAACGGGTGATCGAGATCCATGACGGGATCAACGCCGATGCAGAGGGCTGACGACTGACAGGCTTCCCCAAAAAAGACAGAATTTGAATGTAGCCATCCAAGGGGCCTGACGCCGCCCGACATGATGTTGACGGATACCAGGCATGCATCTGCAAGCGAAGACAAGATATGAATGATGGATTTATTCGGGATGAAACCGGGGCAACGACCGTAGACTGGGTTGTTCTTTCAGCTGGTGTTGTCGGTCTCGGTATCGCGACCTCCGCAGCTGTCATCACCGGTACAGGAGACCTCTCGGGCGATATTCGGGATGTGCTGGCCGGTGTGTCTATCGGAGCCCGATTTGATGGCGAACCGATGGATGCAGAGCAAACCGCGCTGGCGGTTGGTCTGACCAACGGAGGATTCGATACCGATCAACCTGCCGGTACCTGGTCGCTCGGTGATGTCGAGGGATGGGCCAATGAGGGATCGAACGGAATGATCGAGTCCTGGGGGGAAGGCTTTCTGGGTTATAGCTCTAACGGCGGGTCCACATTCATCGAGCTTGATGCAACGCGTGCGGGCCTCGACTATGTAACCACCACCGTCGATCTGGAGGCGGGCACGCAATATGCGTTGAGCTTCGAACATGCTGCGCGCAGCGGGCAGGGGGTCAACGATCAGTTCGAAGTCTTGGTGAACGATCAGGTGGTCGCGGTGATCGCGCCTCAGACACATGACAGTTTTACGACGACGACCATTATCATCGAAGGCATCGAAGGGGCGGATCGTATCGGGTTCAGAGAGATGGAAGCTCAGGACAACAGCGTCGGCATTCTCTTGGATTCAGTGCAACTGGTTGAGCAGTAGCAAAAACCCCGGTCTAGAAAACCGGGGTTTCTCCTTGATGTTCGATCCCAAACTGATCAGCGATCAGTTGTCGGCGGTCTCGTAATCGGACCGCTCGTTCACCCGCGGCTCGCGCGGGGGGCGGCCGACCACCTCTTTGAGTTCATCAAGCTCGATGAAATTATCCGCCTGGCGGCGCAGATCATCGGCGATCATCGGCGGCTGGCTGCGAATCGTGGACACGACGGAAACCCGCACGCCCTTGCGTTGCAGCGCCTCGACCAGCGGGCGGAAGTCGCCATCGCCGGAGAACAGCACGATGTGATCGACATGGGGGGCAATCTCCATGGCATCGACCGTCAGCTCGATATCCATATTGCCCTTGACCTTGCGGCGGCCCTGACTGTCCACGAATTCCTTCGCGGGCTTGGTCACCATGGTAAAGCCGTTGTAGTGCAGCCAATCCACCAGCGGCCGGATCGGAGAATAATCGTCATTCTCCAGAAGTGCGGTGTAGTAGAAGGCCCGGAGCAGTTTGCCCCGCTGCATGAACTCCTGTCTGAGAAGCTTGTAGTCAATGTCAAAGGCTAGCGCCTTTGCCGCTGCATACAGGTTGGAGCCGTCAATGAAGAGCGCCAACCGTTCGTCCCGATAAAACATGATTTCTGGTCCCGTGAGTGATAATCGTCGACCGCGACCGGTGTATGTGAAATGAAATGGCCTGAATCACGATCAACAATGAACATCGAGAATAAGTGATCGGGCGCGCTTTGCAACGACCAGACCGTAACATTTCTTTCACAAACGCCGTAATCGCGGCGGGTTCTAACCTATCGGATAGGGACAATATATCCGAAGGTATAGTTTCCAAAGCGATTTCTGATGTTGCGGGTCTGGTTGGCAGCTCGCCGCTGGTTTCCCGATTCTACCGGACGCCGGCTTTCCCGGCCGGATCCGGGCCGGATTTCGTGAATGCAGCGTTCTCAATCGACTGGTCGGGCACACCCGAAGCGCTGCTGGCGCTTCTGCACCGGGTGGAGGCAGAGGCTGGCCGCACCCGCACCCACCGTTGGGAAGCGCGCGTATTGGATCTCGACCTTGTGGCCTTCGGTGATTGCGTCCGACCGGATTCGGTCACCCAGACCGAATGGCGCAATTTGCCGTTGGAACAAGCTGCCCGTCATGCGCCGGATCAGTTGATTCTGCCCCATCCACGCTTGCAGGAACGTGGCTTCGTGCTGGTGCCGATGGCCGATATCGCGCCCGACTGGCGCCACCCGCTGACCGGCGAGACGGTGACCGAGATGCTGTCGGCCCTGTCGCCCTCGGACCTGGCTGAGATCCGTCCGATTGAAGGGGATTCGGGCCTTGTCTTTCCAAGGAGCGGTGGATAAGTAGGGGGCTTGCGCACCCCTCCTGCAACACATTCCGGAGAATGATATGGCCCGCGTGACGGTTGAAGACTGCGTTGACAAGGTTCCGAACCGGTTCGAACTGGTGATGCTCGCCGCCCATCGGGCGCGTGAGATCTCGGCTGGCAGCCCGATCACCGTGGATCGTGACAACGACAAGAACCCGGTCGTGTCCCTGCGCGAGATTGCCGATGAGACGCAGCTGGCCGATGACCTGCGCGAGCGTCTGATCGAATCGAACCAGACCCAGATCGAGGTGGACGAGCCGGAAGAGGACGCCATGGCGCTTCTGCAAGGTGTCGAGGCAGACCGCCCCGCTGCCGACGACATGTCGGAAGAGCAGATGCTGCGGCAGCTGATGGAAGCGCAAGGCCAGCGCTGAGCCCTCACACCGGAACAGGACAGGCATGATCGACGTCGAAGACCTTCTGAGCCTGGTCCGCAACTATAACCCGAAATGCAATGAGGCCCTGCTGCGCGGGGCCTATTCCTATGCCAAGGATATGCATGAAGGGCAGTACCGCCGCTCGGGCGAGCCCTATTTCACCCATCCGGTCGAGGTGGCCGCGATCCTGACCGAACAGCGGCTGGACGATGCCACCATCGCCACCGCGCTGCTGCATGATACGATCGAGGACACCAAGGGCACCTATACCGAGATCGCCAACCGCTTTGGCTCGGACGTGGCGGAACTGGTCGATGGCGTCACCAAGTTGACCAATCTGGAACTCAGCAGCCGCGAGACCAAGCAGGCGGAAAACTTCCGCAAGCTGTTCATGGCGATGTCCAAGGATCTGCGGGTGATCCTCGTGAAGCTGGCCGACCGGCTGCACAATATGCGCACCATCAAGCATATGCGCCCGGAGAAACAGGCCCAGAAGGCGCGTGAGACGATGGATATCTATGCGCCGCTTGCGGGCCGCATGGGGATGCAGTGGATGCGGGACGAACTGGAGGACCTGTCTTTCGCCGTTCTGAACCCCGATGCGCGCAAATCGATCATGCGCCGCTTCGTGACGCTGCAAAAGGAATCGGGCAACGTCATCCCCAAGATCACCGACGATATCGAGCTGGAGATGGAGAAGCACGGCGTCACCGGCGATGTGCTGGGGCGTGCGAAAAAGCCATTCTCGATCTGGCGCAAAATGCAGGAGAAGGATCTCGCCTTCTCGCGCCTGTCGGACATCTACGGGTTCCGCGTGATCACCAACAGCGAGGATGATTGCTATCGGGTGCTTGGCGCGATCCATCAACGCTGGCGCGCGGTGCCGGGGCGGTTCAAGGATTATATCAGCCAGCCCAAGTCGAATGGCTATCGCTCGATCCATACCACCGTGTCGGGGCGCGACGGCAAGCGGGTCGAGGTGCAGATCCGCACCCGCCAGATGCACGAGGTGGCCGAAGCGGGGGTTGCGGCGCATTGGTCCTACAAGGACGGCGTGCGGGCCGAAAACCCCTTTGCCGTGGACCCCGCGAAATGGCTGGCCGGGCTGACCGAACGCTTTGAAATGGCCGAGGATCATGACGAGTTCCTCGAACATGTGAAGCTGGAGATGTATTCCGACCAGGTCTTCTGCTTCACCCCCAAGGGCGATGTTGTGAAACTGCCCAAGGGCGCGACGCCGCTGGATTTCGCCTATGCGATCCACACGCGGATCGGGCATAGCTGTGTGGGCGCCAAGGTCGATGGCATCCGCGTGCCGCTCTGGACGCGGCTCAAGAACGGGCAGTCGGTCGAGATCATGACCGCCGAAGGCCAGACGCCGCAGGCGACCTGGATCGACATCGTGACCACGGGCCGCGCCAAGGCTGCGATCCGGCGGCTTCTGCGCGAAGAGGACCGGGGCCGCTATATCCGGCTTGGGCAGGAATTGGCGCGCGTGGCGTTCGAGCATGTGGGCAAGAAGGCCACGGACAAGGCGCTCGAAACGGCCGCAAAGACCATGCACATCGCCAGTGCCGACGAGGTTCTGGCCCGAATCGGGGCCGCGGAGCTGTCGGCGCGCGAGGTGGTGGCCAAGCTTTATCCCGAACTGGTCGGCAAGCCCGAGACCGAGGAAACCGTCGGTCGCCCGGTCATCGGCCTGCCAAGCGGGGCCGAGATGAACCGCGCCCAGTGTTGCCAGCCGGTGCCCGGCGAGCGGATCGTCGGTGTGCCCTACAAGGGGCGCGGGCCGATTCTGCACGCGATTGACTGCCCGGCTTTGGCCGATCTCGACGCCATGGCTGACAACTGGATCGACGTTCATTGGACCGAGGGCCGCCACGCCGCCGTCCATAATGTCACCGTCAATGTCACGATCAGCAACGCTCAGGGTGTCCTGGGGCGAATCTGCACATTGATCGGTGAACAGAACGCCAATATCTCGGACTTGCACTTCATTGACAGGAAACCGGACTTTTTCCGCCTCCTTATCGATATAGAAGTAAGAGACGCCGAGCATTTGCACGCCGTGATGATGGCCGTAGAGGCCGACAGTGATGTTGCCACGTTGGAGCGCTTCCGGAACCTGGACCGGCGGCCCTGACGCGGGAAGAGCTTTGGAGGGCGAACACCCGATGGTGTTCAAGCGCAGAGATTCCCGCCACTGGATGACAGTGGTCGCGCACTGGTTCTACCCGCGAGGCGGGTGGGGCCGGGCCATCCAGTATGTGAAGTACCGCCTTCATCGCCTTCCCGGCACCCCCGAAACCATCGCGCGCGGCGTGTTTGCCGGGGCGTTCACGGTATTCACCCCGTTCTTCGGCCTGCATTTCATCATTGCGGCCCTGATCGCCCGGCTCATGCGGGGAAACATCCTGGCCGCGCTGCTGGCCACCTTCATCGGCAATCCGCTGACCTATCTGCCGATTGCGCTGATCTCGATCCATACCGGGCATTTCCTGCTTGGCACCGAGGCAGGGGGAATCGGCGGCAATATCGGCCATGCCTTCGCAGGGGCCTGGCGCGATCTGAAGCATAATTTCCTGGCCATGTTCACGCCTGAGCAAGCCCATTGGGACGAGTTGCTGTCCTTCTACAATGATCTGTTCTTTCCGTTCATGGTCGGCGGCATCATCCCCGGTCTGATCTGCGGCACGGTCTGCTATTACCTTTCGGTCCCCGTGATCCGCGCATATCAGCAGCGACGCCTTGCCAAGCTGCGCTCGAAGATGAACAAGATGCGCAGGCAGGCCGAGAACCGGGCCGACTGAGCCCTTCGGGGCGCGTCTTGTAGGAGAATGACCATGACCAGCCGTCCCCGGCTCGGGGTGAATATCGACCATGTGGCCACTGTTCGGAATGCGCGGGGGGGCGATGTGCCGGATCCGGTGCGCGCGGCCCTGCTGGCGGAGCAGGCGGGTGCCGACGGGATCACCGCGCATCTGCGCGAGGACCGGCGGCATATCTCGGATGACGATATCGAACGGCTGATGACTGCGCTGAGCGTGCCCCTGAATTTCGAGATGGCGGCGACGGACGAAATGCAGAAGATCGCTCTGCGCCACAAACCCCACGCGGTCTGCATCGTGCCCGAAAAGCGCGAGGAACGGACGACCGAGGGCGGGCTGGAAGTGGCCCGCGAGGAAAACCGGCTGGCCCATTACATCGCACCGCTGCGCGAGGCGGGCTGCCGGGTGTCGATCTTCATCGCCGCCGATATGCGCCAGATCGAGGCCGCGCACCGGATTGGGGCCGAGGTGATCGAACTGCATACCGGCGCCTATTGCGACGCCCATTCTGAGGGCCGTTTTGACGACCGTGACCGGGAACTGGACAGCTTGCGCGAGATGTCCACCTATGCCCATTCCCTGGGGCTGGAAGTGCATGCGGGCCACGGGCTGACCTATGACACCGTGCAGCCGGTCGCAGCGTTCCCCGAGGTGATGGAGCTGAATATCGGCCATTTCCTGATCGGCGAGGCGATTTTCCGCGGCCTCACCCCCGCGATCCACGAAATGCAGCGCCTGATCGAGGAGGCCCGCGCATGAGGCTTGCTTGCCTGACCACAGCCGCCGTTCTTGCCGCCACGCCGATTGCCGCGCAGTCCATGCGCGATTGCGACACGTTCGAGGCCAATGCCCGCAACACCTATGGCCCCTACGCGGAAACGATCCGCGAATTTGCCAATGGCGCGATCCGGGTGATTGCTCTGGATGTCGGCGAACCGGCGAGCGGCAGTTTTCATGTCATGGTGACCTATCCGCACCCGGAAGACCCTTGGCAGCACTGCGCGTTGATTTCGAGCGAGGCCAATATCGGCTTCGGCTGGCTGAACATGGCCGAGGTGGAGGCGAGCTATGACCCCGAAATCGGGCTGAGCGTGACGATCCCCATCGAAGCCGTCAGCGGCGTGGCCAGTTGGGACCAGATCCTGACCATCACGATCAATCAGGCCACGGGCACCGTCACCCCGGTTCTGAGCGGAAATGCACCGGCCCCGGCGCCAACGGGCAACAAATGACCAGCTTCGAATTCATCGCATTGCTGTTGGCTTGGGGCCTTGCGGGCGGCAGTCCCGGCCCGGCTACGCTGACCATTGCAGGCACGGCCATGGGACAGGGGCGCCGCGCGGGCGTGTTGACCGGTGCCGGTGTCTGGGCCGGGTCTGCGCTTTGGGGTTTGGCGGCCATGGCCGGGATGGGCGCGCTGATGCTCTCCAACGCCTGGATCGCGGAAGGCTTGCGCTATGTGGGCGCGGGCTATCTGCTGTTCCTCGCCGCGAAATCCCTGCGCTCGGCCCTGACGCCCGGCAAAGGGCTGTCGCTGAAGGACGCCGAGGCGAGCGGCCATTTCCGACGCGGATTCCTCGTGCACCTGACCAACCCCAAGGCGATCCTGGCCTGGGGCGCTGTCTATGCGGTGGTCGTGCCACCCGGCGCGCCTCTGGTCACGCTTCTGGGCACCTTCGCAGCACTGTCCACGGTGTCCGCAGTGATCTTCCTGTGCTATGGCGTGCTGTTCTCGGGTCGTGGGGTGGTGAGGGTCTACTCCGCTGCCCGCCGCTGGTTCGAATTGGCCTTCGCTGCGCTCTTCGGGGCGGCGGCGATCAAGATCCTGACGGCGCGGCTGGCATGATCGAGCATGTGGTCATGCTGGGGCTGAAGGATGCCTCCGATCTGAGTGACTGCCGGGATGTGATGGAGGGGCTTGAACGCCTGACAGGGGAGATCCCCGGATTCCTCAGCCTGACCCATGGCGTGAACATCGACATGGAAGGCAAGTCGCCGGGCTATCCCTATGGCTTCATTGGACGGTTCGAGGATCGGGACGCATTGGCCCGCTACGCCGCCGATCCCCGTCATCTGGTGCTTGCTGCAAGACTCGTTGCGCTCTGCGGCGGGGCGGATCGCATCACCGTTTACGATATCGAAAGGGACTGAGATGATCCTTGGCGTCGGCACCGACCTGGCCAATATCGAGCGCATTCAGGGCGTGCTGGACCGCCATGGCGACCGGTTCCGCAACCGCGTGTTCACCGAGACCGAGCAGCGCCGCGCAGAACGCACCCAGACCCCCGCCGCCACATACGCCAAGAGGTGGGCCGCGAAAGAGGCCTGTTCCAAGGCGCTTGGCACCGGTCTGCGCATGGGGATCGCGTGGCGCGATATGGCGGTCACCAACCTGCGCACCGGCCAGCCGATCATGCATGTGACGGGATGGGCGCGGGAGCGGCTGGATGCCATGACACCCGAGGGGATGGAGGCCGCCATTCATGTCAGCCTGACCGATGACATGCCCTGGGCGCAGGCCTTCGTGGTGATCTATGCCTATCCCGAGGGCATGGCCTGGCAACCGGCGCCGCCAACGCCGCCCGGACGGTCGCTTGCTTGACTCTCTCGTCCCGAGCCATCATGTCAAAACCCGTAGATAAGCGCAGCAAGAGGCAGACCCCATGGCAGCAGCAGCCAAGCAAAAGGACGGCATCTGGGAGACCGTGAAAACGGTGATCTATGCCCTTCTGATCGCAGGGGTCTTCCGCACCCTGTTCTTCCAGCCCTTCTGGATCCCGTCCGGGTCGATGAAGGACACGCTGCTGATTGGCGATTTCCTCTTCGTCAACAAGATGGCCTATGGCTATTCGCGCTATTCCTGCCCCTTTGCGATGTGCCCCTTCTCGGGCCGTATCTTCGGGTCGGAGCCTGAGCGTGGTGATGTCGTGGTGTTCCGCCATCCCGTGAACGGCACCGATTTCATCAAGCGCGTCGTGGGCCTGCCCGGTGACCGCATCCAGATGCGCGACGGGGTGCTCTATATCAGTGAGTATGACGCGGAAACCGGCACCAATGCCGATTGGGTGGCCGCCGCGCTGGAGCCGCAAGACCCGTTCATCGAAACGTTCGAGCCGCAGGGCCCGGTTGCGCACCGTCCGCGCTGTTCCAATGCCCCCGTGGGGCTTGGCGGCGATTGCGAGAAGGAACGCTTCACCGAGACGCTGCCCGGCGGTGTCAGCCATTCGGTGCTGAACATCGAAGACGGCAGCTTCGGCGACAACACCCCGGTCTTCACCGTGCCCGAGGGCCACTACTTCGTGATGGGCGACAACCGCGACAACAGTCAGGACAGCCGCTTCCCGCAGTCCATCGGCGGTGTCGGCATGGTGCCCTATGAAAACATCATCGGCCGTGCCGACCGGATCATGTTCTCGTCTGCGGGCGAACGGATGGTCTATTTCTGGACCTGGCGCTCTGACCGTTTCTTCCGGGCGATCGAGTGAAACTGGCCAAAGACCTCATAGCCTTTTGCGACCGGCTTGGTCATGAGTTCGAGCGTCCCGATCTGCTGATCCGGGCGCTCACTCATTCCTCGCTGTCTTCGCCCACGCGGCCCGACAATCAACGGCTGGAGTTTCTGGGCGACCGGGTGCTTGGCCTGGTTCTGGCCGAGGCGGTGCTGGACCAGGACAAGGACGCGCCCGAGGGGCAACTGGCCCCACGGTTCAACGCGCTGGTGCGCAAGGAAACCTGCGCCGACGTGGCGCGCGAAATTGACCTGGGCGCGGTGCTGAAACTGGGCAAGTCCGAGATGAAAACCGGCGGGCGGCGCAAGAACGCGCTTCTGGGCGACGCGATGGAGGCGGTGATTGCCGCCGTCTACCGCGATGCAGGCTACGAGGTGGCGCGTGACATGATCCTGCGGCTCTGGGGCGACCGGGTGGCGCGCGTGGAAAGCGACGCGCGCGATCCCAAGACCAGCCTGCAGGAATGGGCGCAGGCCCGCCGCATGGCCCCGCCGACCTATACAGAGATTGCCCGGACCGGACCGGATCATGCGCCGATGTTCACGGTTGAAGTACAGATGGCGTCCGGGGCCTCGGCGCGGGCGGAAGCCAGTTCCAAGCGGCAGGCGGAACAGGCGGCGGCCAAGGCGCTTCTGGCGCGGGTCGAAAACGCCAGGACCTGACAGAGTTTCATTGTGCCTCCGGGCCATGTCGATCCGAGCGGACCCGAGGGGCCTGATATCGTGAGAACTGGCCACGGCGCGGGAAACCGGGTAAAGGCGGCGGAAATGGTGAAGGACACATGAGATCATGACCACACGCGCGGGCTTCGTTGCCCTGATCGGGGAACCCAATGCGGGCAAGTCGACCCTTCTGAACCGGATGGTCGGGGCCAAGGTCTCGATCGTGACGCATAAGGTGCAGACCACGCGGGCGCGCATCCGGGGTGTGGCTTTGGAAGGTGACAGCCAGATCGTCTTTGTGGACACGCCGGGGCTCTTCCGTCCGCGCCGCAGGCTGGACCGCGCCATGGTGGCGGCGGCCTGGACCGGGGCGGCGGATGCCGATCTGGTGGTGCTGCTGATCGAGGCGCATCGCGGGCTGACCCATGGTGCGCAGGCCATCCTCGACGGGCTGAGCGAACGCGCCGGGGGGCGCCGGGTGGCGCTGGCGATCAACAAGATCGACCGGGTGAAGGCCGAGGTGCTGCTGGCGCTGACCGAGAAACTGAACGCGGCCTACCCGTTCGAGAAGACCTTCCTGATTTCCGCAGAGAAGGGCTATGGCGTGGATGACCTGCGTGGCTGGCTGGCCGAGAACCTGCCCGAAGGCCCCTGGCTCTACCCCGAGGATCAGATCGCCGACTTGCCGATGCGGATGATCGCGGCGGAAATGACCCGCGAGAAACTGACGCTGAGGTTGCACCAGGAACTGCCCTACCAGCTGACCGTGGAAACGGAAAACTGGGAGGAACGCAAGGACGGGTCCGCGCGGATCGACCAGGTGATTTACGTGGCCCGAGACGGGCACAAGGGCATCCTTCTGGGCAAGAAGGGCGAGACGATCAAGGCCGTTAGTCAGGCTGCACGGGCGGAGCTGGAGGAATTCCTCGGCCGCAAGGTGCACCTTTTCCTGCAGGTCAAGGTCCGCCCCGGCTGGCTGGACGAGGCGGAACGATACTCGGAAATGGGGCTGGATTTCCGCGACGGGAACTGAGCGGGATCAGCCGAGCCGCGATTGCCGCCAGTCCACGCCGATGGAAATGAGGGCCCCGACGGCAGCCAGCATGCGCAGCAGATCGGGAATGATGCCCGTGATCGCACCGGACATGACAGCGAGGTTGAGCAGAAACATTGCAGCCAGCAATCCCCAGGAGCGCTTGGACAAAGTGAAATTCATTGGACTGGACCTTCCCTGTAACAGTTACATGAGCATGGGTCGGCGTGGCGCCCGGTTCGGTTCAAAGCGAGGCGCAGAAAGATGCGATTGACGACGGAATTCTGGGTCAAGGCCTATCTGACGCGGCTGCGACTTGCCGATATTCCCGCCTATGTGGTGGCCCATGGGGACGATACCGGTGGCGCGGTGCTGGTGAAACTGGCGACGCTGGACGGAAAGGCGCGGCTTTTCCAGCGCAGTTTCGACCTGATGACCGGCGAGCGGGCCTGGATCGTTCTGAACGAGGGGGATGAGGCCGAGGTGGATGGCTCGATCCGGCGGCAGCGGGACATGGACCCGGATCTGTGGGTGATCGAGCTGGAAGACAGGGCCGGGCGGCATCTGCTGGACGAGCCGGGCCTGACCTGAGCGGCGTCGTCGCCTCGCGGCGTGGACCCGAGAGCGTGCCTCCTCACCCCCTGGGCCTGCGCCGGAGGCCTCGTCGGCCCGCATTGCCTTTGGACAGGTGGCGGCACCGGGTCTGCCGCATTTAGCGCTTGGACAAATCCGCCAGCCCGATAGGATCGGCCCCATGGATTGGCGCGACGAGGGCGTTCTTCTGGCGGTGCGCAAGCATGGCGAGAGCGCCGCAATCATAGAGGTGTTCACCCCGTCCCGCGGGCGGCATGCGGGCGTTGTGCGCGGGGGCGCAGGGCGTCGGATGGCACCCGTTCTGCAACCCGGCGCGCAGTTGGACGTGGCCTGGCGGGCGCGGCTGGAGGATCATCTGGGGGCCTATACGGTCGAACCCCTGCACGGGCGGGCGGCCGAGGTCATGGGCGATCCGCTGGCCTTGGCGGGGCTGACCGCCGTTTGCAGTCTTCTGACCTTTTGCCTGCCGGAACGGGAGCCGCACCCGGAGCTGTATGCCAGGTCCATCGCCCTGCTAGACGCGCTCGGCGCCGAGCAATGGGGCTATGCCTATCTGAGATGGGAACTGGCGCTGCTCGATGAAATGGGCTTCGGGCTCGACCTCAGCGCTTGCGCGGTCACCGGCAAGAATGACGATCTCGCCTATATCTCGCCGCGCACCGGCCGCGCCGTGACCCGGACCGGGGCGGGGAATTGGGCCGACCGGCTGTTGCCCTTGCCTGCCAGCCTGTTGGGACGCACGGATGCGGGGGCAGAGGATGTGCTGGGTGGTCTGTCCGTCACCGGGCATTTCCTGTCCGGGCATCTGGCCAAGGCGCTTGGCGAAAAGCCGCTGCCGGCCGCGCGGCAACGCCTCGTGGACCGGCTGGCGCGGGGTCAGACGCGGCCCTGATCCATAAGCCATTGGGCGGTGTCAGACAGGCTGTCGCGGGGATCGCGGAAAGTCATGCCCAACATGTCCCGCGCGCGGCTGGCATCGACATCGGTGCGGACCCCGAGCGAAGGCACGATGGATCGGATCGCCGGGTCGAACAGTCCGAGGAAACGGACGACGACATTCGGCGCGCGGCGGGTCACGATCTTTCGGTCCGGGAACGTGCGGGCCAGATGCTCGGCCATTTCCGTGAACCAGAGGAAACCGGCAACCCCGATCAGCCGTTGCCCGATGGTCTCGTCGCGCTGCAAGGCACGCAGATGCATTTCGGCAATGTCGCCCACATCAACCGTGGTGAAGCCGAAATAGGGCAGCATCGGATCCCGCGCCAACAGGAGGCGCTCGACCACGGCCAGCGAGGTGCCGTAATGGCCATCAAGCGGCGCGCCGACCACGAAGCCCGGATTGATGGTGGTCAGCCCGATTCCAGGAGCGTCAGAGGCCACCATGTCCCATGCGGCTTTTTCGGCGAGCGTCTTGGAAACGGAATAGGGCGTGATACCCGGATATGCGGGATCGGACCAGTCGCGCTCGTCATAGGTGGCGCGGCCCGGCGGCAGGTCACAGCCCGACACCGCCGCAACCGAGGAGGTCAGGATCACCCGGTTCACACCCGCATCTCGCGCGGCACGGATCGCCCGCCTCGCACCTTCGACCGCCGGGGTGATCAGCTCTTGCGGGTCCTTGGGCTGGACCATGGGGAAGGGAGAGGCCGTGTGCAGGATCGCGTCGGTCCCGGTTGCGGCCTCGGTCCAGCCATCATCTCGTAGCAGGTCGAGCGTGACGGTGGACAGATGGGTCCCGGCCTGGCCATCCGGCAGAAGCGGGGTGATCGCGTCGCGCAGGGCCTGCCCCTTCGCCGCGTCCCGGACGGAGCCGCGCACGTGATACCCGGCCCGCAGCAGGCGCAGAACGATGTGCTTGGCGATATAGCCCGATGCGCCGGTGACCAGAACTGTAGGCATGTGGTTTCCCTTTCGATTTCGCCCCTAGCATCGGTGTGGCGCTGCGCAGGTCAAGGCCGCGTATTCAATCCGGCGTGATCAATCGAAACTCCAGCGTGTCGCCCGCGTCGTTGGACAGGATCAGAACGGGGCCCGACACTTCGGCCAGGGTCATGCCAGACAGCGCCGCAAGAAACCTCTGCTCGGCTGCCAGATCGGGGCAGATGGCGCGGGTGCTGACCATGGGGCCGGGTTCGAACCAGGGGTAGGGGGCGGTCTGCGGGGCAGAATAGCTGTTGCACGGTCCATGGCCCGAGATCTGACCGCGGGCCGTCAGGTCGAGAGTGATCCGCACCGCCTCGTCCGTCTCCAGTTCCCAGATCCCGGCTGCGTAGCGCGTCACGCTCTCATCCCTCAGGCAGCCCGCAACGGCCAGCAAAAAGAAAAGCAGGGGCAAGGGTTTGCGCAGGACGGGGTTCATGCGATCGGGGCTTTCGGCAGGTCCTCGCCAGATTGACCGGGGTTTGCGCCAGATCAAGACAGGATTTCGTGAGGCTGATAGTCTCTGTTAGGCATTCGATAGGCAATGCCTAACCTGGGAAGGAGATTTCTCATGCGGAAGTATTTGACCATTACCGCAGTTGTTGCGCTGCTGGCTGGTGCTGCCTGCACCCCCGAAGAACAGATTTACGGCGGCGCGGCGCTTGGTGCGCTTGGCGGTTTTGCCATGGCGGAACTGCTGGACGCGAATACCGGCTGGACCGTCGGTCTTTCGCTGGCAGGTGCTGCCATCGGCGCGGAAGTTGCCCGCAACAACCAGACCGGCCAATGCGCCTACAAACGGGCCGATGGCCGGGTGGATGTCCGCCGCTGCTGATTTGCAAGGCTTATGAACAACGATCGGCGCCGCCCCTGCCATTCGGGCGGCGCCGAATTGCATTGTGCAGGCGCGCTGTGCGGCGGTTGACTTGGGTCAAGGCCTGCGCCATGGCTCCGATGTAATTGACGTAGACAACATTGCCCGCAGGAGCCCACCCCATGTCCGATGCCACCGCGCCCTCCGCCACCCGGCTGGAGCATTTCCACGTCACCTTTTTCGCCATCGTCATGGGACTGTCCGGTCTGACATTGGCGCTGCATGCGGCGGAAACGGCCTATGGGCTGTCCTCGCTGGCCTCTGACATCGCCTATTTCGGGACCATCGCGGTGTTCGTGATCATCGCCATGTTCTACGCGGCCAAGGCGATGCGGCACGGCGGTGCGGTGCGGGCGGAATGGAATCACCCGGTGAAGCTGGCCTTCTTCCCGGCGATCTCGATCTCTCTGCTGTTGCTGGCCACGGCATCGGTCAGCCGGTCGGAGGCGCTGGCCGAAGTTCTGTGGCTCGCTGGCGCGGCCTTGCAGGCGGTGCTGACGCTGGCCGTGGTATCCGGCTGGATCGGGACGCGATCCTTCATGCATGGGCAACTGTCGCCCGCGTGGTTCATCCCCGCCGTGGGCAATGTGATCGTGCCGATTGCAGGGGTGCAACTGGGCTATGCGGACCTTAGCTGGTACTTCATGTCGGTCGGGCTGATCTTCTGGATCGTGCTGCTGACGCTGGTCATCAACCGGCTGGTGTTCCACGATCCGCTGCCGGGCCGGTTGCAGCCGACGCTGGTGATCCTGATCGCGCCGCCCGCCGTAGCCTTCATGGCCTGGGTGAGACTGACGGGGGACACCGGGCCCTTCGCGCTGATCCTGCTCAATGCGGCCTATTTTTTCACGCTGCTGGTTGCCATGCAGCTGCCCCGTATCATCCGCCTGCCCTTCGCCCTGTCCTTCTGGGCGCTGAGCTTCCCCTTTGCCGCCGTCACCATCGCCAGTTTTGTCTATGCGGGCGCGGCAGGGTCTGCGGCGCACAAGACCATCGGAACCGTGCTTCTGGCGGTGCTGGTGGTGATCATTGCCGGGCTGGTCTTGCGCACGATCAGGGCGATCACGGCGGGCGAGATCTGCCAGCCGGAATGATCCGCCAAAACGAAAACGGCCCGCCGGGTGTGGGGCGGGCCGTGTTTGAGCGGATCGGGTGAGGATCAGCCCAGAAGCCTGCGGGCAATCACCTGCGCCTGAATTTCGGCAGCGCCCTCGAAAATGTTGAGAATGCGGGCGTCGCACAGGATGCGGGAAATCTTGTATTCCAGCGCAAAACCGTTGCCGCCATGGATCTGCAGCCCGTTATCGGCCGCGGCCCAGGCCACGCGGGCGCCGAGCAGTTTGGCCATCCCGGCCTCCAGATCACAACGCTTGTCGTGGTCTTTCTGCCAGGCGGAATAATAGGTCAGCTGGCGGGCGATCATGATCTCCACCGCCATCATGGCCAGCTTGCCGGAGACGCGGGGAAACGCGATCAGCGATTTGCCAAACTGCTTGCGGTCGGTCGCATATTGCATGGCCACATCAAGCGCAGCCTGCGCCACGCCGACAGCGCGAGCGGCGGTCTGGATGCGGGCGGATTCAAACGTCTGCATGAGCTGCTTGAATCCTTGCCCGGTCTGGCCGCCCAAAAGGTTGTCTTCCTTCACCTTGAAGCCGTCAAAGCCGAGCTCGTATTCCTTCATGCCGCGATAGCCCAGAACCTCGATCTCGCCGCCGGTCATGCCCGGGGTCGGGAAGGGGTTTTCATCGGTACCCGGGGTCTTTTCGGCCAGGAACATGCTGAGGCCCCGGTGATCGGTCGTCTCGGGGTCGGTGCGGGCCAGAAGCGTCATCACATGGGTGCGCGCGGCGTGGGTGATCCAGGTCTTGTTGCCGGTCACCTCCCAACCGTCATCAGTCTTGACCGCGCGGGTGCGCAGGCTGCCGAGGTCGGAGCCGGTATTGGGTTCGGTGAACACCGCCGTAGGCAGGATTTCCCCGCTGGCGATCTTGGGAAGCCATTGATTTTTCTGCTCTTCCGTGCCGCCACAGAGGATGAGTTCTGCCGCGATTTCGGACCGGGTGCCGAGGGAGCCGACCCCGATATAGCCGCGCGACAGTTCTTCGGAGACCACGACCATGGAAGCCTTGGACAGGCCGAAGCCACCGTATTCCTCGGGGATGGTCAGGCCGAAGACACCCATCTCCGCCAGTTCCTCGATGATCTCCATCGGGATGAGCTCATCCTTGAGGTGCCAGTCATGGGCATTGGGTTCCACGCGTTCGCGGGCGTAGCGGGAAAACTGGTCGCGGATCATTTCCAGTTCGTCGTCCAGACCGGTGACGCCGACGCCGTTGGAACCCGCAATTTCCTGCATGATTTCAACGAGTTTCGTGCGGGCGCCTTGGGTGTTGCCGGATTGGGTCAGGGTCATGATCTCGGGCGTCATCAGGGCGCGCTGGTCGTCCTGGGTGAGGCCGATATCTTGCGGTCGCAGCATTTCGCCCTGGCTCATAGGGATGCCGCCATAGATTTGCCAGAGATATTCGCCAAAGGCGATCTGGTGCAGCAGCGCCTCGGTCTCGCCGAATTTGCCGTCAGCGGTTAGCCGCTCGGCCCAGCCCTGCATCTGCCGCAGCGCCTCCACATAGGTGGCAAGCCAGGCCAGACCATGGGCAGCAACCTGATTTTCCTCAAGTTTCTTGCCAGAGACACGCCCGTCATGGCTGACCTTCTCGCGCAGTCTGGTGGTCGCGATGTCCAGCAGGGTTTCGACCGGCGCGATGGCGGCAGCGGTCAGAGTGAGCAGGTCGGGCAGCAGGATGGCCTCGGGCGAATCTGTGGGCATGGGCGCTCCGTCATGCGGCATGGAATCTCTCCGGTCTTTTTGCTGCAAGCGTGATATTCATTTTGCAGGTGCAGCGCAAGAATAATTCGTCCGGGATTATTTTCTGGACAATTTATGTCGCAAGCCTAACGCGGACTCCGGGGGGGGTGCCATGCGTGCACCCCCTGTGCACCCCCCGTACACCCCCCGTGCATATGGAAGGGCCTTTATCCGCCCATCAGCGTAGACCCGTGGGCGGCCTTTCTGCGCTGTGGCAGGGGCAAAGTGTACAGAGTGTCAGAGCCCCACCGTCCGCCCCAGCACATCCAGCCCCTGCGTCTTCCAGAAATGCAGCAGGTCGATGAACACCCAGTTCTCGGCCAGTTTGTCGCCCCGTCGGCGGTAGATATCGACCACGCGGAATTCGCCGCTTTTGCCCGTGGCTGGCATGCCCATGAAGCCGCCCGTGGGCCGGGCGGTGAAATTGGGCCAGCCGAAGAAGCCGCCATAGTGGCCTTCGGCGAAGCGACAGATATGGCCGGTGCCGCTTCGATCCGCGAACCCTGCCCGGAAGGGACCGGAATGCTGCTTGGCATAGCGCTCGATCGTGTAGGTCGCGCCGATCCCGGCGGGGCCCCACCAGATCATGTCATCGTTCCATGTGCGCGCCAGTTCCTCCTCCAGCGGCAGGCCGGATTGCCATTGCCCGAGGTCGGAGATCATCGCGTTGATCGTGGCCAGCGTTTTCGCGCCATCCTCGGGCGGTTGCGGGTCGAACATCAGCGCGTCATGGGGCAGGGGGCCGGGCTGGACCAGCTGTGCGCCGGTTTGCGCCGGAAAGGGCTGTAGCCCTGCCTGCATCATCAGCGCCGGAATGTCGAAGAACATGGCGGTTTCCGCGATCTTGCCGTTTTCCACCCGGTGGAACGCCGCATAGCGCAGCATGGCGATCTTGCGGGTGCAGGGGATGCCGAGCCAGGGCGCATCAAACAGCCCCATCAGGTGACCCATCGAGGATACCCAGACCGCGCCGTCAGCCGTCAGCGAATTGTGCCCGGCCATGAAAACGTCCATGCGCCGCTGCAACCGCGTCAGCGACGTCTTCAACGGTGCCCAGAACCGGTTTGCCACCTCCTCGGGTCCGGTCAGGATGTCGAAGGGATGCATCCCGCGCCAGATCAGGTCAGGCCCGCAGAACCGCGCCAAAACGGCGGACGATTCGTCAGGCCCCGCCGCATCGAGCGCCGTGTAGAAGTTGCGGACCAGGTCTTTTTCCTGTTGGAAGCTCATCATTGTCTCCGCCTGTTTTTCAAGCATTTGCCGGGCAGTCTGGGCCAGTCTGCACGGTGTTTCCAGAGCTATTTTGCATACGTTTGCAAAAAATTCTTGCCAACTTGCCGCAGTCTTGTCTAGCCTTTGTGCAAACGTATGCAAAACACCTGCGGGGAGCCCGATGGCCGAAATCCAGTTGCGCAATATCTCCAAGCGTTGGGGAAATTTCGTCGGTGTCGACAGCTTCGACCTGACCATCGCGGACGAGGAGTTTCTTGTTCTCCTTGGCCCCTCGGGCTGCGGCAAGACCACCACGATGCGCATGATAGCGGGGCTGGAGGATCCGACCGAGGGTGAGATCATCGTCGGCGGCACCGTCGTGAACAACCTTGAACCCAAGGATCGTGACGTCGCCATGGTGTTCCAGAGCTACGGGCTCTACCCCAACATGAACGTCTACGAAAACATCCGCTTCCCGCTGAAAGTGCGCAAAGTGGACCCGGCGACCCATGACGAGAAGGTCATGAAGGCCGCCGCCATGGTGGAACTGGAGCCCTTCCTGCACCGCAAGCCCGCCGAACTGTCAGGCGGCCAGCGTCAGCGCGTGGCCCTTGCCCGCGCCATCGTGCGCCAGCCGCAGGTCTTCCTGATGGACGAGCCGCTGTCGAACCTCGACGCCAAGCTGCGCGTGTCCACGCGGGCGCAGATCAAGAACCTCAGCCATGAGCTGAAGGTGACCACCGTCTATGTGACCCATGACCAGATCGAGGCGATGACGCTGGCCGATCGCGTTGTGGTCATGAACCACGGCGTCGTGCAGCAACTGGGCACGCCGACCGAGATCTACGACAGGCCCGCCAATACCTTCGTGGCCAGCTTCATCGGTAACCCGGCGATGAACCTCGTAGAGGGGGACTTGAAGGGCGGCACTTTCACGGCCCCCCACACCACGATCCACGGGCTGGATGCACCGGACGGCCCCGTGACGCTCGGCTTCCGGGCCGAAGACGCGACGGTCGTCGCCGAGGGCGGCCAGATCACCGCGCCCATCTACACGCTGGAGCTTCTGGGCGAGGCCACCATGGTCAGCCTGAAGATCGGCGGCGCGCTGGTCAGTGCCAAGGCCGACAAGAGTTTCCGTGCGGAAATCGACGACACCGTGTCGATCGAAGTCCCCGCGGATCACTGCCACCTGTTCGATACGAAGACAGGGGCCCGCATCGGGGACTGACCCCGAGACTGAAGCCCCCGGACCCCATGTCCGGGACATCTTAGGGGTGCAGGCTTGCAAGATGCACCCAAGTTCACCAACGGGAGGATCCCAATGTATCTCAAGACACTTACAACCGCAGGTGCGCTCGCCGTACTTTCGGCCACAACCGCGCTGTCCTGCGAAATCAGCGCGCGCGTTTCCATCGTCGGCAACGAATTCCCCGCGATCCAGACCGTGGGCGCAGGCGCGCAGGAATGCACCGGCGCGGAAGTGTCCACCAACCTGACCGCCGATCACCAGCAGATCAACGTGGCCGGGATGTCGGGCAACCCGGCGGAATACACCTCGGCCATCATCGCGAACTCGTCCATCGTGGCGCTGATGAATGCCGATGTGATCCGCCCGCTGGATGATCTGGTCGAGGCGCATGGCGAGGGCCTGAACCGCAACCAGCTGATCACCATCAACGGGCAGGTCATGGCCGTGGCCTTCATGGCGAACGCGCAGCACCTGGTCTATCGCTCTGACGTTCTCGACCAGCTCGGCCTCGACGTTCCCACCACCTACGAGGAGATGCTGGCCGCTGCCGAGGCGATCCGCGAGGCGGGCCTCATGGAAAACCCCGTGGGCGGTGCCTATGCGGCGGGCTGGAATCTGGCGCAGGAATTCAACAACATGTTCATCGGTTACGGCGGTCAGTTCTTCGAGCCCGGCACCGCCGAACCGACCGTGAATTCCGAGGCCGGTGTTCAGGCGCTGGAAATGATGCGCGCCCTGTCGGAATACATGAACCCCGACTTCCTGACCCATGATTCCAACGCCACCAACGCCGAGTTCCGTGCTGGCAACGTGGCGCTGATGAACATGTGGGGCAGCCGCGCCGCGACGCTCGTGACCGCCGATGGCGTGCCGCAGGAAGTGGTTGACGGCTTCGCCATTGCCGGTCCGATGACCGTGGGCGGCGGCGACATTCCGGCCACCACGCTCTGGTGGGACGGCTGGACCGTGGCCAGCAACATCTCGGACGAAGAGGCTGAGGCCACCTTCATCGCCATGATGAACGGCATCCGCCCCGAGATGATGCAAGACGAGGACATCCGCACCCAGGCGGTGTGGCTGATCCCCGGCTATGAGCCGACCCCGGCGGCCGTTGGTGTCTTCGCTGCCGCGGAAATGGGATCGGTGCCCTATCCGATGCTGCCCTACATGGGCCTGATGCACACCGCGCTGGGTGCCGAGCTGACCGACTTCATGCAAGGCAATGAAAGCGCGGAACAGGCCCTGGCCGACGTGGAGGCCGCCTATCGCGCCGCCGCCCGCGAACAGGGTTACCTGCAGTAAATCCCCGTTGGGGCGGGGGAGATCCTCCGCCCCATCCCCTTTTCTGACCGAGCACGGAAAGACCCATGAAACATCGCACCTTCTTCTGGTTCTTCCTGCCCACGGGGCTGGCGATGCTGCTCTTCATTGCAGCGCCCATCGTGTCGGTCGTCATTCAATCCGTTACGGCACAGCACGAACCGGTGCTGATCACCGTGGAAACCTGCACGCCCTTCAGCTGCACCGAGGAAACCACCATCGACCAGGAAGCAACGCGCGAGTTGCGCGAGGCGCGACCCCTTGGCCGCTTCGTCGGGCTGGATATCTACCTGGACCGTGGCCACCTCGCCGTTGCCGAAGTGGCAGAGGCCTGGCGCACGTCCGATAGCATCGGGGCCTTCTTCTCGGAACTGGGGGATCTGCCCTTCTACCGGGCCATCGGTTTTACCCTGACCTATACCTTCACGGTCACACCGCTTCTGATCATCCTCGGCATGGCCATCGCTTTGGCGGTCAACACGCTGACCCAGAAGCTCAAGGGGGTCGTGATCTTCTTCTCGCTTCTGCCGATGATCGTGACGCCGCTTGTGGGCTCGCTCATCATGTTCTGGATGATCGACAATCGCGGCGTTCTTGGCAATTTCCTGTCCTGGCTGGTCAATGACCCCGACCTGTCGGTGAAAGCCTCCACGCCGCTGATGTGGATCGCGCTGATCGTCTACGGGGTCTGGCACTCCGCGCCCTTCGCCTTCGTCGTCTTCTATGCCGGGCTGCAAACGCTGCCTGAAGATCAGATCGAGGCATCTCAGATCGACGGCGCCACCCGCTGGCAGCAGGTCCGCTACATCGTGGTGCCGCATCTGATGCCGCTGGTGACCTTCGTGGCGCTCATTCAGCTGATGGACAATTTCCGCGTGTTCGAGCCGATCGTGGGCTTCAACGCCTCGGCGCACGCCACCAGCCTGAGCTGGATCATCTTCAACGACATGGGCGGCGAAACCCGGCAGCTGTCTGCCGCGGCGGCCACCTCGGTTCTGACCATCCTCGGTGTGGCGATCCTGCTGTCGCCCGTCCTGGTGCGCACCTGGCGCGACTTCAAGGGGAAAATGTAATGGCTTCTTCCGCACTCCGCGCGCCCCTGTCGCTGCGTGTCCTGACCAAGGGCTTCATCATCTTCTGGCTGATCCTGGCTGCGTTCCCCTTCATCTGGACGCTCTGGGGGTCCTTCAAGGTGGAGCTTGACTTCTTCTCCATCGCGGACTGGACCAATGCGCTGACCGGCGCGAATACCGAACGCACCCATGGCAGCCCCTTTACCGGGGCGGGCTATGAAGGGGCCTGGGTGCAAGAGGAGTTCTGGCGCTCGGTCATCAACACGTTTATCGTGTGTTTCTTCGTGGTCTGCACCTCGCTGACCATCGGCACGCTCGGCGGCTACGCGCTGTCGCGCTCGGGCTATCGCTATACCTTTTGGCTGCTGATCACCGCGCTCATCTTCCGGGCCATGCCGCCGATCACGCTGGTCTCGGGCTACCTGCTGCCGTTCTTCGAGTGGAACGTCTGGGGGATCCTGCCCACAACGATCATCGTTCTGGTGGCGATCAACCAGCCCTTCACCCTGTGGATGCTGCATTCGTTCTTTCAGAACATCCCCAAGGAACTGGACGAAAGCGCCAAGGTCGATGGCTGCACCCAGTTCCAGGCCTTCCGGCTGGTGATCGTGCCGGTGATGTGGCCGGGCGTCATCACAACCGGGCTGTTCAGCTTCCTTCTGGCTTATAACGACTTCGCCGTCACCTCGATGCTGCTGTCTGAATCGAACCGCACCATGGTGCCGGAAATCGCGGCCTTCCTCGGCACGACCCAGACTGAGGGCAATGTGATGTTCGCTGTCGCCGCCGTGGTCTCGGCCACCGCGCCGCTCTTCGTGCTGGTGATGTTCTTCCAGCGCCAGATCGTCAGCGGCCTGACCGCCGGGGCGGTGAAGGGATGAGCGCTGTTGCCCGAGATACCCCCGGATTCGGGGCCGCGTAATGACAGGCGCGTCACGGTATGATTTCGTGGTGATAGGGGCAGGCTCTGCCGGCTGCGCCGTCGCGGCGGGTCTTGCGGAGCGGGAGGCCGGGTCCGTTCTGGTGATCGAGGCCGGACCGTCGGATCGCACTCCGCTGGTCAAGATGCCCTTCGGGCTGGTCTGGCTCATGGGATCCAAACACCGGGACTGGCGCTTCACCTCCACCCCTCAGGCCAACCTGAATGGGCGGCAGCTCAATATCCCGCGCGGGCGGATGCTCGGGGGCTCCGGCTCGATCAATTCCATGGTCTGGTTCCGAGGACGCGCCGATGATTTCGACCACTGGAGCGTGCCCGGCTGGGACTGGGCCGATGTCGAACCCGCCTTCGAAGAGGTCGAGGCACGCCTGACGCCCGACCGGCTCGCCACGCCCCACCCGGTGACAGAGGCGCTGTCCACGATGTTCCGCGCCAACGATCCGCTGCAAAGCCCCAGCCCGGAACGCGAAAGCGCCGGGGTCTTCCGCTACAACATGCGGGGCGGTCGCCGCTGGTCGGCGGCAGATGCCTTCCTGCGCCCTGCCATGGCACGCGGGATCGAGGTGGTGACGGGCCGCCAGGTTGCGCGCATCGCCCTCGCTGGCGACCGGGCGCGTACCGTCCATTTCACCGATGGCGGCAGCGTCGAGGCTACGCGCGGCATCGTGCTTTCCTCCGGCTCCTTTGGCTCGACGGAGATCCTGCTAAACTCCGGCATCGGCCCGGCGGGCGATCTGCGCGCGGCGGGCCGCGACGTGGTTCTGGACCGGGAAGAGGTCGGCGCAAACCTGCACGATCATCCCGGCGCGGGCATCCACTACCAGGGGAGCGGTTCGGGCTATGGGCTGGATCTGTCGCTGGCCCATCGTTGGGCCGCCGCTCCGCTCCGCTGGCTGGTGCAAGGCAAGGGCATCTTCGCCTCGCCCACGGTAGAAGGCGGGGCCTTCTTCACCGCTGATGGTGGTGACGGCCCGCCCGACATTCAAAGCCACTTCATCCCCTTCCTCATCGGCTGGCAGGGCGAACGCTACATTCGCGGGCGGGGCTATTTTGCCGACGCGACCCTGTGCCGTCCCAAATCGCGCGGGCGGCTCAAGCTTGGCAAAGCGGGGATCGAGATCGACTTCGGCCTGTTCAACGACCCCTCCGACCTCGACACGCTCACCAAGGGCTGGCTGCGCCTGCGGGCGCTGATGGAGGCCACCGATTTCGGCCCCATGAAAGCGCGCGAGGCGTTCCCCTCCGCCGCCGTGACCACGGAGGATGAGGCGCGCAGCTATATCCGGGACCGCTGCGGCACCGCCTACCACCCTGTCGGCACCCTGCGCATGGGGACCGATGGCGGGGCGCCGGTCACACCGCGCCTGAAATTCCGCGGGGTCGAGGGGCTGTGGGTGGCCGATGCCAGCATCATGCCCGCCGTGACCTCCGCCAATACCAATGCGCCCTCGATGATGATCGGCCACCGCGCCGGTCGGATGATCGCAGCGGACGCGTGACAAGAGAAGGACACCATAGATGACGATCGAGTATCTCAAACGCGGCAAACCGGCCGACGAACGCGCAGAAGACGACGCGAAGACCCGCGCGGTGGTGGAGGCGACGCTTTCCGATATCGAGGCGCGCGGTGACGCGGCGGTGCGCGAGCTGTCGGAGAAATTCGACGGCTATTCCCCCGCCAGCTACCGCCTGTCCGAGGCAGACATCGCGGCGCTGATGGCCGAGCTGTCCGACCGCGAACTGGCCGATATCAAATTCGCCCAGGAACAGGTGGTCAAGTTTGCGCAGGCGCAGCGCGACTCGATGCTCGATATCGAGGTAGAAACCCTGCCGGGCGTCATTTTGGGCCACAAGAACATCCCCGTGCAATCCGTGGGTTGCTACGTGCCGGGTGGCAAGTTCCCGATGGTGGCCTCGGCCCATATGTCTGTGGCGACGGCCTCGGTCGCGGGCGTGCCGCGCATCGTGGCCTGCACGCCCCCCTGGCAGGGCAAGCCCAACCCCGCCGTGATCGCGGCGATGCATCTTGGCGGTGCGCATGAAATCTACGTGCTTGGCGGCATCCAGGCCGTGGGGGCCATGGCCATTGGCACCGAGACGATCGAGCCCGTGCACATGCTGGTCGGACCCGGCAATGCCTTCGTGGCAGAGGCAAAGCGCCAGCTATACGGGCGCGTCGGCATCGACCTCTTCGCGGGCCCGACCGAGACCATGGTGATCGCCGACGACACCGTGGATGGCGAGCTCTGCGCCACCGATCTCCTTGGCCAGGCCGAACACGGCTACAACTCTCCCGCCGTGCTGGTGACGAACTCACGGAAACTGGCCGAGGAGACCCTGTCCGAGATCGACCGCATCCTGACCATCCTGCCAACCGCTGACACCGCCCGCACCAGCTGGGAGGAGTATGGCGAGGTGATCCTGTGCGACAGCTATGACGAGATGCTGGCCGTGGCCGATGACATCGCGTCGGAACATGTGCAGGTGATGACCGACCGCGATGACTGGTTCCTGGAAAACATGACCTGCTATGGCGCGCTGTTCCTTGGGGCGCGGACCAATGTGGCCAATGGCGACAAGGTGATCGGCACCAACCACACGCTGCCCACCAAGAAGGCGGGGCGCTATACGGGCGGGCTCTGGGTCGGCAAGTTCCTGAAAACCCACAGCTACCAGAAGGTGCTGACCGATGAGGCCGCGACCATGATCGGTGAATATGGCTCGCGCCTGTGCATGCTGGAGGGCTTCGTGGGCCATGCCGAGCAATGCAACATCCGTGTGCGCCGCTATGGCGGGGTCAATGTGCCTTATGGCGAAGGCGCCCCCCACCGTGAGGCCGCGGAATGAGCGGAGCGGGGGCAAGGCGCTTCGAAGCGCCTTCGGCAAGCGGTTTCGAAACCGCTTCCCACGCGATTTGCAAATCGCGTCTTTCATGGCCCTTCGAAGGGCCATCCACCGCCCGTATCGGACGAGAGCATCATGACTGACCGCAGCGCCAGCATCAAAGCCGCGATTGCCCCACTTCGGGCGGCCATGGCCGATTTCGCAGAGGCTCCGGTGCGGCAGGCGCTGGCCGAGATCGCGCCGGACGTGACTGCCCGGTTGTGCCACCCGTTCGGTGACCTGTCAGGCGCTCAGGCACTCTATGACACCGCCTATGCGCCGCTTCTTGCGGCCATGCCCGACCTCGAACGCCGCGACATGATCGTGATGGCAGGCACCACGCCCGAGGGGCAGGACTGGGCCGGCTGCATGGGCAATTACATGGGCACATTCCGTGCGCCTTTCCTCGATATCCCGCCTGCCGGCCACCTGGCCCATATGCGCTATCACGAGTTCTTCCGGCTGGAGGACGGCCAGATCACCGAGATCCAGGCGATCTGGGACATTCCCGAACTGATGATGCAGGCAAACGCCTGGCCCATGGCGCCGCAGCTTGGCGCGTTTCTCTGCACGCCTGCGCCCATGTCGGGTGACGGGCTGACCGTCCAAGGGGACGGGCAGGCGGCGCTGGATCATGTCATCGCCATGCTGACGGACCTGTGCAAATTCCCCGGCAATCCCGATCCCGCCATCATGCAGCTCGACCGCTACTGGCACCCGAAGATGACCTGGTACGGCCCCACCGGGATCGGCACCGCGCGCGGCATCTCGGGCTTCCGCACCTGGCATCAGGGCCCGTTCCTGCGCGGCATGCCCGACCGCAAGCTCGATGCCATGGGCGATCTCATGTCCCACTGGATCGGTGAAGGCGACTATGTCTGCGAAACCGGCTGGCCCAATATGCGGCTGACGCTGTCGGGCGACGGCTGGATGGGGATCGCGCCCTCTGACACGGAAATCCTGCTGCGCAGCCTCGATTTCTGGCGGCTGGAGGGCGGGCTCATCCGTGAAAACTGGGTCCTTGTGGACATTCTCGACGCCTACCGGCAGCTTGGGGTCGATGTGCTGGGGCGGATGCGGGAATTCAACAAGGCCCGTGCCCCCGGTGCAATCCCCGAACCGGATTGGAGAGACGCATGACCCTGCCCCGCACCCCCTCTTTCCGCCTCGATGGCAAGCGCGCACTGGTCACCGGGGCCTCCTCGGGCATCGGGCTGGCGGCGGCGGTGGCGCTGGCCGAGGCCGGGGCGCATGTGGTTCTGGCGGCGCGATCTGCCGACAAACTGGCTGCGGTGGTTGAGGAGATCGAGGCCGAGGGCATGAGCGCCGAGATGCTGGCGCTCGACGTCTCCGACGTGGCCGCGACCGAGGACGCCATTGCGCGGGCAGAGCCCTTCGACGTGCTGGTCAACTCGGCAGGGGTCGCGCGCCATTCCCCGGCCCTTGATACGACAGAGGGCGATTTCGACCTGGCCATGGGGCTCAATCTGCGCGGGGCCTATTTCCTGACCCGCGCCGTGGCCGAGCGGCTGATCACCAGCGGGCGACCCGGATCGCTGATCAACATTTCCAGCCAGATGGCGCATGTGGGGGGCATCGACCGCGCGGTCTATTGTGCCAGCAAACATGCGGTCGAGGGCTTCACCAAGTCGATGGCCATCGAATGGGGGCCGCGCCAGATCCGCGTCAACACGATCTGTCCCACCTTCATCCTGACGCCACTGACGCAAGTGACCTTCGACAACCCCGAACGCGCCGCCTGGATCAGGGAAAAGATCAAGCTTGGCCGCCCCGGCGAGGTCGAGGACATCATGGGCGCGGTGGTGTTCCTGGCCTCCGACGCCTCGGCGCTGGTCACGGGCACGTCGCTCTTGGTCGATGGGGGGTGGACGGCGGACTGATGGCAGAGAAAGTCACATCCCTTCAGGTTGCCGAAAAGGCAGGGGTCAGTCAAAGCGCTGTGTCCCGCGTCTTCACCCCCGGCGCATCGGTCTCTGCCAAGACCGCCGACAAGGTGCGCAAGGCCGCGCATGAACTGGGCTACCGGCCCAACATCCTCGCCCGCGCCATGATCACCGGGCGTAGCCGCATCATCGGGCTGGTGGTGGCCTATCTGGAAAACCACTTCTACCCGGAAGTGCTGGAAAAGCTGTCCAATGCGCTTCAGGCGCAGGGCTATCACGTGCTGATCTTCATGGCGTCGAACACGTCGGACAATATCGAGGCTGTGATGGACGAGATCCTCGACTATCAGGTCGACGGCATCATCCTCGCCTCGGTCGCCATGTCCTCCGACCTGACGCAACGATGTGAGGCGGCGGGCGTGCCCGTGGTGCTGTTCAACCGCCTGCAGGATGACGAGACGCTGTCCGGCGTTGCCTCCAACAACGTGGCGGGCGGGCGCAAGCTGGCGGAGTTCCTTGTCGCGGGCGGACATCGCAGGATCGCCCATATCGCGGGATGGGAAGGGGCCTCGACGCAACGCGACCGTGAAAAGGGCTTTCTTGAGGGGCTGGCCGCTGCAGGCCTGACGCTCCATTCCCGGGCCGAGGGCAATTTCCACACCGATCAGGCGCAGGCCGCCGCGCGCCAGCTATTCGACACCGATGATCGCCCCGATGCGGTCTTCGTCTCCAACGATCACATGGCCTTCGCGGTGATGGATGTGCTGCGTTTCGAGCTTGGCCTCAGCATCCCCGACGATGTTTCGGTCGTCGGCTATGACGATGTCATCATCTCCTCCTGGCCCAGCTACAACCTCACGACCCTGCGCCAGCCCGCCAACCGGATGGTGGAGGAAACCGTCCGCACCATGCTGGCCCGGATCGACACACCCAACATGCCCGCCCGCCGCGTCGCCATTGACGGCCCCCTGATCGTGCGTGGCTCGGCTCGCATTCCCGAAGGATGGACAGAATGAACGGCTTCGACCCAAAGTTTCGCGATTTTCCCGATTACATTCTCGGCATCACGCGCGAGATCTGGGAAGAGCGTGGCATCGCCACGCTGCATGACTACTACGCCCCCGATATCGTGGTGCGCAGTCCCGGTTCGGTCGTGATCGGCAACCAGGGCGTCATCGGCGCGACCATGGCGACGCTGGCGGAATTTCCCGACCGACAGTTGCTGGGCGAGGACGTGATCTGGTCCGGCACACCGGAGGAGGGGATGCTGTCCTCGCATCGGATCCTCTCGACCGCGACTCATGCCAGGGATGGCGTCTACGGCAAGGCCACGGGCACCAAGCTGACCTATCGGATCATCGCCGACTGCCACGCGATTGCGAACCAGATCAACGACGAATGGCTGATCCGCGACCAGGGCGCGATTGTCCGTCAGATGGGCTGGACGCCCAGGAAATACGCCCGTGCGTTGATCAGGTCCGAGGGCGGGCCGGAAAAAGCCGTGCGCCCGCTTTGCCCCGCCAATGACGTGGCGGGCCCCTATGCGGGCCGGGGCAATGACAACGAATGGGGCCAGAAATACGCCGACATCCTGACCCGGATCATGGGGGCCGACATGGCCGCGATCCCGCGCGACTATGACCGCGCGGTGCAGACGGAATATCCCGGCGGCGTCACCGGGCATTCCTGGGCGTCGGCCGATGGCTTCTGGATGGGGCTGCGCGCGGCGCTGCCCAATGCCAAGTTCACCATCGACCACCAGATCGGCCGCGACGATCCCCTGATGCCACCCCGCGCCGCGATCCGCTGGTCGCTGCATGGGCGTCACGAGGGCTGGGGCGCGTTCGGCAAGCCGACAGGGGCCGAGATCTACCTGCTCGGTATCAGCCATGCGGAGTTTGGCCCCTACGGCATTCGCCGCGAGTGGACGCTGTTCGACGAAACCGCAATCTGGAAACAGATCCTGCTGCACACCGGGGCTGCCGAATGACAAGGCTGCGCCCCACTCTGGCGCTCACGCGCCGTCACGGCTTTCTCGCCAGCCGCCGCGCAAGGCGTCTGAACCTGCGGCCACCGGGAACGGGCTGACCCGCGCCCTCACCCAACCCGCAGTTTCAAAAAGGATAACAAGATGACCCCGAAAGACATGGACGCCCGCATCGTTCGCTATGGCGACCTCAAACCCTGCAAGACAGCCTTCATCGACGCCCACACCCCCGGCAGCGACCAGAAGGAAAACTTCACCATCATCGGCGGCGGCGTGTCGGAATCCCCCGATCAGCATGTCCACATCTCCATCCCCCACGGCTTCAACATCGGCGCGGCGGGCCAGCCGCCCAAATGCCGCAACTCCCTGCATGATCACCGCACCGCCGAGGCGTTCTTCGTCCTCTCCGGGCGCTGGCGCTTTTTCTGGGGGCGCTACGGCACGGCGGGCGAGGTGACGCTGGAAGAGGGCGACATCTTCAACATCCCCACCGGCGTGTTCCGTGGGTTCGAGAATATCGGCACCGATTACGGGATGATCATGGCGATCCTCGGCGGCGACGATGCCGGGGGCGGCGTCATGTGGGCCCCGCAGGTGATCGAGGATGCCGCCGATCACGGGCTGGTTCTGGCCGAAACCGGCAAGCTCTACGACACCAAGAAGGGCGAACACCTGCCCGAGGGTGTGAAGCCGATGCCGCTGATGGGTGAAGAAGAGCTTGCAAAGCGGGCCGAGCCCACCACGGCAGACGTCCTGCCCAACCACGTGGCGCGCTACTGGGACATGGTGGCACTGGCCGACCGCACACCCTGCAAGGTGATCGGTGAAACCGGGCTTCTGCGCGACAAACCGGGCTTCGAGGTCGATTTCATCACCCGCGCTTCGGCCGCGCCGGACAAGCACAGCCACGACAAGCCCTCCGTCCTGATGCCGGTGAAGGGCCATTGGCGGGTGGAGTGGGACGGCGGCAGCGCCACGCTCGCCCCCGGCGACACGATGAGCGTGCCCGAGGGGCTGGCACACAGCGCCGTGCCCTCGATGACCGGCGAGGCCGCGATGTATCACATCGTTGCCACGGGCGATCCCGCCGGGCTGACCTGGTCGGGCAACTGATGATCTGAGGGGTGGCCCCCGGCGGGCCGCCCCTTTCCCCTCTCCTCCGCGAGACGCCGCTTTGTCTGCACGGGGGGTGTACGGGGGGTGCACAGGGGGTGTACGCATGGCACCCCCCTGTTTTGGACAGGGAGGAGAGACCTAAATGACCCGAATTCTGACGACCCATGTGGGCAGTCTTCCCCGCACGCAGGAGGTGGTGGATTTCATCTTCGCCCGCGAGCGGGAAGAGCCCTATGACGCCGCCGCGTTTGACGCCTGTATGACGGCGGCTGTCTCGGAAACCGTGAAAAAACAAATGGATGCGGGGATTGATATCGTCTCGGACGGCGAGACGTCGAAGATTTCCTACGCGACCTATGTGAAGGATCGCTATACCGGCTTTTCTGGCGACAGCCCCCGCAATGCGCCCGCCGATCTGAAGATGTTTCCCAGCTTTCTCAAGCGCTTAGCGGATGATGGCGGCACCCCGCAATATGCCCGCCCCATGTGTACCGGTGAAGTGAGGTCGAAAGGGCAGGGAGAGTTGGAAAAGGACATCGCCAATCTCAAGGCGGCGATGGCAGAGCATGGGGTGGAGCGCGGCTTCATGAACGCCGCAAGCCCCGGCGTTATCTCCCTGTTTTTGCAGAATGATTTCTATAAAACGCGGGAGGCTTACCTGGCCGCGCTGGCTGATGCGATGAAGGCGGAATACGAGACGATCGTGGGTGCGGGCCTCGACCTGCAGCTCGATTGCCCGGATTTGGCGCTCTCCCGACACATGTTGTTTACCGATTTGTCGGATGCTGAGTTCCTGAAGGTCGCCAACATGCATGTGGAGGCGCTGAACCATGCCCTTCAGGACGTGCCGCAGGACCGTGTAAGGGTCCATATTTGTTGGGGAAATTACGAAGGCCCCCATTGTTGTGACATTCCCATGTCGAAGATGTTCGACACGCTCATGTCGACCAGGTCGCGCTATGTGCTGTTCGAAACCTCGAACCCCCGCCACGGCCATGAATGGACCGTGTTCCGCGACCGCAAGGCGGATATCCCCGAGGACAAGGTGCTGGTCCCCGGCGTGGTCGACACGACGACCAATTTCGTAGAACATCCGGAGCTGGTTTCGCAGCGAATTCAACGCTTTACCGATATCGTCGGCGCGGATCGCGTGATCGCGGGCAGCGATTGCGGCTTTGGCACATTCGCCGGGTTCGGCGCGGTCGATCCCGAGATTGCCTATGCCAAGCTGAAGGCGCTCTCTGACGGTGCAGCGTTGGCGAGTTAACGATGCTCCCCCTTGTCTTCCTGCCGGGCATGATGTGCGATGCCCGGCTGTTTTTCCCCCAGATATCAGCGCTTTCCGGGCACCGCGCGGTGATGGTGGCGCCCATGGTCGGGGCCGACAGCATGGCCGATCTGGCCCGCGAGGTGCTGGACAACGCCCCGCCCCGCTTTGCCCTCGCGGGGCTCTCCATGGGCGGCATTCTGGCGATGGAGGTGCTGCGACAGGCGCCGGACCGGGTGGAAAGACTGGCCCTGCTCGACACCAACCCGCGCGCGGAACTGCCCGAGGTGAAAGCCCGTCGCACCCCGCAGATGGAGGCCGTGAAAGCGGGCCACCTGCGCGCGGTCATGCGGGATGAGATGAAGCCGAATTACCTTGTCGATAGTCCGCGCAAACCGGCGATACTCGATCTCTGCATGGACATGGCGCTGGACCTCGGACCGCAGGTTTTTCTCAATCAATCCATTGCCTTGCGAGATCGACCCGACCAACAGGAGACCCTGCGAAGCTACAGCGGCAAGGCACTTGTCCTCTGCGGGCGGCATGACGCGCTCTGCCCCGTGGAACGGCATGACCTCATGCACGGACTGCTGGAAAACAGCCAGCTGGAAATCATCGAAAACGCGGGCCATCTGCCCACGCTGGAACAACCCGAACACACCACGGCGGCCCTGATCCGCTGGCTGGAGGACTGATGGACAACGACCTTTTGACCCTGCTTCGCAGCGTCGATACCCCAACCGTCTGCAACGCCATCGAAGTGGCGCAGGGCAAGCGCGGCTTCAACGCCTTCACCCGGGGCACGATGCTGGCCAATGACCCTCAGGGCGTCATGGTCGGCTACGCCGTCACCGCGCAGATCGCGGCCGTCGCGCCCCCCACGGAAGACGCCGCCGCGATCCGCGCCCGCCGCATGGCCTATTACAAGGCGATGGCAGAGGGGCCGAAGCCCTCGGTCGCGGTGGTGGAGGATCTCGACTACCCTAATGCCATTGGCGCCTATTGGGGCGAGGTCAACACCACGATCCACAAGGGTTTCGGCATGTCCGGCGCGCTGACCAACGGCGTCATGCGCGACCTTGGCGATATGGCCCCGGGCTTTCCCGTCGTCGCAGGCAGCATCGGGCCGAGCCACGGGTTTGTCCATGTGCGCAGCGTCAACCAGCCCGTGAAGATCATGGGCATGGATGTGCGGCCGGGCGACCTGATTCACGCCGATCGTCACGGCGCGGTTGTGATCCCGCCCGAGGTCGTGGAACAGCTTGCCGGTGCAATCGCAAAAATGCAGGAAACAGAGCGGCTTGTGCTGGATCCGGCCCGCGCCGAAGGGTTCGATTTCAACGCCTTCGAAAAAGCCTGGACGGCTTTCGAAAAGGCGCGCACCTGAAAGGCTGGCATGGGGCCGGTCGCTTGGTTTATCCTTTTCTTCAGGTGGCGGAGATTACCCCACCAACAGGATCAGGAGATCGGGCATGAAGATTGTGCGCAATATCATATTGGGACTTGTGGCCCTTGTCGGGCTTACTTTGGCGATTGTCATGTTTTTCAGTGCGGGCGCGCGAGAGCATGCCCGGGGTTTCGTCGAGGATGTCTCGGCACGCGACTTCGCAGCGGCTCGCGACCGCCTGCATCCTCAGTTGCAACAGCAGTTGAGCGAGGATGCGTTGCAGCAGATGTTCGAAGGGTCAGAGCCTTACGCCGAGGTTTCCTTCAGCTCGATCAGTGTGGAAAACAGCCGGGCGGAACTGTCTGGCACTGCGACCACGATCAGCGATTGCCGCAGCGAAGTGCGCTTCGTTCTGCTGAGCGATCAGATCACAAGTTTTGACATAACGCCCCTTTGCCCCGCGCCCTGATCATTCCGCCGGGGCGGGCAGGCGGGGTTTGAGGATGGTTTCGTTGCCGATCTCGGGGTGACGCGGGATCAGCGTCGCCAAAAGCAGCGACACAATGGCCATCCCGGCGGCCAGCGTAAATACCGCGCCGGGATAGACCAGCCACAAATAGCCGAGCGAGGCAGGCAGGAATACCGCCGCGATGTGGTTGATGGTGAAGGCCACGGCCGCAGTCGGGGCAATGTCACCGGGGTCGGCGATCTTCTGGAAATAGGTCTTGATCGCCAGCGCCAGCGAGAAGAACAGGTGGTCGATCACGTAAAGGACGAGTGCCAGCGTCACGCCCCAATCGAAGAAATAGATCCCGGCATAAAGCAGGAAGACCCCGGTCAGGCCGGTATACTCGAACACCAGCGCCGCGCGCTCTCCGAACAGGCTGACGAATTTGCCCAGTAGCGGCGCAAGCCCCATGTTCAGAACAAGCGTGACCATGAACAGCGCCGTTATCTCGTGCACGTCGAAGCCGAAGCGTTCCACCATCATGAAGCCTGCGAAGACGGTAAAGATCTGCCGGCGGGCGCCCGACATGAATTGCAGCGCATAGTACAGCCAGTAGCGGCGGCGCAGGATGAACTGTTTGCGCTGCGGGTTGGGGGCTTCGAACTGTGGGAAGATGAACAGGCAGGCCAGCGCGATCAGGACGGTAAAACCGCCCGCCGCCCAATAGACGGTTGCAAAGCTGAGGTCATAGGCGCGCCATGTCAGGATGATCAGCCCGTAGGCCAGCAGCGTCCCGCCGGACCCCGCCGCCACCAGCCAGCCAAGGGTCTGCGGCGCGCGTTTCTTGTCCAGCCATTGCAGTTGCAGCGACTGGTTTACCGTCTCGTAATAGTGGAACCCGATGGAGCTGAGCAGCGTCACCATCAGGATGCCGCCGAAGCTGGGGAAATGTGCGGTGATGGCCGTGGCAACCCCAAGCAGTACCAGCGACAGAAGCCCGAGCACCTGTTCGCGGATCACCATGATCAGCGCAATGACCCCGATGGCGAGGAAGCCGGGGATCTCGCGCACCGTATGCAGCCAGCCGATATCGGATCCGTCGAACTGGGCCACCTCGACCACGAAATTGTTCAGCAGCGCCGACCACGTGGCGAAGGCAATCGGCATCGCAAGCGACATGATCACCAGCAGCGCAATCGGCTGCCGCCAGATCGGCAGGGTCTTGGCATCGGCCAGAGACATGGTGCGAAAGGGGGACGGGCGGGACATGGGCACGCCTTAGGGCGTTTTTTGCGGGCTGACGAGCAAAAAAATCGCATTCCAGCCTTTGCATATGACTTGAGTCAAGGTCTGCCCCGCTGCAATCGGCCAAACCGCAGCCAAGTTGCAGGAGATCATCATGGATATCGTCCCCCTCGTTGACCGGATCGGAGAACCCCAGACCGCCGCATTGTTCGGGTTGATCACCGGATTGCTCCTCGGCATCGCGGCGCAGCGGTCATCCTTTTGCCTGCGCGCCTCGGTGGTGGAGTTCGCGAAAGGCCAGCTCGGCAGCCGCATGGCGGTCTGGCTGCTGGCGTTCTCGACAGCGGTGGTCTGGACGCAACTTGCGGATCTGTCCGGGCTGATGCGGTCAGAAGATGCGCGGATGATGGCGGTTCCGGGTTCGATCTCGGGGGCGGTTGTCGGGGGATTGCTGTTCGGCGCGGGCATGGTCATGGCGCGCGGCTGTTCGGGCCGGTTGTTGGTGCTGGCGGCAACGGGCAACATGCGCTCGCTCGTGTCGGGGCTGGTCTTTGCCGTGGTCGCGCAGATGGCATTGCAAGGCTGGCTGTCGCCGCTGCGCAACTGGGTGGCGGGGCTGTGGATCACGTCGGGTGGCTCCAACTTCAACCTGCTTACCACGCTGCATCTGCCGCCCGTTTCCGGGTTCATGATCGGTTTGGCCTTCGCGCTTGCGGCGCTGTGGCTGGCCCGCAAGAACCGGGTCAGCTTGCGGGTGCTGTTCACCGCCTCGGGCGTGGGCTTCGCGGTCGCGGCGGGGTGGGTGCTGACCTATGCGCTCAGCCAGGTGGCCTTCGATCCGGTGCAGGTGGAAAGCGCCACGTTTACTGGTCCGTCCGCCAATACGCTGATGTTCTTCCTGACCTCCAGCCCGGTGCTGGAGTTCGATATCGGTCTTGTGCCCGGCGTCTTCCTTGGGGCCTTCCTGTCGGCGCTATGGGGGCGAGAGCTGAAGCTGCAGGGCTTCGACGGCGCTGGCAACATGAGCCGCGCGCTCATTGGGGCGGCGTTCATGGGCATGGGGGGCATGCTGGCGGGCGGTTGTGCCATCGGGGCAGGCGTTACCGGCGGCTCGATCTTCGTGGGCACCGCGTGGCTGGCGCTGTTGTGCATGTGGCTTGGCGGCATGGCGACAAGCTGGTTGCTGGACCAACGGGGTGCCGTGGCGCAGCCTGCGTAGACGATACCCGCGAAAAAGCCGCCCCGGATCTGGGGCGGCTTTGTTGATCAGCTGGCCAGCACGTTGCGGAAGGCCCAGGGTTCGCTTTCGTCGATATCCTCGGGGAACAGCTCCCACCGGTCCTGCAGCGGCGTCCAGTCGGTGTAGTGGGCTTCCACGGGGCCGAGATAGGGGCGCTGCACTTCCAGACAGCGCGCGTGGTCCATCTCATCGGCTTCCACGATCCCGGCATTGGGGTTTTCCAGTGCCCAGACCATCCCGGCCAGAACCGCCGACGTCACCTGCAGCCCGGTTGCATTCTGGTAAGGGGCCAGATCGCGGGTTTCCTCGTTCGACAGGCGCGAGCCGAACCACAGTGCGTTCTTCTCATGCCCGTAGAGAAGGACGCCAAGTTCGTCGATGCCTTCGACGATCTCGTCCTCGGTCAGGATGTGGTGCCTGGTCTGCTGGCGGCCTGATCCGAACATTTCGTGCAGGGACAGCACGGCGTCATCGCAGGGATGATAGGCGTAGTGGCAGGTCGGGCGATACTCGGGCGCGGCCGCGTCGCCGACGGTGTAGTAGTCGGAGATCGAAATTGCCTCGTTATGGGTCACGAGGAAGCCGAACTGCGGCCCAGGGGTCGGGCACCAGGTGTGTACGCGGGTGATCGCGCCGGGGCGGTCCAGCCAGATGCCCGCCATGCAGCCGGTGTCGTGGCTGTGGCCGTTTTCGGGGAACCACGGTTCATGTGTGCCCCAACCCAGTTCGGCGGGTTGGAATCCCTCGGAAATGAAGCCTTCGACCGACCAGGTGTTGACGAAGACCCCGCGCGGGCGGGGCAGGCGGCGGGCCTGCGTGTCGCGTTCCGCGATATGGACGCCCTGCACGCCGAGGCTCTGCATCAGCTGACCCCATCCGGCGCGGTCCGTCGGCGTTTCGATGTCTCGACCGGTATCCTTGGCCAGCGTCAACAGGGCCTCTTTCACGAACCAGCTGACCATGCCGGGATTTGCCCCGCAGCAGCTGACGGCGGTGGTGCCGCCGGGATTGGCGGCCTTTTCGTCCCGCACCTTCTGGCGCAGGGCATAGTTGGTGCGAGCGGCGTTGTCGGTGGTGCCGAAATAGTAGCCCGCCCAGGGTTCGACCACGGTGTCGATATAGGGCACCCCGATCTCGCGGCAAAAACGCATGAGGTCGAGCGAGGAGGTGTCGACGCTGAGATTGACACAGAAGCCCTTGCCCGGCTCCAGCAGCTTGCCCAGAACCTCGTGGTAATTGTCCGGTGTGATCGCGGTCTGCACGTGGTTCAGCTTGTGCTGGCGTAGAAAGTTGGCCTGACCGGCATCGGGTTCGATCACCGTGAACTTGTCCGCGTCATAGTCGAAGTGACGTTCGATCAGCGGCCAGGTGCCTTTGCCGATCGAGCCGAAGCCGATCATCACGATGGGGCCGTCGATGCGGGCGTAAACCGGGTGTGACATGAATAACCTCCTGATGCGGTCAGACCGTAACATGAAAAAGGGCCGCACCGGAAATCGGCACGGCCCCTGATTTTCGACGCGTCAGACGCTTAGTTCTGAGCGTAATATTCGATGACCAGGTTCGGTTCCATCATCACCGGGTAGGGAACGTCGCCCAGACCCGGAATGCGGACGAAGGTGGCCTTCATCTTGGAATGATCGGCGTCGATGTAGTCGGGCACATCACGCTCGGCCAGCTGGACGGCTTCCAGAAGAACGGCCATCTGCTTGGACTTGTCACGGACCTCGATCACGTCACCCTCTTTCACGCGGTAGGAGGGGATGTTGACGCGCTGGCCGTTCACGGTCACGTGGCCGTGGTTCACGAACTGGCGGGCGGCGAAGACGGTCGGCACGAATTTGGCACGGTAGACGACAGCGTCGAGGCGCTGTTCCAGCAGGCCGATCAGGTTTTCACCGGTGTCGCCCTTGCGGCGCTCGGCGTCGGCGAAGATGCGGCGGAACTGCTTCTCGGTCAGATCGCCGTAGTAGCCTTTCAGCTTCTGCTTGGCGCGCAGCTGCAGACCGAAGTCGGACAGCTTGCCCTTGCGGCGCTGACCGTGCTGGCCGGGGCCATATTCGCGGCGGTTGACCGGGGATTTCGGACGACCCCAGATGTTTTCGCCCATCCGGCGGTCGATCTTGTACTTGGCAGAGGTGCGTTTGGTCACCGTCTGATCTCCTTCTTAGCGTGTCGAAGGGCGTTGTCCTTTGGCCGAGGCCTGACAGGCATCCCCTTGCGGGGGCCACCAACACCAATGAAAACCCCGGCAAGCGGGTTGCCGGGATGCGCGCGTTTTACACATGCGGTCTGAGGTGTCAATGCCTGCCGGCGGTCTTGCGGTATCCGTGCATCAATATGGCGGCTTCGGCCCGGTCCAGCATCCGCCGGGCGGGCGCACCGTAGTTGAACGGGTCATCGGCCAGATCGGGAAAATGTGCCAGCAGGCTGCGCCGCTGACTGCCTTCCAGATGCTCCAGCCCCATGAAGGCAGGATGGAAGGTCTCGACCTCCAGCCCGTTGGCCCAGATCACCTGGTGGCGGTCCAGCATCAGATGCACATACCAGGTTTCGCGCATCGAGTGATCGACGGTCACCAGCCGGTCACTGACAAGATCGCGGGCCGAGACCAGAACCTCCGGCTCGCCCCACAGGTCGCGGGCGACCGCGCCTTTCACGATGACGCGGTGTTCAGGGGACACCACCAGATCAGCATCGGGCCGGTAGACCCCAAGCGCGCCTTCACGGATGCGGATGGGGCGCTGATCGGGCATGGCGAAGAGGCGTGCACCAGACATGCGGCGCTGGCCGGTCCAGACGACCTCTTGCGGGCCATCGTCGCGGGTCAGGACCCGGTCGCCGGGGCCGAGATCCTCGATAGCCACATCCCCCTGTTCGGTGCGAAGGCGCGTGCCGGGGGTGAAGCAGATCACGGATGCGCTTTCGACCGCTGCCATCGGGCGCGGCTGGTTCACGCGGATGATCGTCAGGTCGCGGTTTGCCGGCGGAATGGCCTCGGGAAAGATCAGGATGGGCAGGCGCCCCTTGCCCGCGGCCACCGGCACCACGGTGTAGAAGCGCGGGCTATCGGCGACCATGAAGGCATCCCCAAAGAGCGGATCCGCATCGAGCGCGGCATCCTGTTTGGGGGTGGGCGCGGGGTGATGCAGCAATTTGCGCACCACCCGCGCGGCCCGTGCACGGAGCTCGGCGTGATCCTGGCTGACTCCCAGAAGCAGCGCGGCGCCATCGCCTTCCAGAGGAAGAGCGCGGCCGTGCCAGCGCCAGGACATTCCTTCGGCCAGTTCGTTGTTATTCTCTGCCGGTACGCCGTCGATCAGGGTTTGTGACCACGCGATCATGGTCAGGCCCCGATAGCCCGTGCTCATGGTATTCTGCCCGTTTTTATTGGTACTTCTCGCCCTGTAGCCGAATCTAGCAGAGGCGAATCACCTTGGGAAGGGGGTGATTCGCCTGCGATTCGAAAAAGTGCGAATCGGGGTGGTCAGAACTCCAGCGCGACGGTGATCGAACCGATGGTCTGGCCCTCGCTCTGGCCCACGAATTCCTCTGACAGGTAGGTCAGCCCGTAGAAGATGTTGGAATAGCCGAATGCGTAGTTAACCCCGGCGCGCAGGCGATAGCGGGTGTCCTCGGGCGTATATCCCCGGTCCGACGGCAGGTAACGGGAACTCTCGACCCACGCATAGTCGCCGCCAAGCAGCAGGGAAAACCCGTGATCGTCTTCGCTGTCGATGGCGCTGATCCGATGGCCCGTGGTCACGTCGCGCAGCCGCAGCCCGCCCTGCCCGTAATCGCCAAATGTCAGGTCAAACCCGACACGCGCCATGGTTTCGACCCCGGCTTGCAGTTCTAGGAAGGGACGCACGTGGCCTTGTCCGAAAGAAAACTCGCGCCCGATCTCGGCGGTGCCGTGCAGGTAGACCCCGTTGTCGACCTGAAAGCTTTCGACCCGGCTGGATTGCAGGCTGAATGCCTCGTGCACGATCTCTTGCAGGTGACGGATGCCGGTCTGTTCGCCCATGGCGACGATATCTGCACCAAGCGCCACGTCGAACCCATTCCATGAAAAATGCGTATGCGCCCCGAACGACAGGACACCAGCGTAAAGGCGGTCGCCGGGAGTGGGGTTGCTGATGCTGGCCGGTGTGATCACCTCGCCGCGAAAGCGGTATTCCATGATTTCGCCCATGCGCAGGGGCAGATACCCGTCCCAGGACGGACCGCGCACGGTGCTGATGCCATAGGCCCCGGACCGCCAGCGGTCGCGGCCGTCGCCGATCAGATCGTTGGTGAAAAGGCGCGCCTGGCCGAGCGTTTCACGCCCGTCAAAGACACCCTGAGCCGATGCCAAGGAGCTGGAAAGACCAAGTGCACACAGGATGGCTCCTGCTCGGCAAACTGCCTGCCACATATCACTGCCTCATGTCCGTTACCGGTTTTTTCCCGGTCTATGCGGGAATTGCGGCAAGAATATCACAGCATCGCGGGCAGGGCTAGGCTTAGTGGCCCGCCCGGTTTGATCCTGCTCAAGGCGCGCCCGCGCCAGCTCGGCCAGAGTTGCCGCCAAGGCCATGACGGACGTGCCACAGCGCAGAGGAGACCCCGCCCATGAGACTGATCCTGACTGCCATCGCAGTGATTGTTGCCTTCGCAGGACACCCGCAGGCCCAGACACAGCAATTGCTGGAAAGCTATACGGCGCTGCTTAGCTGGAATGACCACTATAATTCCAACGGTCAGCGGTTGACGGAGCCTTGGCAGATCATCCGCCAGGACCGCGCCAATTACCATCGCTACGGCGAGGCCGATCCGCAGGACCAATGGGACAGTTTCTTCAGCGATTTCACCAACCGGGCGCGGGCAGAACAAATGCTGGCAAGCGGCTATGTCTCGCCTGCGGCGCGCACTGCCATCGTGAATGGCCCGGTTCTGGTGCAGGTCGAAATCTGGGGGCAGGGCGCGACCGGCACCCATATTCGGGTCGATGTCGCGGGCGGTGGCTCGATGCAGGGGCAACCGGCCCCGCAGCCGGGGGGCCTGCCGGTGATCGAAAGCTATACCGCTTTCCTTAGCTGGAACGATCATTACAATTCGAACGGCCAGCGCCTGACGGAACCGTGGCAGATCATCCGTCAGGATCGTGCCAATTATCACCGCTACGGTGAGGCCGATCCGGGGGACCAGCGGGACAGTTTCTTCAGCAGTTTCACCAACCGCGCACGAGCCGAACAGATGCTGGCCGCCGGGTCGATCTCGCCTGCGGCGCGCAATGCCATCGTGAATGGCGAGGTGACGATACGGGTCGAGATCCTGGGACATGGCAATACCGGCACAGCGATCCGGGTTGACGTGTTCTGATGTGGCGCCTCTGTCTGGCCCTCTGCCTTGCGGCCTCTGCAGCGGCTGCCGATTGCACGCCGATGAACTGGCTGACCTTGCCGCTGCGCAGCGCGGGCGATCCGGTGGAAACCGCGCTTGAAACCGCGTATCCGGGGCTCGACCTCGATCGGGCGGCGGGGACCGTCACCTTTGCCAGTGGCGTGGTGCTGCCCTTTGCCCCGGCGCGGCAGGTGGACCCGGCGGCACGGCTGATCGACGCGACGCTTGGCGATCAGTTTGTCTATATCTACCCGCTGGACTTTTCGCTGACCGACCGGCGCAACGCGTTCCATGATCCCGGCCGACTGCGCAACGACGATTTCTTTCGCGCGCTTTATGCCGAGACGCAGTCAGAGGTGCGCGCCACGCTGACCCGCGTCAGCTATGATGGGCCGGGCGGCGCGACCCGCTTCAACGTCACACAAGACCATTGTGTCCATGTCCAGCTCGACGCCGCGCTGACCGAGATCGAGGCACTTGGCCCCGACTATGCGGTCTATTTCGAGAATTCCGGCGGCAGCTTCAACTGGCGGGTCATTGCGGGCACGGACCGGCTTTCGGTGCACAGCTTCGGCATTGCCGTCGATCTGAACACCGAACTTGGCGGCTATTGGAGATGGTCGGGTGCGGCGCAGGGGCAGGCGACCGAATACAACAATCGCATCCCCGCAGAAATCGTCCAGGCCTTTGAACGCTACGGGTTCATCTGGGGCGGCAAATGGCACCACTACGACGGAATGCATTTCGAATACCGCCCCGAGCTGATCCTGCATGCCCGCCTTATGGGATCGGGCTAGATGCCGTCTCTGGCTGCGGCTGGCCGATATCAGTCCAACGCGCTGCCGCTTTCCACGTCCGACCAATGCTTGTTCACCTCCAACCGCGCGGCGCGGCGCCGGATGTCTGCCAGCTGCACCGGGCGAAAATCCCACTGATCCACGCCGACATTGATGCTGTTGCGCGATCCGGGCCACTGGTCGTGCACATGCCCGAACAGTTGCAGCGCCCCGCCGCGTGCGCCGTTCCAGGTGAGCATCGGATAGTGACACAGGACCAATGCCTGCCCTCCGTCGCAGATTTCTGCCATGTATTCGACGCTGGCCCATGGCAGCGACACGACGGCCTCGTCGTCATGGTTGCCGATGATCAGGTGCTTACGCCCCGGAAGGCTGTGGAACCAGCTTTCGAACCGGGCATAATCGTCGGCCCGTCCGAAGGCGAAATCACCGAGAATCCACAGGTCGTCCTCCTGCCCCACACAGGCCTGGAAATTCGCGATCAAGGCCGCGTTCATCTCGGCCAGTGAGCCATGCGGGCGGTTGCAGAAAGTAATGATGCGTTCGTGGCCGAAATGCAGGTCGGCCGTATACCAATTGGCCATGACGGCCTCCATCTCTGAACACTGCGCTCAGGATAGGGGCAGGGGGGTATGGGTGCAATCGAGGCTGCCCGTCAGGCGCATTTGCTGTGGCCGCAGCTTGGGCAGGTCATGCAGCCCTCGACCATGCGCATCCCGTATTCGCCGCAGGAGGGGCAGGCCGCGCCGCGCGGGTTGGGGCCGCCGATGGCGGCGACCTTGGCGCGCGGGTCATCTTTCAGGCCCATGCCCTCCCCCTCAATGAAGCCGATGGCGATCAGGTGCTTTTCGATCACGCCGCCGATCGCGGCCAGAATGGACGGCACGTATTTGCCCTGCATCCAGGCGCCGCCGCGGGGATCGAAGACGGCTTTCAGTTCCTCCACCACGAAGGACACATCGCCGCCGCGCCGGAACACGGCGCTAATCATCCGGGTCAGGGCCACTGTCCAGGCGAAATGTTCCATGTTCTTGGAGTTGATGAAGATCTCGAACGGACGTCTGTGGCCCGCGATGACGATATCGTTGATGGTGATATAGATCGCGTGGTTCGAATCCGGCCATTTCAGCTTGTAGGTCTGGCCCTCCAGTTCCTGCGGGCGGTCAAGCGGTTCGGCGATGTAGACGACGTCCCCATCGGAGTCCGGCAGTTCGGCGGCGGGTTTGTCCTCGGCTTCGCTGACACTCAGCACCGATCCTGTCACATCATTGGGCCGGTAGGTGGTGCAGCCCTTGCAGCCCGTGTCCCAGGCCTGCATGTAGACATCCTTGAACGCCTCGAAACTGATATCCTCGGGGCAGTTGATGGTCTTGGAGATGCTGGAATCCACCCATTTCTGCGCTGCCGCCTGCATCTTGACGTGATCGGCGGGCGGCAGGGTCTGGGCGTTGACGAAATAGTCGGGCAGGGGCGCGTCACCCTTCAGGTCGCGCCACAGTTTGACGGCGTAATCGACGACCTCTTCCTCGGTCCGGCTGCCGTCGCGTTGCAGCACCTTGCGGGAATAGGCATAGGCGAAGACCGGCTCGATGCCGGAACTGACATTGCCCGCATAAAGGCTGATCGTCCCGGTCGGTGCGATGGAAGTCAGGAGCGCGTTGCGGATACCGTGTTTGCGGATGTCGTCGCGCAGGGCGTCGTCCATGTTTTTCATGTTGCCCGAGGCGAGGAAGGCGTCTGCGTCAAACAGCGGGAAGGCCCCGCGTTCCTTCGCCAGATCCACCGACGCGCGATAGGCGGCATGGGCGATCTGCTTCATCCACTTTTCGGTCTGCGCGGCGGCCTCGTCCGAGCCATAGCGCAGCCCCAACATCAGCAGCGCATCGGCCAGCCCCGTGACACCAAGGCCGATCCGGCGTTTGGCGGCGGCCTCCTGTGCCTGTGCCTCCAGCGGGAAGCGGCTGGCATCGACGACGTTATCCATCATCCGCACGGCCACGGCGACCAGATCGTCCAGCGCGGCGGCGTCAAGCTTGGCGGCATCAGTGAACGGGTCGCTGACCAGCCGTGCAAGGTTGACGGACCCAAGCAGACAGGCGCCATAGGGCGGCAGGGGCTGTTCGCCGCAAGGGTTGGTGGCAGAGATGGTTTCCGCATAACCAAGGTTGTTGGCCGCATTGATGCGGTCGATGAAGATCACGCCCGGTTCGGCATAATCATAGGTCGACTGCATGATCCGGTTCCACAGATCCCGCGCCTGAATCGTGTGGTAGACCTTGCCGCCAAAGCTCAGCTCCCACGGGCCATCAGCCTTCACCGCCTCCATGAACGGATCGGTCACCAGCACGCTCATGTTGAACATGCGCAGGCGGGCGGGGTCGGATTTGGCGGTGATGAAGGCCTCGATATCCGGGTGATCGCAGCGCATCGTCGCCATCATCGCGCCCCGGCGGCTGCCTGCCGACATGATCGTGCGGCACATCGCGTCCCAGACATCCATGAAGCTGAGCGGGCCGGATGCATCGGCGGCCACCCCATGCACATCCGCGCCCTTGGGGCGGATGGTGGAGAAATCGTAGCCGATCCCGCCGCCCTGCTGCATGGTCAGCGCGGCCTCTTTCAGGTTTTCGAAGATGCCCGCCAGGCTGTCCGGAATCGTGCCCATGACGAAGCAGTTGAAAAGCGTCACATTGCGCCCGGTGCCTGCGCCCGCCGTGATGCGGCCCGCGGGCAGGTATTTGAAATCCTCCAGAGCGGCATAGAATCGGTCTTCCCAAGTGGCGGGGTCGGTCTCGACCTCGGCCAGCGCGCGGGCGATTCGGCGCCATGTATCCTCGATGGATTGGTCAATGGGCGTGCCATCGGCCTGTTTGAGCCGGTATTTCATGTCCCAGATGGCTTCGGCAATCGGGGCGGAGAAGCGGCTCATTGGTCAATATCCATATTGGTAGGGGGGACGAAGGAAGATACCCACAAGACCTGCCCGGGTCAACTTGGCAGGCATGGGGAACCGCCCTATGTTGCAGATCAGCAAGGGGGACCGATGGCAGCCAAGTTTACGCATCTCTTAAAGCTCAGCGTCGGCACGGAAACTGTCGACGATCTTGCCGCTTGGCAGGCTACGGCGCATGACCGCTGGCCTGACGGGCAGCCGCGTCACGTGACCCGCATGTGGCCCAAGCGAGAGGCCGAGATTCTGGCCGGAGGGTCGATCTACTGGGTGATCAAAGGCTTCGTTCAGGCCCGGCAGCAGGTGCTGCGGCTGGAAGAGGTCATCGGGCAGGACGGCATTCGCCGCTGTGCCATCGTGTTGGACAAGCGGCTCGTCCGGGTCGAGGCGACACCCAAGCGCGCCTTTCAGGGCTGGCGCTATCTGAAGCCTGAGGACGCCCCGCGAGATCTGTCCGGCGCCCGCGCGCAGGAAGAGACTCTGCCGCTGGAGTTGCAGACCGCCCTTGCCGATTTGGGGGTTTTGTAGCACCCGGCCACTTGGGTGTTGTGCAACGGAAAAAGGGCCGGGCGCTGATGCACCCGGCCCTTTCGGTTTCGTCCTGAAGTGTCTCAGCGCAGAGCGGCGAGTCCACCCGAGATCGCCGAGCGATACGCGCCACGAGCAACCTGGCTGTGCGAGTTCAGCGGGGTCGTCGAGGCATTGTTGCCAAGCGGAATGGTCAGGCTGAGCCCCACAGACGTGGCATCAGCCGTGATCGGGCCGAGATCCATGTTGGTGCTGGAAACCTCAAGCGCGACAACGCCGGGGAAGCCGCCGCCAGCCTGTGCCAGATCATAGGCGAGACCCAGAGAGATCTGGGTGGCGTCGATGCTGATCGGGAGCGGCAAGCCGACGTCGAGACGACCGACAGAGCCATAAAGCGACAATCCGTTGCCGAAGTCATAGTCGGCCCCGATTGCGTAAAGGCTCAGGTCGATATCGCCACCGCCGAAGTCGATATTGGTGCGCGTGTAGCTGCCGAAGATTTCCAGATTGGGCATCACGTCATAAGACGCAGCCAGACCGTAATCGGTGATGTCGATGCCGCCAATGCCGGGATCGGTGTCAGAGGTGCCATAGAAGACCTCGACCCAGAGCGGCCCGCTTTCGTAGCCTGCGAAGATACCGGATTGCTGCGTGTCGACGCCAAGCGTGATCGGCAGGAGCGAAACGGAGATGTCCAGATCGCCCATGCGATAGTAGGCACCGATATAGGCACCGTTGGCGAAGTGATAGGAAGGCTCAAACCCGAAGCTCATCAGATCGGCGTCGATACCGATCGGCAGCGGGGTGTCGATCTCGGTCATCGAAAGGCCGAAGTCCAGGCCGACATTCACACTCGGGCCAAAAGAGATATCGGAATCCACATCCAGAGACGTGGTTGTCAGGTCGATGCCCGTCCCAAGCGCATCCAGCGAGGTGCTGGAAAAACCCAGGGTGATCGTGGAACTCATGGATGGCGTAGTTTGGGCCAGTGCAGCGCCGGGAAGGGCGATGACAGCGGCAGTAGCGAGCAGGATGCGAATGCTCATTGCGGCTCTCCAATTACTAAATGTCTCAGGCTAAGGGGCAGGGGCGGAAGATGCCGTCGATGTCCCGCAAGCAAACGGACCCGGAAGACTCCGTTAACTAACGTTAACAAGAATAGTCGTTCGATTGATACAGCCCGCGCCGCGATCCGGGAATTTTCCCTTTGAACCGTGGCAAACTTACTGCACTTAGAGTGGGTCCAATGAAAGTCAAAAAAATGCGATGTCAGGGCGCGAACGGTGAACAGAAGCTGTTGGGGAAGGCAGTCAACACCCAAACCGAGCCGGGCCGAATTGCTTCACCCGTATAGGCGGTCCACCAGATCTTCCAGTATCTCTTTGTTCCCATTGGACCAATCTGCGGTGCGCGACTTGAACAGCACCGCCTGGCTGCGGTGGATCAGCCCGCCGGGAAGGATCGTCAGGTGGTTGGCGCGCAGGGTTTCGCCGGTCGAGGTGATGTCTGCGATGGCCTCGGCGGTCAGGTTCTTGACAGTGCCTTCGGTCGCGCCCTGGCTATCGACCAGTTGATAGTCCGCCACGCCCGCATCGCGCAGGAACTCTCTCACCAGCCGGTGATACTTGGTGGCGATTCGCAGGCGGTGACCATGACGACGGCGAAAATCGGCGGCAGCGGCATCGAGATCGTCGAGCGAGTTCACATCGACCCAGAAGGCAGGCACCGCGATGATCAGATCGGCGAAGCCGAAGCCCATGGGCTGCAATTCGCGCACGACGTCCTGCCAGGCGGGAATGCGTTCGCGCACGAGGTCGCTGCCGGTCACGCCCAAATGGATGCGACCTGCCTGCAATTCACGCGGGATCTCTCCGGCGCTGAGCAGCACCAGGTCCACATCCGCCCCGTCCACCTGCGCCGCATATTCTCGATCCGACCCGCTGCGGCGCATGTCGATGCCCCGGTCGGCGAACCAGTCGAAGGTCTTTTCCATCAGCCGGCCCTTGGAGGGCACACCGAGTTTCAGGGTCATGCCAGGCCCTCCCGCAATTGCTGGACCAGCTCCGGGCGGATCACCCCTCCAACGGCAGGAATTTCCTGACCGCGGCCCAGAACCCGGGTCAGCGCGTCATAGCGTCCGCCGGTGGCCACGGGGGGCAGGTCGGGGCGGCCTTCGGCGACGAAGCCGAAGACGAAGCCATCGTAATATTCCAGCGTGGTGCGCCCGAAGCTGGCCTCGAATGGCAGGTCTTCGACCGTAATCCCGGCGGCGGCCAGCGCATCCATGCGCCGGGCCATGCGGTCGACCGAGGCAGCCATGCCGGGCAGGTCGACGGTGATGTCGCGCAGGTGCTGATGCGCGTTCGGCAGGGTTTCCCTGAGGCCAAGGATCACATCCAGAACCTCTGCCTCGCTGCGGCTTATCGGGGGCTCAGCGGCGTCGGCCTGAAGATGGGCGATGCGGGCCAGAACATCGTCGCGGCTGCGCAGCCCGATCTCGGGTCCGCCGCCTTCGACAACTGCCTCGGCTCCGTCCTTCGCGACCCGGTCCAACAGCGCCTTGCGGGCAGGGTCCATGTCCACCCGGCCCGTGAACCGGTCCAGCAGGGCGCGGAACCGGCGGGGTCGCCAGATATGGCGCATCAGGGCGCCCTTGCGCCGTTCCGTCGTGGTCAGGGTTTCCACGGCGGCCTTGAGAATGCCAATATCGCCGGTGGCCGGACGCAGCCCGAGCGGGGACAATACTTCGTTGAACAGCGAAAACACCTCGGCATCGGCACGTTCCGGGTCTTCGCGGTCGAAAAGTTCGTATCCCACTTGCAGGTATTCCGTGGCCCGCCCGGAATCCGCCTGCTGTTTCCGAAACACCTCGCCCAGATAGGTGTAACGCGCCGGCTCGCCGCCATGTTCCATATGGGTCTGCACCACCGGTACGGTGAAGTCGGGGCGCAGCATCATTTCGCCCCGGTTCGGGTCCTGCGTGACATAGGCCCGCGCGCGGATATCCTCGCCATAGAGGTCCAGCAACGTATCCGCCGGTTGCAGCAGATCGGCGTCGATGGCCATGGCGCCCGACGCCTTGAAAAAGGCGAAGAGCCGCTCAGCCTCGGCCCGGACAGTGATCTTGTCGGTCATTTGCCCCGGTCCAGAATGGCGCGGACTTCCTTGACGAGATCGGCCACCGGCACCTCGCGCTGCGCGGGCTGCGATTTCCATTCCTCAAGGCTGGCTTCCTGTGCGATCTGCGCGCCAAGGATCAGGTCCTTGATCTGCACCACGCCGCGTTCGGCCTCGTCAGAGCCTTGGATGATCGCCACCGGGCTTTCGCGTTTGTCCGCGTATTTCAGCTGGTTGCCGAAGTTTTTAGGATTGCCGAGGTAGACCTCCGCCCGGATGGGTTCACCGCCATCCTTCGGCTTACGCAACATTTCCGCAATCGCGAAGTAATCTGACATCCGGTCGCGATCCATCACGGTCACGACCACGGGGCCGGGCATAGTGCCGCCGATCCGGCCCTTTTCGCGCAGCGCCGCGAGCAGCCGGTCCACCCCGATGGAAACGCCCGTCGCGGGCACCGCCTGCCCGGTGAAGCGCTTGACCAGATCGTCATAGCGCCCGCCACCTGCCACCGAGCCAAACTGGCGCGGACGGCCCTTGTCGTCGAGCACCTCGAAGGTCAGTTCGGCCTCGTAGACCGGGCCGGTATAATAGCCGAGCCCGCGCACGACCGAGGGGTCGATAACGATACGGTCGGGGCCGTAGCCCTGGGCTTCGAGGAGAGACGCGATGGTTTCGAGTTCTTCGACGCCTTCCAACCCGGTTTGTGAAAACTGGTTCAATATCCTCAAATATTCTAGAGTGTTGCGATTCCAAAGGGCGTTCGCAGTTCCGGTAGCGTCCGTGGCTGGTCCTCGGGCTTCTAACGCTTCGATTTGCGACAGGATTTCCGCATTAGATCCGGTGTGTGTTAGGAAGTGGCTTTCTAGCTCCGCAACGGTGCCTTCTGCGATCATTTCGGAGGCATTTACGAATAGCATCACGGTTTCTGCTGCTGAGCGGGAAAGTCCTGCCCCTTCAGTAAAATCTCCGCTCGCGTCTTTTCGCCCTTCTTTGAGAAGGTCTCGCACCCCATCAGGCCCTAGCCGGTCAATTTTATCAATTGCGCGCAGAACTATACCGCGCTCATGCTCGAACTTAGCCGGGTCGCTCGGATCGAGAATGCCCGCGAGTTCCATGACCCCATTCAACACCTTCCGGTTGTTCACCCGCACGATGTAATCCCCGCGCGGAATGCCCACGGCTTCCAGCGTGTCTGCGAGCATCGCGCAGATTTCGGCATCCGCGGCGACGGAGGGCGCGCCCACGGTATCCGCGTCGCATTGGTAGAACTGGCGGAAGCGCCCTGGCCCCGGTTTCTCATTCCGCCAGACCGGCCCCATGGTGAAGCGGCGGTAGGGGGCGGGCAGGTCGTTGCGGAACTGGGCGGCGACGCGGGCCAAAGGCGCGGTCATGTCATAGCGCAGCGCCAGCCATTTGCCGTCATCCTCTTCCTGCCACGCAAACACGCCGGCATTGGGCCGGTCCACGTCGGGCAGAAACTTGCCAAGTGCCTCGACCGTTTCCACGGCAGAGGTTTCCAGCGGGTCGAAACCGTAGCGATGATAGACCTCGGCGATCCGGTTCAGCATCTCCTTGCGCTCGGTCACCTCGGCGCCGAAATAGTCGCGGAAGCCCTTGGGCGTTTCTGCCTTGGGGCGGGGCTGTTTCTTTTGCTTGGCCATGCTTGCCATCCGTTCGGATCCGGGGTTCACCGGGCGTTTAACTTGGGGGGCGCGTGGGGGCAAGGCGGCGGGCTGGCCTTTCGGGTAAAACCCTGTAGGAAGAGCATATGAGTGACACAACCCATCTGGAAGAAACGCTGGCCCACCTGACCCGTCAGGTCGAGGATCTGTCTGACGTCATCGCCCGGCAGGACCGCGAGATCGCCGTACTGACCCGCCGGGTCGAGATGCTGATGAACCGGGAGGCCGAGCGCGAGCTGGACCAGGGCGGCACGGTGCCGCTGGCCGATCAGAAGCCGCCGCATTGGTGATCCGTTCGGTCCTCAACTTGACGGGTGGGGCAGGGACTGCCTACTTTATTTAACAAAATTTGCGCGCGATATGTTTTCGACTGGCTACTGTCGCGGATCGCGGGCACGGCTGCTGGCCCTGAGGGTGAAGGGAACGACCTGCGTATGAGCGACCGCAAGATCAGAAACATGGAAGAGTTCGCCGCCGTCAGCGGCATTTCGCGGCCGACCGTTTCCAAGTATTTCAACGACCCCGACAGCGTGCGACAGACCACGCGCGCCCGGATCGAGGCCGCGCTGGAGCAATATGACTATCGCCCCAATGTCTATGCCATCAACCAGAACCGGCGGCTGACCAAGAATCTCGGGATCGTGGTGCCTTATCTGGCGGATCCGTTCTTCGCGGAAATCGCCCGGAATATCGAGACGCTCTGCATTGCGGCGGGGTTCCGTCCGATCCTGCTCAGCTCTCATGGCGAACAGTCGCAGGAGCTCGACAATCTCGACAGCCTGCGGTCGCTGAAACCTGCCGGTGTGCTGATGGCCCCTCTTGGCCGGGCGTCGGACAAATCCGCGATCGAGCGGTTCTGCGAGGACGTGCCGACCGTGCTTTTCGACAGTAATATCGAGGGTATGGGCGAGGCGTTCATCGGGTCTGACAATGCCAGCTTCGTGAACCTGACGGTCGATTACCTGATGCGCAGCGGTGAACCGCCCTGCTTTCTGGAAATGCGCACTCCTGCGAACCCGAATGCCAACAAGCGCCGTATCGCCTATATCGAGGCGATGAAACGACATGGGCAGGAGCCGGTTGTCGTGGGCATTGAAGGCGACGGATGGGCATTCGAGGAAATCGGACGGCAGGGCACCCATGCTGCGATTGCTGCCGGGGATTTCACCACCAATACAATCCTGTGCTCGAATGACCGACTGGCCATCGGCGTGTTGTCCGCCTGCTACGAGCGCGGGCTGAAGGTGGGGCGCGGGGCGGATTGCGATTTGCGGGTCGCATCCCATGACGATCACCCGTTTTCCCGCTTTACCTGTCCGGCGCTCACCACGGCTGCGCATGACTACACCAATGTTGCAGGGCGCAGCGTGGAAACCCTCTTTGAACTGATCGAAAGCGGTGGACGTTTCAAAACCCGGCGCGAGACTTTGTTTCCTGCCCATTTGGTGGTCAGAGCATCCGCATAAATGCTCTGAAAATTTACGCGCGTAAAAAATATGTTGACGCGCGTATGATTCTTTCGCATGGTGCGGCACGTTACATCCATCAAGGGAGGACAGGATGTCTTCGAAGACTCTTATTCGCACCACCAGTGCGCTTGCACTGTGCCTGACCGCGTCTGCGGCATTTGCACAGGATACGACCATCACCATCGCGACCGTGAACAACGGCGACATGATCCGCATGCAGGGCTACACGGACCAGTTCACCGAAGCGACCGGCATTGCGGTCGAGTGGGTGACGCTGGAAGAAAACGTTCTGCGTCAGCGTGTGACCACCGACATCACCACCAATGGCGGTCAGTTCGACATCATGACCATCGGCATGTACGAAACCCCGATCTGGGGCGCCAATGGCTGGCTGGTCCCGCTGGACGGCCTGTCGGAAGACTACAACGTCGATGACATCCTGCCCGCCATGCGCGGCGGTCTGAGCCATGAGGGCACGCTCTATGCAGCGCCTTTCTATGGCGAAAGCTCCATGGTCATGTATCGCACCGACCTGATGGAAGCGGCTGGCCTTGAAATGCCCGACGCACCGACCTGGGAATTCATCCGCGAAGCCGCGGCTGCAATGACTGACCGCGAGAATGACGTCAACGGCATCTGCCTGCGCGGCAAGCCCGGTTGGGGTGAGGGCGGTGCCTTCATCACCGCGATGTCCAACTCCTTCGGTGCCCGCTGGTTCGACATGGACTGGAACGCCCAGTTCGACACGCAGCCCTGGCTCGACACGCTGACCTTCTTTGAAGGCATGATGAGCGAAAGCGGCCCGGCCGGTTACGCCACCAACGGCTTCAACGAAAACCTGTCGCTGTTCCAGCAGGGCCTCTGCGGCATGTGGATCGACGCCACTGTGGCGGCGTCCTTCGTGACCAACCCGGAAGATTCGGAAGTTGCGGACTCGGTCGGTTTTGCCCTGGCACCTGACAACGGTCTGGGTGTTCGGTCCAACTGGTTGTGGGCATGGGCTCTGGCCATCCCCGCAGGGACGCAGCAGGCGGATGCGGCGCTGCAGTTCATCGAGTGGGCAACCTCCAGCGACTATATCGAGCTGGTGGCCGAGAACGAAGGTTGGGCCAATGTCCCGCCGGGTGCACGGACCTCTCTCTACGAGAACCCGAACTACATCTCGGTTCCCTTCGCACAGATGACGCTGGACTCGATCCTGTCGGCTGATCCGAACAACTCCACCGTTGAACCGAGCCCCTATGTCGGCATCCAGTTCGCGGCCATTCCGGAGTTCGCAGGCATCGCCTCCGAAGTGAGCCAGGAATTCTCGGCCTTCTATGCCGGTCAGCAGACCGTCGAAGAGGCCCTGGCGAACGCTCAGGCGATCACCTCTGAAGCAATGGAAGCTGCGGGCTACTAAGGCCGGTTCCTTCCTCCCGGGGGGCGGCCCTCATCCGCCCCCCACCCAATTCTCTCCTGTCTCGCCGGTGCCTCTGTTGCCCGGCCCCCATTCCCCTTGCCATTCTGCCTTGGACGCGCTGATCGCGTCGGCGGAAAGAGAGGATCCCGTCATGGCTACCCAGCATTCCCGCTCCGCCGCCCGCTTCATGATGGCACCAGCGGTCTTCCTGCTTCTCGTCTGGATGCTTGTCCCCTTGTCGATGACGCTCTGGTTCTCGTTTCGGCGCTTCCTTCCGCTTCGCGGCGGTGACCAGGGCTTTGTCTGGTTCGAGAACTACACCCGTTTCATCTCTTCCAGTGCCTTCTGGCCATCGGTTCAGACAACGCTGATCATCGTTGGCGGCATCCTGCTGATCTCGGTCGTCTTCGGTATTCTTCTGGCGCTGCTACTGGATCAGCCGATGTGGGGGCAGGGAGTTGTCCGGATCCTCGTGATCGCGCCCTTCTTCGTGATGCCGACCGTGTCTGCCCTGGTCTGGAAGAACATGTTCATGGACCCGACGAATGGCCTGTTCGCCCATCTGTGGCGCGCCTTCGGGGCCGATCCGGTGGTCTGGCTCAGCGATGCACCGCTGTTTTCCATCATCCTGATCGTGTCCTGGCAATGGCTGCCCTTCGCAACGCTCATCCTGCTGACCGCGATCCAGTCGCTCGATAGCGAGCAACTGGAGGCTGCAGAAATGGATGGTGCCGGGCACCTGTCGCGGTTCGGCTATATCATCCTGCCGCATATGAGCCGCGCCATCACCATCGTCATCCTGATCCAGACGATCTTCCTGCTGTCGATCTTCGCCGAGATCTTCGTGACGACGGGCGGGGCCTTTGGATCGCGGACCCTGACCTACCTGATCTACCAGCGTGTGCTGGAAAGCCAGAATGTGGGTCTCGGCAGTGCCGGTGGCGTCTACGCCATCATCCTCGCCAATATCGTTGCGCTCTTCCTGATGCGCATCGTCGGCAAGAACCTGGACGCCTGAGGAGGACCTGACCATGGCACGTGCCGTTTCCAACCCGCGCAAGGCGCTCAACACCGCAATCGCCTGGGGCATCGGTCTGCTGATCTTCTTCCCGATCCTGTGGACCATCCTCACCAGCTTCAAGACCGAGGCGGAGGCCATCGCCAACCCGCCGGTCTTCCTGGCCTTCGACTGGACGCTGGAAAACTATGCCGTCGTGCAGGAGCGGTCGAACTACATGCGCTTCCTGTGGAACTCGGTCTTCATCGCGGGTGGCTCGACCATCCTCGGTGTGATCATCGCGGTGCCCGCCGCGTGGTCCATGGCCTTCGTGCCCTCGAAGCGGACCAAGGACATCCTGCTGTGGATGCTCTCGACCAAGATGCTGCCTGCTGTCGGCGTGCTTTACCCCATCTACCTGCTGTGCATTCAACTGGGGGTTCTGGACAACCGCTATGCCCTGGTCGTGATCCTGATGCTGATCAACCTGCCGATCATCGTCTGGATGCTCTACACCTATTTCAAGGAAATCCCCGGCGAGATCCTCGAAGCGGCGCGGATGGACGGGGCCGGACTTAAAGAGGAAATCCTTTATGTCCTGACCCCCATGGCCGTGCCGGGCATCGCCTCCACGCTGCTGCTGAACTTCATCCTGGCCTGGAACGAAGCCTTCTGGACGTTGAACCTGACCGCGGTTGATGCCGCGCCTCTGACCGCCTTCATCGCCAGCTATTCCAGCCCCGAGGGCCTGTTCTTCGCCAAGCTCAGTGCCGCCTCGACCATGGCCATCGCGCCGATCCTCATCCTTGGCTGGTTCAGCCAGAAACAACTCGTCCGTGGCCTGACCTTCGGCGCCGTCAAATAAGGAACCAAGAACATGGGACGCATTACGCTTGATAAAGTCCGCAAGGCCTTCGGCGATGTCGAAGTCATCCCGCCGCTGGACCTGACCATTGAAGATGGTGAATTCGTTGTCTTCGTCGGCCCCTCGGGCTGTGGCAAGTCCACCCTGCTGCGCCTGATCGCCGGGCTGGAGGATGTCTCGGGCGGCCAGATCCGCATCGACGGTGAAGACGCCACCATGGTGCCGCCCGCCAAACGCGGTCTGGCCATGGTTTTCCAGTCCTACGCGCTTTACCCGCATATGTCGGTGCGCAGGAACATCGCCTTCCCGATGAAGATGGCCGGACTGCCGCAGGACGAACAGGATCGCCGGATCGAGGCCGCCGCAAAGGCGCTGAACCTCACCGACTACCTTGACCGCCGCCCCGGCCAGCTGTCTGGCGGCCAGCGTCAGCGCGTTGCCATTGGCCGCGCCATCGTGCGTGAACCGGCGGCTTTCCTCTTCGATGAACCGCTGTCCAATCTCGACGCGGCGCTGCGCCACGGGATGCGGCTGGAAATCAGCGAGCTTCACAAGCGGCTGGACACGACGATGATCTACGTCACCCACGACCAGATCGAGGCGATGACGATGGCCGACAAGATCGTGGTCCTGCAAGGGGGCGTGATCGAACAGGTGGGGTCGCCGATGGAGCTCTACCGCGCGCCGCGCAACATCTTCGTTGCGGGCTTTATCGGCAGCCCCAAGATGAACCTGCTGACCGGTGAAGAGGCCGCCAAACGCGGTGCCCACACGGTTGGCATTCGCCCCGAACATGTCTCGATCTCGACCACCGAAGGCACCTGGAAAGGGACCGTCGGCGTCGCCGAACATCTGGGATCCGACACATTCCTGCATGTCCACCGCGAAGGTGCGGTCGACCCCATGACCGTGCGCGTGGACGGCGAGTTCAGTGCCAAGCATGGCGACACCGTCTGGCTCACCGCGCAGGAAGACCAGATCCACAAGTTCGACGCTGAAGGGCTGCGCATCGCATGAAACGGCTGGCGGGAAAAACGGCTCTGATCACGGGGGCCGCTCGAGGGATCGGCTTGGCCTTCGCCGAAGCCTATGTCGCGGAAGGTGCGCGTGTGGCGATTGCCGATATCGACATCGCGCGTGCCCGCGCCTCGGCGGCCGATCTCGACGCGGCGGCGATTGCCGTGGAGATGGATGTGACCCGGCAGGACAGCATCGACGCGGCCGTGGCCGAAACCGTGGAGAGGCTCGGCCAGATCGACATCCTGATCAACAATGCCGCAATCTTTTCCGCCGCCCCGATCGTCGAGATCACCCGCGAAGACTTTGACCGGGTGTTCCAGATCAATGTGGCGGGTGCGCTTTTCACGCTGCAGGCGGTTGCCAAGCACATGATAGAGCGCGGGCAGGGCGGCAAGATCATCAACATGGCCAGCCAGGCGGGCCGTCGGGGTGAGGCGCTTGTCGGGGTCTATTGCGCCTCCAAGGCCGCCATCATCAGCCTGACCCAGTCGGCGGGGCTGAACCTGATCGGTCATGGCATCAACGTGAACGCCATCGCGCCCGGCGTGGTCGATGGGGAACACTGGGACGGCGTCGACGCCTTCTTTGCCAAGTACGAACACAAGGCCCCCGGACAGAAGAAGCGCGAGGTCGGCGAAGCCGTTCCCTTCGGTCGCATGGGCACCGCCCAGGATCTGACCGGCATGGCCGTGTTTCTGGCCTCGCCCGAGGCCGACTATATCGTCGCCCAGACATATAATGTCGACGGCGGCAACTGGATGAGCTGAGGGAGACAGGCCATGGCCAGCGCCGTGCACAAGACATCACCGGACCTGATCCCTCTGTCGAATGCCACCTTGTCGGCTTTGCCCGCAGAGGTGCGGCGCCCCGGCTATGACCGGTCTTGCCTGACCGCCGGCATTGTCCATATCGGCGTGGGAAACTTCCATCGTGCGCATCAGGCCTGGTATCTGAGCCGGCTGATGGAGATGGGGCTGGCGAAGGACTGGGCCATCCTTGGGGCCGGGGTCCGGCCCTATGATGCCGCGATGCGCGACAAACTGCTGGCGCAGGATTGCCTGACCACCCTGATCGAGCTGGACGGCGATCACCGGGCGGCAGAGGTCATCGGCTCGATGATTGACTATGTGCCGGTTGCCGAAGGCCACGGCCCGCTGATTGCGTCGATGGCCGATCCCGCCATTCGCATCGTCGCGATGACCGTGACGGAGGGGGGGTATTTTCAGGCGGGTGGGGCGTTGGATATCGCTCACCCCGACATCGTCCAAGATGCGGCGAATCCCGACCGACCCTCCACTGTCTTTGGCGCGATCATCGCGGCGCTGCGGTTGCGGCGGGAAAGGGGGGCCGGACCCGTCACGCTGTTGAGCTGCGACAACCTTCAGGGCAATGGCGCGATCCTGCGCGGTGTTGTCCTTGGAGTGGCGCGTCTGTCCGACCCTGCGCTGGCCGACTGGATCGAAGACTGCTGCAGCTTTCCCAATTCTATGGTGGATTGCATCGTTCCGGCCACCGGCGAACGCGAGCTGGATTTCGCCCGGGCCTTCGGGGTGAACGACGCCGCGCCCGTTTCGCACGAGGCGTTCCGGCAGTGGGTGATAGAGGATGATTTCTGCGCGGGCCGCCCGCCGCTGGAGAAGGTCGGAGTAACCTTTTCGAGCTCGGTTCACAGCTACGAGATGATGAAGCTGCGCATTCTGAATGCCGGGCATCAGATGGTGGCGAATGCGGGGGCTCTACTGGGGCTGGAAACGATTGCCGAGGCGACGACGCACCCGGCTGTCGGGGCGTTCCTGCACAAGGTATTGAGCGAAGAGGTCGCACCGCATGTCCCCTCAGTGGCAGAGTTCACGCCGGACCAGTACATCGCGCTGATCAAGCGACGCTTTTCCAACCCGTCCATTGTCGACACCACGCGGCGGGTGGCGTTCGACGGGTCCAGTCGGCATCCGGGTTTCGTTCTGCCCTCGCTGCGCGATGCCCTGTTGTCAGACGGCGGGTTTTCCGGGCTGGCCCTGACCGAGGCCCTATGGGCGCGCTATTGTCTCGGAACGACGGAGGCCGGGGAGGCCATCGCCGCAAACGACCCGCAATGGGACCGGCTGACGAAACGCGCCAATGAGGCCGTGGACCGCCCGCAAGCATGGCTGGAGATGTCCGCAATCTACGGCGATCTCTCTCAGGATCCGCGCTTTGCAACCGCTTTCGCGGACTGGATGGGCGTCCTCACCCGCGACGGAGTAGAGGCCGCGATTGCGCTTTACGCTGGCTAGCCGGTCATCCGTTGCATCAACCCGCTGAACACCCGTCGTTCATTCGGGAAGGGCACCAGGCGTTCCTGATCCTCGTCCCACAGTTTCAGGGTGAAACTGCGGATCGCCTCTGGCCAGTTGATCGTCGGCAGGTCGAACTGGTCGCGGATGGCCCGGTGACATTTGCGCAGACGGTAGCTGGGGATATTGGCGTTGAAATGGTGGATGTCGTGATAGGCGATATTGCCGGTTGCAAGATCGAACCACCAGCCGAGGTCCAGCGCCGATGATCCTTGCAGCGCTGCCTGATCGTGGCGCAGATCGGGGCGGCGGTCCCAGTAGGTATCCTCGAAATTGTGTTGAAGATAGACGAGGAACACGCCTGAACAGGCCGCAACGAAGACGGTGGCCAGATAGACCATCAGCGCGGGCATGCCGCCAAGCCAGTAGAGCAGCGCGATCCATCCCAGTAGCAGCACATCATGGACCAGCACCCCTGCGGCGCCGACCTTCAGCGTGTTCTTGGGCCAGCGATAGCGTAGGGCATAGACGAAGATCCCCCCGATGGGGATAAGGATCAGCGGGTTTCGGTACAGCCGGTAGAACAGGCGCGTCTTCCAGTCGGCCTCGTTCCATTCGCGCAGGGTCATCGTGTGGATCTCACCCGACCGGCGTTCCTCCAGGTCGCCAAGGAACTTGTGGTGTTCGTTGTGGTTGTACTGCATTGCCCGGTATGGGGTCAGCGTGAAGGTCGACAGGCCGTAACCGGCCCAATCGTTCATCCACCGCTTGGAAAACAGCGAACTGTGCCCGCAATCATGTTGCAGCACGTAAAGCCTGACACCCGACAGCGCGTTGATGACCACCAGCGGGGCCACCAGATACCAGGCGTCGTAGAAATGGACGGCAAGGTAGAGCGTCAGGAAATAGACGGCGAAAGTACCGAAATAACTGGCCGAGGCGAGCGCATCGCTGCGCTCGCTATAGGCGCGGGTGACTTCTCGTATCGACATTGAACCGGTCTCTTGTTCTGTCTCGCACGAGGTGCCGGTCTGGCCCGGTCCCTCGCATCTGGAAGATGTGGTCGTCGCGTAGCCATTTCAAATTTTGGTGACAGGAATTTAACGGAAAATTCCGTTTTGGTCGACTCCGGCCCCGTCGGTCGGCATCAGGCCGCCACTGGTGCCGCTCGGCGGGGCCGGGATTGCAGCAGGATCAGCGCCATGATTCCGATATTCACAACGTTGAAGGCGATGCCGTTGATGAAGGCCCATTGGTAGCTGCCGGTGACGTCATAAATCCAGCCCGACATCCATCCGCCGATTGCCATGCCCGCGATGGTCGACATCATCACCAGCCCCACCCGCGCGCCGGCCTCTCTAGGGGGCAGGTATTCGCGCACGATGATGGCGTAGCTCGGCACAATGCCACCCTGGCTGAGCCCGAAGACGAGGCTGACGATATAAAGCGATGTGAGCCCCGAGGTCGGCAGATAAAGGAACAGCGCGATGCATTGCAGGGTAGAGCCGATAAGCAGCGTCGTCACCCCTCCCAGCCAGTCGGCCAGCGCGCCTGAAACCAGCCGTGAGGCCACTCCGCCGAACAGCATCAGTGACAGCATCTCGGCCCCGATGGCAGGACCGTAGCCAAGATCGGTGCAGAAGGCCACGATATGGACCTGCGGCATCGACATTGCGACGCAGCAGCCGATGCCCGCAATGGCCAGCAGCATGGTCAGGGTCTGGGGCGAAAAGCTGACCGCGCGGGCGCGCAGCGCGGCGGAGGCCTCGGCCTCTACGCGCGCGGCCTCCGGCACGCGGGCGCGCAGCAGCAGCGACAGGGGCACCATCACAACCAGCGTGACCACCGCCAGCACCAGATAGGCCGTGCGCCATCCCTGGGTGGCGAGGATATCGGCCAGGATCAGCGGCCAAATCGCGCCGGAAAGGTAGTTGGACGAGGCTGCGATGGCCACCGCAATGCCCCGGCGGCGCAGGAACCAGTGCGACACATCCGCGATAAGCGGCCCGAAACAGGTGGCGGTACCGAAGCCGATCAGAAGTTGCAGGGCCGTCAAGGTCGCGATGTTGGGCGCCATGGCCGCCCCGGTGAACCCAAGGGCGATCAGCACGGCAGCGGCAACCATCGAGACGGTAATCCCCCACCGGTCGACGGCCCGCCCGATGAAGTAATTGCCAAGCGCAAAGCCCACCATTGTCAGCGTGTAGGGCAGAGATGCATCGCCCCGGTCCACGTTGAATTCGGCCTGCACGGCGGGAAGGATGACGATGATCGCCCACATGCCGACATTGCCCACCAGTCCGATGGTCAGGGAAATCGCAAGGCGCAGCCATGAAGCGCGCGAGTCGAGGGCGGAGGCAGGTGTCATGGCGGGGACGTTAGGGGCGGTTTCGGCGATTGGGAAGCGAAACGTGACGAAGAAAGAGCCTGTATGCACTCCAGTGCCAGCATGCAGGTCCGAACCGGCCCGCAAGGCGTCTGGTGCATGGCAGAAGTCGCCCTGAAAAATGTGGCAGACGCGTCAAGCATCACCGCCTTAAATCATTCGACCCGGCTGACATTCGGGAAGAGCTGTTCGGATTGTTGGTGAAATCTGTTGCTTGCCATCCCGACGCAACCTATGCTTGCAAGGCGCGCCACACGATATCCCATGGACGGGCATCGGACGCTACCGACCTGACCAGTGCCGCGCCCCAAGATCTGCCAGTGCTTCCCCCATAGTTTATTCATTGGTTGATCTGTTGGACCCTCATAGGAGATTTGGAATGAATTATTCAGTGCAGGGGGGTGCTGTAGCCACCGCTTTGGGTCTGACGCTTGCGCTTGGCCTTCCCGCGTATTCTCAAACCATTGCAGAGGCCTTCACCTCCATCGGAGCGGAGGTGTGCGAAGGCAGCGACTTGCTGTGCGTGTCCGTTGAGGTGCCCCTGAACCATTTTGATCCGGTCGTCGGGGAAACCATCCAGATCACCTACGCCCTGAGCCCGGCGGCTGAGGAAAGCCTGGGGCTCATGGTTTATGTGGTGGGGGGGCCGGGCGGCACCGCTGTGGTGGACGCCGACTACTACCTGTCGGATATCGCACAAGACGTTCTCGATGCCTATGACATCATGTTCTTCGATCTGCGCGGCGTGGGCACGGAACACGGGATCAGTTGCCCGACAGCGCTGGACGCCCTGTTCCGCGCGGACGGGATGCATTTTGACCCTGGGTCCAAAGACGTCCGCGATGGCATCGTGACCGCCGTCGACACCTATATCGCGGATTGCACCGCCGAGATGGCCTACCCGGAGGTTCTGCCGCATGTGGGAACCGATCAGGCCGTCCGCGATCTGGAGGTTTTACGCCAGGCCATCGGTGCGCCCGAGCTTTGGCTGTACGGGCACAGCTATGGCACCGAATTCGTTCAGGAATACGCGGCAACGTTCCCTGACGCCGTGGCCGGGGTCATTCTGGATGCCGTGGTCGATCCTGAACTGACGCTGACGGCCTTTCAGGAAAGCACCCTGACCGGATCAGAGGCGCTGCTGGAACGGATGTTCGCGTTCTGCGATGCCGACGCGGAATGTTCTGCAGACATGGGCATGCCGACCGCGCAGGCGTATCAGGCGCTTCAGACCCTTCTGTCGGACGGCGCGATCATGGTTGATTATCCGCTTGCGGAGGGCGGAACAGAGCCGAGGGAACTGGATCTCGCATTCCTTCAGGTCTCTACCTTCAACAACCTCTATTCCCCCGGTGGCCGATCCTGGTTCCTGCGGGTTCTGGCAGCCGCAAGCCGGGGCGATCTGATCCCGTTGCTTCGCGACAGCTACTACGAGTCTTCGATTGATATCGAAAGCAACGAGCCATTGCTCGATGAGGACGAAGGGTTCTACGGCGCGGCCTATTACGCGATTGTCTGCGAGGACTGGACCGAGGGCCAGGACCCCGACGTCGAGATGGCCCGCGTTCTGCACGCAACCGAAATGATGGCCCCCGAGCTGCCGCGCTTCCTGGATACCTATTTTCAGGAACTCAGTATTTGTGCCCGTATGGCGCTACCGGCAAGCGAGCCGCGCCCGCCTTTTGTCGGTGGCGACTATCCAACGCTGGTGCTGAATTCTTCGACCGATCCGATTACGCCGATCGACCAGGCGGTCGCTGTCTATGAACGCAGCCAGAATGCGGCCTTGATCGTTCTCGAAGGTGGCCCCCATGTCGTCTGGCGCATGGACTATCCCTGCATTGAATCGGCTGTTGTGCGCTTGTTGGTGGACGGTGAGATGCCCGATGCGCCCATTCAGGTCTGCCAGACCGATTTCGTTCCGTCCTATACCCCCCTGAGCCTGCCGACCGAGCCGCTGGACCCGCTGTGGCTGGCGCGGTCGGTGCTGCTTGAAATGGATATGGATCTGGCGTTCCTCGGCTATGCCATGGACTACGATGCCGCGTCCGGCTGCACCCGTGGCGGAACGCTCGACGCCGTGGAAACCGACGAGGGGGCCCAACTGACCTTCAGCGATTGCAGCTACTGGGACGGGATATCCGTCAGCGGTGCGGGTACGATGACCGGCCAGGACTACGAGATCGAGCGGGTCAACCTGACGCTGACCGTGACCTCGAACGGGATGGAAATGGGTCAGATCGACTACAATCAGGACTGGCTGACAGGCACGGACTGGATCGCCGGGACGTGGAACGGACAGACGATCACGACAACCTGGCAATGAGGTCCCCAGAGGATCGCGAACTGTTCGCCACCTGGGAGAGCTGAAGCGGCAAACCTGACATCTCTCCATTTCTCTGGTCCCAGAGGCCGCGCCGCCCTTCCCGGATCGCGCAGTCGTGAGCGAAAGCGCGTGCAAGTTATCTGGTCGTGATGCGGCTTGCACCCCATCTATCGACGGATGCATGGTGAGCAAAGACAAAGGGAGACGCGCGATGTTCGGATTCAAGGCGAAGAAGATGGAGATGATCTCGGCTGCCGAGGCGCTGCCGGGGCGGGCGCAGCCCATTCCCACGGCAAGGACGCATTTCGTTTCCGGCCGCCCGCTTTCGTCGGAGGTGCCCGAGGGCATGGAAGCGGCCATGTTCGGCATGGGCTGCTTCTGGGGCGTGGAGCGGATGTTCTGGGGGCTGGACGGGGTCTGGCTGACCATGGTGGGCTATGCGGGCGGGCACACGCCCAATGCCACCTATGAAGAGGTCTGTACCGCAAGGACCGGCCATAACGAGGTGGTACGGGTGGTCTATGACCCCAAGGTCATCAGCTATGAGGCGCTGCTTAAGGTGTTTTGGGAAAACCACGACCCGACGCAAGGCATGCGGCAGGGCAATGACATGGGCACCCAGTACCGGTCGGGGATCTATACCTTCTCGGAAGCTCAGTTGGCGGCCGCAAAGGAGAGTGTTCCGGGCATGCAGGTCCGGCTGAAGGCGGCCGGTTTCGGCGCGATCACCACCGAGATCCTGCCTGCGCCGGAGTTCTTTTTTGCCGAGGACTATCACCAGCAATACCTGGCCAAGAACCCCTCGGGCTATTGCGGGATCGGCGGAACCGGTGTGTCCTGCCCCATCGGGCTCGACGCCTGACGGCGCCGACCGGGGAACGGCCCGGCTCAAGCCCCCGTCCGGGGGCCCTCGCCGACCCGTGCTGCCGCGGAATATCTGCGAGGGCGGCGCGACATCGGGCCCGAGGAGAAGGCTGACAGGTCAGGAAGTGAGTATTTGGACCAAGAAGAAGGCGCATTGTGTTTTTTGCAGCCTGCGCCTAAGGCGTGAGGGACCTGACAGGAGTTGACCGATGCCGACCTTCACCGCCCTGACCACCCTCAAAGCCCGTGAAAACGCCGAGGCGCTTGGCCTTGCGTTGGAAGAGATCGAACCGGAAGCAACCGGCGTCGGCGTGTTCGAGATGGAGGACGGATCGGGCTTGTGGGAAGTCGGCGCCTATTTCACCGAAGCGCCCGATGACGTCGCCCTGGCCCTGTTGGCGGCGGCGCATGATGCCAAGCCCTTCGTGGTGTCGGAACTGCCGGAAACCGATTGGGTGGCCCATGTGAAACGCGAGCTGCATCCGGTAGAGGCCGGGCGGTTCTTCGTCTATGGCAGCCATGACGCGGACAAGGTGCCGGGAGATCGGATTCCCTTGCTGATCGAGGCGGCGATGGCGTTTGGCACGGGTCATCACGGCACGACCAAAGGTTGTCTGGAGGCACTGGAGCGGCTGATCCAGGCCGGTGAGGTCAAGAAAAACACGGTCGATATCGGATGCGGCACCGCCGTTCTGGCACTGGCGGCGGCCAAGGTCTGGCCCGATCCGGTTCTGGCCTCCGATATCGACGAGGTGGCCGTGGATGTGGCCCTGGCCAATGTTGCCGCCAATGGCGAAGCGGGGCGAGTGCGCTGTCTTGAGGCGGCAGGGTTCGATCACGCGGAGCTGGCTGCTGCCGCGCCCTACGACCTGATCTTCGCCAATATCCTGAAAGGCCCGCTGGTGGAGCTGGCCCCCGACGTGGCGGCGCATTGCGCAGAAGGTGGCCATGTCATCCTGTCGGGCTTGCTCAACGAACAGGGCGACGAGGTTGTCGCGGCCTATGAGGCACAGGGCATGACGCTGGAGCATCGGGCCGAGCTTGGCGAATGGACCACGCTGACCCTGCGCCGCTGACCGGCACAATTTTGCCATAATTCGCGGTATAATCCGTGCGAGGGTGGGGCAGGCGCAAGAGGTGCCCCATGGATGCCAATTACAACCGCTTTCAGGAACGTCTACGCAGGCTGGATCACACATCGGCAAGCGATGACAGTGGCGTCGTCGTGCGCCCCGATGGGTTGATCGTCCCGCGCCGCCGCCGCATCCGGCTATCCTTTCCCTGGCGCAGCCTGGCCCTGGCGGTGACCTGCTGCTTTCTGTTCAAGGGGTTCATGATCTGGCACCAGGGCGCGGCGGAGTATTCGGCGCGGCTGGCAGAGCTGTCGGATCAGACAGCGGGCCATCAGGCGGCAGCCTGGCTGCTGGCAATGGACCCGATCTCTGCCTGGATCGGCGCAACCCTGACGGATGCGCTTGGTCGCCCGCCGGTCTGACCCCTGAAACGAAAGAAGCCGCCCCGAGATCGGAGCGGCTTCAGCCGGGGAGAGAAGAGAGAGAAATCTCAGCGATAGATGCCAGTGGCAATCGCGTCGATATCGCCACGGTTCAGGCCCAGATCGTCGAGTTCACGATCGGAGAGAGCCTCCAGCGCTTTGCGGGTCACGCGGGCGTCGTTCCAGGCTGCAATCCGACCCACGAAAACGGAGAGGATCGAGGCGACGCTGAAGCCGGCGTCAACGGTACGGTTGGTCACGGTAGCCATCTGAATGTTCCTTCCAGATTAGAGGTTGGGTTGCGAAGTGTTCGCTTGCTGACCCGGCATCTAGGGTTCGGGGCTGGCCCGAGCAATACCGATTTTCGCATGGGTCATATGCAATCTGCGCATAGGTCTGAATCGGGCGTAAGGACATGAATTTCGGGCAAAATTTCGCCACAATTCCTGTCGGAACAGGATCAGGAAATTGTCCTGAATCGACATCCCCGCTGACGCTTGTCGTTTTTGTTTCAATGGACGCCGAAAACCGACTTTGTCTGGTCAATGTTCTTGTTTCGTGCTAGTGCTGCAAAAAAGTCGCAAGAAATTTGAGGGGTCGGGCAGAATGAGGATCATCGGGATCGATCCGGGGCTCAGAAACATGGGCTGGGGCGTGATCGAGGCGCGGGGATCGCGACTCAGTCACGTGGCGAATGGCACCTGTCACAGCGAGGGCAAGGACCTTGCCGCGCGGCTTTTGTCGCTGCACCGGCAACTGACCGAGGTGCTGGACCGCTGGCAGCCGGAACAGTCCGCCGTGGAACAGACCTTCGTCAACCGCGACGCGGTAGCGACGCTGAAACTGGGGCAGGCGCGCGGGATTGCATTGCTGGTGCCAGCGCAGGCCGGTCTGAGCGTGGCGGAATACGCGCCTAATGCGGTCAAGAAGACCGTCGTTGGCGTAGGCCACGCGGACAAGCGGCAGGTGGAGCATATGGTGAAGATGCAACTGCCCGGCGCAAACCCCTCCAGCCCCGATGCGGCGGATGCACTTGCCATTGCCATCTGTCATGCCTTTCATGCGCAGACCGCGGGCCGTCTGGCCGCGGCAGTGGAGGCGGGGCGATGATCGGCAAGCTGACGGGCCGGGTGGATTACAAGGGCAGCGACCACGTGCTGCTGGATGTGAATGGTGTGGGCTATGTGGTCTATTGTTCCGACCGGACGCTGGCCGCCCTGCCGGGGCGGGGCGAGGCGGCGGCGTTGTTCACCGAATTGCTGGTCCGCGAGGATCTGTTGCAGCTCTTCGGTTTTCCGACGCTCTATGATCGCGAATGGCACCGGCTGCTGATTTCCGTGCAGGGCGTCGGGGCCAAGGCTGCGATGGCCATTCTGGGCACTCTGGGGGCCGAGGGCGTGGCGCGTGCCATTTCGCTTGGTGATGCGGCGGCGGTGAAGGCCGCGCAGGGTGTCGGGCCGAAACTGGCACAGCGCGTGGTCATGGAGCTGAAGGACAAGGCGCCGGGCGTCATGGCCATGGGCGGCGAGGTGATCGAGGCTTTGGGGGATGCCCCTGCGGCGACGCCCGCCGGACAGCCCGACCTCGCGGCCCCTGTCCGGGCGCGCCCGTCCTCATCCTCTCAGGCCGAAGCCCTTTCGGCGCTGAAGAACCTGGGCTATGCCCCGGCAGAGGCCGCGATGGCGGTGGCGCAGGCCGCAGGGGACGCGCCCGATGCGGACACAACCGCCCTGATCCGCGCCGCCCTGCGTCTGCTGGCCCCGAAGGATTGAGATGACAGACCCCGACCCCACCCTGCGCGCGACGCCCTTGCCCGAAGATCAGAGCCCTGACCGCGCCCTGCGCCCGCAGGAGCTGACGGAATTCATCGGCCAGGAAGAGGCGCGCGCCAATCTGCGCGTCTTCATCGAAAGCGCCCGCAGGCGGGAAGAGGCGATGGACCATGTGCTGTTCCATGGCCCTCCCGGTTTGGGCAAGACGACGCTGGCACAGATCATGGCGCGGGAATTGGGGGTGAACTTCCGCATGACCTCCGGCCCGGTTCTGGCCAAGGCGGGAGACCTTGCCGCGATCCTGACCAATCTGGAGGCGCGCGATGTCCTGTTCATCGACGAGATCCACCGGCTGAACCCGGCGGTGGAGGAAGTGCTCTATCCCGCATTGGAGGATTTCGAGCTCGATCTGGTGATCGGCGAAGGTCCTGCCGCGCGCACGGTCAGGATCGAACTGCAACCCTTCACTCTGGTTGGCGCGACCACACGGCTTGGCCTATTGACCACGCCCCTGCGTGATCGCTTTGGCATTCCCACCCGGCTGCAATTCTACACAGTGCCCGAGCTGCACGAAATCGTGACGCGCGGATCGCGTTTGTTGGGCATCCCGTCCGACCCCGAAGGCGCGCTGGAGATTGCCCGCCGCGCCCGTGGCACGCCTCGGATCGCCGGTCGGCTGCTGCGCCGGGTGGTGGATTTCGCGCTTGTGGAAGGCGACGGACGGCTGACGCAGGCCATTGCCGACAGTGCGCTGACGCGGCTTGGGGTCGATCACCTTGGCCTCGACGGGGCCGACCGGCGCTACATGATGCTGATGGCGGAAAACTACGGCGGTGGCCCCGTGGGGGTGGAGACCATGGCCGCCGCACTATCGGAAAGCCGCGACGCGATTGAAGAGGTGATTGAACCCTTCCTTCTGCAACAGGGCTTGATTGCCCGCACCCCGCGCGGAAGGATGCTGGCATCCAAAGGCTGGTCGCATCTGGGTCTTGCGGCCCCCATGCCCCCCGAACAGGGCAGCCTGATCTGACCTTCACGGGAGAATGACCATGATCCGTTTCCTCAGTGCCACCCTTCTTGCCTTGTCTGCCAGCACGGCAAGTGCCGATGTGGACTTCGGCAGCTATGACCAGTTCCAGACCCGGTTCGGCGCCGCCTCGGTCGTGGGCGCGCGTCCCAGTCAGGGGCTGGTGGTCTCCGGTGCGACCCTGCCGGTAGAGCTGGACTACATGTGGGAAATCCTCGGGGCCTGGGCGCTTGAAGGATCGGATCATGATTGGCTGCTGGCGACGCACCATCACGGCGGCAATATGTGCGGCCCCGGCGTGACGGTGATCCGCGTTGGCCAGGGCACGGTGCAGGTGATGGGCGAAACCGCGGCCTGTGAGGGCGCGGTCAGCGATATGCGGATCGAACCCGATGCGTTGGAGCTCGACATCTTCGCTGACGGAATGCGCCAGCAATTCACCACCTACCGCTTCAGCGATGCAGGGATGGAGACGGCCCCGGGCGCGCAACCCTTTGCAGGCACGCCTGCTGGCCCCGGCGCGGATGCGACCCGCTGGATCGGTGAACACCCCTACGCCATTTTCCGCGACCCCGGTGAACGCGCCCGCTTCCTGACCATCATGAGCGAAGATCAGATCCGCGATCTGTCCGACCGCATCGGCCCCGCCAACAGCGTGATCCAGCGGGGCGATTGGGTGCTCGGCGCGGGCTGTATGGCCCATGCCTGCAACATCGCGGCCGGGGCCTGGGGCATCCGCATTTCCGACGGGGCGGCGGCGGCTGCAATCTATGAAAGCGGGACTGCACCGCAGGTCTATGGCCCTGCCGCCTATGATCCGGTATTCGCGGGCTGGATGGCTGAGAATAACCTGTAAGGAGTCCCCGGAATGGATGCCGACGCGGTCACGCGCCTTTTTATCCGGTCTGACGGACGGTACCTCTTTGCCCGGTGGGGACGCCCCATTGTGCCTGTGGTCTTCGGGGTAGAGGACGCAACCGTCAGCATCCTGAAAGGCGCGATCGAGGCTGTAGTGGCTCTGGCCGGGCACAAGATGGCCGAGACCGACCCGGAACTGGGCGCGAACCTGATGGTCTTTTTCTTCCGCGAGTGGGACGAACTGACCGAGACGCCCAATCTCGACCGGCTGATCCCCGACCTGCCCACCACGGTGGACCGGCTGAAAGCGTTGGACGCCAACCAGTACCGCAGCTTCCGGTTCGATGACAGCGGGGCCATTCAGGCGGCGTTCGTCTTCATCCGCATGGATGAGGAGATGGCCAAGGTCCCGGCAGAGTCCATCGCGCTCAGCCAGGTCGTGCAGGTCATCCTGCTCTGGTCCGACACCGCCTTCACCGACAGCTCCCCCCTCGCCGCGGCCCCCGGTCAACCCGCCGTCCTGAAACCCGAGATCGCCACCGTGATCCGCGCGGGCTACGACCCGGTGATGCCCGCCAGCGCGATTGACCCGAGCCACGGGTTGAGGCTGGCGGCCCGGGTGGGGACGCTTGGCCATCAGGCCTGATCTTACGTTTTGTCACGGCGCGCACCCCTGAACCGGCGCTGATTGTATCGACTGGCAAAGTAGCCGTCGCATTCATGCGTTTTGCGTGCAACGCTGACCCAACTGTCAAAGCCGGAGAAAGCTGCCATGCAGGTTGATGGGGGATGCCTTTGCGGATTTGTCCGCTACGAAGCCGAAATTGACGCCGACCGGGTCGCGATATGTCACTGCAACGATTGTCAGGTAAATTCCGGGGCCGCCTTCGGTCTGGTTGCCGGGGTGGTTGACGGGGCCTTTACGTTGCTGTCCGGGGAACTGAAGTCGTTCAACAAGACTGCAGAGAGTGGCCGCATTCGAAAACTGAGTTTCTGCCCGAACTGCGGAACCCGCATTCACGCCAGCACCGAAAACGACCCGAACGCGTTTTTTGGGCTTCGTGTCGGCACGATCAGGCAGCGCGCGTCGCTGACGCCGAAAGTGCAGGTCTGGTGCCAATCGACCTTGCCCTGGGTGCCTGACATCGCAACCATTCCCAAGCGCGACGCCCAATAGACCGAAGTCAGACCCGTGCGCTGCCAAAGCATCCCGCCACGCCCACCTTCCTGTGAGCCGTGACTTGTGACAGCTTGGAAGGCCACCGGCGTTCGCTTTGCAGGAGACCGCATGACCCACCACTTCCACACCCGCGTCTACTATGAAGACACCGATCTGGCGGGGATCGTCTATCACGCCAATTACCTCAAGTTCATCGAACGGGCCCGGTCCGAGATGGTGCGCGAGGCGGGGATTTCGCAGACCGCGCTGAAGGCCGGGCAGGGGATCGTGTTTGCCGTGCGGCGGATGGAGATGGATTTCATCGCACCGGCCCGATTCGAGGATGATCTCAGGGTCGAAACCCGGCTGACCGGGGTCAAAGGGGCCAGTTTCGACCTCGAACAGGTGGTTTTCCGGGGCGATGAGCGGCTTTATGCGTCCACCGTACAGGTGGTCTGCCTTGCCGAAAATGGCCGCGCGGTGCGGATTCCGGCGGATATCCGCCAAAAGCTGGTTACGTTTCAGCAGTGAAACCGACCGTGACGCAAGCCAATGGTGTTTGCTCTTCCTCTTTGCTAGATTCGCCTTCAAACGAGATGCCGCGAACAAGATGGCATCCGACCAGAGGCCGGGCAGATAGGATACGCACTTCATGGAAACCGAAACGCTGAGCATGGCGCAGGAGATGGATTTCTCGCTGCTGGCCCTGTTCTTCCGCGCAAGCTTTGTCGTCCAGATCGTCATGGTGATGCTGTTCGCGGCGTCGATCTGGGTCTGGGCAATCGCCTTCTCCAAATTCTCGACCTACCGGCTGTCGCGCCGCCGGGCTGCGCAGTTCGATGCGGCCTTCTGGTCGGGTGAGCCGCTGGATGAGCTGTTTGACAAGGTGGCCGAACGGCCCCGGTCCGCGTCCGAACGGGTCTTCGTGGCGGGCATGACCGAATGGCAGCGATCCTTACGCGATGACGGGGCGCTGATCCCCGGCGTGCAGCAGCGGGTGGATCGGTCGATGGATGTGGCGATTGGACGAGAGGCGGAGCGGCTGACATCCGGTCTCAACTTCCTCGCCACCACCGGCGCGACGGCGCCCTTTATCGGGCTTTTCGGCACGGTCTGGGGGATCATGCGGTCCTTCCAGGAAATCGCGACATCCGGCAACACCTCGCTTGCCGTCGTGGCACCCGGTATTGCAGAGGCGCTGATGGCCACCGGGCTTGGCCTCTTGGCCGCTATCCCGGCGGTGATCCTCTACAACAAGCTGTCCGCCGACGCCGACCGGCTGGTTGCGGGGTATGAGGGCTTTGCCGATGAGTTCTCTACCCTCCTCTCCCGGCAATTGGACTGACCCATGGGCGCCGGAGTGAAACAGGGGCAGACAGGCGGGCGCAGCAGACGTGGCAATCGCCGGTCCCGCCACGCCGCCATGTCGGAGATCAACGTCACGCCCTTCGTGGACGTGATGCTGGTGCTGCTGATCGTCTTCATGGTGTCAGCCCCGCTGATGACCGTGGGTGTACCGATCGAGCTGCCGGAAACCGCAGCCGAGCCGCTGCCGGGTGAGCAGGAGGAAGAACCGCTCGCCGTGACGCTGACCGCCGACGGGCAGGTGATGATCCAGACCACGCCGGTGCCGATGGCGGAATTGGTGACGCGCCTGCAGGGCATTGCCGCCGAACGGGACAGCAACCAGATTTTCCTGCGTGCGGACGGGGCCATTCCCTATTCGGACGTGATGCAGGTCATGGGTGCGCTGAATGCCGGTGGGTTCCGGGAGATCGGGCTGGTGACCGATGCCGGTGGCCCGCGTCTTGATGCACAGGATGGGGAGTGACGGGCCGATGCGGCGTGCGCTCTATGCCTCCAGCGGACTGCATTTCGGGGTGCTCATCTGGGCGCTAATCGGGGGTAGTCTGTTCAGCGATACGGAGGAAGAGCCGTTTGAGCTGACCGGAGTCACCCTGATCTCGGCGCAGGAATTCGACGCCATGTTCGAAACCGTGGTGGCGACGCCCGCCGTGGTGGAGCAACCCTCTCTGCCCACACCGCCCGTGCCCGATATCACCGAACCGACCCCGCCCACGCCAGAGGCCGCCGCGCCGGTCGTCACCCCGCCGGAGGCCACGCCCGAGCCGCCCACGGAGACACAACCCGACATGTCGACCTTCGCGCCGCTGCCCGATACCGAGGTGCAGGCGGAAGTGGCAGCCTTGCCAAGCCCGCCTGCGCAGGACGTGACCGCGCCGCCCTCTGACACGCCCGCGCCGAGCGAAGCGCCCCGCGTGGCCCCGTTGCCCGCGCCCGCACCGCCGCCCGAGGCCGAGATCGCGCCCGAGGTGGTGACGCGTCCAGAGCCATCCGAGACACCCGCACCGGTGCCCGACACGCCCCCGACAGCGCCCGAGGAGGCCACGACCGAGATCGTGACCGAGGCGGAAACGCCCGCCGCCGCTTTGGCGCCGGTGACCTCCTTCCGCCCGCCCGCGCGCCCCATCCGCACGGTGGCAGAAGCGCCCACGCCTGACACGCCCCCCGCAATCGAGGAGCGCGACCCGCTGGCCGATGCCATCGCCGCTGCGGTTGCTGAGGCGGCCTCAGAGGCACCGCCCGCCCCCGTAACGCCCGCAGGCCCGCCCTTGTCCGCCGGGCAGCGCGACGGGTTGCGGCTGGCTATCGGACAATGCTGGAACCTCGGCACTGTATCCTCGGAGGCTATGCGTACAACTGTGGTTGTCGGGTTCTCTTTGAGCCAAGAAGGGGTCCCAGACACCGGCTCTATTCGACTTGTGGAGATCATTGAGGGAACGGAGGCGGGTGCCGATCTTGCATTTGAGGCCGCCCGACGAGCGATCATTCGCTGTGGAAGAAATGGTTATGATCTGCCGCAAGAAAGCTATGATCACTGGAGAAATATCGAAGCGGTTTTCAATCCGGACGGGATGAGGATGAGATGATCCGTTCGAAAGCGACAAGATTGATTCTAGCCAACGTGGCACTTTTGGTCGCGTCGGTAAGCTACGCGGCTGCGCAGGATTTGCCTTTCGGCTGGCAGTGCACTGTGCCCGGTGAGGGTTATTGGCTGAATGGGGTCGTCAATGCTCTCTTTGATTGCCCATCGGTGGATGAACAAGCAGCCCCTCCCGATCCCACCAGTGATAGGTCGTTCCTTTTGCGTGTAATGCAATGCTGGAACGTTGGCAGCCTGTCCTCCGAGGCGCTGCAGACTGTCGTGACCATTTCAGTCCAGATGTCGCGCGACGGGCGGCCCGAGACCGGCTCGATCCGCATGATCGAGTCGCGGGGCGGGTCCGATGCGGCGGCCCGCCAGGCCTATGAGGCCGCGCGCCGGGCAGTGATCCGCTGCGGGGCCAATGGCTATGACCTGCCCGAGGAAAGCTATGACCACTGGCGGGAGCTGGAAATCACCTTCAACCCCGAGGAGATGCGGCTGAGATGACCTGCCAGGCCAACCCCCGCCGCACACTAGGCGCAAGAACCTGCCGACACGGGGCGGGTTCCGATCTTCTATGTGATCGCTATACTCCGTGCGATATTTCGTTGATGACCTTCCGACCCGAGGAGTTGAGCCAGAAATGACTCGTATTTTCCACGCCCTGCTGGCGTCGCTGCTTGCCCTTGCCGCGCTGACCGTGCAGCCCGCCATCGCGCAAAGCCCCGGCCCGCTGCGGATCGAGATCACAGAAGGCGTGATCGAGCCCTTGCCCTTCGCCCTGCCGGAATTCATTGCCGGGAACAGCGCGGCCACCGATGCGGCCAGTGACATCACCCGCGTGATTGCCGCCGATCTGGTGGGCACGGGCCTCTTCCGCGAGGTGCCGCGCAGTGCCCATATCTCCTCCGTGACCAGTTTCGACAGCCCGGTTCAGTGGAGCGACTGGCAAGCCATCAACGCGCAGGCGCTGATCACCGGCTCGGTCTCGATGGAGGGCGGGCAGCTTGTGGTGCGCTTCCGCCTCTTTGACGTTTTCTCGGAACAGCCGCTCGGCTCCGGTCTGCAATTCGTCGGCAGCCCCGACAGCTGGCGGCGCATGGCCCATACGGTGGCCGATCACGTCTATGAACGGATCACCGGCGAAAGCGGGTATTTCGATAGTCGTGTGGTGTTCATCGCGCAGGAAGGCCCCAAGAACGCGCGGCTCAAGCGCATCGCGATCATGGATTATGACGGTGCGAATGTGCAATTCCTGACCGACAGCCGGTCCCTCGTTCTGGCGCCCCGTTTTTCGCCCACGGGCGACCGCATTCTCTATACCAGCTACGAATCCGGTATTCCGCGCGTCTATATCATGGACCTTGCCAGCGTCCGTGCCCGGCCCCTGGAGGATGACGCCCTGACAATGACCTTCAGCCCGCGCTTTTCGCCCGATGGCAACAGCGTGGTGTTCTCGGCGGAACGGGGCGGAAATACCGATATCTACCTGCTGAACCTGCAAACCGGCGACCGCCGCCGCCTGACCGACGCGCCGTCGATCGAAACCGCCCCCAGCTTTTCGCCCGACGGCAGCCAGATCGTATTTGAAAGCGACCGGTCCGGCACGCAGCAGCTTTATATCATGCCCGCTTCAGGGGGGGAGGGCCGCCGCATCAGCCGCAACGACGGCCGCTATGGCACGCCCGTGTGGTCGCCGCGCGGCGATCTCATTGCCTTTACCAACCAGCAGGACGGGCGGTTCCACATTGGCGTGATGCGCACCGACGGGTCCGAGGAACGGCTGCTCACCTCCTCGTTCCTTGACGAGGGCCCGTCCTGGGCGCCCAATGGCCGCGTGATCATGTTCACCCGCGAAACCGCCGGGGCCGATGGCGCGCCCGCGATCTATTCGGTCGATATCTCGGGGCGGAACCTTCAGCGGGTTTCGACCCCTGGCATGGCCTCCGACCCGGCCTGGTCGCCGCAGTTGCAATAACCCTTCGAGCGGGCAGAGGGCATGTTCACGAAGGCCCGCCCGTGATACCCTGGCGCCAATGAAAAGCGCGATAATGAGGACGACGCAGGATGAAACTCTTTCTGAAATTGACCCTTCTGGTCGCGGTGCTTGGCCTGACGGCCTGCGGCGACAACCGTTACTTCGGTGACAATCGCATGGGCAGCGGGGCTGGTGCAGGTGCCGGAGAGGCGGGCGACCCCAACTCGGTCGCCTATTTCAACGAAACCGTCGGTGACCGGGTGCTCTTTGAGGTCGACCAGTCGACCCTGACCGCCGAAGGCCGCGCGACGCTGGACGATCAGGCCGACTGGTTGCTGCGCAACATGGAATACAACGCGCTGATCGAAGGCCATGCCGACGAACAAGGCACGCGCGACTACAACCTCGCCCTCGGCGCGCGCCGGGCTGCCGCCGTGCGGACCTACCTGCTGACCCGCGGAATCACCGAAGGCCGGCTGCGCACCATCAGCTATGGCAAGGAGCGTCCGCTGGCGATCTGTTCCGAGGAAAGCTGCTACCGGCAGAACCGCCGCGCCGTGACGGTTCTGGAAATCGGAACGGGGGCCTGATCCATGCCCCGCGCGCTGATCTTCGCCCTTGTCCTGCTGGCGCTGCCTGCCCCGGCGGCGCTGGCGCAAAGCCGGTCCGGGACCCTGGCCGATATCCGCCAGGAACTGTCGGTCCTCTGGGTCGAGATCCAGCGCCTGCGCACGGAGTTGTCTACCACCGGCGGGCCGAGCGGCACCGCCGTGGGCAGCACGCTGGAACGGGTCGATGCCATTGAAAGCGAGCTGCGCCGTCTGACCCGCGCCACGGAAGATCTGCAGATCCGGGTGGACAGCATCGTTAGCGACGGCACAAACCGGATTGGTGATCTGGAGTTTCGCCTATGTGAGTTGGAGGACGACTGCGATATCGGGTCGCTTGGGGACACGCCGACGCTTGGCGGTGGCAGCGCGCCGGTTGCAACACCAGCCTTGCCAGTGACGAGCGGCTCCAACGGACCGCGCCTTGCCGAAGCCGAGCAAAGCGATTTCGACCGCGCGATGGCTGCCTATGACGAAGGCGATTTCGCCGGGGCCGCACAGGGCTTCCAGGCCTATACCGACACCTATCCCGGCGGCGCACTCAGCGCCGAGGCGCATTTCTGGCGGGGCGAGGCCGAGGCCGCTCAAGGCGCGTGGAACCGCGCCGCGCGGGCCTATCTGGCCAGCTTCAGCGGTGCGCCCGACGCCCCTCGTGCCCCCGAAAGCCTGTACCGTTTGGGCACCAGTCTGAACGAGTTGGGACAGCGCGATGAGGCCTGCCTGACCCTTGGCGAGGTCGAGGTGCGCTATCCTGCCTCTTCCATCGTGCTGGACTCCCGCGCCGCCATGACGCGGATCGGCTGCAATTGACGCTTGATGCCCGCTTCGCCGCCGCGATGGAGCGGCTGCTGGCGGGGCACCGGCCCGAAAGGCTGGCGGTCGCGGTCTCTGGCGGCGGGGATTCGCTGGCGCTGCTTGGGCTGGCCTGTGACTGGGCCGAGGAGAACCATTGCCGCATCCACGCGCTGACGGTCGATCACGGGCTGCGGCCAGAGGCGGGCGACGAGGCCTTGCTGGTCGCACGTGAGGCGATGCGCATGGGGGCACAGCACGACACGCTGTACTGGACCGGGTGGGACGGCAAGGGCAATCTGCCAGCCGCCGCCCGAGACGCCCGCTATGCCCTGATGCGGGATTTCTGTGCGCGCGAAGGGATCGGCGCGATCCTTCTGGGCCACACACAGGACGATCAGGCGGAAACCGTGCTGATGCGGCTGGCGCGCGGATCGGGGGTGGACGGGCTCTCGGCGATGCCTGAGGGCCGCTTTGGCCGCGACGACATCCTGCGTCCGGTTCTCGGCGAGAGCCGCGCCGATCTGCGCATCTGGCTGACCCGGCAGGGGATGCGCTGGTTTGAAGACCCGACCAATGACGACCCCCGCTATGACCGGGTGCGCGCCCGTCGTCTGCTGACTCAGCTGGCCCCGTTCGGGCTTGATGCCGCCCGGTTGGCGGACACTGCGGCGTCGCTTGCCCGGGCGCGGGTAGCGCTGCTGGCGCGGGCTGCGGATGTGGCTGACGGGATCGTGACCGACCGACAGGGGCTACTGATCTTCGACCGCGAGGGGCTGGAGCAGACCGAAGAGGAAACCCGGCTGCGTCTGGTGGCCCACGGCCTGGCCTGCCTGTCGGGCGCGCCCTACAAACCGCGGCTGGCATCGCTTTCGGCCACGCTGGACCGGGCGTTGAACGGTCAGGGCGGCACCTTGCAGGGATGCCGCCTGATCCCGTCGCGGGACGGCCTGATGATGGTGCGTGAATTCAAGGCGGTAGAGCACAGCCAATGCGCTGCCGATGGAGAGCAGATCTGGGACGGTCGCTGGTGTATCGAGGCCCCCGGTCAGGGCAATGCCACGATCCGGCCCCTGGGGGAAAACGGCCTTGCGCAATGGGACCGCCCGGCGACCTTGTCCCATGCCGCGATGCTGTCCTGGCCGGGGGTCTGGCAGGGCGATCTTCTGCTTGCCGTACCCGGTTTCTGGAACCAAGACGCGATCCTTTGCGAATATGCCGCATCGGCGGGTTTTCACGCGACAATAAAATCGCATTGAAGTCAGGGGCTGCATGCCTATTTTAGGCACAGTGTCCGGCGCGGGCTTTCCCCGGGCGCCGATGTAAGGAGAATTCTCTTGGGCAATGCGAGAAATATCGCCTTCTGGGTCATCCTGTTCCTGTTGATCCTTGCGCTGTTCAACCTGTTCAGCGGTAACCAGTCCACGGTCAGCGCGCGCAGCGTCGCTTATTCCGACTTCATCGCGCAGGTCGAAAGCGGGTCCGTCAGCAACGTGGTGCTGGATGGCGAGACGATCCAGTTCACCACCGGGCAAGGCTCTTTCGAGACGACCCGTCCGTCCGAAGTGGACGTAACCCCGGTGCTTCTGGAAAACGATGTGCGCATTCAGGCGCGGCCGCAGGAACAGTCGGGCTTCATGGCCGGTCTGATGATGTGGCTGCCGGTGCTGGTGCTGATCGGCGTGTGGATCTTCTTCATGAACCGGATGCAGGGCGGTGGACGTGGCGGGGCCATGGGCTTCGGCAAGTCCAAGGCCAAGCTGCTGACCGAGAAATCGGGCCGCGTGACCTTTGATGACGTGGCGGGCATCGACGAGGCCAAGGAAGAACTGGAAGAGATCGTCGAATTCCTGCGCAATCCGCAGAAGTTCAGCCGCCTTGGCGGCAAGATCCCGAAAGGCGCGCTGCTGGTGGGTCCTCCGGGTACTGGTAAGACGCTGCTGGCCCGTGCCATCGCGGGTGAAGCGGGCGTACCCTTCTTTACCATCTCGGGTTCCGACTTCGTGGAAATGTTCGTGGGTGTGGGTGCCTCCCGCGTTCGCGACATGTTCGAGCAGGCCAAGAAGAACGCGCCCTGTATCGTCTTCATCGACGAAATCGACGCCGTGGGCCGGTCGCGTGGCGTGGGCTATGGCGGCGGCAATGACGAGCGCGAACAGACGCTGAACCAGTTGCTGGTCGAGATGGACGGGTTCGAGGCCAATGAGGGCATCATCATCGTCGCGGCCACCAACCGCCCCGACGTTCTGGACCCCGCGCTGTTGCGTCCGGGCCGCTTCGACCGTCAGGTGCAGGTGCCGAACCCCGACATCAAGGGCCGCGACAAGATCCTTGGCGTTCACGCCCGCAAGGTGCCGCTTGGCCCGGATGTGGACCTGCGCATCATCGCGCGCGGGACGCCCGGGTTCTCCGGCGCCGATCTGGCCAACCTCGTGAACGAGGCGGCGCTGATGGCTGCCCGCGTCGGTCGTCGTTTCGTGACGATGGAGGATTTCGAGAACGCCAAGGACAAGGTGATGATGGGGGCCGAACGCCGGTCCATGGTCATGACCGAGGACGAAAAGAAGCTGACCGCCTACCATGAGGCCGGTCACGCCATCGTCGGCCTCAACGTCCCGCAGCACGATCCGATCCACAAGGCGACGATCATCCCGCGTGGCCGGGCGCTTGGCCTTGTGCTGAGCCTGCCGGAACGGGACCAGCTATCGGTGAGCTACACCAAATACACCTCCAAGATTGCCATGGCCATGGGCGGTCGCGTGGCGGAAGAGCTGATCTTCGGCCCGGAAAACGTGACCTCGGGCGCGGCCTCGGACATTCAGCAGGTGACCCGCATTGCCCGCGCCATGGTGACCCAGTTCGGCTATGCCGAGGAACTGGGCTTTGTCGACTACGCCAACGAGCAGCAGTCGCATCTGGGGTCTTACGGCGGTGGCACCAACCATTCGGCGGCGACGCAGAAGATCATTGACGACAAGGTCAAGGAACTGGTGGACGAAGGCTACCAGACTGCCAAGCGCATCCTGACCGAAAAGCACGACGATCTGGAACGTCTGGCGCAGGGTCTGCTGGAATACGAGACCCTGACCGGCAGCGAGATCACCAAGGTGATCGCGGGCGAGCCTCTGAACCGGGGCGAGGATGACGACGACACCGACACCGGCGGCACAGCCTCGGTCACGGCCATCCCCAAGACCAAGCCCAAGGCCAAGCCGTCTGACGATGGCAGCCTGGAGCCTGAGCCGACCACCTGATCGAAACAGACCACGAGAACCCCGGCCACAGCGCCGGGGTTCTTCTTTTCTGCGACCTGTCCCTTGCACCTTTCCGGCCCTAGAGTCACATCTGGGCGCGTCAACCGGAAAGGAATTCCCATGCCTGCTTTGCTCCCCACCTCATTCACCGCGCGCGTGATCTGGCTTGGGGCCAATCCCGACCGCGAGGCGGGTCTGCCGTCGCGGTCGCTGGACAGCATGACGCTCGGGTTTGCGGGATTTGACGGGGAGACACATGCAGGGCTCACACGGCCCTCCTGCAGCCGGGTGACGTCCCAGCACCCTCGGGGCACTGAAATCCGCAATGTCCGCCAACTGACGGTGCTCAGTGCCGAGGAGCTTGCCGCAACCGCTGCCGATATGGGGGTGGACGCGCTCGACCCGAGCCTTGTGGGGGCAAGTCTGGTGATCGAGGGCATCCCCGATTTCACCCATGTGCCGCCGTCGTCGCGCCTGCAGGGGCCCGATGGCGTGACGCTGGTCATCGACATGGAAAACCGCCCCTGTCACCTGCCCGCCAAACCGATCGATGCCGAAGGGCCGGGCCATGGCAAGGCGTTCAAGACCGCGGCACAGGGGCGGCGCGGCGTCACGGCCTGGGTGGAACGGGAAGGCGTGCTGAGCGTGGGGGATGACCTGCGCCTGCATATCCCCGATCAGCCTGTCTGGCCGCACCTGTCCAAGGCGCGCGGGCTGGACTAGGCCCCCCACTTGCAGAACATCCGGGTCTGCGACCACATCCCCGCGATTGGGGGGCGTCTCATGACGTGAGACAAGCCATCGGCAGTTTCCCTACGCGCGTTCTGCAACCGGTCCCTGCGCCGGGATCAGACTTGCGGCAGGTGGGGTGAAATTTCTTGAGCGATATGTCCGTGAAAACTGTGCGTGATCGCTCTGTCAGAGACGTTTTCGCCAGGCCAGGTAGGCTATGCGGAAAACGGCATAGGCGACGTGAATATGGGCGTAGAGGATGAGAACCGTGAAGAAGAGTTCCGATCCGTTCAGAAAGGCGGATGGCCGTGCGTGTCCGAAGGAATTTCCCAGGTGTTCCAGAAGCCACCCCCAGGGGACATCGTCAGAACAGTTGATGCGACCGGGCGCGAAGCTGTAATGCAGATCGACCTGTCGCGCCGTGCACCCCGGAAAGTATGGGTTCTCCACATCGCCCATGGGCATCCGCTGACGCACCCATTGGGTGGCATGAGACTTCAATGCCGTTGCAAGGAAAAAGGCGTCGATCAGGTAATAGATGCGACGCCTGCGGGGTCCATTCGCGCGGTCCGTCGTTTCGCCATGTGCTGGCAGGTCGGTCGTCATTCTGCGCTCAGGATGTGTCTTTCGATAGGGGAGGGAGACGGCCTTGGAGGCGTCTCATACCAGCGCCAGAAGCGACAGCCCCAGGCTGATGCCGATGCCGAAACCTGCGTGGATCAGAAGGATGGGAGCAGACATTTGATTTCTCCGGAACGTTATGGCGCGTTATGTATCAATCTGTCGTGTGGCGCCTCGTCCTGGTTCAAAAGTTTTTTCCCGCCGCGCATCGGAAACAGGAATTGGCGGATGAAGCCCTGAAAAGGTCGGAAATGCTCCTGTCCGGTTGAAGCATTGACGCTATGGGTTGAGCCCAGACAACCGCCTCTGCCAACAGGACCGACTCAAAATGGCCTTCAAAACCGATATCCAAATTGCCCGCGAAGCGAAGAAACGCCCGATTCAGGAAATCGGCGACAAGCTTGGCATCCCCTCCGATCATCTGCTGCCCTACGGCCATGACAAGGCCAAGGTCAGCCAGGACTTCATCAACTCCGTGCAGGACCGCCAGGACGGCAAGCTGATCCTCGTGACCGCGATCAACCCGACGCCCGCGGGCGAGGGCAAGACCACCACCACCGTGGGTCTGGGCGACGGTCTCTGCGCCATCGGCAAGAACGCCGCGATCTGCATCCGCGAAGCCTCGCTCGGGCCGAATTTCGGCATGAAGGGCGGCGCGGCTGGCGGCGGATATGCGCAAGTGGTTCCGATGGAGGAAATGAACCTGCACTTCACCGGCGATTTCCACGCCATCACCTCGGCCCACAACCTGCTGTCGGCGATGATCGACAACCACATCTACTGGGGCAACGAACTGGAGATCGACGAGCGTCGCGTGTCCTGGCGCCGGGTTCTCGACATGAACGACCGGGCGCTGCGCGACACCGTGACGTCGCTTGGCGGTGTGTCCAACGGCTTCCCCCGTCAGACCGGGTTCGACATCACCGTGGCCTCCGAGGTCATGGCGATCCTCTGTCTTGCCAAGGACCTGTCGGATCTGCAGCATCGTCTGGGTGACATGATCGTGGCCTACCGCCGCGACCGCAGCCCGATCTATTGCCGCGACATCAAGGCCGATGGTGCCATGACCGTGCTGCTGCGCGATGCGATGCAGCCGAACCTGGTGCAGACGCTGGAAAACAACCCCGCCTTCGTGCATGGCGGCCCCTTCGCCAACATCGCCCATGGCTGCAACTCCGTCACGGCCACCACCACCGCGCTGAAACTGGCCGACTATGTGGTGACCGAGGCAGGCTTCGGCGCCGACCTGGGGGCCGAGAAGTTCATGAACATCAAGTGCCGCAAGGCGGGTCTCGCGCCCTCCTGCGTGGTGGTCGTGGCCACCGTGCGTGCGATGAAGATGAACGGCGGCGTTGCCAAGGCCGATCTGGGCCCGGAAAACGTCGAGGCCGTCAAGAAGGGCTGCCCGAACCTCGGTCGTCACATCGAGAACGTCAAATCCTTCGGCGTGCCGGTCGTCGTGGCAATCAACCACTTCGTCACCGACACCGACGCGGAAGTGCAGGCGGTCAAGGACTACGTTGCCGAAATGGGATCGGAAGCGATCCTGTGCCAGCACTGGGCCAAGGGCTCTGAAGGCACCAAGGAACTGGCGACCCGCGTAGCGGAAATCGCCGATGCCGACATGGCCAACTTCGCGCCGCTCTACTCGGACGATCTCAGCCTCTTCGAGAAGATCGAGACCGTTGCCAAACGTATCTACCGCGCGGATGAGGTTCTGGCCGATGGCAAGATCCGCAACCAGCTGAAGGAATGGGAAGACGCGGGCTATGGCAAGCTGCCGGTCTGCATGGCGAAAACCCAGTACTCCTTCACCACCGACCCGAACCGCCGTGGCGCGCCCACTGGCCACTCGGTGCCGGTGCGTGAAGTGCGCCTGTCAGCGGGTGCTGGCTTCGTCGTGGTGATCTGCGGCGAGATCATGACCATGCCCGGCCTGCCGCGCGTTCCTGCTGCGGAAAACATCCGCATCAACGAGGAAGGCCTCGTCGAAGGGCTCTTCTAAGTCCGTTAGACAAGGGGGCGGTTTTCGGGCCGCCCCTTTGCCTTGCGCTTTTCACGATCCCACATGAGGAAGTCCCGCACATGCGTGCAGCCCTGATCGACGGAAAGGCCATCGCCGCAGATATGCGGGCACGGGTCCTGCAAGAGGCAGAAGAGCTGGCCGCCGCCGGGTGGCAACCCAAGCTCGTGTCGGTTTCCGTGGGCGACACCGCCGCGGCGGAGCTGTACGTGCGCAACCAGCAGCGCAGCGCTGAAAGCGCGGGCGTGGCCTTCGAGGCGCGGAACTACCCGGCGGAAACCTCGCTGGAGCAGTTGACCGGTATTCTTCAGGGCCTCAATGCCGACCCGCGTGTGAATGGCATCATCATCCAGCGTCCGCTACCCGCCCATATCCCGGTAAAGGTGCTGCAAAAGGCGGTGCATCCGCTGAAGGATGTGGAGGGCATGCACCCCGCCTCCATTGGCAACATCGTCTATAACGACCTGGCGCTCGGGCCCTGTACGGCCGTAGCGGCGGTGGAAATCCTCAAGACGCTTCCCCTGCCGATGGAGGGGCTCAACGTCACCGTGATCGGCCATTCCGAGATCGTCGGCAAACCGATTGCCTTCCTTCTGATGGGGCTTGGCGCGACAGTTACTGTCTGCCACCACATGACCCGCTCGGTCGCCATGCATAGCCGGGCGGCTGACGCGGTCTTCGTGGCCGTGGGCAAGCCGGGGCTGGTCACCGGCGACATGCTGAAACCCGGCGCGGCGCTGATTGATATCGGGATCAACCGGATCGAGACAGCGGACGGCCCGAAAACCGTGGGCGACGCCGATTTCGACAGCTGCGCCGAGGTTGCGGGCTGGATCACGCCGGTGCCCGGCGGCGTCGGACCGGTGACGGTCGCCACGCTGATGAAGAACGCCGTTCTGGCGACGCGGATGCAGATGGATCATTACCGCGCGGCCTTTGCGAATACGGAGGTCTGAGCAATGGCCAATCGCCCCGCGCCGGATGCCGTGCAAACGATGGCAGAGCTGCGGACCTGCATCGACGAGATTGACGAGGCGCTGCTGGTGCTTTTGGCTGAGCGTCAGAGCTACACGGATCGCGCGCCGGAGCTGAAGGCGCGCGAGGGCATCGCAGCGGCGGCCCCGTCACGGGTGCGGCAGGTTCTGGACCACGTCCGGGCACGGGCAGAGGCGGCGGGCATGGATGCGGATCTTGCGGAATCCATGTGGCGGATCATGATTGAGACGGTGATCGCCCGCGAAGAGCGGGTCATCGGTAAGGAAGGGAAAGACGGATGAGTGCAACCATTATCGACGGAAAGGCCTTTGCGGCCAAAGTCCGCGCGCAGGTCGCCGAGCATGTGGCCCGGCTGAAGGAAGAAAACGGGATCACCCCCGGACTTGCCGTGGTGTTGGTGGGCGAGGACCCGGCCAGCCAGGTCTATGTCCGCTCGAAGGGCAAGCAGACCGTCGAGGTCGGCATGAACAGCTATGAGCACAAGCTGGAGGCGGATACCTCTGAGGCGGATCTGCTGGCGCTGATCGCCCGGCTGAACAATGACCCCGCGGTGCACGGCATCCTGGTGCAGCTGCCTCTGCCCGGGCATCTGAATTCCGATCTCGTGATCAACTCCATCGACCCTGCGAAGGATGTGGACGGGTTCCATATCTCCAATGTCGGCCTGCTTGGCACGGGGCAGAAGAGCATGGTGCCCTGTACGCCCCTGGGCTGCCTGATGATGCTGCGCGACCACCATGGGTCTCTGTCGGGGATGAACGCGGTTGTCGTCGGACGCTCGAACATCGTGGGCAAGCCGATGGCGCAGCTTTTGCTGGGGGATAGCTGCACAGTCACGATCGCGCATTCGCGGACGAAGGACCTCGGCGCGGTGTGTCGGGGGGCGGATATTCTGGTGGCGGCCGTGGGTCGGCCCGAGATGATCCCCGGCGACTGGGTCAAACCGGGCGCCACCGTGATCGACGTGGGCATCAACCGCATCCAGCACCCGGAAAACCCGGAGAAAACCAAGCTGGTCGGCGATGTGGACTACGCCAGCTGCGCCGAGGTCGCGGGTGCGATCACGCCGGTGCCGGGCGGGGTGGGGCCGATGACCATCGCCTGCCTTCTGGCCAATACCCTGACCGCCTGTTGCCGCGCGAACGGGCTGGCGGAGCCGGAAGGCCTGACCGCCTGACGGGCTGATATTAGGGGGGTGCCTTGCGTGCACCCCCTGTACACTCCCCGTGCAGACGAAAAGCGGTTTCGCCGCCTTTGGCGTCGACCCGCGAGCGGCCCTCCTCAACCCCCGGCTGACGCCGGAGGCCTCGTCATGCCGCGTTGCCACGGAAGATCGGAGAGGGATGCGTACCGGGTCAGGAGATTCTCTGGTTGAGAGGGCTGGATGCCTCCGGCGGAGGTATTTGGGCCAAGCTGAAAGGGTGTGATCTTTCATGACCGGCGCTGCGGCTTGGGGAGATCGNTGTGATCTTTCATGACCGGCGCTGCGGCTTGGGGAGATCGGGCAGGTCGGCTATGCTTGTCGGCATGCGCCCGAGACAGGAGGTCCTCATGGCCAAGCCCCGCAGCTACCTCGGCACCGATATCGAGATCAGCTTTGAGATGTCGCGCTGCATCCATGCGCGCAATTGTTTCCTGAGCCTGCCGCAGGTCTTCGACCCGTCCCGGCGGCCCTGGGTTGCGCCGGACGCGGCCCCGGCCGAGGAGATTGCGGCGATGATCCGGACCTGCCCGTCCGGGGCGCTGACCTACCGGCGGCTCGATGGGGGCGGCGAGGAGCGGCCCAAACCGATCAACCGGGTGCGGGTGCAGGAGAATGGGCCGGTGGAGCTGTCGGGCGATCTGCGCATGGGGGAGGAGCGGTTTACGCGCATGACGCTCTGCCGCTGCGGCCAGTCCGCAAACAAGCCGTTCTGCGACCATTCCCATGTGAAAGCCGGGTTCACCGCGACCGGAGAACCTGCACCATCCGACAAGGACAGCGAGACGCAGGTGGGCGAGGCGCTGGAGGTCAGGCCGGTGCCCAATGGCCCGGTCGGGCTGGTGGGGCCCGTCGAGGTCACCTCTGGCACCGGGGCGCGGATCGCGCGGGCCGAGAAGCTATTCCTCTGCCGCTGCGGGCAGTCGGCGAACAAGCCCTTCTGCGATGGCAGTCACAAACCGGCAGGGTTTACCACGGAAAGGGACTGAGCGGCCCGGCGCTCGCCCCTAAAGCGTATCGAGCTGCAGGTAGCAGGCCTCCATCCCTTCGGCCATGCCGGTGGCGATGGTGTCATCCCGGGCCTCACGGCTCTCAAATGTCATGGTTATGGTCATCAGGGTGCCATCACCTTGCGCGGCAAACTCCGTGACGATGTGATTGTCGCTTGTGGTCATCTCCGGCAGGTGCATGCGTTCCACTTGTTCAATCCGGTGCGGCGGGTCGAGGGCGAGGAATTCACCTGAGACGGAGAAGCTTGGCATGTCGCCATCCGCACTTTCCCAGACCACCCGGTAGCTGCCGCCGGGGCGGGCGTCATAGCTGCACTCCGCGATCACGTAGCCCATGGTGCCGGACATCCATTGGCGGACGAGGGCGGCCTCGGTATGGGCGCGGTAGACGCGGTCGGGTGGGGCGGCGAAGGCCCGCGTCAGGACAAGCTGTTTGTCCCCTACAAGCTTGGTTTCAAGGGGCATCGTCAGGGTCCTTTTCGGTCAGGAGAGTGTCTAGCCGGGCATAGCTGGCTTCCATATTTGTGCGGAAACGGTCGAGCCAGGCGTCGAGCTCGGACAATCGGTGTGGCTTCAGGCGGAACATGCGCTTTGTCCCGGCGCGGCGGTCGTCGATGAGCCCTGCCTCTCGCAAGGTGCGCAAATGGCGTGACACCGCCGGTTGCGACAGCTCGAAGGGGCGGGCGAGATCGCTGGCGCTGGCCTCTCCCTTGCGCAACCGGTCGAGGATCGCGCGGCGGGTCGGGTCAGCGAGAGCTGAAAAGAGGCTGTCCATCGAGGCTTTCATAACGAATCACGTATATAACGATTCGATTATGTTTACCAGAGGGGTGTCAGACCGGCACCATTGTTCCTTGAAGCACCGCCACGATCTTGCGGCGACCATCGGCATATTCGGTTTCCACCGTGGCGCGGGTCACTACGAGGCGGCGGCCGGGTTTGATGACTTCCCCGGTCGCGATCAGCCTTGTGCCATCGGCAGGGGCGATGAGGTTGATCTTCATTTCGGCGGTCAGCACCTCGGCGCCGTCTGCCATAGTGGTCAGCGCGGAATAGCCTGCGGCGCTGTCGCCAAGGGCGAAGGTCAGGCCAGCATGGGCGAAGCCGTGCTGTTGGCTGCTCTCGGGCCGGATCGGGGCGGAAATGACGACGCGGCCTTTGTCGATGCTGTCGATGCACGCATCGAGGCTGGTCATCAACCCCTGTTTGTCGAAGCTGTCGCGAATGCGTTGGTCCATGTCCTGTTCCCCCTGTCCGGCTATCCTGCCGAGGGACAGGGGGTGCGGCAAGCGGGTGTGGAAAGAACGCAGCGTCCTCTAGCGGGGCATGGGGACGGCAAGGGGGGGATTGGCCAGCAGGATGGCCCGCGCGCCCGGCCCCATCAGGGTGTTGAGCGGTGGCCGGTGGCTGTGCAGCCCGCCGGTATAGGTGCCATAGGCGGGCAGGATCAGGCGTTGGTCGTCGATCAGGAAACAGGGGCGGGTCAGGCTGCGGGCCTTGAGCGAGATCCGTGCCTTGGGGTGGTAATGGCCGGAGATCTCGCCGGTCGCATCGGGGGTCGCGATATGGCGGAAGCTGAGCGGGGCGTCGTGGTGGGTCTGCAGGTGGCTGCCGCCCAGATCGACGGGGCCTGCGTCGTGATTGCCCTCGATCCAGATCCAGCGGCGGCCCGCCATCAGCGTGGCGAGCATGGCGCGGGCCAGATCCTCCAACGCGCGCATGGCGTCGAGATCGTCGAAACTGTCGCCGAGGCAGAGGACGGTTTCAGGGTCGGTGGCGCGGATATCGGCGTCGAGCCTTGTGAGGGTTTCACGCGCCTCATAGGGGGGCAGGATCGGGCCGCCGCGCCGGGCCATGCGTTCGGATTTTCCCAGATGCAGGTCAGACACGCACAGGAGCCGTCGCGCGGGCCAGTGCAGCGCGCCGGAAGGCAGGGCGGTCAGGGTTTCGCCCGCGAAGGAGAAGGGCAGTCCGTTCATGGTCCGTTCCATCGCATGTCCAGGGGGCGGGGCGCAAGGGATCGGGGCAACGATCGAGACCGGTCGGATCGCGGTCCCCTCATGCCAGTCCGGCGGCGTCCATCAGCGCCTTGCGTTCGCGTTCGATCATCACATCCTCGGCGCTGCCCTTGACGGGGACCTTGCCGACCTCAAGGAAGAGCGGCGCGGCCAAAGGGGTGACGCGGGGCAGGCTGAGGTGGTCGATGCGGTCACCGATCCGGTCGAGCATCTGTTCAATGCGGCCGAAATCCACCAGCCCGCGCATGGCCTCTTGCCTTGTGATGTCCAGCATCAGGTGGCCGGGGTCGTATTTGCGCAGCGTGTCATAGAGGATATCGGTGGAAAACGTCGCCTGCCGCCCGGATTTGCGCTTGCCGCCGGGGCTGTTGCGGTCGATGAGGCCCGCGACGATGGCCGAGGTCTTGAAGGTGCGTTTCATCACGGCGTTTTCAGCGAGCCAGCCCTCCAGCGCCTGATGCAGCCCGTCGCGGGCCAGCAGCGGGGCAGGGTCGGTGACCGGGTCCAGACCCCAGATCAGCGTGGCATAATCGGTGGCGACGAAACCCATGGGGTTGAGGCCCCGTTCCTCCATCCTCTGCGTGACCAGAAGGCCGAGCGTCTGTTGCGCGTTCTTACCGGCAAAGCCGTAAAGGCACAGGTGATGCAACCCGTCATGGGGAAAGGTCTCGACTAGCAGCCGGTCGCGTTCGGGAAGTTTGGAGACCTCTCGTTGCAGGGCCAGCCAGTCCGCGGTGTGCGGGGGCAGGTTGGGCCAGCCATCCTGCCGGAACATCGCCAGGATGCGGTCGGAAAGCTGGGTGGAGGTGGCGAACTTGGTGCCCGAGAAGACGGCGATCTTAGGTTTTCGGCCCTTGTCGCGGCTGACCTCGACCACCATTTCGCGCAAGCCCTCATAGCGGACGATATGGCCACCGATCAGGAAGGTATCGCCTTGGGTGAGCGTGGCGGCGAAGGCCTCCTCGACCTCGCCCAAAGGCTTGCCACCGCGCCGGTGTTTCAGCTGTACCTTCAGTTTGTCGCTGTCGGTGATGGTGCCGATATTCATGCGGATGCGGGCTGCGCCCCTCGGGTCGCGCAGCTGCCACATGCCGTCAGGACGCTGCACCAGCCGCTGCCACTGATCATAGGCGCGCAGGGCATAGCCTCCGGTCGCCGCGAAATCGAGACAGCGGTCGAAGGTGGTGCGGGGCAGGTCTGCATAGGCACCGACGGTTTTCACCTCATCATAAAGGGTGTCGGCATCGAAGGGACCGGCGGCAGCGCGGATCAGGATATGTTGGCAGAGCACGTCGAGCGGCCCAGGCCCTCGCGGGTCCCCGTCCAAAGCATGGGCGCGCGCGGCCTCCAGCGCCGCCACGCATTCCACCACCTCGAAACGGTTGGCGGGCACCAGCAGCGCCTTTGACGGCGCGTTATAGCGGTGGTTGGCGCGCCCGATCCGCTGCACCAGCCGCTTGACGTTCTTGGGGGCGCCGACCTGAATGACAAGATCCACATCGCCCCAGTCGATGCCCAGATCGAGCGTGCCGGTGCAAACGATAGCGCGCAGATCCCCCGCAACCATCGCGGCCTCGACCCGTTCGCGCTGTTCACGCGCCAGCGCCCCGTGATGGATGCCGATGGGCAATCCCTCCTCATTCGCAAGCCACAGATTGTGAAAGAAAATCTCGGCCTGCGCGCGGGTGTTGTGAAAGATGAGCGTGGTTTTGTGCTGCCTGATCTGGTCCAGCACCGCCGGGATCGCGTAGGCCCCGCCGCCGCCCGACCATGGCGGGTGTTCTGCGGTTTCCAGCATGGCGATATCGGGGTCGGGGCCGGGATCGGCGTTGAGGATCGGGCAGGGGTCCGGCGCGCGGGCGAGAAGCTGCGCCAGCGCGGGCGGGTCTTCGACCGTGGCCGACAGGCCCACGCGGCGCAGGCCGGGGGCGAGGGTTTCCAACCGTGAGAGGGCAAGGAAGAGCTGGTCGCCGCGCTTGCTTTCGGCGAGGGCGTGGATTTCATCGACGATGATCCGCTTGAGCCCCCGGAACGTGTGGGCCGCGTCCTCGTATGAGGTCAGCAGCGCGAGGCTTTCGGGCGTGGTCAGCAGGATATGCGGCGGGTCGGCGCGCTGGCGTTTGCGGCGCGACTGAGGGGTGTCGCCGGTGCGATCCTCGATGCGGATCGGCAGGCCCATCTCCTCGACCGGGCGACGCAGGTTGCGCTTGATATCGGCGGCGAGCGCCTTCAGGGGCGAGACATAGAGCGTGTGCAGCCCCTTGTGGCTGTCACCTGCCAGCTCGGCCAGCGTCGGCAGGAACCCGGCCATGGTCTTGCCGCCACCTGTGGGAGCGATGAGCAGCAGGGCGGGGTCCCCGGACCGGTCGAACATTGCGCGCTGATGGGGGTGGAGATGCCAGCCCTGTTGGGAAAACCAGTCTTCGATGATCGGGGGCAGGGCGGTCATGATCCAGAGATAGGGCAATGGCGCGACTTGGGGAAGGCACGCCCGTTGTTTCGGCGCGCTTCCCTTTGACCGGGGCGCGGGGACGCGTTTTGAAAACGCGTGAAAGGATTTTGCAAAATCCTTCCGCCGCTAGTGGGCGATGGTTTCCTGCTTGACGAAGAGGTTTTCCCAGGCCCTGTCCACCAGATCGGGGCGCATCTGGTAGGGGATGCCCTCAAACTCGCAGATGGCGATGATCTGATCCAGAAGAAACGGCGCGTGATAGTTGGCGTAGATATTGTCCACCGTCGGGTATTTCTTCTTCAGCAGGTGCAGCAGCGATGCCTCGTCCAGCGGCACCTTCTTCTTCTTCGCGACCATGGCGAAGATCTTGAGGAACTCCGACTGGGTCGGCCCGTCGATCTTGACCTTGAAGAAGATCCGCCTTAGCGCCGCGCCATCGAACAGGTCATTGGGGTGGAAGTTGGTCGAGAACACCACCAGCGTGTCGAAGGGCACTTCGAATTTCTCACCCGATTGCAGGGTCAGGATGTCGTAACCCACCTCCATCGGGACGATCCAGCGGTTGATCAGCGCCTGCGGCGGTTCTTCCTGGCGGCCAAGGTCGTCGACGATGAAGACGCCGCCGGTGGATTTCAGCTGCAACGACGCCTGATAGGTGCGTGAGGTCTTGTTGTAGTTGAGGTCGAGCATCGACAGCGACAGCTCGCCCCCCGTCATCACCGTGGGCCGCTTGCACATGATGTAGCGGGTGTCGTAGCGGCTGGACTGGCGGCGCAGGCTGCTTGCCTCGGCTGCGGGCTGCGCCACGGGGGTGTGCACGATCGGGTCGAACAGGGTGATGACCTGCCCGGCATATGAAATCGCCCGCGGCACATAGATCGTATCGCCAAGAGCGGCGCGGATGCCTTCCGCGATGGAGGATTTGCCGTTGCCCGGCGGGCCATACATCAGCACCGACCGGCCGGAGCTGACGGCAGGGCCAAGCTGGTCGATCAGGCCGGGGGGCAGAATGAGGTGCCCCATGGACCCGTTCAGCGCATCGCGGGTGATCTGGACGTTCTTGACCGACTGGCGCTTGGTTTGTTCCTTGTAGGCCTCCAGCGGGATCGGCATGGCGCCGTAATATTCCGACTGCGACAGCGCGTCGAGCGCCCGCGCCTTGCCCGCATCGGTCAGCTGATAGCCCATTTCCGAGGAAGATGTCGCATGCAGCGTGCCCATGGCCTGCAACAGCCCCATGTCTCGCAGCATGTCGACCAGCTGTTGCGTCAGGGGCATCGGCAGGCAGATCGCCTCGGCAATCGCGCTGGTCTGTTCTATGCTCTTGCGGAAGATGGTTTTCAGCAGGATGTCCCGCATCATCACCATCTGAAGCCCGGTATCCTCCAGCTTGCGCAGCATCGGCGGCGCAAAGGAGTTCATGTCAGCAGCTTGCATATTCATCGGGCGTTACCCTTTCGCCAGAAAATGCCCCCGGATCCGTCCTATCGCCCGTCTTGATTGCGGGGCCGTTAAGCCCCGCTGCCCATGGCGCCAAGCGCCAGGTAGACCACCAATGCGCCCGCCAGGGCGACGCCCATGGGGAAGAGCTTGCCCCGGTCCCACGACACCCAGTCAGGCGTTGCGCGGCGCACGGCGGGCACCATGCCGGCCCCCCGATGGGTGATCCAGGACCCGATCAGGACGGCCGCAAAGAGCGTCAGGAAGAGCAGGTAATCGCCCGGCGCCACGAAAGGCGCCATGGCGGCGGCGAACTTGGAATCGCCCGCGCCCGCCAGCCCGATCGAGGTGATGATGAAGCCCGCGATCAGCACGATCACCAATTGCGCAAGGCGCATGTACCAGGTGCTGAAGGCCATGACGTCCATGGCGACCTGCGCCAGGCCCACCACGACAAACACCCCCGCCAGCGCCAGAACGCTGACATTGGGGATGCGCATCTCGCGCAGGTCCGACCAGGCGACCCAGATGCAGATCGGCAGGACGAAGGGCAGGAACCAGAGGGCTTCCATTTGGCTGATGGCAAGGGTCATGGTCGTCTCCTCAGCTCTGCAGCGTGCGAAGCGCACGCACGGCGGCTTCGAAATGTTGTGGGTGGGTGTCGATGGCGTCTTCCAGAAGGCCGCGGCCGATATCCACGTCACCGCGGCGAATGGCGGCGATGGCCATGGTGTGCAGCAACTGCGCCCGTTCCACCTGGGTCATCTGCACCAGCGGCAGCGTGTACTGCCCGCGAGAGGCGCGGGCGAGCACAAGGTTGTTCTTAGCGGTGAAGAGATCGGGGTCATAGTTGATCGCCTCGATGAACATCCGCTCGGCGGCGTCGAAATCCCCGCGGGTGAGATAGGAGAAGCCCCAGTTGTTCAGCACGCCTGCGGGCCGCATGGTCAGGCCGACGGCGGTTTCATAGAAACTGTCGGCGCGGTCCCATTCCTCGTTGCTGTCGGCGATCATCGCCTCCAGCCGGTAGCGTTCATAAGTCTCGAAGGTGGGGGGCACGGCGTCGAGCTGCTCTTCGGCCTCCTCCCAGTCATTGGTTCGGATCAGGGCGCCCGCATAGTCCACACGGTCCTGATCGGTGGCCTCGTCGCTGTTGACGACGGCCCGCCAGACGGTGACGCCCTCGGTGTGATGGCCGGCACGGATCAGGCTGGCGGCAAGCCCCCGGCGCAGGTCGATGCGGTCGGGGTTTTCCCGGCTGGCGCGCCGGAAATAGGTCACCGCCTCATCGGGGTCGGCCGATGTCAGCATGATGTCATTCAGGTTGGTTTCGTCGATGACGTTGACGCCGTCCAGCGCACGGTCGACATCGGCAGACCGGGTCTGGTCGCAGGCCGCCAAGGCAAGCCCGACAGACACCACTGCCGTGATCCGGATAATAGGGCGCATTCGCTGCCTCTTGCTGCTCGTTCTTGCCCCGTTCATGGCGCGTAAAGCAGGAGGTATCGCCCCCCACCCCGACGCTCCAGGTCGAAGCTTTGATTTGTATGGTCTTGACTATAGCCCGGATTTTCCATTCGCGCGATAGCCAAGCGCAGGTTTTCGCGAATCGAGTCGCTTTCGCCACTGTCGAGCGCGTAAGCCTGCCGGAAAACCTGTCGGGCTTCGCCGTATTCACCCTGTTCCATCAGCACCACGCCAAGGTTGTTCCAGGCCGGGACGAAGTCGGGATCGACCTCGACCGCGCGACGCAGAAGCTCTTCGGCTTGGCCGAGCCGTCCAAGTTGCAGATTGGCCGACCCGAGCGAGGAGAGCGTCTCGCCGGTCATGCCCCGGTCACCGGCCGCACGCAGGTAACTGCGCAGGGCAAGGTCGTATTCGCCCGCCTCCATCAGCCGATGACCCACGATCAGCGGATCCACCCCGTCGCTGAGCACGTTGAGATCCTCGGGCGCGTCGAGCCCTTCGTTCAACGGCGCAAGCCGCGGCGAGGGATCGCACGCGGCCAGACCGAGAACGGTCATGATTGCCAGTAAAGTCTTGCCCCACCTCATGTCCGTCAGAAGCCTCCTCCTCCTGAAAGGTTTTGTGCGATGCCGTAGACCGACGGGCCGATCAGGATGATCAGAAGCGGCGGCAGACAGAACATCATCGTGCCGAGCGTCAGTTTCGTCGGCAGTTTGTTGGCCTTTTCTTCGGCGCGCATCACGCGTTTGTCCCGCATTTCCTCGGCATAGACCCGCAGCGCATCGGCGATCGAGGTGCCGAAGGTGGCCGACTGGATCAGCACGGTGACGAAGCTGTTCACGTCCTGCACGCCGCAGCGTTCGCCAAAATCGCGCAGCACCTTCACCTTGTCCTTGCCGGCCTTCATCTCGTAGGCGACGATCTCGAACTCGTCGGCCAGCGATTCAAACGACGGCCGGATTTCCTTGGCGACACGGATAATGGCCTGGTCCAGCGATTGACCCGCCTCGACGCAGACCAGCATCAGGTCGAGGGAGTCCGGGAAGCCCTGGGTGATTTCCTCTTCGCGTTTTTGCACGCGCTTGGTGACCCAGTATTTCGGCAGGTAATAGCCCACGGCACCGGGGATCAGCACGCTGAGAATGCTCTTTTGGGTGCCCATGTCGGGGGCGATCAGCGTGTAGATCACACCAAGCGCCAGAAACCCCATGCCAAGCGCGAATTGCGCGAAGTGGAAAGTCTGGACCGCGCCCTTGGACCGGTAGCCCGCCCGCATCAGGGTCAGCTGGATCTGGCTGAATTCTTCCTGGTTCTGCGGTTCGAGGAACTGGGCGAACTTGTCCAGCTTCTCGTTCTTGCCGCCAATGCGCAGCGCTTTCTGCACCTCTGGCGAGGTGCCCTCGCGGTTCATGTCGCGCAGCTTGGTCAGCGGGTCTTTCTTGCGGAAGACGATGGCGGACAGACCCATGGCCACAAGCAGAAGCCCGAGAAAGCCGACCACGAACAGGGGTCCGAGCGGTCCGAGATAGCTGACGATAAGGTCGTTGATCTGGTTCATCTATCCGTTCCTCAGACCTTGATGTTGACCATCAGGCGCATGAAAAAGAAGTTCGCCGCCAGCATGACCGCCACCACGGCACAGGCCGGGATGAAAGCGGGGGTTTCCATGACGTCGGAGTAGTAGTCGGGCTGCATCACGTTGATGCCGATCAGCGCCAGCAACGGGAAGGCGGACAGGAACATGCCCGACCACTTGGCCTCGGCGGTGATGGCTTTCACCCGGCGGAACAGCTTGAAACGGGCGCGGATCACCTTGGACAGGCCATTGAGGATCTCGGCCAGGTTGCCGCCCGATTTCTGCTGGATGCCGACGGCCACCGCCAGAAAGCGAAGATCCTGCATGTCCAGCCGTTCGGCCATTGCGGCGATGGCTTCGCTGACATCGCGGCCATAGGCTGCCTCGTCGGCGATGATGCCAAGCTCGGAGCCAAGCGGGTCAGCGACCTCTTTCGAGACGGTGTTGATGGCCGAAACGAACGGGTGGCCGACACGCAATGACCGCACCAGCAGATCCACCGCATCGGGCAGTTGTTCCTCGATCATCGCAAGGCGCTTCTTGGCTTTGGAATTGACCCACATGAAAACACCGCCGATCCCCATGATCACCGAGACGAGCACGCGAATGGGCAGCGAGGCACCGGTCATCAATGTCAGCATGACAAAGGCGGCAATGCCTAGGGCGATCATGACCAGGATCAGCTGCTGCGGCGTGAAGGCAATGCTGGCTTTCTGCGCCTTGCTGGCGATCAGTGAATAGAGCGGGATCGCGCGCGACCCGGTGTGCTGGTCCAGTTCCTTGCGCAGCTTGGCCAGCACGTCTTCGCGGTTGGCCCCCTTGTTGAGAAGGTCCAGACGGCGATTGACGCGGGAATTCAGGCTGATCGACTTGCCGAAGACCATCAGGTAGATGCCTTCGACCAGCATCAGGATGCCGACGAAGATGCCGATATAGATGAGTGGTTCGATACTCAGTTCCATGGCTGTCAGTCCCCCGCGGGTTCATAGATCGAGGCCGGCAGGTCATAGCCCCACTGGCGGAAACGTTCCGAATAATGCGACCGCACCCCGCAGGCCGTGAAACGGCCGATGATGGTGCCGTCGGGCTTGAGGCCGAGACGTTCGTAGCGGAACACCTCTTGCATCGAGATCACATCGCCCTCCATGCCCGTCACCTCGGTGATCGAGACCATGCGGCGGCTGCCGTCCTGCAGGCGGCTGGCCTGCACGATCAGGTTCACAGCTGAGGCGATCTGGCTGCGCACGGCCTTGATGGGCATTTCGATCCCGGCCATGGCGATCATGTTTTCCAGGCGGCTGACGCCATCGCGGGCGGAGTTGGCGTGGATCGTGGTCATCGACCCGTCGTGGCCCGTGTTCATGGCCTGAAGCATGTCGATCACTTCCTCGCCGCGGGTTTCGCCGACGATGATCCGGTCAGGGCGCATCCGCAGGGCGTTGCGAAGACAGTCGCGCTGCGTGACCGCGCCCTTGCCTTCCACGTTCGGCGGGCGGCTTTCCATCCGGCCCACATGTTCCTGCTGCAACTGCAATTCCGCCGTGTCCTCGATGGTCAGGATGCGTTCGGAATTGTCGATGAAGGACGACAGCGCATTGAGCGTTGTCGTCTTACCAGAGCCCGTCCCGCCCGACACGATCACGTTCAGACGCGTGGCAACGGCGGCTTGCAGATAGGCGGCCATTTCCTCGTTGAACGCGCCGAACTTGACCAGGTCGTCGATGCCAAGCTTGTCCTTCTTGAACTTACGAATGGAGACGAGCGAGCCGTCCACACCCACGGGCGGCACCATCGCGTTGAAGCGCGAGCCGTCTTTCAGACGGGCGTCCACGTAGGGGTTCGATTCATCGACGCGGCGGCCCACGGCGGACACGATCTTGTCGATGATCCGCAGAAGGTGGCGTTCATCCTTGAACCGGCAATCCGATTTTGTCAGCTTGCCCGCCCGTTCGATGAAGACATTGAAGGGGCCGTTGATCAGAATATCGTTGACGGTGTCGTCTTTCAGCAGCGGCTCCAGCGGGCCGAGGCCGGTGACCTCGTCAAAGAGTTCGGTCTGAAGGGTCTGCCGATCTTCGCGGTTCAGAACCACGCCCATATCCGTCAGCTCGTCATTGGTGATCGAGTTGATTTCGGCGCGCAGTTCGCTTTCCTTGGCCTTTTCCAGCGCGGACAGGTTCAGGTTGTCCAGCAGGCGCGAATGCATCTCGGTCTTGATCTCGTCAAGACGGGCACGGCGCTTGGCCTCCTTGTCGAGGGCGACCGGTTCTGCCGGGGCGACGCTCGGCTTTTGCTTGGGTCTGCGCGCGATCTTGGGGGCGGAGTCGCCGCCAGCCGCCGGGCCAGAGGTTCCGGCACTTGGTTCCGGGTCCGTTGTCAGGGCCGGGTGAACAGGGCTGGCGGTGCCGTTTTTCTTGTAGCGGGAAAACATCTATCGCTCCTCAGCCTGCCGTTGCTTCGGCGCGGATTGCGTCATGCAGGGTTTTCGCCAGCTTGGCGATTTCCTTGCGCAGCGCATTTTTCTTCGCAAACAGGGCCAGCGGGGTCCCGTGATCGCAGGCCTGGGTGACCTGCTTGGTGCCATCTGGCAGTTGCGTGTTCAGCTCGATATTCAGGCTTTCCGCGAGGTGCTTGACGCGGCTCTTGCCGCTGATGTCGAGCCCCTTGGGCGCGCGATTCAGCACATAGTGGACCTTGTCGATCGGAAGGTCCTCGGCCTGAAGCGCCTTGATGAATCGCAGCGTGTTCTGGGCGGAGCGCATGTCCAGTTCCATCGTGGTGAAATAGACATCGGCTGCATTCAGCACGGTTTCGGTCCATTGCACGATGGTGGTGGGCATGTCGACGATGACCACGTCAAAGCATTCCTGCGCCAGTTTGATCAGCGCCTCGACTTCGGTCGGGCCGATCAGGTCGAGCGGCAGGATGTCGGTGGGTGCGGTAAAGACCGACAGCTTGCCGTCATAGGTCTGAAGCGCCTGCTTGAAGGCGTCCACATCCATGGACTGCGCCTCGGACAGCACTTCGAAGATCACTTCACGGCGTGTCAGGTCCAGATAGGTGGAGGTCGAGCCGAATTGCAGGTCGAGGTCGATCAGGCAGACCGAAGGCGGGTTCTTCTTGTCCGCGGTCGCGATCTCCCACGCCAAGTTGACGGCCAGGGTGCTAGCGCCGGTGCCGCCCGCCATGCTTTGCACGGCGAAGACCACGCGGTCGCCCATGCTGGTGGTTGGCGTGCGAATCTGGGCCGGGGCCTGCGGTTCTGGCGGTGTGGCGGCTTCCGGTGCAACAGCAGCTGCGGGCGCGGCAGGCGTCGCGGCAGCCGGTTCAGCGGCCGGGGCTTCCGCGATGGACTGACCCGCGCGAATCCGTTCCACCGACTGGTGGAAGGCCATTTCCGGCAGCGGGTAGGGCACGAAATCATCGGTGCCCGCGTTCAGCAGGCGGTGCAGGATCGGCGGGCTGACGTCTTCAGCAATCAGGATGACCTTCACGCCCTTGGATTTGGCCTGTTCGATCACCCGGATGATCAGTTCGATATCCTGCTCATCCTCGTCATCGACAGCCACGGCGACGAATTCAAGGTCGTCCGCCTCTGGCTGCACGAAGAAGGCTTGTGCCTCCATGAAATTGAGGTCGCCCCAGGCTTCGCCCAGTTCGGCCTCGATATCGTCGATCAGCAAATCAAACGTCTGAACGTCGCGGGCAATGGTGCATGCCACGATCGGTGCAGGAGTCGATTTCAGCGCAAGGCCTCCACTCATCGTTTATACCCCGGAATGCCCGGATTTGTCCGGGTCGGTTGTCGTTTCGGTCGCGGCAGAAGTGCTGCTTACCGGAAGGTCAGGCTTGATTCCCGCTCGATCAGGACCTCGCCACTCTGCCTCCGATGTTCTGTGTGGCCCTCAAGTTGGGCAACAATACGACCAAAAAACCGAAACTATTGGGTATTTCCCCGGGGTTGTGCGGTCGGGAGGGCGATCAGCCGCCGCCCCCGGTGCGCGCTCCGGCATAGGCGCGATAGACGATATCGGCGTAGCGTCCGTCCAGAACCAATGGGTCGTTCTGCACGAAACCGCTGACCTCGGTGACCGTCCGGCGATTGCGCAGCTCGCGGTCCTGGGTGGCGACGAGCGGTTGGGTTTCCCCAAGCGACACAAGGGCTTCCAGGCGGCTGCGGGCGATTCCCTGGCTGACGAGGTAGTTCACGGCAGCCTGTGCGCGGCGACGGCCAAGGCTGTGGTTATACGCGTCGGACCCGACCAGATCGGTATGGCCATAGACGCTGAAACGCACCTCGGGGAATTGCAGGATCCACTGGGCCTGCTGGCGCAGAACGGCACGGGACTGGGAATCGAGCGCGGCGCTGTTGAAGGCGAAGTTGATCGTCGTGGGAACTTCCTGTGCGAAGCGGGTCGACAGCTCTTCGACGTAGGATCGCTGCCCGGTCATCACCAGAATGTTGTTCATGGTCGGGTCGCCAAAGCCGCCTTCGTCCATGAAGCTGCCAGCCTCACCCACATTGCGGATGCGGTCACAGCCGGTCAGCGCAAGCGCCGCGACACCGGCCAGAAGGAGTGTTTTCATCGGAAGTCCCATGGTCTTACTCCATCACATAGCCGTAGGAGCCGCCGAAATCCTGTTGCGCGACATCGCCTGCGGGGGTGCCCGCATCAGGTACGCGCCCGGCGGTGAGGCCAAGCAGGAACAGCTCGTTTTCCGTGGGAATGCGGATGCGGTCGGTTGGCAGCGCCAGCGCCTCGCCCCGCGTCGGCGACACCAGATGCGCGCTGACGATGATCACCAGTTCGGATTGTTCGCGCTGATAGCTGGCACTACGGAACAGCGCGCCCAGAACCGGGATATCGCCAAGCCACGGCACCTGGCCGATGGAATCGCGGAAATCGTCCTGCAGCAGCCCGGCGATGGCAAAGCTTTCCCCGTCACGCATTTCCACCGTGGTCGAGGCTGACCGGGTGCGCAGGCCAGGAACGCCGGAGTTGGTGTTCAACAGCGTGGAGTCGATTGCAGATACTTCAGCAGAGAGTTGCAGGTTGATGGTTTCGTCCGAGACCACCGTGGGGGTGAACTGCATCACCACGCCGAACGGGCGAAACTCGACCGACACGCCGTTTTCTGTCTGAACTGGAACGGCAAATTCGCCACCCGCATTGAAGGTCGCGGTGGCACCAGAGAGGGCGCTGAGGCTCGGTTCTGCCAGCGTGCGAACGACACCGTTGGCTTCCAGCGCTTCCAGCATCACGGATAATTGCAGGCTGTTGGTGCCGAAGCTGACCCCAAGCGCCCCGCTCCGGCCAGCCACATTGGCAGGGAGAGCCTGTCCGATGCCAAAACTCACAGGGCCAGTTGCATTTTGACCGCCGGTGCCAAGAGTTGCGCCGCCATCGCCGCCGAAAGCGCTTCCTGCGACACCCAGAGAGACCCCAAGCTCGCGGCTGACGCTGCGCGACATTTCGGCGAAGCGCACCCGCAGCATGACCTGTTGGCTGCCGCCGACCATCATCATGTTGGATACCCGGCCCGGTGCATACCGGCCGGCCAGTTCAAGTGCCCGGTCGAGCACTTGGCCGGACGACACGGTTCCAGAGAGCACGATACCGTCATTGGCGGTGCGCACCTCGATTTCTTCGTTTGGCAGGATCTCTTGCAGGCGTTCACGGAATTCCGCGAGGTCGGGCACCACCTGGATCTCGACATTGGCGATGAGCTGCCCCTCGACGCTGAGAAGCGTCATCGTGGTGCGCCCCGGTGCGCGGCCAAGCACGTAGATCGTGCGTTCCGACAGCGTCGCGATATCGGCGATGTTGGGGTTCGCTACGGAAAGTTCGGCAAACAGCGCCTCGCTTTCGACCACCACGGCCCGGTTCATCGGCACGCGCAACGTTGCGGATGTGGCCCCTTCCAACACGCGGAGGGCCTGTGAATGCGAACTCGTCGGTATTGATACGACCAGCGCACATCCCATAAGGACGGCGCAGATATGGCGCAAAATGCTCATTGTGATCCTGCCTCTCTGATCACGTTTTTGGGTGGGCTCTGACGGCCCCTTTCGGTGCACAATGCCCGAAAACGCTTTCTGGCGCAAGAATCAGCATCTTGCAGGCCGATATTCATGTTGTCGGGAAAGCACGATGACCCAGTCTTGGGCCGAAACGGCAAACGGCCCCCAAGATGATGGGGGCCGAAAGACGGGGTCGGGTGGATCAGTTGGTGCACGGGACCTGGGTCACGATGACCTCTGCCCCGCGACGATTGCGGACGGTGCAGATCCGTGGGCCGGCTTCGACGGGGTTATCGGGCACCCCGAGCAGGGTATCCTGCGTGATCTCGATCGTGTCCGATTCCGTGTCGTCGCGGACACCGACCAGCGCCAACGTCAGGCTACCTGTGGCCTGGGCCTGGGCCAAAGCCGCGATCTGGTCCGGTGGCGCCTCGACCGTGATGGTGCGGGCGATGGTCGGGTTGGTGCGGTCCTGGTCGTCGGTCTGGTCGATGGCGATGATTTGCAGCGACGCCTGGATCAGGCGCGTCACGTTCTCTCCGCGCGCGACCCCGGTCCAGTACACGTCCACCCGGTCACCGGGACGCAGGAAACCGGACACACCGCTGGCCACGTCGACGCGCAGCGCAAAAGCGCGCATGCCGCGTTCCAGCCGCGAAGCGACGCCGGCATCTTCGCCGGGGGCGGTGACCTTCGATACCAGAACGGGTTCGTTGCGTTCCATCACGCGCAAAACGGTGCGCGGTTCATCCGCATCTTCCGGAAACAGGTCTTCGGCGCTTGTGAACGCGCCAAACGGGACGAATGCCTCGGGCCACTCGATGGCCCGCACATCCTGCGGCCGCAGCTGTTCACCATAGCGAACCTGCCGCGTCACGACATAGACGGTGGTTGTCGGCACGATTTCGCCTCGCTGCGATTCCAGCGCGGCCTGGTATTGTGTGAAACGGTCCTTTGCCACGTAGACCGCAAAGCCCGCGAGGCCAATGCCTATGATAAGGACAAGTCCGAATATGACTCGCATGCTACTGCCCCTCGATTTGTTCTGCCTGGCATGCCGGTCAGTGCCGACATGCTCTCATCAGGCTGATCCTTGCAAAGAAATTGGGCAAAAGAATGGTCGGCTCTCGACCATCTGTCGGCACGGACCGCGGCCCGGGGGGCCGTCCAGCGGCCCCTCAGGCGGGCGCAGAGCGCCTTAGTCGGTCGTGGTCGTGGTTGTCGTCGTGCTGCTGGAGAACCCGGCGGTCACGTGGTCGGCTTCCAGCTGTGTCTGGATATCGCCGGAAAGATTCTCAAGACCGCTCGACACAACCGAGATCACGGCTAGGCCGAGGCCAACCAGCGCAGCGGTCAGGACGACCCAGTCAACGGTGACGGCACCCGACTCGTCGGACAGAAAAGACGTAAGGGATTTCATGGACATGGCGTGCTCCTGCTTTGCCTTGTTGGAAGTGACCCGCAATTGGGCGGGTAAGCAGCGCATTCTGTCGCGAACCCTCTGAGGGGCAGGGGGACAATGGCCCCCCGGACAGGGCAGAAACAAGGCAGAGCAGGGACAGCGCGACGCCAAATCCCTAAAGATCTAGGCGAATTTGACCGGTTCCACCTGGCAGGGAGGAACCGAAGGCATCAGTTGAATTCTTCGACGATGTGGTCACGTTCCAACTGCGTGCGGATTTCGTTGGACAGGTCTTCCAGACCGGCAGCGACCGTGTTGGTCACCGCAAGGCCGACACCAACCATCGCAGCGGTCAGCACGACCCAATCGACGGTGACGACACCAGATTCACAAAGGGCAAACGATTTCAGGCGAGCAATTGCACGCATGGCAGATCCTCCAGGGTTTAAGGGATGTGGCAGCATCCCGAGCAGACCATGGCAAGATCGCGGCGAACTGAGGCGAAAATGCGGCAGAAATGCGCAATTATGGACAAAATGCGGCAGTAATTGGGAAACAGAAAACCCCGATCGTCAATGATCCGGAAACGAAAAAGGGGCCACGCATATAGCGTAGCCCCTTAAAGAAGCATATGTATCAGCGACTTAGTCGGCTGCGGCCGGGA
>NZ_RCIQ01000020.1 GCF_004000255.1 Nioella ostreopsis
CAGGCGCGCCGTTGGCGAGGATGATTTCGTGCTCTTCCGTCTCGACGTGGTAGACCATGTATGTCGCGCCCATTTCGGCCAAAGGCACGCGCGTGATTGTCGTCCCATTCACAAGTGCACCCGCGTGGCAGATCACACCCGAAACCAGCATCCCGTGATCGGCGGTCACCGTCAGGTCATCCGTCGGCAGACCGTCGCCCAGAGACCCGGCCGCGAAGCGCACCGGCATCAGCCGTTCAGCCGGGCCAAAGCCGGTGGACACGGTCTGACGACCGATCCATTTGACGGGGACATGTGTGCCTTCTTTGGTGCAGAGCAAATCGCCGATTTGCAGGGCCTCGACACAGGTGTCGCCGGTGGGAGTGGTGATTTGAGTGCCAGCGGTGAAGCAAAGATAAGCGTTGCCTTCAGGGGAGTTGTAAGCGTTGGACGCCCCGGAACTGGCGATCAGGGTTTGCGCGGTGCCATCTACGGGTAGTGGGACGTAGAAGAAAGTACCATTTTGGAATATACCGTAAAAGTTGCCGTCACTGCCTTCAATCGTATAGCCGGTAAATAAATAGGAACTGCTAATGAAGTAATCTGTTCCATCTGCCAGATTTCCGTCGGCATTCACGTCGGTCACATTAAAATTAGAGTCTGCGGGGTTCGTGCCCGTCCAGGTTATGGTTGATCCTGCTGTGCCGTCGCCGCTCCCAGTATGGTTGACCCCTGTTAGTAGAACATAGCCTTGTGTCGCATAAACTTGATCTGGCATTCCTGCATCCTCTGTTCTTACTGTTTTCTAAACGCCCGCCGTAGGGCTAACCGGCCTGTTAAAGTGGTTTTTGAATGCTGAAGACCGAGAACACCACCATAAAAGCGCGGCGGTTTGCGCGTGGCAACTCTTTCTTCATCTCGTAAGGTGGATGCGAAGAGGGCTGCTTTCGCGATGCTTTTCGGTTTGAGATGTGGGCGGGAATGTTAAGGCAACCAACCGCGATTTCAGTCGTTCTGCAATATTCTGCGGCACCTGCCGGGCACTCATGGCGCGGGGGAAGGGCAGTTCTTCCATCTCGGGCACATCACCGTAGAGCGCTTCGAACTCGGCGAAGTTGTCGAAGGCGCGGCGGGAGACATTGTCGATGAAGGTCTCGGCGGGGGCACCATTCGCGAGGATGATCTCGTGGTCCTCGGTTTCGACGTGATAGACCGTGTAGGTCTCGCCCATCTCTGAGAGCGGCACGCGGGTGATCGTCGTCCCGTTCACCAAAGCGCCCGCATGGCAGATCACGCCATCCACCAGCATCCCATGATCGGCGGTGACTGTCAGGTCAGTGTGGGGAAGGCCATCGCCAAGCGACCCGGCAGCAAAGCGCACCAGCCCCAGCCGGTCTGCGGGGCGGAAGCGGGTCGAGACGGTCTGGCGACCGATCCATTTGACCGGCACCGCGCGCCCCTCTGCCGTCAGGACGGTATCGCCGATTTCCAGCGTCTCGACGGCCCGCGCGCCATCGGGGGTGGCGATCCGGGTGCCTGCGGCGAAGCAGAGCTCATAGGCACCGGCATCGGTGAAATCGCTGCCGTCATTGCCGGTGCTGGCGATGTCCGTATAGGGCTGACCGTTCGCCCCCGCCGTCAGCCCGGATTGCGCGACGCCTACATCCAGCGCGGGGTTGGTGAGGCTGTTGATCAGCGCAATCGTCTGCACCGGGCCGCCATTATCGGCCAGCACGTTGGACCCGAAGATCAGCGCCGGGTCCGCGTCGATGACATTGCCGCCGCCATCGGTGATCGCATCGGGCCCGCCCAGATTGGCGCCATCCGTGCTGGTGTTTCCGCTGACGATCGTATTGATCAGCGTGACGGGGCCAAAGGAGGTACCGTAATAGATGCCGCCGCCATCTCCATCAGTAAAGGCGCCATCACCGGTCGTGTTGCCCGTGATCGTGCTGTTTATGACGGTCAAATCCGGATTGGGGTTTCCTAGCGCATTTATTCCGCCGCCTTGCCCTCCGAAGGTGCCATTCCCGGATGCGGTGTTGCCCGCTATCGTCGAGTTGACGATTGTCATGGAGCCTTGGGTTTGGATCGCGCCTCCGTGAATAGCGGTATTCCCAGAAAAGGTGCTGTTTGTGATCGTGGTGGTGCCATTGCTGTGAATGGCGCCGCCTCTGATACTTGCATGATTGCCCGTAAAGGTGGAGGCGGTGACATCCAAAACCCCGCCGGACTCAACCTCGATCGCGCCGCCACGTTGTCCTCCACCATCCGTGACGGTCAGCGCGTTCAGGGACAGAGCACCGCCCGACTGCACATAGAAGATCTGCGCCGCATTGCCGTCGATGGTGATATCGGCCGCGCCATCGCTGTCGACATCCCCGGTGATGGTGATCGTGTCGGAGATCGTCATCACGCCCTGGCTCAGCGACACCGTGCCGCCCGACAGGCTTGCGTCGAACACGATGGTATCGCCGGAAGAGGCCACGTCGACCGCTTCGCGCAGCGTCAGAACCCCGTCGCTGCCATCCGTGACGTCGCCAAGCGACGTGACCGTCCAAATTGTCATGACCAATCCCCAGCTTCTGATCAAAGTGCTCAATAGCCAGGAGGGTGCGCCGAGCTTGTCGCCCAAATCAAGCTAAAGTTGTGCGGATCATCCCAATTCGCGGCACCCAGTGGCAACCCCGCGTGAAGGCCGCCACGACAAGCATCGGGCAATCGGATTGCACCACGCTCTGGCTCAGGCCGCGGCAGTCCCCGCCAGCCTCGCGCGGATCGCCTGCGGCACCTGCCGGGCACTCATCGCGCGGGGGTAAGGCAGTTCTTCCATCTCCGGCACGTCGCCATAGAGCGCCTCGAATTCGGCGAAGTTGTCGAAGACCCTGCGGCTGACGTTGTCGATGAAAGTCTCGGCGGGGGCACCGTTGGCGAGGATGATCTCGTGGGATTCGGTCTCGATGTGGTAGACGGTATATGTCTCGCCCATTTCCAAGAGCGGCACACGCGTGATCGTCGTGCCATTCACCAAAGCGCCTGCGTGGCAGATGACGCCCTCGACCAGCATCCCATGATCGGCGGTGACGGTGAGGTCGGCGTGGGGCAGGCCTTTGCCCAAAGACCTTGCGGCAAAGCGCACCGGCATAAGGCGCTCGGCGGGGCCGAAGCGGGTCGACACCGACTGGCGGCCGATCCATTTGACAGGCGTTGTTTGGCCCTGCGCAGTCAGGATAAGATCGCCGGCGCACAGGGTCTCTACGGCTTGTTCACCCTCCGGAGTCGCTATCCCGGTTCCAGCCGCGAAACAGTAGAGATAGGTTCCAGTGTTCGATGATGAGATGCTCCCGCTAAGTCCTCCATCGTTGGAGAACACGTAGTAGGTATCTGGTCCGGTGGTCACCAGTACGATAGGGTCACCCGTGGCCGTGAAACCGGCAAGCGTTCGCTGAGACCCGAACGCCAGTATCGCATTCTCGACTTCCGTTTGTCCGTTGATGCCGTCGCTGTCTGCCGTGGTTTCGACCAGATCAGTTCCGCCCACAGGGTTATTGACGGCCCCAAGCGTAATGGTGCCGCCCGGTACACCAGATGCGATCAAGTAGTAGTGGTTAAATGTTTCTGACGCCATAACTTCCCCCAAAAGAGCATCCGTTGACCGTCGGGTTAACGAAGGTTAGCGGCCATGTTAGGCGCGCCGATCACGAAAGGTCAATTAAAACGAGGTGGGCGACTGTCGGAACTGGTGCTGCCGGGTTGCAGTAGCGTCAAACAGGAACTGAACGCGAAGCAGGCCACTTTAGAACTCTACAAGCGAAAAAGGCCCCGACAGATCGTCTGCCGAGGCCCCTGATTTCTTTCTGTACGCTAAGGATCAGCCAGCCGCCGCCTGGTTGTGCTTGCGCGCCATGAATTCCTTGGCGGTTTCCACGGCCACGGCTGCATCGCGGCAATAGGCGTCTGCGCCGATCGCTTTGCCAAATTCCTCGTTCAGGGGCGCGCCGCCGACCAGAACCACATAGTCGTCGCGGATACCCTGTTCGACCATCGTGTCGATGACGACCTTCATATAGGGCATCGTGGTGGTCAGCAGGGCCGACATGCCGAGGATGTCGGGCTGTTCGGATTCCAGCGCCTCGAGATAGCTTTCCACGGCGTTGTTGATGCCCAGATCGACCACTTCGAAGCCCGCGCCTTCCATCATCATGCCGACGAGGTTCTTGCCGATGTCGTGGATGTCGCCCTTGACGGTGCCGATCACCATCTTGCCCACGCGGGGCGCGCCGGTTTCGGCCAGCAGCGGCTTCAGGATGGCCATGCCGCCCTTCATCGCGTTGGCGGCCAGCAGAACCTCGGGCACGAAGAGAATGCCGTCCCGGAAGTCCTTGCCGACGATGGTCATGCCGCCGACGAGCGCCTCGGTCAGAATGCGATAGGGCGCCCATTCTCGTTCCAGCAGGATATTGACGCCTTCTTCGATCTCTTCCTTGAGACCGTCGTAGAGGTCATCGAACATCTGCTGCACAAGCTCTTCATCGTCGAGCTCGGACAGGATGATTTCGTCTTCATCGGACATTTTATTGGCTCCCTGACGGAACGGGGGTTTCATGGACTGTCCCGACTTTTGGCCGGGACGTGCGAATCTGACGCGCTGAATTGCGACACGCGTGGCGTCGTGACCGACCTTGATGCGGGTCGTGATTGCGGATGTTCCGTTTTTGTTCCATATTGGTGCCATGGAACTCGATCAGATCATCGAAAAGGCACGCCGCAAGGGCAGGGGCGCGGGGTTCAATCCGGCCAACCGGTTCGACCGCCTGGAAACCCGGTTTGAGCCGGATGGCTGGGACCGTGAAGACGATCTGCCGCCACTGCGCACCGTTGTGACCGATGAACGCCCGCGCAGGGTGATCACCCGCAATGCCTCGCCCGATCTGAGCTTTGATCGCTCGATCAATCCCTACAGGGGCTGTGAACACGGCTGCATCTACTGCTTCGCCCGCCCGAGCCACGCCTATCTGGGCCTGTCGCCGGGGCTGGATTTCGAAACTCGGCTGATTGCCCGGCCCGATGCGCCCGCCGTGCTGAGGAAAGAGCTGTCGCGTCGGGGATACGATGTTCAGCCGATGGCCATCGGCACCAATACCGACCCCTATCAACCGGTTGAGAAGGATAGGCAAATCATGCGCGGTCTGTTGCAGGTACTGCGCAACTTTCGCCACCCCGTCGGGATCGTGACCAAGGGCACGCTGATCGAACGCGATATCGATCTGATCGCGGATCTGGCGGGGCAGGGGCTGGCCAAGGTTGGTATTTCGGTGACAACGCTCGATTCCGGTCTGGCGCGCGCGATGGAGCCGCGGGTTCCGTCGCCCGCAAGGCGGCTGAAGACCATCGAGCGTCTGGCGGCAGCGGGCATTCCGGTGCGGCTGATGGCGTCGCCCATTGTGCCGGGGCTGACCGACCACGAGATCGAGCGGATCGTGAAGGCCGGTGCCGATGCCGGGGCCATCGGTGCCAGCATGATCGCCCTGCGCCTGCCGCTGGAGGTCGCTCCGCTGTTTCGGACCTGGCTGGAGGAACATGTGCCGCTGCGCGCCGCACGTGTAATGGCGCGGGTGCGCGAGATGCACGGGGGGGAGGATTACAGCGCCGAATGGGGCACGCGGCTGACCGGCACCGGCATCTATGCCGATCTGTTGCAGCAGCGTTTCGCGCGCGCGGTCAGGGCGGCAGGCCTCAGCCACCGCATGCCCGCCTTGCGGACAGATCTCTTCCGGGTGCCGCCGCGCCCCGGCGATCAGTTGAGTCTGTTTTGACATCACTCTGACCCGTCCCCACCACCGGTCTTGATCCGCCGATGTGAAAGCCAGGCAAGGAACAGAAATATCAGAACGATTGCGGCAGGAAGGATGACAAGCAGCACCATGTCATCGCCGGTCAGGCGCCACGGCATGCGTATGCGGCAGGGGCTGATGTTGCCAAAGGCGCAGGCCAGTCGGTTGATATACAGATAGCCGCCGATCCATACGAGGCTTGCCAGGGCCGCAAGCCCCAGGAATATCGCCCGGATCGCACGTGCCATCGTATCGGTCAGCCGCGTGCGCGGCGGCGGGGGCGGCGGGCGGCAGGGGCGTCATCGCCGGTGCCATCGCTGTCGGATGAAAACCCGCCGATCTGCGACGCGATCTGATCGAGCGTCGGGGCGGGACCGCGCGGCGTCTCTTCCAGCGCCGCTTTCATCGCGCGCAGGTGGTCGGTCTGGGTGCCGCAGCAGCCGCCGATGATCTTGGCCCCGGCGTCGCGCGCCAGCACGGCATATTTCGCCATCAGCTCCGGCGTGCCGTCATAGTGGATATGGCCGTCGTGATACTTTGGAATGCCCGCATTGCCCTTGGCGATGAAGGGAATCTCGGTGCCCGAGGCGCGGAAGCCCAGAACCGTGCGCAGCAGGTCCGACGCGCCGACACCGCAATTGGCGCCGAAGGCCAGAGGCTGCGGGTCGAGCTTTTCGGCCATCGCCGCCATGTCCGCAGAGGTGAAGCCCATCATCGTGCGACCCGCCGTGTCAAAGCTCATGGTGCCGCACCATGGCATGTCGGCCAGTTTGGCGGCCTCTGCGAAGGCCTTGAATTCCTCGGCGGCGGAAATGGTTTCGACCCACAGCACATCGACGCCGCCCGCCTTCAGGCCCTCGGCCTGTTCATGGAACATCTCGACCGCGCTTTCATGGGTCAGCGACCCCATGGGTACCATGATCTCGCCGGTCGGCCCGACGGAGCCCGCCACCACGACCGGGCGGCCGGCCTTGTCGGCAACCTCGCGGCCGATCTCGGCGGCCAGTTTCGAGAGCTCGAAGGCCCGGTCCTGTGCGCCGTGCAGTTTCAGGCGCGCGCGGGTGCCGCCGAAGGAATTGGTCAGGAAGATATCGGACCCCGCATCGACCGCGCCCTGATAAAGCTTGGCGATCCGGTCGGGGTGGTCGACATTCCACAGCTCTGGCGCGTCGCCCGAGGACAGCCCCATGTTGAAAAGGGTTGTCCCGGTGGCGCCATCGGCCATCAGCCAGTCGCGGTCCGCCAAGAGCTTGGACAGGAGATTGGTCATGTGAGTCTTCTTTCAGATATCTGCGCGCGCCCTGAATGCGCCGCGCTGGTCTAGTGAAGCAACCGCATAATCTGCATAAAGATTATGAATTGTCTTGCGTTCAAATAGAAAGGACCGCCCGCAACACGCGCGGACGGTCCCTTGTTGTCTTGGCGTGTGCGATCAGGCTTCGTTGATCAGCTGGCCCTTGGCCACGATCAGCAGTTCGGCCATCTTGGCGCGGATTTCGTCGGCACTGGCCTTGCCGTCCAGATCTGCGGCCACCTTGCGCACCACATCTTCATGCCCGGCTTCTTCGAAATCGGACTTCACAACCTCGATCGCATAGGCATCGGCGTCGGACCCGGTCTTGCCGAGCAGTTCGGCGGCCCAAAGGCCAACCAGCTTGTTGCGGCGGGCTTCGGCGCGGAACACCATTTCGGCGTCATGCGCGAACTTGTTCTCGAAAGCGGACTCGCGGTCATCGAAGGTTGTCATCTCGGGCTCTCCTGACTCAGATGCATTCGTCGCTGTTCAAATAGGCCGGTCCGGGCGGGTCGCACAAGGGCGGATTGTGCGGCTGGAGGACGCTGTCAGCAGGATTTACCGGGAATTCTGGACCGAATCGGGCCGACTGCCACATAGTGGACCAATTGAACGACCCGATTTCAAAAATGAACAGACAGGAGCATATCGCATGTTCAGAACCGCCTTCGCTGCCCTTTCGACCGCAGTCCTGCTATCGGCATCGCCCATTCTTGCCCAGGAAACGGTAGAACCTGTCCTTGGCGAATACCTTCAGCCGCTCGGACTTGGACCGTTTCAGGATGCCACCTGGACCGGATTTGAACAGGAGGGCTGGTTCGTGCTGCAAAACACGACGCAGCCAACAGCAATCCGCTATTATGAAATGCCGCTGATGAATGCCGATGGCACCCTGACCCTGCGGGCCAATGTCTATGCCCGCAATGATGACGGCGAGGGCGTTGCAGCCACCGGCCTGCTCTATGATTTCGGGGATGAGCACAGCACCTATATCGCCTTCCTGCTTAACGCCGATAACCAGTTGATGGCGATCAACCGCGATGTCGAAGGCATGGACGTGATCTATGGTGACGAGGATGACCCGGTGGGGCGAGGCGACGGATCGGACGTGCTGGAGGTGCGGATTTCCGGCACGCAGGCGCGGATGTATCTCAACGATCAGCTCTTCCGTAACTATGACCTGACGCATCGACCGTTCCGTGACCGTGCCGGGATCATCGCGGTTGGAACCGGGCGGCTTGGCTTCTGGGGTCTGAGCGCCCAGTAACGCCGCTTCCCTTTCGCGGTCCTTGGGCGTATACGCGCCCCAAACGGTGCCCCCGGCGCCGCGTGACGGATTCGGAGAACACAAGCATATGGCACGGCGCAAGAAGGTCTACGAAGGCAAGGCGAAGATCCTGTATGAAGGCCCCGAACCGGGAACCCTCGTGCAGTATTTCAAGGATGACGCGACCGCCTTCAACGCCGAGAAGAAGGCGACGATCGAAGGCAAGGGCGTTCTGAACAATCGCCTGTCGGAATTCTTCATGACCGGGCTGAACAATATCGGCGTGCCCACCCATTTCATCCGCCGCATCAACATGCGCGAACAGCTGATCCGACAGGTCGAGATCATCCCGCTGGAAGTGATCGTGCGCAACTTCGCCGCCGGGTCGATGGCCAAGCGCTTGGGGATGGAAGAGGGCACGCAATTGCCCCGTCCGATCATCGAGTTTTCCTACAAGAACGACGAACTTGGCGACCCCCTGGTGCCCGAGGAATACATCATCGCGTTCGGATGGGCCTCGCAGCAGGACCTTGACGATATCGTCGCGCTGGCCCTCCGTGTGAACGATTTCATGTCCGGCATGATGATGGGCGTCGGCATTCGGCTGGTGGATTTCAAGATCGAGATCGGCCGGGTCTGGGACGGTGATTTCATGCGCCTGATCGTGGCAGATGAAATCAGCCCCGACAGCTGCCGGCTATGGGATATCGAGACCGGCCAGAAACTGGACAAGGACGTGTTCCGCCGTGACCTGGGCAACCTGACCGACGCCTATACGGAAGTGGCCCGCCGCCTTGGCGTGATGCCCACGAATTCCGGTTTCGGCGGCAAGCCGACGCTGGTGAACTGAACCGGTTCGCGCGGCGATACGCGCGGATTGCAGCTGAGTATTTGGACCAAGAAGAAGAGGGCAGGGGCGATGCGCGCAACCGTGACCGTGATGCTGAAACAGGGCGTTCTGGACCCGCAGGGCGAGGCTGTGCGCCACGCGCTTGGGGCTTTGGGCTTCGACGGGGTCGAGGGCGTCCGGCAGGGCAAGGTGATCGAGCTTGATCTGGCCGATGGCACCTCCGAGGACACGGTCAAGGCAATGTGCGACAAGCTGCTCGCCAATACGGTGATCGAGAGCTACTCGATTTCCATGGGCTGACCGCATGAAGGCCGCGCTGCTGATCCAGCCCCGCACGGCCCTGCAGATCGCCGATCTGCCCGATCCCGATTGCCCGCCCGACGGGGTGGTGCTGGAGGTGCTGGCCTGCGGCATCTGCCGCTCGGACTGGCACCTGTGGGGCGGCAACGAACCCGATGTGCCGCTGCCGCAGATCCCCGGACATGAATATTGCGGCGTGGTGCGCGAGGTGGGCCACGAGGTCCGCCAGTGGCGTGTGGGTGACCGGGTGATCGCGCCATTCATCCTGGCCTGCGGAGCCTGCCCGGATTGCCGAGCGGGCAACCAAACCATCTGCGACACCCAGATCGTTCCGGGCTTCACCGCGCCCGGCGCCTTTGCCGAACGGCTGGCGGTGCCGCGCGCTGACGCCAATCTGACGCGCCTGCCCGACGGGATGGACCCGGCCCTTGCGGCGGCCCTTGGCTGCCGCGTCACGACCGCCTGGCACGCGCTGACGGGACGTGCGGCCTTGCGTCCCGGCGAATGGCTGGCGATCTGGGGTGGAGGCGGCATCGGCCTTGCGGCTGCCCTGATCGGCAAGGCGCTTGGGGCACGCGTGGTGATGGCGGACGTGGTGCAGGAAAAGCTGGATTTTGCGAAGTCCCTTGGCATCGACGCGGTTGTGAACGCGCGCGGCGATGACCCTGTGGGCCAGATCAAAGACATCACCGGAGGTGGGGCCGATCTGGCTGTCGAGGCGCTCGGCTTCGAGGTGACCACGATCAACGCCATGAAATCCTTGCGAAAACTGGGCCGGATGGTTCAGGTTGGCATGCCCGCGGGTGAACATGTGACGATGAACCTGCCCTGGGATGTGGTCTATTCCGGTCAGTTGGCGATCTATGGCACACGCGGTATGCCGTCCTGGCGCTACCCGTCGCTGCTGTCGCTGATCGAGGGCGGCTCGCTGGACCTCAACCCCATGATTGCCCGCCGCGTTGCCCTGTCGGATGCCAGTGCGGAACTGGCCGCTTTTGATGGTCCGACCCCGCCCGGTGTCGCCGTGATCACCGATTTCACCCGCTAGGCCCCTTTGCCCCCGGTCGCAATTGCGCTAAGGGGCTGGCCAAGATCGTCACCCAAGGAAAGGTGCCCCCATGAAAGCCGCTGTCATCGTCTTCCCCGGCTCCAACTGCGACCGTGATCTGGCCGTGGCCTTTCGAAAGGCGGGCTTCTCGGTCGATATGGTCTGGCACAAGGACCCGACCCTGCCCGAGGGTGTCGATATCGTGGGCATTCCCGGCGGTTTTTCCTTTGGCGACTACCTGCGCTGCGGGGCCATTGCGGGGCAATCGCCAGTCATGCAGGCGGTTGCGGCGCATGTGAACCGGGGCGGCTATGCGCTTGGCATCTGCAACGGGTTCCAGGTCCTGTGCGAAACCGGTCTGCTGCCCGGCGCGCTGATGCGCAATGCGGGGCTGAAATTCATCTGCCGGATGCAGACATTGCGCGTTGAGACCACGAACAGCGTCTTTACCCAATCCTACGCCGAGGGCCAGCAGATCGAGATCCCGCTGGCGCATCACGATGGCAACTACGTGACGGATGCCGAGGGGCTGGCCGCGTTGAAGGCCGAGGACCGCGTGGCGTTCCGCTATGTGGGCAACCCGAACGGGGCCACCGATGACATTGCCGGGGTCCTGTCCGACAACCGCCGCGTGCTCGGCATGATGCCGCATCCCGAGCGGGTGATCGACGCAAGCCATGGCGGCACCGACGGGTGGGCGATGTTCACCGGGCTGACTCAGGCGCTTGTGGCGGCCTGACAGGCTTGAGGCGCTGCCGCCAAACCCCTAGAATTGTTTCATGAACAGGCCCACGCGCTCTGATGTGGCCCTGCGAGGACCGGCAGGGCGCCGTGCATGGATTTTGCGCGGTCTTCTGGTCGTGTTCTTGGCCGCGGCGGGCGTGGTCGTCTGGGTGTCCAACATCTGGCTGACCGACCGCTTTACCGAGACCACCCGCAACCGGGCGGAACTGCGGCTGGCGCTCTATTCCGGGTCGATCATATCGGAGCTTCAGCGCAATTCGGTCGTGCCGCTATTGCTGTCGCGCGACCCGACGCTTGTCAGGGCGCTGTCGGTCGGCGATTTCTCGACCACGTCGCAACGGCTGATTTCCTATCGCGAGGAAATCGGCGCGGCCTCGATCGTGCTGCTGAACCGGGATGGTCGGATCGTGGCGGCCACGGATCGGCAGGCCATTGGCGAACAGCACGCAAACAGGCCTTATTTTGTTGAGGCGCAGAGGTCGAACGATACCGTATTCACCACCACCGAACTGGATACCGGGGCCTTCGATTTTACCTTTTCGCGCCGGGTCGAGGATGACTCTCTGCTGCTTGGGGTGATCCTTGTGCGCGTCGATCTAGGGCGTCTGGCGGATCGCTGGCGGGGCACGTCAGAGGCGGTGTTCGTGGCCAATTCGGAAGGCAGGATCATCCTGTCGACCGAACCGCGCTGGCGGGGCCGCAACGAAGCGGATGCCGTCGCGGTGCAATCCCCCGACAGCGCCATTGAACGCGCCATCGAGGCGGCAGGCGATTGGGCTTTCGCAAATCCCGGGCCCTATTTCGGCGGGTCTTCCACCCTGCGGCTGGAATCGCGCATCCCGTTCCGGGGCTGGATGCTGGTCTCGTTCACCGCCTATGATTCCGTGCGCGAAAGGGTGAACGGCGTTCTGGCGCTGGAGATCATGGGATTCGCGCTGTTTCTAGCGGCGGCCTTCTATCTTCTCAGCCGCAGGGCCAGGCTGCAATCGGTTGTCTTTCAAAGGGAATCGGCGGAGCTTCGCCGGTTGAACGACAGGCTGCAGCGGGAAATCGCCGAGCGTCAGAAGGTCGAAAGGAACCTTGAAGAGGCGGAACAAAGCCTTGCCCAGAGTTCCAAACTGGCGGCCCTGGGCGAAATGTCGGCAGCGGTCAGCCACGAGCTGAACCAGCCCCTTGCGGCGATGAAGACCTACCTTGCCGGGGCCAAGCTGCTGTTGCAGCGGCGCAGGCCCGAAGAGGCGCTGTCCTCTTTCCAGCGGATCGACGACCTGATCGACCGGATGGGGGCGATCACGCGGCAGCTGAAATCCTATGCCAGAAAGGGTGGAGAGGCGTTTCAGGAGGTCGATGTCCGCGAAGCGCTGAGCTCGGCCCTGACCATGATGGAGCCGCAATTGCGGCAGATGACAGTCGAGATCGCGCAGAGCATCCCGCGCCAGCCGGTTCTGGTCATGGCCGACCGGCTGCGGCTGGAACAGGTGATCATCAACCTGCTGCGCAACGCGCTCGACGCGATGAAGGGCGAGGATCTGCGAGAGCTGGACCTGATCATTGCCGAAGGTGACGAGGTGGTGCTGACCGTGCGTGACAACGGACGGGGGATTGACGATCTCGACGCTTTGTTCGAGCCATTCTACACAACAAAGAAACCCGGTGACGGGGTGGGCCTCGGGCTCGCGATTTCGTCGGGCATCGTCAAGGATCTCGGCGGGCGGCTGACCGCGCGCAACGGGGACCAGGGCGGTGCCGTGTTCGAGGTGCGCCTGCCACGGGCCGATCGGGGCAGCGCTGCCGCCGAGTGATTGAAACAGAGGAAGAGCCATGCGGATTGCAATCGTCGATGACGAACAGGACATGCGCCAGTCGATCAGCCAATGGCTGGCGCTGTCGGGCTTTCAGACCGAGACCTATGCCAGCGCCGAAGAGGCGCTGAAGAACATCGGCCCGGATTTTTCCGGCGTGGTGGTGACCGACATCAAGATGCCGGGTATGGATGGCATGGCTTTCCTCAAACGCCTGATGGGCATGGACAGCAGCCTGCCGGTGATCATGATCACTGGCCACGGTGACGTGCCCATGGCGGTCGAGGCGATGCGGCTTGGCGCCTATGATTTCCTTGAAAAGCCGTTCAACCCCGACCGCATGACCGAGCTGGCCAAGCGGGCAGGGCAAACGCGCCGCCTGACGCTCGACAACCGGGCGCTGCGCAAGGAGCTGTCGGACGGCACCGTTCTGATGCGCAAGCTGATCGGCTCCTCCCCGGTCATGGAACGGCTGCGCGAGGATATCCTCGATCTGGGCCAGGCCGACGGACATGTGCTGATCACCGGAGAGACCGGCACCGGCAAGACGCTGGTGGCCCATGCCTTGCACGCGGTCGGGCCGCGCGCGGGCAAATCCCTGGTGTCGGTCGCCTGTGCGGCCCATGACGAGGGTGCGCTTGGCGCGATGCTCTTCGGCCCCGTGGGTGAAGGGCAGGACCTGCCGCTCATTGAACAGGCACGCGGCGGCTCGCTGCTGCTGGAAGGGGTTGAGGCGTTGCCGCAGGCGTTGCAGGCGCGGCTTCTGAAAACCATCGAGGATATGGGCGCGCCCGCGGAAACCCGGATCGTGGCGATCTGCAATGCGTCCGATCCGGACACCGGTTGTGAACAGGCGCTGCGCCCGGATCTGTTCTACCGGCTGGCCGCCATGCGCATCGACCTGCCGCCGCTGCGCGCGCGGGGCGAGGATATCCTGACGCTGTTCAACCGGTTTGGCGAGCAGTTCGCGGAAGAATACGGCACCGACGCGCCGCAGGTCACGGCCCAGGAAGCGGCACAGCTGTTGCAGGCGCCGTGGCCGGGCAATGTGCGCCAGCTGATCAACATCTCGGAACGCGCCATCCTGCAGCAACGGCGCGGCTCCGGCTCCATCGCCTCGCTTCTGATGAGCGAGGGCGAGGAAACCGGGTCGCAGATGAGCAGCGAGGGCAAGCCGCTGAAGGAATATGTGGAAGCGTTCGAGCGGATGCTGATCGACAACACCATGCGCCGCCATCGCGGATCCATCGCCAGCGTCATGGAAGAGCTCTGCCTGCCGCGCCGGACCCTGAACGAGAAGATGGCCAAATACGGTCTGAGCCGGTCGGATTACCTTTAACGGATCCGCCGGGTGGACCGGCGGACCGGGGGAGCGCCGGTCTCGACCGCCCCACAAGGGGGCGGCTTCGCCCGGCGCTTGGGTGCCTGGGCGCGCCGGGTGCGCCCATGACCAGACCGGTGGCACAAGCGGAAAGCGCGGTGGCCTCCGGCGCGCGTAGTTCGGCCAGGAAAGGGCGGCAAGGGGCAGGGCCGCACCCGCAAATTGCGCGGATCGTGCAACCGTCAGATGACGAATTGCCATTGTAATCCCCCCGGAAGTGCCCTTAATGTCACAATTGCAGGCCCGCATATTCGGGGCTTTGCAAAAAGTTTCTCTGACCGAACTCCGGCGCGCGGAAAAGCGGCGCGGTTTTCGGAAAGATCACCGGGGCCGGACAGGCCCTGATACAGGAATTGCCCGGTTTTTGGGTGACAGAACGGGTGGCTGGCGATGACCGGCCATCGGAGATAAACCGCGATGCAACGCGTGCGCAGAGTTGAGGGACGGCAAGGCAGGGCAGATGCCCGCGCCCCGTCCGGGTGCGCCGCCGCCTTCGCCCTTTCAGGACAGCTTGAATTCACGGGAAGCGCGCCGCCTGGTGCGCCTGTCCGGGGTTCATGTGCAAGGAACTCATGGCAAAGAAAATGCTTATCGATGCCACGCACGCGGAAGAAACCCGCGTCGTCGTGGCTGACGGAAACAAGGTCGAGGAATTCGATTTCGAGTCGCTGAACAAGCGGCAACTGGCAGGAAACATATATCTGGCAAAGGTCACGCGGGTCGAACCCTCGCTCCAGGCCGCGTTTGTCGATTACGGCGGCAACCGCCACGGCTTCCTCGCCTTTTCGGAAATTCACCCCGATTACTACCAGATTCCGACCGCCGACCGCGAAGCGCTGCTCGCCGAGGAACAGGAATATGCCCGCGCCCAGGCCGAAGCCGAGGCGGATGCGGAAAACAAGCCCAAGCGCTCTCGTCGCCGTCGCCGGAAGCCCACCAACGGCAATGACACCCAGGCCGCCGACAGCCGCAATGACGCGGTGATCTCGGGCGAGGTCGAGGGCGAAAAGCGCAGCGCGCCCTCGGGCATGGATGTGGTCGACCTGTCGTCTGATGACGAAGAGGCGGGACTTGTGACCACTGTTCCGGGCGAGTCGATTGACGGCACGGACGCGCCTGAGACGGCGGCACAGGATGTGTCGGACGAGACCGCGTCCGATACCCCGGCTCCAGCCCCGGCGGTTGCCGATCAACTGCCGGAAGACAGTGCAGATGACAGCGCCGATGATCTGGATGACGAGGATGACGCAGGCGATGACACCATCGCCGATGCCGCCGATGTCGACCCGAATATCTCGACCGTCGCCGACGATGACGACCACGAAGACATTCGTCCGGTGCGCAAACCGCGCCCGCGCCGCTACAAGATTCAGGAAGTGGTCAAGGTGCGCCAGATCCTGCTGGTGCAGGTCGTCAAGGAAGAACGCGGCAACAAGGGCGCCGCGCTGACCACCTATCTGTCGCTGGCCGGTCGCTACTGCGTTCTGATGCCCAACACTGCCCGTGGTGGCGGCATTTCCCGCAAGATCACCAACGCTGTGGACCGCAAGAAGCTCAAGGAAATCGCGGTTTCGCTCGATGTGCCGCAAGGCGCCGGGCTGATCGTGCGGACCGCCGGGGCCAAGCGCACCAAATCCGAGATCAAGCGCGACTATGAATATCTGCAACGCCAGTGGGAACAGATCCGCGATCTGACCCTGCGCTCCACCGCGCCTGCGCCGATCTATCAGGAAGGTGACCTGATTCACCGGTCGATCCGCGATCTCTATAACCGCGACATCGACGAAGTTCTGGTCGAGGGCGAGCGTGGCTACCGCCATGCCAAGGACTTCATGAAGATGATCATGCCGTCCCATGCCAAGAACGTGAAGCATTACAACGAGCCTATGCCGCTCTTTGCCCGTTTCCAGGTCGAGGGTTATCTGGCTGACATGTTCAACCCGGTGGTGCAGCTGCGCTCGGGCGGCTACATCGTCATCGGCGTGACCGAGGCGCTGGTGGCCATCGACGTGAACTCCGGCCGCGCCACCAAGGAAGGCTCGATCGAGGAAACCGCGACCAAGACCAACCTTGAAGCCGCCGAAGAGGTCGCCCGCCAATTGCGCCTGCGCGATCTGGCCGGTCTGATCGTGATCGACTTCATCGACATGGACGAACGGCGCAACAACGCCGCCGTGGAAAAGCGCCTGAAGGACAAGCTCAAGACCGACCGGGCGCGCATTCAGGTGGGGCGGATTTCGGGCTTTGGTCTGATGGAAATGTCGCGTCAGCGCCTGCGCCCCGGCATGTTGGAGGCGACGACGCAACCTTGCCACGCCTGCCACGGCACCGGGCTGGTGCGCTCGGATGACAGCCTTGCGCTGTCGATCCTGCGTCAGCTGGAGGAAGAGGGCACCCGCAGGCGGAGCCGCGAGGTTCTGGTCACCGCGCCCGTGGGCATCGTCAACTTCATCATGAACGCCAAGCGCGAATACCTGGCCGAGATCGAGGCGCGCTATGGCATGTCGATCCGGATCGAGGCCGATCCAATGCTGGTCTCGCCCGGTTTCAAGGTCGAGAAGTTCAAGACCGCGACCCGTCGGGTGGCGGCTGTGACGCCGGTGATCTCGATGGACAGCGCGCTGATGGACAGCATTATCGAGGAAGCCGAGGCCGAGGAAGCCGCCGAGAGCGCGGTCGAGGTTGAAGCGCCCGAAGCAACCGATGAGCAGCCGAAGAAAAAGCGTCGCCGCCGTCGGGGCGGGCGTGGCCGCCGCAAGTCGGAGAACGGCGAAAACGGTGAAAACGGGGAGTATGGCGAGAACGGGGATAACGGCGACGCACAGCAGGCCGACTCTGATACCGACGCGGCCAAGTCCGAAGAGGCTCCGGTAACGGAGCAATCGGCGGACGCTGCAACGGAAACACCCCCCGATGCGCCTGCGGCGGAGACTGCCCCCGAGGCAGAGGAAAAGCCCAAGCGCAAGCCGCGGACCCGTCGCAAGAAGAAGGTAGAGGACCCGGCTGAAGCCGAGACTCCTGTCGCTGAAGCCGAACCCGCACAACCCGCCGCGGAAGAGACCCCGGCAGCGACAGAGGCCGTGACCGCGGACGCAGAAACCCCGGCGGTGCCTGAGCAGGCGAATGAGGCCCCGGCACAGCCGGAGACAGCCGCTGCAGAGGAACCGACCCCGGTAGAGCCGGAGGCTGCCGAGGCCGCGCCCGTCGTGGAACCAAGTGCATCGCCAGAGCCCGAAGCCGCGTCGGCAGAAACGCCTGACGCCGCTGAAGAGCCCGAAGCCGCTGAAGAGCCCGAGGCCACCCCGGCCGAGGAACCCGCTACAGAGGCAGAGCCCGAGCCTGCCCAAGTGGAGCAGGCAGCTGAGGCACCCGCGCCAGAGCCGGAACCTGCTACGGCCGTGGCGGAGGACGCCCCTGCCGACGACCGCCCGAAGAAACGTGGTTGGTGGTCGATGGGGTAATCCCGCCAGACGGCAGTGAATGAAAAAGCCCCGGGTGTGACCCGGGGCTTTCTCGTTTCCGACAGAGGGAAATCAGTTGGTCTGCGACCGGATTTCCGCCGCCAGCGCTGCCATGCCCTCATAGGGCAGGTAGCCGCGCAGCAGCTGGTCATTCATCACGAATGTGGGCGTGCCCGAGATCTGAAGGACCCCGGCCAGCGCATGGTTCGCGGCGATGACCTGATCCACTTCCGGTGTGTTCATGCCTGCAAGGATCACGTCTGCATCAAGCTCCAGCCCTTCGGCCAGACGGCGCAGGCTGTCTTCGGTGACATCCCCGCGCATCTGCATCAGGGCCACATGCACCAGCTCATAGGCATCGTCGCCGATATTCTGACGGGTCGAGATGGCAAAACGCGAGGCCATCACGGATTCGTCTCCGAGAATGGGGAATTCCTTGACGATGTAGCGGATATTGCCATCCGACGAGATCAGCCGCTCCACATCGGGCTGCGCGCGGCGGCAATAGCCGCAGCGGTAGTCCATGAACTCGACCAGCACGATGTCGCCATCGGGGTTGCCGCCTTCCCAGTCGAACTGGCTGTCGAAAAGCGCCTCGGCATTGGCCAGCACCATGGCCTGATCCTGCACGGTCTCGGCCTGCGCCTGACGTTCTTCCAGAACGGCGATGGCTTCCAGCAGCACCTCGGGGTGTTCCAGCAGGTAATCGCGGATCTCGGCGCGGAAGGTGGCGCGTTCGGCATCGCTCATGTCGGCGATCCCGTCGGCAGCCAGCGGCGCGGTCGTCAGTGCCGCAGCAAAAGCCAGTGCGGCGGGGGCAAATCTCTTCATGTCTATCTCCGGTTCAAGACGGTTTGGGCAACACCTAGCACATCCTGCGCGCGCAGCCACCCCGGGCTGCCCTGCGGCAGAAGGCCCGAGGCGCGGTTGGCGTGGATCTGGGCATCTTCGAAACGCCCCTGAAGGGCATAGCGTTCGGCAGTGGCGACCGAGGCCATGCCGTTCTGGCCAAGACGGGCATGGGCAAGGCCAAGGTCGCGCAAGAGGCGCGGGTTGAACGGGTCGCGGGCGCGGGCGCGGTTCAGCACCTCCAGCGCCTGCCGGTTGCCCGATGCGGTATCGGCGGCCAGCAGCGCCCGGCCATAGCCCGCAAGTATCAGCGGTTCGCGCGGGGCCAGTTCCACCGCGCGGGCATAGGCACTGACCGCATGGGCATAGAGCCGCGATTCATACAGGATCTGACCCCGAAGCTCGTGGTAATAGGCGTCATCGGGGCGCATGGCGACCAGCGCATCCACCTCGGTCATCGCCCGGTCGGTATCGGGCTGGCGGTGATAGGCGATGGCCCGACGCAGGCGGGCGATCTCGGACGTGTCACTGCGCCCCACCCGGCGCAGGGTCCAGCTTGGCGCGCGCAGGAAGGCGGTGAGCTTGCCCTGCAGTCGTTGATACCAATAAAGGGTACTGTTGTCGGGGTCGATGGCGTCGAGCCCGGCCACAAGCGCCCTGACGGATCGCAGGCGTTCCCGCGTCAGCGGGTGGGTCAGAAGGTAGGGGTCCTGACGACCGACCGACAGCGCCTCTTGCCCGCGAAAGATGTCCAGAACGTCCAGCATCGCCGTGGCATCGACCCCGGCCGAGATCATGTAGCGGATACCTGCCGTGTCGGCGCTGGCCTCCTCGGCGCGGGTATGGGCGAACAGCACCCGTTGAGCAGAGGAGGCCGTACCAGCCAGAATCCCGAACCCGGCCGAGCTGTCGCCCGACGCGACCCCTGCCGCCACGCCTAGCAGCAACCCGATCCGTGCCACCGTGTTGGCATGACCCACATTGGCGGCGCGGCGGGTGAAATGGCCGCCGGCGATATGGGCCGCCTCATGGGCGATGACCGCCTGCACCTGGGCGGGCTCATCCAGCCGCATCAGAAGGCCCGAGTGGATGAAGATGTGATTGGTATCCACGACGAAGGCATTCAGGGAACTGTCATCGACCACGATGATCCGCACCGAACTGGGCAACCCGGCGGCGCGCAGGATCGGGGCGGCCAGCGCTTGCAAGCCGCGTTCGATCTCGGCGTCGCGAATGATTGTTTGCGCCTGCGCCGCAAATGAGGACAGGAGCAGGACAAGCGCCGTCAGGCGGGCGAGAAGTGACATTGACCTTCCTGTCTTTGACTGCTTCAACCGGGCACAGCTTAAGGAGAGGTCAATGCGATATTCAAGGCGCTCCGGGGTCGATCCCTTTATCGTGATGGATGTAATGGAACAAGCGCGCGCCGCGGAAGAGGCCGGGCGCCATGTTATCCATATGGAAGTGGGCCAGCCGGGCAGCGGCGCCCCCGCCGCCGCCCGTGCGCGCCTTTCCGCCGAGATGGAGGCGGGGCCGCTTGGCTACACGGTGGCGCTTGGGCGGCCCGACCTGCGCGCGGGAATCGCGGCGCTTTACGACGAATGGTATGGCGTCGACCTGGACCCGGCGCGGGTTGTGCTGACGGCGGGCGCCTCGGGGGCCTTCATCCTTGCCTTCACGGCGCTTTTCGATGCGGGCGAGAAGGTGGGCCTGGGCGAGCCGGGCTATCCCAGCTACCGCCAGATCCTCAAGGCGCTGAGCCTGGAGCCGGTCGGGTTCCAGACCACGCCCGAGAACCGCTATCAGCCGGTGCCGGGCGATCTGACCGATGACATGGCCGGGCTGATCGTGGCCTCGCCCGCCAACCCCTCGGGCACGATGCTGGACAAGCCCGCGCTTGGCGCGCTGGTCGAAGCCTGCGCGGATCGGGGCATGGCGTTGATTTCCGACGAGATCTACCACGGGCTGCAATACGAGGGCCGGGCGGTGTCGGCGCTGGAATGTTCCGATGACCTCTATGTGGTCAATTCCTTTTCCAAGTATTTCTCGATGACCGGCTGGCGGCTTGGCTGGCTGGTGGTGCCCGAAGATCACGTGCGCATCGTCGAACGGCTGGCGCAGAACATGTTCATCTGCCCGCCCCATGCTGCGCAGGTGGCGGCCCTTGGTGCGCTCTCGCCCGAGGGCCGGGCGGAGCTTGACGCGCATCGCGATGTCTACACGGTCAATCGGCGGCTGATGCTGGAGGGGCTGGCGAAAGCGGGCTTCGACAAGGTCGCGCCCGCTGACGGGGCGTTTTACGTCTATGCGGATGTGTCCGATCATACGGATGACTCGCTGGCCTTCTGTGCTGAGATCCTGCGCGAGGCGGGGGTCGCGGTCACGCCGGGGCTGGATTTCGACCCGGTGCGCGGCGCGACGACCCTGCGCTTTTCCTACGCACGCTCGACCGCAGATATTGAAGAAGGCATCGCTCGGCTTCAGGCCTTCATGGCGTCCCGGTCGTCTTGAATAGGCGCGACAGGATCGACAGGGGGCTGCGTTGCCGCTGATTGTAGATCGCCAGTGACGGATGCCCCTCGGCGGCATCCAGATAGGCCAGTGCGTGATCGGCGCCGAAATCGTTGATCCAGAAGCCGATCGCGGTCAGCAGGTTGAAATGGTCGTGCATCTCGACAAGGGTGTATAGCGTTCCGCCCTCAACCGGTTCGAGCCTTTCGAAGATTTCCGACCGGCTCTTGTGGTCTTCCAACCAGACCACGGCCTCCGACTGGCGGGTCAGGCGGTCTTCATGCAGGATGCGATAGCGATAGCTGTGGGCCTGCCGAGCGATGGCAAAGCTTTCGCCACTGGGGGCATCTGCCTCGTACCGAACCGGGAAGAACCCGTCCGCCTCCTCGGGCCCGCAAACCCGACCGGCGACCGAAGTGCCGGGAAGCGGGCACAGCGCCCGGCGCACCCGGTCAGGCGTGGCGGGGCAGAATACGCGCGTGTGGTGGGTGCGTTTGCCCATCGGCAGGTTCTGGCCCGCATAGACGAACACGGCCATCACCAGCAGCCAGACCATGAACCATGCCAGCGACATCAGCAGGATCGCCATGTGGTCGCTGATACCGCCCGCGACGACGGACGCGCCCGTTACGGCAAGTTGCAGATAGGGCGTTGCCAACAATAGCAATGCGAATGCAATCGACGCGGTCAGCGTGTCGATCCAGCCGCCGGGAAAGGCCACTGCCGCGCTGGACACGATTCCCCCCCAGACCAGCATCAGCAGGAACAGGTTCAGCGGATCCCGAAACAGGTTGTCCGCCGGAGAGACCACCAGAGACAGGCAGGCCCCCGCCACAACCACCAGAACTGACAGGGAAATCAGACGGCGCAACCGGTAGATCCGGTAGGCGGCATGGTGCAGAAGTGTCGGTTTCATGAGGCTCTCGACAGTGGTGGGTTGAGGTTGAGACAAGCCTGCCGCCGCTTTGCGGGAAGAATATGGCAGGTCCCGCGCGATTTCATGAAACTTGCGGTCTTGCGTGGCTTGGGGCAGGCGCAGGGACCTGTTATCCTGCCCAGAACAATAACCTTCAGCAGGCCGCAGATGATCCGGTTAGTCCTTGTATTCATGTCGTTTTTAATGGTTTCCCTGCCCGCTGTGGCACAGGATCTGTGGGCGCTTGCGCGGGTTCTTGCCGAAGGCAGCCGCTTGGAAGATGACGGACGCGAGGTGGTGCTTGACCTCGCGCTGACCCAGGCCGTGCCGTACCGGGTTTTCGTGCTGGATGACCCCGCCCGCGTCGTGCTGGATTTCCGGGAGGTCAATTGGGCCGCTCTTGGCCCCGAGCTTGACGCCTCCAGCCATGTCACCGGCCTTGCCATGGGCCGCGGCGACGCGGGCTGGTCGCGTATGGTCCTGACGCTCGTTCGCCCGATGGAAATCGCCCAGGCCGGGATGCAGACCGATGACACCGACGGCACGGCGCAGGTGCAGTTGCGGCTTTCGCCGGTATCGCAGGCCGTGTTCACTGACCTTGCCGCCCACACCCCGCCGGGTGTCCGCCTGCCGCCGGTTCCGGTGGCCGACAGCGCCTTGCCGGTCCGTGTCGAGGGCGGACCGATCATGATCGCGCTCGATCCCGGCCATGGCGGGGTCGATCCCGGCGCACAGCGGCGCGGGCAGGACGAGGCGGATCTGATGCTGATCTTCGCCATAGAGCTGCGCGAAGTGCTGTTGCGGTCCGGGCTCTTTGACGTGGTGCTGACGCGCGAGGGCGACTGGTTTGTGTCGCTGCCCGAGCGGGTCACAATCGCGCGCAGCGCCGGTGCGCAGGCCTTCCTGTCGCTGCATGCCGATGCGCTGGAAGCGGGCAGGGCGCGTGGGGCGACTGTCTATACCCTATCCGAAACCGCCTCCGACGCCGCGTCGGAAGCATTGGCCGAGGCCCATGACCGCGCCGACCTGCTGGCAGGGGTCGACCTTGCAGGCAGCGATGACGAGGTGGCGGGCGTGCTGCTGGACCTTGCAAGGCTGGAAACCGCCCCCCGGTCCGCGGCTTTGGCCGATCACATCGTTGCCGGGCTGGACCGGGCGGGCGCGAACCTGCACCGCCATCCTCGGCTGGAGGCAGGGTTTTCGGTGCTCAAGGCTGCCGATATCCCTTCGGTTCTGGTCGAGCTCGGGTTCATTTCCGACCCCGAGGATCTGGCGAATCTTCTGGATGCCGATTGGCGCGCACGGGTGCAGGAGGCGATCCGCGATGCGCTGGTGGCCTGGGCCGCGGAAGATCAGGCCCAGAACGCCCTGCTGCGCCAGTAGCACCGCCCCGAAGGCCGGTGTTACGAGGGCGCAGATGCTTTCGCGATCAGTCTTTCAGGACCACCAGAGCGTGACGCTTCTTGCCCGCTGACAGCTTGATCGGCTGGCCAAGATCGGCTGCGGTGACAATCAGGCTGGTGTCGGTGATCAGTTGGTCATTGAGCCGCGCGCCATTGTCGGTGATCAGCCGCCGCGCCTCCTTGCCCGACTTGGTGAGGCCCGAGCGGGTGATCAATTGCACCATCGGCAACCCGTCGCCCAGATCCTCGGCCGTCAGGGTCAGGGTGGGCAGGTCGTCGCCCATGCCGCCCCTCTCGAACACCTCGCGAGCGGTGGCTTCCGCCGCCGCAGCGGCCTCGGCCCCGTGCAGAAGGGTCGTCACCTCATTGGCCAGTGCGATCTTGGCTTCGTTGATTTCGGAGCCTTCCAGCGCGCCAAGGCGGTCGCAGTCTTCGATTGGCAGCTCTGTGTAGAGCTTCAGGAACCGGCCTACATCCGCATCGGTCGTGTTGCGCCAGAACTGCCAGAACTCGTAAGGGCTGCGCATTTCCGCGTTGAGCCACACCGCACCATCGGCGGTCTTGCCCATCTTCTTGCCGTCCGAGGTGGTCAGCAGAGGCGAGGTGAGGCCATAGATCTCATGATCCAGCACCCGGCGCGTCAGGTCGATCCCGTTGACGATATTGCCCCACTGGTCTGACCCGCCCATCTGCAACAGGCAGCCATAGCGGCGGTTGAGTTCCAGGAAGTCGTAGGCCTGCAGGATCATGTAGTTGAATTCGAGGAAGGACAGCGACTGTTCCCGGTCCAGCCGCGATTTCACGGATTCAAACGACAGCATCCGGTTCACGGAAAAATGTCGCCCGATATCGCGAAGGAAATCGAGGTAGTTGAGATCGGCCAGCCATTCGTCGTTGTTCAGCATCAGCGCATCACTCGGCCCGTCACCGTAAGTGACGTATTGCGCGAAGACCTGCTTGATCCCGGCGATGTTGTCGTCGATCTGTTCGGGGCTGAGCAGCGGGCGTTCATCGGCGCGGAAGCTGGGATCACCCACCTTGGTCGTGCCGCCGCCCATCAGGGTGATCGGCTTGTGCCCGGTCTTCTGCAGCCAGCGCAGCATCATGATCTGGATGAGAGACCCGACATGCAGCGACTTCGCCGTCGCGTCAAAGCCGATATAGGCCGGCACCACGCCCTTGATCAGCGCTTCGTCAAGGCCCTGATAATCGGTGCAGTCGGCCAGGAAGCCGCGCTCGATCATCACGCGCATGAAGTCGGATTTGGGGTGGTAGGTCATGTCTCGTCCGTCCAATGATAGGAATGGCGGCGTGATAGCGGGAAGGAAGCCATGATGGAAGGGCCGATATGGGTTGCGGGCGCGATGTCGGGCACGTCTCTGGACGGGGTCGACGCGGCTTTGCTGAAAACCGACGGGCGGCGCATCTTCGATTTCGGCGAAACCCGCTATCGGGCTTACCGGGACGAGGAACGCGAGGTGATCCGCGCGGCGCTAGGCTGCTGGCCCGGGGATCAAGGCGTTGAGGCCGCATCGGAGGTGGTGGAAACTGCCCATGCCGCCGTGCTGTCGCGGCTTCCCGGTGCCGAGATGATCGGCTTTCACGGCCAGACCCTGGCACATGACCCACGCGGGCGCGGCACCCATCAGGCGGGCGACGGGCAGGTGCTGGCCGATGTGCTGGGGCTGCCGGTAGTCTGGGATTTCCGGTCGTCGGACGTTCAGTTGGGCGGCGAGGGCGCGCCGCTGGCGCCCTATTTTCACTTCGCCTGTGCGCAATGGATCGGGGCGAAGGAGCCATTGGTGTTTCTCAATCTCGGGGGTGTGGGCAACCTGACCTGGGTCGATCCGCGGTGCAAGGGGCCGGAGACAGACGGCGCGGTGTTGGCATTTGACACCGGGCCGGGGAATGCGCCGCTGGACGACCTCTTGCACGCCCGGCGTGGTGTGATGCGGGACGAGGGCGGCGCGCTGGCACTGTCCGGCGTGGCGGATGAAGGGGTTGTGGAGGCGGCGTTGAAACGTCCGTTCCTGTCAAGAATGCCACCCAAGTCGCTCGACCGGAACGATTTTTCTGATCTGGCTGAGCGCGTGTCGGGCCTCAGCGACGCCGATGCCGCCGCAACCCTTGTGGCCGTGACCGTGGCTTGTGTCGCCGACGGGATCACACTTTGCCCGACGCCGCCTGCGCGCGTTCTGGTCTGCGGCGGCGGGCGGCATAACGTGGCGATGATGCAGGGGCTGGCAGAGGCGCTGCCTTGCCCCGTGGTGCCGGTCGAAGAGGTTGGCCTCGATGTCGACATGCTGGAAGCGCAGGCCTTCGCCTTCCTCGCCGTGCGGGTGGTGCGCAAGCTGTCGACCTCGGGGCCGATGACCACGGGCGTCGCGGCGCAGGTGGGGGGCGGGCGGATCAGCCGACCGCGCGGCTAGGGGATGCTAAGAGACGGATGAGGCGTCAACCTGACGGGCCCGTTGAACCCGGCGAGACCGTCCGGATTTCGGCTATGGGCGCAGAGGGAGTTTGCAATAGAGGGGCCAAGGGCTACAGATAGCCTATCTAAAAAAATATTTAAGAACTGGACCAATGCCATGCATCCGACCGAAAAGATTGTTCGACAGTTTCACGAGTCATGGGATCTGCGAGATCCTGATCGTGGGGCCGAGGTGATCGCAGACGACTGCGACTTCGAGGATATCGCCCGCTGCGAGAAGCTTCCCGGCAAAGCGGCTTACAAGGCCGACTACGACCGCTGGCGCGAGGCTTTCCCGGATGGGCTTTGCAAGGTCGAAAACGTGATCGTCAGCGAGGATGGGCAATGGGCGACTGTTGAGTTCCGCAATACCGGCACTCACACAGGTGTGCTGCGATCAAGTCTTGGGGATTTTCCACCGACCGGGCGCAAAGCCGAGGTTCGGTACTGCTCTGTCATGCGGGTCGAAAACGGGATGGTCGTTGAGGGCCGAGACTACTACGACAGCGCGACAATCGCGAGGCAGCTGGGGCTGGTGGACTAAGAACAGGGGCTGTCAACCTCCCCGTGGTCAACTCGGATGCGCAAGTGGGAGGTTCGCAAAGGCCGCCTCTACGCCTGAGGACGAAGCCCCTTTGCGTAGTCCTTCGCGAAGGCCGGGTAGCTGGGCGAGGTGCTTTTCAGGAGCGGCGCGAGATCGCGGTTGAGCTCCGGCAGCTTGTGGAAGGGCACATTCGGGAAACTGTGATGTTCCGCGTGGAAGGGCATGTTCCACGCAATGAAGCGCACGGGCCAGCCCGCATAGGTGGTGCGGGAGTTTTCCAGCATGTTGGCCACCGGCGGACAGCGGCCATGTTCGGCCAGAAGGTAGAGCCGCAGGAAAGGCTGGCCGATCAGCACCGGCATGATCCAGAGCCAAAGGGCTATGGGCGACCAGATGAGGCTGAGAAGGATCAGCGCATAGAGCACCAGCAACACCCGCGCCTCGCGCCGGATCGCGCCATGCTGGCGGGCGGGCAGGTAGGGGGCGTCGCTCCTGCCAAAGGCATTCCGCAAGAGCGTCCCCGCCATACCGCGCCAATAGCCCCAGCCACTGAGGTAGATCAGGAATTGCGGCCATGTCTCCGGCCTCGGCCCGTGTTCCAGTTCCGGGTCGCGCGTGGGGTCATTGGTGAACTTGTGATGGGCGAGGTGGAAATAGCGGAACCATGTGAAAGGCAGCATCAGGGGCAGGCTGGTGGCATGGCCCACGGCATCGTTCAACCATCGCGTCCTGAACGGCGTGTAATGGGTGCATTCATGGCTGAGGGTGAAGAGGAACACCGTCAGAATGCCAAGTGGCAGCAGCGCCAGCCACCAGCCGGGCCAGCCCATGAGGATTGGCAGCGCGCAAGCACCCAAGGCCGCAACATGCCCGGCAAGATGCAGCAGCCCCCGCAGGTCGGATCGTTCCTGCAACGCCTCTTTCCGGTCGGCGGGCAGGGCGGCGAGGGCGGCTTTGTGATCCATCTCAGCCCCGCGGGATGTCGAAACCGGGGGCGGCCAGCTCGAACCCCTCGAACCGGAAGCCGGGGCTGACCGTGCAGCTGACCAGCGTGTATTCCCCCGTCGTGCGCGCCGCCTGCCAGTGATGTGGCGGCACGAGGATCTGCGGGCGGCCCTGGGTCAGATCGGGCGTCAGCAGGTGATCCATCGCCGGGCCGTCTTCCGTTTCGCTGATCGAAAGGACCAGAGGCGCGCCCGAATGGTAGAGCCAGATCTCGGCGGCATCGACCCGGTGCCAGTGGCTCGCCTCGCCCGCTTTCAGCAGGAAATAGATGCATGTGCCAGAGGGGCGGCCCTCATTCTCGGCCACCCAGGTTTGCCGGTAATGCCCGCCCTCTGGGTGGGGTTCCAGCGAAAGCGTGGCGATGATCTCATCTGCGGTCATGGACTCTCCCCTGGTTCGGGGTGAGCCTATTCGAACGCCGCAAAGAGGCAAGGGGCAGGGGCGGAGGTGGGCAAACTGCCCACCCTACGCAGGCGCTGGCTCAGTCGAAGCCCGGCGTGCCCCGATCCTCGGGGTGACGCTGCAGGTGGCTCGCCTTGATCCCTTCGGAGGTCTGGCGGCTGCCGTCATGGCTCCAGCCCGGGGGCGCGACGGCATACATCAGCCGTTCGCGCAGCGTGAGGCCGCGCTGCGTCATGTCCTTGAAGATGCCCACCCATTCATGGAAGGCCACGCGCAGCGGGTTGAAGGTGCCGAGGTTATGGACGAGCCCGTAATCCACGCGCTCCTCCTCCAACTCCGGCACGAAGGTGCCGAAGAGCTTGTCCCAGATGATGAAGACGCCCGCGTAGTTGCAATCGAGATAGCGCGCGTTGCGGCCATGGTGGACGCGGTGATGGGAGGGCGTGTTCATGATGGCCTCGATCCACCGGGGCAGTTTGCCGATCGCCTCGGTATGGATCCAGAACTGGTAGATGAGGTTCAGACCACCGACGAAGAGCACCATCGCGGGATGAAAGCCCAGAAGGATCAAGGGCGCGCGGACGACCATCATGAAGGTGAATGTATAGGTCCAGGTTTGGCGCAGCGCCGTGGTCAGGTTGTAATGCTGGCTGGAATGGTGGTTCACGTGGCTGGCCCAGACCCACCGGATGCGATGCCCGAACCGGTGCACCCAGTAGTAGCGTAGATCATCCAGCACGAAGCACAGCGCCACGACCCACCACGCATTGCCCAGGTCCAGCGGCGTGATCTCCCACAACACCATGAAAAAGCCCCAGGCGATGAAGCCAAGCGCGATGCCGCTGGCCACATTGCCCGCGCCCATGATGAGCGAGGTCACCGCGTCGCGGGTTTCATATCGGCCGCCCTTGCCCTTGAGGACAATCCACAGAAGCTCCACCAGAATGGCGGCGATGAAGAAGGGGACGGCGTATTGCACGACATCGGGATAGGTCAGTTGGTCGGTCATGGTCTCTCCGACAGGATCTGTTGCCAGCGGGCGCGGGCGGCAGGGTCGAGCGCCACATCGAGGCGCGGCGCGGCGAAATCGTGAAACAGGATGCGCAGGCCGCCGGGGGTGTCCCGGATCTCGGCCCCCTCCAACCGGTGCGCGCAGCTATCGGCGCCAAGGGCGAAGACGATGCCGGGGCCGGTCGCTGTTTCGATCAGGGCGGCGGATTTGTCGGGCGCGATGTGGATGGCGGAGACCTCATACTCCGGGAACTGGCGCAGCCAGGCGGCGCGGACGACAGCGTCAGAGTCGAAGCGCAGTGGTTTCGACAGGCCGAACATATAGGTCAGCAGCGCGATCAGGCCGATGCCGCCCACCACGAGAATGATCAAGATGTGAAGGGGCATGGCCCGTCTCCTCCCGGCCCATATCAAACCGGGCCGGGATGGGGGCTGTCAAACATGGCGTGGCGTCAATTTCCGGCGCTGAGGAAATCGCGGATTTCGGTCAGGGTCGCCTCGGGCGCGTCATCGACACTGTCATGGCCAGCATCGGGGATCACGACAAGCCGCGCGTCCGAATAAAGCGGCAGATGCCCGCGCTGGTGGTCTTCGCCGATCCAGGTGGAGCAGGCCCCCGCGATCAGCAGGACGGGTCCGGGGAAGCGATGCGCCTCAAGCCCAAGCGCGTCAAATCCCGCAGGCCCTGCACGGCTGGACACCGCCTGACCCGCAACCCCGCCCGCGCGCCAGGACGGGCTGTCATAGCTTTCGCCGGGGCAGGTATAGCCGGTCAGCGGGTCGGAGGCGAAATATCCCATCATCCGGCCAATCAGATAGTCCTGCGCGGCGGCCTCGTCCGGGCCTTCCACATGCGCCGATTCAAACCCGGTGCGCAGCCCGCGCCAGAGCAAGGCGGGTTGGCGGATGATCTCTTGCGACCGTGCGCCCCAGGCGGCGGCGGCCTCTGCCGACAGGAAGCCCGGCTCGATCAGAACCGCTGCTGACACCCGGTCGGGGTGCGCGCCAAGGAAGGCGCTGGCCAGCATCGCGCCCCAGCTGTGGCCGATGAGGATCGCGGGCGCGTCGGGGCTGACGTGGTCCAGCACGCCGACCAGTTCATCGAGATGGGTCTGAAGCGTCAGCGCCTCTGCGGGCACCCGTTCCGACAAGCCCGCGCCGCGTTGGTCGTAGAAGGTAACGTGATAGCGGTCAGACAGTGCCTGCAAGGGCAGGAGAGACCGGTAATCCGCACCCGGCCCGCCGTGCAGAACGACTATCGCCGGATTGGCGGGGTCACCGAAGCTTTCCGCGTGGAGCGTGACCCCGCCCACCTCGATCCGGGGCAGGGCGGGGTCATCGGTGACGGTGGCGGGCACGGGGTACTCCCCCATGGTCCCGACATAGAGCGCCCCCACTGCGAAAAGCAGGAGCGCGATCAGAAAGCCTATGCCGCGAAGAACCCGCCGCATCGCTTAGCGCAGGATGGAGCGGCCCGCATATTCGGCCGTTTCACCCAGCATTTCCTCGATACGGATCAGCTGGTTGTATTTCGCCAGCCGGTCGGAGCGCGCCAGCGACCCGGTCTTGATCTGCCCGCAATTGGTGGCGACGGCGAGATCGGCGATGGTCGCGTCCTCGGTCTCGCCCGACCGGTGGCTCATCACGTTGGTCATGCGGTTGCGATGCGCCAGATCGACGGCCTTCAGCGTTTCGGACAGGGTGCCGATCTGGTTGACCTTCACCAGCATGGAATTGGCGCAGCCACGCTCGATGCCCATGGCCAGACGCTTGGGGTTGGTGACGAAGAGGTCATCGCCCACGAGTTGAACGCTGTCACCAAGCCGGTCGGTCAGCAGCTTCCAGCCTTCCCAGTCATCTTCGGAACAGCCGTCTTCGATGGAGAGGATCGGGTAATCGGCACAGAGCGCGGCGAGGTAGTCGACATTTTCCGCAGGGGTCAGGCTGATGCCTTCGCCCGCCATCTCGTATTTACCATCCTTGAAGTATTCGGTCGCGGCGCAATCGAGCGCCAGCATGATGTCGTCCCCGGCCTTGTAGCCCGCCTTCTCGATGGATTTCAGGATGAAATCGAGCGCGTCGCGGGTGGAGGACAGGTTGGGGGCAAAACCGCCCTCATCGCCTACGCCCGTTGCCAGCCCCGCTGCGGACAGCTCTTTCTTCAGCGTGTGGAACACTTCCGATCCCATGCGCACCGCGTCGCGGATGTTGCCCGCGCTCACTGGCATGATCATGAATTCCTGAATGTCGATCGGGTTGTCGGCATGTTCGCCGCCATTGATGATGTTCATCATCGGCACCGGCAGCACGCGGGCCGAGGTGCCGCCCACGTAGCGGAAAAGCGGCTGGCCGGTATACTCGGCGGCAGCCTTCGCGACAGCCAAAGACACGCCCAGAATGGCGTTGGCGCCGAGGCGGCCCTTGTTCTCGGTCCCGTCAATCTCGATCATCGCGGCGTCAATGGCGGCCTGTTCGGTGGCGTCGAAACCCAACAGGTTTTCTGCTAGTTCACCATTCACGGCGGCCACGGCCTCCAGCACGCCCTTGCCCATGTAGCGGGACTTGTCGCCATCGCGCTTCTCCACGGCCTCATGCACGCCGGTCGAGGCACCCGAGGGCACGGCGGCGCGGCCCATGGTGCCGTCTTCCAGGGTCACGTCGACCTCAACGGTCGGGTTTCCGCGGCTATCGAGGATTTCGCGGGCGTGGATGTCGATGATGGTGCTCATGGGGATCTATCCTCAAACGAACAGGAACGGGTCGCGCTGACCTATAGCAGGGGCGCGGCGAAAGTAAACCGTTTATGATAGCGCTAACGGTCCTTGTTTTTATGAGCTTGCCGAGTGTTTGCGCCAACATGGCAAAAAAAACTATCATAGACACTGTGTGAACAGAAGATGCACTGCTTGATCAGCTTTCATTGTTCTGGTTTTTGCAGATTTGCGCCTGCCTGTCATTGTCCGCCAGCAATTGCCAGATCGGCAGATACGGGTTGTCGCGCCCACCGAGCGGGGTCAGGTCCGGCTCCAGGATGGCATGAAACGCCCTTGCATTCTTGGTGCCAAAGCGCTCGTCGTCCAGTAGAATGATCCGGCGGCGGACTCTTCCGCAGCCGGGATAAAGCTCCCACATCTTGAGACCGATCTTGGCGCCATGGGCATCGAGCAAATAGCCCGCAAGCACACCGGAATGGGTTGTGTTGTTTTTACTTATCCCGAGCCCTTCTCCACCGTCCCAACGGTCGCTCGGGCGACCATCGCGATGCATGAAACTGGCCACGGGCGTTCCCGGCGGCAAGGTGACGGACATGGCATTGTGGCCGCGGCGCCAATTTCCCACCGTTCGCATTGCGTTTACCGCCACCTTGGGCAGCACTACGCATTCATAGCATTTCCAATACGCAACATGCGCATCCAGCCAAGCCTGCAGTTCCGGGTCGAACCATCTGACAGGAGAGCCAGGCTTGGCCAATGGCGGACGGGGCGGGAAAGGATGATCGCTCATCGTTTTAGCGCTGCTGATCAGTTCCGCCTATAAGCAGCGAAAGCTGTCGGACCTGATGCTCAAGCACGCTCATGCCCAGGCCCTTAAGATGTGGATTTGCTGCCATATAGGCCTTGGAATCGATGCCTGGGGCCGGTTCTCTGCCCTCAAACGCACCATAGCGCAGGTAGTGGTCCAGCGGGTCCATCCGGGTTTGGCCGACATCGGGGTAGGTCGCCACATACCAATCCGGGTCGAAAAGCCCGGACTGGCGAATGGTCTCGCGCAGGTTCTCGGGTGACGGATTTTCAGCAAGCCCTTCGGTCAGCCCGCTTTTGCGCAAGAGGAGTTCCGACAGTTCACGAACGCGACGTTCATTTGCGGCGGCTTCATGGTGCAGTCGGGCGTTTTCCTTGCGTAACCGTTCCAGTTCGGCGCTGTCTTCGTTCGACTGATGCCACATGGCGTCGACATCCACCGCGAGGCCTTCAAGATAGCGATCAAGGCCGCAATCTGCCGAGGATGCCTGCGCTGCGGCATCGGCATAGGTGCGAAGAAATGCGTCGATGGCGCGTGGCAGATCGAATTCCCTGCGAACCTGATCTGTGACAGAGGTGATGTCTTCTTGGGACCACGCCTTCAGCTCGGACGCGAGCCATTCGCGATCGAACCGGTCACTTGACGTGAAATATCTTGGACTGAAATTGGCCGCGCCCCAGTCTTTCAGGTTGCGCTTGGTGATAAGATGACCGGCCAGCTGAGGGACGATCGGGATCACGGCGCACCCGGCGGCCATTGCCTCTAGGGCCGACCGCCCGACGGCAAACGCGATATCGTAGTCGGGCAGGAAGTATTCTGGCCGCGGTCGCGGGTTGTTGAACGCATAGCCAACCTTGGCAAGACTGAGCCCGTTCGCGTCGCAGGCATCTTCCAGCGTTTTCAACTCTTCCGGGTAGAATCCGCCCTGTCCATAAAGCACGGCCCGCATCGGCCGACTGCTTACTTTACGGACAAACGAGAAACGCTCACAGTCAACGAAGTTGGGAATGACCACGACCCGTTCTACGGGGATGTCGCGTTCGCTTGCCAGACGCGGTGCCAGTCGCTGCGAGGTGACAACATAAGTCCGGATGCGATCATGCAGTGGAACCTGTTCCACCCAGGGGCGCGCGCCGTGCCAGCAATAGACCATCGGAACGCCGCTGAATTTGGCGAGAGCCGCCATTGCAGGCAGATGATGCTGGCCATGAATGACGTCAGGCCGCCACGGCAGATCGTCAAGCTTATCCTTGACCGGAATACCGCTCGGCGTGATCAGTTTTGCAATGCGGCCCGGACGCGGACAATAGACCGCGACCTCGTGCCCGCGGCTGGCAAGAGACCGGGCAAGCTCTGCCGTGAAGAGTTCCGAGCCTCCGAAGCGTTCCAAGGCGCGTTGTGTAATGAGTATCTTCATAAAAATTTCCCCACTTCCGAATGAGACTGGAAGCCGGTGAAAATGTAAACAAATTTGTGGTTTGATGCGTCCGTGGCCGCTCAGGCCAAGCGCGCGGCCCTGCCTATTTGCCGTTCGCGCAGGAAGGTATATATCCCCGTCGCAATCACCAAAGCTGCGCCGGTCAGCGTCAGCGCGTCGGGCTGTTCGCCGAAAACCAGAACGCCCGCCAGGATTGAAAACACCAGCCGTGTATAGCGAAAGGGCTGCACGGCAGAGGCATCTGCGACCCGCATCGCCTGCACGATGGCATAGTAGCCGGTGACCGAGAACACGAGTGTCGCGGCGATTAACGCGTAGTGGCGCGGTTCCGGCAGGGCCATGCTGTCGCCTTGCAGCCAAAGCAGAAGCGCGCCGGAAAAGATGACCGAGGCGAAGCCCTGGAAGGACACGACGAGAGAGCTGACCTGAGGCGAGATGAACCGGGTCGACAAATCCCGTACCGCGATGGCGGCCACGGCGACCAGAACGAAGAGCGTGGCAGGCTCGAACCCGTCGAGGCCGGGCCGGATGATCAGCAGCACCCCGCAGAAGCCGACCAGAATGGCGCTCCAGCGTCGCCAGCCGACCTTTTCACCCAGAAACAGTGCCGCCCCCATGGTGATGGCCAGCGGCGTGGCCTGAAACACGGCGGCCACGGTCGAAATGTCGATCAGCGCCAGCGCGGTGACAAAGGTCGTTGCGGCCACGGCCTCGGACAGGGCACGGAGGATGGCCGGGCCGCCCCAGGCCTCCCGCGCGAAGAGCGACTGGCGGCGGGCGGTGGCGAGCGCCGCAAAAACGAGGCTCGCCCCGATCCCGAGCGCAACAAGGATCTGCCCGGTGGGAAACCAGGTGGACAGGTGCTTGATCAGCGCGTCTTCCGCCGTGAAAGCGGCCATCGCCCCGATGATCAGCAAGATGCCTTGCAGGTTGTTCATGATATCTCCGCGCGTGCTGGCCCTGCAAAGACCATCCGACCAGCAAGCGCAAGGTGAAACGGCCAGCGGTGCGGATCATCCGGTGATGATCTGGATCAATGGGATTTCTTCGACGGCAGGGCATTATCCGCGTGAGCAAAGGATCTACAGGAGGTCTGGGGATGATCGGCCGACGCGGGTTTTCAGTGCTTTTCCTGGTGCTTGGATTTTGGCTGTCAGCGCTGCCCGTCAGGGCAGAGGTTGCTGTGCATCTTTTCTGGCAGCAGGGCTGCCCCTTCTGCGCCCTCGCCACGCAGGAGCTGACCCGGATCGCCGATGAAGACCCGGAGCTGACGCTCAACCGGATCGAAGTGGGCGGCGTGGAGGAGAACGACGCGCTTTTTCTGTCGGTGGTGGAGCATTTTGGCATCGACAGCCCCGGCGTGCCGCTGGTGGTGATCGGCGGGCGCTACGAGATCGGCTATGCGGGGAACCGGACGCTCGATCAATATGCAACGATGATCAGCGCCTGCCGCGACGCGCCTTGCGTGGATGTGATCGCCGAACTCCGGGCCGGGGCCGAACTGGCCCCATCCGAGACCCAGCCAGAGGACATCACCGGCATCGTCACCCTGCCGCTGGTGGGGGACGTGGATCTGTCGGTACTCTCCCTGCCGGTGCTGACCGTTGTTCTGGCCGCTGTGGACGGGTTCAACCCCTGCGCCATGTGGGTGCTGGCACTGCTGATCGGGCTGCTTCTGGGTGTTGCCGACCATCGCCGGATGTGGCTGCTTGGGGCGGTGTTCCTGCTGGCTACGGCGGCGATGTATTTCGCCGTCATGGCGGCCTGGCTGAACGTGGTGCTCTGGATCGGGGCTGTGGCCTGGATCCGGGTGGCGATCGGGGGGCTCGCCATTGCGGCGGGCGGGTATTACCTGCGTGAATACTGGACCAACCCCGAAGGCGTCTGCCGCATCACGCCCTCGACCCGGCGCAAGACGATCAGCGAAGCCTTCCAGTCGATGATCGAACAGCCGAGCCTTCTGGTTGCCGCGCTCGGCGTCGCGGCGCTGGCGGTTGGAGTCAACCTGGTGGAACTTGTGTGCTCTGCCGGGATTCCGGCGATCTACACGCAGGCGCTGGCCATGCATGACCTGCCGGGGCCGAGCTATTACGGCTACCTGATGCTCTACCTTTCGGTATTCCTGCTCGATGACACGGTGCTGTTTGTCGTGGCAATGGTGACGCTGCGCCGGGCGGTGGCCACGGGGCGCTATGCCCGGCTGTCCCATCTGATCGGCGGTGTGGTGCTGCTGGCCCTGGGCGCGGTGATGGTGCTGCGACCCGATCTTTTGGGTTAGCGGCGGGAATGCAGCCGTTCGCGCCATGCGGAATAAAGCCCCGCCGCAAAGATCAATGCGGTCCCGACATAGGACAGGGCGTCGGGCCGTTCGTGAAAGATGATCAGGCCAAGCACCAGCCCGAAGACCAGCCGCGAATAGCGAAACGGGGTAACGGCGGAGATTTCCCCCACCCGCATGGCCGCAGTTATGGCGTAATAACCCGCGATGGTGGCAAAGATGGCAAGCCCGAGTGTGGCCCAGTCACCAATTGTGGGCCAGAGCGGCGGGGTTCCGAAAGCAATCAGCAAGGCGCCGGTGGGGACAAGTGCGAAAAAGCCGATTGTCGCCACTTGCAGATTGTCCAGTGAGGCCGGGGCCGCCCGTGTCGCCAGATCACGGATCGACAGCCCCATAAGCGCCACGATGATCCACAGCGCCTGCGGCGAGAAGCCCTCGAACCCAGGCCGCAGGATGACCAGAACGCCAAACAGCCCGACGAAGATCGACAGCCAGCGGCGCGGGCCCACCTGCTCACCAAAGACATAGGCCGCGCCCATGGTCACCACCAGCGGCCCGGCCTGCAGGATCGCGGTGACCAGTGACAGAGGATTGAGCGTCAGGGACAGGACCATACCGACACCGGCCATGATCTCGGCCACAAAGCGCAGGGCGATGGCGGGATGCCAGATGGCACGAGGCAGAAGCGGCAATCCACGCGCCCGCGTCCAGATCGCAAAGACGATTGTTCCCACAATCCCCATCGTGCCCATGATCTGCCCCGGCGGCACTGCGCCAGACAGCAGTTTGATCCCGACATCGCCAAGGGCAAAGGTGGCCATGGCCAGCAGCATCAAGGCGATGCCGCGCAGGTTGTCGGAGGCAAGGGGCATGGATGCAGTTCCGTTGTGATCTCTCACTGGTTACGCGCCCTGCCGGGCGGGCACCAGCCGAAAGACGCGACTTACGAGGGATCGTTGGGTCCGGGGCGCGAGTCGTCTTGCAGGACGCCGATCAACAGCGCCAAGGCCAGGAACCAGCCTATCACCGTCAAAACCAGCCACCAGCCGCCCGCGGTAATTCCTGCGAACCCGATGAAATAGAGTGCGACCACGGCAACGCCCGCCAGATTCAGCTTGTTATCCTCCGGGTCACGGCGCTCCCGGACAGGAAAGGTCATCGCGATCAGTGCCATGATAGCGAAACCGACCGGTGTCCACGCCAAGAGACCGACCCCGGCGCGCCCCAAGACAAGTGCAACGACCAGGAGCAAGACCGAGAGCCCGAATAGCCGTTTCCAGTTGGGATGGGGCATGGTGGGCTCCTTCCCGGAGATCAGCTGCGGCGGATCGGTACGCCGTAAAGCTCAAGTTTATGGCCCTTCAGCCGATAGCCGAGCTTTTCTGCAATCTTTTCCTGAAGCGCCTCGATCTCGGGATCGACGAATTCGATCACCTCGCCCGAATGCATGTCGATCAGGTGGTCGTGGTGATCACGCTCTGCATCTTCATAGCGCGCGCGGCCATCGCCGAATTCCAGTTTTTCCAGAATGCCCGCCTCTTCGAACAGCTTGACCGTGCGATAGACCGTGGCGATCGAGATGTTCGGATCCTGCCCGCTGGCGCGGTTATAGAGCTCTTCCACGTCGGGATGGTCCGAGGACTCCTCCAGCACCTGCGCGATCACCCGCCTTTGTCCGGTCATGCGCAGGCCTTTGGCCTCGCAGCGCTGTTCGATGGTCTCAGGCATCGGCGGTCCCTCTGGGTCGTCTTGGGGGTGGGGTCTATCCGATCCGGGCATGGATCGGAAAGCCTTTTTGCGTGTGGTGCGTCAGGAAATCCGGTGCCAGCGCATCGTCTTGAGGCTCAAAGCAAAGCGGTCTTGATTGGCGCGAAAGCCCGGCTCGATGCAACCGCCCGAGACGATGATCTGACCGCCCTGCAACTCCGCCCGGTGGCGGTGGATCCAGCCGGGATTGTCGCCCGTTGTGTCGACCGGCGTCACGCGCCACGTTTCGAGGTCGAGGCGCAGGACGGGCGTCACACCTTCCTTCGGCTGAGTTCGGTAGCCAAGGCAGCCAATGATCAGGATGTGATCATCCAGCAACGTCGCACTGTGGAAATCGGTCGGGGGGAAATCCTCAACCGGGTAAAGGAAATAGTCCACACTGCCGTCACCACCTATCACGCAGACATCATTGTAGATGCAGAAATCGCTGTCGTAGGAATCCTCGTGTTCACCCGCGATCAGCACGAAGCGGCCGTCGGGCAGGCGGGTGACGCTGCGCCCGAAGCGATCAAAGCTGAAGATCGGGTGCATGCTGCGCTGGTCGGCAGGATCCCGGCCGGCGATCTTTGCCCCCCAATAGGCGGTGTGAAACGTCCGGATCTGGTCAAGGAAAAAGGGGTTGTCGCAGGGTTGCGGATTGCGGATGCCGCGCTGCGCCGTGAAAAACCTGTCGGGCATGTCGGGGGGCACCGGCGTTTCGGGGATCCGGTCGGTGCCAAGCGCCGCCGGCAGATCGTCGCGGTCGAAGCAGGTGGCGTCTGCGCCATGCTCCATCAGCAAGTGGATCATCTCCGGTTGACCGAAGGCCGCTTCGTAGGCACCGGTATGGCCGGTCAGCGGATCGGTCGGCGCGGCGCCATGGGCCAGCAGCAGTTGGGCGATGTCATAGCGGCGCCAGCCAATGGCACGCTCCAGCAGGCTGCCCGTCGAGCCGTATTCATCGGTGAGGACGCCGTTCACCTCGGCCCCCGCCGCAAGCCTGTCGTGAATCTCATCCCAGGCCAGTTGCAGGATCTCGCGATCCTCCTCGGTGGCGAATTTCTGATCGGTCTCCAGCACCACCAGGAGGGCGCTGGCCAGCATCGGGTCGGGGGCGGTCATGGATCCAACTCAATCTCCGGGTCGCGGCCTGCGTGAAAGGTCAGCGGGTGGCTCTCTGCTCCGACGGACCCGGCCAGCAAGTCAAGAGGGCTGATCTGCAAGGGCGGCATGGCTACGTTTCCTCACGGTACGAATGGTGTCTTTTGAATATCATGGGCAAGCGGTGCTTGACACTGACCATGGGTCGGGTCTTGTGGGCTGATGGTTCACTTGTGAAGGACAAGTTATGGAGCGCAAGACCTCGCTGGACACGTTCGGGATCCTGTCCCTGACCGGGTTCGCGGTGCTGCTGGGCGTCAATCAGGTGGCGATCAAGCTGGGCAATGGCGGGTTTCAACCGGTCTTCATGGCCGGCATCCGCTCGCTGGGGGCGCTTCTCGTCCTGCTGTTGTGGATGCGTCTGCGCGGGGTGGAGTTTCGCATCCGCCCGGGCACCGTGCCATCCGGGATTTTGCTGGGTGTTCTCTTTGCCATCGAGTTTTCATGCATTTTCTTCGCGCTTGACCTGACCACGGTGGCGCGCACCTCGATCCTGTTTTACACCATGCCGGTCTGGCTGGGCTTCGCCGGGCATTTTTTGCTCGAGGGCGAACGCCTGTCCCCGATGAAGCTGGCCGGGCAGGGGTTGGCGGTGCTTGGTGTGGCCATTGCGGTGCTCGACCGGGGCGGACCGGGCGACGCGTCGCTGTTGGGGGACGCATTGGCCCTGTTGGCCGCAATGTGCTGGGCGGGGATTGCGCTGCTGGCCCGTGGGGCGCCGGTCAGCAAGACCCGGCCCGAGATGCAGCTGTTCTGGCAACTGGCAATCTCGGCCCCGCTGCTGCTGATCCTGTCGCTGTGGTTCGGGCCCTTCATCCGCGATTTTGAGATCTATCACCTCGGGCTGCTGATCTTTCAGATCGTCTGCATTGCGTCATTGGGGTTTCTGTTCTGGTTCTGGCTGTTGTCGGTCTATCCGGCCTCCAGTGTTGCCTCGTTCAGCTTTCTGACACCCATTCTGGGGGTGATCCTGGGATGGGCGCTGCTTCGCGAAGATCTGGGGGCAAGCATCATCATTTCCCTGACGCTCGTCTGCCTTGGGCTGATCCTGATCAACCGTCCAGCGAAAGATCGGCCCAGATAGGCAGGTGGTCCGAGGCGCGACCCGCCTCGCCAGACCGGCACACGCCCATTTGCCGGATGCAAAGTCCCGGTCCTGTCGCAATCCGGTCCAGCGCGGCCACCGGGCGGCGGGCGTGAAAGCTGCGGCCGGGATTGTGGACAATGAAATAGGGGTCGAGCGGGGCAAAGCCTTCCTGCGCGGCCCATTCGTTCAGATCGCCAAGCAGCACCGTGGGCACATGATGGCGGAGGTTCAGAGCCGCCATGATCTGCGTCATTTGCCGCTGCCGGTCACGGCGGCGCAGGCCAAGATGGGTCGCCACCACGCGCAGCGGCCCCGATGGCCCGGTCAGATCCGCAATCAGCGCGCCGCGGGGTTCCAGCCCCGGTAGCGGCAGGCGATGCAGATGATCCATCCGCCAGGATGGGGCCAACAACAGCCCGTTGCCATGCCAGCCAAGGCTGACCCTGGTTTCCGCGACCGGGGCGGGAGACAAGCCCGCCGCTCGCGCGATCACCTCGCGGGGGAGGGAGGTGGGGCGCGGCGGCAGGCGCTTGTCGATCTCCTGCACTGCGATCACATCCGCCCCAAGCCCCGCCATCACCCGCGCCACCCGATGCGGATCGCGCCGCCGGTCGAGCCCGACGCATTTATGCAGGTTGTAGCTGGCCACGCGGATCAGGCCCGGGGGCGTCTTGGGCGGGTAGGGCATATCCGTAGTTTGCGCGGCTCAGCGCTCTGCGCAAGCCCTGCCATTGCACCGGCGCAGCAAGCGTCTATCTTGAGAAGCAAGAGGGGTATGCACCCGATGCAGGCGTTCAGGAACCAAAGCCGGCTGACCTACCTGATTTGGGGCGGTCTGGCGCTCGAAATCATCGCGGCGCTGATCACCGGGCGCTGGACGGCGGCCTTTGTGGCCTTCGGAACGCTTGGCCTGTCTATGACGCCGCTTTTTCTCGCTTCGCGTCTGCATATCCATTTGCCGAAAAGCATTGTAGCGTTGGCGGTGGCCTTCGTCTTCGCGACGATTTTCCTGGGCGAGGTCTTCGATTTCTACGAACGGCTCTGGTGGTGGGACATTGCATTGCACGCGCTCTCTGCCGTGGGGTTCGGCATCGCCGGGTTCCTCTTCGTCTTCATCCTGTTCGAGGGCGATCGCTACGCCGCACCGCCCTGGGCCATGGGGCTTCTGGCGGCCTCGATCGGGATCATGATCGGGGTGCTGTGGGAGATCTTCGAATTCGCCATGGACCAGGCGTTCGGTCTCAACATGCAGAAATCCGGCCTGCCCGACACGATGGGGGACCTGATCGTCGACGTGATCGGTGCCAGTCTTGGCGGCACCATGGGCGGGCTATACCTGCGCGGGCAAGCGCTCGGGTCCGTCTCGGCGCTGGTCGATGAATTCGTGGCGCTCAACAGCCGCTTTTTCAGACGCTTCCGCCGCAAGCGCTAGGTGCCGCAGAACGTGGCCTGAACGATTTCCTCCGGGGCGGGGGCGGCCATCAGCTCGGCATGGTCGGGCTGATCGTCATAGGGCCGGGCGAGCACGGTCGTCAGCCGCTCGAACGGGGCGTAATCGCCGGAAACTGCGGCTGTAATGGCCTCTTCCACCCGGTGATTGCGCGGGATGAAAGCGGGGTTCGCGGCCTGCATGCGCGCGACCCGTCCCTCTGCCATGGTGCGGGCCTGCCAGCGCGGCAACCATTCGTCGAACTGGGTGGGGTCGGTGAATTCTGCGCGGGCATCTTCCGGGGACTCACTGGACAACGCCCTGAACACCCGCGTGAAATCGGCATTGCCCTTGGCCATGCGCATCAGCAGGTCATAAGTCAGCGCGACATCTTCTTCCTCTGTCTGCGCCAGCCCGAGCTTGGCGGCAAACTCCGCCTCCCAGGCCGCGCCAAAGAGGTCGGCAAATCCTTCGATCACCCGCGTCGCGACTTCAATCGCCTCCTTATGGGCCATGCCCATGATCGGCAGCAAAGCGGTGGCGAATTGCGCAAGGTTCCACACCGCAATCTCGGGCTGTTTGCGATAGGCGTAGCGCCCCATCCGGTCGATGGAGGAAAAAACCGTATCGGGGTGGTAGGCATCCATGAAGGCACAGGGGCCATAGTCGATGGTCTCGCCTGCGATGGACATATTGTCGGTATTCATCACCCCGTGAATGAACCCCACGCCCATCCATTTCGCAATCAGCCGCGCCTGCGCGGCGACCACCGCCGCCAGCAGATCGAGCGGCGTTTCCGCGTCGGGGTAGTGGCGGGCGATCACGTGATCCGTCAGCGCCTTCAGGGCTTCCTCATCGCCGCGCGCTGCGAAGAACTGGAAGGTGCCGACGCGAATATGGGAACTGGCCACGCGGGTCAGCACCGCGCCGGGCAGTACCCGTTCGCGGTGGACCTGCTCGCCCGTTGCCACCGCCGCCAGCGCCCGCGTGGTGGGGATGCCGAGCGCGTGCATCGCTTCGCTGACCATATATTCGCGCAGAACGGGACCGAGCCAGGCCCGCCCGTCGCCCCGGCGTGAAAACGGCGTGGGGCCAGAGCCTTTGAGCTGGATATCCTTGCGTTGACCCGAGCGGTCGAACACCTCCCCGAGCAAAACCGCCCGCCCGTCGCCAAGCTGCGGCACCCATCCGCCGAACTGGTGACCGGCATAGGCCTGCGCCAATGGTGCGGCACCGTCCGGCACGGTGTTTCCGGCCAGCATGGCGACCCCGTCAGGCGAGGCGAGTGCGGCCGGGTCGAGACCGAGGTCGCGGGCCAGACCCTCATTAACCTTAATGAGAGACGGAGCACGCACTGGCGTCGGTGCAAGCGCCGCGAAAAAGCGGTCGGGCAGGCGGGAATAGCTATTGTCGAAGGCGATCTGCATAGGGGTGTCCTCTTACCCTGCAATAGTTAATGTCCCTCGGGCGCAATGCCAGAGGGCAGAAGGCAGGACATCAGATCATAGCCCATGAAACTTTCGAACCCGAACCGCGCATAGAGCCTGCGGGCGCCGTCATTGTCGGGGGCCACGTCCAGATGAATCGCAACAAGATTTTCGCCCTCTGCCCAGTCCAGAAACGCGGTCAGTGCCTTGGCCCCCAGGCCTTTGCCCCGGTGGTCATGGTTAACGAAGATCTCATCAATCGCCGCCTCCCGGCCACCAAGTTCGATGGAGTAGCCGAAGGCGATGGCCAGATATCCCGCAGGCTGATCGTTGTGCAGGATCAGCCAGATGCGGCCCCGGTCAGGGTGATCCAGCAGCCCGCGCAGCGTATCGGAAAGGGCTGAGGCGGGGCGCGGTGTGATCCCCTCATGGGAATGATAGCTGGCCACCATGTGCAACAGGTCCGGAAGATCGGCGGATGTCGCGGGGCGCAGGCTCACAGCCGGCCAATCCGTTCGGTCAGCAGGGCAAAGAACCCGTCGGCATCGAGATCGCCCATGAACATCGCATTGGGGGCCCGGTCGGTTACCCGCCACCAGTCCGCAACAGTCATGCCTCGGGTCAGGTCCGATTGCGTTTCGATCTCCACATTGACATGCCGTCCAGTGAACAGCTCGGGCCGGATCAGGTAGGCGATGACGGTGGGATCATGCAGCGGCGCCCCGGCGGAGCCGTATTTTTCCTTGTCGAATCGTTCGAAGAAATCGGTCCATTCCGCGACCACGCGGCCTGGGTCGGTCCCGAGCGCGCGAAAGGCGTCGTTGCGGGCGGCGGTGACCAGGGCCTTGTGGGTGACGTCTAGTGGCATCACCACGATGGGAATGCCGGATTTGAACACGATTTCAGCGGCTTCCGGGTCGACGTAAATGTTGAATTCTGCTGCGGGCGTGATGTTTCCCACCTCGAAATAAGCGCCGCCCATCAGGACGATTTCTTGCACCTTTTCGGCGATGTCGGGCGCCTTTTGCAGGGCCGTGGCTATGTTCGTCAGCGGCCCGAGGGGGCAGAGTGTGACGGTGCCAAAGGGCTCCGCTCGCAAGGTGTCGATGATGAAATCCACCCCGTGCTGGTCTTGAAGGGGCATCGCGGGTTCCGGCAGGTCCGGGCCATCCAGACCGGTCTTGCCATGCACATGTTCCGCAGTCACCAGTGTATGGGCAAGCGGCCGGTCACAGCCGGCAAAAACCTTGACATCCGCCCGGCCCGCGACCTCGCAGACCTTGCGGGCGTTCTTGGCGGTCAGGTCCAGCGGCACATTGCCAGCGACGGCGGTGATGCCCAGAAGCTCGATCTCTTCCGGGCTGGCCAGCGCCAGAAGGATGGCGACCGCGTCGTCCTGTCCGGGATCGGTGTCGATGATGATCTTGCGGGGCATGGAACCTCCTGTTTCGCGCGAGGTGCCAGATTATCCACGGACGCGCGCATTGCAACGCCTCCGGCGGGAGTATTTGGGCCAAGAAGAAGGGGGGCGCGGCGTTAAGGTTAACGGCGTGCAGGTCAGGGAGCGTTAACCTTCTAAACGACGCCCAGTTGCCACAGGATAAAAAGTGTCAGCGCTAGAGTGATGGCCCCGCGCAGGGCCAGTTCTCGCCAGTTGGGGCTGTGCAGGTCCGACAGACCCTTGTGAAAACCGAAGGCGAAGCCGCCCGCAATCAGCAGGGTGGCGAGAGGGACGTAGTCGAACAGCCCAAGTGTGCCCCCCGCCACAAGCAGGATCAGGCCGGCCACCGCCGGCGGCACGGCGCGCCTTGCAAGGTTCAGGATCATCCCCTTGCGCCGCGCGGCCATTTTCTCACCCACCAGTCGGCGCAGCCAGGACAAGCCGGTGAGGATCGCATAGAAGCTGAGGAATACAGCAAGCGGCAGGATGAGGGCGAAGAGATCCATGAGCGGAGTCCTTGTGGGTTACCCCGACCTATTCCTGCTCTGCCCAGACCGCCAGATGGCAGGTCAGCGCACCGCCTCGATCGGGCCGTCCGCCGATCCGGTGATGAACTGGCGCAGGTAGGGGTCATCGGCGCTGTCCATCTCACCCACCGGGCCTTCCCACCGGATCACGCCGCCATGCAGCATGGCGACACGGTCGGCGATGGCCCGCACGGAGGACATATCATGGGTGATGGTCATGGCCGTGGCACCCATTTCGACCACGATCTCGCGGATCAGCTCATTAATGACGCCCGCCATGATCGGGTCGAGCCCGGTGGTGGGTTCGTCGAAGAAGATCACCTGCGGCTCGGCGGCGATGGCGCGCGCGAGGCCCACCCGTTTCTGCATGCCACCGGACAGCTCCGCCGGGAACTTGTCGGCCACATCCGGCGTCAGGCCGACGCGGCGGAGTTTTTCCACGGCAATTTCTCGGGCTTCGGTAGCGGGCCGCTTCAGGGAGCCCCGCAACAGGCGGAAGGCGACGTTCTGCCAGACCGGCATGGAATCGAAGAGCGCACCGCCTTGAAAGAGCATCCCGAACTTGGCAAGGAAGGCGTCCCGCTCGGCCCGAGCCACGTCTTCGCCGTCCAGCTTGATCGTGCCGCTATCGGGTTTCACCAGCCCCAGGATGCATTTCAGCAGCACCGATTTGCCCGTGCCAGAGCCGCCGATGATTACGGTCGAGGTGCCGCTTTCCACCGTCAGATCAACGCCTTGAAGGACGTTGTTTACACCGAATGACTTATGAAGGGAGGCGATCTCGATCATGATGTAAAGAACAGCCCCGTCAGCAGGTAGTTGGCGGCAAGGATCAGGATCGAGGCGGAGACAACGGCATTCGTCGTGGCCCGTCCCACGCCCCGTGCGCCGCGGCCCGAGTTCATCCCGTGATAGCAGCCCATCAGCGCCACGATGAAGCCGAAGACCGCACCCTTGATCAGGCCCGAGACCACGTCCCAGGTTTCAAGGAAATCGGCGGTGTTGTGCAGATAGTTGGCTGGGTTGAAGCCAAGCCGCGTGGTGCCCACGAGGTAGCCGCCAAAGATGCCGATGGAATCGCCTACGGCGACCAGAATGGGCAGGGTCAACGTGGCGGCCAGAACGCGCGGTACGGTGAGATATTTCATCGGGTTGGTGGAGAGCGTGACAAGCGCGTCGATCTGCTCGGTCACCTTCATCGTGCCGATCTCGGCGGCAATGGCGGCGGCGACCCGGCCCGCGACCATGAGGCCGCCCAAGACAGGGCCAAGTTCCCGCGCGATGCCGATGGCCACGATCGACGGCACCACGGTTTCGGCGTTGAAGCGCGAGCCGCCCGCGTAGATCTGCAACGCCAGCGCACCACCGGTGAAAAGCGCGGTCAGGCCGACCACGGGCAGCGACAGCCAGCCGATCTGAAGGATCTGCACCATCAGTTCGCGCGGATACCAGGGGGGCGTCAGCATGTGGCGCAGCAGTTGCGCGGCATAGATCGCGACCCGCCCGATGGAGGCCAGAAGCGCGAGGGTGGAGCGGCCGAGCGCCGCGAGGGGGGCGGTCAGGATCACGCCGCGTCTCCGCTGTAGCGGCGCGCGTATCGGGGGCCGAGCGAGGTCAGGATTTCATAGCCGATGGTTGCGGCCTCATCCGCCAGTTGGTCGACGGTCTGATGCGGCCCGAGAATGTCGAGATGGTCGGGCACCTCGTCGAGCGTGGACACATCGACGGTCAGCAGGTCCATCGACACGCGACCGGCCAGCTTGCAGGGCGTATCCCCGGCCCAAAGCAGGGCTTTGTCGCTCATGTATCGGATTAGCCCATCCGCGTAACCCGCTGACAGTGTGGCGATTTTAGATTTTCTTTCGGCCGTCCATCCTGCGCCGTAGCCAACGGTTTCCCCCGCACTGACATCGCGAACCTGGATCACCGGCAGGGACAGTCGCACAACCGGGGTCGCATCGGCAAAGGGGAAGCCGCCATAAAGACCGACGCCCGGACGGCAGAGGTCGAACTGATAGTCTGGGCCAAGCAGCACGCCACCCGTGGCGGCGAGGCTGCGGGGCACAGTGACACCGGCGGTCATCTCGGTGAAACAGGCCAGCTGCGCGGGGTTCATCGGATGGGCAGGCTCATCCGCGCAGGCGAGGTGGCTCATGACCAGCGTCAGCGGCCCGGCCTCCAGATCGCTCCGCAGGGTGGCCCAGTCGGCGGGTTCCATGCCGAGCCGGTTCATGCCGCTGTCAAGCTGCACACCATAGGCGGCGCCGGGCAGGGCGACGCGGTGGCGGGTGACCTGTTCGGCGCTGTTCAGCATCGGGATCAGGCCCGCCTCGCGGATCAGGGGCGTGTCGCCGTCCATGTGGCCGGAAAAGACATTGATCTCGAACCCGTGGCCAAGCGCAGCGCGCAGCCGGATGCCTTCCTCGGCGGTGGCGACGAAGAAGCGGCGCACGCCTGCGCGGGTCAGCCTCAGCGCCACCTTGTCCGCACGAAGCCCATAGCCGTCGGCCTTCACCACGGCGGCGGTCTCAACAGAGGTTTTTGCATCCAGCGCGGCCCAGTTGGCGGCGATGGCATCAAGGTCGATATGAAGCGTTCCGGTAGCCATGGCGCCTTGTTCCGCGCGCAGGCCGAACGGTCAAGCCCCCTTGTCGTCCTTGTGGGCGTCATAGCCCGCTTCCAGCTCGCTTCGGAGGAAATCGGCGAAGCGGAGCGGCGGAAACAGCGGCGTGCCGGTGCCGGGCAGGGGGACGATGTCGGTGTTAACGTTTGGATCGTAGAAGAAGGGGCAGGAATAGCGTTCGCGGCCAGAGCGGTTGATGACCCGGTGCGGCGTGGACAGAAGCCGCCCGTTCGACATCCGGTGCAGCATGTCGCCCACATTGACCACGAAAGCGCCCTTAATGGGCGGTGCATCCACCCAGTGGCCCGCAGGCGTCATCACCTGCAACCCGCCCACATCGTCCTGCGCCAGAAGGGTCAGGCAGCCGAAATCCTTGTGCGGGGCAGAGCCGTACAGGTCTTCGGGCGCCTGCGGCGGCATCGGCGGGTAATGCAGCAGCCTGAGCCAGATCGTAGGTTCGTCAAAGGCGCGCAGGATCGTGTCGTCCTCCACCCCGATCGCCTGAAGGGCCAGTCGCATCAGCCGCGCGCCAAGGCCGCTCATCGCGCTTGCATAGGCCTCGCAGGTCGCTCGGAAGCCGGGCAGGTCGGGCCACTGGTTGGGACCCGAGAGGTAGACGGTAGGGTCATGCGCCGCATCCTCGCGCATCATCATGAAGCTGGCGGACTGGTTGGGCTTGGTGACCTCGGCCAACTCGGTCGTCACGTCGGTCGAGGTGTTGATCGCGATATAGCCGCGATGGTTGCGGTTCACTGAGATGGCCTGCTTTTCAGCCATGGGCAGGGCGTGAAACCGGCGGGAGGCCTCGAAGATGCCCTCGCACAGCTCCTCGGGGATGCCGTGATTGACCACGTAGCCGAAGCCCGTTTCGCCATAGGCACGGGCGAAATCGTGGGCCAGATCGGCGGTGTCGCGCCCCTGGGTCAGGGGGGCGAGGTCCAGAACGGGGATATCGGTGAACTCGGCCATCGCCCGCGCCTCAGAAGCCCTGATCGCCACCCTGTTGCCAGGGTTTCACGAGATTGCCAAACCGGGTGAAGCGGCCATCGAAGCTGAGGTCGATGGACCCGACCGGCCCGTGACGCTGCTTGCCGATGATGACCTCGGCCTTGCCGTGCAGCTGTTCCATGTCCTGCTGCCATTGCGCCATGGCTTCCAGGTTCTCTTCGCCCGGTTTTTCCCGTTCCTTGTAGTATTCACCCCGGTACACGAACATCACCACGTCGGCATCCTGTTCGATGGATCCGGATTCGCGCAGGTCGGACAGCTGCGGACGCTTGTCTTCGCGGCTTTCCACCTGGCGGCTGAGCTGCGACAGCGCGATCACGGGGATGTTCAGTTCCTTGGCAATGGCCTTCAGGCCTTGGGTGATCTCGGACACCTCGTTCACCCGGTTGTCGGCTTTGCCCGACCCGCGCAGAAGCTGAAGGTAGTCCACGATGATCAGGTCCAGCCCGAGGCGAGACCGTTTCAGCCGCCGCGACCGGGCGGCCACCTGGCTGATCGGCAAGGCGGGGGTGTCGTCGATATAGAGAGGGCAGCTTTCCAGTTCCTGCGCGGCGCGCAGGTAGCGCTGAAACTCCTGTTCGTTGAGGTCCCCCTTGCGGATCAGTTCCGATGGCACCTCGGCCGCCTCGGACAGGATCCGCTGCGCCAACTGTGCGGCCGACATTTCGAGGCTGAAGAAGCCGACGACCCCGCCGGAAAGCGTGCCTTCCGTTCCATCGGGTTTGGGGCCACGCTTGAACGCCTTGGCGACGTTGAAGGCGATGTTGGTGGCCAGCGACGTCTTGCCCATCGACGGACGCCCGGCGAGGATCAGCAGGTCGGAATGGTGCAGGCCCCCCAGCATCTTGTCCATATCTGCCAGCCCGGTGGACAGGCCCGCCAGCCCGCCACCGCGGTTATAGGCGGCATTGGCGATCTCGACCGCATCGGTCAGCGCCCGCAGGAAGCTCTGGAAGCCCTTGGACGCGGTGCCGCTGGACGCGAGCTGGAAAAGCTGTGCCTCGGCATCGACGATCTGATCGTCGGGAGAGCTTTCGTCGCGCACCGTGGTGGCCTTGTCGGCGATGTTCTTGCCCAGTTGAATGAGCGAGCGGCGCAGGGCGAGGTCATGGATCAGTTGCGCATAGTCCCGGGCGGCCGTGGTGGCGATGGCTGACAATTGCAGCCGCAGCAGGTACTCCACGCCGCCGAGCGCCTTGAGGCCCTGATGATCGGCCATGAAATTCTTGAGCGTCGTGGCATCGGTCTGCATGCCCGAGGTGATGCGTTTCGAGGCAAGCTCGAAGATATCGGCATGGACGGGATCATAGAAATGATCGGGTTTCACCAGGTCTTCGATGCGATCCAGAACGTCGTTGGACGACAGAATCGCCCCCAGAAGCTGTTGCTCCGCCTCGACGTTCTGAGGAAGGTCAGCGGTTTCAGCAGCTTGCGGGAGATTGCCCGCCACATTGCTGATCTCGTTCATCGCTGATCCCCTGTTTTTTGACTGCCCCTGAGGCCCGTGTCATAGCAAATCGGCAGGCCGGGCGGCAATCTGGATATCCTGTGGACAGGCTGTGGAGAAGATCGCCCGCCACAAGAAAACGCGCTATTGAACGGTAGGCCTTCGCGTGACACGGGCGCGGGGAAGGGCCTTGCAAGGCCCTTGTTATAAGGCGTTTGCAAACGCCTTGGCGCTAGCCTCTCGCTTTGCGCCAGGCTTCCGGATCGGTGAGGAAGCGTTCGACCGAGTCGAGGGTCGCGTCATCGAAGTCACCCGCACGGCGCGCCTCTGCCAGCACGTCCCACCATGTACAAAGGTAATGCAGCTCCACCCCATGGGCGCGCAGGGTCGGGATCGTCTCCTCAAAAATGCCGTAGTAGAAAATGACCGCCGTATGCCCGCATTCCGCCCCAGTGTTGCGGATCGCATCGACGAATTTCAGTTTCGACCCGCCATCGGTGGTCAGATCCTCGATCAGCACCACGCGCTGACCCTCGCTCATATCCCCTTCGATCTGGGCGTTGCGGCCATGTCCCTTGGGCTTCTTGCGCACATAGGTCATCGGCAGGGCCATGCGTTCGGCCACGAGGGCAGCAAAGGGGATGCCCGCCGTCTCGCCACCGGCCACGTTATCAAACGCCTCCAGCCCGGCATTGCGCATCAGGGTGCAGGTCAGGAAATCCATCAGCGTCGAGCGGATACGCGGATAGCTGATCAGCTTGCGGCAGTCGACATAGGTGGGGGCCTCTTTGCCATTGGAATGCACAAAGGGTGTGTCCGCGTTGAAATGCACCGCCTTGATGTCGAGCAGCATGCGCGCGGTCAGTTGGGCGATGGTGGCCTGATCGGGGTATGAGCTGGGGATCATCTGTCACCTCTTGTGGTGGGCCGGGGATGCCTCCGGCGGGAGTATTTGGTCCAAGAAGAAAGGGTCACGCCACGCGCCAATAGAGCGGATGGCCCGGGTCGAAGACGGTCACGGGGCCGTCGCCGGTGTCGATCTTGGCGGGGTAGGGGACCGGCTCGGGCTCTTTCACCAGCGTGATCGTCTCTTCGTTCGGGGGCAGGCCGTAGCGGACCGGGCCGAACATGGAGGCAAAGCCCTCCAGCTTGTCGAGCGCGCCTTCCTCTTCGAACACATGGGCCAGGCAGGCCATGGTGTTGGTGGCGGTGAAACAGCCCGCGCAGCCGCAGGCGCTTTCCTTGTTCGCGTCGCTATGGGGTGCGCTGTCGGTGCCGAGGAAGAAGCGTGGATTGCCGGAGGTCGCCGCCTTGCGCAGCGCCTCCATATGCTCGCGCCGCTTGGCGACCGGCAGGCAGTAGTAATGCGGCTTGATACCGCCCACGAGGATGTGGTTGCGGTTGATCATCAGGTGATGGGTGGTGATCGTGCCCGCCATGTCGCCGTCGGCCCCCGACACATAGTCGATCCCGTGCGAGGTGGTGATGTGTTCCAGCGTTACTTTCAGGCCCGGGGTCCGTTCCCGCAGCGGATGCAGGACGGTCTCAAGAAACACCTGCTCGCGGTCGAAGATATCGACGTCGTGGGTCGTCACCTCGCCATGGATGCAGAGCGGCAGGCCGATCTCGGCCATTTTCTCCAGCACACCGCGCACATTGTCGAAATTGGCAACACCCGAGGCCGAATTTGTCGTCGCGCCCGCCGGGTAGAGCTTGACCGCCGTCACCAGCCCGCTGGCATGGGCGGCGGCGACATCCGTCGGGTTGGTGTCTTCCGTCAGATAGAGCGTCATCAGCGGCTGGAAGCTCATGCCTTCAGGGATCGCGGCCAGGATCCGGTCGCGATAGGCGGCGGCCTGAGCGCCGGTCACAACGGGCGGCACAAGGTTCGGCATGATGATCGCGCGGGCGAAATGGCGCGCGGTTTCGGGCAAAACACCGGCCAGCATCGCGCCATCGCGCAGGTGCAGGTGCCAGTCATCGGGGCGGCGGATCGTGAGGCTCTGGGTCATGGGGCTTGCGCTACACCGGATTTTTGTCCCATGCAAAGGGGAAAGCGCCGCATGAGGCTTGAATTGCAGACGCTCAGCTATCGCCCCGGACTGATCCGCGCGCCCGTCTCGCTGGAGATCGGGGAGACCGGGATGCGCCATGCCGGAGGGGCGTTTCATCACTGGACGGATCTGACCGGCGTTCACTACGCGTCCTGGCGCAGCGGGCGTGTTCGGGGGGCCAAGCTGGTTCTGACCTTTCACAGCGAGCAGGAGGTGATCGCCGCAGGGTTTGCCCCCGGTGACCCGGCCATACCGGTGTTGATGAAGACCGTGCTGACAGAACTGGCATCGGCGCGGCCCGGGATGAGTGTGCAGGTCGGGGCGGGAAAGGGCCTGGAATGGGCGATGTTCGTCATTGGCGTCGTCAGCGCCTTGCTTGGCCTCGGCATTCTGGGGGCGGCGCTGGCCTCTGGCGTTTCGACCGCGCGGCTCATGGGGGCGGCCCTGCCAATCCTGTTGCTTGGTCTCGTGGGGTATTTTCTGCTGGTGGCTTACAGGCCCTGGCGGGATGTGCCGCCGGTGCCGGTTGAGCAGCTGATTGCCGATCTGTGATCCCTTGCCACATGCCGCAGTGCACCATATCTGCGGCTCGGGCTATGCTGCCTGTGCAAAGTGATCTCTCTGAATGGACCCTGCCATGTTGCTTTCCTTTCTCCTCGGTCTTCTGGCCGGATATGCCGAACCCTATGCCGAGCCGCATGTGAAGAAAGCGGTGGAGGACGTGTTCGATCTGTCGATCCCGGTGGAGAAATCCGAGTTCGACATGCTCACCTTGCTGCTTTTGCTGGCGGCGGCGGCGCTGATCGCGGCACTTCTGGCGACCGCAATGCTGTGGCCGCTGCTGATCGGGGCCTTTTTTGGCCTCTTTGGCAAACGGCTCTACGGGGCGTTGACCGAGGTGCATATCCGGCCCGGTCCACGCGACGATGCCTGACAATCTGCGATAATCTTTGAACCTTTTCTCCCCTGCGCGCGTCCCATGGAGGCTGGCAGCGGTCGATTTGAAGAAGGTTGCTGGCGATTGTTTCGCAACTGGGGCTGGCCAAGCCGGGTAATGCGGTCAAAGATGGGGGTCGGGCCGGTGATATCCCCCGGCTCCAATTCCCTAGCTCCCGGATCAACGGGGGCAGGTCATTTGATCCGCCCACGACCAGCACTTTCGGAGGTCCACGTCATGATCCAAAAAACCCTTTTCACGCTCGCCCTCGTTTCCGTCGGCACTGCCGCCCTGGCCGATTGCCCGCAATCCATGTCCGATACCGGCGATGGAGTCTTTGTCAGCTTCAATGATTTCTACGTGCGCTACGACCGGCTGGCCGATGGCTCGGTGATCGAGCAGGAGGTCTATCTGGAAGATGGCGGCGGCTTCCGTGTGCACAGTATTTCCGGTGCTTTCGTGCTGCAAAGCTGGGATACGCGCCATGGGGCGCTGATCGGCAATACGTCCGAAGTGACGACATATGCGGTCGGCGTGGACAACCTGCCGACGCTGTTCCCCGGCCAGACATGGCAGGGCAGCACCGTGCGTCGCCACGATGATGGCACCACCAATGTGGAAACCGTTGACGTGCTGATGGAGCCCGAGACCCGGATGTCGCTTGGCAGCTGCAGCTACGCGTCCTGGCCGATCCGGGTGACGACCACCGGCGAGGATGGCGGCGCCTATGTGGACCGCCTGACCTACCTGCCAAGCCTCGGATTCGCGATCTACCATGGTGGATCGGATGCCGGGGACAGCTTCGTTCCCGACATGCCGGTTGCGATCTCGACCGAACCACCGATGGTTAATGGCGATGGCGTGCTGGTCGGCGCGGCTGCGGGCAATCCGACCCCTGCTCCTGCTCCCGCACCGGAACCGCCGCAACTCTCCAAGTAGATCCGACCGATAGGATGTCAGCGCGCCCGCCCAGTGAGGTGGGCGCAGCTGTGTTGATCAGGCTGTGGCGGCCCGGTCCGCCTCGATCGTCATCATTTGGCGTGCAAAATGTGCATCGCCCGTTGCCGCCAGACCGTGCTGCGCCACGATATAGGGCAGTTTCGTGCCGCCGCGTTCTGCCGCCCGGTTCAGCAGTCGCTTGAGGTAGTCGGGATTTGTCTTCCGCAGAGCTCGCGTGATCTGTGAAAAGCGCAGAGGCGACATGCGGCCATTGCCGGTCGCCTTCAGCAGCCGGTCGAGCGTGGAATTCGGCTCCAGCAGCTTCAGCAGATTGCGGCCCGCGCCGCGAAACCTGATGCGGGTGACGGGTTTGCCCCGGAACTGCGCCGCGTGGGCGGCGTCCAGCAGCTCCAGCGGATCGTAGAGGACAAAGGCCTGTTCTGCCGCTTCCAGCATGGCGGGGGCATAGCCGTAGCGGCTGGTGAAATCCTTGCGCCACGCCTTGCGAAACCGCAGCTCGAAGGGGGCGGCGTCCCGATTCAGGCTGGCGGCAGGCGACAGGGCCAGAACCATTGCCCCGGGCGCGGCCACGGAATAGGCGCAGGCCGCGTGGCCGCACATCGGCCCCGCACCCAGGAAAATCACCTGGTCGAAGCTGTCGAAAAAATCCTCGTCGATCAGCCGGTCGAAAAAGCGGTAAAGCGCCTCGTCGCGAAACCAGGTGTCGCCCTCCGCCATGAGGCTCAGATAGGACCATTCGCGCTTGCTGACCGCGTCGAAGCCAACCGGCAGCGCGTCGCGCCCCTCGCTCATGATGCGGCCAACCTCGTCGAACGTGACCAGCAGCGTGTCGCCCTCCTGCACGTAAAGCGCTCGGTGATGGGCGCCGACCCGGTCGAAAAAGCCGTGCATGTTTCCGATCTGGTCCATCCGGGCCAGCCAGTCGGCACGTGTCTGTCGCTCACCTTGCATGGGCATCTGCATGTCGTTCATGGAGGTCTCTCTACATCGGCACTTGTTAACTTAATGCAAATCTGACCGGAGAGTAAGGCACCGCCATGGGCTCGGCGGGAAATTACCGTGGGATTTCTGACGGGATTCTGGCGACTTGTTCCGCATCCCGGCAACAATGCCTGTGCGATGACTTGAATTGATCGCCGAGCGCGCAAGGTTAAGGTTCGGTTCACCGGTAGGGCGACGATCTGACCGGCAAGAGGCAGGCAGGGATTCGAGCGCCATGTCTTGACCCGGACCCCAAGGCCGGGGCTTGATGGGCACCAAAGAGGGAGAGGTCATGCAGTCCATCGACGAGGTCCAGAGCGCGCTTGCCGAACAGAACTATGTCTGCGGACGGGCGCTGGCCACTGTGCTGTTCCTGTCGCTCCGCCTTGGGCGACCGCTGTTTCTGGAAGGCGAGGCTGGCACCGGCAAGACCGAGATCGCCAAGGCCATCGCCGCGGCCCTTGGTCGGCGGCTGATCCGGCTGCAATGCTACGAGGGGCTGGATGCCGCCAGTGCCGTTTACGAATGGAACTTCGCCGAACAGATGATCGCCATTCGCGCGGCAGAGGCCGCAGGCGGGGCGGATCGGGATGTTCTGAAGGGCGAGCTCTTCACCGAGGAATTCCTGATCGAACGCCCGCTGCTGCAGGCCATGCGCCCGCAATCGGGTGGTGCGCCTGTTCTGCTGATCGACGAGATCGACCGCACCGATGAGCCTTTTGAGGCCTTCCTGCTGGAGGCTCTGTCGGATTTTCAGGTCACGATCCCGGAACTGGGCACCATGAAGGCCCCGGAGCCTCCGATCGTCATCCTGACCTCGAACCGCACGCGAGAGGTTCATGACGCGCTGAAGCGGCGCTGTCTCTACCACTGGGTCGACTACCCGACGTTCGACCGAGAGATGGAAATCCTGCAGGCCCGCGCCCCGGAAGCCGCCGAGCGTCTGAGCCGCGAAGTGGTCGGGTTCGTGCAGCGCCTGCGCACCGAGGATCTGTTCAAGCGCCCCGGCGTGGCGGAAACCATCGACTGGGCAAAATGCCTGCTGGCGCTCGATGTGCTGGAGCTGTCGCCAGAGGTCATCGCCGACACAATCGGGGCGATCCTGAAATATCAGGACGACATTCAGAAGCTGCAAGGGTCCGAGGCCAAGCGGCTGCTGGACGAGGTGCGGGCCGAGGCGGTCGGGTAGTTGTCTTGTGCGAATTATGCGCGCTCCGCCTCAAACCACGGGACTCGCAGGCTTTTCTCTGCTAATCTGATCCCAGCAGGGACGCCGGGGGACGGCCCGGCATGTTCCTGAAACGTTCAGATACAGGGAGCATTTGCCATGATAAGACGTTTCTTCGCGCTTGCGACTTTGATCGCGGGCCTTCTGGGCGCCAGCCAGACATTGGCCTGCCCGAACTGGAACAATCCCACCGTTTTCGGCCAGGCGACGTTGAACGCGGGCTTTCTGCCGGATCCCTATGTACGCAACCTCACGGCAGGCGGGCGGGTGAATCTGGCCAATTGCTACCCTTATCTGGGACCGGGCTGGGTCGTCTCGCGGCCTGACTTCCGGCTGCATTACTACGGCCAGTCCCCGACCGGACGCATGACCATCGCCTTGCAGGCCCGGTCCAACGTCGACCCGATCCTCGTGGTCAATGCGCCGGATGGCTCCTGGCATTACAATGACGATTATCGCGGCTACGACCCTGCCATCGTCTTCTTCAACCCGATGTCGGGCCAGTACGATATCTGGGCTGGCAGCTATCACCGGAGTTCGAACAACCCGGCGGTGCTGATCGTGACGGAATACAACTACTGAGTTGAAACAGACTCCGGGCCTGAGACAGGCCCGGAGTTGTCAGCTTTCCTCAGCACTGGCTCATGGGCCAGCCTGACGGAAGGATGCAGATCGCACGATCGTTCTGGATGTCGTCGTTGCGACCGTAGATCATGGCCATTCCCGGCGCGGGTGGCGAATACATGATCAGGCTGGCATCGGTCCTGAAACTGAGAGACCCCATCGAGGATGCAGCCGCGAGATAGCGCTGATCCGGCATCACGCTGATGCCAAAGGTCTGGATGTTCTGGATCTGACCATTTCTCACGATACCCGTAAACACGGTGTAGGCGCCGGGCTGGTAGTACATGCCCCCACTCGGAGAAAGCGGGGTGGAGTTGGCGGGTTGCGCTGCGAATTGGCCCATCTGCCGCGTGAATGTCCGCCATGGGTAGTAGGTGGTAATTGCGCCTCCGCCTCCACCTCCCCCGGTTGTCGCGCCGCCACCCGCCGTGCTGCCACCGTGACCGGAATAGCCCGATCCGCTGCCATAGTTCGAATTGGGGTTGGAACAATCCGCGGTATCCGTGCCCCAGGCGCAGTAGCCAAGCCCGTTCGGCTCGTCACAATCGCCATCATTGGTGTAGGGGCAGGGGTTCATCAGACCGCCGCCCGATGATCCTCCCCCGGCGGATGAGCTGCCATAGCCGCCGCCGCTGCCGAAGTTGGAATTCGGGTTCGAACAGTCGGCGGTATCAGTGCCCCAGGCGCAATAGCCCAAGCCATTCGGCTCGTCGCAATCGCCGTCATTGGTATAAGGACAGGGGTTGTAAAGCTGCGCGTTGGCGGCTGTGCCAAGGCTCGCAAGGCCGACAAAAGCGCCGATGAAGAGAACCGTCGTGACTTTCAGGGATTGGTGCATGTGAGAATACTCCCGATATCGATTCCACGCTCGCCCAAAAGGCGGCAGAGCCATTCTTGAATGTATGATCATGTGTCAACTATGATCTGAATCAATCAATTGAGATGACCTAGGGGAAGCCACCCCGGCACCAACAAGCTCTTGACGGATCCGACCGGAGGAAATCTTCTGTCACCATGGCCGAACAGATCCCGTTGGAGCTGCCCGACAACCCGCAGCTGACCGCCAATATCACCCATTTCGCCCGCGCCTTGCGGGCGGGCGGCCTCAAGGCAGGCCCGGGACGCGTGCTGGATGCGGTGCGCGCGGTTGAGGTGGCGGGGTTCAGCGAGCGGGCGGATTTCTACCACGTACTGCAGGCCTGTTTCGTCAGCCGCCCGGAGGAGCGGGCGACCTTCGATCAGATCTTCCGGCTCTACTGGCGCGATCCGCGCTATATCGAACACATGATGGCGATGATGCTTCCCGCCATTCGCGGCGTGGCCGAGGACCGTCAGGCCAAACCGGCCGAAAAGCGCGCGGCAGAGGCCCTGCTGGACGGGGTGGACCGCGATCTGCCCGAAGGGGCCGAGCAGCAGGAAGAGGGCACCGAGATCGAGATCGACGCGACCTTGACCATGTCGCAGGAGGAACGGCTGCGCACGCTCGATTTCGAACAGATGAGCAATGCGGAAATGGCCGAGGCCAAACGGATCATCGCCGGGCTGTCGCTGCCGGTCAAACCCCTGCAAAGCCGCCGCACCATGGCGGCCAAACGCGGGCGTCTGCCCGACTGGCGGCGCACCATGCGCAGCGCCATGCGGCAGGGGGGCGAGATCACCGGGTTCGACATGAAGGCGCGCCGCATCCGCTGGCCCAATCTGGTGGTGCTCTGCGATATCTCCGGCTCCATGTCCTCCTATAGCCGGGCCGTCCTGCATTTCCTCCATGCGGTGGCGAACCGGAAGGGGCAGGGATGGGCGAAGGTCCATGCGTTTACCTTTGGCACGCGGCTGACCAACATCACCCGCCACATGGGCGCGCGGGATGTAGATGCAGCACTTGCCGCCGCCGGGGCCGAAGCGCAGGATTGGGAGGGCGGCACGCGGATCGGCCAATGCCTGACCGCGTTCAACCGCGACTGGTCGCGCCGGGTGCTGGGGCAAGGGGCGGTGGTGCTGCTGATCACCGACGGTCTGGACCGGGATGATCCCGACGCACTGGCCGCGCAAATGGAGCGGCTGCATCTGTCGTCACGAAAACTCATCTGGCTGAACCCGCTGCTCAGATGGGACGGGTTCGTGCCGAAGGCCGCCGGGATCAAGGCGATGCTGCCTCATGTGGACAGTTTTCGCGCAGGTCACAACATCGCCGCCCTGCAGGGGCTGGCCGAGGCGCTGTCGCGTCCCGACGACATGGGCGAAAAAGCCCGGTTGATGCGGATGTTGTGAGTGTTTCGTGATTGACGCTGACACGGGGCAGGGCTAGACCATCCCCGCGTTGCCCGTGTGGCGGAATTGGTAGACGCAGCGGATTCAAAATCCGCCGCCGCAAGGCTTGCCGGTTCGAGTCCGGCCACGGGTACCATTGAAAATAAACGATTTTTCAGCCTCTTGCTTATAACTATTCCATAAATGTTCGGATTTTGTGTTTATTTTGTGCATACGGTTCGGCTTGTGATTCCTATCGTCCTTGCTGCGCTCATCCACAGTTGCCACTGAAAATGAAAACACCCCCTGTGACGGGGGTGCCTGAGATATTGTTGGCTTTGTCAGCTTTTATGCGGCTTCGTCGTATGGGTCCCACTCGTCAACTGCCAGCTGAACAGCCTTGCTTTCTGCAAGATGGGCATATCGGGAAATCATCGCGGTGGTTTCGTGCCCCGTGATTTGCTTGATAACATCAAGCGGTTTACCGGCTTCCACAAGTTCAGTCACTTTGGTGTGGCGCATATAGTGCGGCGTGTAGATGGCCTTCAGCCCCGCAGTTTTGCAAAGGCGTTTGAACTGGCGGCTCAGGTCGTTGATATGGCCGGTCTTGGTATCGGCGGCAAACACGAAACCGGCGTCTGTTCCCCTGGCTTCTTGCAACGCGCGCAGCGCATCCAGGGCAATCTGGGGCAGGGGTTGTTCGCGCTCGCCGGTCTTTGTGTGTGGCAAGTGAACACGCTTTTGATGCCAGCGGATGTTTTCCCACTGAATCGTCAAGATTTCCCGGTGGCGCATTCCCGTGCCAAATCCAATCAACAGGAACAGATGCAACATCGGGTGTTGGCCCGGTTGCTGGGCAGCTTCAAGCAAAGCTTTCTGCTCAGCCCGGGAAATCCGGTCCCGCTGCTTGAAATTTTCTTTGTAGTTGCTGCGCACATAAGGTTGGCTGTGAATCCAGCTCTGTTCCTGGGCGTGGCGGTAGAAATGGTTCAGGGTAGCCATCACGCGGTTCACGGTGCCGGTGGTCAGCCCGTTCTTGCGCAGGCTTGAACGGAACTCGTTCACAGCCAAGGTGTTCAGCCTCGCCATCACCTTACTTCCCAAGTTGGGCAGGATGTGGATGCGGAAATGGTGTTCCTTGGCTTTGATATTCTTGCCGTCGTGGTGGTGCAGATGGTCCATATACATCGGCACCGCCTCGTTCAGGGTCATCTCAGATTCTGCCCCACCGTCGTGCTTCAGTTCGTGCTCACGCTCCTTGGTTGCGCGATACTGCGCGGCCTCGCGGATTGCATCCGTCAGGTTCATCGTGGCATCGGTCCCCAGTTTGTGCTGATAGCGTTCGCCATCAAGCGTAAAGCTGGCGTGGAATGTAATGCCGGATTTGTTACGGGTGGCCCGCAGGTTGCTGCCGTAGGCGGATTGGCCCACTGCAAGGTTCTTCAAGTCTTTTGAGGTCAGTTTGTTGCTGGTCTTCGCCATAGATGTTCCTTCTACTGTTTCAGGGTGGGCGGTTAATAAGTATCTGATAATAATTCAGTTTTTCGCTCACCGGGTTGGTGGCAATGTACTGGCAAATCCGCAAGCCTGCAGTCAAACGGTTTCTCGCACGGGGTTTTGGGAAAATTTGCCCACAGCGAAACCTGTGTCGTATCAGTGCCTTGGCTGGCAACGGGTTCGCAGGATTTTGGTAAACTTGCAGATTAACTCGGAAAATCCCTTGATTTAATCTGAAACATTCTTTGCCAAATGCGAATCACTTACGCGGCAAGCCGATGCTCGGTCACCAGTGCGCAGCCAATGTGTTCATAAGGGTATACCCTTATGATTGCATCTGGTAGCCCAGAATGCCGGGTGAAAGTGTGTCCATAAGGGATGGATTCTCTATATGAATACATTATATATGATTAACCCCCTTACGAACACAGGAACACCACTTGGCACACACCATTTTCTACGCCCGCGTATCCACAGCCGAACAAACCCTTGAACATCAGGTCGCCCAAGCGGAACGCGCAGGCTTCGTGATTGATGAAGTGGTGGCCGATAAGGGGGTATCTGGTGTGGCTACCCGGCTGTGCGAACGGCCAGAAGGCAAACGGCTCTATGATAAGCTGCGTTCAGGCGATGTGCTTGTGGTGCGCTGGGTGGATAGGCTTGGGCGTAGCTACACCGATGTAACGGAAGTCATCCGCGAATTTATGGCTCGGGGCGTCATCATCAAAACTGTCATCAACGGGATGGTGTTTGATGGAGCCACCACCGATGCGATGCAGATGGCCGTTCGGGATGCGCTGATTTCGTTTTTGGCGGCCACGGCTCAGGCGCAAGCGGAAGCCACCCGTGAAGCCCAGAAAGCCGGTATCGCCCACGCCAAGGGCCGTCAGGGCAAGTATCGTGGCCGCAAGCCCAGCTACACTCGCGAACAGATTGAACAGCTGGAAAGCCTTCCCGCCGGGATGAACACTACCGATGCCGCTCGCGCTACCGGGCTTTCGCGCCAAACAGTGTTGCGAATTCGTGCTAATCCCATCGCAGCCTACGCCCGTGTCGCAAAGTGGGAAGTTGAGCAAAGCTAAAAAGAACCACACCAGATGGGGGTCTGGTGTGGTTCAAGTACTTGAAGGCGTAGAGCCGGGCAGTACTCCGGCAACCACGAAGGGTTAAAGCAGAACCACCTCCAAGGTGTGTGCAACTAGAATCAGTTTTGATTGTCCGGTCAAAATTCTTTATGGATAGGTTGTTATCGTTTGGTACAGCAGGGTGGTGGTGTGGTGGTGAGATAGCCAGCTTTGGCATACTGTTAACAGTGGCAACTGCTTCCAGGCAAGCAGTGATAAACCGGCAAAGCAGATCAAAGGGCATTTCGGTTTGCCCATCTTTCGTTATGATTTAGATTTTTGCATCACGCACGCCAGAGCCCAAATGGCTTGCAACCAGCTCGCAATCCCAACCACTGCCGCGAACAGTGTGAACTGGTTGATGAACTGCCACAGGCATAAAAAAACCACGCCAGATGTGGGTCTGGCGTGGTTCAGTAGTTGAGGTAAGGCGAACACCGGGCAGTACTCCGGTAACTGCTTGGGTTGGAAGCAGTTTTGGTCCCCAAGGTGTGTGTCACTAGAATCAGTTTTGACTGCCCGGTCAAAAATTCTTATGGATAGGTCTTTATCTTTAGGTGCAGCAGGGTGGTGTGGCGCTCAGATATCCAACTTTGGCAAATCGTTCACGATGTTCACCGTCTCAAGACTCACTGTGATTACACGGCACAGCAGGTCAAAGGGCCATAGGTGGACGCATTGGCTCAGTAAGATGCCAGCAACTCGTCACCAGATGTGATGGTCATAGAACGGTCTCAAGTGATTGTAATCACGGTATAACACCGGCTACCCCACCATCAAACACGGAAATTTAGTAAATGAAATCAACAAGATATTAAATGAAAAGTTTTCACCAAGGGCAAAAACCTGTTGCCAAGCGTGGGTCGGATTTGGTACCCCACAGCCAGCGAACGGGAACAGGATGAAAATGGCGGCAGGCATACGGATAAATCACATACCAGCAGGAACCACCAAAAATGGCCAGCCTGCATCGTGCAAAGCTAGCCACTCTAAATTTTCACCTTTTATTTTTGCCACGGCGCTTGTTGCGCTTTCTGCCCTGTTTCGGTGGCTGCTTTCTGCCATCATCACCACGCAGCTTGCTGTGTTCGCCATCCTTGATTTCCTGAAACAGCGGCTGGCCGCGTATCCATTCCCGCAGTTGTTAATCGGTTTGAATGCCAACAACGCTGGTAAGAAATTCACGGATTTCTGCTATCGGTTCCGGCAACGGGCTGCGAACCATCACGGGAACAGCCGCTTGCTGAAAGTATCGCCGCATCTTTCTGTGCAAACGGCTTGGGATGGGTTCACACCGAACGGGTTCAAGCTTGCCACGAAAGGCATCATAATCAATTTTCATACGCTTTTCACCTGTAAACCTTTGAAGCTTTTTGCAGTGGGAGCAGCCGGAAATGCATCCGCCAAAATGCCAGCCGTTGATGGAAAAGGTTTTGCGTCTTCAACCACGCGTGTTCGGATGGGCTTTGCCAAAAATCGGTTGGCATCAATCCCTGCTGGCTCAAACTCGGTGGGTTCACTGCTTTACCAAGCGCAACACGGCACGCAGATTCATCAATATAACCACCAAGTGAAATCCCCCATTCGGCTGGTTGAACCGCATCAAAAAGCATACCTGGCTTAGAGGTGTTACCACTAGAAATGGGAGTAAGATTGCCACGCTGGCTGCCATCAAAACTGCCTCGCCAACTGATGATTTGTTTCAGTTCCCGCTCACTTGGTATGTAGTTTTCTGATTCAGTGAGTTTGTTGCAGGCGAGGAGGGCTTTGTGCGAAACAGAAAAATCACGGCACATCTCTGATGCGTAAAAAAGATTTGGGCTGTATGTGAGGTTTCTTAGTGTTCGCGTTTGGCCAGCTAGAACGGCATTTCGTTTCCGAACACACCTCTCACGCTCAATATTTGTTTTTGCTGTTGAGGGTTCGTATTTCTCCAAAATCTGTTGATAGGGGAAAACAAGTGGCTGGAAATCTTGGTGCGCATAGGTGAACCGTTCTGCTTTATCGCTGTAGTCAAGGGTCCACCAGAGAGGGGTGTTAGGGGTAAATTTCTCAACCAGAACTGAGCCATTTGTGGTGCCAATGTTGAACTTGCGAATGCCATCTACATCACGAATAACTTCCACAAGTTTATGCATAAATGCCACATCAGTTCGTTCATCACACATTTCAAATGGCAGGAACAGAAGGACGTGGATATGGTGTTTATCTCGTGGGCTGAAATTTATCTGATTTGCATCACTGCGTGTTCCAGCTGCATCACCACAGAAAATCACTCCCGGCTTATCTTGTGGTGAGATGTCAACTGAATTTTCAGTATATGTGGTTGAGGATAGCTTAACTATTTCTTTGTAAATACTGGTGCAGATGGCTCTATGAGATGGTAGAAGTTTGTTCTTACCTGCTCTGGTTTCCTTGTGAGCAGTTATGAGATAACATCTGTTATCAATGTTCTCAGTTGTCCTAAAATGTTGAACAGCTGATGCGATGTATGTGTTGCTAAGTGCTTTCCTTAATGCCCATTTTGGTGTGTGAGGTATTATTGATTTGGTTTTATCTTTTCGTTTTGTAGTTGTTTCCATATTGATTCCTTATTTGTTTTAATGATTTGCGTGATTGATGTTTGAATAATGTTTTCATTTTTCTATCATCCCGTTGTTTATCTTATTAGATACCACTAACACTTGCACCGCCGCTGATGGCTGCGGATGCTAAGCGTTTTGATGATTGCTGTTTTATGGCTAAACCTGGCACCTGCTATGGCAGCCTTGATTGGCAATCCTCTTTGTAGCAGCGCTATGAACTATAGCACAGTTTGCGCGAATTGTCCAGTTAATTCGCTATGCAGGCCGAAATAATCACCCTGCTTTCGTCGTTTAATTTTAGTCTTTTTATTAACTCAACAGATAATTCACTTTCAAGTTTTCCCAGCTCGTCAATTTCCGTCTCAAATATAGTAGAAAACCTGTCGTAATGTTTGTTCGCTTTGCGTATATTCACAATGCAGTTCAGTAATCCTTCAGTGGAAAAGTCCCGGTTGTGGTGAGCTTGCCGGTAAAAATAGTTTTCAGTTAACCCGCAGTACCTGCGCGAAAAATCCTGATAATTATCAGCTAAACCGTGTGAAATCAGTGTATCTGCTGTTTTCTGCAATAATGTCATCACCTTGCCTCCAAAAAGAATGTTGTTTTCTATTTATCTTTCCTGGGCAAGATGGCCGATTTTACCGCAAAAATTGCAGGTTTTGTGTCTGGCGGGGTACCGTAGCTGGATGCCGAGAGATGGCACTATACGGGCCGTTCCGTGGCTCTCAGGGCTATCTCTGTTCAGCCGTCACAAAAACTTTTTGCGTAACAACAATATTATTCCACCTTCAGCTTTTGGATTGTTGTATGCAGGCCCCATCATCAACATCGTGGGGGAATCGTGGGGCAACTGGCGGCGAACAAGAACTTTTGCAAAAATGATAAAGTTGTGGAACTTGTTGAACGAACGCCTTTGGCCGCCAGTCACGAATATCTTTTGCGTCATCTAGCGGGGCCGTTGTTTTCGCGTGTAGCCAGTGTGTTTGCTGATGAAAAGGCAGTTGCCTACATCCTTGCAGAACCGAAGCGTCGGCAGGTGTGGAACGCGGTTCTTGCCGCTGGTCGCCGCCATGATGTTTGTCATGTGTCGCTGGAAAACCTGCTGGTTCAGCCAAGCAAGAACTTGATTGTCGCGGCCTATGGGGCTTGTCCCAGCGGCTACCTTACATTGCTTGGCCGGTGCGGCGATCTCGGCCTGCCTGTGGATTTCTATCGGTTCTGGCAGGGGTTCTTGGCAGATGGTGGATGCTGTATCCGTCAGATTGCCGGAAGTTCGCTGCCACTGTGGGAACTTTATCGGGTGTTGAAGAACTTGCCGCCAGAATTGCGCACGGTAGCAATCGCTCAACGGTTTGGGGAACACTTGGCCGCAAGTCGGTTTGTGGAAATTGTGCGCTGGATGAAGGGTGGCCAGTCTGATGAATCCGTGTGGCGTAATGTAGGGGAACAGCTGGAACGGGGCAGGTCACCCCGTAAAATTCTGGATAGGATGTTAGATGATGCCCGGTGCCCAGCGCCGTACCTGGTTGATGCACGGTTCCGGCATCTTGGTTCGGTCAAGATGCTGCGGGATGCAGGGCATCGGTTCAAAAACTGCCTGAAGCTGGATTTCACGTTGGAAGAAGCCTTGCGTGGTGAAACTCAGTTCTATGAATGGATGGGGGAAGGCGAACCCGCCATCGTCAGCATCACCGACGATATGCCGTTTGGCTGGATGATTGGGTCTATCAAGGGGGTGGGCAACAGCGATCCCGATGTAGAAACCTACGTGGCCATCACCGATGCGCTGCGCGATCACTGTGTTGTCGGCAGAATAGGCGTGCTGGATATGATGCCGATGGTGTAGCGAGGCATGGTGAATGACAATCCGCGTAAATGCCTGCAAGATTTGAGCATGACGCTAAGCCCCGATAGGCCTACATAGCCTTAAGTGCAGATTGACGGCAGTAGCATGCTGCGCGATGTGGCAGGGCACATAAGAAGTAGTTGCGGATGGTTCGGACGGCATGCACGAAGATTTTGGACGAAAGCTGAAGTTATGGCGTGTGCAGCACGGTCTGAACCAGCAGGCTTTCGCCACGAAGTTGGGTGTGTCGCAGGCGACGGTTTCCAGATGGGAACGCGAGAAGGATGTGCCGACACCGCGTCACATACGCGAGATCAAGGGCGTTCTGGACAACTGGTCCCTCCAGCATGACTTGGAAATTGAACGCATTGGTATCTCGGGCTTGATCACACCACGTGCCATCTATGATGCAGACGGCTTGAAGCTGTTGGCGTGGTCAGGTGGGTTCGCGCAGCTATGGCCAAAGAACCATCAAGGTAAATCCTTGGACTATATGGAAGATCGCTATTTGTTGGACGACTTGACCAACGAAACAGAGCAGATCATCCATGATCCAGATACCGAGAAGCATATCGCCGAAGGCAATATTGTGGCGATGTCCTGCGTTACGAACAAATCCACCCGGTTTGAAGACGACCACGCATTCACTTATCGCATGCATGGAACCGTCAGGTTGCTTGGAAGCAAGCGGGTCATTGATGTGATCTACGAACCCGCAGGGCCGGAAGATCGCACGAGGGTGGAGCCGATTCTGTTCCGTCCGTGATTCGGGGGCAGCATCAGTCACATGAAGGTAGAACGCCCAGAGGCACTGATCACGTAATGATGGTCAGTGATTTGGCGAAGTGTGGCCGCATTTTTGCAAATTATACGTAATTATACATTTCGGAATGAAAAAATATACGCAGATATACGTTTTGCCAAGATATTGAAAATATACGCATTTAGTCGTTTTCAGCGAGCCGACAGCTTGGTACCGATAGGGGAAAGTGGTCAGGACCGTTGAGGGAAGCATGCGAAAAATTTTCAGAACATTTAGCATCACCATAACGGTGGTGGCTTGCTCGGCAGGAGTAAGCAATGCTCAGACAGTATCCGTACTGGAGCGGGTTCTTGGCACCATTAACAATATGACCAACCTTGCACCTGTGAATGGTGTCTATGCGAATATTGCTGAAAGTATTGGGACAGTTCCCGTCCCTTACGAAGTGGTTACCCCAGAGCAGACGGTGCTTGCTCCAGAGGTCACACCCGAAGAGACGGAGGTCTTTAGGGTGTGGTTGAACTCAACTGCCGGGGAGGAAGTGGTAGGGACAGTTACGCTAGATCAAGTCGGAACGGGTCCAATTGAGCTCCAATCAGCCGCTGGAACTGTGACCTTATCGGTAGATGAGGATTTAAATATCACGATTATTGATGCAGTGGATGAAAACGGCGTAGCGGTGGATACGCTAGCGTTGGTGGCAACAGAAACAACCGCCATTAGGCATGAGGCTGGTTATGATACCGAAATTGGACCCGGGGATACATTCAACCTCTTTAGTGATTTGGCGGTTCTAAGGACCTTTCCCGGTTCTGATCCTGCAGTTGCAGGTGAGTGGGCTATTCAAGTTATTGATGGCAGGTCGGATCGTATTGTGGTTCGCGGTGAGGTTGATCCAGCGATTTGGGAAGGCGTTGGCGTTGTAACGCAAGATGAAGCCTACGTGACGATTCCAGAGCTTCGTGAAACCTTTTATTATTATAACCCAGAAACTATTGACGGCTCCATCAACAACACGGTCACGGGCGTTGTTGAGGCGACCGCGCTTGCAACCGCGAGCCTCGCAACAGCTACAGAATTCACCATGCCGACCATGGATTTTGGCGACATGGCGACCACTGCGCTTGGCGCGGTGAATACAGGCGACATCACATTGGGTGTGAATTCAGCCGTGGATGAGGCTCAAACCAGCACCACAGCTGCGATTTCTGCTGCGATGGAGCAGATCGGTGGCTCCGTAGATACCGGCGCAATCGTCATAAACGTGGCCTCCAACGCAAACGCCATCAATGGCTCCATCAACAACGTGTTGAACCAGGTGAATGGTTCCATCGGCAACCTATCCACCACGGCGCTTGGAGCCGTGAATACCGGCACGATTGTAAGCGGTGTAGATGCTGCGGTGCAGGGCATCGTAGGGATGAGCGGGCAATCGTCGTTCTAGGCGATTTAGTGTAAGAGCAGATTGAAGAATATGGTGAGTGGTGTTGATGCGCGAATTAATATTTCTCCACCAACCCAGAAAAGTGGTGCTGTTTAACCAAATGCCGCCGAGCCCGCAGGATAGAAGGGTAATGACCGTAAAAACACTAGGATCGGTGCTTTTTTTGGCGGCTATAGTCCCAGAAATGAGTCAGGCTCAGGAAGTGTCCGTATTGGAGCGGGTTCTTGGTACCATTGACAATGCCACCAACCTTGCACCTGTGAATGGTGTATATGCGAATATCGCGGAAAATATTGGATCCGTTGGCAATCAACAATCTTTGGCTGACCCCAGTGCCACAGATATCATGTTTTGGATACAAGCGTCTAACGAGCCAGAGGAGGGCTACGTTTCTGTTACTTATGGCGACTTGGGGCAAACAGTTAGCTTTCTGGACTATACTGAATTTGAAATAGGGTTGGACGGTTCTGTTTCGGTGGTTGATATTGATGATTATACTGACCCATACACCATCATATTCGCCGACGGATCAACGGAGCAGTGGGACGATGACACCAATCAAACCTTTGATGTCGGGGGGGCGTCGGTATTTACTTCAGACATCTTGTTCTGGATTGAGGCCACCGATGAGCTGGATGAGGGCCGGGTGGCAGTGAGGTTAAGCGACGTGGGGCAAACAGTTAGCTTTCTGGACTATACTGAATTTGAAATAGGGTTGGACGGTTCTGTTTCGGTGGTTGATATTGATGATTATACTGACCCATACACCATCATATTCGCCGACGGATCAACGGAGCAGTGGGATGATGATACTGCGCAGCAACTTAGGCTAGATGAAATAACCACTGTCAGGTATTTCATACCACAGGAGTTTTCGGACGCTCCGTTCTTGGTGCAATCATATGAGACCACGTTCTACGCAATTTCATCTGATATTAATGGCTCCATCAACAACACGATTTCGGGCGTTGTTGAGGCGACCGCGCTTGCAACTGCGAGCCTTGCCACAGCGACCGAACTCACCATTCCAACCTTGGATTTTGCCGACATGGCGACCACTGCGCTTGGCGCGGTGAATACCGGTGAAATCACGCTTGGTGTGAATTCCGCAGTAGATGAGGCAGCGACCACCTACACCAACGCAATCTCGGCAGCATTGACCCAGATTGGTGGTTCCGTTGATACGGGTGCGGTTGTCATCAATGTGGCATCCAACATGAGCGCAGTGGATGGCTCCATCAACAACGTGCTGAACCAGGTGAATGGTTCCATCGGCAACCTGTCCACCACGGCGCTCGGTGCTGTGAATACGGGCACGATTGTAAGCGGTGTAGATGCTGCGGTGCAGGGCATCGTAGGGATGAGCGGGCAGTAAGCTATTTCCCCTCACATCTTGTGGGCCAGTGCTGGAAACAGTGCTGGCCTTTTCTGTTGGCCGACACTGTGCCCCCACACACACCTTCAACAACCTCGCCAAACCTCCCTACGGCCCCCCCGCTGTGAGCCACTCTACCACCCTGCTATCATCGTCCGGCAACACGCCGTGGGGCATCCCCTGCGCGCATCCTTAGTTCAGGTTTTGTGTTTATTCTGTGTTTTTGAACGGTGGCTCACACGGTTTTGGGCTGCGGTGAACGGGGCGCTTTGGCAGGATTCCGATAGGTTAGAATACTTTAATCCATTGATAATAAATGTCTTTTTGTGGTTTTTCAGGTGGTTGGTGATTGATGCAAAAAATGGTGCTCGGGGATTCAAAATCCGCCGCCGCAAGGCTTGCCGGTTCGAGTCCGGCCACGGGTACCATTTCAATGAACTGTTCCGGTCTGCAGGCCAGTCCCTTGGCGTCTCGGAAACCCGACGCGCTTGCTTCGGCCGCATGTGAATAGCTGTAGCCGGAATTCAGGTCTCGTCCGAAACCATTGAGAACCAGCCAGCGTCAATCTGGTGCCGCACGCACGCGATCCGGCCGGGTCGTTGTTGGCGTGGCGTTCGGGGTATTCTTAAGGATAGGCCATTATCCAATTGAACAGGTGCAATCGGCTCTCTTTCGATTTATCGAAAAGGAAGAGTATATTGTCAGAGATCGTACAGACAGCCCAGAGACGGAGATCACGATGCCTGTTGCATTCCATCCGCTTAGCCTTGTTCAGCGGTTCCTTCCGGTGCTGTGTGGTCTTTTGATAGTGGCAAGCGGAACGCACTCTCGGGCCGATACGACCGAGGACATCCTGCTCAGCGTCACGGGCCCCGAAATCTCGCACGACCTCACCCGTGCGGATCTTGAAGAGATCGGTATCGCCAGCTTTCAGACAACCACGATCTGGACGGATGGCATCCAGGAATTCACCGGGACTCCCCTGAATGTCTTGGTCGCAGCGCTTGGGCTGGAAGAGGGGGCCATGCAGGCCATCGCGGCCAATGACTATGCTGTTGAAGTGCCGCTGTCCGACGCGGTCGAGGATGGGCCGATCATCGCCTTCCTGCGCAACGGGGAACCGATGACGCTCCGCGATAACGGGCCGCTCTGGCTGGTCTATCCCTATGACCACAATTCCGACTATCAGTCCGAGATCATCTATGCGCGCAGCATCTGGCAGCTGGAACGCATTGTCGTGATCGCGCCCTAACGGGAATAGCCCTTGCCTTGGTGCCAGCGCCACGCATCCGCTATCATCTGGTTCAGAGTGGATCGCTCGGGGCTCCAGCCAAGATCCTCGATGGCGCGGTCACTGCCGGACACCAGTTTGGTGCAATCTCCGGGGCGTCGTTCGCCGAGGGTCATCGGCACGTCGCGATTGGTCACGGCGCGGCTGGCATCGACGACCTCGCGCACGGAAAAGCCCGACCCGGTGCCGAGGTTGAACACCCGAGATCCCTTGTCGGCCAGAAGCCATTTCAGGCCCAGAACATGCGCATCGACAAGATCCATCACATGCACGTAGTCGCGAATACAGGTGCCGTCCGGGGTGTCGTAGTCGGTGCCGAAAATCGTCAGGGCCTGGCGCTTGCCGTCAATCGCATCCAGCATCAGTGGAATCAGATGTGTTTCCGGCTGGTGGAACTCGCCGACCTCGGCCTCGGGGTCGGCTCCCGCCACGTTGAAATAGCGGAAGATCACCGTTTCCAGATCATGCCGGGCCGAAAAGTCGCGCAGCATCCCCTCGATTGCCAGTTTCGAGCCGCCATAGGCGTTGATCGGTTGTTGCGGCGTGTCCTCAGTCAGCGTGACCAAATCCTGATCGCCATAGGTCGCGCAGGTCGAGGAAAAGACAAAATGACGGCAGCCCGCCGCCACGGTGGCTTCGATCAGGTTGAGCGCGCCCATCACGTTTTCGCGCCAGTAGCGGCCGGGGTCCTGCATGGATTCGCCGACCTGGCTGAGCGCCGCGAAATGCATGACTGCAACGGGTTGGTGGGTCGCAAAGACCTCGTCCAGCCGGGCACGGTCCAGCAGGTCGCCTTCTTCGAATGGTCCGAAGCGCACCGCATCGCGCCAGCCGGTGGACAGGTTGTCGAAGGTGATGGGTGTGTATCCGGCGGCCTTCAGGGCCTTGCATGCATGGGCGCCAATGTAACCGGCCCCACCTGTGATCAGTACGTTCATGCTTCTATCCATAAAAATGATTGCGCGTTGCCAATTGCCACCAATGCCGGGGCGTTGCAGGTCAATCCACCGGCGATCGCGCCTGACTTGTCCTGTCGTTCCGGCTGCGCGCCGGTCCTTCGTTCAGAAAACGGCTCAACAGATCTGGGTTCGAGGTTTGGTACGGCCTATGAGGTCACCGGTCTACCCTCAAGAACGCCGCTGACCCAGAAAAATGGCCGCAGGCATGGGGGCACCGGCCGGACTGGTTTGCCGACGGTAATACGAACATCCCGCCTGAAACTCGGGTGGGCCTTGTCGCGACTTGGGGTTACGGTTGCGCCGCCTGTCTTGGCGTCGGCTGCTATCCGTATGCGCTATCCCGTGACATACGCGGGAAGGTATGATGGACTTGGCAGTCTTGGGAAAATGGTGATTGAGCAGGGGCAAAAGCGATGAATCGAGGGAAGCGGCGGTTTTTTGTACCGTCGATCGTCATTGCCGTCATCGGGGCCTGCTTTGTCGGGATCTGGTTTCTCAGCGCCGATGCGCGGCGAGAGATTGACGCGCTGGCGACCGCGAATGCCGACAGCACCCAGTGGAGCATCGCACAGACCGAGGTCGAGTTGCTGACGCTGGAGGCAGCCGTCCTGAACGCTATACACGACAATTCGCAGGCCGCGCTCAGGGATGTGCGCCGTCGCTTTGATGTGTTCTATTCCCGCATCCAGGTGCTGCAAAGATCACAACAGCTGCAACGCGTCCGCGAGGAAGCGGAAGTCGCCGAAACGCTGGAGCGCGTGGTTGTGACCCTCGACAGTGCGTTGCCCCTGATCGACGGCCCGGATGCGGATTTGCGCGCGGGGCTGGGTGGTCTTGAGGAACAGATCGCCGATCTTCGAAACGATCTCAGATTCGTCACGCTGGAATCCGTCCGTGTCTTCGCCGGACTGGCAGAGCAGCAACGAGAGCGGGTCGCCAATGCGCTGCTCGACCTTGCCGCTCTGATCGTTGTCCTGATTCTGGTCCTGTCGACCACCGTGTTTGCCTTGGTCTGGTCGCTGCGATTGGGTCAGCGCAGAACGGCAGAGATCGCGCTTGCGCAAAGCCGGCAGCGCACCATCGTGGGCACATCCATCGACGGGGTCTTGGTGGTTGGCCGCGACGGACGCATCCTTGATTGCAACCCGGCGGCAGAGCGGATCTTCGGCTATACGCGCAAAGAGGCGCTTGGCGCCCTTATGGCCGATCTGATCATCCCCGATCACCTTCAGCAGGCTCACCGCGAGGCCATGGACGAGCATCTCAGCACCGGGCGCAGACGGATTCTGGGAAAAGGTCTTGTCCAGCTGGAAGCCAAGGACAAGTCGGGCCGGATCTTTCCCGTCGAACTGTCCATCGATACCGCTGAGAGCACCGAGGGAGAAATCTTCGTTTCCTTCATCCGCGACATCTCGGATCGCCAGCATGCCGAGCGGGAACTGGTGGAGGCCCGCGACAAGGCGCTGGCGGGCGAAGAGGCCAAGGCGGAATTTCTGGCCGTCATGAGCCATGAGATGCGCACGCCGCTCGGCGGTATTCTGGGCGGGCTGGAACTGCTGTCGGGCACCGATCTGACCGAGCGTCAGAAAGGATTTGTCGACATGATGGGCCGCTCTGGCCAGTTGCTCCTTCATCATGTCAACAGCGTGCTCGACATTTCGCGCGACGATGCCGGCAAGACGGTTCTGCGGCCCGAAATCTTTGATCCGGTTGAGCTTTTGATGGATGTCGTGAACAGTCAGGGGGTCGAGGCAGAGGCCAAGGGAAACCGGTTGCACGTGTCGGCCGATGACGATCTGGGGTCTGTGATCGGCGACAGGACCCGGCTTATGCAGGTGATCGTCAATCTGGTGGCGAATGCGATCAAGTTCACCCGCAACGGGCAGATCACACTGTCTGCCATGCGTCCCCCCGGCGGCACCAATGTCGAGTTCCGCGTGGCAGATACCGGCATCGGCATCGCCGCCGAGGATCAAGCGCGCGTCTTCGACGATTTCGTCACCCTCGATACCCGCTACGCCCGTGAGGTCGAGGGCACCGGTCTGGGGCTTGGCATTGCCCGCCGGCTGGTCGTTGCCATGGGAGGCGAGATCGGTGTCGTCAGCCAGCCCGGTTCGGGGTCGGAATTCTGGTTTCGGGTGCCCCTGCAGCTGGCCGACGCCGTGGCCTTGGACCAGGGCAGACTTGCGGCAGACGGCCCGGCGGCCGGTCCGGTCCCCCCGACATCCGGCCTGACGGTTCTGGTTGTCGAGGATAACGAAATCAACCGCGCCGTCGCGGTGGAGATGCTGACCGGTATCGGATGCGAGACGGTGCAGGCATGCGATGGCGCCGAGGCGCAAAGGCTGGCCGGGCAGCGGGGGTTCGACCTGATCCTGATGGATATCAGCATGCCGCGCATTGACGGGATCTCGGCCACCCGGCAGATCCGCGAGACCTCCGGACCTAACAGCCTGACCCCGATCATCGCCCTGACTGCCCATGCGCTGCCCAAGGATATCGAGCGGTTCCACCATGCGGGCATGACGGGCGTTCTGATAAAACCCCTGTCGCGCAGAACCCTGATCGAGATCATCGGGCAGCATTGCGCGGGGCAAATGGCGGCTGACGAACTGGGCGACGAACCGGCACTCTCTGCCGAGCTTGCACAGCGCGCGGCAGCGGAGATCGCAGAACACCTTTCCTATATGGAGAAGGTGATCGGGGAGGGGCGCGCGGTCCACGATCTGGCCAGCCGCGCCCATATGGCGGCCGGTCTGGCGGCTGTGTCCGGTCTGGCGGCGCTTCAGGAAGCGTTCGTGACGCTGGAACTGGCGGTGGCGGAACTGGAGGGCGAAGAGGGGGAGGCCGAAGCGCTTGCCGAGATGCTGGCCGATGCAAGGGACCTGTTTCGGCGCGAAAGGCTGGCGGGCTGATCCTCCTGGGGTAGCCTGAACCCCGGCACGCGTCCCCCGCACAAAGAAAAACCGCGCCCTCCGTTATGGCCGGAGGACGCGGGTGTTGACCGGTCGCGGGGCTGGGTCCAGGAAAAACCCCGGCCCGATCGAACCTCTTTTCGGGCTCAGTCGAGTCCGAACTGGAAGAGGAGTCCTGTCTGGCATCCGTTGC
>NZ_RCIQ01000021.1 GCF_004000255.1 Nioella ostreopsis
CGCGCTCAAACTTTTCCTTTGCCATTGCTCAGGCGCCTCATGCTTTGGGGGGGCCGCCCGGCCCCGGTTCATCATCGCGCGCTCGTTACTGAGGCGCGGGGGAAAAATCAAGGGTGAGTTGGGGAAATCCGTTATTCCGCCGCTTCTTCGGGCAGCTCTACTGGCTGCTCCACTTCCGCGACCTGCGCCTCCAGCGCAGCCTGAGCCTCGGCGGCGGCGTCCTCGTCGATCGAGAACCATTCCGGATGGGTCAGCATCCAAAGCTGGATGCGCCGCGCCGCGTTGCGCGCAAGGATCTGCATCTGTTCCTCGCGTGACCGGGCAAGGCCCGACCCGATGATCATGGTTTCCGGTGCTGCGCCTTCGAAAATCGTCAGCTGTTCGGGGTCATCATGCAGTTTCGCCTGCAATTCATCATCCCAGACATTGGCACTGACCACGAGGATCGAGCGCGGCTGAAGCACCACGGGGATCCCCGGAGGCGCCAGCGCATAGGCATCCACATGGATCGCGATGTGATAAAGGCGGTCGCCCTCATAGCCCCCAAACCGGCGGTCGATCTCGGCGGTCAGGATCTCGATCCATTCCTCGCCCGACGCTTCCCGCGAGGGTGGGACCTGCTGCATGTTGTCGGCCACGACGATGTTATAGGCCAGGCGGAAATCGCCCATATCTGGCAGGTCTTCCTCCAGCGGGTCGGTCGCGGCGCAGGCCCCGAGAATCAGGACCAGCCCCAAAAGGGCGAAACGGGACAGGGCGCGCATGGGGCTCCTCCTAAATGGCAGCCCATCCGGGATAGCGCAGCCGGGCATGACGCGCAATCGACCCGGTCAAACCGCCGAAAGATCGGCAGAAAACCGTGGCCGAGATGCAAACCGGGGGCGTCTCAGTTGAACCGGTTATCCCGCGGGAAGCCGCGCGGGGCCATGCGGCCCGTTCCGGCGCGTTTGCCTTCCCATTCGGTCAGGTCGGTCTCGGTCCGGGTGCGTCCGGCAGGGTCTTTCCAGCTCAGCCCGTCGGCCCGGTTGAAGCTGCGCGCGTCCGACAGACCGCCATCCTTGTATTTCTGCAACCGCACCCCCTTGCCGCGGCCCATCTCGGGCAGTTCGGCCATCGGGAAGACCAGAACCTTGCGGTTCTCGCCCACGCAGGCGACATAGTCTTCGCCCTCCTGCACGCGGGTGCAGACCGCCGCCCGCACCGGGGCCTTGACGTTCAGAACCTGCTTGCCAGAGCGGGTCTGGGCCAGGACATCGGCCTCGGGCACAAGGAAGCCGTCGCCAGCGGAGGACGCCACCAGCAGTTTCGCGCCGGGCTTGTGAATGAACAGATCGACAATCTCGACCTCGTTGGGCAGATCGACCATCAGGCGCACGGGTTCCCCCATGCCGCGCCCGCCGGGCAGGTTCGAGGCGGCGATGGTATAGAAGCGCCCGTTATTGCCGAACACCAGCAACTTGTCGGTGGTTTCCGCATGCTTCAGGAAGCGGCCTTCGTCGCCATCCTTGTACTTGAACTCACCATCCAGGGCGACATGGCCCTTCATGGCGCGCACCCAACCCATCTTGGACAGCACCACGGTGATCGGTTCACGCTCGATCATGGCTTCCAGCGGCACGTCGGGGGTTTCGCCCGCCTCGGCGAAATCGGTGCGTCGCTTGCCGAATTCGGTGCCCTTGCCGAACTGCTTGCGCATTTCGCGCAGCTCTTCGGCGATGCGGCCCCATTGCAGCTCGTCCCGCGCCAGCAGATCGTCCAGCCCGGCGCGTTCTTCCATCAGCGCGGCCTGCTCTTTCAGCAGTTCCATCTCCTCCAGCCGCCGCAAGCTGCGCAGGCGCATGTTCAGGATCGCCTCGGCCTGCACCTCAGTCAGTTCGCCCTCGCCCGGAGCGGGGCTGACATAGTCGGCCTCGGACGTGGCGCGGACATGCGCCCTGCCCCATTCCTCGCGCATCAATGCAGCCTTGGGGTCGTCGTCATAGCGGATGATGTCGATCACCCGGTCGAGATTGAGGAAGGTGATGATGAAGCCTTCCAACACCTCCAACCGGTGGTCGATCTTTTCCATCCGGTGGGTGGAGCGGCGGATCAGCACCTCGCGCCGGTGATCGAGAAAGGCGCGCAGAACCTCTTTCAAAGAACAGACCTTGGGCGTGCGCCCGTCGATCAGTACGTTCATGTTCAGGCTGAACCGAATCTCCAGGTCCGAGCTGCGAAACAGCGTCCCCATCAGAATTTCCGGGTCCACATTCTTGGACCTGGGTTCCAGCACGATGCGGATATCGTCAGCCGATTCGTCGCGCACATCGGCCAGAATCGGCACCTTCTTGGTCTGAATGAGTTCCGCGATCTTCTCGATCAGTTTCGATTTCTGCACCTGATAGGGGATCTCGGTGACCACGACCTGCCATGTGCCGCGGCCCAGATCCTCGGTCTCCCATTTCGCCCGCAGGCGGAAGGCACCGCGACCGGTGCGATAGGTCTCGGCCATGCTTTCGCGCGGCTCTACGATCACGCCGCCGGTGGGAAAATCAGGCCCCTGAATGTAGTTCAGCAGCGTCTCGTCCCGCGTATCGGGCGACTTGATCATGTGCAGGCAGGCGGCGATCAACTCGTCCACATTATGCGGTGGAATGTTGGTGGCCATCCCCACGGCGATCCCGCTGGACCCATTCGCCAGCAGGTTCGGCAGCGCGGCGGGCAGCACCTCGGGTTCCTGCAAGGTGCCGTCGTAATTGTCGCGGAAATCAACGGCGTTCTCGTTCAGCCCTTCCAGCAGCACTTCGGCCACGGCGGTCATCCGCGCCTCGGTGTATCGGCTGGCGGCCGGGTTATCGCCGTCGATATTGCCGAAATTCCCCTGCCCGTCGACCAGCGGGTAGCGGATGGTGAAATCCTGCGCCAGACGCGCCATCGCGTCATAGATCGCGGCGTCGCCATGGGGGTGATAGTTGCCCATCACATCGCCCGAGATCTTGGCGGATTTCCGGAAGCCCCCATTGGAGGCCAGCCGCAGTTCCCGCATCGCATAAAGGATGCGCCGATGCACAGGTTTCAACCCATCCCGCGCGTCGGGCAAGGCCCGGTGCATGATGGTGGACAGCGCATATTGAAGGTAGCGCGAGCCAATGGCGCGGCTCAGCGACTCGGATATTTCGCGGTTGTCTTCTGACATATTCTGCTCGTTCATTTGGTATCGGTGATACGCGAAACCACGAGGGGTGGTAAAGCAGGATATGTCTCTGCGCTTGCACCATTCGGCCCATGGGCCTACGCAATTGCCATCATCCGCCACGAGGGCATCGCAATGACTCGCAGCATCCTTATTACCGGTTGTTCCTCCGGCATCGGCTATGACGCGGCCCATACCCTGCGTGACCGGGGCTGGCAGGTCTTCGCCAGTTGCCGCAAAGCCGAAGACTGCGTGCGGCTGCGCGACGAGGGGTTCGTCAGCCCAAGGCTGGATTATGAAGACGCCGACACGATCCGGACCGCCGTTGCCGAGGTGCTCCAGGCCACCGGCGGAACCTTGGATGCATTGTACAACAACGGCGCCTACGGCATTCCCGGTCTGGTGGAGGATCTGCCCCGCGCGGCCTTCGACGCCATCCTTCAGGCCAACCTGATCGGGCCGCAGGATCTGACCCGGCAGATCATTCCCGCAATGCGCGCGCAAGGCCATGGCAGGATCGTCAACTGCACCTCCGTGTTCGGCTATGCCGCATCACCATGGCGCGGCGCCTATATCGCCACCAAGCACGGGTTGGAGGGGTTGACCGACAGCCTGAGGCTGGAACTGCACGGCACCGGCATTCATGTCAGCCTGATCCAGCCCGGCTTGATTGCCACCAAATTCGGTGAAAACTCGGGCCGAGAGCTGGAAAAATGGATTGATTGGCGCAGGTCCGCAAGGGCCAGGGACTACGAGACGACCCTTCTGGACAAAAGCCGGGGCCGCGCGGCCGTGGCCCGGCTCGAAGCGCCGGCATCGGACGTTACGCGCAAGCTGATCCATGCATTGGACTCACCGCGCCCACGCGCCCGCTACCGGGTTACCAAGCTGGCTGAACTGGTCAATGTGCTCGACCGGGTCTTGCCCACCCGCGCGACCGACTGGATCATCCGCCGGGTCACTTGACCACGGGGGCCGGATACGAAAAACCCTTCGCTTTATCTGTGGGGCGACCTAGATAGGTCAGCGAACGCTTATACGGGCTTTTGTGGACGGGCAAAGCCTCGGGAAAGGACCACCATGGTTGATACCCTCACCATCATTGCCCTGATCGTCACGGTCGGGGTCGCCATCATCCTGCTCTTCGGGATTGGCACCTTCACGCGCGGCGGGGAATTCAACCGCAGGAATGCCAACAAGATCATGCGCTGGCGTTTGGCGGCACAATTCGTTGCGGTGATCCTGATCGCCGCGGTGGTCTATCTGCGCGGCAACGGGGGCTGAAACATGGTCGTTCTGAACAAGATCTACACCCGCACCGGTGACGCTGGCCAGACCGCGCTTGGCAATGGCGCGCGGGTCGACAAGCATTCCGCCCGCGTGACGGCCTATGGCACGGTCGATGAGCTGAACGCGACGCTCGGGATGGCGCGATTGCATACGGAAGGCGCAATGGACGCGCAGCTGGCGATGATCCAGAACGACCTTTTCGATCTGGGCGCGGACCTGTGCCGCCCGGAAATGGAAAAGGATGCCGAGGCTGAGTATCCGCCCCTGCGCATGATCGCCGCGCAGGTGGACCGGCTGGAGGCCGAGATCGACGCAATGAACGACCGGTTGGACCCGCTGCGCAGTTTCATCCTGCCCGGCGGTTCGCCTGCCGCCGCATATCTGCATCTCTGCCGCACCGTCGCCCGCCGGGCCGAACGGCTGGCGGTGGAACTGTCCACGGTGGAAACGGTCAATCCCGCAGCGGTGAAGTATCTCAACCGCCTGTCAGACTGGTTCTTCGTCGCGGCCCGCATCTGCAATGACGAAGGCCGCGCCGATGTGCTGTGGGTGCCGGGGGCAAACCGCTAGCCGCGCGGCGCAACGGGCACCCAGACCGCAACCTTGCCAGCGCCTTTCGGGTCGAAATCCGCATCATAAAGCTCGAACTCCGGCCCGTTCAGCAGGTCATACTCCGCAACCGGCGCCCATTTGGCAAAGATCGCGTCCCAGGTCCGCGAGATCGTCGAGATATGTCCCTCATGGGCAAAGACCGCATAGGTGCCGCCCGGAAGCGTCAGCCGGTCGAGCCCCTCTGCCGCCTCGCCGGGAAAGGCGACCGTATAGGTGAAGTCGCCCGAGTCGCTGAAATCGGAACAGACCCCATAGGTCGGCCCGCCGATCATGGCGTCATGCCATGCCGACACCGTATCATCCCAAAGCGCGGGGATGCGCGTGCGGCTCTCCATGTCGAACCGGCCCGAGCATCCCACGAGGGGGATCGGCTCGATCGTCCTGATCTCGGGCACCGGGGTGGCCGTTGGTTCTGTTGGGGTCATCTTCATAGCCTCCTGCAAGGGTATCCTGTTCAGATCCTCCGGCCCGCGAATGGAGGACGGGGCCAATCCGAAACAGGCACGGAACGCACGGGAAAACCCCTCGACACTGTCATAACCCGCGTCAAAGGCGGCATTGGTCACGCTTTCACCGGCTGATCGCGCCTTGGCCGCCTCGCTCAGCCGCCGCCTGCGCACATATGTGCCAAGCGAGAGGCCGGTGCGCAGGGAAAAGGCACGGGTCAGGTGAAACCGGCTGACCCCGATGGCGTCAGCCAGCGCGGGCAGATCCGGCCCCCGGGACAGGTCCGTTTCCACCTGCCACAGGGTGCGGGCAATCAGGTCAGATTGGGTGTGCGTCCGTTTCATGACCTCAGGATAGAACGTCGCGACGGCCCGCGCCTGACCGATCTTGCGCCGAACCGGCGACTAGTTGGGCCGGTCGCTGACCGGAACCCAGATCTCGAACGCCATGCCGTCCGGTCCGTTTCGGGGGTCTTCCGGATAGCGCTCGAAAATCGCGCCGCGCCGCTGCGTATAGCGCGACCCCGGCAGCCACTCCGCGATGATCCAGTCAAAGCACAGTTGCACATCATCGAGCGTGCCGAAATCCTGCACCACCGCGTAGTCGCCTTCTGGCAGCCGCGCCAGGCTGGTGCCCTTGGGCAATTCTGTCGGCACCGGGTCCACCTCGACCGTCACGCCGTATTTGAACGAACCCAGACCGTCCGCCGCGAAGGACACGCCATACATGGCGCCGGGCACATAGTTGGGAATGAAGAGCGGCGCCTCGTAGAAGGTTCGCCACAGGTCCGGCATCTCGTCCAGCGTCGCCATTGAATAGTCGCGCACAAACCCGAGCGTATGGGTTTCCGGGAAGGCCTTGATCTCGGGCTCAGACATGGATGGTGTCATTCGCTATCTCCTGTCGGGGCGGGTTCCCACAATTCGATCGGCGTGCCTTCGGGGTCGCGCAAATGGGCGAAGCGACCGATCCCGTCCATATCCTGCCGATTGTAAACATCTATTCCCGCAGATTCCAGTTGCGTCACCATGGCGTCCAGATCCTTCACGCGAAAGTTCAGCATGAAGCGCTGGTCGGCGGCAAAGTAGTCGGTGTCCTCGGCAAAAGGCGCAAAGACCGTCACACCGGCGTCACTGACCCAGGGCACCATCTCCATATCGGTGGGGGCAATGTTGATTCCAAGATGCTCAAGATACCATCGCCCCAAAGCCTCCGGGTCCTTGGCGCGGAAGAAGAACCCGCCGATTCCCTGAACTTTTTCCATTGAAACTCAACCCTCCCCTGCAAATACCCCGGCGCAGTTTTCGCCGCTGATCCGACACATACACACTCAATAAGGAAAAAACGCGGCGTCCAATCGGTCGAACGCGTCGATTTTGACCTGTCATCGCGCGATTCGAAGCGGTAACAACCGCATGATAGCATGACTTGCCCGGGGCCAGCGCCTCGGGGGCCATAACAGGAGAGACGTGGAAATGAAGGTTCTTGTGCCTGTCAAACGCGTGATCGACTACAACGTGAAGGTCCGTGTGAAGGCGGATGGCAGCGGTGTTGATCTTGCGAATGTGAAGATGTCGATGAACCCGTTCGACGAGATTGCCGTTGAAGAGGCGATCCGTCTGAAGGAAGCGGGCAAGGCGGATGAAGTGATCGCCGTGTCGATCGGCGTCAAGCAAAGCCAGGAAACCCTGCGCACGGCGCTGGCCATGGGCGCGGACCGCGCCATCCTGGTCATTGCCGCCGATGACGTGCACACCGATATCGAGCCGCTGGCGGTGGCCAAGATCCTCAAGGCCGTGGTCGATGAGGAAGCGCCCGGTCTGGTGCTCTGCGGCAAGCAGGCCATCGACAACGACATGAACGCCACCGGCCAGATGCTGTCGGCTCTGCTCGGCTGGTCGCAGGCGGCTTTCGCCTCGAAGGTCGATATCGACGGCGACAGCGCGCTGGTGACCCGCGAAGTGGATGGCGGTCTTCAGACCATCAAGGTCTCGATGCCGACCATCGTGACCGTCGACCTGCGTCTGAACGAGCCGCGCTATGCGTCGCTGCCCAACATCATGAAGGCCAAGAAAAAGCCGCTGGATGAAAAGACCGCCGCCGATTACGGCGTCGACGTCACCCCGCGTCTGGAGATCGTCTCGACGACCGAGCCCGAGGCCCGCAAGGCCGGTGAGATTGTCGGCTCCGTGGACGAGCTTGTTGCGAAACTCAAAGAAGCGGGGGCTGTGTAATGGCTGTTCTTCTCCTTGCTGAAGTGACCGATGGCGAACTGGCGCTGGACGCCACCGCAAAGGCTGTCACCGCCGCATCGTCGCTTGGCGACGTGACCGTTCTGTGTGCTGGGGCTTCTGCCGCTGCCGCAGGTGACGCCGCTGCCAAGATCGCAGGCGTGTCCAAGGTGCTCGTTGCCGAAGACGCCTCGCTCGGTCATCGTCTGGCCGAACCCACGGCCGCGCTGATCGTGTCTCTGGCTGGCGATTACGAACATATCGTGGCACCGGCCACCACCGACGCCAAGAACGTGCTGCCCCGCGTGGCCGCGCTGCTTGACGTCATGGTGATCTCGGATGCTTCCGGTGTGGTCGATGGCTCCACCTTCGAGCGTCCGATCTACGCGGGCAACGCGATCCAGACCGTGAAGTCCTCGGACGCCAAGAAGGTCATCTCCTTCCGGACCTCCACGTTTGATGCTGCCGGTGAACAAGCAGCCGCTCCCGTGGACTCTATCGGCGCGGCGGCCAATCCCGGCCTCTCCGAATGGGTCGAGGACAAGGTGGCCGCAAGCGACCGCCCCGAACTGACCTCGGCGGGCATCGTCGTGTCGGGCGGCCGTGGCGTAGGATCCGAAGACGACTTCAAGATCATCGAAGCGCTCGCTGACAAGCTCGGTGCTGCTGTCGGGGCCTCCCGCGCCGCGGTCGACTCGGGCTACGCCCCGAACGACTGGCAGGTTGGCCAGACCGGCAAGGTCGTCGCCCCCGATCTCTACGTTGCCGTCGGCATCTCGGGCGCCATCCAGCACCTTGCTGGCATGAAGGACTCGAAGATCATCGTCGCGATCAACAAGGATGAAGAGGCCCCGATCTTTCAGGTCGCCGATTACGGCCTGGTCGCCGACCTCTTCACCGCCGTGCCGGAACTGACCGAAAAACTCGGCTGATCCACGCGACACCGCAATCCCAGAAGGCCCGCCCATCCCGGCGGGCCTTTTTCATGCCATGGCGCCCGCCAGCATCAAGGCCACCCGGTCATGATCCTCCGGCCCCGGCATCAGCCGTGCGGCGGCCTCCTCGCCCCGGCCATGGAACATCCCCCGCGCTGCCGGACCCCTCGCATCCTGCGCCAGAATGCAGACCGAGACACTCGCCGCCTTCGGCTCCAGCCCCGCCAGCATCCCGGCATCGACGAAGAGCGGATCATATCCCAACCCCTCCTCGTCCAACGGGTCATCCCCCGGCGCGCGGCGTGACAGCCACAGCAGATGGACCGGCACGCCGATCCGGTCCAGCAGCGTCGTCATCCGCGCCTGCCACGCGGCACGCAATTCCTCCACCACGATCATGAACCGGTCCTCCGACCTCCGTTTCAGCGCGGTCAGCATGTGCCGCGTGAAGTGGAACTCGGTGAAATCCACCTCCCGGTAGATCGTGCGCATCATGGTCGAGGCCTTGACGAACCGGTCATTTCGCCGGGGATGCACGCTGAAAAACCGGTTCGACAGATTGGCCGCCCCCGGCACCTGCAACACCACCGCCCCGGCCCGCGTGAGGGCGTTGCGAATGGCGGGGTCATGCAGCAACAGGTCGATCCCCGCGTTCATCGCACCCATATTGACCACAGGCCGCCCGAGCCGCCGCGCCAACAGGTCGGGATAGGGGTCGGGGGAAAACTTCCCGAAGGTTTCCGACCCGCCGAGACACAGGACATAACCCTCCTCCGGCTCGGCCTTCGGCCCCCGAAACGTCATCGGCGACCCCTCGTACCGGCACGGCTGATAATCAAGGGGCCCATGCCCCGCTTTTGCATAACTCATGGCTTGCTCCACCCATGTTTCGACTCACCCGAACCCAATTTGCGCCGTGGCCGTTTCCAAATGGCTAAACCGAAAACTTGTGGTGATTTTTCGCACAATCCGCCGCGGCGTTTGACCTTGTCTGCCCCCGTCCCCCGCGCCTATTGTGCGGGCGAAACACTGGGCCAGAGGTACGGGACATGGACATTCAGAAGATTGGCATCGTCGGCGCGGGACAGATGGGCAACGGGATTGCCCATGTCTGTGCATTGGCCGGGTATGACGTTGTTATGAATGATGTTTCCCAAGACAGCCTTGACAAGGCCCTGGCCCTGATCGACCGCAATATCGAACGACAGGTCAGCCGGGGAAAGGTCAGTGCCGAGGACAAGGCCGACGCGCTTGACCGCATCTCGACAACCCTGAGGCTGACAGATCTGGGATCGTCTGACCTGATCATCGAAGCCGCAACGGAACGCGAAACCGTCAAGCAGGCGATTTTCGAGGACCTTCTGCCGCATCTGAAGCCCGAAACGATCCTGACGTCCAACACCTCCTCGATCTCGATCACGCGTCTGGCCAGCCGCACCGACCGCCCGGAAAAATTCATGGGCTTCCATTTCATGAACCCGGTTCCGGTGATGCAGCTTGTGGAACTGATCCGCGGCATCGCCACCGACGAGGAAACCTTCGCCGCCTGCAAGGCTGTGGTGGACAAGCTCGGCAAAACCGCCGCGACGGCAGAGGATTTCCCCGCCTTCATCGTCAACCGCATCCTGATGCCGATGATCAACGAGGCGGTCTATACGCTCTACGAGGGCGTCGGAAACGTGAAGTCCATCGACGAGTCGATGAAGCTGGGGGCCAATCACCCGATGGGACCGCTGGAACTGGCGGATTTCATTGGTCTGGACACCTGCCTTGCGATCATGAACGTGCTGCATGACGGGCTGGCCGATACCAAGTACCGCCCCTGCCCGCTGCTGACCAAATATGTCGAGGCCGGCTGGCTTGGTCGCAAGACACAACGCGGCTTCTACGATTATCGCGGAGAGGTTCCGGTTCCGACCCGTTGACCGGGGTCAGAACACGCGGTCGGGATCGGCCTTCAGGCCAAGCGTATGCTCACGCAACTGCGCCATGAACTGGCGCGGGTTCTGGATCGGGTCGGTCCACTGATCGGGCGTGATCGCATGGCCAATGATCGGGGCCTGCGGCCTGTCGAAACTTTTCACCACCTCGTGCAGCAACAGCCCCTGGCGCACGACCGGAGACACCCGGTTGGCGATCTGGTACGCACGCGAATTGGTGCCCTGAAAAAAGCACGGCACAATCGTCGCACCGGACCGGCGGATCATCTTGGCGGTGAAGACGTTCCATTCCTGCTCGATCACCGGGCCAAATGCGGTGGCCGAAGTGGCGACGACGCCTGACGGGAACAGTGCGATCAGCCCGCGCGCCGACAGATGTTCCATCGCCTGCGCGCGCATGCGGATCATTTCCTGCTGCGCGTCGGGCTGATGCGGGAATGGAACCGCGATCATGTAGCTGGCCGCGCTTTCGTCGATCCCCGTCAGAAGCGAGCGCGTGAGAATCCGGTAATCGTCGCGGCGGCGGCCGATCAGATCCGCCAGGATCATCCCGTCGACCAGCCCATGCGGGTGGTTGGCCACGAACACGACCGGCCCCTCAGCGGGAATCCGGTCCAGCTGATGCGCAGGCGTTTGCAGCTCGATGCCCATCACCTTCATCGTCGCGGGCCAGAACGCCTGCCCCTTGGGCGCACCCATCCGTTCGAACTGGCGCACCCGGCGCACGATGGTCAGCTTGCCGGTAAACCACTCGATTGCCCGGATCACGGTCGAGCGGAGTGGTGAATCGAAAGACGACGCATAGGTCAGGCTGCGCCGGTCATAAACCGGCTGCTGCTGGCCCTCTGCGGGCCGGGCCTGTTGCCCTGCATCTGGCGTTGTCACGTCGGTCAACGGTTCTCTATCCCCGATTCCACCCCGAGTGTACGGGCTTACATGCCTTCACCGAACTTGTCAGCAACAAGTGCCGCAAGGGCATCCATCAGCTGTTCCGCCTCTGGCCCGCTGGTCTCCACCTCAATAGTGGTTCCCTGAGAGGCTGCCAACATCAAAAGCCCCATGATAGAGTCTCCGGCGGCGCTCAGCCCATCCTTGTAGGCGGTGGCACTGGCGTCGAACTGCTCCACCGTCTCCACGAATTTCGCCGAGGCACGGGCATGCAGCCCCTTGACGTTCACGATGTCCAGCTTGCGTCTGGTCGGATTGGTCATTCGGGGGCTCCGTCAAAACTGTTGATATAGCGGCGGCCAGCCTCGGCGGCGCGCGATACGGCCACGTCGACCGGCAGGTTGCGCGACTTGGCAAGCTTCACCAGCATCGGCAGGTTTACCCCGGTCAGGATCTTGCGATTGGACGGGCGGCAGGCGCGCAGAGAAAGGTTGGAGGGCGATCCGCCAAACATGTCGGTCACCACCACCACACCATCACCGGTATCCACCGCATCTGCGGCGTCACAGATCTCGCGCTGGCGGCGGCTGCGGTCGTCTTCGGCACCGATGGAAATCGCCAGCATGCCGGGCTGACGGCCCACTACATGCTCCACGGCATTCTGCAGCTCGCGCGCCAGACCTCCATGTGCAACGATCACGATGCCGATCAAACTCTGCTTCCTTGGCATTTACGGCGCGCGGGTCACCGCCCGGCGTTCAATCTCCCTGTGCCTCTTTGACACCTGCCAGCCCGCCTGCGCAAGATGGGCAGCCAGTTTTTCGGTGACAGCAACCGAGCGGTGTTGCCCTCCGGTGCACCCGAAGGCCACGGTCAGATGCGCCTTGCCCTCCTCCTGATAGGCGGGCAGCAGGGTTTCCACCAATTGCGTGACCTGCGCCAGGAAGGGCGCGAAGCGAGCGTCGTCGGCGATATAGTCCACCACCGCCGCATCGCGCCCGTCCAGACTGCGCAGATCGGCGTTCCAGTAGGGGTTGCGCAGGAAGCGGCAGTCAAAGACCAGATCGGCCCCCGTCGGCAGCCCACGCTTGTAGCTGAAGGATTGCACCGAGAGGGCCAGCTGCTGACCGCCCGGCGCGAACCAGCGCTGCACCTCGGCGCGCAGCTCATGCGGGGTCATGTCGGATGTGTCGATCAGGATGCCTGCACGGGTGCGCACCGGCGCCAGCAGGTCCTGTTCCAGCTCGATCCCCAGAATGGGCCGATCCTCCGGCGCCAGCGGGTGGCGGCGGCGGGTTTCGGAATAGCGGCGGACGAGCACATCGGTGGCGCAATCCAGATAGACCAGATCGGCCAGAATGCGCGGGTCGGCAGCCAGCCGGTCGACGGCCGCGATCAGCGCCTGCGCGCTGTAGTCGCGGTTGCGGGGATCGGTGCCAAGCGCCAGCGGTCGCGTGGGGGGCGGCCCGTCCAGAAGCCGCGGCAACAGGCTGAGCGGCAGGTTGTCGATGGCCTCGAAGCCCAGATCCTCCAGCGCCCGGATCGCCGTTGACCGCCCCGCACCCGAGGGGCCGGAGACAAAAACCACCCGTTCGGCCTCTTCTGCGGTTGTCTGGTCTTCGTGATCCATCGCTGGCTACTCCGCGCGTCCTTGCTTCAGATACTGGCAGATCGCGGCGGCAAGGAAAGGGTGATCCTTGCCCAGGATCAAGGGCACCGGTCCACCCGGCATGGCGGCCAAGCGTCGCGGTGGCAGACGGTCGGGCTCTGCCCGAGACAGATCGACAATCAGCGACAGGGGGGCCATCTTTCCTGGCTCGGCATGGAGCAGGCCGATTCCCCGCGCCTCGATGAGACGGGGCGCGCCCTCCGGGCGCGTGACCTTGCCATCCTCCGTCAGCAATACCCCGTCATCGGCCACGAGGGATGCGCCAAGCGCCATAAGCTCCAGCGCCAACCGCGACTTGCCGCTGCCCGAGGGACCAAGCGCCAGCAGCCCCTGCCCGTTCAGGCAGACCGCCGTGCCACGGCAGAAGACACGCCCATCCGGCGTGGGGCTGCAATAGGCGGTCTGAAGGGATGTGTCGCCCGTGGCCAAGGCCCTAGAGCGGCAGGCCGACCACGAACCGCGCCCCAAGCGGGTCCGAGGTGATGTCGGCCTCTGTCGGGCGGATGTTCTCGGCCCAGATCACCCCGCCATGGGCCTCGACGATCTGCTTGGAGATCGCCAGGCCAAGGCCCGAATGGTCGCCGAACTGCTGAACGGGCCGTTCCGAATAGAAGCGGTTGAAGACCTTGGTCAGCGCCTCTTCGGGGATGCCCGGCCCGGTATCCTCGACCACCACCAGCACCCGGTTTTCGCGCTTGCGCGCCCAAACCCGGACAGCATCGCCCGCCTCGCAGAAGGAAATCGCGTTGGTGATCAGGTTGACGAAGACCTGTGCCAGCCGGCCCTCCAGCCCGTGCAGCCTGACCGGTTCGCCAGGCAGGTCGGAGATGAAGGCGATCTCTTGGCCCTGCGCCTCTTCGGCATGGTACTGGGTCAGGTTCGACAGCATATGGATGAGGTCGAAATCATCGGCCTCCTCCTTCACCAGCTCGGAATCGAGCCGCGAGGCGTTGGAGATATCCGACACCAGCCGGTCCAGCCGCCGCACGTCATGCTCGATGACATCCAGCAAGCGGGTGCGTTGTTCGTCGGTACGCGCAAGCCGCATGGTGCCGACGGCAGACCGCAGCGAGGCGAGCGGGTTCTTGACCTCATGCGCCACGTCGGCGGCGAATTGTTCATTGCCGTCGATCCGGTCATAGAGCGCCGCAACCATGCCACGCAGCGCGGCGGACAGGCGGCCGATCTCATCGGGGCGGCCCGTCAGATCCGGGATGCGCACGCGCGTCGGGCTCATCTTTCGGGCGTTCTTGTCGCGGCCGAGTTCCGCGGCGGCGGACAGGTCCGACAGTGGGTTGGCGATGGTCGAGGCCAGCACCAGCGACAGGCCGATCGACACCAGAAGCGCCACGAAGAACATTTGCAGGATCTGTTCGCGTTCTGCGCGCACCAGCTGTTCGATCTCACCCGCGGCGGTGGCCAGCGCCACGACGCCCACAACGCCCGAGGCACCCTCGATGGGCGAGGCCGCGAGGAAGATCGCACCCGCCGTCCCGTTACCGCCATGCAGAACGGTTTCACCCGACAGCGCTTCTGCGACCAGCGCGCGGGCCTGGTCCTCGGTCGATACCGTTTCAGCCGGTGTCGAGCCCGAGGAAAGAATTCCGGCGATGCCGTCCCAGACAGTGTTCAGAAAATCCGTAATGACCAATGACCGGCCCGGATCCTCCCCACCTCCAGCCAATGGTGTCGCCGCTTCGGTCGCGGTGTCACCGGTCGAGGCGACCAGCGTTTCGTTCGGAGCGAAGACATAGACATCGACGCCATCCGACAGGCCGATCCGGCCAAGCACATCGACCGGGTCGATGCCGTCACCGGTCAGCAGATTGGCGGGGGCCGTGCGCGGCAAGCTGGCCTCGAAGATCTCGGCCACCAGCTGCGCTTCGACGGCCAGCGCCTGTTCGCGCTGATAGACCAGACTGTCGCGGAACGGGTTCAGGAACAGAACCCCGGCCACGAGAACCACAAGCGCCAAGAGGTTAAAGAGGATGATCTTGCGCGCCAGCGGCGAGCGGTTGAGCGACATCAGACCCCGCCGGGCCCGCGCATCGCGCAGCTCGACCTCGACCGCCCCGGCGGGGCGGTCCCAGTCTTCCCCCAGCACGATCTGCGATTCCGCAGGTTCGCGCCTTTGGGTCGGTCCGATGTCGGAGGCCAGTGTCATTTAGTCTTCGTTATACCTGTACCCGATACCATAAAGCGTTTCGATGGCCGAGAAATCCGAATCCACCTCACGCATCTTCTTGCGAAGCCGCTTGATATGGCTGTCGATGGTCCGGTCATCCACATAGACCTGTTCGTCATAGGCCACATCCATCAGCTGGTCACGGCTTTTGACGAAACCGGGACGCTGCGCCAGCGCCTGCAGCAGCAGGAACTCTGTCACCGTCAGCGACACGTCCTTGCCATGCCAGGTCACCGCGTGACGGAGCGGGTCCATGGTCAGCGGCCCGCGCACCATCACCTGGCTTTCTTCCGGTGAACCGCCCGCGTCAGAGGCAATCGCCTCCTGCCGGCGCAGGATGGACCGGATGCGTTCCACCAGCAGGCGCTGCGAGAACGGCTTGCGCACGTAATCATCCGCGCCCATGCGCAGGCCCATCAGTTCGTCGATCTCATCATCCTTGGAGGTGAGAAAGATCACCGGCACCGCGCTTTTCTGGCGCAGACGCTGCAACAGGTCCATGCCATCCATGCGGGGCATCTTGATGTCCAGCACGGCCAGTTCCGGCATCCGGCGCGTGAATGCGTCCAGTGCCGATTGTCCGTCGTTATAGGTTTCCACTTCAAATCCTTCCGCTTCCAGAGTCATGGAAACGGAGGTCAGGATATTCCTGTCGTCATCGACGAGTGCGATCCTCGACATGTTACTATTTCCTTATGCTGCCCGATTTGCCTGTTTTTTTCTTATTGTCCTACATTTCGGGCTTTAGAATCAATCTCTAAGTTGCATCCCGGTGTAACTGGTGTGGCCGATTTCCTACCATCCACCTCTTAAGGCAGCGCTAACGGCCCGAAAAAAGGTGAGTCTGGTTGCGCTAACTGTGCGATTGCGTCCTGTTCCTCGCGGAAAACGGCATGCTATACGGCCCCTATCGCTGCGGCCGTTCCGACCGCGAACCCTTATGTTTCACCCAAGGCGCCGGGAACAGACGGCGCAGGAGCTTGCATAATGACAACAGGACGCGTGAACCCGGCCCAGACCCTCGAGACCCAAGGCATCTCGGATCTCGGTTCGGTTCACTATAACCTGCTCGAACCCGCCCTGATCGAAGCCGCCCTTCGCAAGAATGAAGGCACGCTTGGCCAGGGGGGCGCTTTTCTTGTGACCACCGGCAAATATACCGGCCGTTCGCCCAAGGACAAACATGTCGTGCGCAGCGCCGCGACCGAAGACACGATCTGGTGGGAAAACAACGCCGAAATGGCCCCTGACGCCTTCGACCGCCTGCATGCCGACATGCTGGAGCACATGAAGGGCGGTGAATATTTCGTGCAGGACCTGTTCGGCGGCGCCGATGCGGAGCATCGCCTCGATGTGCGCGTGGTGACGGAACTGGCCTGGCATGGCCTGTTCATCCGCCACCTGCTGCGCCGCCCCACGGCTGATGAGATCGACAGCTTCGTGCCCGAGTTCACCATCATCAACTGCCCCAGCTTCTTTGCCGATCCCGAGCGTCACGGCTGCCGCACCGACACGGTGATCGCGCTCAATTTCGAGAAGAAACTGATCCTGATCGGCGGCACTGAATACGCGGGCGAGAACAAGAAATCCGTCTTCACCCTGCTGAACTACATCCTGCCCGGCAAGAACGTGATGGCGATGCATTGCTCGGCCAACCACGCCGTGGACAACCCGGAAGATGCCGCCGTCTTCTTCGGCCTCTCGGGCACCGGCAAGACGACGCTTTCCGCCGACCCTGCCCGCGTGCTGATCGGCGATGACGAACATGGCTGGTCCGACAAGGGCATCTTCAACTTCGAGGGTGGCTGCTACGCCAAGACCATCAACCTGCGCGAAGAGGCCGAGCCCGAGATCTACGCCACCACCTCCAAGTTCGGCACCGTGATCGAGAACATGGTCTTCGATCCCGAAACCCGCGCGCTCGATTTCGACGATGACAGCCTGACCGCCAACATGCGCTGCGCCTACCCGCTGGACTATATCTCCAACGCGTCGGATACGGGCCTTGGCGGGCATCCCAAGAACATCATCATGCTGACCTGCGACGCCTTCGGGGTGCTGCCTCCGATCGCCCGGCTGACGCCCGCGCAGGCCATGTATCACTTCCTGTCCGGCTTCACCTCCAAGGTCGCCGGGACCGAGCGCGGCGTGACCGAGCCCGAGCCCACCTTCTCGACCTGTTTCGGCGCCCCCTTCATGCCGCGTCGCCCCGAGGTCTATGGCAACATGCTGCGCGACAAGATCGCCCAGCACGGCGCCACCTGCTGGCTGGTCAACACCGGCTGGACCGGCGGCGCCTATGGCACCGGCAGCCGCATGCCGATCCGCGCCACCCGCGCGCTTCTGACCGCCGCTCTGGACGGGTCACTGAACGACGCCGAATTCCGCAAGGACGCGAATTTCGGCTTTGACGTGCCGGTGTCCTGCCCCGGCGTGGCCGAGGTGTTGCTGGACCCCCGCCGCACCTGGGACAACCCGGGCGCCTATGACGCACAGGCGCAGAAGCTGGTGAACATGTTCGCGGAGAACTTCGCCCAATACGTGCCCTACATCGACGACGACGTGAAGGCGGCAGCGATCAGCTGATTTTCAAGCGCAGCCAAGGCCCTTCGAAGGGCCTTGGATAAAGGGCCTTCAAGGCCCTTATACGCGGTTTCGAAACCGCGTTTCCCAAGCCGCTTCGAAGCGGCTTACGCCCACTCAATCCAGCGGTGCGTGCAATCTCGTCCCCGGCACGATGATCCCGCCTCGGTTGCCGATTTCGACAGTGCCATAGCGCTCGGCAAAGCAGTCCGGCAATTCCCTGTCCCCCGGCAGGGACAGCCACAGCCGCAGCAGATGCCGCCGCTTCTCGGGCTCCGGCCAGTCCGTGAATCCCGTCCGATCGTGAAGCTGCGCGTGGTTGTAGACAAACTGCATGTCCCCCGGCTCCAGCCGCATTCGAAAATGCAGATCCGGGTCATTGGCCAATGCGTCGAACAGGTCCAGCGCCTCGACATGCGCCGATGTCAGCCGCATCGCCCCCTCGAAGCGCTGCGCGCTGTCGATGTATTGCCGCTGGTAGAACACCGTCAGCTTGCCGTCATGCCAGCTCAAAGGCGGGATCTCCATCCACGGCTTCATGCCCTCGGGCACTTCGCCCCGGCGGTCCGTCGCAATCGGGTCGAAGAGCAGCGCCAGCAGATCGGGCCGCGTCGCACGCATCCGGTTGTAGATCGTCTCGGCACTGACGAGCAGGCTGTCGCCGCCCTCTTTCGCGTTGCGCAGGCATATCAGCCCCACCACATCGGCGCTGTCCGTATGGAAGGTCTGCCGCGCCGCCGTCTGGTAGATCCGTGTATTCGGATCATTCGGGTCGGCCCCCACATTTCGCACATGCCCCAACACATGCCCCGCCGCGTTCTGCGATCGGGCCGATCCGACATGCGCCCCGATCCCGCAAAAGATCGTCGCCGCCATCCGCTGGTCATAGCGCTCCATCGGCAGCCCCCGGATCACCTCGACCCCGCTGCCGCTGCGCATCTTTTCCTGCAGTTCCGCCACATGGTCCGCGAAGTGCCGCAGCGGAAAGGCGTCCGCCGTGATCTGCCCCAGATCGGCCTCGGTCGCCAGAAAGGCCTCCGCCGCCTGCTCCAGATCGGCAACGTCTTCCGGCGTCAGCGTCACCAGCCAGCGATCGGGATGCGCGGCCATCTCCGCCCCCACCCAGGCCCCCGGCCCCTCGATCCGTTCTGGCAGATCCTTCAGGTCAATCGGCATGTCACTCTCCTCCCCGACGGGAACTCACACGAAAACCGCCCGCCGCACAAGGTTGAGCCCGGCAATCAGCAACACCACCAGCGTGGCCCTCAGGAATTGCGCCTTGTTCATTCGGTCCTGCAGCTTGAAGCCCAGCCACATCCCCGCGAACGCGGGCAGCAGCATCAGCACCGTCAGCGGAATCGTGTCCGCATTCAGCACGCCCGATCGCAGATGCGCCCCGAACAGCAGGACGTTGCCGAGGAAATACATCATCCCCTGCACCCGCACCTGCTCTGCCTTTTCCGCGTCGCGTGACATCAGATAGGCCACCGTCGGCGGTCCGAAAACCGCGGCGAAGCCCCCCAGAACCCCGGCAAGCCCACCAAACAGCAGCACCGCCAACCCTCGTCGCCGCGCCGGAACCCGGATCGGCCGGCCCATAAGTTGCAGGCTGGCATAGATCACCACCGGCACCCCGATGATCCCGAAGAAGGCCCATTGCGGCACGTCCAGAACCATCTGCGCCGCCACCGCCATGACGCTGAGCCCGATCAGCATGAAAGGCCAATGCCCGTGCAAAGACTGCGCCGCCGCCCCCAGCCCCTGCCGGAAGGCCTGCCACATATTGGTCAGCGCCGCGGGCAGCAGAAGCGCCGCCAGCGCGATCTCCGGCGGCATGATCGCACTGAGGCCAGAGATCATGATCAACGGCAGGGCAAATCCCACCACGCCCTTGACCACGCCCCCGAAGAAGGTGATCGCCAGCGCCGCGGCCAGAACGCCAAGCGGCAAGGATTCGATTACGGCCCCTATCGGTCGCCCTCCAAGTTCGCCACCGATCCGCTGACCGTGAACGCTCCGGGTTGTACAGCCGATTCGGGGGTGGGCCGCAATTGCCAAATCACACCGGCGACTCCGCAAGATGAACACCCTGCATCACGCAGCCCGCCTCACAGCCCACGGTCGAGCGCGGATTGTTGACCTATGCGTCGAAGGTCGCCCCGGTCGCTGTCAATCCGCGCGTATCCACCAGGACCCGGGCCAGTCGATGCGGCGACCATCGTCGGACACCTGACCGACCTGCGCCTCCCAGTCCTCGGCGATCACCGTGTCATCGTCCAGAAAACGCCCTGCTGAGCGTTGCTCCGGGTTGCGGTGGATGATGAACTCCAAGCCATCGCGGGTGCGCTCAATACTGCTATGGGCAGGCAAGCGACCTTCGATATAGACGACCCAGCTTCCGGTGAGATCCATTGGCAGAGGCGCGACGACCGCATCTTCCTGTGTCGGCGCAACTGCCTCAAGCCACTCCACGATCAGTCGATAATCGAGCGCGGCATAGGTATTTCCGGTGCCTCCCTGGTAGGTCACGCGCCCGATAAGCGCCGCATCGACGGGAAATCCCTGCGCATCGGGTCCGAATGCCTGCACCCATTCATATCGAAATGGCTGACCGGCGGCGGTCTCTTCGCTGGACGACACCGTGCGACCGGGAAACTGCTGGCTCTCGCTGCCAGCAAAGGCAAAGCTGAGGCCATATATCGTATTCCCGTGCATGTAGGGACTGCCGGAATAAGTGATATGCATCTGCCCCGCCCCCGGGATCACAAAGCTGCACCGATCGACCCTGTGATCGGAAAACCCGCCGGAATACGCCTCTGCCACGTTGATGTGAAGGTCGCACAGATTTGTTGCCCGCGCGAGCGTGGGCCAGAATGTCATCGTCAGGCAAAAAACCACCAAAGCCGCCCAAGCCGGACCCGCACGACCGGAAATCCCGGATCTTCCCGCAAAATCACGCACAGCACCCGTCCTCCCGAAAACAGTTGCGCTGACAGTAATGTGCGGGCGCAATCAATTTTCTGCATTGATCCGGGTCAAATCGGATGCGGATCGGAGACGGTCAGACAACGCAGGTCAGGACGAGTGTCCTGCGGAAACGTCATATTTCCTCCACCATCAAAACCCCATCAAGGCTTTTCAGCGCGCCCTTGATCTGCGGGTTCACGGGGAAATCCTCGCCCAACAGAACGTCCACCTCGCCCGGCAGGTCGGGGCTGAGCAGGCAAAGGCTGACCGGCCCCCGGCCTTTCAGCTTGGCCTCTCCCCGCGCCCGGTCCAGCAGGCCCGCAACGGCGGAAATGGCCACATCTTCCTCGATGAAGATGCGCAGCCCCGATCCACCTGCATCTGCCACGACGCTGTCAACGGGCTGCACCGTCCGGGCCAGCAGTTTCAGCTGCTCGCCCTCGTATGTCGCATCCGCCGTCAGCACCACATTGGACCCGCTGTCGAGAAACTCGCGGCTCGCCTCCAGCACCTCGGAGAACATGGTGACCTCGTAGAGCCCCGTCGGGTCCGACAGCTGCACGAAGGCAAACCGGTTGCCGCGCTGGCTCTTCCTCTCCTGCCGGGACGACACGGACCCCGCCATCTTGGCCACGAAAGCCCCGCCCTGGACCCGTTGCTCGACCTCTTCCAGCGTCATGCACTTCTTGCGCTTGAGCGCGGGCATGTAGTCATCGAGCGGGTGGCCGGAGAGGTAGAAGCCAACGGCCTTGTGTTCCTCCGCCAGTCGCTCATTCGGCAGCCAGTCGGCGGGGTTGGGCAGGCGCGGTTCGGGCAGGTCGTCACCCGCTTCGCCAAAGAGCGATACCTGGTTGGAACTGCGCTGTTCATGGATCGCAGCAGAGTAGCCGACCAGCGCATCGAGGCTATCGAAAACCCGGCGTCGGTTGCGATCAAGCTCGTCAAACGCCCCGGCGCGCGCCAGCATCTCCAGCGGTCGCTTGCCAACACGTTTCAGATCCACCCGGCGGGCAAAATCGAAAAGCGTCGCAAAGGGCTGCCCGGCGCGGCCATCTTCGATCAGGCGCATCGCCTCGACGCCCACATTCTTGAGCCCGCCCAGCGCATAGACGACGCGGCCCTTGTCGACGGTGAACATCGCGGCAGAACGGTTGACGCAAGGCGGGATGGTCTCGATCTCCAGCCGGTCAACCTCCTGCTTGTAGACATTCAGCTTGTCGGTCAGGTGGATATCGCAGTTCATGACGGCGGCCATGAATTCTACCGTGTGATTGGCCTTCAGCCACGCCGTCTGGTAGCTGACCACCGCATAGGCGGCAGCGTGGGATTTGTTGAAGCCGTAATTGGCGAACTTCTCCAGAAGGTCGAAGACCTCCGACGCCTTCTTCTTGTCGACGCCATTTTCCATTGCCCCTTTTTCAAATTTGGGGCGTTCCTTGGCCATCTCCTCGGCGATCTTCTTACCCATGGCCCGGCGCAGCAGGTCGGCGCCGCCGAGGGAGTAACCGGCCATGACCTGCGCGATCTGCATCACCTGTTCCTGGTAGACGATGATGCCCTGGGTTTCCTCAAGGATATGGTCGATCAGCGGGTGAACGGATTCGCGTTCCTTTAGCCCGTTCTTGACCTCGCAATAGGTCGGGATGTTTTCCATCGGACCGGGACGGTAGAGCGCCACCAGCGCCACGATATCCTCGATACAGGTGGGCTTCATCCGCCGAAGCGCATCCATCATGCCCGAGCTTTCCACCTGAAACACGGCAACGGTCTTGGCGCTGGCGTAAAGCTTGTAGGTCGCCTCGTCATCCAGCGGGATGGCGTTGATCTGGTTTTCGGCCCCGGCGGGCGGCGCGTATAGCTGCGTCCCATCCGGCCCGATATGCAGGTCACGCCCCTGCCCATGGATCAGGTCGATGGCGTTTTGCACCACGGTCAGGGTCTTCAGCCCGAGGAAGTCGAACTTCACCAGCCCAGCCGGTTCCACCCATTTCATGTTGAACTGGGTCGCGGGCATGTCGGAGCGGGGATCCTGATAGAGCGGCACAAGCTCATCGAGCGGCCTGTCCCCGATCACCACGCCCGCCGCGTGGGTCGAGGCGTTCCTGAGCAGCCCTTCAACCTGCTGGCCGTAGTCGAGCAGGCGCTTCACCACCTCCTCTTCCCGCGCGGCATCGCGCAGCCGGGGTTCGTCGGCCAGCGCCTTTTCGATCGAGACCGGCTTCACGCCCTCGACCGGGATCATCTTGGACAGGCGGTCCACCTGCATGAAGGGCATTTGCAGCACCCGCCCCACATCGCGCACGGCGGCCTTGGACAGAAGCGCGCCGAAGGTGATGATCTGGCCCACCTTGTCGCGCCCGTATTTTTCCTGAACGTAGCGGATCACCTCTTCGCGGCGGTCCATGCAGAAATCGATGTCGAAGTCGGGCATGCTGACCCGTTCGGGGTTCAGGAAGCGCTCGAACAGCAGCGAATAGCGCAGCGGATCGAGGTCGGTAATGGTCAGCGCATAGGCCACCAGCGACCCGGCCCCGGACCCGCGCCCCGGACCCACCGGAATGTCATGGTCCTTGGCCCATTGGATGAAATCGGCCACGATCAGGAAGTAGCCCGGGAAGCCCATGCCCTCGATGATATCGAGCTCGAAATCGAGCCGTGCCTGATACTCCTCGGGGCTGACCGCATGGGGGATCACGGCCAGACGCGCCTGCAGCCCCTCATTGGCCTGTCGGCGCAGCTCGCTGACCTCGTCATCGGCAAATTTCGGCAGGATCGGCGGGTGCGTGCGTGCCCGGAAGGCGCAGCGGCTGGCGATCTCGACGGTGTTTTCCAGCGCCTCGGGCAGATCGGCGAACAGCGTCGCCATTTCCTCGGGCGTCTTGAAATAATGCTGCGGCGTCAGGCGGCGGCGCGGTTCCTGTTGATCCACGTAAGCGCCATCCGCGATGCAGAGCAGCGCGTCATGGGCCTCGTACATGCTCGATTTGGGGAAATAGACATCGTTGGTGGCCACCAGCGGCAGGTCCATCGCATAGGCCAGTTCCACATGGCCCTGTTCGGACAGGCGCTCCGCCTCCGGCAACCCGCCTTCTCCGGGGTGGCGTTGCAGTTCCACATAGAGCCTGTCGCCATAGATCCCCTTCAGCCGCCCCATCAGCGCCTCGGCCTTGGCCCGTTGCCCATTGCGCAGGAAGCGACCGATGGGGCCATCGGGGCCACCGGTCAGGCAAATGAGCCCCTCAGAATGGGCGGCGAGTTCCTCAACCGTGACATGCGGCAGCGATCCGTCGCCGCGCAGATAGAGACAGGTGTTGAGCTTCATCAGATGCTCATACCCCACCCGGTTCTGGGCCAGCAGCACCACGGGCGCGTATGGGCGCGGCTTTTCCCCCGGCTGCGGCGGGTCGTAATCGACACTGATCTGGCAGCCGACAATCGGCTGCACCCCGGCCCCCGCCGCCAGTTCGGAAAACTGCAATGCCGAGAACATGTTGTTCGTCTCGGTCACCGCCACGGCGGGCATCCCGGCCCCCGCGCACATGGCTGCCAGTTTCTTGACCGGCACAGCCCCTTCCAGAAGGGAATATTCGGTGTGAAGGCGGAGATGAATGAATCGGGGGGTGCTGCTCATGCTCGGAAGCTAGCGCAGCATCCGGGACGGGGCCAGCGACTATCGCACCAATTCATAGCCGGTGATCCGCCCCCGCCAGTAGGGACGGTACAGGCCACCCTCCACATAGCCCACCTCTCCCACCAAAGGGATGCGCCGCCCGCCCATGTCCGCATGATCCGAAAACACCCCGCGCCAATCCATCAATGCGGTGCTGCCGTCGGGTTGGATTGCGGGCCTGCCCGTCGCGGTGATCTCGACGATATCGCCCGTTTCATCCGCCCGCAGCCTCACCAAAGCGTCCTGCCCGTCCAGCCGCAACCGCGCCTCAAGCCAGCCGTCAACCGCAACGCTCCACCCAATCGCACCGTTGCAAAGGATCGCGTCAGGGGCCCAGGGCAGTTCCGCCAGATAGCGCATCGCCTCGCCCAGTGACAGATCGGGCCCTTCTGCATTGGCCAGGGGAATCGCGCCCAGAAACCGCACCCGCAGCTGACCCGCGCCCGCGGTGAAGGCATCCAGCACCGTTATCAGGTTGATCGGCCCCACCCGGCTTTGTGCGACCCAGGCGAATCCGGGCTCGGTCACCGAAATCACCTGCCGGGCGCTCAGAGGTTGCCATGGTTGGTCAGCAGACATCTGCATTTCGGCACTCTGTGTCAGGCGTATGGCCCGGACCTGGTCACCCCGACCGGCGCCAGCGCGCTCTGCCACCCGCTGCACCGGCTCCGGCACCTGTGTCGGCTGGCAGTCATCGCGTGCATCCACTTGTAAAACCTGCATTTCCACCGCGCGAACCTGCGCATGAAACCGCCAATTCAGGACGAGGATCACCAGCACGACAAGCGCTATTAGGACAAGGGTCAGGAGGAGGAGGGTTCTCATGGGACGCACCAGAGCTTCAACGCGCTAAGCTTGCGCCGATTCTCGCCTCGCCACCTTGATCAGGGACAGAAACTCACCTCTTAATTTTCACCCATCCCCCGGAAATCGGATCAATTACCTGAAAAAACCTGAAAGTCTTTTTGCGCCACCCCGGCTCGCATCGCTTGCCACAGAGACAAAAAGCCGCTTTGCTGGACAGACCAACAGGGAAGCGCGCACAGGCTTTACGTCGCATCGGGCCAGCGCAATTGGGGGCAAAGACCCTCCGACAAGAAGGCGACACGAGAATTGAATGACTGACGAGGTTGTATTCCTCCTCAACGGCGCGCCGGTCCGGATCACGGATCAGCCGTCTACCCGCACATTGTTGGATTGGCTGCGCGAGACGCAGGGCCTGACCGGAACCAAGGAAGGCTGTAACGAGGGCGACTGCGGCGCGTGCACCGTGGTTGTCACCGATGCGGAGGGCTCCCGGGCCGTGAATGGCTGCATCCTGTTCCTGCCGCAGTTGAACGGAAAGGCTGTGCGCACGGTCGAGGGGATTTCCGGCCCCGATGGCCAGATGCACCCGGTTCAGGCCGCGATGGTGGAGCATCACGGGTCGCAATGCGGGTTCTGTACGCCGGGGATCGTGGCCTCGCTGGCCGCGGCGCACACCAATGGCGAAACAGCGTTCGACGATGTGCTGGCAGGAAACCTCTGCCGCTGCACCGGCTATGCGCCAATCATCCGCGCGGCTGAGGCCGCCGCATCCCAACCGGTGCCGGACTGGATGCAGACGGACCGAGACGCTGTAAGCGTGTTGGACGCCGCCCCCCTGCCCTTCGCGCCCACCAGCAGCGACGAGCTGGCGGACTGGTACGCCGCGAATCCCGATGCCACGCTCATTGCCGGGGCCACGGATGTGGGTCTCTGGGTCACCAAGATGCTGCGCGACCTGTCGCCGGTGGCCTTCCTCGGTGCCTGCGCAGATCTGAAGACCATCCGGGAGGACGCTTCCGGTTTGCATGTGGGCGCGATGGTGTCCCTCACGGACCTGCATGCCGCCATCGCCCCCCGCTATCCGTCATTTGCCGAGATGCTGCGCCGCTTTGCGTCAACGCAAGTCAGGAATGCCGCCACCATCGGCGGCAACATCGCCAACGGCTCGCCTATCGGGGATTCACCGCCCGCGCTGATCGCGCTTGGCGCGGAGCTGCATCTTCGCAAGGGTGACAGCCGCCGCACGATCCCGCTGGAGAGTTTCTTCCTCGACTACGGCAAGCAGGACCGCGACGCCGGGGAATTCGTGGAAGGCATCACCATCCCCGCGCAACCCGACCGGCTGCGCTGCTACAAGCTGTCCAAACGCTTCGATCAGGATATCTCCGCCGTCTGCGGCTGCCTGAGCATCACCGTTGAAAACGGCACCGTCACGGATGCGAAGCTCGCTTATGGCGGCATGGCGGGCATCCCCAAGCGGGCCGCCCATGCCGAGGCCGCGCTGGTGGGCCAGCCCTGGACCGAAGAAACCGTGCGCACCGCGATGGCCGCTTACGGGCAGGATTTCACCCCGCTCACCGACATGCGAGCATCGAGCGCCTACCGGCTGGAGACCGCGGCCAACATGCTCCTGCGCTATTTCCACGAGGATCAGGGCACCCTGTCCAATGTGCTGGAGGTGTCGGCATGAGCGTTCACAAATCCCTGCCCCATGACGCCGCGCCCCTGCATGTGACCGGCCAGGCCCGCTATGTCGATGACATCCCGGTGCCCGCCAACTGCCTGCATCTGGCTTTCGGACTGGCCGAGATCGCCCATGGCCGGATCGCCTCCATGAACCTCGACGCGGTGCGCGCGGCCCCCGGTGTGCTCATGGTGCTGGCCGGTGAGGATTTCGACGAGATCCCGGATTGTTCGCCCTCCGCCCATGACGAGCCGCTGCTCTCCGATGGCAGCGTGCACTACCTCGGCCAGCCGCTCTTCCTCGTCGCTGCCACCAGCCACCTTGCCGCGCGCAAGGCCGCACGGCTGGCTCAGGTCGAGTATGAGGAACTGGAGCCGATCCTGACCATCGAGCAGGCGCTTGCCGCCAACGCAAGGTTCGAGGATGGCCCCCGCATCTATGAAAAGGGCGATGTCGACGCGGCCCTTGCCCGCGCCGCGCATATCATCGAAGGCCGGATCGAGATAGGCGGGCAGGAGCATTTCTATCTGGAGGGTCAGGCCGCGCTGGTCCTGCCGCAGGAAGGCGGCGACATGGTGGTGCATTGCTCCACCCAGCACCCGTCGGAAATACAGCACAAGGTTGCCCATGCGCTCCATCGCCCGATGAACGCGGTGCGGGTCGAAGTGCGGCGCATGGGCGGCGGCTTCGGCGGTAAGGAAAGCCAGGGCAACCATCTGGCCATCGCCTGCGCCATGGTCGCGGATCGCACGGGGCGGCCCGTGAAAATGCGCTATGACCGCGACGATGACATGATGATCACCGGCAAGCGGCACGATTTCCGGATCGATTACCGCGCGGGCGTCGATGCCCATGGCAAGCTGACCGGTGTCGATTTCGTGCAGATGACCCGCTGCGGTTGGGCGATGGACCTGTCCCTGCCCGTGGCCGACCGGGCCATGCTGCATGCGGACAACGCCTATCACCTGCCCGCCGCGCGGATCACGTCGCACCGGCTGCGCACCAATACCCAAAGCGCCACTGCCTATCGCGGCTTTGGCGGCCCTCAGGGGGTTCTGGGGATCGAGCGGGTGATGGACCATATCGCCCACACGCTCGGGCTCGACCCGCTGGAGGTGCGGAAAGCCAACTATTACGCCGAGATGGGCGGCAAGGCCGGCGTGAATGTCGAAGAGGGCGTCGAGGCGAAGGGCGCCGGGACTGCCCACAAAATCAGCTCCGGCACCGGGGGTGCAAAACGCTTCGGCGGCGCGCATTCGCCCGAACCGATGGAAGCGGGGCAACAGACGACGCCCTATCACATGCCGGTGACGGATTTCATCCTGAACGGGCTGACCGCGAAACTGGCGGAGGCTTGCGACTACCACGCCCGCCGTGCCGCGATTGCGGAATGGAACGCCAGCCAGCCGGTGCTGAAGCGCGGGCTAGCCCTGACGCCCGTGAAGTTCGGCATCTCCTTCACGCTGACCCATCTCAATCAGGCGGGCGCGCTGGTGCATGTCTACACTGACGGCTCGATCCACCTGAACCACGGCGGCACGGAAATGGGTCAGGGCCTGTTTCAGAAGGTGGCACAAGTCGCCGCTGACCGCTTCGGCGTACCGCTCGACCGGGTCAAGATCACCGCGACCGATACCGGCAAGGTGCCGAATACCTCGGCGACCGCCGCGTCGTCGGGCTCCGACCTGAACGGGATGGCGGTGAAAGCCGCTTGCGACACGATCCGCGACCGGATGGCGGAGTTCTTTGCCGAACAGTACCAGACCAAGCCCGCGCAGGTCCGCTTTGCGGATGGCATGGTCCATGTAGGCAATGAGGCGATCCCCTTCGACGAGGCCGCGAACCGCGCCTATGTCGGTCGGGTCAGCCTGTCAGCCACAGGCTTCTACAAGACGCCGGAGGTCGCATGGGACCGCATCGTCGGGCGCGGGCGGCCCTTCTTCTACTTCGCCCAAGGCGCGGCCTGTTCCGAGGTCGTCATCGACACGCTGACCGGCGAAAACCGCATCCTGCGCACCGACATCCTGCATGACGCGGGCAGCAGCCTGAACCCTGTTCTCGATATCGGGCAGGTGGAAGGGGCTTTCGTACAGGGCGCGGGCTGGCTGACGACCGAGGAACTGGTCTGGGACGATAAGGGACGCCTGCGCACCCACGCGCCCTCGACCTACAAGATCCCCGCCTGTTCGGACCGACCCCGCGTCTTCAACGTCGCGCTCTGGGACGCGCCGAACCCGGCAGAGACGATCTATCGCTCCAAGGCCGTGGGCGAGCCGCCCTTCATGCACGGGATCAGCGTCTGGTCCGCCTTGGCCGAGGCCGTGGCCGCCTGCGGGCCGAACTACGCCGACCTGCAAGCCCCCGCCACCGCCGAGGAAGTCCTCTCCGCCGTCAAGAGGGCGAGAGGATGAGCTTCGACCTTGACGCCCTTCGCGCCGCTGTGGCTGCGCATGGCCGCGTTGCGCGGGTCGTAATCGCAGGCTCAGCCGGATCGGTGCCGCGCGAGGCCGGCACCGCTATGCTGGTCTGGGCGGATGGCCAGTCCGGCACCATCGGCGGCGGCGCGCTGGAATTTCAGGCGGTGGACCGGGCGCGTCAGACGCTGTCTGGCGATGACCGTTTCGACAAGGTGCCGCTCGGCCCCGGTCTGGGCCAGTGCTGCGGCGGGGCGGTGCAGCTGCTGACCGAGATCTGGGACACGGCGCGGCTTGCGACTGTTACGGGCGACGCCCACGCCCGCCCCCTGCCCGGCTCTGCACCTGATTTGCCGCTGAAACTCGCAGGCCAGATGCGCGCCGCGCGGGCGGGTCATCGCCCGGTGGAAACCGCGATGGTGCAGGGCTGGTTCGTGGAACCGATCCGGGCCGAAGCCACACCGCTCTGGGTCTGGGGCGCGGGCCATGTTGGGCGAGCTATCGTGGCCACGCTTGCCGCGCTACCGGACTTCGCTATCACCTGGGTCGACAGCGCCCCGGATCGCTTCCCACAGGAGATCCCGCAAGGCGTCACCGCCCTGCCCGCGCCGGATATGCCCGCTGCCATGCGGCTGGCGCCCCCGGACGCGCAGCACCTGATCCTGACCTATAGCCACGAGATCGACCTGGTGCTCTGCCACGGCGCGCTAAGCCACGGGTTCCGCTTCTGCGGCCTCATCGGCTCGGCCACCAAATGGGTCCGCTTTCGCAAGCGATTGCAGCAGCTTGGCCACTCGGACGCCCAGATTTCGCGCATCACCTGCCCAATCGGCGACCCCAGCCTCGGCAAACACCCGCAGGCCATTGCCGTTGGGGTTGCCACCAGCCTAATCAGGGGCGCCACGCGCACCGACCTGCACCAAGACGAAGACCGCGATCTGCGGCACCACTCGGGAGGGGAGTGACATGACACAACCAGGAACGAGACAGGAGGACGTCACATGACCGGCGACCCCCTGCTTTCCATCAACAACATCACCAAGGCCTATCCGGGCGTCGTGGCAAACAGCGACGTGTCGTTCCAGATCCAGCCGGGTGAAGTTCACGCTCTGCTTGGCGAAAACGGCGCTGGCAAATCGACGCTTGTGAAGATGATCTACGGCCTCGTGCGGCCCGATAGCGGGTCCATGACCTTTCGCGGCGAGGCCTATGCACCGCCGGAACCGCGCGTCGCCCGGTCCACCGGCGTGGCGATGGTGTTCCAGCATTTCTCGCTCTTCGAGGCGCTGAACGTGGCCGAAAACATCGCGCTTGGCATGGAGAACCCGCCGCCGCAGCGCGATCTCGCCAAACGCATCCGCGAGGTGAGCGAAGCTTACGGCCTGCCGCTCGACCCCGATCGTCTGGTGGGCGACCTGTCAGCAGGCGAACGTCAGCGGGTGGAAATCATCCGCTGCCTTCTGCAGGACCCAAAGCTGCTGATCATGGACGAACCGACCAGCGTGCTGACCCCGCAGGAGGTGGAGATTCTCTTCCACACCCTGCGCAAGCTGGCAGCCGAGGGCACCTCGATCCTCTATATCAGCCACAAGCTGGAAGAAATCCGCGCCCTTTGTGACGAGGCGACGATCCTGCGGCTTGGCAAGGTGGTGGGCAATTGCACCCCGCGCGACACATCCGCCGCTGAAATGGCCGAATTGATGGTCGGCAAGTCGCTGGCCACCCCCGCCCGCGACAATGCCGAACTGGGCGAGGTGATCCTGAAGGTCGCAGGCCTGTCGGTGGAACCATCGAACCCCTTCGGCACCCCGCTGCGTCACGTCGGAATCGAACTGCGCGCAGGCGAGGTTCTGGGCATCGGCGGGGTGGCTGGCAACGGTCAGGACGAGCTGCTGGCGGCGCTCTCGGGCGAAGTCACCACGCCCCCGGGGACGATTACACTCAACAAGACCCCGATTGGCGACAAGGGCCCGAACGAGCGGCGCGAAATGGGCATCCTCTGCGCGCCGGAAGAACGTCTCGGCCATGCCGCCGCGCCGGATATGAGCCTTGTCGAAAACGCCCTGCTGACCGCGCGCCAACGCAAGAACCTTGCGGATAGCGGCTTCGTCAACTGGGGGGCAACGCGCGCCTATGCCGAAAAGGTCATCGCCGATTTCGACGTGCGCACCCCCGGCCCCGACAACGTGGCCCGGTCACTGTCCGGCGGCAATCTGCAGAAATTCGTCATCGGACGGGAAATCCTGCAGGATCCGACGGTTCTGGTGGTCAACCAGCCGACCTGGGGCGTCGATGCCTCGGCTGCGGCCGATATCCGGCAGGCGATCCTCGATCTGGCCCAGAAGGGCGCGGGCGTCATCGTCATCAGTCAGGATCTGGATGAATTGCTGGAGGTGTCCGACAATTTCGCCGCCCTCAACGAAGGCCGCCTGTCAAACGTGCGCACGACGCGCGACCTGACCATGGAAACCATCGGGCTGATGCTGGGTGGGGCGCATGACATGCATGATCTGGACGAGGAGGCAATCCATGCTGAGGCTTGAGAAAAGACCTGCCCCGTCCCGGGCATGGACAGCCGCCACGCCAGTTCTGGCGGTTGTGCTGACCATGATTGCCGGTGGGATCATGTTCGCCCTTCTGGGCAAGAACCCGTTCGAGGCGATCCGCATCATCTTCTGGGATCCGCTGTTTCATGAAAGCTTCGCCGCTTATTCGCGGCCGCAGCTTCTGGTCAAGGCCGGTCCGCTGATCCTGATCGCCATCGGTCTTGCGCTCGGCTTTCGGGCGGGCGTGTGGAACATCGGGGCCGAGGGCCAGTATATCATGGGCGCCATCGCCGGTGCGTCCTTCGGGCTGGCCTTCTACCCGTCGGAAAGCCCGCTGATCTTTCCCGGCATGATCATCGCCGGGGCGCTTGGCGGGTGGGCCTGGTCGATGATCCCGGCGATCCTCAAGACCCGGTTCCGCACCAATGAAATCCTCGTGTCGCTGCTGCTGGTCTACGTGGCCGAGAAGTTTCTCGCCTCTGCCGCAACCGGTTTCCTGCGCAACCCCGAAGGCCACGGCTTTCCCGGATCGCGCAATCTCAGCCGCATCGAGTCCATGAACAACCCCGAACTGATCTCGGGCACCGGCATGCATTGGGGCATCGTGGCGGCCTTCATCGCGGTCATCACTGCCTATGTGCTGCTGAACAAGCATGTTCTGGGCTACCAGATCAAACTCGCCGGTCAGGCCCCGCGCGCCGCCCGCTTTGCGGGAGTGAACCCCAATCGCCTTATCGTGCTGTGCCTCGGCATGTCCGGTGCACTGGCCGGGCTCGCGGGCCTCTTCGAGGTCTCCGGCCCCGCCGGTCAGATCAGCATCGACTTCAACGTGGGCTATGGCTTCACCGCGATCATCGTGGCCTTCCTGGGCCGTCTTCACCCCATCGGCATCCTGCTGGCGGGGCTCCTGATGGCGCTGACCTATATCGGCGGTGAACTGGCGCAGCTGATGCTGCAAATTCCCGCCCCGGCGATACAGGCCTTCCAGGGCATGCTGCTGTTCTTCCTGCTGGCCGTCGATGTGCTGTCGACCTACCGTATCCGCTTCAAGAAAGAGGGGGTCGCATGATGGGTATTGATCCAATCACCCTGATCGTCGCTCTGATCACCGTTTCCACCCCGGTGCTGCTGGCCGCGATCGGCGAGCTTGTCGTCGAGAAGACCGGGGTCCTGAACCTCGGCGTCGAAGGCATGATGATCACCGGTGCCGTCATGGGCTTCGTAGTCGCCGTCAACACCGGCTCGCCCACGCTCGGCTTTCTGGCGGGCATGGCCAGCGGTATGGCGCTGTCCCTCATCTTCGGCGTTCTGACCCAGCTCTTGCTGTCCAACCAGGTGGCCACCGGGCTGGCGCTGACGCTCTTCGGGCTCGGGCTCTCTGCCCTGCTTGGAGTGGGCTATCCCGGCTCGACCCCTCCGGTGGTGTCCGACCCGTTCCCGGCCGCGATGGCGGAGATTCCGGTGATCGGTCCGATCCTGTTCGGACATTCGCTGGTGATCTACCTGTCGGTCCTTCTGGTCGCGGCGGTCTGGTATGTGCTTGGCTACACCAAGATGGGCTTGATCATCCGCGCCGTGGGGGAAAACCACGATGCCGCCCATGCGCTCGGCTACAAGGTGATCCGCATCCGTCTGATGGCGATCATGTTCGGGGGCGCCTGTGCAGGTCTCGGCGGCGCGTTCCTGTCTATCGTGCGGGTTCAGAACTGGGTCGACGGGATGACCGCGGGCGCAGGCTGGATCGCGCTGGCACTGGTCGTCTTCGCCAGTTGGAAACCCTGGCGCGCGCTGCTCGGGGCCTATCTGTTCGGTGGCGTCACGGCCCTGCAATTGCGCCTTCAGGCAGCGGGCATCGACATCCCGGTCGAGATCCTTGCGATGTCGCCCTATGTCATCACCATCGTCGTGCTGGTGATCATGTCCTCCGACAAGAGCCGTACCGCATTGAATGCGCCCGCCGCTCTTGGCAAGGTGTTCCATGCAACCGGCTAGGAGGACACATGACTCGCGGCGCGATTCTGCAGGCACTGGATGGCACACATCCGACCATCGGGCGGGGCATCGCAATTGCCCTGCAGCTGCTGATCATCGTCTCGGCCGTCGCCATTGCGCTGGAAACCGTGCAAAGCCTGCCGACAGAGGTGCGCCAGGTGCTGCTGGTGGTGGAATACAGCGTTCTGGCGATCTTCACGGCGGAATATCTGCTGCGGCTGGCCTGTTCGCCGAAACCCCTGCGCTATGCGCTCAGCTTCTGGGGACTCGTGGACTTCCTGTCGATCGTGCCCGCAATCCTGTTCCTGGTGCCCGACGCCCAGTCCATCCGCTCGCTGCGTCTTCTGCGGCTCATCCGTCTGCTGAAGCTCTTCCATGCCAGCCATGCGCTGGACCGGCTGGCCCGCGCCTTCCAGAAAAACCGGGACGAGCTGTGGATCTTCAGCTTCATCGCGCTCGTCGTGCTCTACCTGTCAGCCGTGGGTATCTACCATTTCGAGCATCAGGCCCAGCCCGACACCTTCGGCTCGATCCCCGCCTGCCTGTGGTGGTCTCTGGCAACCCTGACCACCGTGGGCTATGGCGATGTCTATCCCATCACTCTGGCGGGGCGGGCCTTTACCGGCATCGTGCTGCTGGTCGGGCTCGGGGTGATCGCGGTGCCCGCCGGCCTGATCACAAGCGCCCTTCTGGAGGGCGATCTTGAGGATCCGATAACGGATCTCGACCTAGAAACAGAATACGAAACAGACACCAACAAGGAGACCTGAGAATGAAGACACTCACCAAGATCATGGCAGTCAGCGCGCTGTCGCTCGGCCTTGCCGCGCCGGCGCTGGCGCAGGACGATCCGACACAGGTCGGCTTCATCTATGTCGGTTCCATCGGCGATCTCGGCTGGACCTATGAACATGACCGCGCCCGTCTGGCCGTGGAAGAGCATTTCGGCGATGCCGTCGAAACCAGCTATGTGGAAAACGTGCCGGAAGGCGCGGATGCGGAACGCGTGCTGACCCAGATGGCCCTGTCGGGTGCCGACCTGATCTTCACCACGTCCTTCGGCTACATGGACCCGACCAATGCCGTGGCCGAGCGGTTCCCGAACGTGCGCTTCGAACATGCCACCGGCTATCGCCGCGACCATCCGAACGTGTCCACCTATTCGGCCCGATTCTATGAAGGCCGCGCCGTGATGGGCCATATCGCCGGGCACATGACCGAGTCGAACATCGTCGGCTATATCGCCTCCTTCCCGATCCCCGAAGTGATCCGCGGCATCAACTCGGCCTTCATTCACGCCCGCGAAGTGAACCCCGATGTCGAATTCCGCATCGTCTGGGCCTACACCTGGTTCGATCCGGCTGTCGAGGCAGACGCCGCACAGGCGCTGATCGACCAGGGCGCCGACGTGATCATGCAGCACACCGACTCCACCGCGCCGATGACCGTGCTGGCGGAAGCGGGCGCATTTGGGTTCGGTCAGGCCTCTGACATGTACCAGTTCGCCCCGGCTCCGCGCATCTCGGCCATCATCGACGATTGGGCGCCCTACTACATCGCCCGCACCCAGGCGGTCATGGACGGCACCTGGGAAAGCACCGACACCTGGGACGGCATCGGCCCGGGCATGGTCGGCATCGGTGAAATGACCGACGCGATCCCGGAAGAAGTGCGCGCCTCGGCGCAGGCCCTGCAAGCAGCCATCGCTGCGGGTGACTACCACCCCTTCACCGGCCCGCTGAACCGTCAGGACGGCAGCGCATGGCTGGCAGAAGGCGAAGTGGCTGATGACGGCACCCTGCTCGGCATGAACTTCTACGTCGAAGGCATCACCGGCGACGTGCCGAACTGATCTCCTTGCGACTGATCTTGGAAGGGCCCGCCACACTGGCGGGCCTTTTTCTTAGCTCGGGTGCCGGATAAAAGGGGAATAGCTGGGACTGTCAGGCTTCAACCGCCCGTCTGCATCGAAATCCGTATCCGCGTTGAACCGCATCAGGTGCCGGTCCGCCAGCCCGGCCAGCAATGCCTGCTGGCCGTCCAGAACCCCCGTCAACCGCGCCCGCAGCGCCGCCTCTTCCGCCCCTTCGTAATAGCCATGCACGCCGTGCACGGGCTCCGGTTCGAACACGCCGACTCCCAGATAGCGCAAGGTCTGCGCGGCGGGCCACAGCAGCAGCCGGAGGTCGCCCTCCTTGCCATCGGGCCCGCTTTCGGCCGCACTGGCCCCGGTGGTCACACAGAACAGCGCCCGCTTGCCGCGACACAGCCCGGAATCAAACCGCTGATCCACGCTGTGCAAGACACCATGCGAGAGAACCCGGTCGAACCAGCCTTTCAACACCGCGGGCGGCGCGAACCACCAGATCGGGAAATGCAGGATCAGCAGGTCGGCGGCCCTGACCTTGTCGATTTCGCGGGCCACGTCGGCCGGGATCGTCCCTGCCCCGGCGGCCTCCTCCTGCGCTTTGAGCGGGTCAAACGCCCGATCCACCCGATAACCCTTGTAATGCCGCCGCCCTTCCACAGCGTCAAACCCCATGGCGCAAAGGTCGCTTTCCAGCACCTCATAGCCCAGCGCCCGGCAGGCCCGCGCGCTGGCCTCGGCCCAGGCCCCGTTGAACGATCCCGGATCGGGATGCGCCAATACGATCAATGCGGTGGTCATGCCCTGCCCCTGTTCTGCTCTTGTCGCCCGAAATCCTAGCCCGCTCTTCCGGGCAAGGACAGTCCCGGATGCAGCTGCCCCCTTGCCTGCCCCGTCCGGTCATGCCACCCATTCGCCATGACACATGACTTTCTCATCATCGGCGGTGGCATCGCCGGCACATCCGCAGCGGCGCGCCTGTCGCATCTTGGCTCCACCCTCCTGCTGGAGGCCGAAACCAGCCTCGCCTATCACGCCTCGGGCCGGTCGGCGGCACTGTTCGAAGCGCAATACGGCCTGCCTGCCACGGTGCAGCTGAACCTCGCCTCGCGCGACTATCACATGACCGCCAATGGCGGCGTGCTCAGCCCGCGCGGGTTGATGTTTCTTGCCGGTCCGGGTGAGGAAGACACGCTGGCCAGGGACATCGACGACATGGGCCTGCACGCGATCTCGATCGACGAGGCCATGGCGATGGTGCCCGCGCTCAACCGCGACCACCTGCGCGGCGCGGCCCATCATGACGAGGCGTGGGACCTGGATACCGACCTGCTGATCGGCAATTTCGTCAAGGAAATGCGCGGCAATGGCGGGACGGTGAAAACCGGCCAACGGGTCGAGGCCATCACCCGCACGGATGGCATCTGGCAGGTCAGCGCGGGCAGCGACACCTATGAGGCCCGCCAGCTGGTCAATGCTGCCGGGGCCTGGGTCGACATCATCGCCGCAATGGCCGGGATCGAGCCCATTGGGATCAGCCCCCTCAGACGGTCCATGGCGCGGATGCCTGCGCCCGGCGGATACGACCCTTCGGGCTGGCCCATGCTGATCGGTGCCGGTGAAACATGGTACGCCAAGCCCGACGCGGGCAAGTGGATCGTCTCGCCCGCCGAACAGGACCCGGTCGACGAACCCCATGATGCCTGGGCCGATGACATGGTGCTGGCCGAGGGCATCGCCCGCTATCAGCCTTTCGTGACCGAGGAAGTGACTCGCGTGGAAACCACCTGGGCGGGGCTGCGCAGCTTTGCCCCCGACCGGACGCTGGTTTTGGGCCGCGATCTGCGGGAACCCGATTTCATCTGGTGCGCAGGCCAGGGCGGCTACGGCTTCCAGACCGCGCCCGCCGCCAGCCAGCTCTTGGCCGATGTGGTGGCAGGTCGCACGCCGGAACTGGACGCGGAAACCGTCGCGGCGCTCAGCCCCGCACGGTTCGGATGACCCGCAAGCTGACCCTGCCCGACGCGCCAAGATCGGGCGATGACAAGCGCATGTCCGCGCCCTCAGCCCGGCGCAATATGGCCCCCATTCTGGAGGTGCTGCGCGCCCATGCCCCCGCCGCAGGCCGCGTGTTGGAAATCGCGGCAGGCACCGGCGAACATGCGGTGGCGTTTTCCCGCACCTTTCCGGGGCTGGACTGGCAACCGACCGACCTCGACCCCGACAGGCTCGCCTCGATCGAGGCATGGCGGCAGGCCGAAGGCCCGGCCAACCTGCGCCCGCCCACGGCCCTGAACGCCGCCGCCGAAGGCTGGCACGCCACCCACGGCCCCGCCGACATGATCCTGCTGGTGAACCTTCTGCACCTGATCTCGGACGCGGAGGCCGAGACGGTGCTGGCTGGCATCACTAGGGCCCTCACCCCCGGTGGCAAAGCCTTCCTCTACGGTCCCTTTCTGCGGAATGGCGAAGCCACCAGCGAGGGCGACGCCACCTTCCACGCCAGCCTCAGGGCGCAGGACCCCGCCATCGGCTACAAGGATATCGCCTGGGTCCGCGACCGGTTGTCTCCGATGAAAACAGAAACGCTCGACATGCCCTCCAACAACCTCATGATCATTGTCACCGCCAATTGATCCCGGTCAAGGCGCGGCCCCTGCCGACCTGCTCTGACAGGCCGAAACCAATGCAGGAGACCCAGATGAGCTGGATGGACAAACGCGACGAAATGCACGGGCAGCTGCGCAAGCTGAACAAGGCGATCCCGGAGGTCACAAAGGCCTTTGCGGGCGTCAGCGCTGTGGTGAAGACCGATGGCGTTCTGGATGTGAAAACCAAGGAACTCATCGCCGTAGCCATTGCCGTCGCGGACAGCTGCGAACCATGCATGAATTTCCATATCGAGGTGCTGATCCGCGCCGGCGGCAGCCGCGAGGAACTGGGCGAGGCGCTCGGCATGGCGGTGCAGATGGGCGGTGGCCCCGCGCTGATGTATGCCGCCAAGGCGATGGACGCCTATGACGAACTGCACGCGGCCCTGTCGCCCCACGCCGCCGAATAACCCCCTTCCGCCGATCCGGCCCGCGACACCCGAATCGGGTTCCCCGACACGGTCTTCTGTGCTGACCTGATCGGGTCACGGGATTTGAGAAAGGGATTACCATGTCGATCATGCGACTTCTGCAACAGGCGCAGGGCGGTCAGGGATTGGGGCAGCTGGCCTCTCAGCTTGGCCTTGACGACGCGCAGGCGGACAGCCTGACCTCTCTGCTGGCGCCCGCCATCGGCTCGGCCGCGCGCCAGCGGGCGGAAAGTGGCGGGCTTGGCGATGTGCTCGGGCGGTTGCGCGGACAGGATCAGGCGGGGCTCTTCGACGATGCCGAAGCGGCGGCCAGTTCGGACGGTCAGGCGCAGGGGCGCGATTTCCTGTCGGCGCTTCTGGGCGGACAAGAGGCCGCCGATGGTCTGGCCGAGGAAGCGGCGGCCCGGTCGGGCGTGGACCGCGATCTGGTCAGCCAGTTCCTGCCCGCGCTTGCGGCCATGGCACAGGGCGGGCTGCAACGGCAGATGCCGGACGATCAGATCGAAGCCGCCGAACAGGAAGCGCAGGGCGGCGGGCTGGCCGGAATGATCGGCGGTCTGCTCGGCGGTGGCGGTTCCAGCCGCGGTGGCGGGCTTGGTATGCTGAACGATCTGCTCGATGCAGATGGCGACGGCTCGGCCATGGATGACGTCCTGGGCCGGTTCCTGCGCCGCTGAGGGATTTCGCTGCGCGGCTTCGCGCGCATCGACCCGCGCGGCCCTGACGGGCCGCGTGGAATGCCCTTGCAAGGGCATTGGGCCGGGACATGCCTCAGGGCATCCCCTTCCCCACGACGGTCAGGACAGGGCCAGCACCAGACAGGACCCCGCGCAGATCAGCGCCAGCGGTACGCCATGCAGCCGCTCTGCCCCCCGTGCCCCAAAGAGATTGGCCAGCACGCTCAGCCCGAAAATCCCGGCCAGGACCCACAGGATCGGGCGCGGCCAGCTATCCGGCAGGACAGGGGCAAAAACCCCACCGGACTGCGCGACGGTGATCAGGGCCAGACCCGCCAGCACCGCGGACCCCAGGCTCGCGAGTCTCAGACGCATCGGCAGCACGCGCGCAGCCCCGCCCCAGGCCAGATGCCCAAGTGGCGCGCCCGCCGCCAGCAACAGCTGGAACAGGGTCAGCCACGCAAACGCCGCGATGCCCACATAGACGACCATACCAAACCTCCTCGAAACCTCTGTCGAAACTAATTGCCCGAGACAACCAAAATGTCGCACCCGTCGCCGCGACGGAGCCCCCGCCTGACCGCGTGTAACGGGCACAATCTAATGAAAAGGGACACCCACATGAACCGCATTTTGACCACGCTCGCCCTGATCGCCCTGCCCGGCCTTGCCGCTGCCCAGGGTGTGCCCGGCGAACATTTTATCCAGAACTGGGATTACGACACCGACGGCCAGGTGACCTTCGCAGAAGTCGAGGAGCGGCGCGGCGATATTTTCTACATGTTCGACCAGAACGATGACGGCATGCTGCAAAGCGAGGAATACGATCTGTTCGACGAGGCCCGCGCCACGGATATGGAAAACATGGGTGGCCATGAAGGCAATGCGATGCGCCCGGTGGATCAGGGCATGATGCGCGCCAATAACGATGCCAATGGCGATGGCCTGGTCAGCCGCGAAGAGTTCGTGGGCTTCTCGGCCACGTGGTTTGCCAATATGGATCGCAATGGCGATGGCGTGATCACCACCGACGATTTCGGTCGGGGGCATGGGAATGGCAACGGTCAGGGCAGCGGTCAGGGCAACGGCAACGGATGACCATGCAAAAGGCCCGCCGATCTGGCGGGCCTTACTGTTTTCCAAACAAGAAACCGGAGCGTTAACCGTTTCCGCCCGACCGTGCCCCGTCTGCACGGGGGGTGCACAGGGGGTGTACGCCCGGTGTACGGGCGGCACCCCCGGTTAATGCACCTCAGCCGTCCTTGCGGATGGTCTCGTTCTTCGGGTCATAGGGGCTGTCGCAGGTCACGACCGCATCCCACAACTGATCGAGCATCTTGACCTTCAGCTTGGTGCCTTCCACGGCCAGCTCGGGCTTCACATAGCCCATGCCGATGGACTTCTCGAAGGCCACCGAATAGCCGCCCGAGGTCAGACGGCCAACCCGCTCACCTTCCGGCGTATAGAGCACTTCACGGCCCCAGGGATCGGCATCAGACGGCCCGTCGATCAGCAGCGTGCAGCACTTCGACCGGATGCCCTTGGCCTCCATCTCGGCCTTGCCGTGGAACTCTTTCGACAGGTCGATGAAGCGCGGCAGATCGGCCTCGGCGGGGGTCGCGTCGCGGCCAAGTTCATTGCCGAAGGCACGGTAGGATTTCTCCTGCCGCAGCCAGTTCTGCGCCCGTGCGCCGACCAGCTTCAGCCCGTGCTTTTCGCCCGCTGAATTCAGCAGATCCCACAGGTAGTTCTGCATCTCGATCGGATGATGCAGTTCCCAGCCAAGCTCCCCGGTATAGGCCACGCGGATCGCATTCACGGGGCACATGCCCAGTTCGATCTGCCGCGCAGACAACCACGGGAAGCGCTTGTTCGACAGGGCTGTATCCGGGTCGGCGTCCTTAATCACCTCTTTCAGAACGTCGCGCGATTTCGGCCCTGCGATGGCAAAGACGCCCCACTGGGTGGTCACGTCCTGGATCTCGATATAGCCGAACTCCTCCATCTTGTCCTCGGCCGCCTTACGCAGGAAGTCGGCGTCATACTCCGTCCAGGCACCCGCAGAGACGAGGTAGTAGTTGTTCTCGCCATTGCGCACGATGGTGTACTCGGTGCGCGTGGTGCCAGCACTGGTCAGCGCGTAGGTCAGGTTGATCCGGCCCACTTTCGGCAGCTTGTTGCAGGTGAACCAGTCGAGGAACGCCGTCGCGCCGGGGCCCTTGACCACATGCTTGGTGAAGGCGGTCGCGTCGATCAGGCCCACACCCTCGCGGATCGCCCTGGCTTCTTCCACGGCGTATTGCCACCAGCCGCCACGACGGAAGCTGCGGGCGTCGTGGTCGAAATTCTCGGGCGCATCGAGGGGGCCGTAGTAGTTGGGGCGTTCCCAGCCGTTGACGAAACCGAATTGCGCGCCAAGCGCCTTCTGCCGGTCATAGGCGGGTGCGGTACGCAGCGGGCGGCAGGCCTCACGCTCTTCATCCGGGTGGTGCAGGATGTAGACGTGGCTGTAGCATTCCTCGTTCTTGCGCGCCGCGAATTCGGTGGTCATCCAGTTCTGCGAATAGCGCTTGGGGTCAAGGGACGCCATGTCGATCTCGGCTTCGCCGTCGACCATCATCTGGGCGAGGTAGTAGCCGGTGCCGCCAGCGGCGGTGATCCCGAAGGAGAAGCCCTCAGCCAGCCACATGTTGCGCAGGCCCGGCGCGGGGCCGACCAGCGGGTTGCCATCGGGCGTGTAGCAGATCGGGCCGTTGAAATCGTCCTTGAGGCCGCTTTCGGCGCAGGACGGCACCCGTTCCGCCATCGCCATGTACTGATCGGCAATCCGGTCCAGATCGAGCGGGAACAGATCGGCGCGGAAGCTGTCGGGCACGCCATATTCGAACCGCGCGGGCGCGCCGTGTTCGTAGATTCCTAGGATCCAGCCGCCGCGTTCCTCACGGGCGTAGGATTCGTTGTCGGCATCGCGCACGACGGGGTGTTCGGCATTGCCCGCCTCGCGCCATTTGACCAGCTCGGGGTCTTTATCCATGACGATAAAGGTGTGTTCCACCGGAATCGCGGGCATCTTGATGCCCAGCATCTTGGCGGTGCGCTGCGCGTGGTTGCCCGATGCGGTCACGACATGTTCGGCGGTGATCACCACCTGTTCTTCAGAGGGCACGAGGTTGCCGCCCTTTTCCACCATCTTGGTGCAGGTCACTTCCCAATGAGTGCCATTCCAGTGGAAGGCATCGGCCTGCATCTTGCGCACGATATCCACCCCGCGCTGGCGGGCACCCTTGGCCATCGCCTGGGTTACGTCAGCGGGGTTAATATAGCCGTCCTCGGTATGATAGATCGCACCCTTGAGGTCCGAGGTCTCAATGAGCGGCCAGCGTTCCTTGATCTGGTCGGGGGTCAGCCATTCGTATTTCACACCGCAGGTCTCGGCAGTGGACGCATAGAGCATGTATTCATCCATGCGCTCCTGCGTCTGCGCCATGCGCAGGTTGCCGACCACGGCAAAGCCCGCATTCAGCCCGGTTTCCTCTTCAAGCGTCTTGTAGAAATCGACCGAGTACTGGTGAATATGGGTCGTCGCGAAGCTCATGTTGAAGAGCGGCAGCAGGCCAGCCGCGTGCCAGGTGGAGCCGGAGGTCAGTTCATCACGTTCCAGCAGCATCACATCAGACCAGCCTGCCTTGGCAAGATGATAGGCGATCGAGGTGCCGACGGCACCGCCGCCGACGACAAGGGCTTTGACTTGGGTTTTCATTGGGCGCGACTCCGGGCCAGATTTTCTGCCGGTAATGTGCCGAATTGCGCAGGCCCGTGCGAAGGCCAGCCGACCAGATAACGCGAGAATCCGACACGCGCCCGGGTTTTTCGCGACAAGCGCAGTCGATCAGCCCCCGGGCCGGGCCCGACGACGGGCGCGAATGACCGCGACCAGCATGAAGACCACCCCCGCGACAAGTCCGATCAGACCGGCAAAATAGCTCGTGTTGTGCATCAGCCCGGCCCGCACAAAGCCCTCTACATCTTCGACACCCGAAGGAATTCTGAAATGGTGGTATTGTGAAGGGTCGACGGGAATTGCGAGGCTCACCACGCCAAGCGCCAGCGTGATCCCCACGACCATCAGCGAAGCGCCAAGGAAAGTCCGAACCATCTGGCCCGTGGTCGGCATCGCCAGCCCTATGGCGGCAATCGGTACGCCGATCACAATCCCCATCCACCAGCTTGCCCGCCAGCCGACAATCGCCGCCCCCATGCGATAGGGCAGCGCCTCGGCGATGTTGAACTGGTGGAACTTGAAGGCGTGGAAATAGTCGGGACCGACCGTATAGCTGATCTGGTTGTGAACCATGCCGTAGAGACCCGCCAGAAGGCAGGCGAAGGCAATCAGCACCGGCAGGACGACAAACCTAGCCATGACCACAATGCGCGCCGGAAAATCCTTCCCGAAGGATTTTCAAAGCGGTCCAAAATTCTTCTGGAAGAATTTTGCGGCAGGAAGAAAATTCTGGAATTTTCTTCTGATTGCGCATGGTCACAACATGCTCGGCACGACCAGATCGGGCGGCCGGTGGCCATCGTCGAAGGTCTTGATATTGATGATGACCTTTTCGCCCATCTCCTCGCGCCCCTCCAGCGTGGCCGAGCCCATATGCGGCAGAAGCACCACGTTTTCCAGCTCTCGCAGGCGCGGGTTCACGTCCTTGCCATGTTCGAACACGTCGAGACCTGCCCCGGCGATATCGCCGGACCGCAGCATCCGCGTCAGGGCGTTTTCGTCGATGACTTCCCCGCGGGAGGTATTCACGATCACCGCCGTGGGTTTCATAAGCTTCAGCCGCCGCGCGTTCATCAGGTGGAAGGTCGAGGGCGTATGCGGGCAGTTGATCGACAGGATATCGACCCGCGCGATCATCTGGTCGAGGCTTTCCCAATAGGTCGCTTCCAGGTCGGCCTCGATCTCCTCGTGCAGGCGGCGACGATTGTGATAATGCACCTGCATCCCGAACACTGCCGCGCGCCGCGCCACCGCCTGACCGATCCGGCCCATGCCGAGAATGCCGAGCCGCTTGCCGCCGATGCGCCCGCCCATGAAGGCCGTGGGCGACCAGCCCTGCCATTTGCCGGCCTGCATCACGGCCAGACCCTCGGGGATGCGGCGCGTGACGGCAAGGATCAGCGCCAGGGTCATGTCGGCGGTGTCTTCGGTCACCACGCCCGGCGTGTTGGACACCAGAATGCCGCGCTGGCGCGCTGTATGCACGTCGATATGGTCGACCCCCGCACCGTAATTGGCGATGAGTTTCAGCTTCTCACCTGCCTGCCCCAACAGTCCCGCGTCGATCTGGTCGGTCACGCAAGGCACCAGAACATCGGCGCGATTCATGGCGGATACCAGTTCCTGCCGGGTCATCGGGCGATCATCTTCGCGCAGTTCCACGTCGAACAGTTCCGACATCCGCGTTTCGACCGCCTCGGGCAACCGTCGCGTTACGACAACACTCAGCTTCTGACCTGGCATCCCGTTCTTCCCTTTATCTGGCGTTTCAGCCCTTGGCGTGACACTCTCTCATCCTAGGCAGGGGTGCAAGACACAGCACCCCAACAGCGACAAAAACACCGGTCAAGACCGCGATAGAGCGGCAAAGGTGCGGGCAGGCAGTGCAAGGTATGAAGCGCAAGATATTGGGCGTGATGCTGGCGACGATTCTGGGTGTGATGGCTACGGCCACCATCGCGCAGGAGGCCGAGGCGCGCGGTCCCGTGACGGGGTTCCCCCTGCCCCGCTATGTCTCGATCCAGTCGTCAGAGGCATTTGCACGGCGCGGACCCTCGCGCAGCCACCGCATCGACTGGGTGTTTCAGCGCCGCAACATGCCGATGCAGGTGGTGGCCGAACATGAACACTGGCGCCGGGTCATCGACCGCGACGGGGCGGGCGGCTGGATGCACTATTCGCTGCTGTCAGGCGTGCGCACCGCGATTGTCGAGGTTGACATGCTGGAACTGCACCAGCGGCCCGACCCGGCCTCGCCGGTGACGGCTCAGGCCGAGCTTGGGGTGATCGCCTTCGTCGACGAATGCAACGGCAGCTGGTGCCGCCTGAACGTGGCCGGTCATCGTGGGTGGGTGCCGATGGACACGCTTTGGGGCGTCGACCCCGGTGAGGTCTTCGACTAACCCGCGCGGCGCATCAGGGCCAGAAGCGCCGGGATCGACAGCAAGAGCAGCGCCACGAAGCCGAAGGACATCCGCAGCCCGAAGCCCTGTGCGATGAAGCCCATGATCGGCGGCCCGATGAAGAAGCCGAAATAGCCGATGGTCGTCACCCGGCTGATCACATAGGCCCGCGCGTCATCGCTGGCCAGACGCCCGGCAAGCGCCAGCAGCATCGGTGCGATGGTCGACACGCCAAGACCCAGAATGGCAAACCCGGCATAGGCCACCAGAGGTACCGGGGCGATGGCCGCCAGCAAGGCTCCGCAGGCGGTGACAAGCGCGCTCCAGAACACCACGCGGGTCTCGGACAGGCGGCCGACGACCAATTGTCCGGTGAACCGCCCGATCCCCATGGTCAGCCCCAGCATCGCGGGACCAAGCGCGCCCTCTGCCGCGCCGCCACCCAGGGTGCGTTCCACATGCAGGGCCGACCAGCCCTCGGTCGCGTTTTCCGCAAGGAACGCCACCAGCACGATCAGCCCGCCCCACAGCACCACGCCGCCAAAGCGACCGCGGGCGGCCTTGGCCGTGCCATGGGTTTCCGCGCCGTCCTTCGACATCATGAAGACCGAGGCAATCAGCGTCAGCAGCCCGAGCGTGGCAAACACCGGCCCAGGCGGCAGCCCCGCCTCTCGTGCCAGACCCGCAGATATGGCAGAGGCCGCGTATGCGAAGGAAAACATCGCATGATTGAGGTTCATCAGGGATGCCCCAAGGCGCGATTCCGTGCGCGACAGGCGGGTGTTCATCACCACGTCCTGCAATCCCGACCCGGCACCGGCAAAGAACATCAGCGCCGCGAAAACCGGCACCGACGCAACCCACATCGGGGCCTGAAACACCAGTGCCAGAAGAACGGATGCAAACGACACGGCATAGCGCCCGAACCGCGCCGCGAAGACAGGCGCAGACAGCATCGCCGTCACCGCACCCGCCGCGGTGACCAGCATCGCGAGACCGAAGGCCCCGTCGCTGGCCCCGATATGAGCCTTGATCTGCGGCACATAGGCGGCGAACGCACCCCAATAGATGCCTTGCGCCGCAAAGGCCGGCAGGTCATGACGGGACAGGGAAATCGCGCGCAGGATCAACATGTCCGGGCGATTGTCACGGGCTTCGCTCCAAAGCAAGTTCCAAAGCGCGGATTCATCGCGCAAAGCCCCTTTCCAAACCCGCAAGGCTCGTCTATAGGCACGGCTTCAACCGGGCGGACACCCTTGGAGGCCGCCCTTTATCATATGGAGAATAGCTATGGCTGCAGAGATTAAAGATCTCGTCGCCGAGGCACGGACGGGGACAGGCAAGGGGGCCGCTCGTCAAGCACGCCGCAACGGTATGGTGCCCGGAGTTGTCTATGGCGGTGGTGCGGACCCCGTCTCGATTCAGATCCCCTTCAACGTGTTGCTCAAGCACCTGAAAGCAGGCCGCTTTCTGGCGCAACTCTTCAACCTCAAGGTTGAAGGCCACGAAGATGTGCGCGTGATCTGCCGTGGCGTTCAGCGTGACGTCGTGAAGGACCTGCCGACCCATGTCGACCTGATGCGCCTGCGCCGCACCAGCCGCGTCAACCTGTTCATTCCGGTTGAGTTCGTCGGCGAAGAGGTTGCACCCGGCATCAAGAAGGGTGGCGTCGTGACCGTGGTTCGCCCGGAAGTCGAACTGCGCGTGACCGCAGGCGACATCCCGGAAAAGATCACCGTTGACCTGTCGACCCTCAACATCGGTGACGTCGTGACCATTTCCGACGTGACCCTGCCCGAGGGTGCCCGCCCGACCATCGACCGCGATTTCGTGATTGCCAACATCGCCGCCCCCTCGGGTCTGGCGCGCGGCGGTGACGCCGAAGACGAAGGTGAAGAGGCCGAAGAAGCCGCCGCCGAGGAATAATCCCGGCGGTCTGCTGTTCGGACCTGATTTGGCGCGGCCTGTCCCCCGGGATGGGCCGCGTTTTCTTTTGGCCGACCGCAGGCGCTACACCCGGCGAAACCCCAGAACCCGCCCGCGTGATGTGACCGGATCATAGGTTAGACCGGAATCCGACATGCAATCGACAATCCGCTTGATGACCGTGTCGGAATAGCGGGGCGGATGCAGTTCCAGCACCAAGAAGCGCAATTCCGGGTGCCAAGGCTGATCGAACAGCCATTCCTCCGCCCCTTCGATATCCATCATCACCACGTCCGGCCGATGCTCATACAGCAAGGGCTCAAGCCCTAGATTGGGCACCTTGCAAATCTCGTTTTCCGGTGCCCCAGCCCGCGCGAGGCTTGCACCCAGAAAGGCCCGTGGCACCTGAAACCGGACCGTGCCGCCCCCCTCACCCGACGTGACCGCGCCGTGCAGCAGGCGGATACCGCCCTGCCCGTTTCTTTCGAACGTGTCACGCAGTACTGGCAGCAGGTTGGGGTTCGCCTCGACGCTCAGCACGTTCGTAGCCCCCGCAGCCCGCGCCGCCAGCACGCTGATCAGCCCCAGACCCGCGCCAAGATCCAGCACCCGCATTCCCGGCCCGACCCGGCACATCGCGGCGGCGATTTCATCGGCCTCATAGCTGCCATCGGCCAGCCGCGCCGCAAGCGCCTTGGTGATCAGCACCTCGGGCAGATCAAGCGTGATGTCATGAAGGGTGAATACCGGCATCTGTCCCCAATTCGTTGATCCCTCGCCCCGTCATGCCTATAGGACTGAGAAGGCGATTTGAATGCGAGGATGCCATGAAACTCTGGGTCGGCCTTGGAAACCCCGGTGCGAAATACGCGGGCAACCGGCACAATATCGGCTTCATGGCGCTGGACCGGGTGGCCGAGGATCACGGGTTTGCGCCATGGCGGAGCAAGTTTCAGGCCAGCCTGACCGAAGGGCGGCTCGGGTCCGAAAAGGTGCTGCTGCTAAAGCCAGAAACCTTCATGAACCTGTCGGGCCAATCCGTGGGCGAGGCGATGCGGTTCTACAAGCTGGAGCCGACCGACATCACCGTTTTCCATGACGAACTGGACCTTGCACCGGGCAAATGCCGCGTCAAGGCGGGGGGCGGACATGCCGGCCATAACGGGCTGCGGTCGATCCACCAGCATATCGGCCCGCATTACGACCGGGTGCGCCTTGGCATCGGCCATCCGGGCCACAAGGATCGGGTTGCGCCCTATGTGTTGTCGGATTTCGCCAAGGCCGATCAGGATTGGCTGGACGACCTTTTGCGCGGCATATCCGACGGCGCGCCGGAGCTTGCAAAGGGCGACACCGGCCGGTTCATGAACGCCGTTGCCCTGCGCACCGCGCCGCCGCGATCCTCGGGCCAGGGCAAGGCGAAAGCAGCCACGCCGCCCGTCGTATCTGCACCAGCGGCAGAACCGGAAGATGATCGCACGGCCATGCAAAAGCTGATGGATCGGTTCCGCTAGCCCTCATCCCTGACGTAGGGTCAGCATTGCCGCCAAGCGGGCGGCCATGTTCTGCTTTCGGAACAGCCAAAGGGGGGCCTCATGCGCCGTATCGTCAGAATTCTGGTTCGAATCCTTGTGATCTTCCTGATCGTCACGGTTGCTGCGGGCTGGGTCATGCGTCAGGAGATTTCCCGCCTTTGGACGGTCGTGACGCTTTATGACGAAGCCTACATCGTCGAAAATTTCAGCAACATGGGCGACGCCTTCGATACGGCCGATGTCTCACGCGGCTCTGGCCCGGCCAGCCCGTTGCCGGACGGCCCGCCCGCCGATCTGCCAGACGAGGTCGCTTCCTGGATCGAGGCGCGCGATGTGACATCGCTTGTCGTCCTTAGCGACGGACAGATCGCGCATGAAAGCTATCACCTGGGCACTGCGCCGGGAGATCGTCGGATGTCATTCTCCGTCGCAAAAAGCTTCCTCTCGGCACTTCTGGGCACCTTGGTCGAAGACGGGACAATCCCTGATCTCGATGCGCAGGTGACCGATTACGTCCCCGAGTTGAGCGGCACAGCCTATGACGGAACCACGATTCTCAACGTGCTGCAGATGTCATCGGGCGTGACCTTCGACGAGGATTACCTGGACTACAATTCCGACATCAATCGCATGAGCCGCGCGCTGGCCCTTGGCGGCACGATGGACGGGTTCACAGAGGCCTTGTCCGAAACAGACCGACCCGCAGGCGAGCAATGGGAATATGTCTCGATCGACACCCATGTCATCGGCATGGTCATTCGCGGCGCGACCGGGCGCGATATCCCGTCGCTTTTGTCGGAACGGATCATCCAGCCGCTTGGGTTGGAAGCGACGCCCTATTACCTGACCGATGGTGAGGGCGTGGCCTTCGTTTTGGGCGGGCTGAACATGACCACGCGGGACTATGCCCGATTGGGGATGATGTTCCTCAACAACGGCAACTGGAACGGACACCAAATCTTGTCGCAAGAGTGGGTGGCGCGATCTACCGCAGCCTCGGCCCGAACCGCGCCAGGCGAGATTGGCTATGGCTACCAATGGTGGATTCCGGTCGGGGCTGAACCTGGCCAATTCATGGCCCGTGGAATTTACGGCCAGTACATCTATGTAGATCAGGTGAACGGGGTGGTGATCGCCACCACTGCCGCGGACCGCCAATTCCGCGATGCCGGTGTGAACGACGAAAACATCCGTATCTTCCGGCTGATCTCTGAAAGCCTCGCCCCTCCAGCGCCGAACGCCGCGCTGGAGACTGAACCCGGAGATGACGCAGAACCTGAACCGGAGGACAGCCAATGACCCGCATGGACGCCCCCGTGAACGTGTTGGGCGGCGTTTTGCAGCCTTGCTCGACCGCCCCCCTGACCGGGTTCTTCCGCGATGGTCATTGCAACACCTGTTCCGACGATCATGGCAGCCACACGGTCTGCGCCGAGATGACGGCGGAATTCCTGGCTTACTCCAAATATGTGGGCAACGACCTGTCCACGCCCCGGCCCGAATTCGGATTTGCGGGGCTGAAACCGGGTGACCAATGGTGCCTCTGCGCCGGCCGGTTCCTGCAAGCCCATGACGAAGGCTGCGCGCCCAAGGTGCGGCTTGAGGCGACCCATTCCCGCGCCCTGGACATCATCCCACTGGATGTTCTGAAGGAAATGGCCGCAACCTGATCTATTCGGCGGCAATCCGAACGCGGTCATCCACGTCCAGCAGATCTTCGATGAAAAGGCTCAATAGCTGAGGCCGTCCGCTGACGCCTGCCTTGCGATAGATCGCGTTGGTCTGTGCCTTGACCGTGCCTTCGGATGTTTGGCGCAAAGCGGCGATTTCCTGGATCGACATGCCCTTGATCGCGAAAAGCGCAACGTCGCGTTCCGCCGGGGTCAGGCCCCAATCGTCGAACCGTTCCGCCATCACATCCATGAAGGCCCCCGATGCGGCCTTGAGCTTCTGCTCGACAATTGCCGTGCGCCGCATGGAGTTGCGCAGAAAGATCGCGCCGATGATTGGCCCGATAATCAGCCCGATCGTCGCGCCGATTTCCATCAACTCGCGGGTTTGCCAGCTGATCGGACGGGCGCGGACATTGAATATGGTCAGAACAATCTCGGACACGAAAAAGACCGAGCAGACCAGCTGCACAACGAAAACAACCGCAAGAAGCAGTTTACCCTTTGTCACGCAGCTGCCCCTCCTGGCGCTGCGAGGCATCAGTCATCGTCGTCGTCATCATCGTCATCTCCGCCCCCTCCAGAGCCGCCGTTGTCGTCGTTATCGTCGTCATCGCCATTGTCATCATCGCCGTCGTCGCCGCCGCTCGAACCACTGTTATCCTCGTCGGCATCCTCATCGCCGTCGTCGCTCGAACCACTGTTATCCTCGTCGTCATCATGATCGTCACGATCATCACCGTCGTCACCCGAGCTGTCCGACACGGATGATGGCAAGACCCCGTCACCGCCGCTGTGGTCGTCTTCGATTTCCCAGTAGTCACGCAGAATCTCGCCGGTTGTCGGATTGAAGATGATCTCGCGTTCGCGGCCCGGCCCTTCGGCCTCGATGCGGACGCGCCCAAGCCAGGTGCGTGTCACATGGATGCGCGCATATCCCTGCGCCTGAAGCTGCGAGATGATCTGGGCCTCGATATCCTGCGCCCAGACTGCTCCGGTTCCTGCCGACAGGCAGAGCGCAGTGGCCATCAAGAGGCGCGAGGGTTTCATCTGTTTCGTCTCCTTGGTTGATAAGGCTCTGCCCCGCCGGGATGGGGGGACGGGCGGGGCAGAGCGAGGTCCGTCTATCGGCGACAGGAGAGCATACCAGTCTCCTGAAGGGAACCTATAGCCGATATCGGTCCTTAGTCGTCGTCATCGTCGTCATCGTCGCTGTCATGGTCGTCGTGGTCATCGTGGTCGTCACCATCGTCTCCACCATTTCCATGATCGCTGTCGTCATCATCATCTTCATCGTCGTGGCCGCCATTGTCGTCGCCATCATCATCGCGATCATCGTCATGATCATCGTCGTCATCATGATCATCGTCGTCGTCATCGCGATCGTCATCGTCATCCGCCGGGCCGGTTTCAGTCGAGATGACATTGCCGCTGGCGTCATAGCTGGTTTCCGTCCCGATCCCGCCCGACACGACCTCTTCGCGGACAAGGTTGCCATCGCGGTCGAAGGTCCGCTCAACCGAGCCGTCGGCACCGGTGGCCTCGATCCTGTAGCCGCCATTGCGGATCTGCACCTCTATGCGCATGTAGCCTGCGTCCTGCAGTTCGGCGATGGCCGCATTCACGGCGTCATTCGAGGTTTGGGCGGACAGGGTGGTGGTCGACAGCAGAACCGCCGTCACGGAAGCGGCAAGAATGGATTTCGGGGTCATGGATCATCTCCTGTTGATCTTGTCTCAAGGGCGAACCGGGGGACGCTGCCACCGATCCGATGACCCGACAAAAAGCACCGTGAATGCTCAAAGGATATTTGACCGCCGTTTATCTCCGGGTCCATAAACCACCGGTTCACAGGCCTAAACCTGAGGTATAAACAGGCTGACCCGCCCGGATTTCTCCGGACGGGCCTTGTTTTCAGCGGCATTCGCCTAATCCCGAAGCTTCACAAGGTCGGTCATGAGACCCTCGGTCCCGTTATGGACCGTGAGCCGCTCGACCTTGCCCGCGATGGTTTCCAACGCTTCAAGCTCTTTCAACCGCAACATGACGGGGTTTTCCGCCATGACCTTGGCCGTGTTGAGCAAGGACCGCGTGGCGTTCGTTTCCTCGCGCCGGCGGATCACGTTGGCTTCGGCCTCTTTCTGGGCGGCGACCACCCCGTTGAGGATGTCGCGCATCTCGCCGGGCAAGATCACGTCCTTCAACGCGATCTCACCCACTTCGATCCCGATCCCCGCCATATCGGCGCGGACCTTTTCGGCGGCCTCGGCATCGACCATCCCCTTTTCGGCCAAGAGCCGGTCAAGGGTCATCGCCCCGAGCGTCTTGCGGAACGCAAGCTGCACGGCCCGGTGAAGCGCCTCGTCATGATCGCGCACGGCGGTCACGGCTTTCACCGCATCCACCACACGGAAGACGGCGGTCAAGTTCACCCGAATGGACACGCGGTCCTTCGTGAGGATCTCCTGCCCCGTGACCTCCTTGGCCTGCCAGCGCATATCGACCTGACGGACAGTATGCTTGCGCCCGAAGATCCAGAACCAGTGGGTTCCGGGGTCGAGCACCTTGGCAAGCTGACCTTCGGTGAAAAGAAGGGACACGCGCCCCTGCTCGACCGTGGTCACGTTGATCTGCGTATCCAACCGCGCCCGTTCAAGACGGCGGGCAAGGGTCGGGGCAAGCATCACGTCTTCGGCCATGTCGAACCTGTCAACGGTCCAGGGGCCTGCATCGGTCCAGAAAAGCACGCGCTGTTCCGGTCCGACAAGATCCGTGACGATGCCGTCACGAGAGATCACCGCCACATCATCGGGTCCGGTGTGGACCTCGGTGAAGTGGGTCTCGACAAGGTCGGGACGGTCCCGGCGCATGGGTGCCACAAGCGTAGACACGAAACGCGGAGAAGAAAGGTCAAACACTTCGGTCTGAACATCCTGCATGTCGATCCAGTGCTCTCCCGGGCCGAGGATCTGATCGATCCGGCCTTTCGCAAGCACGAGGGTGCGAGTGTTGATCGGAACGCGCAAAAGGCGCTGATTCCGGAGGGCTTTCAAAATAGACATGTCAAATCTCCTTTTTCATGGTCGTGTCTATCGTCGTCGTCGCAAGGCGCGATCTCCTTGGGTTTTGGGTTGCACGGGATCAGCCCCGTGACAGGCATGCGCGACGGGCGGGATTGCCGGTCGCGGAATATGGGGCGGGATCCGAGGCCGGTCCTGCCATACCCCCTTGCGGAGAAGAGCGGAGAGGCGCGCCACCCGGTTCGCGGGGCCCGTACCAGTATTGGCAGGGCCTGGCGAAGACAGGCGAACATGCGTCACGTCCTTCCCGGCGCGGGGCCAGGGCGAACGGCGTCCTTGTCCTCTGGCGCAACAGAGGATCCGGCCACCCCTCGCGGAGCAGCCCCGGAACCCATTTTGTCGAACCACTCATGTGGCTGGTTTGAAGAACCAGTGCCCTCATCCGGGCTTTTGGAGCGAAAAGCAGGAATTGAACCTGCGCCACTCGGAGTTACAGTCCGATGCTCTACCAATTGAGCTATTTTCGCGTGACGTTTGGATGTCACGTTGGCACCGACCTCGGTCTCTGGCCCTGGCATACGGGGATCGGCAGCGCCGCCCGCACCGGAGGGGTGATCACCCCCTGCCGCAAGGGCCAGCCCGTCTGGCTGGTGAGGCGGGTGATACGGCAGGGGGCTGAACCGCTCAACATGTGATTTGGTGTAACAATTACACCGTTACTACTGCGCAACAATATTGCGAGTGTGCGCAACAAATGAAAAGGGCGCCCCCTGCGGGACGCCCTGTCGATGCCATCTGACCGGGGTCAGACTTTCGCGATGTTTCAATCCGCCTCGGCCATCTCGAAGCCAAGATGTTTCGCCACCGTGAAGATATCCTTGTCGCCGCGCCCGCACATGTTCATGCAGATGATGTGATCCTTCGGCAGATCCGGGGCGATCTTGATCACATGGGCCAGCGCGTGGGACGGCTCCAGCGCCGGGATGATCCCCTCCTGCTCACAGCAGAGCTGGAAGGCTGCGAGCGCCTCCTTGTCGGTGATCGAGACGTACTGAGCGCGGCCGATTTCATGCAGCCAGCTGTGTTCGGGGCCGATGCCGGGGTAATCCAGACCCGCAGAAATAGAGTAGCCTTCAAGGATCTGCCCGTCATCGTCCTGCAACAGATAGGTGCGGTTTCCATGCAGCACGCCGGGACGACCGCCAGTCAGCGAGGCGCAATGTTCCATCTTGGCGTTCACGCCCTTGCCGCCGGCCTCGACGCCGATGATGTTGACCGATTTGTCATCGAGGAAGGGGAAGAACAGGCCCATTGCGTTCGACCCGCCACCGATGGCGGCGATGATCGTGTCGGGCAGGCGGCCCTCACGCTCCAGCATCTGCGCCTTGGCTTCCTTGCCGATGATCTGCTGGAAATCGCGGACCATGGCGGGGTACGGGTGCGGGCCGGCCACGGTGCCGATGCAGTAGAACGTGTCGCGCACATTGGTCACCCAATCGCGCAGGGCATCGTTCATGGCGTCCTTCAGCGTGCCGCGGCCAGAAGTGACAGGGACGACTTCTGCCCCCAGAAGGCGCATCCGGAAGACGTTGGGTTTCTGCCGCTCCACATCATGCGCGCCCATGTAGACCACGCATTTCAGACCGAACTTGGCGCAAACGGTGGCGGTGGCAACGCCGTGCTGTCCTGCGCCGGTTTCCGCAATGATCCGGGTCTTGCCCATTCGGCGGGCCAGGATGATCTGGCCGAGGACGTTGTTGATCTTGTGTGCGCCCGTATGGTTCAGCTCGTCGCGCTTCATGTAGATCTTGGCCCCACCCAGATGCTCGGTCAGGCGGTCGGCAAGATAGAGCGGGCTGGGACGACCGACATAATGGGTCCACAGATCATTCATTTCGGCCCAGAAGCTGTCATCGGTCTTGGCGAACTCGTACTGCTTTTCCAGTTCCAGGATCAGCGGCATCAGCGTTTCCGATACGAAGCGCCCGCCGAAATCGCCGAAGCGACCGTTTTCGTCGGGGCCCGTCATGAAGGAATTGATCAGGTCTTCGGCCATGGCGGTCATCCTTGCAGGGTCATCTGACCTGTCCTATGCGAGCATCGGCGTGGGGACAAGAGCGGGCGGTGGAAAGGCGTTTCGAAACGCCTTGAAAAACGCGGTTTCGAAACCGCGTGGGAAGCCGCTTCGAAGCGGCTTGTCCAAGGGCCTTCGAAGGCCCTTTCACCGCACTCGACGAATCGGTGCACCATTGCAGAACACGACGAAGTGGCGTCCATTCTCGACCGCCTGAAACCCTTTCTGTTCCAGCGCGCGGGCAAAGGCCTGACGCCCTACTAGCCGTTCCACATCGCGGATCTGGCGTTTCACAATGCCGCCGCGCTGTGCCTCTTTCGAGGAAAAGATCTGATCGAGCCAAAGGTCGGGGGTCAGGTATTGAGGTAGTTCAGCCATGCGAGGCAGACTAACCCTACGTGGTTAAAACTGGGTAAATGGCGCCTACCGGCAAAGCAGCCGTTCAAACGCCGCAATGCAGCTTCGCGGTTCGAAGAAAGGGGACCGGGTTTCCACCGTCGCAAAGAGATAGCGATTCTCGTAATCGAAAGAGATCACCCCCTCGAGCAGCCGGGCGCAGTTCGCGGGCGTCACCTGACAGGCCGCAAGGGCCGTTTGTGCCGCGCCATTCTCTGCGGAAATGATCGAGCCATCGGCGATTTCTTCGGCCACCATGTCGCGATAGAGCTCCCGCACCTCTTCGACCGAAGGCCGGGTCGCGAAGGCGGCTCCCGCGGCAGCGATCAGCGCATAAATCACCAGTTTCCCGAGAAAGCCCATCAGTCCCTCACCGCTGCGGAAAAGCGCTGCATCAGCACTGCATCCTTCACCCCCGGCGCGCGCTCCACGCCCGAAGACACATCGACCTGCTTCGCACCGGTCAGGCGCACGGCGTCGGCCACATTGTCCGGTGTCAGCCCGCCTGCCAGCATCCAGGGACGGGTCCAGTATTTCCGATCGGCCAGCAGGCGCCAGTCGAAGGCCAGCCCGTTGCCGCCCGGCAGATCCGCCCCTTTCGGCGGTTTCGCGTCGATCAGCAGCTGGTCGGCGACCGTCGAATAGGCGTCAATCGCGGCCAGATCGCCGGCCTCCGCCACACCGATCGCCTTCATCACCGGCAGCCCGTAGCGCGCCTTGATCTCGGCCACGCGGTCCGGGCTTTCGTGCCCGTGCAGCTGCAACATGTCGAGCGGAACCCGCGCCGTGATGGCATCGAGCGTGGCGTCATCCGCATTGACGCTCAGCAGAACCTTGGCCAGACCCAAAGGCACATCGACCGCCAGCGTCGCCATCGGCTCGATCTCCAGATGCCGGGGCGATTTGGCGAAATGCACGAAGCCCACATAACGCGCACCGGCCTCATGGGCGGCAGCGACATCCTCTTGCCGGGTCAACCCGCAGAATTTGACGGCAATGGCCATGCGCGGGCGTCAGTCTTCCAGAAGGGCGAGAACCTCGTCCTTGCCCCGGTTGGCCTCGCCCCGCAGGCTCTGCACTTCCCGTGCCAGCTGGTCACGTTCCTTGCGCTGCGCCTTGGCTTCGGCCCGCTGCTTGTGCTCGCGGAACCATTCCCAGACGAACCCGATCAGCAACCCCGCCAGAATGCCCCCGAGAATCACGAGAAACAGCGGCAGGGTGATCGCGTAATTCCAGTTCACCCATTCCGCCAGATTGTGGGGCAGCACGGTCAGCGTCACCGGCTCGACATTGGCGAGCGAAACCAGCACCAGCGCAATGCCGATGACAGCCAAAAACAGGTATTTGATGTATTTCACCGTTCAGGAACCTTCCAAACCGTTCAACCTGTCGCGCAACAGCTTGCCGGCCTTGAAGAAGGGAACGTGCTTCTCTTCCACCTGGACACTTTCACCGGTGCGCGGATTTCGTCCAATCCTCGCATCCCGCTTCTTCACGGAAAACGCGCCGAAACCGCGCAGTTCCACGCGGTCGCCTTTCGACAGTGCCCCGATGATCTCTTCGAAAATTGCACTGACGATCATCTCGACCTCACGCAGGGTGAGGGACGGATTTTCGTCAGCCAGCTTTTGGATCAGTTCCGAACGTATCATCCAAACCCCCTGGCCGCGGTTTCCTGAGTCCTGACTATAAGCGCAAAGCGGCCTCGGGGGAATTGAAAAGCCGTTGAAAATCCGGGGGAAATCGGCCGAACTGAGGCTCAACACGCAGCTTGCCGCCGTTCTTTTGCAAACATCTGCCGATGATGGCCCGTCAGGGCACCCGCCCCTTGAACCTGATTCGGGGGGCTTAAACCGCAAAGGGCCCCGCGTTTCCGCGAGGCCCCCAATGCGTGTCTGACGCCGGTATCAGTCGTCGTTACCCTTGAGCGCCGCGCCCAGGATATCGCCAAGAGACGCGCCGGAATCGGAGGAACCGTACTGTTCCACGGCTTCCTTCTCTTCCGCGATTTCGCGGGCCTTGATCGACAGACCCAGACGGCGCGAACGGCCATCCACGTTGGTGACGCGGACGTCGATCTTGTCGCCGATCTGGAAGCGCTCAGGGCGCTGTTCGGCACGGTCGCGGCTGAGGTCGGAGCGGCGGATGAAGGACTTCATGCCTTCGTATTCCACTTCGATCCCGCCATCTTCGATCGCGGTGACGGCCACGGTGATGATCGAACCGCGCTTCACGCCATCGACGGCATCGGCGAAGGGGTCACCTTCAACGGCCTTGATGGACAGCGAGATGCGTTCCTTGTCGGTGTCGACTTCGGAAACCACGGCCTGAACGACATCGCCCTTGCGGTAGTTGCCGATCACGTCTTCGCCACGGCCTTCCCAGGTCAGGTCGGAGAGGTGAACCATGCCGTCGATGTCGTTGTCGAGACCAACGAACAGACCGAATTCGGTGATGTTCTTGACTTCGCCTTCGACAACGGTGCCGACCGGGTACTGCTCTTCGAACACTTCCCAGGGGTTGCGCATGGTCTGCTTGAGACCGAGCGACACACGACGCTTGGCGGTGTCGATTTCCAGCACCATGACTTCAACCTCTTGCGAGGTGGACACGATCTTGCCGGGGTGCACGTTCTTCTTGGTCCAGGACATCTCGGACACGTGAACCAGACCTTCGACGCCGGGCTCCAGCTCCACGAACGCACCGTAATCGGTGATGTTGGTGACGCGGCCGGTATGGGTCGATTCCAGCGGGTACTTGCCTTCGACCAGGTTCCACGGATCTTCCTGCAGCTGCTTCATGCCGAGGCTGATACGGTGGGTTTCCTTGTTGACCTTGATGACCTGCACCTTGACGGTTTCGCCAATGGACAGAACCTCTTTCGGGTCGTTCACGCGACGCCATGCCATGTCGGTGACATGGAGCAGGCCGTCAACGCCACCCAGATCGACGAAGGCGCCGTATTCGGTGATGTTCTTGACGACGCCGTCAACCACGTCGCCTTCAGAGAGCTTGCCGATAACCTCGGCGCGCTGCTCGGCGCGGGATTCTTCGAGGATCGCGCGGCGCGACACAACGATGTTGCCACGGCGACGGTCCATTTTCAGGATCTGGAACGGCTGCTTGAGGTTCATCAGCGGGCCGGCGTCGCGCACGGGGCGCACATCGACCTGCGAACCGGGCAGGAAGGCGACGGCGCCGCCGAGGTCGACAGTGAAGCCGCCCTTGACGCGACCGAAGATGGCGCCTTCGACGCGCTCTTCGTCGGCATATGCTTTTTCCAGACGATCCCAGGCGGCCTCGCGGCGGGCCATTTCGCGGCTGATGACAGCCTCGCCACGGGCGTTCTCGACCGTGCGCAGGAAGACCTCGACCTCATCGCCGACAGCGATTTCGGGGGCTTCACCGGGATTTGCGAATTCTTTCAGATCAACGCGGCCTTCCATCTTGTAGCCGACGTCGATGATGGCCTGGCCCGCTTCAATCGCGATCACCTTGCCTTTGACAACAGACCCTTCTTCGGGCGTGTCGATTTCGAAGCTTTCGTTCAGAAGGGCTTCGAAGTCCTCCATAGATACGTTCTGAGCCATGTGGCGTCTTTTTCCTTTAGCGGTTGTTTCTGGCCGTGCGGTTGTCTCCGCCGGTCTTGATTGATGTCCGCCTTCGGCGGAACGGGTTGGTCTTCACGGTCATTTCCCAAACGAATGAGGGCCGGGGGAAAACCCGACCCTGCCTGTGTGAGACGTTGACCGCCTGCTCGACGGGCGCTCTATAGCCACTGGGCAGGGAAAGAGCAAGCCCGAAGCGCCTGTAAATCAAGGGCCGGGATCAGCAGTAGCGCTCCGGTCCGATCCATTGTTCGTCCGAATAGCGATCTCCATGCGCCCAACCGGCGGGCAGCACTGCCTCTATGGCGGCAAGATCGGTTGTCGTCAGGGTCATGTTGGCCCCGGCGATATGCTGGCGGAAATGGGTCAGCGACCTTGTGCCGGGTATGGGCAGCACGTGGTCGCCCTGCGCCAGGGTCCAAGCAATGGCCAGTGCAGCGGCGCTGGTGCCCATTTCGGCGGCCAGGGCCCGGAAGGCATCGGTCGCGGCGATATTGGCGGGGTAGGTTTCCGCGCTGAAGCGCGGATTCGCGGCAAGGAATGGCAGATCCTGCACCGTCTCCCAACTGAGCGGCGTATCGGTCAGGAAGGACCGCCCGACCGGTGAAAAGGCCACGAATGTCGCCCCGATCCGCGCGCATCCCTGAACAAGACCCAGATCCGGCGACCGGGTGGACAGCGAATATTCCGACTGGACCGCCGCAATCGGATGCACCGCATGGGCGCGGGCCAGGGTCGTGGGCGAGATTTCCGACAGGCCGATGGCCTTCGCCTTGCCTTTCCTGACCAAGGCTCCAAGCGCCTCGGCGCTTTCCTCGATGGGGCGCGACTTGTCCCGGCGATGCGCATAGAAAAGGTCCACCGCTTCGACCCCGAGCCGCTTGAGGCTCGCGTCCAGTTCCGCCTCCAGATGCTCCAGATCGTTGCGGAAAATGCGGTTGCCCTCCCCGTCCCGCGTGATCGCGGCCTTGGTGGCGATGGTGAAGTGATTGCGCGCGTCAGGCCGGGCCTTCAGGTAGTCGCCGATCACCCGCTCTGACCGCCCCATGCCATAGACATTGGCGGTATCCAGATGCGTCACGCCCGCCGCCATCGCCTCATCGAGAATGGCGAAGGAGTTCTCGTCCGTCGTGGCCCCGTAGAAATCGGAAAACGACATCGCCCCGTAGCCCAGGCAGGACACCATGGGGCCGGATTGGCCAAGCTTGATCTGTTTCATCAGGGCATCCTTTGGGAAATTGCCGTGATTGCCGCCACGAAAGCCTGCTCGATCGTCATATCCGAGGTGTCGATCATCACCGCGTCCTCGGCGGGCTTGAGGGGGGCGGTTGCCCGGGCGCTGTCACGCGCATCGCGTTCGCGCAGCTCCGCCAGCACCTCGTCAAACCCGATCTCGCGCCCATTCGCCACCAGTTCCTTGTGCCGCCGCGCCGCGCGGGTTTCATCCGACGCGGTGACATAGAGCTTCGCCTCCGCCTCGGGGCAGATCACCGTGCCGATGTCGCGCCCGTCCAGAACAGCGCCGCCCAAACGCCGGGAAAAGGCGCGCTGAAAATCCAGCAGGGCCGCGCGCACCTCGGGGATCGCCGCAACCTTGCTGGCCGCCTGCGCGGCCTCTGCCCCGCGCAGGTCCGGGTGGTCCAGATCCTCGGCGCGCAGTGCCTCGGCCGCCGCGACCGGGTCTTCGCCATCCAGCATCCGCTGGCCCACGGCGCGATAGAGCAGCCCCGTGTCCAGATAGGCAAAGCCGAAATGATCCGCCACCGCCCGCGCGATGGTGCCCTTGCCCGCCGCGGCGGGCCCGTCGATTGCTACTGTAAATGCCATGGCCTAGGGCTAATCCCGCCCGCGCCGCTGTGCAAGCCCGATCAGTCCACGACCATTGTCGTCAGCGCAGGATCATAACCCTCGGCCTGCGGCACGCCTTTGGGGATCTCGTAGTAATCCCCCTTGTCAGCGCAAAAGATATGGCCTGCAATCTTCAGCCCGGTTGCGCCGTCGAGGCTTCCCGCGAAGATCGACAGGTTCTCGCCCGCGCCATCCCAGAAGAGGTTCGACCCGCAGGTGGCGCAGAAGCCTCTCCGCGCGGTTGCTGACGATTGGAACCACGTCACCTCGCCCGTCACCGCGATCCGGTCTCGCCGGGCCGAGGTGGCGGCCACATGGTGGCCAGAGGTCTTGCGGCACTGGCTGCAATGGCAGGCGATCACGGGCCGAAGTGGTCCGGTCACGATGAAATGGACAGCGCCGCAGAGGCAGGATCCGGTGGTCATGGGGCAATCTCCTCTCCGGTTTCCCAGCCGACATAGCAGGGCACGCCATCGTCGCTGCGGTAATAATCGCCCTTGTCGGCGTAAAAGATATGCCGCTGCAGCCGCAGCCCTGTCGGCGCGTCCATCGATCCGGCCGAGACATAGATGATGCCGTCGAACTGTTCCCAGAACAGGTAACTGCCGCAGGTGGCGCAGAAGCCCCGCCGCGCCTTGCCTGGGGTGGAGTCATACCAGCGCGGGGTGCCTTCGATGGTGATTGCGTCCCATGGAACGGGCGCTGCGGCGCTGAAATGCCCGGTCACCTTGCGGCACTGGCTGCAATGGCAGCCGGAAACGCCCTCGGGGATCTCGCCTTCGATCCGGTAGCGGATCGCCCCGCACAGGCAGCTTCCGGTGATCATATGCGCCCCCTCCGGCTGTTTCGGGGGAAGAAGACCATGGTCCCCTGCCCCCTGTCCTGCCGGAAAGCGACACCTTATGCGCCGGTCCGCTCCAGCGAGGCACCGAGGGATGCCATCAGCGGCTCGAAGATCGGGAAGCTTGTCACGATGGGGCTCGCGTCATCCACCCGCACAGGGTTCTGCGCCGCCATGCCGAGGCAGAGGAAGGACATGGCGATGCGATGGTCGAGATGGCTCTCGGTCAGCCCGCCGCCCGGCACAGTGCCCGCGCCTTTGCCGGTCACGATCCACCAGTCGGGGCCGTCCTCGACCTCCACGCCATTGGCGCGCAGCCCGGTGGCCATGGCGTCGATCCGGTCGCTTTCCTTGACGCGCAGCTCCTTCACGCCGCGCATGACGGTCTGGCCAGTCGCATTGGCCGCGACCACCGACAGGATCGGGTATTCGTCGATCATGCTCGCCGCGCGTGCGGGCGGCACCTCGATACCCTTCATGTCGGGGGAATATTTCGCGCGCAGATCGGCGACGGGTTCGCCTCCCTCCTCGCGCATGTTTTCGAATGTCAGATCCGCGCCCATCTCCTGCAGGGTGTAGAAGAGCCCCGCGCGGGTGGGGTTGAGGCCGATATTGGGGACCAGAACGTCCGATCCCGGCACAATGAGCGCCGCACAGACCGGGAAGGCCGCCGAGGACGGATCGCGCGGTACGGTGATGGCCTGCGGTTGCAGCTCCGGCTGGCCGGTCAAGGTGATGATCCGGCCCTCGTCCGTGTCCTCCACGGTGATCTCGGCCCCGAAGCCCGCCAACATCCGTTCGGTGTGGTCGCGGGTGGCCTCCTGCTCGATCACCACGGTTTCGCCGGGGGCATTCAGCCCCGCCAGCAGCACGGCGGATTTTACCTGCGCGCTTGGCACCGGTACCGTGTAGCGCACCGGAACAGGCTCCGCCGCGCCTACCAGCGTCATCGGCAACCGCCCGCCCGCGCGCCCGACCGACTGGCAGCCAAAGAGCGCCAGCGGGTCGGTGACCCGTGCCATGGGGCGTTTGTTGAGGCTTGCGTCGCCAGTGAAGGTCACGGTGATCGGACAGGTCGCCATCGACCCCATGATCAGCCGCACCCCAGTGCCGGAATTGCCGCAGTCGATGACAGTGTCAGGTTCCGCAAAGCCGCCAACACCCACGCCGTGGACGCGCCATTCGCCCTCGCCCACACGCTCCACATCGGCGCCAAAGGCCTTCATCGCCTTGGCGGTGTCCAGAACGTCCTGGCCTTCCAGAAGGCCCGTAATCCGCGTCTCGCCCACGGCCATGGCCCCAAGGATCAGGCTGCGATGCGAGATCGACTTGTCGCCGGGCACATCGGCAATGCCGGACAGCGGCCCCGAAGGGTGCGAGGTCATGGGAACGGGGCTGCCGTGGCCGGACATGGGCGCGTCTCCTGCAATAGGTTCGGGCCGGGTGATAGCGCCTGACAGGGGGGGCGTCCACTCCCCTCTTTGCACGCTGTCGCTGATGGGTCCGGGTCCGGGTCGCCGCCTTTGGCGTCGATCCGGGAAAGGGCATGCTCACACCCCCTCCGGGGGCATTCGCCCGCCCGTGGGGGGCTCTGCCCCCGCCGCTTCGCGGACTCCCCCGAGGTATTTTTGCCAAGATGAAAGGGATCAGCGCTTTCGGAAGGTCAGGTAGTGCGGCGTTCGGCCCTCGCGGAGCGCCTTTTGTTCATAGCGGGTCGAGATCCAGTCGCCCCAGGGTGTGCGCCAATCGTCCGGCCCCTCTGCCAGCCAATCGAACCCGTGGCGCGGCACCTGTTCCAAAGTCTGGCGCACATAGTCGGGAATATCCGTCGCCACGCGGAAGATCGCACCGGGTTTCAGCACGCGGGCCAGCGGCTCCAGATGCTCTGGCGTCACGAAGCGGCGGCGGTGGTGGCGCTTCTTGGGCCAGGGATCGGGGTAGAGCAGGAAGGCGCGCGACATGCTCGCCTCGGGCAGCACGTCGAACATGTCGCGCGCATCGCCGGGATGAACGCGCAGATTGCTGACCCCCGCCGCGCGGATCTTGCCAAGCAGCATGGCGACACCGTTGATATAGGGCTCGCAACCGATGATGCCGACATCCGGGTTTGTCTCGGCCTGATGCACCATGTGCTCGCCGCCGCCGAACCCCACTTCCAGCCAGACATCCTTTCCCCCAAATAGGGCCTCCAGATCGAGCGGAGTCCTGTCGGGGTTCACGTCCCAATCGACGGCCCCCGGTGACAGGGCCGCGAGATCCTCTTCAAGGTAGGCCTCCTGGCTGTCGCGCAGGGTCTTGCCCTTGCGGCGGCCATAAAAATTGCGCCACGGGGCCTTGGGGTGCTTGGTCTGGTCGCTCACGCTGGTGCCTCGATTGCCGGATCAGCCGCGGGACATAAAGGCAAAGCGCCGGGGGCTCAACCGCCCCGTGCGCGACGTTCGCGCGCTTCGATGCCGCTGAAGGCCGACCAGATGAACAACCGGAAGATCGGCACCTGCATGAACAGCCCCACAGCAATCAGCACGCCAATCATCTGCCCCTGTTCCTGGGGCAGGATGCCCGGCACCCGCCAGCCGATGACATATAGCGCGATGGCAATGGCCATATGAACCAGCATCGCCAATGCCGCCCAGACCAGGGCAAACTTCCAGGCTGTGCCGCCGCTTGCCCTTCCACCCTCATTGTCCAGATAACTTTGAGCGAACCACTGGAAGGGTACGATCATCGCCCCGATGGCCCCACCGATCATGGCACCACGCAGGATCGCCCCGTCAAAGCGAAGCCCCGCGACCTGCACCAGAAGGTAAAAAATGATCGCGATCGTCGCTGCAAAGATCGCGTAGTGCTTGATGAAATTCAGCGTGTAGGGATGTTTGGCGCTGCCCATCCTGTAAACTCCCAAAAAAGGAAAACGACGCCCGTTCCGGGGCGTCGCCATTCTTTAGCACAAGTCGCGCGGCCTGTTAAACGGCGGCTTTCAGGGCGTCGACCAGATCGGTCGCTTCCCAGGAAAACCCGCCATCCGCCTCGGGGGCGCGCCCGAAATGGCCATAGGCCGCCGTGCGCTGGAAGATCGGCTTGTTCAGCCCCAGATGGGTGCGGATGCCGCGCGGGGTCAGGTCCATGCACTGCGCCACGGCCTTTTCGATCAGGGACTCATGCACCTGCCCGGTGCCATGGGTGTCGACATAGATCGACAGCGGCCGCGCCACGCCGATGGCATAGGACAGCTGCAGGGTGCAGCGGTCGGCCAGACCGGCGGCGACGATGTTCTTGGCCAGGTAGCGCGCGGCATAGGCGGCCGAGCGGTCCACCTTGGTCGGGTCCTTGCCGGAAAACGCACCGCCACCATGGGGGGCCGCGCCGCCATAGGTGTCGACGATGATCTTGCGCCCGGTCAGGCCCGCGTCGCCATCCGGCCCGCCGATGACGAACTTGCCGGTCGGGTTCACGTGCCATTCGGTCGCTGCGGTCAGCCAGCCCTCGGGCAGGGTCTCGCGGATATAGGGCTCCACGATAGCGCGCACGTCGTCCGAGCTGAGGCTTTCATCCAGATGCTGGGTGGACAACACGATGGAGGTCACCTCGACCGGCTTGCCATCCTCGTAGCGCACGGAAAGCTGCGACTTGGCGTCGGGACCAAGCGCCGGTTCCTGCCCCGATTTGCGCACCTCGGCCAGACGCCGCAGGATCGCGTGGGAATACTGGATCGGCGCTGGCATCAGGTCGGGCGTTTCATTGGCGGCAAAACCGAACATGATGCCCTGGTCACCCGCACCTTCGTCCTTGTTTTCCGCCGCATTCACACCTTGCGCGATATGGGCGGACTGTTCGTGCAGCAGGTTGGTGATCTCGACCGTCTGCCAGTGGAACTTGTCCTGTTCATAACCGATATCGCGGATGCACTCGCGAGCGATCTCGTCGATACGCCCCATGTACTCTGTCAGCTTGGACTGATCCGACAGGCCAACCTCGCCGCCGATCACGACGCGATTTGTGGTGGCGAAGGTTTCACAGGCGACCCGCGCCTCTGGCTCTTGGGCAATAAAGGCGTCGAGAACCGCATCGGAAATGCGGTCGCAGACTTTATCGGGGTGCCCTTCCGAAACGGATTCGGAAGTGAAAATGTAGTTGTTGCGCGACATGGGAAGTGCTCCGTTACCTGTTATCGCCGCCACGCCAGGAAGCCGTTGTGGGGCGGTTGTGCAAGCGCCTTACGCGCTTTGCGTGGCGGGATCAATGGCGCTGTCGCCGTTCCGCCAGCATGACGCAGCAAGACAAGCCAAGCAGCAACACCCAGATGGGCCAGTCCCCGGTTCGGGCGTAAACCGTGGCAGGCAACGGTGGCGGCAGCCGCAGGTCGAGCGCGCCATGTTCGCCCAAGGGGAGCGCCGCCAGAACCTGCCCGCGCGCGTCGATCACCGCAGAGACGCCGGTATTTGCCGCCCTCAGCAACGGCAGGCCCTGTTCCGCCGCGCGCAGCTGCGCCAGCTCCAGATGCTGGAAGGGGCCGGAAAACTCCCCGAACCACGCGTCATTTGTGATCTGCAGCAGCCAGTCGGGGCGGTCGACCTGCCGGATATAGCCGGGGAAAATCGTCTCGTAGCAGATCATCGGAAAAGCCTGCCCAAGCGGACCGAGATCCAGCAGCGCCGGGCCGTCCCCGGGGGTATAGCCCGCGCCTGCGACCTCGGCCAGGCCGCGCAGCCCCATGGCACGGGCCATTCCGGTCAGCGGGATATACTCGCCGAAGGGCACGAGGTGATGCTTGTCATAGGTGGCCGCCAATCCGCCGTCCCGGTCCAGCAGAAACAGCGAATTGCGCACCATTCCGTCTTGCAACCTCTGCCCGCCCAAGATCACCCGCGCCGCACCGGAGGCCTGCCCGATCGCCTCGCGCCATGGCTCGGAATTGCGCAGCAACGCAGGCAACGAGGTTTCCGGCCAGATCACCAGATCGGGCGGCGCCTCGAGCTGCGGATCGGCGGCGGTCAGTTCCAGCGAGCGGCGGAAGAAGACCGGGATCATCTCTGGCAACCATTTCAGATGCTGCGGGGCATTGGGCTGGATCAGGCGGATCACGGCGGCGTTTTCATCGGCCGGGGGTGCAGGGGGGATCATCATTCCAAGCCCCAAAGCCGCCGCACCCAAGACACCGGGAAGCGCCAAAAGCACAGGTCGCGACCAGATCGCCGCCGCCAATCCCGCCGCCAACAACAGGGTCAGCAAGGTCAACCCATGCGGCCCGACCCAAGCCGCAAGCCCCATCAGCGGGCTGCCGATCCAGATATGGCCGGGATGCGCCCAGGGGAAACCGGTGAGGATTGAGGCGCGGAGAATTTCGGACGCGCTAAGCGCCAAGGCCCAGGCCAGAGGACGCAGCACCCCCGGTTGCGTCACGCGGACCGCCAATGCCGCAGCCGCCCCCCCGAACAGGGCCAGACCGGCAGACATCAGGATCAGGGCGAAGGGCGCCATCCAGCCATGCCGCCAGGGATCGACGAAAAAGGGTTCGACAATCCAGTGCAGGGACACGGCGAAATAGCCCGTGCCGCCCGCCAGGCCCGTCCAGAAAGCCGGCCTCGCTGTGCCGACAAGCATCAGGGACAGGGCAAGCCCGGCAAAGCCGAGCAGGGACAAGAACGGCAGATCGAAGGGCGCAAGCCCTGTTGCAGCCAGCCCCCCGGCGACAAAGGCAAGCCCGAACCGCTGGCGCGCACTCCGACCAGACAGCCAGCGGGCAATCCCTGTCACCCGCCATGCCCCTTGGGCAGACGAATCCGCAAACGCTTGATCCGGCGCGGGTCGGCATCGACGATTTCGATCTCGGGGCCTGCCGGATGGGGAATGACCTCGCCACGGGCCGGAACGCGCCCGGACAAGACAAACACCAACCCGCCAAGCGTGTCGATCTCCTCGTCGTCAAGCCCTTCGGTCAGATCGACGCCAATGGCATCCTCGAACTCGTCCAGTGGCGCCTTGGCCCTGACAAGCCAGCAGCCGGGGGCTTCTTCTGACCAGAGCTTGTCTTCCTCGACGTCATGTTCGTCCTCGATCTCACCGATAACCTGTTCGATCAGGTCCTCCAGTGTCACCAGACCGTCCACACCGCCATATTCGTCGATCACAAGGGCCATGTGAATCCGCTCGGTCTGCATCTTTTGCAGCATCACCCCAATGGGCATGGATGGAGGTGCATAGAGCAGCGGTCGAAGCATCGAGCCGAGGTCAATGACCTTGCCACCGCCATTGAACCCATAGGTCAGGGCCAGGTCCTTGAGATGAACCAGCCCGATCGGCGTGTCGAGCGTACCCTCATAAACCGGCAGACGGGTATACCCGCTGTCGCGGAACACTTTGACAAGATCGGCAAGCGCGATATCGACCGGCACGGCGGTGATTTCCGCACGTGGAACCGCCACATCATCCAGCCGCATCCGGCGCAGATTGTACACCGAGATCGCCGCATGCGCCGCAGACCCGGCGGCGTGCGCGGGTTGCCCGTTCGTTTCAATGGGTTCGGGGGATTGGGTGTTGCCAAAGAGCCGGGCCAGAAGGCCGGGTCTCTGGTCTGAACTGTCGTCCGTCTCCTGCGCGCCTTGCGCTGCGCTAGAGGAGGACTCGGGGGAGTCGTTCATGGATCCTTTCCAAGGACAATTGCCGGGCCTGAAAACCCGTTGGCCCTAATATGGGTCAGGGATGCCCATGGTTGCAAGGATACGCGTCTCGATTGCTTCCATATGGGCGGCATCCGGGTCATTTATGTGATCAAAACCCAACAGATGCAGGGTCGCGTGGACCAGCAGATGGCTGACATGGTCCGAAAAGGGCTTTCCCTGGTTCTCGGCTTCACGCGCACAGGTCTCGTAGGCAATGGCGATGTCGCCCAGTTCAACAGGCGGGCCGTCAGGGTCAGGATGGGGCAGCTCCGGGGACTGGCCTGTCGGCAATTCGATCTCTTCCGCGGGCCATGACAGGACATTCGTGGGGTGCGGCTTGCCCCGGAAATCCGTGTTCAGTTCGGCAATCCGGGTGTCGTCACAGGCCAGGATTGCGATTTCGAAGCGCTCTGAATCAAGGCCAAGCTCTGCCAGAACAGCAGAACAGGCCCTCCCTGCGATGACGTCCAGGTTCACCGCCTCCCATTCGGGGGCCTCGATGATCACATCCACCAGAGCGGTCCCGTTCATACCGCGCACCGAACAGAAGAATTTTCTGGAAAATTCTTCCATCCCCCAAAAATCTTCAGGAAGATTTTTGCAGCCTCAGAAAAATCTTCTTTCAAGATTTTTCCCTCACCCGCGCTCTGCCGGATTGTCGGCGTCATAGGCTTCGATGATCTTTGCCACCATCGGGTGGCGCACCACATCCTTGGCGGTGAAATAGTTGAAGCTGATGCCCTTGATCCCGTCTAGGATACGCTCTGCCTCCCGAAGGCCGCTGGTCACGCCGCGCGGAAGGTCCACCTGGCTGCGGTCGCCGGTGATCACCATGCGGCTGCCCTGCCCCAGACGGGTCAGGAACATCTTCATTTGCATGCCCGTTGCATTCTGCGCCTCGTCCAGCACCACATAGGCATTTGCCAGCGTCCGCCCCCGCATGAAGGCGAGCGGCGCAATCTCGATCCGCTTTTCTTCGATCAGCTTGGCCAGCTGCTTGCCCGGCAGGAAGTCGTTCAGGGCATCGTAGAGCGGCTGCATGTAAGGATCGACCTTGTCCTTCATGTCGCCGGGCAGGTAGCCGAGCTTCTCGCCCGCTTCCACCGCAGGGCGGCTCAGGATAATGCGATCCACATGGCCGTTGATCATCTGGTTTACCGCAACGGCCACGGCCAGATAGGTCTTGCCGGTGCCCGCCGGGCCGATCCCGAAGGCCAGTTCGTGACCATACAGCGCGCGGACATAATCCTGCTGCGCCTTGGTGCGGGGTTCGACCGTTTTCTTGCGGGTCTTGATTTCCAGGTCGCCGGTCTGGAACATCTCCATCTGGTCGCCGTCGCGGGTGCCGGTGTCTTCCCCGGAATTGCCGAGCCGGACCACCGCGTCGATATCGCCGGGGTCGATCGACCGGCCCGACTCGGCGCGTTGATAGAGCGATTGCAGCGCCTGAGCGGCCTCGTCCCGCGCGCCGCCATGGACGGCAAGCGCATTCCCGCGCCGCACGATCTGCACATCCATCAGATGTTCGATCTGCGCGAGATTGCGGTCAAACTCGCCGCAAAGCTCTATCAGAAGTCTGTTTTCAGGGAATTCCAGAACGCGTTCCAGAGAGGCGTCTTCGGGTGGCGGAGGCAGCGTGGTGGTCGCCAATGGGGTCTCCCGCGTCGAGGTTGTGGGTCCAGTGTGGCAACAGAGCCGGACCAACGCAACCTCTTGTGTCCCATTCCCCGCAATTTCCCCATATCGTGATGAAATGGCGGGCAGAATGAGATCGGGCGGCGCCGATCCGGCACCGCCCTCCCCCGTGCTTTCAAAGATCGGTCAGCGCCGGTTCGGCACCCAGTCCCGGATCCCCGCAGCCCCGGCACCGGAATCGCCCACGATAGAGCCCGGAGGCGCGATCGGGGTGCAGACCGGCAAGCCGGTCACCGGATCGCGGCGCGCGTCGATATAGCCTTCCAGACCGTCATCGACGATCCAGTGGTGGCATCCATCCGGGTCCACCCAGATCCCGGCTTCCAGTTGGGTCAGGCTGCCGGCGTCGCGCCCCCTGTCATGCGCAATGGCGCGGACGGGGGCCGGATCGTTGGTGGGGGACACGCCTTCGATCGCCTCGACACACCCGGCAAGAACCAGGGCCGAGGTCAATAGGGCGGTAAGTTTCATCGGCTTCAAAACACTCGTCATCTGGGTCACCTGTAGCACACGATTTCAACACGGCGGTTCTGCTGCATGTTTGCAGCGCTGGTGTTCGGCACCCTGGGACGCCGTTCGCCATAGCCGATTTCGCGGGCCACGCGTGCGCCGACCGAGCGGGCCACGGCAGCGACCGACGCAGCGCGACGCTGTGACAGGCCCAAGTTGTATTCATCCGAGGCGCGGCTGTCGGTATGGCCGTAGATTGCGTAGGCAAAGGCCCCGGCGGAGGAGAAGAACTGTTCCAGATGCGCCCGGCCCGCCGAAGTCAGCCGGGAGCTGTCCGTGGCAAACAGCGTATCGGTATTGGCCACGGCGCAGGTGTTCATTTCCATGCAGATCGGCATGCCGTTTTCGGGGTTCACCCGGCCGGTCATGTACCCCTCGACCCCGCCATCGGCGACCCAGTGCATACAGCCATCGGGATCGATCCAGATGCCCGGCTCAATACTGCCGGTCACACCGCCACCGCTTTGGGCGAGGGCCGCACCGGGCAGCATCAGCATCGACGAAAGGGCCACCGCAGCAGCCAGAAGAACGGATCTCAAACCAGGACTCAAAACGCGCATCACCGCGACACCCCCTTGTTACCTTTACACATCCCCGCAGCGTGGCAGCGCCTGACGGGAAAAGCCCATTTATTTGTAACAGTTTATCAGCCCGCCCGGGTTTGGGAAGTCCGAATTTTGCCCGTTGGCCGCCCGAAAACCGGAAACGTGACCGAATCATCACCCCGGACCCAGGTTGGATCAATCTGGCAAAACTTGAGCGAAAATGGGTTAACGATGCGGAAAAGACGCCGCGCTGTTGCGATCTGAAACACAGTCCCGCCGTATGTCCGATACAGTTTCCAGATCGGCACGATTTTATCCGCCATCCTTCACAGACCTTAACGTTTCGTTAAACTCCGCCGCATGAGTGGGAACGGGTGGCCGAACGAGAGCCTCCCGATCCATTTCCCGGCCGAGCAGTGTGTTGGTTCCGCCCGTCAAAGGGCTAGGCCACCGACTCATAAACGC
>NZ_RCIQ01000022.1 GCF_004000255.1 Nioella ostreopsis
AGGTGCTTCCCTCGTAGGGATTTCCATTCGTCATGCTCGTGTGTCTCCGTATGAATGCAGCGATTGACTGATTCAGTTATACGGGTGGCATCGACAGGAATGCTGAGGGGATTGGTGGGAAATGGGGGTGGGGTCGAAGCGCTGACACGAGGATTTTCAATGCATAGCCTGCTATGAATAACTATAGGTTACGGATTTTTGTCTAACTAATTGTCCAACTTTGTAAGTGCATGATATACAGGAATATGTGCTCAAACTGATGCCTTCGAATCCGCGAGTCCATCTCGGTAGCATGGTTCGCACGAACAGACATACGGGCGATTCAGACGCAGGAGAAGTTCGTAGAACTCGTCGCGAAAACCCCTGAACCCATCAAATGACCTGCTTTTTTCGACTCCGGTCCATTTCAGAGTTCTACCCGCCCCTTGCGGTTCCGCCCTCTGCCCCCCTGAGTTCTTTGGAAAGAGGTCGGGGCGCCAACCGCTCAGACGAAAGACAAGCAACCAGTTTGCTTGCTGGAATGCTGGAGATGCCCAGAATGCATTCAGGTCCCAAGGTTTCACCTCACCAAGCAGGTCCTCATAACTCGCGAACGGACGGTCATTCACTGACATGATCGCGATTTGTGCGATCTCGAAGTTCAGAACGATGGCAGGGCGATTGGAGATTTTGAACTGAGATCCTTGAACCCTCAGTCCTTCAGCGGTGTCCCTCAACTGCTTCTCGAAGAATGACACCGAACCGGGGTAATATCTGTTGATCCAAGTGCTGTGCCACGCGTTTCGACCGTATCCGAGATACAGCATGTTTGTATCAACTGCGCCTTGAGGTCGGTCGTAGTAGTTTCTGAACTTCCGTGGATCGACGAGCGTTAGCCCGCAGTGCTGCTTTTGCTCTGCGATCTTCTTTTCGTATTCCTCGACGAGTTTCCGATAGTCTTCCACGCTCGATCACATGCTCCTCATTATAACGCCGCTTTAAGCCCAGCGGCGCATTCACTTTATCCTTGACGCGCCTGCCTTTGCGCCCGTTTGAAGAAGTGCCGCGTTGCCTGCTCGCGCGCATCCTTGTCGGTCATGACGATGTTCCGCATCTCGTTGTCTTGCTGGAACATCTTCACCATGCCTTGGAAGAACGCCTGCGAGAACGCGTTGTAGACCACGTCTGCCGGGTTGTTCTTGACCATCTCGGTCATGTCTTCGTCCATGATATCGCGCGTCACCCGCTCGAAGCGCAGGAAGTCTTCGCGTGAGAACTGGGTGCCATGCCGCTCGTTGAACGAGTCGATGATCTCCGACAGCGATTTCTCTTCTTCTTCGGTGTAGGGGTTCGCACCGAACTCGGTGATTGGGTCGAGCGTTCGGGTCTCACCGGCGCTCAAGGATGCACTGCCCTCTTCACCCTTCTGCAACTTGAACGCGGACAAGTTCAACATGTCGTCGGTAATGGTAATATCGGCAGGCACGTCGCGCGACGGCAGCAGACGCGACAACCATGACGTGTAGGCATAAAGTTTCTCCAACCACGCATCGTTGAGCGAGACCACCTGTGCCACGAAAGCGTAGAACCGTTGGAAACTCTTCAGGAGTTGCCGGAACTCTTCCTGTTGTGCCTCATCTTCATCCAGTTCGAAGCGATCCACCGCGAGACGGACGGTGCCTTCCAACTTGAGACGGTCTTGCGTCGTCAGATCGCCTTTGAAGAACTGATCAGCGAACCGTTCGACCTCGTCTATATGGATGTAGGTCGATGACGAGATGCGCTGTTCAAGATCGTAGATTTGGTTCAGATCGGTGCGTTCTTCGAGTGCCGTTGCCTCGAAGAAGGGAGAGAACGCCTCTTTTACTTCTTCCATCGTGTTCTGGAAGTCGAGGACGAAGGTTCGGGTCTTGCCGGGATGCGTCCGGTTCAACCGGGCAAGGGTCTGCACTGCCTGCAATCCGGCAAGTTTCTTGTCCACATACATCGCGACCAGTTTCGGTTGGTCGAACCCGGTCTGGTATTTTTCGGCAACGACGAGGATCTGGAACTCGTCGGTGTCGAACTTCTTCGGCAGTTCCGTCTCGGCGAACCCGTTTGCGGTCGCCTCGGTCCAGACATCGCCATCGATGTTCAGATCACCCGAGAACGCGACCAACGCCTTGACCTCGGTGTATGCTTTTTGCGCGATGTATTCGTTCAGCCGCTGCCAGTAGCGCAGGGCGTGCTCGCGACTCTGGGTCACGATCATCGCCTTCGCCTGACCGCCCAGTTCCTTGGCAACATGACGACGGAAGTGTTCGACAATCACCTCGACCTTCTGATCGATGGCGGTCGGGTGTAGCGAGGCATAACGGGCGACCCGTGACTGTGCCTTGCGTCCTTTGAAGGCAGGATCGTCTTCTATGGTTTTTTCGAGTTGGTAGTATGCCTTGTAGGTCATGTAGTTCTGGAGCACATCCAGAATGAACCCTTCCTCAATCGCCTGGCGCATTGAATAGAGGTGGAACGGGTGCGGTTTGCCGTCTGATCCGATGTGACCGAAGCGTTCCAGCGTCACGTTGCGCGGTGTCGCGGTGAAGGCGAGGAACGAGATGTTCTTCTGCGGATCACGCGCCTTCTGAAACGCCAGAACCATGTCTTCGATGGTGTCGGAACTGGCGGCATCGCGGGTCAGCGCATCGCTCATCGCCTGCGCCGCTTTGCCGGACTGCGACGAATGCGCCTCGTCGATGATCACGGCGAAGTTCTTGCCACCCTGACCCGAAATGGTTGCCAGATGCTCGGTGCCGAATTTCTGGATCGTCGTGATGATGATCCGCGCGCCTTTCAGGATCGCGTCTTTCAGATCGCGGGACGTGCCGTCGATCTTTCGCACCACGCCTTCGATCTGCGCAAACCCGCCTATGGTGTTCTGCAATTGCCGGTCAAGCACCAAGCGGTCGGTCACGATGATCGCGGTGTCGAAGAGCGGTTGGTCGTCTTCGTCATGCAGATTGATGATCTGGTGGGCGGTCCAGGCGATGGTGTTCGACTTGCCCGACCCGGCACTGTGCTGGATCAGGTAGTTCTGTCCTGCGCCCTTGGAACGCGCGTCTGACAGCAGTTTGCGCACGGCGTCGAACTGCTGGAACCGGGGGAAGATCAGAACCTCTTTGCCGCCCGAGCGTTCGAGATGGATGAACCGCCCAATCAGGTCAAGCAGCACCTCGCGCGAGAACACTGCCTTCGCCTCGGGCAGATCCTTGTAGAGATAGGCGACACGGTTCTCGCCTGGCACATCGGGATTTCCGGCACCGCCGTCGCGCCCGCGATTGAAGGGCAGGAACCGCGTCTTGCCGTTCATCAGGCGCGTCGTCATCGACACGTTGTCCTGATCGACCGCGAAATGGACGATGGCACCGCGTTTGAAGGTCAACAGCGGTTCGCCGGCGGGGGAGCGGTCTTGCCGATACTGCTTTTCGGCGTGTTTGACGTTCTGCCCGGTCAGCAGGTTCTTCACTTCCAGTGTCGCGACGGGGATGCCGTTGACGAAGGTCACCAGATCAATGGCGTTCTTGTTCTTCGCCGAATAGGTCACCTGCCGCATCACGGACAGGATGTTCGCTTCATACAGACGCGTCAGGTCCGGGTTCAGGTTCGACGCGGGTTTGAAGAAGCACAGCGCGAACCGGATGTTCGGCACCAGTTTGATGCCCTCGCGCAGCACGACATGGGTCGGGTTGTCTTTCAACGCCTTGTCGAGACGTTTCAGAACCTCTGCCTCTGCCTGCGCGCTGTAGTGATCTTCCAGCACCTGCCACGCGTCGGGTTGCGTCGTCTTGAGAAAGCGGAACAGCAACTCGGTGTCGAGGGCATGGGCAACGTCATAGTGGGACGCGCAGATGCGTTCGATGTATCCCTGATCGGCGGTCAGGCAGGCGACGATATGCGCCTCAAAGACCTTCTCTTGATGAATATCGGCGGTCGTGTGGGTGGTGGTCATGAATGCGTCCATTCAACTCTCTTGATACACGCCGACAGGGCAATCCGTGGGGCGTCGCTCATTCCATGTGTCGATCAGTTTCTGCTTGTTCGACTTCCACCACTTGAGGATGTTGTTTTCGAAGCGAACAACCTCACCGCTTCCGTTGATCCGCTGACAGTCGCTTATGCGATAGTTCGCCGTGGAACCCTGAAACTTGACGCGGAAATGCGGTGGTGGATGTTCGTTGGAGAATATTTCGATCTTCAATCCGCCTAGGCGGTCGACTTGGACCTTTTTCAGTTCAACGTATTCACCTTGCTCGGTGAACTCGATGATCCGCCCAGATGCGAAACTCTTGGACAACTCGTCTTCGAGTTCCTCTGGCACATTGACCACATACTCCGTCACGCGCCCATCTCCTCTTGAATGGCGTCGAGGCGGCGGTCGGGGGTGCCGGATTTGGCGTAGGTCGTCACGTCGATCTGACCCGTGACAGCGGCGGTGATCAGGGCGGAGCGGTATTCTTTGAGGCGGTCGATGGAGGCGTTCACAGGTTCGACGACTGCCTTGAGTGCCGCCTCCGCCTTTTCGATTTTCGCACCGATCTCAGATGCTAGATCCGGCGGCGGCACGGCGATGCGATACCGATATAGATCCTCGACCCTGAAAGACGCTTGCATATGGTCTGGTATAAGTTGCCGCTCCTTACGAAACAGGACGCGCATTTGGTAGAGGTAAAACTTCAGTGGAATCTGCTGTCGCGGAATGATGATCATGCAGTTCTGCGATAGAGAGAACTTTCCTTGCAAGTGACGCAGGTCCATCGCTTTCGCGCCGACAGTTGTTGCAAATAGAACGCCTGTTTCACCGAAGTCATAGTCGTAGGTGTCTATTCGCCCCATAACTCCTTCGTTCGCAGTTTGACCACTATAGACGGGGAACTCGCCTTCGTTCGCGCCGCAATATTCTTTGGTGTATTTTTGTGCGTCTTTGCCCTTCGCGGCGTAGAAGTGCCAACTTAGTTTTTCGATACTCCACGACTTTGGTATCGACCCCAACCAGTCGATACCGCTGTCGAACTTATCTTCTTGGGATCGTTCACCAGTGCTTAGTTGAGCGGCGGTCGCTTCGTATTTCTCCCCCAGCAACGCCACCAACCGCCGCTTTTTCTCGATCAGCAGGTCTATTCTTGCGGTCTCACGGTCCAGAAAGTCGGCAATCTGTCGTTGGGTCGCGAGGTCGGGGAGTGGAATGCGGGTTTCAGAAAGTGGACCAAGGTTCAGTGCGCGAAAAGTTGCACCGCCGATGGATGCTTCCCATTGGGAATAGCAGTGATGACTGCGCAGGCACCAGAATGCGAAACGTGCGTGCAGGTTACGTCCGGGTGCGACGCGTGCTGTTCCCTGCGTAAGGTTCGCGCCGTCAAGTTCTGCCGGAACCTCCATGACCTTGCCAAACGAGGGACCGATAGAGATGATAAGATCGCCCGTTTTCACTGCACTCCTACGATACTGTTGCGCGATCTCGGGACTGGTGTGTTTGATCGATCCAAAGTCTTTGACACCAGTTTCGTCCATCATGTCAGCAGGTCGGATGTAAGGAATGCCGCCTTCGAACTCGGGTCCCGCTTGCACGATGCCGTATGTGATCGGTCTCGCAGGATCGACTAGACGTTTGAGTTTGTCGAACCTCACTCAACCACCTCCTGCAGCAGACCCGCGATCTCTGCTTCCAGCGCCTTCAACTCGGCGTCGATCTCGTCGAGCGGTCTCGGCGGCACGTATTTGTAGAAGTAGCGGTTGAAGTTGATCTCATACCCGACACGCCCGACTCCGCCGTTTGCTGCGTCGGTGTAACTCTCATCCACCCAGGCATCGGGGACGAAGGGCAGAACCTCGCGCTGCACATAGGCGCGCCAATCCTCGGAAAGCGGCACCAGTTCGTGATCGCGCAGATCGGTGTCGGGTTCGGGATTGCCCTTTTTGTCGGTGCAGACCTCGGCATCTTCATCACGTTCCGAGAGTGCAGACAGGATCGCCTTTTTGACTGGCGCACCGATCTTGACGCCCGCGCGACGGAGGGCGGCGGAGAGCGCCTTGTCGAAGTCGTCACGGTCGATCCATCGCTCGTCTTTAGACAAGTGGTGGAGCAGCGCCACCATGACGCCTTCGCGCGCATCATCTTCGAGGCGCTGGAACGGTTTGGCGTCCCTCAACGCCTCAAGACCCTCCTTCGTCACGGCAAAGGCGAGTTTCAGCGGGCGCTCGACGCGGATTTCACGATATCCAAAGTCGGTCGTCGCGAAGAGTTTCGAGACATCCTCCCACCCCTCGTTGCCGTTCAGCATGTCGTGGTAGATGCGGGCAATCTCGTCACAGGCGGTCTCGGGGATTTCGCGGCGCTTGGACCCGAGCGACTTGCGCATCGATTTCCAGAACCTTTCTCCGCTGGCGTCGATCAGTTGCACCTTGCCGCGCCGGGCGGTGTCCTTCCGGTTGGTGAGCAACCAGACATAGGTCTGAATGCCAGTGTTGTAGAAGAGGTCGGTCGGCAGCGCGATGATCGCCTCGACCCAGTCGTTTTCAAGCATCCAGCGGCGGATCTCACTTTCGCCTGATCCAGCACCGCCGGTGAAGAGGGGCGACCCGTTCATAACGATGCCGATCCGCGACCCTTGTTCGTCGTTGCGCATCTTGGAGATCATGTGCTGCAGGAATAGCAACTGCCCGTCCGAGATGCGGGGCAGACCCGCGCCGAACCGACCGGACATGCCCTGCTCCGCTGCCTCGTCCTTGATCGGGTCGGCGTATTTCTTCCAGTCCACACCGTAGGGCGGGTTCGACAGCATGTAGTGGAAGCGTTTGGTGGCGTGAGCGTCTTGGGTCAGTGTGTTGCCGAAGGCGATGTTCTCGGGGTTGTGCCCGGTCACGAGCATGTCGGACTTACAGATTGCGAAGGACTCGGGGTTCAGTTCCTGCCCGAAGAGTTCGACGCGGATGCGGTCGTTCAGCGCCTTCATCTCCATCTCTGCTATGGAGAGCATCCCGCCCGTGCCTGCGGCGGGGTCGTAGACCTGGCGAATGACGCCCGACCCGGTCAACGCGTCCTTGTCGTTGATCAGCAGGAGCGAGACGATCAGGCGGATGACCTCGCGCGGGGTGTAATGTTCTCCTGCCGTCTCGTTCGAGATTTCGGAGAAGCGGCGGATCAGGTCTTCGAACAGATACCCCATTTCGAGGTTCGAGATGGCGTTCGGGTGCAGGTCGATCTGGGTGAACTTGTCGAAGACCTGATAGAGCAGACCGGCATCGTTCAGGCGTTTGAGTTGGTCGGTGAACAGGAACTTGTCGAGGAAGATATCGCGGACGTTGCCCGAGAACTTGGTGATGTAGTCGATCAGGTTCTTGTGGATGTCCTTGGCGTCCTGCCCCTTGAGCGAGGCAAAGGTGAACCGGGACAGGTTGTAGATGCGGATATCTTGTCCGACGACGCCGGAGAGCAGGGTATCACGCGCATCATCGTCCATGTCGTCAGGGAGGTTGCCTGCCATGTCGAGAACGGCAGATTTGGTCTCTTCAAGGATGCAATCGAGACGACGCAGCACGACGAAGGGCAGGATGACCTTGCCATACTCGGATTGCTTGAAGTCGCCCCGCAGCAGTTCAGCGATGGACCAGACGAAAGACCCGAGTGATTTGATATCCGTGCTCATAAGAAACGCTACGCCCCAACTTATTTGTTATCCCGGAACGCTGTCACCTTATCCTCGCGCGCTCAACCCTTGAACCCTGAAGAAATTCACAACTACAACAGCTGTGTTACTCGTCAGAAATGGTGATGCTTAGTGATAGATCGAAATTCTTGAGAACAAGAAACGCTCCAAGCACATGCGGGACCATCCCTACGCTCAAAAAAACATTGAGCTAGCGCTGGTAGTTTCACTGAACTCCCGTAGGCACTTCCAGGTTGGCAATATGGCGAAAACACCCGCAAGAGGCAGCGTCTCTTTGAGATGGAATCAGAAATTTTGCGAATGGACTCGGATTTCAGGAGGTAGTGAGTGTGGAACCCGCCTCCCGAAATCCATTTCCGATCACTGGTCGGCAAGCGAGGGTGTGAGGCCGGTCGGTGCCCAGTCGAGATGGGTCGCAAGGCACGCGCGTCTCGTTTTTTCCCAGTCCTCAAGATCGCTGAGACGCCACCTGGTGGTTCCGGGGCCGAGTTTCACGGCTTTCGGAAAGTCTCCGTTGCGTTTCCACCGGTAGATCGAGTCAGTGGAAACCGAGAAGCGCTCGGCGACCTGGTCGACCGAGAGGAAGATATTGTCAGGATTCTGCATGTCTGTCCCTTTATGGTTGCGGGTGTGTGGGACAGGCGATGTGGGGAGCGCTCAGCAGGGTTCAAGTCAATTGAGCGAATGTTCCTACAGAATCCTATTACCGCGCATTTTTGGGAACTTGCCGAAGCTGCAAAGGGCTGCAGGAGAACGTATCCAAGCGCAGAATTATTGGTGGGAAAGATGGCGGGTGGTGTTTGAGGCTCAATGCCACAGCATTGATAATTAAGAGAAATTTTTGAAAAGTGGCAGCCCGTAGGGGAATCGAACCCCTCTTTCCAGGTTGAAAACCTGGCGTCCTAACCGATAGACGAACGGGCCACTCTTGGGTGCCAGCGGGCGGTCGGGGCCGCGCCGTGTCTGGCGTGAGGCGGTGTTTATGAAATGCCCGGGACCCACGCAAGGGGAAAAAACATACGTGCCGAAACTTTTTTCCGCTCAGGCGGGGGCGGCGTCTTCAAGCTTCAATTGCACGCTCTGGCGGCCGTTCCAGTGGTTGACCTCGATGCGTCCGGCCAGGTGGAAGGGGCGGCTATTGTGGTTTTCCAGCATGTCGGACAGACCCGTCGCACGGGCGTTGAAGGCGATGGCGTCCATCACCACGGGGCCGCCGTCGGAAAAGCTCAGTTTCAGGTGGCCGTCGCCGACGGGTTTGGTGAACCGGACGGTCTGCGCGGGAAAGGCGAATCGCGGGGCGGAGGCACCGGCACCATAGGGGCCTGCAGCCTCCAGCATCTCGATCAGCTCGACCGTGGCACCGCCTGGCATCAACAGACCGTCGATCCGCAAATCGGCGGGGCCGGCCTCGCCCGCGCCCTGGCGGGCCAATAGGTCGGAGAGGCGGTCCATGGCTGGGTCCAATTGTGCCCGCGTTAGCGAGAGCCCCGCCGCCATCCGGTGGCCGCCGCCTTTTGTGATCAGCCCCTCGGCGGCGAGCTTCTGGATCGACGCCCCCAGATCCACGCCCGCGATGGAGCGGCCAGAGCCCTTGCCCTCATCCCCATCGAAGCCGATGACCACGGCGGGGCGGTTGGTGGCATCTTTCAGGCGGCTCGCGACAATGCCCACGACACCGGGATGCCAGCCATCCTCGGCGGCCCAGACTAGCGGCGCCTCTAGCCCGCGCGCTTCGGCCTGTTCGAGGGCGGCCTCGCGGACACGGGTCTCGATCTCTCGCCGGTCGGTGTTGAGATCGTCCAGCAGCTTTGCCAGTTGCATGGCCTCGCCCATATCGGCGGTCGCCAGCAGACGCGCGCCGAGGTCGGCCTTGCCGATGCGCCCGCCCGCGTTGATGCGGGGGCCGAGCACATAGCCAAGGTGATAGGCGCTTGGCGCGCGATCCAGCCGCCCGACATCGGACAGCGCCACCAGACCGGGGCGGTTGCGGCGCGCCATGACTGTCAGGCCCTGCCGCACGAAGGCGCGATTGACGCCGGTCAGCTGCGCCACATCGGCAACGGTGGCCAGTGCCACGAGGTCGAGCATCGCCATCAGGTCGGGGCCGGTGGTGCCATTGGCGCGCATCTGGCGGTTGGCCTCGACCAGCATCAGGAAGACGACTGCGGCGGCGCAGAGATGGCCGAGCGATCCGTCCTCGTCCTGCCGGTTCGGGTTCACCACGGCCACGCAGTCGGGCAAGTCCGCCCCGCCCAAATGGTGATCCAGCACGATCACGTCGGCGCCCTTGGCTGCCGCGATTGGGCCGTGTGAGAGCGTACCGCAGTCAACGCAGATGATGAGGTCATGGTCACGCGCCAGCGCCGCCATCGCCTCCTCATTGGGGCCGTAACCCTCGTCGATCCGGTCGGGGACATAGAGCGTTGCGGCGCGCCCCATCTGGCGTAGCCAGTCGATAAGCAGCGCGGCAGAGCTGCCACCATCGACGTCGTAATCGGCAAAGATCGCCACCCGTTCCCGCGTTTTGACGGCCTGAAGGAAGCGCGCGGCGGCGGCTTCCATGTCCTTCAGGCTGCGTGGGTCGGGCAACAGGTCCCGCAGGGCAGGGGCGAGGAAACCCTGGGCCGCCTCGGGTGCCACGCCTCGGCGGGCCAGCACCCGCGCCACGGCGGGTGGCAGGTCAGCCTGTTGGGCCAATGCCTCGGCCAGCCGTTCCTCGCCCGCGCTCAGCCCGACCCACCGGCGACCGGTGATGGAGCTTTCGACGTCAAGGAACGCGCCGGTCATGCCTCAGCGAGAGGGGTTGCGGTAGATCATCTTGCGCACCGACCCGGTCTTGGACCGCATCAGCAGCGTTTCCACCGTCAGCCAGCCGACCTCACGCTTGATGCCGTTGAGGATCGAGCCGTTGGTCACGCCGGTGGCCGAGAAGATCACGTCCTTTGTCACCATCTCATCGCGCGAATAGATTCGGTCCAGATCGGTGATACCAGTCTTGGCGGCGCGGGCGCGTTCGTCATCGTTACGGAAGACGAGCTGGCCATACATCTGCCCGCCCATGCATTTCAGCGCTGCGGCGGCCAGAACGCCCTCGGGCGCGCCGCCCCGGCCCATATACATGTCGATCCCTGTGATATCAGGCTCGGCGCAATGCATGACGCCCGCCACGTCACCATCGGTGATCAGGCGGATCGCGGCGCCGGTGCCGCGCACCTCTTCGATCATCTGTTCATGCCGGGGGCGTTCGAGAATGCAGACGGTGATATCCGACGGCAGGCAGCCCTTGGCATTGGCCAGGGCCGAGACGCGGGTGGCCGGGTCCATGTCCAGCGTCACGATGCCTTCGGGATAGCCCGGCCCAATGGCCAGCTTGTCCATATAGGTATCGGGCGCGTGCAGCATCGACCCGCGCGGGCCCATGGCGATCACGGTCAGCGCGTTCGGCATGTCCTTCGCCGTCAGCGTCGTCCCTTCCAACGGGTCAAGAGCGATGTCCACTGCGGGGCCATCACCGGTGCCCACCTCTTCGCCGATATAGAGCATCGGGGCCTCGTCCCGCTCACCCTCACCAATGACGACCATCCCGGCGATATCCAGCATGTTCAGCTGGTCGCGCATGGCGTTGACCGCCGCCTGATCCGCAGCTTTCTCGTCGCCGCGCCCGATGAGCTTGGCTGAGGCGATGGCAGCGGCCTCGGACACGCGGGCGAGGCCGAGGGACAACATGCGGTCATTGAAATCGGTGGGATGAGACATTTGGGACAATCCAGTTTTTCTTGGGCCGTTTGGAAATCTTTACCTCGCACCGGGGTGTCGGCACAAGGCGGGGGAGCCCCCCGTTGACGTTTACGCTCTGACCGTTTCGACCCTGTGACGACGGTCAGACATTCTCGATCCGAAGGGCCACGGGCTGGCCGATGACCACATCGGTCTTGGGCAGCGCTTCCAGCGCGTCCTGCAGCGAGGGCGCGGCAACCTTGTGGGTCACGATCAGAACAGGCGCGTCGGTGCTGCCATGGCTGCGCTGGCGCATCCGGTCGATGGAGATGCCGCAATCGCCCAGAACGGCGGCGACCTTGGCCAGCGCGCCGGGTTTGTCCTTCAGCGTCAGGCGCAGGTAGTAGGGCGCGGCGGTGGCCACGGCGGCGCGGTTGGCCTTGATCAGCGAGGTCGCGGGCTGGCCGAAGGTGGACAGGCGGATGCCGCGCGCGATGTCCAGAATATCGGCCATCACGGCGCTCGCGGTCGGACCCTCGCCGGCTCCGGCCCCGCGCATCACGATCTGGCCCACGGAATCGCCGTCCAGCACCACCATATTGGTGCCCCCTTCCAACTGACCGAGGGGACTGTTTTCGGGCACGAGGCACGGCGTCATGCGCTGTTCCAGCCCGCGCCCCGTCATCCGGGCGACGCCGAGCAGCTTGATGCGGAAGCCCAGTTCAGCGGCCTGGTTGATATCCTCGATGGTGACCTGGCCGATGCCTTCCAGGGCCACCCCGTCGAAATCGACCTGGGTGCCGAACGCGATGGAGGACAGCAGCGCCAGCTTATGGCCCGCGTCGATCCCACCCACGTCGAGATTGGGGTCGGCCTCCAGATAGCCGAGCTGGTTGGCCTCCTCAAAGACCTCGTCGTAGGACAGGCCCGCCGACTGCATCCGTGTGAGGATATAGTTGCAGGTGCCGTTCATCACGCCGGTGACGCGGCTGATTTCGTTGCCCGCAAGCCCCTCGGTCAGGGCCTTGACCACCGGGATCCCGCCTGCAACAGCGGCCTCGAAGCGGATCACCTGGCCAGCGGCTTCGGCGGCCTCGGCCATGACCTGCCCGTGATGGGCCAGCATCGCCTTGTTGGCGGTGACCACATCCTTGCCCGCTGCAATGGCAGCCTCGGTCGCGGCCTTGGCAGGGCCGTCGGAGCCGCCCATCAGTTCCACGAACAGATCCACATCGTCGCGGGTGGCCAGAACCACCGGGTCGTCTTCCCACGCATAGCCCGAGATATCGACGCCGCGATCCTTGTCGCGGGAGCGTGCCGATACCGCCGAGATCGTCACCGGTCGGCCAGTGCGCGCGGCCAGAAGATCGGCCCTTTGCTGGACGATCTTCACAACGCCCACGCCCACGGTCCCAAGCCCGGCGATGCCAAGGCGAAGCGGGTCTGTCATGGAAAATCCTCCGGCTGTCTGGTCTTGCAGGTTTTCATGTCTGTTAGCGGCAATGACCCGGCGGCGCAACGTGGGCCGGTGGCTTAATTGACGCTGAGCCTGCGCAGAATCGCGGCACGGCGGCGCAGGTCGGCTGCGCGCCATTGCAATGTGCGGCCTTCGGTATCGGCGGCGCGGGGCGACAGCGCCTCGGCCCCGGCCAGAAGCGGGCCGAGCGGCACAAGTTCTGGCCAGTCCGCCGCGCGGCTGGTTTCGGTGATCGACGCATCAAGCTCGGGCGCGCGAATCGAACAGGCGGAGAGCACCAGCAGCAAGGAAAGACAGATCACGGCGCGCATGGCGGCCCCCAAGGCAGAAACGAGCCCCCAAGTGATAGCGCGGGCAGGCGGGCGACGTCCAGCGGCAAGGCGGTTTTGGTGAATTGAACATCTGTTCATATCCGTCAGGCACGGCTAACCTGTATCCATGGCACGCAAACAAGGTTCACATGCGGAAACCACCGGCCCCAAGGTCCGCGATGCGGCATTGCAGCTGTTCGCGCGACATGGATTTGCCGCCGTCTCCATGCGCCAGATCGCCAAGGAGGTGGGGGTGCAGGCCGGGGCGCTCTATCTCTACACGCCGGACAAGCAATCGCTTCTGTTCGAACTGATGCGCGATCACATGGACCATCTGCTGAGCCACTGGCGGGTGCCGGACGGCGCGCCGCTGGACCAGCTGGAAGCGTTCTGTCGCCACCATATCCGCTATCACCTCGACCGGCCGGAACTCGTCTTCATCGCCTATATGGAACTGCGCAACCTGGAGCCGGAGAACTTCGCGGTGATCGAAGCGCTGCGGCGCCAGTATGAGGACCGGTTGCAGGGGATCTTGCGGCGCGGACAGGAAAGCGGTGCCTTCGCGGTGGCCGATGGCAAGCTGGCGACCATGGCGATCATCGCGATGCTGACCGGGGTCAACACCTGGTATCGCGAAGGCGGGCGTCTGGCACGGGCCGATGTGGAAGGGATCTACTGGGACATGGTGCGCAAATCCGTGGCCGCCTGAGCGGTTTCGCCCTGCCTCTAGCACGACGATCCGCGTCACACTTGTTTGGCGCGGCTTGTCCCTCCGCGACATGGACAGGCCGCGATTTGGCATGCATCCGGCGGTGACACGCGCAGGCTGGTCATCAGCCAAAGGAGAACGAGAATGCTCGATGAAGCCAAAGACAGACACGCGCGGTTCCAGCAGAAGCTGGCCGATGCCGGGATCGAGGTGGCGCTGATCACCGATGAGGCCTCTATCGGCTATCTTGCCGGGTTCTGGGGCTATCTCTCGGTGGAGTTCGGGCGACCGACGGCGCTGGTGGTGCGGCCCGACGCCGACCCCGTCGTGGTCACGCCGCTGATGGAAAGCGAGATGGTCGCCGCCATGACCTGGGTCGAGGAGATCGTGACCTGGGAGGACATGGGCAACAATCACTGGGTCCACGTGTTGCCGAAGGTTTTGGGCGATGCCCGCCGCGTGGCGGTGGAAAAGGGCACCCTTCCAGCCCCCTTGCGCAACTGGTTCGACGACCAGATGCCGGGGACCGAGCTGACCGATGTCTCACCACTTCTGGGCGCGATGCGGATGATCAAGTCGCCCGCCGAGATCGAGGTGATGCGCCAGGCAGGCCAGATTGCGGGCGCGATGATGGGGGCGGCGCATGGGGCGCTGGCCGCAGACGTGCCGGAATACGAGGCCGCTTTGGCGGTGATCGACGCGGGCACCCGCAAGGCCGCGGGCTTCCTGACCGACCGGGGGTGGGAGGCCTTCGTGTCGCCGATGATCCAAGGGCTGCAGATCCTGCAATCGGGCAGCGACACGTCGATGGTGCATCGCCGCGCCAGCGTGAAGCGGCTGGCCCCCGGCGACCCGGTCTATTTCTGTTTCTGCAACATGGCGCAGTTCAAGCTCTACAAGCTCGGCTTCGACCGGATGTTCTTCATCGAACACGCCAGCGATGACGCGATCCGGGTGCAGCAGGCGGCCATCGACGCGCAGCAGGCCGCGATTGCGGCGATCAGGCCCGGGGTGACGGCGGAAAGCGTGGCGGACGCCGCGAACGAAGTCTACCGCGCGCGTGGCTACGAGACCGGCTATCGCACCGGGCGGTCCATCGGGATGAGCTACCTTGAGGCACCGGAGCTAAAGGCAGGGGACCAGACCGTGTTGCATCCGGGCATGACCTTCGCGGTCGATGGCGGGATTTCTCTGGACGGGCAATGCGGCGGGCGGATCGGGGATTCCATCGTGGTGACGGACACGGGCTGCGACTACCTGACCGAATATCCGCGCGAAATCCTCTATTCGGGTCAGCTGCCATGAGGGCAGGCGTCTGGCAGAGCGACGGGGCGGGGCTGACGGCGGCAGAACGGCTCGCACGGCTGGAGGCGGCGATCGCGGGGCAGGGGCTCGACCTGGTGCTCTGCCCGGAGCTTTTTGCCTGCGGCTATCACATCGGGGTGGACATCGCCCTTCTGGCGGAGCCGGCGGACGGGCCCTTTGCGCAGGCGGTTGCGGCCCTGGCGGCGCGGACCGGAACGGCGGTGCTTTACGGCTACGCGGAGCGTGACGGCGACCGGGTCTACAATTCCGCGCAGCTGGTGGGGCCGGACGGCCCGATCGCCCATCACCGCAAGCTTGTGATCCCGCCGGGGCCGGAAACCGGGCATTTTGCCGAAGGGCAGGGCTGCGCGGTGTTCGAGTTTGCCGGGATGCGCTGTGCGATCCTGATTTGCTACGACGCGGAGTTTCCCGAAGGCCCGCGCGCGGCGGCGCTTGCGGGGGCGGAGGTGCTCTTCGTGCCGACGGCGCTGTCGGATCAGTGGGGAAATGTCTCTCGCGAGGTGATGCCGGCGCGGGGCTTCGAGAACGGGTTGTGGCTGCTTTATGCCAACCATGCGGGTGTGGAAAACGGGTTGTCCTACTATGGCGGCAGCCGGATCGTGGGGCCGGTGGGGCAGAGCGTGGCACTGGCCGGGGATGGCCCGGAGCTGATCGCGGCAGAGCTGGATGTCGCGGCTGTGCGGGCGGCGCGGGCGCGGTTGCCCTATCTGGCGGATCGGGCGGGACTGTTGGCGCGATTGTCGGGGTCAAGCGCGTAGTTCAGCCGGTTTCGCCGCCTTTGGCGTCGATCCGCGAGCGGTCCTCCTCAACCCCCGGCTTGCGCCGGAGGCCTCGTCGGCCCGCGTTGCCACGGGAATGTGGCGAGCGAGGCGCGCCTTAGTTGGCAGAGGTGTATCTGGTGAGCGTAGGATGCCTCCGGCGGAGGTATTTCCGGCCAAGATGAAACCAGGGCGGTTACACAGGCGAGGCGCGTTTGGGGGATGGGGCCGGGGAGAGCCGGGGGAAGGACAAAAGGCCGCCCCGGATCAGGAGCGGCCCTCTGTCTGATGGGGTAAGCTGCGATCAGAGATCGGGGTAGAGCGGGAAGCGGGCGCAGAGCGCGGCCACTTCGGCCTTCACCTTTTCTTCAACCTCGGCATTGCCGTCCTCACCATTGGCGGCAAGCCCGTCGACCACTTCGACGATCCAGTCCGCGATCTGGCGGAACTCGGCTTCACCGAAGCCGCGGGTGGTGCCTGCGGGGGTGCCGAGGCGGATGCCGGAGGTAATGGTCGGCTTTTCCGTGTCGAAAGGGATGCCGTTCTTGTTGCAGGTGATATGGGCGCGGCCGAGTGCTTTCTCGGTCGCGTTGCCCTTGACGCCCTTGGGGCGCAAATCGACCAGCATCACATGGGTGTCGGTGCCACCGGTAACGATATCCAAGCCGCCCTTCATCAGCTGGTCGGCCAGCGCCACGGCATTGGAACGCACCTGTTGCTGATAGGCCTTGAACTCGGGGCGCAGCGCCTCGCCGAAGGCCACGGCCTTGGCGGCGATCACATGCATGAGCGGGCCGCCCTGGATGCCGGGGAAGATGGCGGAGTTGACCTTCTTGGCAATGGTTTCGTCATTTGTGACGATCATGCCGCCGCGCGGGCCGCGCAGGGTCTTGTGCGTGGTGGTGGTGGCGACATCCGCGTAGGGGAAGGGCGAGGGATGTTCGCCCGCCGCCACGAGGCCCGCGAAATGGGCCATGTCCACCATCAGGTAGGCACCGACGCTGTCGGCGATCTCGCGGAATTTGGCGAAGTCGATCTGGCGCGGGATGGCGGAGCCGCCGGCGATGATCAGCTTGGGCTGATGCTCGGTGGCGAGCGCCTGCACCTGGTCATAGTCGATGCGGCTGTCCTGCTGGCGCACGCCGTATTGGATGGCATTGAACCATTTGCCCGACTGGTTGGGCTTGGCGCCATGGGTCAGGTGGCCGCCTGCGTCCAGCGACATGCCCAGGATGGTGTCGCCGGGCTGCAGAAGCGCGGTGAAGACGCCCTGGTTGGCCTGCGACCCGGAATTGGGCTGCACATTGGCATATTCACAGCCAAAGAGCTGCTTGGCGCGGTCGATGGCCAGATCCTCGGCGATGTCCACGAACTGGCAGCCGCCATAGTAGCGGCGGCCCGGGTAGCCTTCCGCATACTTGTTGGTCATGACCGAGCCCTGCGCTTCCATTACGGCGCGGCTGACGATGTTTTCCGATGCGATCAGCTCGATCTCGTCGCGCTGGCGGCCAAGCTCCTTGGTGATGGCACCGAAGATTTCGGGGTCGCGGTCTGCGAGGCTCTCGGTGAAGAAACCAGCGTCGCGGTGGGGCGCGTTCATGGCCTGTCTCCCTTTTGAAGGCGATGAGGGTCGTTCGGCAGCATCTATCCAAAGCGGGCGCGACACGAAAGCCCGGAAACCGGCGCATTTCGTCTCAGGAACGTCCACTATCGGAAACTTCACGGTCATCGCGGGCGAATCCGGGATTGAGTTTCCAACCGTCACGGGTGAACACTGGCAGGACCCAGACCCGCCGGAGACGCCATGCCCGCCGCCCGAAATATCAGCTTCCTCGCCTCGGACGCGCCGATTGCGCAGGACGCTCAGGCGCGCTTGTCGGCCCGCTATGGTCAGCACGCGCCCGAAGAGTCCGATGTGATCGTGGCGCTTGGCGGTGATGGGTTCATGCTGTCGACGCTTCACGCCACGCAGGATCTGGATGCGCCGGTTTACGGGATGAACCGGGGGACTGTCGGGTTCCTCATGAATGAATATGCCGAGGACGGGCTGATCGACAGGCTGGAGGCGGCGGAGGAGGCGGTGATCAACCCGCTGCACATGACCGCCGTTCAGGCCGGAGGCAAGGTGACGGAAGCGCTGGCGATCAACGAGGTCAGCCTGCTGCGCGCGGGTCCGCAGGCGGCGCGGCTGCAGATCTGGGTCGATGGCCGGATGCGAATGGAGGAGCTGGTCTGCGACGGGGCGCTTGTCTGCACGCCCGCGGGCTCGACGGCCTATAATTATTCGGCGCATGGTCCGATCCTGCCGATTGGCTCGGACGTTCTGGCGCTGACGGCAATGGCGGCGTTCCGACCGCGGCGCTGGCGGGGGGCGTTGCTGCCGAAAAACGCAGTGGTGCGCTTTGACGTGCTGGACCATGACAAGCGACCGGTGATGGCGGATGCTGACAGCCGATCGGTGGAAAACGTGGTATCTGTGGAAATCCGGTCCGATCCGCAGATCAGTCACCGGATCCTCTTCGATCCCGGTCATGGGCTGGAAGAACGGCTGATCCGGGAGCAGTTCGCCTGAGCGTGACCGCGACGTCGGGCCGCCTTTTCGGTTGCCGCTAGATATAGTTTAACGTTAAACAAGTTTCTGGAGGGCCTGTTTCATGACCGAAGACAAACACGATACGTTTCGCCAGGGCGCGCTGGATTACCACGAATTCCCCAAGCCCGGAAAGCTGGAAATCCGGGCGACGAAGCCCCTGGCCAATGGCCGCGATCTGGCACGCGCCTATAGCCCCGGCGTGGCTGAAGCCTGCACCGAGATTGCCAAAAACCCTGCCGATGCATCGCGTTACACGGCGCGTGGCAACCTTGTTGCGGTTGTCACGAACGGCTCGGCGGTTCTGGGTCTTGGCAATATCGGTGCGCTGGCGTCGAAGCCGGTGATGGAAGGCAAGGCGGTTCTGTTCAAGAAGTTCGCCAACGTGGATTGCTTCGATATCGAGGTGAACGAATCCGACCCCTACAAGCTGGCCGAGATCGTCTGCGCGCTGGAGCCCACCTTCGGCGCGATCAATCTCGAAGACATCAAGGCGCCCGATTGCTTCATCGTCGAAAAGATCTGCCGCGAGCGCATGGGCATTCCCGTCTTCCATGACGATCAGCACGGAACTGCGATTGTCGTGGGGGCGGCGGCCACCAACGCGCTGCATCTGGCGGGCAAGACGTTCGAGGATATCAAGGTCGTGTCCACCGGTGGCGGGGCGGCGGGGATCGCCTGCCTCAACATGCTGCTGAAACTCGGGGTGAAGCGCGAAAACGTCTGGCTGTGCGATATCCACGGGCTGGTTTACGAGGGCCGCAGCGAGGATATGACCCCTCAGAAAGCGGACTATGCTCAGAAAAGCGAGCTTCGCACGCTGGATGAGGTGATTGACGGGGCTGACCTGTTTCTGGGCCTCTCCGGTCCCGGTGTCCTGAAAGCTTCCATGGTTGCGAAGATGGCGGACCGCCCTATTGTCTTTGCGCTTGCAAATCCGACGCCCGAGATCCTGCCCGATGATGTTCGCAGCGTCGCGCCTGATGCAATCATCGCCACGGGCCGCAGCGATTTTCCCAATCAGGTCAACAACGTGCTGTGTTTTCCCTTCATCTTCCGGGGCGCGTTGGACGTGGGCGCGACAGAGATCAACGACGCCATGCAGATCGGCTGCGTCGAGGGTATCGCGGCGCTTGCCCGCGCCACGACCAGCGCCGAAGCGGCGGCGGCCTACAAGGGGGAACAACTGACCTTCGGGGCAGACTACCTGATCCCCAAACCCTTCGATCCGCGTCTGATCGGAGTGGTGGCCAGTTCTGTCGCCAAGGCCGCGATCGAAAGCGGTGTTGCCGCGCGTCCGCTGGATGATTTCGACGCCTATCGCGAGAAACTCAACCAGTCGGTCTTCCGCTCCGCGCTGATCATGCGACCGGTGTTCGAGGCGGCAGGCTCAACCACGCGCAAGCTTGTCTTTGCCGAGGGTGAGGATGAACGGGTGCTGCGCGCCGCGCAGGCGATGCTGGAGGAGATGACCGACACGCCCACCCTCATCGGTCGTCCCGAGGTGGTGCAGATGCGGATCGAGCGGGCGGGCCTGACCATCCGCCCGGACCGCGATTTCGAGCTGATCAATCCCGAAAGCGACCACCGGTATCGCGACTATTGGCAAACCTATCTGGAAAAGATGCAGCGCAACGGCGTCACCCCCGACCTTGCCCGTGCCATCATGCGCACCAACACGACCGCTATCGGCGCCGTGGCCGTGCAACGGGGAGAGGTGGATTCGCTTATTTGCGGCACCTTCGGTCAGTATCTGTGGCACCTGAACTATATCACCCAGCTTCTCAGCGATGGCGGGTTGCACCCGGTCGGGGCGCTCAGCCTGATGATCCTGGAAGACGGGCCGCTCTTCATCGCGGATACCCATGTACATGCAGTGCCAACGCCGCAGCAGATCGCCGAAACCGTGATCGGCGCGGCCCGCCATGTGCGCCGCTTCGGGGTGGAGCCGAAGATCGCCCTGTGTTCGGGCAGCCAGTTCGGCAATCTCGACAGCGACAGCGGCCGACGGATGCGCGCGGCGCTGGAAATCCTCGACGGCATGGGGCTCGACTTCGTCTACGAGGGCGAGATGCTGGCGGATGCCGCGCTCGATCCCGAGTTGAGGGAGCGGGTCTTCCCCGGATGCCGACTCGAAGGGTCCGCCAACGCGCTGGTCTTTGCTTCAACCGATGCTGCAGGCGCGTCCCGTAACCTGCTGAAAGTTAAGGCAGGCGGGTTGGAGGTCGGTCCGATTCTGATGGGGATGGGCAACCGTGCCCATATCGTAACACCCTCGATCACCGCGCGGGGGCTGTTGAACATCTCGGCCCTGGCCGGTACGCCGGTCCAGCACTACGGCTGACAAACGAATACAAATCAATTGGTTACCTATGAAAGGGCCAGCCGCCTGCTGCGGTTGGCCCTGTCCTTTTGCCCTGTGCGACTGTGGCGTGTTTGCATGATCGCAACGGCTCCTGCTCACAAGGCAAAATGGGGGGAGATTTCCGGAATCTGATGTGTTAACACTGGTTAATGACGCATTAACGAAAGTTAAGCGATCGTTAATAATAACGTCGGGCGCTAAAAAATCAGTCCGGCAGAGGCAACCAAGGTTTCACGAGGAGAAGCACTCCCATGCCCAGACTCCATTCTGCTTTGGCAGCATCCGCTGCCATGGCCACTCTCGTTGCGGCGCTTCCGGCGGCAGCGGATGGCCCCTCTCCGCAGGTGTCCCCCACCGTCTATGAACCGGCACCGGTTCAGCAGGTCTCCAACGACTTCTGGTCGGGCCTGTTCATCGGCGGTGCGCTTGGCATCGGCATGTCGCAGCACCAGTACAGCGGCAATTTCGACTCCGTCGACCGGCTCGAGTTCTCCCATGATCTGGGCGAACATGGCGGCCTGGCGTCGATCCAGATCGGCTACACCTTCGCCATGTCGGAACGCACCTATGTGGGTGCGACCTTTGACTACACGATCTTCGATGTGAACGCGAATTCCCACATGCAGTATCTCGTGGGTGGCCAGCAGGTAACCGTCGATCAGGAAATCACGCCCGAAAGCATGATGACCATCGGTGGCCGCGTCGGCGTTCTGGCCAACGAGAACACCCAGTTCTACGGCATGCTCGGCTGGTCGCGCGCCAGCTTCGGCGAGTCGCATAACTACAACGGCGGCGGCGTCCTGACCGGTCTGGCCAGCACGGCCTCGGGCTCTTACGAGGTGGATGGTGCGACCATCGGGATCGGTATGGAAACCCGCCTTGGCGACCGGACCTCGCTCGGGGTGGAATACCGCTACACCGATCTGGGTGATCAGACGATCTTCAGCTCCACTGTCGGCGGGATCTACTCGACCCAGACCTCGAATGCGGTGCAGCAGGTGCGCGTCGGTTTGAACATGCACTTCTGATCCCGGTCAGTCGCGAAGTTTGTAGCGGGGCGTCCTTTTGGGCGCCCCGTTGCTTTTGTGGGGCTGCGTCAATGAAACCCTTTGTCTGACGGGGCAAGGGGATGTAGGTGCTGCCGCAGGGGAATGCAGGACATCTTTTGGAGGAGACGACATGGGCTATTCGCATGTCTACGCCGAAGCCAAGGCAGACCCTGACGGGTTTTGGATGAAAGCCGCCGAAGCCATCGACTGGGTCACGCCACCCACCAAGGCACTCTTTGACGACAACGCCCCGCTCTATGAATGGTTTTCGGACGGCACGCTGAACGCTTGCTGGAACGCGGTGGATCGCCATGTGGAGGCCGGCCACGGCGAGCGCATTGCGATCATCCATGACAGCCCCATCACTCATTCCAAGCACGAGCTGACCTATGCCGAGCTGCGCGACCGCGTGGCGAGCCTTGCCGGTGCGCTGCGCGCCAAGGGCGTGGAGAAGGGTGACCGCGTCATCATCTACATGCCGATGGTGCCCGAAGCGCTGGAGGCGATGCTGGCCTGTTCCCGGCTTGGCGCGATCCACTCGGTCGTGTTCGGGGGCTTTGCCGCCAACGAGCTGGCCGTGCGCATCGACGATTGCCAGCCCAAATGCATCATCGCCGCCTCTTGCGGGTTGGAGCCGGGCCGCGTCGTCCATTACAAGCCGCTTCTCGACGGTGCCATCGAGATGGCCACCCACAAGCCCGATTTCTGCGTGATCTTCCAGCGTGAACAGGAAGTCGCGCGTCTGGAAGAGGGCCGGGACTATGACTGGCACGGTTTCCAGTTTGGCGTGGAGCCGGCGGAATGTGTGCCTGTCGAGGGCAACCATCCGCATTACATCCTCTACACCTCCGGCACCACCGGCCAGCCCAAGGGCGTGATCCGGCACACTGGCGGGCACATGGTCGCGCTCAACTGGTCGATGCGCAATCTCTACGACATGAACCCCGGCGAGGTCTTCTGGGCGGCCTCCGACGTGGGCTGGGTCGTGGGGCACAGCTATATCTGCTACGCGCCGCTGACCTTCGGCTGCACCACAATCGTGTTCGAGGGCAAGCCCGTAGGCACGCCCGACGCGGGCACCTTCTGGCGGGTCATTCAGGATCATGGCGTGAAATGCCTCTTCACCGCGCCCACTGCGCTGCGCGCCGTCAAGCGCGAGGACTCTCAGGGCGCGCTGATTGGCGACTATGACATCTCCTGCCTTGAATCGCTGTTCCTGGCCGGTGAACGGGCCGATCCCGACACCATTGTCTGGGCGCAGGACAAGCTGGGTGTGCCCGTGGTCGATCACTGGTGGCAGACCGAAACCGGCTGGTGCATCGCGGGCAACCCGCTTGGTATCGAGAAGCTGCCGGTCAAGATCGGCTCGCCCTCCGTGCCGATGCCGGGCTATGACGTGCAGATCCTCGACGAAGGTGGCCATCCCGTCCCGGACGGCGATCTTGGCGCCATCGCGGTGAAGCTGCCGCTGCCGCCGGGCACCCTGCCGACCCTGTGGAATGCCGAGGCGCGGTTCCGCAAGTCCTATCTCGACCACTTCCCCGGCTACTACGAAACCGGCGATGCGGGTTACAAGGACGAGGACGGATACCTCTACATCATGGCGCGCACCGATGACGTGATCAACGTCGCGGGCCACCGCCTGTCGACCGGCGGTATGGAAGAGGTTCTGGCCAGCCACCCGGATGTGGCCGAATGCGCCGTGATCGGTGTGGCGGATCAGCTGAAGGGGCAGATGCCCATGGGCTTCCTCTGCCTCAATGCTGGGACGCAGAAATCGGCTGAGGACGTGGTCTCGGAATGCGTCAAGCTGGTGCGCGAAAAGATCGGCCCGGTTGCCGCCTTCAAGCTGGCCACCGTCGTGCAACGCCTGCCCAAGACCCGCTCTGGCAAGATCCTGCGCGGCACCATGGTGAACATCGCCGACGGTAAGGATTACAAGATGCCCGCGACCATCGACGATCCGGCCATTCTGGATGAGATCACCGAAGCCCTGAAAGAGCTTGGCTACCCCAAATAAGCCGACCTCCCTGGGAAGAAACTATAGGCCGGGTGCGAAATCGCCCGGCCTTCTCGCGTTGTTAACCAAATATTAACCTCACTCACGGCTGCATGGGTCACGGGGGCGCAACGCTGCATGGGCAGGGGATGCGTGATGACACAGGACGGCAATGGGCCGGTGATCGGCCCGGGGACGAGCGATCTGGAGGCGATGCGCGACGCGCTGCGCCTTTACGGGCATGACATCCGTGCAGCGGTTTCCGACATCATCGGCGGGCTGCGGCTGATGGATGTGGACCGGTTGCCGCCCGACGCCCAGACCCATATCGAGCGGGTCCGCGTCGCCGGGGAAACCCTGGCCGAACTGGTCGATGGTGCGATGATGCTGACCTCGGGGCAGGAGCGGTCAACCGCAGCCGCCAGCTTCGACTTTCGCAGTTTCCTGGCCGGGATTGATCTGCGCTGGTCGGGCCGGGCGCGAGAGCAGGGGCTGACCTTCCGTGTCGAGATCGACCGCCATGTGGCCGAGCGGGTGACCGTGGCCCGCATCAAGCTGGATCGCATCCTTGGCAACCTCATCGCCAATGCGCTCAAGTTCACGGATGCGGGGCAGGTGGTGTTGTCGGTCTGGCAGCAGAATGGCGACATGCATTTTCAGGTGCGCGATCAGGGCAGGGGGTTTTCGGACACGGCGCTGGAACGCCTGTTCACAGCGGGCGGACGGCCAGAAGGGCAGGACCGGCCCGGCAGCGGTCTTGGGCTGCATATCTCCAAGGGTCTGGCGGATGGGCTTGGGGGATCCTTGAGGGTGGAGAACTTGCCTGAAGGCGGTGCGGATGTGACCCTGACCCTGCCGCGCGCAACATGGGAATGCCGCGATCACGCGGCGGATATGCCGGATCTGTCCGACCTGCGCATTCTGGTGGCGGAGGACAATGAAACCAACCAGCTTCTGGTGCGCCAGATGCTCGACGCGATGGATGCGCGGATGATCTTGGCCCGCGACGGACAGGAAACGCTCGATCTGCTGGCGCGTGAGCCTGTGGATATCGCACTGATTGATATCGAGATGCCGAAACTGTCTGGCATCGAGGTCATGCAGCGCCTGCGCGCCACGCCTGGGTTCGACACGCCCCTGGTGGCGCTGACCGCCTATGTGATGCGCGAGAACCGGGAGGCGATCTATGCCGCCGGGGCGGATGGGGTCATTGCCAAGCCGATCCGATCCGTCACCGCCTTCGGGCAGGCGATCCGCCGTCATGTGGACCGTCGCAGCCCCTCTGAGGCCACACCCCCTGTCGCGGCCCCCAACGGAACGCTCGACCGCAATCGGTTCGAGGCGATCCTGCAGGCCGCAGGCCCGTCCGGGCGCGGGGAACTGCTCGATCACCTCTTGCAGGACCTGCGCAGCGTTCAGAATGCCTTGCAACAGGCCGTTCAGGCAAATGACACCGCCACCACACGGGCGCAGAGCCATATTCTCATCTCGCTTGCCGGGGCGATCGGGGCGGACCGCTTGCAGAACATGGCCGAGGCGCTGAACGCGGCCGCCCACAAGAACCGGCTTTCCCACGCGCAATCCCTGGTGCAAAGCTGCGATGAGGCGCTGGCGGCGCTGATCACCCAGGTCGACCGCCGCGCCAGGCGAGAGGACCTTCTGTAGCGGAAGGCTTGCAAGCGCCGGATGGCGGGACCACAGTGGGGGACACAGTTTCCGGAGGTTACCCCAATGTCCCTGGTCGACGATGCCGCCCGCGTGCGCGAAAACGCCTATGTCCCCTATTCCCGCTTCAAGGTGGGTGCCGCCATTCGCAGCACCGAAGGCAATCTGCATCTTGGCGTCAATGTCGAAAACGCCGCCTACCCGGAAGGCACCTGCGCCGAGGCGGGCGCGATTGCGGCCATGATCGCGGCAGGCGACAGCCGGATTGCCGAAATTGCCGTCATCGCAGATTGCCCCGCGCCGGTGCCCCCCTGCGGCGGGTGTCGTCAGAAGCTGGCGGAATTTGCCGATCCCACGACGCCGGTAACGCTGGCGACGACCGACGGCAAGCGGCTGGAAACCACTGTGGGTGATCTGCTGCCCGGTGCCTTCGGCATGGGCCATATGGACGGGGTCTGAGGCATGGATGCCCGAGAGATCCTGGCGCGGTTGCGGGTGGGGGACACGCTGTCACCTGAGCATTTCCAGTGGTTCGCCAAGGGCTTGGCCGATGGCACCGTCAGTGATGCGCAGGCCGGTGCCTTCGCCATGGCGATCTGCAAATCCCCCATCGGAAAAGATGCGCGGGTCAGTCTGACCCATGCGATGCGCGACACCGGGCAGGTGCTGTCCTGGGATATCGACGGCCCGATCGTGGACAAGCACTCCACCGGCGGCGTGGGCGATACGGTGTCGCTGCCTTTGGCCCCGGCGCTGGCGGCCTGCGGGGCCTTCGTGCCGATGCTCTCGGGGCGCGGGCTCGGCCATACCGGCGGCACGCTCGACAAGATGGAGGCGATCCCCGGTTACCGCGCCATCATCGGCAACGACGAGCTGCAAAAGGTCGTGCGCGAGGTGGGCTGCGCCATCGTCGGGGCCTCGGGCGAAATCGCCCCGGCGGACAAGCGGCTTTATGCGGTGCGGGATGTGACTTCGACGGTGGAAAGCATCGACCTCATCACCGCGTCGATCCTGTCGAAAAAACTCTCTGAAGGGCTCGATGCGCTGGTGCTGGACGTCAAGACCGGCTCTGGGGCCTTCATGGTGGACCCCGCCGACGCGCTGGCGCTGGCGCAATCGCTGGTCGACACGGCGCAGGGGGCGGGCTGCAAATGTACCGCCCTGCTGACGGATATGAGCCAGCCGCTTGCCTCCACAGCGGGCAACGCAGTGGAAGTGATGGAAGCGATGGAGATCCTCACCGGCTCGGGCGGCTCCCCCCGGATGCGGCAGGTCACCCTGTCGCTTGGCGGCGAATTGCTGGCGCTTTGCGGGCTGGCTGCGGATGCGGCAGAGGGTGAGGCGAAGATCAACGAGGCCCTCAACTCGGGTGCGGCGGCAGAGAAATTCGGCCGCATGGTGGCAGCGCTCGGCGGGCCGACCGATTTCGTGTCGCGCTGGCGCGACCGGTTGCCGGCCGCCCCGGTGATGGTGGAAATCACCCCGAAAACCCCCGGCCATGTCGCCGCCATCGACACCCGCGCCGTGGGCGAGGCGGTGGTGCATCTGGGCGGCGGGCGTCTCGTGCAGACCGACAAGGTGGACCCGGCGGTTGGCCTGACCGATCTGGCCGGGATCGGCGAGCGGGTGGACAGCGCGCGCCCGCTTGCCCGCATCCATGCCCGCAGCGAGGAGGACGCCCGCGCCGCGGCTAAGGCGCTGGACCGGGCCTACCGGCTGACAGATGGCCCCGTTACGCCTCCCGAACTCGTTCAGGAAAGGATTGCCTAGATGCCCCGCGCGTTTCTGGTGGTGATGGATTCCGTTGGCTGTGGCGGCGCGCCCGATGCGGACCGGTTCTTCAATGACGGGCACCCCGATACCGGGGCCAATACGCTCGGCCATATCGCGGCGGCCTGCGCGGCGGGCAAGGCAGAGGAGGGGCGCAGCGGGCTGCTCACCATGCCCAATCTCGCGGCGCTTGGGCTGGGGCATGCTATCGGACTGGCATCAGGGGAGGATGCGCCGGGGCTAATGGTAGAGCCTGAGGGCCTTTGGGGCGCGGCGACAGAGATCAGCCCCGGCAAGGACACACCATCCGGCCACTGGGAACTGGCGGGCCTGCCGGTGCCCTGGGACTGGACCTATTTCAGCGACACGGAAAACAGCTTCCCGCCCGAGCTGATCGAAGAGGTCAAGCGCATCGCGGGAACCGAGGGTATTCTGGGCAACCGCCACGCCTCGGGCACGCTGATCATCGACGTCGAAGGCGAACGGCACCAGCAAACCGGCTGGCCCATCTGCTACACCTCCGCCGACAGCGTCTTCCAGATCGCCGCGCATGAGGAAAGCTTTGGCCTAGATCGGCTGTATGACCTTTGCGAGAAACTGGCCCCGACGCTGCACGCCATGAAAGTGGGCCGCGTGATCGCACGGCCTTTCGTGGGCGAGCCGGGCAATTATACTCGGACCCCCAACCGCCACGACTACGCCATTATGCCCCCCGCGCCGACGCTGTGCGATTGGGTGCAGGGGGCGGGGCGCAAGGTGCATGCCGTGGGCAAGATCGGCGATATCTTCTCCATGCGCGGCATCGACGATGTGGTGAAGGGGGCCGATACCACGCTGATGGGACATCTGGCGCACCTCGTGGACAGCGCCGAAGACGGCAGCCTGACCTTCGCCAATTTCGTGGAGTTCGACAGCATTTACGGTCACCGCCGCGATGTGTCGGGTTATGCCGGCCATCTGGAATGGTTCGACACGGAAATCGGCCCGATCCTGGCCCGCCTGCGCCCTGACGACCTGATGATCTTCACAGCCGATCACGGCAACGATCCCACCTGGATCGGCACCGACCACACGCGCGAGAGGGTGCCGGTGCTTGGCAAGGGGCCGCAAACCGGGCAGATAGGGCTATGCGCCTTCACCGATGTCGCGGCATCTATTGCGGCGCATCTGGGGGTGCCATCACAAGGACCGGGCAAGAGTTTCCTATGAAAAACATCCCCAAGATAGAGCTTCACCTGCATCTCGAAGGCGGCGCGCCGCCGGCCTTCATTCGCGGGATCGCCAAGGAAAAGGGCACCGACCTGTCGCGCATCTTCCGCGAGGATGGCAGCTATTCCTACAAGGATTTCTGGCACTTCCTGAAAGTCTACGAGGCCGCGACCTCTGTGCTGACCACGCCCGAGGATTACGCCCGCCTGACCCGCGCGGTTCTGGAGGAAAGCGCCGAAAACGGGGTGGTCTATTCCGAGACCTTCATCAGCCCCGATTTCTGCGGTGGCGGCGATGTGGGCGCTTGGCGCGAATATCTGCACGCAATGGAGGAAACCGCCGCCAAGGCCGAGGCCGAGCTTGGCATCACCCTGCGCGGCATCATCACCTGCATCCGCCATTTCGGGCCTGAAAAGGCCAAGCCCATTGCCATCTGCGCGGCCGAGACCAAGGGCGATTTCATCACCGGCTTCGGCATCGCGGGCGATGAGCTCATTGGCAAGCCCAAGGATTACCTCTGGGCCTTCGATTGCGCGCGAGAGGCGGGGCTCAGGCTCACCGCCCATGCGGGCGAATGGGGCGGGGCGGAAAGCGTCCGCGATGCGATCCGCGATCTGAACGTGGAACGCATCGGCCATGGCGTTCAGGCCATCACCGACCTTGCGCTGGTCGATGAGATCGCCGAGGCGGGCATCACGCTGGAATGCTGTCCGGGGTCCAATGTCTTCCTGGGGGTCTTCCCCTCCTGGCGCGACCATCCCATTGAAACCCTGCGCGAACGAGGGGTGAAGGTGACGGTTTCGACCGACGATCCGCCCTTCTTCCACACCACGATGACCCGTGAATATGATCACCTGGCCGACACGTTTGGCTGGGACGAAGAGATCTTTGACGAGATCACCGCCAATGCACTCGCCGCCGCCTTCTGCGATGAAGACACGCGGGCGCGCGTGGCCAAGAAACTGAAGAAAGGGACCTGATGCAGCATCTTACCGTCGTCAATCACCCGCTGGTGCAGCATAAGCTGACGCTGATGCGGGAACAGGACACATCCACCGCCGTCTTCCGCCAGCTTCTGCGCGAGATCAGCCAGTTCCTCGCCTATGAGGTCACGCGCGAATTGCCGATGACCACCAAGAAGATCAATACGCCCCTGCAGGAAATGGATGCCCCGGTGTTGGCGGGCCGCAAGCTGGCGCTGATCTCGATCCTGCGGGCGGGCAACGGTCTGCTCGACGGGATGCTGGAGCTGATTCCCTCTGCCCGTGTCGGCTTCGTCGGGCTCTACCGTGACGAGGAAACGCTCAAGCCGGTGCAATACTATTTCAAGGTGCCGGATGAATTGGGCGAACGGATGGTGATCGCCGTCGATCCGATGCTGGCTACGGGCAACAGTTCCGTCGCGGCCATCGACCTGCTGAAACAGGCCGGGGCCACGAATATCCGTTTCCTCTGCCTGCTGGCCGCGCCTGAGGGCGTGGCCCGTATGCAAGAGGCGCACCCGGATGTTCCCATCGTCACAGCCGCGCTCGATAGCCACCTGAATGAAAAGGGTTATATCGTTCCAGGCCTAGGGGATGCGGGCGACCGCATGTTCGGCACAAAATAGGCGACCGCCCCCTTTACCTGCGGACAATCCTCTGCCACTGTTTCCGGTACAGCAATGGGGGTTGTCTGGTATGTATCTGTTGCGGGCCGTTTCTGGATTGGCCGTGGCGGCGATTGTCGCCGTTCCTGTATCCGCGCAAAGCATTGCGCAGCTTGGTGGACCGGCGGAAACGCCGCCCGCGGGCTATTCTTCTGACCAATATGTCGACAGCCGGGGCTGCGTGTTCATCCGCGCGGGCTATGGCGGGCAGGAAACCTGGGTGCCCCGCGTGACGCGGGATCGCCAGCCGCTTTGTGGGTATGAGCCGTCCGGTGGCGGATCGGCCCCGGTGGCCGTGGCTGCCGCGCCGGAGCAACCAGCAGAGCAGCCTGCGGTCGAAATCGTCGTGGCCCCTGCAGCCGCGCAACCGGTCACACCCGCCGCTCAGCCGCGCCCTGCGGCGCCTGTTGAGGCCGTCGCTGCCGCACGCCCCGCGCCGGCCGCCAATCCCGCGCCGTCGGCCCCCGCTGCCATGCAGGTGGTCAGCTGTCAGGGCCTGCCTGCGGGCGCCGCGCAATACATGCAAGGCTCTGGCCTGCGCTGTGGCCCTCAGGCCATTCACCCTGCCGATGGCCAGCCGGTCTTGCGGGCCGCCGGGGCGGCCTCGCCCGCGCGCCGGGTTGACTTGGCGCCGGTGGTCATTCCCGAAGGCTACCGCCAGGCATGGACCGACGGTCGCCTGAACGCCGCGCGCGGCCTGCCTTATGCCACGACCGAAGGCGATGCCGCCATGGCGCAACTCTGGACTGAGACCGTGCCGCGCGTGGCCGTTGACCCCGCAGCCGACGGCATCGCAGTGAGCCGCGCAACGGCTGCACCGGCCTCTGCGCCGCTGGTGACCCGCGCCTCCTCCACCCCGAACATCGCGGCGGAGGACAGCACGGCGGAGGCTCCGGCCCTCAGGGTTCCTGCCGGTCATCGCTATGTGGAGATCGCCCGCTATTCCGACCGCGCCACCGCCGATGCCGCGCGACTGCGCTTGCAGCAGCAGGGCATGGCCACGATGCTGGGGGGCGTCGCGCAGGACAGCGGCGACTTCAGCACATTCGTGGTTCTGGCCGGGCCGTTCGATGACGCCGCGATGCTTGGGCAGACCCTGTCTGCTGCACGCGGGCTAGGCTATGGCGGGGCGGTCACGCGCTAGGGTCGGCGGGGTCAGCCACCGCAGATTTCCTGCAAGGCAATCCAGTTCTGATCCGTCATGAGCGGCGCGCGCAAGCGTCCGCGCATCGGATCGCCCTCGATCAGATCTAGAACGGATTCCCCTGTCAGATCAATCGCATAGGCGTAAGGCTCGGTCGAAACACCCGCCCGCTCGAACCGCGCGAGGATAAGGGGGAGATCCACGCTGATGGGCGGTGTCGTCAGCAGCCTTGCCGCATGGGCGCGCAGGTGGCTGTCGTCAATCTCTCCTGTGGTCAGCAAGCGGCCCGTGGCCATCAGCCCCGATTGCTCCAGCAGGTGCAGCATCGGATCGCGCAAGCGGCGGCGGAGGTCTTCGATCAGAAGAAAGCCCGCCAGCACTTCCGGCCCTTCGTAGTCCTCGACCAGAGCCCGGTTCACGACGATGATGTTGCCGGGCAGGCTGGCGGTGGCCTGGGCAGTGGAGGGCAGCACGATGATCTGAGGTGCCTGCTGACCGAAGACGGCCCTGCTCAGATCCCGCATCGACGAAACCCCGCCGGGGCCCGCGCAGGGCCGACCCGAGAGGTCGGCCATCTCGGCGAGAATGCTCTGCCCGATATCCGTCCGGCTTGCCGCAGGCAGCATTTCCGCAGTCTGGCGGGTCAGGGCGCCGGGGAGCCAGATGATGCAGATGAGAAGGGTGATGAGGCAGAGGAAAGCGCCGAGCCAGAGGCGCAGGCGGCCGGGATGGGGGCGGCGTTTCTCGATGGCGTTGCGCACCCGTTCGATGGCGTCGATCATGTCGGGGTCGGAGATTTCCAGCAGCTCGTCGGCCTCGCCATCGGGGGCGTAGAGCGCCGGAATCTTCCCGGAATTCAACCGCTTGACGGCGGGTAGCGACCAATGGGACAGTGCCGTTTCGGCCATGGTCGAGATCACCAGCGTCGCATCGCCAAGCGAGATCACGACCTCGCGGCGCTGGCTGTCGGGGGTCTCTCGCCAGAGCCCCGTGCTCTCCAGACGCTGATATTCCGTAAGCGCCGTCATGCTCGATCTATCACCTTGTTTTTCTGATAGAATACCGGAAATACCCGCCCGGAACAACGGTTGTGTGCAGCCCGGTGCCCCCCGTACACCCCCTGTACACCCCCCGTGCACCCCCCGTACATACGGAATGACCGGATTTCGGGTGGTTGCGCAGATTGGCGGGGAGAATGGCGATGAAGAGCTATAGCGGCGGGTGCCTGTGCGGGGCGGTGCGTGTGACGGCGTCGGGTGCACCGCTGCGCGTCGGGCTGTGCCATTGCCTCGACTGCCGCAAATTCCACGGGGCGCTCTTTCACGCCTCGGCCATCTTCCCCGCGGCGGCGGTCGAGATCACCGGCGAGACCGGCCAGTATGAGGGCCGCGCCTTCTGCCCGCGCTGCGGATCATCGGTTTTCTCGCAAAGCGGGGACGAGCTGGAGATCAACCTGGGCAGCCTCGATACCCCCAACCAACTGCGCCCGAGCTATGAGCTCTGGACTATTCGTCGGGAAAACTGGTTGCCGGAATTTCCGGGGATGGAGCGGTATGACCGGGAGCGGGAGGAGGGGTGACAGGCCGCACGGTTGGCCGTCCCGGCTTTGGCAGCAGCCCGTAGCCGCCACCTGTCTTGGCGGTGTTTGTGGATGGTCGTGGTGTGACAACGACGGCGGGTTGGACGCCTGGTCGGACCCGGTGGAACCCGGCCTGTAGTGGCCCTTGGTGGTTTCCGCAGCGGATGACCGCTTGGAGCCGATTCTGTGGAAAAAAACATGATGCTGGCACAGAAAGTGCGGCGTCGAACGTGGCGTAAGCGCCTTTCTGATCAGGCTTTGCATGGTTTCTGCGGTGCAGGTAAGATCTTGGCCGGTTTGCGGAGGTTTTGAGCAGTGGCTGCGAGGAGAAATTCGTCGTTGGCGCCACATGGACCTCGTAGTCGAAGCCGGCCCAGGCCGAGGATGCGTTTGAGGTGCGCGAAGTGCATCTCGACCTTTTTTGGAGCTTCATCGAGATGCTGTATTGCTTGGTTTTGGCGATGTCGCGCGCAACCTGGCGCGCATCTTCGTGTTCCTCGCGGGTGATGGATCTGGCGTCTGCGTTCGGGCAGCATTGACCCCATCATGAATTAGCAAACATAACGAACGGGCGGGTCAGATCTCGGTGACAAAGCTGGGTCAGTTCTCAGTGACATCCAACAGTAGCTTCTTTCAGTGTCCGAATTGGGGGAGCTCAAGTCTCGATCGGCAACCTTATCGATGCTTCGAAACCTGAAGACTCACCCGGACGTGGAGACTCCAGAATTAGAGAGGTTCCGATCCGGTTCGCGATGGCCGCGACGATGGCGAGGCCGAGCCCGCTGCCGTCGGCGCTCGCGTTCGCCCGTTCGAAACGCCCCGTCAGGCGGTCGAGGGTGTTGGGTGGCAGGACCGGGCCGTCGTTCGCGACGGACAGCAGCCCGTCCGCAGCTAACGTAACGTCGACCTGCGAATTCTTTGCTCCGTGACGGAGGGCGTTTTCAACGAGGTTGCGCAACAGGATGGCAAAGGCGTCGGGGTCGATGGCAGACATGACGGCTGTGGTCGGCAGGCTCAGCACGATGCGGCCCTCGGCAGTGGCGCGCCCAAGATCTTCCGCGACCACACGGGCGACCGCCCTCAGGTCCGCGCTCCGGTCCAGCCGAAGACGCCCGCCTTCCGCCCGCGCAAGCTGCATGAGGCGTTCGGACAGCCGGGTGAGGCGTTTGAGCGTGGCCTCTATCTCACCGGCTCGCGCTTCGGTGGCTGGCTCGTGCGTTTCCGACCGCAGCCGCTGCGCCTGAGCAATTGCGCCGGCCAGGGGCGTTCGCAGCTCGTGTGCCGCGTTTGCGGCGAAGCTGCGTTCGGCCTCGAATGCCTCGCGCAAGCGGGCCAGCAGGTTGTTGAGCGTTTCAGCGAGCGGACCAATCTCCGTCGGCAGGTCGCCTGCAGGAACCTCCGAAAGATCGCGCGCGCCACGCGCCTCCAGCCGCGTGCGGAATCGGCGCAGGGGGGCGAGGCTGAAACGGACAGCCAAAACGATCGCCGCAAGCGCAACGGGCAGCACGATCAGCAGCGGCAGGCCGAGGCCCATCCGGATCTCCTGCGCGACCGAGGCGCGATGGGCCAGCGGTTCGGCCACGGTGATGCGGATCGTGTCCTGAAGCGCGGCGTCGCTGTAGAGCCGGTGGGTTTCGGTCTGCCGGAACCCGGACCCGTCATAGAGCGGAAAGACGGCAGGATCGGCTGCATGAGATTGGAGCAGGATGCGCCCGTCGGCATCGCGGACAAGATAGGTGAAGTATTCTTCATGCTCCCGGACAGGGGCGAGCCGCTGCGTGCCGCCCTGGACTTCCCGCCCGACGATGTCGGTTACCGCCAGCGGAAGGATACGTTCGGCTGTCTCTCGCAAGGCGCTGTCGAAGACCTCGTCCATTTCGTCCCGCACGATCAGGGCTGTCACCGTCGCCGCCAGCAACCACAGAACCGTCAGCGTCAGGCCGAGCGACAGGCCAAGCCGGCCTTGAAGGCTGGCGGGCCACCTCATGGACGGCCCAGCCTGTAGCCCATGCCGCGTTCGGTTTCGATCACCGCACTCCCGAGCTTCTTGCGCAGGCGGCTGACATGGACCTCGATGGTGTTGCTCTCCACCTCGGCGTCGAAGGCGTAGAGCTTCTCCTCAAGCTGAGCCTTCGATAACAGCTGACCGGGGCGCGCCAGGAAGGCGTCGAACAGCGCCCATTCCCGTGCCGTAAGGGCAACCGGCTTGCCGTCGCGGTGAACGCTGCGGGCGGCGAGGTCGATTGCAAGCGGCCCGTGGCAGACGATGGGGTTCGGGTTGCCGCTGTAGCGTCGGGCGACGGATCCGATCCGCGCCGACAACTCGGCCAGATCGAACGGCTTCACGAGATAGTCGTCGGCGCCCGCGTTCAACCCCTCGATCCGGTCCGACACCTGGTCGAGCGCGGTCAGGATGATGACGGGCGTCACATCTCCGCGCGCGCGCAGACCCTTCAGGAAGCCGATCCCGCGTCCGTCCGGCAGCATCAGGTCGAGCAGGATCAAGTCGTAGGACGCGGATTTCACCGCGTCGCCAGCCGCATCAAGGCGCATCACCCAATCCACCGATTGCCCATCGGCCGCGATCTGGTCGCGTATCGCGGCCCCCAGAACCGTGTCGTCCTCGATCAGCAGGATGCGCATGCTCTTTTCCCGTCCTCTTCCGATGACCCTCCATGATCCCTCTGGCTGACACGAAGCTGAAGCGGCGGAATACGTTCCTTCAGGCTGCCGTCAGCTTCGCCGCGCATGAATGGTGTCAAGATGGCCGCAACGAGGAGTTTGGACCATGAAGAAGACATTGACAATTCTCGGGTTTCTTGCGGTCTTGCCAGCCAGTGTCGCGCTGGCGGATGACGATTGCTTCGTGCCGATGGCCGAATGGCAGCCGCGCGATGCCGTTGCCCGACTGGCCGAAGAGAATGGCTGGACGGTGCGCCGGATCAAGATCGACGATGGCTGCTACGAGATCGACGGCAGCGACGCCGAGGGGCGACCGATCGAGGTGACGGTCCATCCAGCGACGCTGGAGGTGATCGAGTTCGAATACGAGGACGAAGACGAGCGCGACGATCATGAAGGCGACGATGATGACTGACGGCATCACGCATGATGCGCCGGAAACGACCGTTGGTCCAACTGGCAAGATCCGGGTCTGGGACCCGTTTGTCCGCGTGTTTCACTGGGGTCTGGTCGCGGCCTTTGCGACCGCATGGCTGACAGCGGACGAGCTGCAACCCATCCACGAGGTCGCAGGCTACACCGTCGCCGGGCTGGTTGCCTTCCGGCTGGTCTGGGGCCTTGTCGGCAGTCGTTACGCGCGCTTTGCCCAGTTCTTGAAAGGCCCTTGCGAGACGCTTGGCTATTTCGGGGACATGGCCCGCGGACGCGAGCGGCGCTATCTTGGCCACAATCCGGCGGGCGCGGCGATGATCGTTGCGCTGCTGGTCACGCTGTCGGGCACAGCCCTCACCGGCTGGCTCATGGAGGACGAGTCTCGCATGGCGATGCTTCCGTCCATTCCCGCCATTGTGGCACCCGCCTGGGCCGACGACGACGGCGACGAGCGGGAATATGGCGTGCGCGGCGAGGCAGAGGGGCAACTGAAGGAGCTCCACGAGACGCTGGCCAACCTGATGCTGCTGCTCGCCGCGCTGCATGTGGCTGGCGTCGTTCTGGCCTCGTTCCGGCACAACGAGAACCTCGCGCGGGCCATGGTAACGGGCGACAAGCGCGGACCCGGCCCCGGCGACATCGCCTGACATCACCCATTCCCAAGGCCGTCCGTCCCTTCGGCCCCCCTTGGCCTCGCCCTCACGGGCGGGGCCCTTTTTTCTCCCGAACCTGCTTTCTTCCTGACGGCAAGCTGAAGCGGGAATCGCGGGCGCGTCAGGATGCCCTCAGGTCTGGTCCCCAGGTTGTCCTCAGCAGATGACAAGGAGACCCTGCCATGAAGAAGACCCTGAGCGCCTTCGCCCTGATCGCCCTATTGCCTGCGGGCGCCGCGCTGGCCGATGACGATGAGTGCCACGCGCCCCGTGACCAGTGGCAGCCGCGCGAGGCCGCGATGCAGCTGGCCGAGCAGAACGGCTGGACCGTGCGCGAATTCGAGATCGACGACGGCTGCTACGAGATCGAGGGCCGAGACCAGGATGGTCGGGAGATCGAGGTGCAGCTCGATCCGGCGACCCTGGAAATTGTCGAGATGGAGTACGAGGACGAGGACGAGGACGACGACCGCCGGAGCGCGCAGAATCCAGCGCCCGCCGGCGCGGTGGCCCCGCCGCTGAACGGCCTCTTCGAGAACGGCACGCCTCCGCAGGTTCAGGTGAACTGAAACGCACGCCAGCACCTTTCCCAACAAGGATCAATCCGATGAAATCGCTTCTCTCAACGCTCGCGCTGACCACCGCCCTGACACTTCCCGGCCTTGCCATGGCGCGGCCCGTGACGCTCACTACGGAACTGACCAATTATGGCGGCGATGGCGCCTATTTCACGCTCTATGTCACTGACGCCTCGGGCACCTATGTCGGCAGCCTGTGGATGGCGGGCAACAATTCGCGCTACTACGAACACCTCAGCGACTGGTACCGCGCCACGGGCGGCGATACCGCTCAGGTGAACGGCATCACCGGTGCCAGTGTCGGCGCGGGTCGCACGCTGGAAATCACGCTCGACCTGGCCGACGCGCTCTTCGATGCGGGCTACACGCTCCATATCGATGCAGCCGCTGAGGATATGCGCGACAGCCCCAACGAAGTGGCGGTGCCTCTCACGACCGATGGCGCTGCCACGCCGGTGCGGGGTCGACGCTACATCGCCAGCTTCACCTACGACATGTGAGGAGTGGGGCCATGATCCGTGCATTCCATCGTTGGCCGGGACTTTTGGCCCTAGCGCTCGTCACCATCCTGAGCCTCAGCGGTGCGGCACTGTCTGTTTTCCCCGCGGCCGAGCGCCTCGCCGCGCCGCAGGCCGAAGCCGGGCTGACCGTCGCCGCTCTCGCGGAGCGCATCCAGACCGTCTATCCGGGCGTGGAGCAGATCCGCCGTGCGCCTTCGGGCCGGATCATCGCCTACTGGTTCGACCAGGGCGCGCCGGGCGCCGCCGTGATTGATCCAGCGACGGGCGAGGGCGTGGCCTCGGCCGATCCGAACCAGGCCCTCCGCTGGCTGACGAACCTGCACCGGTCGCTGTTCCTCGGCGACGGCGGGCGTATGGCGATGGCCGCAGGGGCTGCCGCGATGCTGGTCCTCTCGCTCTCCGGCGCGGCGCTGGTCGCGCGGCGGACGGGCGGCTGGCGGCACTGGTTCGCGCGCCTGCGTGGCCCGCTCGCGGGAAGGCTGCACGTCGAGATCGCCCGGATCGCCGTCGTGGGCCTCGTTCTGTCCTCCACGACTGCGCTCTGGATGACGGCGTCTACCTTCGATCTCCTGCCGGATGGGGGCGCCTTGCCAAACATGCCAGAGGTCAGCGGAGAGATGGCCTTCGCACTCGATCAAATGCCCACGCTACAGCAAACGCCGGTCGCCGAGTTGCGCGAGTTGAGCTTTCCCTATCCCGGCGATGCGACGGATGTCTACACGCTCAAGACCGACAGGGGCACCGGGTATCTCGATCAGGGCGACGGGGCCCTGCTGGCCTGGTCCGACCTGACGGGATGGGAGCGCGTCTCGGAAACCATCTACATGCTGCACACCGGACAGGGGGCGGCGACGCTTGGGCTCGTGCTCGGGCTGATGGCGCTCGGCGTGCCCGCGATGGGCGCAACCGGCGTGCTGGTCTGGTTCGCCGGGCGGCGCGGTCGACCGCGCATCCGGGGCAACCAGACCGCAGGCCGCGCCGAGACGATCCTGCTCGTCGGCAGCGAGGGCGGCAGCACCTGGGGCTTTGCCGCGACGCTGCACGCGGCCCTGACGCAAGCCGGGCAGAGCGTCCATGTCGGCCCGATGTCGGGCTTCGCGCCGGAGCGTTACGCCCATGCCGAGCGGATCATCCTGCTCGCCGCGACCTATGGAGACGGGGCAGCGCCCGCCTCTGCAAAGGGCTTTCTTCACCGCCTGACCGCGTCCGACCGGGTGCCGGACATTCCTTTGGCCGTGCTCGGCTTCGGTGACCGCAGCTTTCCGGCCTATTGCGCCTTCGCCAGGGAGGTCGCGGCAGCGGCACGGGCGAAGGGTTGGCCAGAACTCATGTCGCTTGACACGGTCGACCGCCAATCGCCTCAGGACTTCGCACGCTGGGGCAGGGCGCTCGGAGAGGCGCTTGGCATTGACCTCGAACTGTCGCATCAGCCGGTCCAGCCGCAAGCGACCATGCTGACTCTCGTCTCGCGCCGCGACTACGGTGTCGAGGTACAGGCCCCGACCGCCATCCTGCGCTTCGCGCTCCCGCGCGCCTCGCTTTGGCAAAGGCTACTGGGCGGCGGGTTCGCAAGGTTTCAGGCTGGCGACCTGATCGGCGTCCAGCCCGAAGGGGGCGCTGTCCCCAGACTTTACTCGCTCGCCTCTGGACGCCGCGATGGCTTTGTCGAGATCGTGGTCAAGAAGCATCCCGGCGGGCTCTGTTCGGGACAGCTTACGGCGCTGGAGCCGGGCGATACGGTGGCCGCCTTCCTCCGCCGAAACCCAGGTTTCCGTCCGGGGCAGAGCCGGGCACCGTTGATCCTGATCGGCGCGGGGACCGGCATCGGGCCGCTTGCGGGCATCATCCGCGGCAACGCGCGCCGCAGGCCCGTTCACCTCTTCTTCGGCATGCGCCATCCGGGCAGTGATTTCTTCTACGGCAAGGAGATCCCTGGCTGGCAGGATGAAGGGCGTTTGACCCGGCTGGTCACGGCCATCTCGCGCGGGGCGCGGCCCCACTACGTTCAGGACGCGCTGCTGGGCGAGGCTGCCCAGGTCGCGGACCTCATCCGCAACGGCGCCCGCGTGATGGTCTGCGGCGGCCGCGACATGGCGGCGGGCGTGACCGATGCGCTGACCGAGATCCTTGCACCGTCCGGGCTGACGCCGGCGGTCCTGAAGGCAGAGGGGCGGTATGTCGAAGATGTCTACTGAACGGGCGAGGATCGCCCTGAGCGGCCCGACAATGGGCACAGGTTGGTCGGCGCTGTTCTTTGCGCAACCCGACTTTGACCCGGCCCCGATCCGCACGGCGCTGCAAGCGGCCGTGGACGAGGTGGATGGACAGATGTCGACCTGGAACGCGGGCAGCGATCTGATGCGGCTCAACGCGGCACCGGTGGGGGAATGGCTGGCTGTGCCCGAGCGCCTTCGGCACGTCCTGCGCCTCGGCCTCGAAATCGGGCGTGCCTCGGGCGGGGCGTTCGACATCGGAATGGGTGACGCGGTGACGGCCTGGGGCTTCGGGCCCGGGAATACTGCGCCGGATCGCATCCGCGCCGCGATGAAAAACCCGTGCTGCCCGGCGCATGAACTATTGGAGATGGACGGAGCCCGCGTGCGCAAGGCCGCGCCCGTCGCCCTCGACCTCAACGGCATCGCCAAGGGCTATGGCGTCGACCGGCTGGCAGAAATCTTGCGCGACCACGGGATCGCCGATGCTCTCGTCGGGATCGACGGCGAGATGCGGGCGCTGGGTCTGCGTCCCGACGGCGCGGCTTGGGCCATCGCGGTCGAGGCACCGGATGCCGAGCGCCGGACGCCGCATTCCATCCTTGCGCTACAGGACGCCGCAGTGGCCACCTCTGGCGACTACCGCCACTGGGTCGAGGTGCAGGGGCGACGCCTGTCGCACACGATGGACCCCAGACGCGGCGCGCCGCTGATTGCCTCACCGGCTTCGGTCACCGTGGTGGCCCGGAGTTGCGCCGAGGCGGATGGCTGGGCGACGGCCCTGATGGTGCTCGGCCCGGAGCGGGGCGCGGCACTCGCACGGCGAACCGGCCTCGACGCCCTGTTCCTCCTGCGCGATGCCGGGTCCAGCACGCGGAGCGTGGGGGTCGGACGGCTTTTCGCGGAAGAGCCAGCGGCATTCGCCCCCGCCGGAGAAGGATGAGCCGTCTGGAAGCCACCCGCACCGACCGCCTCAAGCCCGTCATCCTGTGCCTGGCCATCGCCGGGCTGACTGCGGGCCTGCCTGAGACCGCGCAGACTCTTGATATGGAGCGGGGTCCGTCGGGGCCAGGTCACGCGTGATCACGTGTTTTCCCTACGATTTGGAGGAATTGGCAAAAGTCTCGGAGAATTTGGCAGGACGAGCTTCAGCGCTGCGCATAGCTTCCAATCGACAACACGCAAGAATGGAGCACTGCATGACTGAAACTCAAGCTACCTTCACCCTCATCCCTCGCACTTCCCGGACAGTGCCAAGTCAGATGACATGAGGACGGACGACGTAGCCGTCAAAGACATCGCGAAGAAATGGGGCGTGTCCGAAGCCCAGCTTTTATCGTGGTGGGCGCACCGATTGGCTGTTCCGTGCTGTTCAAAAGCCTGAACCCAGATCGGATGGCCCAGACCGTCGATCTGTCCCCCTTTGCCATCGCCGATGCCGACATGACGCAATGGCAAAGATGGACAAGGACGATGGCGCGACCTCGGCGTCAGGTGATCCCAGCGAGAAGTCGCGAACTTATCCAACTCTTCAAGTCTGGCAAGAAAACAAACTCATTTGGAGTGATCATGAACCGTTCTTTCCCCTTCGCCTCAACTGCAGTTGCTGCCCCGCTGCTTGCAATCGCATTCAGTTCATCTTTGGCGGCAGACACGCCCTGCGATGCGCGTTTGATGAGTGGCAGCATCGCGCAGCTCAGCCAGACCCATGCAACAGTCGACACATCCGTGCTCATCAACGCCGCCCCCGAGGAGGTCTGGGCGACCCTGACCGACTTCGACAACATGGCAAGCTGGAGCACCGGCACATTGCAGGGCATGACCGGCAACATCCGTGACGGCGGAAGCGTGACGATCACTTTCATCTTTGGCACCGACGAGACCGGTGAGCCCAATGTGATGGAGGTTCCTCACACGCTCATCTATGCAGACGGCCAGGCATTCGGTTGGTCCGATCCGTTCCCGGAAGACATCGGCGGGGGGCATGATAACCATCTCTATAGAGTCGAAGCTTGCGGTGATCAGACTCTGTTCGTCCAATCCGACGAGATCGTGGACAACCCCTATGCAGCGAGCTTCGCGGGTCAGTTATTGCCGATGTATCAAACCTGCAATGCGGAACTGAAAGCCGCGGTTGAAAACTAGCCGAAAGAGTCACGTGCGCGAATAATCGGTCATGGTGCTGCTCGTCGATCGGATCGATCGGCTTGCGCTGGGGGGTTCGAGATCGCCGTCGGCACCCACCGGATCGCCGTCGAAAGCGGTGCCTCCGGGATTGGCCTGTCGGTCACGGGCATAATCTCGCCGCTATCCGGATCGTACCCGATGTGCAGTTTGCGCCAGGATTGGCGGGTCTTTCTCGTGCCGTGCTTTTCCTCCAGCCAGCCTGAACCGCGATGGATCTTCAGGCCCGTGCTATCCACGTTCAGCGTGATGGGGCCACTCGATTGCGGCCTGTCGTCCACGACAGAGAGGCCAATCGCCCGCCGTGACAAGGTCGAGAAGTCTGGAGCCGGCAACGCCACGCCCATCAGTCCAAGTAGCGACCGGACGAACCCTTGGGTTTGTCGCAGCGGCTGGTGAAAGATCAGCCCCAGCGTCAGACAGGTCTCGATGGCGAAGTCGGAGTATTTCGGTTGCTCGCCACGACCCTTGTGCTTGGGTGCTACCTATTTCCCGGCAGCCCCATCCTCAAGCCAGATCGTCACGTCCCCGCGACGGCGCAGCGCCTCGTTTTATTTCGGCCAGTAACTCACCGCATATTTCGCTTTCCGGAACTTGCCTCGACGATCAGCGTGGAATTTGTGCGGCATCGGGCTCTACTTTTACCATGTCTGGGCCGACTTCTTCGCCGATTTCCTTGACCCGTGCAACAACGTGGTTCCGGCCTCTTTTCCTGCGGCGTCGAGGATAAACCTGCCGCATACAACCTTCGGGCCGGGACGATTCGGCAACGGGCTGAACTAGCTCCAAGTTTCGAATGCTGGACGCGTTCCAGACTAAATTGGGTCACGGAAATCCCCGGTGCTAGAAAATTTGAAGGTAATCCAAGTGCTTAAGTTTGATGCTGCGATTACTCGGATATTGAACAATGCTTACGAAGGTGCTGACCTGACCCGCAGACGGCAGGCATCTTTTGACGCGCTCAAGCCTAGCCCTGGTGATACGATCATTGATATCGGATGTGGCAACGGATTGCTGACCGCCGAGTTGGCCAGGGCCGTCGGGCCGACAGGCAGGATCATTGGCATTGATCCCAGCAAGGACATGCTGAAGGCTGGGCAAGACCGCTGCCAGGGCCACGATAACGTGGAGTTCGCGGAGGGTTTGGCGAATGACTTCCCGGTTTCAGACGGTGCCGCCGACAGGGCCGTATCTGTTCAGGTTTTCGAATGCATAGACGACGTGGACAGCGCACTGGAAGATGCAATGCGATGCCTGAAACCGGGCGGTCGTTTGGTGATTAGCGACGTGCACTTTGGCAGCTTCATCTGGCATTCCGATAATCCCGAGCGCATTTCCAAGGTAGTAGCGTCTTGGGACAAGCATTTCGTCAGCGGTACGCTGCCCGAACGGCTTCCCGGTATCCTCAAGGCCAAAGGACACAAGGTGGATGCAGTAACACCCTTTACAATGACCGATCACGAACTCGAGCCCGATGGCATTGTCATCGTGATGATGCATCTCATGAAGCAATACGCGATTTCCAATTCGCATATCGAAGAGGTGGAGGCGCAGGCTTGGTTCAATGAACAACAGACGCTGTCGGATGAGGGGCGGTTTTTCTTATCGATCACACAATTTGTCGTGGTTGCGCGGAAATCAGCTTGATCTCGTGCTTGGAGACTGGATGTTCCCGAACCAAAGTCGACATTGCTGTGTGATCACTCAATGGCAATAAAGTCCGCGCAGCGGACAACCCCGCAACTCGCTGCAAATGTCCGATTTTCCGCATTCGCTAAGTCTGCTGCGGGGCGCTGATGCGGCAGTGAGGGACACGAACGGTCCCTTCGCCACGCTTCAGGCGGCTCTGGCCCGGTACGAAACCGACTACAGCGCTTGCGCCACCTTGCGCAGTTCGAACTTCTGGATCTTGCCGGTCGAGGTTTTGGGCAGTTCCTGGAACACCACATGCTTGGGGGTCTTGAACCCGGCCAGGCGCTGGCGGGCGAAGGCGATGAGGTCGTCTTCGGTTGCCTCGACCCCCGATTTCAGTTCCACGAAGGCGCAGGGCACCTCGCCCCATTTGTCATCGGGCTTGGCCACCACGGCACAAAGCAGCACGGCGGGGTGGTGCATCAGCGCGCCCTCGACCTCGACCGAGCTGATATTCTCGCCGCCCGAGATGATGATGTCCTTGGCGCGGTCGGCGATCTGGATGTAGCTGTCGGGGTGTTGCAGCGCGATATCGCCGGAATGGAAATAGCCGCCCCGGAAGGATTCGGCGGTGGCACGGGGGTTCTTGTAATAGCCCTTCATCACCGAATTGCCGCGGATCATGATTTCGCCGGTCGCAGTGCCGTCCTGCGGGATCTGGTTCATGTCGCTGTCGGTGACGATGATGGGTTCCATATTCGGCAGCGCAACGCCCTGGCGGGCCTTGATCGCGGCGCGGTCGGTCTGAGACAGATCGCCCCACTGGTCGTCCTTCCAGACGCATTCGGTGGCATGGCCATAGGTTTCGGTAAGGCCATAGACCTGCGTGACGTTGAAGCCCATGGGCTCGATCGCGGCGAGCGTCGCGGCCGCCGGGGGGGCGCCTGCGGTGAAGACCTCGACGGTGTGATCAAAGGCGCGGCGATCGGCCTCGGAGGAGTTCACGATCATGTTCAGCACGATGGGCGCGCCGCCGAAATGGGTCACGCCCTCATCGGCGATGGCGTCATAGATCGCCTTGGCGGTCACGTCGCGGCAGCAGACCACTGTGCCGCCAAGCGCGGGCAGCATCCAGGTGTGGCACCAGTTGTTGCAGTGGAAGAAGGGCACGATGGTCAGCAGGCGGGGATAGAGCGTCATCCGCCAGGCGATGGGGGTGCCAAGGGTGATGAGGTAGGCGCCGCGATGGTGATAGACGACGCCCTTGGGCCGCCCGGTGGTGCCGGAGGTGTAGTTGAGCGCGATGCTCTCCCATTCATCCTCTGGCATGATCCATTCGAAATCGGCGTCGCCCTCGGCCAGCAGATCCTCATAGGTCAGGTGACGGCCAGAGGCGGGGTAGCCGGCCTGTTCGTCGGGGACCTCGACGATCAGCGGCAAATCCTCGGCTTCCATTTCCTTCAGCGCCGCCTCGACCGCGCCAAGGAATTGGGTATCGACCAGCACCACGGAGGCTTCGCCGTGATCGAGGATGTAGCTGATGGTGCCGACTTCGATCCTTGTGTTGATCGTGTTCAGAACCGCCCCGCAGGCGGGCACGCCAAAGAGCGCCTCGGCCTGGGCGGGGACATTGGGCATGACGGTGGCGACCACATCGCCCGGCGCGACGCCACGACCGGTAAGGGCAGAGGCCAATTGCGAGACGCGGGCATGGTATTCGGCATAGGTCTTTCGGAACGTGCCATAGACCAGTGCCTCGACCTGCGGATAGACCAGCACAGCGCGTTTGAGATGCGACAGCGGCGTCAGCGGCACGAAATTCGCGGCGCGTTTTTCCAGCCCGGTTTCATCCTTCATCCAGCCCATGCGGTGTCCTCCTTGCCGGTGGTCGATGCGGTGATCGGGATGTTTGGCAGAGATTTTTCAAAAGAAAAGAGTTTGTGTGACGCAACGGCACCAAATGTCGGACATTTGGCGGTCCTGTATCCTGAACAGTCGCTAATGCAGGCTGCCGATGCACCGTGACCCGGGGCGCGCGCCGCCCGCGCTGGTGCTGTCCTGCATCAGCCTGCGAATCGCAGGGCAATTGCAGCGGGACGTCTGCCGAGCAGCGGCCGATCCGGGGGGCGCTTTGCACGACCCTCCATTCAGAAAACTGGAAACACTCTTTAAGGGGAAATGATCTGTTAATTATTATTGCTCGAAGTTTTTCATATTTTCGCCATTCTGAATCTCAATAAGAAATTCAATCAAACAATAGAATCGAGCGTGACCAAGCAGATCAGACACAGGGCCGTTGGAAAGGCCATCATTCCCGGTGCGGCGATGCTGACCGGGTTCGGCGGCGAGGCCTTGCCCCTGGGGTTGCAGGGGCGGACACCGGTGCAGACCCCCTATGGCGATCTGCCGGTCAGCGAGTTGACGCCGGGGACATTGGTGGAAACCTTCGAGGACGGGTACAAGGAAATCCGCGCCATCATCCAGCGCCGGGCCTGGGCCAGCCCGTCCGAACGCTGCATGGAGCATTGGCCCTTCGAAATTCCCGCAGGTGCGCTGGGCAATTGTGAGCCTTTGCAACTGATGCAGCATCAGGCGGTCATCTATGAAAGCGATCTGGTGGAGAAGATGACCGGCGATCCCTTCGTTCTGCTGCCAGCGAAGGCGCTTGACGGATATGGCGGTATCAAGCCGGTGGAACCCGTGGGGGATCAGCTGGTCTATGAACTGATCTTCGATCATCCGCAGGCGATTTGCGTGGGCGGCGGCACCTATCTGCTGGCCGACGATGCGCTGAGCTTCGAGGTGGCATTGGGGCATCAGAAGATCGTGGACAACTGCAAGGCGCTGAGCTGGGAAAAGGCGCGACTGCTGATGAAGCATATCGAGGCCGGGACCTTCGCCGAAGGCAGGGCCATGGTCGCGGCAGAGGTGGACTAGGTCCGGCTCGGCTTGCCTTTCCTGCCGGGTGCAGGGTAGGAATTGCCCTGACAACAGGAGTGCTCTGCCAGTGATCAAGTAAGGACCAACCCGTTTCCGTGGCCCCTCGGGGTCAAGTTGGACCTTGTTTGAGGAGCACCTGAATGCATCCCGTTATCTATGACGTGGCCGTATCTGTGGACGGCTATATTTCCGGTCCCGAAGGGGACATTTCCGGTTTTGCCCATGAGGGACCGGTGGTGGAGGACTATGTCGCCCGACTGGAGGGCTATGCCACCGCCATCATGGGGCGTGGCACTTACGAGTTTGGATATCGGTTCGGTATGGAGCCGGGGCAGAATCCCTACACCCACATGCGCACCCATGTCTTTTCCGAGCGGCTGGACCTGCCCGACAAGCGGGCGGTGACCCTGCATCGCGGGGCAGGGCGGGCGCAGGTGGTGGAGGTGATCCGTAGGTCTGCCGGGCCGGTCTACCTGTGCGGCGGCGGGGCGTTTGCCGGGACGCTGCAGGGCTGGGGTCTGATCGACCGGCTGCGGGTGAAACGCGCGCCGATTGTTCTGGGCGGCGGCACGCGGTTGTTCGGGGGCTGCCCGGTGCAACCGGACCTGCGGTTGATGTCACAGACCGTCTATGCCGGCGGTTATCTGTATCAGGAGTTCGAGATCATCCGCTAAGACATGAGAAAGGGGCGAGGGGAATGACCCGCCTCGCCCCTGATTGCCTTGCCTGCGACTTAGGCGGCTTTCTTTGCTTGCGGGCCGAAGCGGCCGTAGAAGCTCTGCCCCTTGCCTGCCATTTCGCGCAGCAGATCGGGGGTGGAGAAGCGGTCGCCATAGGTCTCGGTCAGCTGGTCACAGCGTTCCGCCGCATAGGGCGTGCCGAGCATGTCGAGCCAGCTGAACGGACCGCCCGACCACGGCGCGAAGCCCCAGCCGAGGATCGCGCCGACATCGCCTTCGCGGATGTCTTCCAGTACGCCTTCCTCCAGCGCGCGGACCGCTTCCAGCACCTGTGCGAAGAGCAGGCGGTGCTGCACCTCGATCAGCTCGGGCTGTTCATCCGCCACCGGGTATTTCGCGGCGAGGCCATCCCACAGGCCCTGACGCTTGCCCGCGTCGTCATAGGCGTAGAAACCGGACTTGGACTTGCGGCCAAGGCGGCCCTCGTCGGCCATCCAGAACAGCACCTCGTCCACGGCACCATCGGGGTAGGCGTCGCCCATGGCGGCCTTGGTGGCCTTGGCGATTTTCACCCCGAGGTCGATGGAGGTCTCGTCCACCAGTTGCAGGGGGCCAAGCGGCATGCCGACCAGTTTCGCCGCATTCTCGATCAGCGCCGGGGCCACGCCCTCCTTCACCATGCGAATGCCTTCGTTGATGTAGGGGATGATGCAGCGGTTGGCGTAGAAGAAGCGGGCGTCGTTGACGACGATCGGTGTCTTGCGGATCTGGCGCACATAGTCGAGCGCCTTGGCCACGGCGCGGTTGCCGGTTTCCTTGCCCTTGATAATCTCCACCAGCAGCATCTTGTCGACGGGGCTGAAGAAGTGGATGCCGATGAACTGCTCGGGCCGTTTGCTGGCCTTCGCCAGATCGCTGATCGGCAGGGTTGAGGTGTTGGTGGCGAAGATCGCGTCTTCGGGAATGACCGCTTCCGCTTTGGCGGTGACCTCGGCCTTGACGGAGGGGTCTTCGAAGACCGCTTCCACGATCAGGTCGCAGCCTTCGAGTGCTGCGTATTCGGTGGTGGCGGTGATGCGGGCGAGCAGGTCGGCTTTCTGCTCCTCCGTCACCTTGCGGCGCGAAATGCCCTTGTCGAGGATGCCGGTGGAGTAGCTCTTGCCCCGGTCGGCGGCCTCTTGCGTGGAGTCGATCAGCACAACCTCGATGCCCGCCTTGGCCGAGACATAGGCGATGCCTGCCCCCATCATGCCCGCGCCCAGAACGCCGACTTTCCTGACGGTTTCATCTGCCACGTCCGGACGGTTCGCGCCCTTTTCCAGCGCTTCCTTGTTGACGAAGAGGCTGTTGATCATGGCCGAGGACGAGGGGTTCATCAGCACATTGGTGAACCAGCGCGCCTCGACCTTCAGCGCCGTGTCGAAGGGCACCAGCGCGCCTTCGTAGACGGCAGAGAGCAGCGCCTTGGCCGCCGGGTAGACGCCCTTTGTCTTGCCGTTCACCATGGCTGCCGCGCCGAGGAAGGTCATGAAGCCGGAAGGCGAGTAGGGGGCGCCGCCGGGCATCTTGTAGCCCTTCTGGTCCCACGGTTTGACGATATCGGCGTCTTTCGCGTTCAGAACCCAGTCCTTCGCAGCCGACAGCAGCTCGTCCGCCGGAACGACCTCATCCACGATGCCGGCGGATTTGGCCTTCTTCGGGTCGGAAAGCTTGCCTTCTAGCAGGAAGGGGCTGGCCGCCATCGCGCCCATCTTGCGCACGAGGCGGGTGGTGCCGCCCGCGCCGGGGAAGATGCCGACCATAATCTCCGGCAGGCCGATCTTGGCCTTGGGGTTGTCGGCGGCAAAGATGCGGTGGCAGGAGAGCGGGATTTCGAGGCCAATGCCAAGCGCGGTGCCGGGCAGGGCGCAGGCGATCGGCTTGCCGCCTTTGTTGGTCTTGGGATCCATGCCCGCGCGCTCGATCTTGCGCATGATCCGGTGGGCATTCATGATCCCGTCAAAGAGCCCCTTGGCCGGGTTGTCGCCCGCCATTTCCTTCATCTTGGCGATGACCTTGAGGTCCATCCCGCCCGCGAAGCTGCCGGGCTTGCCGCTGGTCAGGATCACGCCCTTGATGGCGTCGTCAGCCAGCGCCTGGTCGATCAGCGCCTCCAGCTCGACCCAGCCTTCGAGGGTCATCACGTTCATGCTCTTGCCCTGGGTGTCCCAGGTGATGGTGGCGACGCCGTCAGCGTCTGTTTTCATGGTGAAATCGGTCATTTTTCGTCTCCCTTGAGCGGGGTGCCGTCTTTGCGGGTGAAGGTGAAACCGGTCGCGTCGACGCTGATTTTCAGGTCGATATCGCTGTACCAGCCGGTCTCGGTTTCCGTGCGGGTGCCGATGACGAGGAAGCGGGCCTCGTCGCCGGTTTTGTTGATGAAGCAGTGGCCGTTGGGATCGCCCGCCTTGAAGGTCGCGCAATCGCCCACGGACATCGGCGTTTCACCGTGGTCATCGACCAGCGTGCAGGTGCCTTGGGTGACCATGACGAATTCGTCCTGCCGTTCGTGCCAGTGGCGCAGGGAGGATTTCGCGCCGGGGGCGAGGATGACGATATTCGCGCCGAACTGCGTCAGACCGCCCGCATCGCCCACGCGAAGCGAGGATCGCCCCTCCATCTCCGCATCATAGGGCGCGGGGTAGATGGAGCCGGTACGGGCTGTGAGTTGGCTCAGGTCGATCTTGGGCATCAGACGCGCTCGATGATGGTGGCGGCACCCATGCCGGAGCCGATGCAGAGCGTGGCAAGCCCGGTTTCCTTGTCGGAGCGTTCGAGCTCGTCCAGAAGCGTGCCGAGGATCATCGCGCCGGTGGCCCCAAGCGGGTGGCCCATGGCGATAGAGCCGCCATTGACGTTGATCTTGTCCCAATCCGCGTCGAAAGCCTGCTGGAAGCGCATGACGACAGAGGCGAAGGCCTCGTTCACCTCGAAAAGGTCCAGATCGCCGATGGTCATGCCGGATTCGGCAAGGATTTTCTGCGTCACAGGCACCGGGCCGGTCAGCATGATGGTGGGATCGGTGCCGATCTTGGCGGTGGCGCGAATGCGGGCGCGGGGCTTGAGGCCCATGGCCTCGCCAAACGCCTTGTTGCCGATCAGAACGGCGGCGGCGCCATCGACGATGCCAGAGCTGTTGCCTGCGTGGTGGATGTGGTTGATCCGCTCCAGATGCGGGTATTTCATCAGCGCCACGGCGTCGAAACCGGGCATGACCTCGCCCATGTCCTTGAAGGACGGTTTCAGCCCGCCGAGCGACTGCATGTCGGTGCCGGGGCGCATGTATTCGTCATGATCGAGGATCGGCAGACCGTTCTGGTCAAAGACCGGCACCACGGATTTGGCGAAGCGATTGTCATCCCAGGCGGCTTTCGCGCGCTTTTGGGATTCCACCGCCAGCGCATCGGCCTGATCGCGGGTGAAGCCGTATTCGGTGGCGATGATATCGGCGGAAATGCCCTGCGGGACGAAATAATTGTCCATCGCAATGGCGGGGTCGACGGCAATCGCGCCGCCATCCATGCCCATGGGCGTGCGGCTCATGCTTTCGACGCCACCGGCGATATAGGCATTGCCCGCGCCGCCCTTGACCTGGTTGGCGGCGAGGTTCACCGCCTCCAGCCCGCTCGCGCAGAAGCGGTTGATGGAGAGGCCCGGGATCGACTCGTCAAGGTCCGAGGCCAGAACGGCGGTGCGCGCGAGGCAGGCGCCCTGTTCGGCCACTTGCGTGACATTGCCCCAGATCACATCCTCGACGGCATGGCCTTCGAGATTGTTGCGGTCTTTCAGCGCGTTCAGCGCAATCGCGGACAGCCGCGCGGCGCTGACTTCGTGCAAGGAGCCGTCCTTGCGGCCCTTGCCGCGCGGGGTGCGGATGGCGTCGTAAATATAGGCGTCGGTCATGGGGAATCCTTACGTCTCAGGTCTGTGGCAGGTCGGCTGGAAGCGACCAATGAGTGTCGACATGTTCTCTGCAAGCGCGGGCGGCGCTGAGGGTTTCGGTTGCGGCGGAGCAGGCCCGGTGAAGGCTTTCGCGCGCCTCCCGGAAGCCCTGGGAGGCCCAGAAGACCGTGGCCAGAGCGGACAGGGTGGCCAGTGCAAAGCCAGCGAAGATCAGCGGCGCGTCGCGTGGCAATCGCTTTGCCGGTATGAGGAGCGGCAGGGCAGTGATCGCGCCCGTGCCGAAGAAGAGCAGCAGAGTTGCCGGGGCTTCATAGTCGATCATGCCAAGAAACACTGCCATCGCGGGCAGAGCGGCCAGACAGGTTGCGCCGAAGAGGAGGGCAAAGGTGCTGCGTGGCAGCGGGTCCGTCTGCCCGCGATAGGGTTTGAGAACGCAGGCGAGGCTCGCTCCTCCCACCAGCCCGCCGACCAGGGCGATGGCCGCCATGATGACGAAGGCTGCGGTCATTTGGTGGTCTCCTTCTCCGTCATGGCGCGCGGCATCAGGTCGTAGGGGTGTTGCCAGCCCGGCGTGTCGGACAGGCGGGTAAGCCAGGCGTCGATATGGGGCCATTCGGCCCGGTCAAAGCCGAAGGGCTCGGGGTAATAGAGATAGCCGCAGCAGGAGAGATCGGCGTTGGTCAGGCTGTCGCCGACGATCCAGTCGCGGCCCTCCAGATGGGCGTTGAGCGTCGCATAGGCGGCTTTCAGGCGGCCCTGCATGAATGCGATGACATTGGGGTCGCGGTGCTTTTCGGGCAGGAAGTTCATCAGGAAGCGGGTCATCCCGGCCTGGGAAGACATCTTGTGGTTGTCCCAAAGGACCCACCGGAGCACCTCGTAGCGATCTTCGGGCGCGCCACCATGCTTGCCGCTCTTGTCGGTCACATATTGCTGGATGACGCCGGACTGGGTCAGTTTCACGTCGCCATCGACCAGAACCGGCGCCTCGCCCATTTCATTGATATTGGCGCGATAGTCTGGGGTGCGAGTTTCCCCGGCGAAGAAATCGACATGGACCGGGTCCCAGTCGAGGCCGGACAGTTCCAGCGCCAGCGCCGCCTTGTAGGCATTGCCGCTTTCCCCGAAACAGTAGAGCTTGATCGTCATGCGCCATCCTCCCTAGCCAGTGTCGCGCAGGCGGGGGATTTCACACCCCCCGCACCCCCCGTGGAGTATTTCAACCAAGAAGAAGGCTCGTAACCGGATATTAAGGTTAACCGCCTAGCTTGCTCCCTGCGGTACAGGCTGGAGAGCCGATGACCGCCCAAGGAGAAGGCACTCTGCGTATCCGATCCCTCGCGCGCCGGGCCAATGGGGCCTCCGATGCGGGGCTGCGCGGAATGGCAGAGTGTCCCCTCCTTCTTCTTGGTTCAAATACTCAAAACTCCTCACTCTCTCCGGGCACTGTCGTCCGAGGTCATTTCTTGCGGGTTTCCAGCTCCGAATTGAACAGCCGGATGCGGTGGGTGAAATTGTCCTCATCCACCACGCTTTTCCAGTTCTCGAAGAGGAAAGACAGAAACTCCCCCTCGTCGAGCCCGGCCTCACCGGCCAGCGCCCTCAGCTTGCGATACCCGTCTTCGGACATCGCGATATTGGGGCGGCGGGTGAGGCGCAGGCGTTTGGGCATCGGGTCCCTCTCAGAACTGGTCTGCGGTCAGGCCCATGACGGTATCGGCGCCGGACTGGATCCGCGCCAGATGCATGCCGGTAGCGGGCAGCTGGCGGGTCATATAGTAGCGCGCGGTCACGAGCTTCGTCTCATGAAAATCAGGGTCGGTGGTGCCGTTTGCAAGGGCGTCGAGCGAGGTTTTCGCCATCCGTGCCCACATCAGCGCCAGGCAGACATGGCCCATCATATGCATGAAATCGGTTGAACCAGCGAGCGCGGCATTGGGGTTTTTCATGCCATTTTGCATGAAGAACATGCCCGCGGCCTGAAGGTCCTTCGACGCCTGCTTGAGCGGGCTTACAAAGGGTTCCATCGCCTCGTCGCCGTTTTCCTTGCAGAAGGTTTTGACCATTTCGAAGAAGGCCATGACATGCTTGCCGCCATCGGCTGCCAGCTTGCGGCCCACGAGGTCGAGCGCCTGCACGCCATTGGCGCCTTCGTAGATCATCGCGATGCGGGCGTCGCGGGTGAACTGCGACATGCCCCATTCCTCGATATAGCCATGGCCGCCATAGACCTGCTGGGCCTGCACGGTCATGTCATAGCCCTTGTCGGTCAGGAAGCCCTTGATGACGGGTGTCATCAGCGAGATCAGCCCGTCCGCATCGGCATCCTTGCCACGATGGGCCTGGTCGATCAGGGTGGCGCCCCACAGCACAAAGGCGCGCGCGCCCTCGGTGAAGCTTTTCTGATCCATGAGGCTCCGGCGGATATCAGGATGCACGATCAGCGGGTCGGCGGGCCCATCGGGGTTTTCAACGCCGGTCACGGCGCGGCCTTGAAGGCGGTCTTTGGCGTAGATCAGCGCGTTCTGATAGGCCGCTTCAGCCTGCGCGAGGCCTTGCATGCCGACGCCGATGCGGGCCTCGTTCATCATGGTGAACATGGCGCGCATGCCTTTGTGCTCGGTGCCCAGTAGCCAGCCCTTGGCTCCGTCATAGTTCATGACGCAGGTGGAATTGCCGTGGATGCCCATTTTCTCTTCGATCTTGCCACAGGCGACGCCATTGCGCGCGCCAAGGCTGCCGTCCTCGTTCACGAGGAACTTTGGCACGATGAAGAGGGACACGCCCTTGATGCCCTCTGGGCCGCCGGGGATCTTGGCCAGGACGAGGTGGATGATGTTCTCGGCCATGTCGTGTTCACCCGCCGAGATGAAGATCTTCTGCCCGGTGATGGCGTAGCTGCCATCCTCCTGCGGTTCCGCCTTGGTGCGCATCAGGCCCAGATCGGTGCCGCAATGAGGCTCGGTCAGGTTCATGGTGCCGGTCCAGTCGCAGGCGATCATCTTGGGCAGATAGGTCGCCTTCTGGTCGTCAGAGCCATGGGCCAGAATCGCAGAGGCCGCGCCATGGGTCAGGCCCTGATACATGGCAAAGGCCTGGTTGGAGGCCGCGAACATTTCCAGCGTCGCCGCGCCGAGGACGAAGGGCATGTTCTGGCCGCCATATGCCTCGGGCATGTCGAGACCGGTCCAGCCACCTTCGCGGACCTGGTCGAAGGCCGCCTTGAAGCCGGTGGGGGTCCGCACGACGCCGTTTTCCAGAACGCAGCCCTCGGTGTCGCCCACGACATTGAGGGGGGCCAGCACTTCGGCGTTCAGCTTGCCGCATTCTTCCAGAATGGCGGCGGTGAAATCGCGGTCCAGCTCGTCATAGCCGGGGATGGATTGCTCGGTCACCTTCAGCACGTCGTGCAGGATGAATTGCATGTCCTTGGTGGGGGCGGTGTAGCTCGGCATCTGGTCCTCCCGAAGAAGCAGAAAAGGGGTGTCAGGCTGATTTCTGGCCGCCGGACAGGCTGGCCAGCATGTCATCGACCATGCCCATCTGAGATTTCATCTCGTCTATGGCATCGTCCAGTTCGGCGCGGCGGCGTTCCAGGTCGTCGAGCCGTTCGCGCGCCACTTCCAGCGTGCGCTTGAGCTGCGTTTCCTGTTGGTCGCCCACATAGTAGAGTTCCAGAAGCTGCCGGATTTCCTCGAGCGAGAAGCCGAAGCGCTTGCCGCGCAGGATCAGTTTCAGACGGGCCCGGTCGCGCCGGGTGAACAGCCGTTTCTGGCCTTCCCGGATCGGGAAAAGCAGTTCCTTGGACTCGTAAAAGCGCAAGGTGCGCGGCGTCACGTCAAACGCATCGCACATCTCGCGGATCGACATGGTTTCGGGATCCATGAGGTCACCTATAGTCATAAACATCGTTGTGTGGGTCCCGATTTGCGATTCTCGGGACAAGCTTACAAGATAAGTTTACGTTAACGTAAAATAGACGTCGCGTCACTTTCTAAATTGACGGCGCGTCAGCGGATTTTTGCGCGGATGCCGCGTCCATCGCACAATACCCGATGACGCAATAATATCTCGGAACCTGCCGAATCTATCGGCTTCAAAATGGGGATGCTTTGCCGCAGGGCGCGTTGGAATCGCTGTTGGACGATGGCACTTCGCGCGACTTGCTTTCGACTATCGGGCGAAGTAGCGTGCGGCATCAGATTGATCTTAAGGTCTTCACGATTTTGATACAGTTCGCCAAACGGGTTTTCTCCCGCGCGGTAAAGCGCCTGGGTATCTCGTACAAGCTTGGGACGCACCTGCATCTAGCGCCGATCAATTGGCTTCGGAGTGATGCGGGCATGCCGCCCATGCCATTCAATCAACCCTCCCTCATTCTTCCCCATCTGGCCAATCGGCCCCGCTGGTCACATCTGAAGGATCTGCAAGAGGCAGACCTGTGCGCCCACGCCAAGCCACTGGATCGCGTCATTGATCCGCTTCCGACGCGTATCGCCGTGCCCTTTGCTCAGGCCCCCAAGATCGCGCGCCTGCATCTTGCAGGGCCGCAGCAGGTCAAAACTGCAAGGGCGCATGTTTTCCAAGATGTTCTGTTTGCAAATCGCGGAGATCGCTTCTGTATCATGCGTGGCGACCGTGTTGATGCCCAATCCACGGCTCTGCCCGGCCCGGCAATGGCGCAGCAGATCGCTGCGGGAAGGGTGACGCCGATCCGGGTGATGGCCTATTGCGGCGACCGCCACAATCCTGGAAATCCGGCCCATTTCGTCGCCGATCAACTGACCAGAGGGCTGATCCTGCGTGATACCTATGGCGTGGCGTCAGAAGACATCTATCTGCCCGAAACCTCGGCCCCGCTGAACCAAGTGATGCAGCACGCCCTTGATCCCGGTTTCCAGACGGCACGCCCAGGTCATGTCTACAGCGTGGGCACTTTGGTGATGAGCAGCGATTCATTGGGCGCCCACAGCCACAGTCACCCGTTCCACTATTGTGATGCAGAGCTCATGGCGCAAATGGCAGCCGCTGCTGAGCGAGTGGTCGGAGCTGGGTCGGGTCATGGCAAGAAAATCTACCTTTCCCGCACGGGAATGCGACGGAGGCCATTAAGCAATGAAGCCGAGTTGCAGGCCGCACTTGAGGCCGACGGATTCACCACGATCCGGATGGAGGAACTGGACGGCGTCGGCCAGCTTGATGCCATTCAGGGAGCCGATGTCATCGTTGCACCGCATGGGGGTGCGCTGACCTCTCTCTTCGCGGCAAAGCCCGGATCACGCTGCATCGAGATGTTTCATCCGCACAAAGGAACAACGGCATTTGCAATGATCGCTGCCCGACGTGGTCTGAACTATGCGCCTGTATTCGGAGAACCGCAGACTGGCGATGCCTGGCGAATTGACATCCCGAAGGTCCTTGCGGCGACACGCGGGGACTAGATCGACCGAAGCGTGTTCAGCTCTTCAGGGCATTCAATTTACTTGAAGACATCGCGCATGCGTTCCAGTTCGACGATGATTTCGTCCAGCTCGTCCCGGCGGCTGCGCAACTCGTCCAGCTGTTTGCCTGCCATTTCCATCCAGACCTTGCGTTGCAGGCGCTGCTCAGGATCAGCGTTATAGAGTTCCAGCCACTGGCGCAGGTCTTCCAGCTTGAAGCCAAAACGGCGGCCCCGCAGAATCAGCGTCATGCGGGCAACTTCGCGGGGGCCATAGAAGCGCTGGCGGCCTTCCTTCTCGGGAAACAGCAGCTCGATATACTCGTAGTGACGCAAGGTGCGCGGGGTCACGTCGAAGCGTTCGCACATCTCTTTGAATGTCAGCCGTTCCTCAGCCATGCTCGCCCCGATCTGTCCTGACTCTTGCCGTAACGGGATTGTGCATCAGGGTTGCGGGGAATGCAAAACCGTGTTCCCTGTTTCCTACTCCGAATACCCGAAAGAAGAGGGAAGGGACCGCCCATGACGCTGAAAGCCGGCGAAAAAGCCCGCATCGCCAAGCAGTTTATCGAGGCGATTCCGTTTTCCAAGGCTCTGGGCATGAACCTTGACGATATCGGCGACGGGTTTGCCGTGATCTCCATGCCGTGGAACGAGGATCTGGTGGGCGACCCGCAAAGCGGCGTTATTCATGGCGGTGCCGTGTCGGCGTTGATGGACACCTGCGGCGGTGCGGCGGTGATGAGTCACCCCGACGCACCCGCAGGCACGGCGACGATTGATCTGCGCATCGACTACATGCGCCCGGCGACCCCCGGTCAGCGGATCATCGCGCGGGCGGAATGCTATAATGTGACCCGGTCCGTGGGCTTTGTCCGCGCCAGCGCATTCGACGAGGATGAGGATCGGCCCGTGGCCACCGCCGCCGGGGCCTTCACCGTGGAACGCCCGAAGGAAAAGGAGGCCAAGGCATGACCCGCCCCCGTCCCGAACCCGTTCAGGTCGTCAAGGAACGCCGTGACCGCGCGTTGGAGCTGCTGGTGAAGGGCGTGCCCTATGCCCGGTTCATGGGGATCGAGTTCGACCGGCGCGGCGATGAGCTGACGGCGATCATGCATTATAACGAGAAGCTCATCGGCAACCCGTTCCTGCCGGCGCTGCATGGGGGTGCGATAGCATCCTTTCTGGAGATGACGTCGATCATCGGGCTTAGCTGGCAGACCTTGTGGGACGATATTGAATCGGGTCGCACCGCCGCCGAGGACCTGTCGCCCGAAACCATGCCGCGCCTGCCCAAAACCATCGACTTTACCGTCGATTACCTGCGCGCCGGGCTGCCGCGCGACGCCTATGCGCGGGCGCGGGTGAACCGGTCTGGCCGCCGCTATGCCAGCGTTCATGTGGAAGCATGGCAGGACAATCGCGACAAGCTCTTCGCGCAGGCCACAGGGCATTTCCTGATGCCCTCGCGCAATGGCAATGGGGCGCGTGTTGGCTGAGAGCGCGGGCGTGGCTGACGCCATTTCCCACAAGCGCATCCTGAAAATTGCGCTGCCGATCATGCTGGCGAATGTGACGGTGCCGATCCTGGGCGCGGTTGATACCGGCGTGGTGGGGCAGATCCCCGAAGCTGCGCCGATTGCCGCCGTGGGGGTGGGCGCCATCGTGCTGTCCGCCATCTACTGGATCTTCGGGTTCCTGCGCATGGGCACCACCGGGCTGACCGCGCAGGCGGCGGGCGAAGGCAACGGGCCGGAGGTCGTGGCGCTGCTGACCCGGGCGCTGATGATCGGCTGTGCCGGCGGCATGCTGATGATCGTCCTGCAACGGCTGATTTTCGCGGGGGCCTTCTGGGTCACACCAGCCAGCGCAGAGGTCGAGGGTCTGGCGCGCAGCTACATGGCGATCCGCATCTGGTCAGCTCCTGCGGCGATTGCCCTTTACGGGATCAGCGGCTGGCTGATCGCGCAGGAACGCACGCGGGGCGTGTTGATGCTGCAGCTGTGGATCAACGGGGTGAATGTGGTGCTCGACTTGCTCTTCGTGCTGCAGCTTGGCTGGGGCGTCGAGGGCGTGGCCTTCGCCACCTTCATTGCGGAATGGTCGGGGCTGGCTATGGGGCTGTGGCTCTGCCGGGGGGCGTTCCGCTCGCCGGGCTGGAAGGATTGGGCACGGGTGTTCGACCGGGTGCGCCTGAGGCGCATGGCGGTGGTGAATGGCGATATCATGGTCCGCTCGCTCCTGTTGCAGACGATTTTCGTCTCGTTCCTGCTTCTCGGTGGCCGGTTCGGGGATGTGACGCTGGCCGCCAATCAGGTGCTGCTGCAATTCCTGCATATCACGGGCTATGCGCTCGATGGCTATGCTTTTGCCGCCGAGGCGCTGGTGGGGCAGGCCTTCGGGGCCGGGCGGCGGGGGCTTTTGCGACGGGCGGCGGTGCGCAGTTCGGCCTGGGCTACGGGCACGGCTGTGCTGCTGGCCATTGGGTTCGCGGTGCTGGGGCCGTGGCTGATTGGCGTCATGGCCAAGGATGCGGAGGTGCAGGCCGAGGCGTTGCACTACCTGCCCTGGATGATTGCCGGGCCGATCAGTTTTCTGGGGCTGATCATGTTCGACGGGATCTTCATCGGGGCCACGCGGTCCGCCGATATGCGCAACATGATGATCGTCTCGGCCCTGATCTATTACGCGGCCTTGTGGCTGTTGCTGGAGCCCATGGGAAATCACGGGTTGTGGCTGGCGCTCCACATCTCGTTCATAGCCCGTGGCGTGACGCTTGGTCTACGCTATCCGGCCCTGGAGCGCGCTGTGGGCTAGGCGCGGGGAAGGATTTTCGAAAATCCTTTCTGAAAAATCTTCCAAGATTTTTTCACCGCCCGGCCGCAATGGCAGGTGTCAAAGCCAGTCGCTTCGCCCGGTGCCCACGGCGTCTGCAACCGTTTCGAACCCGTCGCGGGCCAGCAGCGTCTCCAACCCATGCGCGATCTGTGCCGCCAGCGACAGCCCGCCATAGACAAGCGCTGTATAGAGCTGCACGGCCGAAGCCCCGGCGCGGATCTTGGCATAGGCCTGTTCCGCCGAGCCGACGCCACCCACGCCAATGAGCGGCAGCTTGCCCTCGGTCAGGTGTGACAGGCGCGCCAGAACCCGTGTGCTCATCTCGAACAGAGGTTCACCGGACAATCCGCCCATCTCGCCCTTATGCGCGCTTCTCAGCCCTGCGCGGGATTTGGTCGTGTTGGTCGCGATGATGCCCGAGAGGCCGGAGCCAAGCGCCACCTCTGCGATATCCTTGATCTCGGAGGGGTCCAGATCGGGCGCGATCTTCAGGAAGACGGGGATCGGAACCGCCAGACCCGCGCGCGCCTCCATCACGCCCGCCAGAAGCGCCTCCAGCGCCGCCTTGCCCTGAAGGTCGCGCAGGTTCTCGGTATTGGGCGAGGAGACATTGACGGTCGCGAAATCCACATGCGCGCCGCAGCAGGTCAGGACGCGGGCGAAATCGGCGGACCGGTCGGCGCTGTCCTTGTTGGCGCCCAGGTTCAGCCCCACAACCGCGCCCTTGGGTCGGGTGGCCAGCCGGGTGGCAATCGCCTCCATCCCGTCATTGTTGAAGCCGAAGCGGTTGATTGCGGCGCGATCCTCGGTCAGTCGGAAGAGGCGTGGTTTCGGATTTCCGGGCTGAGGGCGGGGGGTGGCGGCGCCCACTTCGATAAAGCCGAAGCCTGCGCGCGACAGCGGTGCGAGTGCGGTTGCGTTCTTGTCGAACCCCGCCGCAAGACCAACCGGGTTGGGCAGGTTGAGCCCGGCCACCGTCGTGCGCAGCCGGTCGGAGGTCACGACACCCGGCAGCGGTGCAAGGCCCATGGTCAGCGCCTTCAGCGCCAGCCCGTGGGCTGTTTCCGGGTCCATCCGGCGCATCAGCGCCATGCCCATCCGTTCCAGCATCTCAGCCCTCCAGATCAGGGAACACGTGGCGACCGTCGACCAGCGGCAGAGGCTTGGACCACAGCACATCCGCCAGCCGCAGGGGCGCATAGAGATGCGGGAACAGCGCGCCGCCGCGCGAGACTTCCCATTTCAGGGCGTCTCCAAGCGCATCAGCCTCCAGCGCCAGCAGAACCAGCCCCTCAGCCCCGGCGAAATGCTTGGCGGCTGTCTCGGCGGCCTGCTCGGCGGTGGAAAAATGCACGAACCCGTCGGCGATATCGACAGGCGCCCCGGCGCTTTCGCCCATGGCCTGCAACTCGGCCCATTCCGGGGCCCGGAGGATCTTGTAAATCAGCATGGGCCGCACTTGGCCCGAGAGCGACCCGGCGTCAAGTGTCACATCACGGTCATCGACCCCCTTTACTTGCGCGATGGCCCCCGCCAAGCTGTGGGGATAACACATAACAGGGAGTCTTTTCCGATGTTTGCTCGAATCCTGTGTTCGACGGCCATGCTGGTTGCCCTTGGCACCACAGCCTCCGCCGACGTGACCCTTCATATTCTGCATATCAACGACCTTCACAGCCGTATCCAGCCGATCAACCGCTTCGACAGCACCTGTTCGGCCGAGGATGACGCCGCGGGCGAATGCTTTGGCGGCGTGGCGCGGGTGGCCACCGCCATCAACACCCTGCGTGATGAGCTGACCGAAGCGGGCGAGAACGTGATCGTTCTGGACGCGGGCGACCAGTTCCAGGGCTCGCTCATGTACACGACCTTCAAGGGCGACGTGGAAGCCGAGATGATGGAAGCCATCGGCTTCGACGTCATGGCCGTGGGCAACCACGAGTTCGACGACGGCCCCGGCAACTTCCGCCGCTTCCTCGATACGGTCAGCTTCCCGGTGATTTCCGGCAATCTCGACCTCAGCCAGTCCGAAGAGCTGAACGGGCAGGTGGAAAGCTATGTGGTGCTCGACGTGAACGGCCATCAGGTGGGCGTGATCTCGGCACTGGCGACGGATACGGCGGAAACCTCCAGCCCCGGCCCGAACGTGATCTTCCAGGACGAAATCGACGCGATCCAGTCTGATGTGGACGAACTGACCGAGATGGGCGTTGGCATGATCATCGCCCTGACCCATGTGGGCCTGCCGCAGGACATGCGGATTGCCGAGGCGGTGACCGGGCTTGACCTGATCGTCGGTGGCCATTCGCACACCTACCTGTCGGCGGATGATCCCGACCGTCACGGCCCCTATCCGACCTGGGTCGATGGCCCCGATGGTGCAATGGTGCCGATTGTGCAGGCCTATGCCTATTCCAAGTATCTGGGACATCTGGAAGTGACCTTCGACGATGAGGGCAACCTGATCTTCGCCGATGGCAACACCATGCTGCTGGATGCGTCGGTTGAACCCGATGCGGCCATTGCGGCGCGGGTTGCGGAACTGGCGGCTCCGATCCAGGAAGCCATGGCCGAGGTCGTCGCGGAAAGCACCGACGTGATCGACGGCTCGCGCGACAATTGCCGTGCGCGGGAATGCCAGATGGGCGTTCTGGTGGCGACGGCCATGCTGGACCGCACCCGCGATCAGGGCATGGATGTGGCCATTCAGAACGGTGGCGGTCTGCGGGCGTCGATTGACGCCGGTGAGATCACCATGGGTGAGGTCTTCACCGTGCTGCCCTTCCAGAACACCGTGGCGACCTTCCAGCTGTCCGGTGCCGGCATCATCGCGGCGCTGGAAAACGGCGTCAGCCAGGTCGAAGACGGCGCGGGTCGCTTCCCGCAAGTGGCAGGCATGCGCTACACGTGGAACCCGGCAGGCGAACCCGGCAGCCGCATCGTGTCGGTCGAGATCGAAACCGCGGATGGTTTCGTGCCGATTGATCCCGAGGCGATCTATGGCGTCGTGACCAACAACTACATGCGGTCCGGCGGGGATGGCTACCGCATCTTCTCGTCCGAGGGGATGAATGCCTATGATTTCGGTCCGGGTCTGGAACAGGTTGTGGCCGACTATCTGGCCGAGAACAGCCCCTATATGCCGCATCTGGAAGATCGGATCATGGAAGGCGAATAAGCCTGACAATTGACTGGTTTCAAGGGGGCCGGGCAGGCGACTGCCCGGCCTTTTTGCTGCTATGCAGCATTTGCATTGCGGCCTTGGTGCCTTGTCAGTTGTCGTTTCTGTTGGCGCTAACATATTGGGGGTATCGAAACGCGAAACCTGAAGGGAGTTACCGATGTCCTTCGCTCATACCAAACTGGCTGAAGATGTCCGCAAATACGCCGCTTACCGCCGCACCCTGCGCGAGTTGAGCACATTGCCGCTGCAAACCCGGCTCGACCTCGACATCTATTCCGGCGATATCCGCAAGATCGCGCACAAGGCCGTTTACGGCGCCTGATCGGTCAGGACTCGGGACCAGATGAGGGCCGGGCATCCGCTCGGCCTTTTGTATTTGGCCTGCTTGCGAGGACGGCAAAGCGCGCATACCCTCGGCCCATGTGTGGACGCATGACCATCACCCACAAGGTCGACGCGATGGCGCGGTTCGTGGATGCCGCGCCCGCCAATGACCTGCCGGACGGGCCGCGCTTCAACGTCTGCCCGACGCAGGCGGTCGGGGTGGTGACATCTGTGGAGGCGTCGCGCCTTTACCGTCCCATGAGGTGGGGGTTCCTGCCCCATTGGTACAAGACTCCCACGGACGGGCCGCTGCTGATCAACGCGCGGTCTGAGACGATCGCCGAAAAGCCCGCCTTCCGTGAGGCCTGCCGCCAGCGGCGCTGTCTGGTTCTGGCCACGGGGTTCTATGAATGGACCAAGGATACCGATGGCAAGCGTCTGCCGTGGTATATCCGGCCTGCAGACGGGGATCCGCTGGTTCTGGCGGGCATCTGGCAGGATTGGGCGCAGGGGGATGAGCAGTTCACCACATTCGCCATTGTCACCTGCCCGGCGGGCGAGGGGCTCAGCCATATCCATCATCGCGAGCCTGTCAGTCTAGCGCGCGAGGATTGGGGCAAGTGGCTCGGCGAAGAGGGCAAGGGGGCAGCGCTGCTGATGAAGGCTGCCCCGGCTGATCGGTTCGAAAGCTTCCGCGTCGATCCGAAGGTCAATTCCAACCGTGCAGAAGGGCCGGAGCTGATCGAGCCGATCTGAGCCATCTTGCCGGGCGGTGCGCGGGTTGCTAGGGCGAAGGGCAGCTTTCGAAAGGCCCCCGCCCATGACCCGCAACAGTGCCACCGGCGTCGGTTTCATTGCCATTCTTCTCTGGGCGCTTCTGGCCTATTTCACCGCCGAAAGCGGGCAGGTGCCGCCGTTCCAGCTGACCGCGATGAGCTTCGGCATCGGAGGTCTGGCCGGGGCGCTGACCTGGATCGTGCGGCCGCAGGGTATTGCGGCCCTGCGCCAGCCCGCCAAGGTCTGGGCGCTCGGGATCGTGGGACTGTTTGGTTATCATTTCCTCTACTTCACCGCGCTTCGAAACGCCCCTACGGTCGACGCGAGCCTGATCTGCTATCTCTGGCCACTTCTGATCGTTCTGATGTCTGCGCTTGGCCCGGGGGAACGGCTGGGGCTGCATCATGTTGCCGGTGCGTTGATGGGCTTTGCCGGGGCGGTGATGATCGTGACGCGGGGGCAGGGGATCGCTCTGAACCCGGACTACGCCTTCGGCTATGGCATCGCTTTTCTGGCGGCGTTCTTCTGGTCCTCCTATTCGGTCCTGTCGCGCCGCTTTCGCGAGGTGCCGACCGATGTGGTGACGGGGTTCTGCCTTGTCACCGCTATTTTGGCGACCATCGCGCATCTGATGCTGGAAGAGACGATCTGGCCGCAGGGCATGGGCGAGTGGCTGGCGGTCGTGGGCCTTGGGATCGGGCCTGTCGGGCTGGCCTTCTTCGTCTGGGATATCGGGGTCAAGCATGGCGATATCCAGGTGCTCGGCGCGGCGAGCTATTCCGCGCCGCTGCTTTCTACGCTGCTGTTGGTCGCGCTTGGGGCAAGCCCCTTTACCTGGGTCATCGCCATTGCCTGCCTGTTGATCACTCTGGGGGCCACGGTCGCGGCAAAGGACATGATCCTGCGCCGTAAGGTCCAATAGAAACAGGCCGCCCACAAGGGGCGGCCCGGTGTCAGTCCAGGGAGGAAATATTTGGACGGCTGCTCGATCATTGTTGATTCTTTTCCGTCTCGTAAACAATAGCAATCAATAATGGCCGAAATGGGGCGATTGTTTCCAGTTTCGGTTTGATGCCAATCCGCTGCCCATTCCGTGAGGTGGATATCCTGCATCGCCCGTGCTGCATTGCCTGCGCCTGTCTGGCTCCCGTGGCCCGGCCGGGGGCTGAAATCGCTGCCCATTTCCGACAGCTTTCCCGCCCCGAGGTCGCAGAAGACCCGTGACGGCGGGCCGGTCCTGTCCTATCTGCCGTAAGGCGAACAGGAAGGAAGGATACAGGCCATGGCCTATCTGCTTGGCGTGGATACGGGCGGCACCTACACGGATGCTGCGATTATCGACGAGGCGGCGCAAAGCGTTGTCGGCGCGGCCAAATCCCTGACCTCGCGGCACGATCTGGCCATTGGCATCGGCGGTGCGGTGGATGCGGCGCTGAACGGGGCCGGGATCCAGGCCGACCAGATTGCGCTGGTGTCTCTCTCGACCACACTCGCCACCAATGCGCTGGTCGAGGGGCAGGGAGGGCGCGTGGCGCTCGTGTCCATCGGGTTTACCGAGAAGGATCTCGACCGGGGCGGGCTTACCGAGGCGCTTGGCCGCGATCCGCTGGTGTCCATTGCCGGGGGCCACGGCCATGACGGGCGCGAGGCTGCGCCGCTCGATGAAGCCGCATTGCTGGCGGCGGTAAGCGCGCTGAAGGGCGAGGTGGAAGCCTTTGCCGTGGTGTCGCGTTTTGCCACCCGCAACCCCGCGCATGAAAAGCGTGCGCGTGACCTGATCGGGCAGGAAACCGGGCGTCCGGTGACCTGTTCCTATCAGCTGTCAGCCAAGCTGAACGGCCCCAAACGGGCGCTGACGGCGCTGCTGAATGCCCGGCTCGTCGGCTCCATCGCGCGGCTGGTGGCGGCTTGTGAACGGCATCTGGCGAAGCTGGGAATTGCCGTGCCGCTGATGGTGGTCCGCGGGGACGGGGCGCTGATCTCTGCTGCCATGGTCAAGGAGCGGCCCATTGAAACCATCCTGTCCGGCCCCGCCGCCAGCCTTGTGGGGGCGCGCTGGCTGACCGGGGAACGCGATGCTCTGGTCTCCGATATCGGCGGCACCACGACTGATGTGGCGCTGCTGCGCGACGGTCTGCCAGAGATCGACCCGGAGGGCGCGCTGGTCGGCGGATACCGCACCATGGTCGAGGCTGTGGCGATGCGCACCACCGGGCTTGGCGGCGATAGCGAGGTGCATGTCCTGTCAGACGGGTTGCAGGGCGGTGTGCGGCTTGGCCCCCGGCGGCTGATGCCGCTGTCGCTGCTGGCCCATGACCACCCAGACATGGTGATCGAGGCGCTGGAAAAGGCGCTGAACTCCGAGGTGGCGCTTGATTATGCGGGCCGTTTCGTGGTGCCGATGACGGGCGATGCCTCTGGCCTGCCGCCGCGCGATGCGGGGCTTCTGGAGCGGATCACCGAGCCGATGCCGGTGCAGGGCTTGCTGAAATCGCGGCTGGAAGGCGCGGCGCTGGATCGGCTGGTGGCGCGCGGGCTGGTGATGCTGTCGGGCGTCACGCCCTCGGATGCCAGCCACGTTCTGGGCAACCTCACCGACTGGAACACGGACGCCGCCCGTCTGGGGCTGCAACTGATGGCACGCAAGCGCGGGGGCAGTGGCAACCGGCTGGCGGACGGGGCTGACGCTTTGGCATGGATGATCGTGGATCAGCTGACCGAACAGACCGTCGATTGCCTGCTGGAAGCGGCCTTTGCCGAGGATCGGGATTTTGCCGATCATAGCCCTGCCACGCTGGCCCGCCACACGCTGACCCGGTCCGGCCTGACCCCGCATCGCGGCATCGTGGAACTGACCACGCGCATCGGGGTGCCGGTGATCGGGCTCGGGGCGTCAGCGCCCAACTATTACCGCGCGGTCGGCGAGCGGCTCGATTGCCGGATGATCCTGCCGGAACATGCAGGCGTCGCCAATGCCATCGGTGCGGTGGTCGGGCAGATCCGGCAGGTGGTCTCGGGCGTTGTAACGAGCGCCGGGGAGGGCCGGTATACCGTGCATCTGCCGGAAGGGCCGACGCTGTTTGGAAACCGCGACACGGCGCTTGATGCCTTGCAGGCGGCGCTTTCGGATCAGGCCAGCGACCGGGCAAGGCGGGCAGGGGCCGAAGACCTGACCCTGACTCATGCCCGTGACATCCGCGAGGTGGAAATCGAGGGCCGGTCGATGTTCGTGGAGGCGGAGATCACCGTCACGGCCACAGGCCGCCCCCGCATCGCCCATGGCTGAGCTCAGTCGCAGGCGGCGGTGACGATCACCTCGACCTTCAGCACGTCCCGCGCCAGCTTGGCCTCACCGCAGGCCCGTGCGGGGGCGTGGCCTTCGGGCACCCAGGCATCCCAGACGGCATTCATCTCGGCGAAATCCTGCATATCTGACAGCCAGACAATGGCCTGAAGAATACGGTCTCGCGACGATCCGGCCTTTTCTAGCAGCGCGTCCACGCGGGCCAGACAATCCTCGGTCTGTTCGGTCACGCTGTCGCCGACGCCGACCTGACCACACAGATAGGCCACGCCATTGTGCTTGACGATCTTGCTCATGCGCTGGCCGGTCTCGATCCGCTCGATCATGTTACTCTCCTTCGGGGTCTGTTGCCTCTGTCTCGGCCATTGTGGCCAGGTCCGCAAGGGTCACCGGTTTCAGCGGCGGACGAATGCGATAATAGCCTGTGACATCAGGGCTTTGCCCGGTGGCTTCGGACAGGATGGCAGTCACGCTGAGCCCGCAATAGCGCCCCTGGCACGGCCCCATGCCCGCGCGGGTGAAGCTTTTGGCCTGATTGGGCCCAAGGCAGCCGAGCGTGGCGGTCTGGCGGATTTCGCCTGCCGTGATCTCTTCACAGCGGCAGATGATTGTGCTGTCAGTGGGGGCGAGTGCATCAGAAAAAGGAGGATAGGCCGCATCCAGAAAGGGTCGAATGGCCAGTTCCCGCGACCGGGCGCGGAAAAGCGGTTTGGCCTGGCTGTCTCGCGCGACATCTGTCAGATGCCCGGCCTCTTCAGCCAGTTTCAGCGCTGCAAGGCGGCCTGCGATCTCGGCCACCATAGCGCCACCGATCCCGGCCCCGTCGCCCGCGATGAAAAGGCCGGGCAGGTCGGTGCCGCCCCATTTGTCCAGCACCGGCGTGAAAGCCTGTTGCGCCTGGGTCCAGCGATGGCTCACGCCGAGCGCGCGGGCAGCTTGCGCATTGGGCACCACGCCATGATGCAGCAGGACCGTGTCGCAGGCGATGCGATGGTCCCTAGCGCCCGCCTGAAAGCACAGCGCTTCGGCCTTGTCCGTGCCCTCGACGGCCAGTCCCGTGGCACCGGCAAATCTGCGCACCCCGGCGCGGCGCAGTTCCGCCAGCAGCCCAAGCCCCTTGGCCAGCCCGCGCCAGCCCTTCAGGGCAGCGGGCAGATGGCGCATGGCCTGCATCATGTCGCCCCGCGTTTGCGTTTCCACCAGCGCAAGCGGCGGCACGCCCGCCCGAACCATCTGCGCGGCGACGAGGTAGATCAGCGGACCGGAGCCTGCCAGAACCGCGCGGCGTGGCAGGATGCCGGAGCCTTTCAGCAGGATCTGCGCGGCCCCTGCCGTCATCACGCCGGGCAGCGTCCAGCCGGGAACCGGCATCGCGCGTTCGAGCGCGCCGGTGGCGATGAGCACCCGTTTCGCCCCGATATGCGCGGCGGCTCCGTTGGCTGTGTAGACGAGGCGGAACCCCTCCTCGATGGACCAGACCACAACCCCTGTGATGTGGTGAACGCGGCTGGCGATCAAGGCCCCGGTCAGGGTTGAACCATGGGCATAATCCGCACCCAAGATGCGCATCCTGTCCGCGCTGTCCGTGCCTGTGCGGGTCACATCGCGGTAGATCTGGCCGCCAGGGCGCGCCTGTTCGTCAAGCAGCGCGACGGACATACCCGCCTGATCGGCGGTGACGGCAGCGGCCATTCCAGCCGGTCCCGCGCCGATGATGGCAAGGTCAAAATCAGTCATGTGTGGCGCCCACGGGACGGGAGATGTCCATGCCTTCGACCACGGTCTGCATACAGGCCTGTCGGGACACACCGTCAATCTCAACAAGACAGTCGAAACAGGCCCCCATCATGCAGAAGGGTGCGCGTGGCGCGCCGGATTTTCGCGTATGGCGAAAACTGTCGATCCCTGCCGCCAGCAGTGACGCGGCAAGGTTTTCCCCGTCCGGCAGAAGCAGCTCTGCCCCGTCGAAGCGGATGGTCACAAGCCGCGCGGGCGGGCAGAGATAGACAAATGGGCTGTCGGCAGACATGCTGAAATTCCGAAAGGGGCAGGGTCGGGGCGCTGGCCCCATGCGTCCCTTCCTAGCGCGGAAAAAGCGGCCGCGTCCACTGGACCCGTGTTGGATCAATGCCCGTAATAGGCCGTATAGATCCCGACAGCGCCGACCAGAACCAGGCTGAGGGCCCAGACAATATCGAGGTTGAACCAGGTGCGGGACAGGAATTTCAGGCCGAGCCACAGGTAGATGATCACCGCGATGATCCCACCGGCCAGCGTCATTGCAAAGGTGTGGACAAGGGCGACCAAAAAGGCGGTCAGAACGTTCTGGCCCATCAAGGCCTGCGCGGCCTCGTGCCCCTCGGTCGGGCCTGCGTCGATGCCGCAGATGCCCAGATAGATCGGCACCAGCATCAGACCCGCCCCATGGGCAAGCGCGGCGAGGAACGACCACAGCGCCAGCCGCGCGGGATGGACGCGGGCCAGAAAACGGGGATGGCGTCGATTGATCAGCAGGTAGATGCCCATGGCGACGACCAGCGCGCCCGCGCCGATCCGGATCTGCATTTCCCAGCTGACGAGCGTGGTCATCAGCGAAAAGGGCAGCAGGATAGCCGTCATCGACAGGAAATGCCCGGCGGCCAGCGCGACCAGCGCCTTGCCCATGGCGCTGCGCTTGCCCTCCATCAATGCGGCGGACACGGCAAGAGGCCAGCCCATGCCGGGATTGACCCCGTGATAGAGGCCAGACAGAATGACGGCCCCCCAGAGGGCCGTCAAAGTGGTTATATCCGTGCCCATTCAGACGTTCGGATAGCAGAAGCTGTCGGTCGAGCAGTCGCCGCCTTCCAGACGGATCTGATGCGCGCGCAGGCCTTCGGGGAAGTTGATGTAGAAATTCGGGTCCAGCTCCAGCCCGCCATTCTCACCCACATTCGCCATGACCATCTGGCCGCCCTCCGCACCCGGATAGAACTGTTCGTCCCAGGTGGAATAGAGCGAGTTGGTCCAGTAGACCCGCTTGCCGTCGCGGCTGACCTCGACCATCTGCGGGCCGAAGGCGAACTCGCCACCGCTTGGATGCTTGGCATTGCGTGCGATGCCACCCAGTTCCACCTTTCCGGCGAGCTTTGGGTTCATCGGGTCGCTGACGTCATACTGGTGCATCTCGCCCAGACCCCAGCAGGCGACATAGAGATACTTGTCGTCGAGGCTGAGGTCGATATCGGTGACCAGCGGCGGCACGGCGGCAAAGCCCTGCAGAAGCGGCGGCAGGTTTTCCGGGTCCTCGGGACGCGGGTCGATGGTGATGGTCTTCTTGGCCTGCCAGGTGCCGTCCTCACCCCGCCACCAGGTAAAGATCGCGCCTTGCAGATTGGTGGTGTCGACCACGACGCCACAGAACCCGTAGGATTTCTTCGGGTCATGCGCGGGCCGGATTTCCAGCGCCATCTGGTGGTTTTCACCCAGGTCGATGGTCTGGATGTTCTTGCGCTTGCGCAGGTCCCAGAAGTGGATCGAATGGCCGTATTTGTTGGACAGCAGATCCTCGGCGACGATCCCGTTCTCGAACTGCGGCGGCAGGCCCCATTCGGAACTGACCATGTAGTCCTGCGGCAGGTTCCACCAGAAATCGTAGTGCTTGTCCTGCGGGCCGCGGTCCATTTCATACTGGCCGATGATCTCGAAGGTCTCGCAATCCATGATGAAGATGCCCGGAGGTCCGTCAGTGCCATCTTCGCCGCCGCCGCCGAGGGTCGAGACATAGATGCCTTCTGGCCCACAATGGATGGTGTGGGGGCGCGAATAGCCGGTCTTGGCGAAGACCTCTTCGGGTTCGATGATCTTGTGAATGCTGGCCTTCAGCGGGTCCTTCACGTCGATGATGTAGATCCGGGAGGACCGGATGCCCGGCACGATCAGGTAGCGCCGTTCAAGAAAGGCGTGCCCGGTCAGCGGCGACAGCGACGAGGAACAGGCGTTCCAGCCGAAATGGTGAAACTCGTCGCCCTTGTAGGGCATCATCACCGTGTGGACGATGGTTCCGTAGCTGTCGGATTTCGGGTCGAGATCGACCACAGCGATGCCATCGGGCTGCGAGCCATCGGGGCTGAGCATCACGGTGAAGCCGTAGGTTTCCACCGGGGCCTGCATGGCAAGCTGCGCGGTGGCGTGGAATGTCGGATCCGGTCTAAGTGTCATTTTATCCTCCCTGGAATGAACAATGCCCGTTCGGGCGCGACGTGAATTTCCTTCCCTTGTTGTCGCGGTGCGGCGTGGGTCTCCTCAAACCTCGGCCACGTTGCATAGTTGGATGGCGCCGCTGACGCGGTTTGCCAGATGTATCAGTTTTTCGCCGATCCCGGCCCGGTAATCCGACCCGAAGCGCCGGATCGGCCCGACGGCGCCGACGCTGAAGGTCGCGCCGATATTTCCAACGGACACGGGCGCGGCGACGCTGGCAATGCCGAGGTCGATCTCCTGGTCGCAATCGGCAAAGCCGCGCTGGACGATACGGGCGAAATCGGCGCGCAGGTCGGCCTCAGTGGTTTTGGTGTGTTCGGTATAGGCCTTGAGCGTGCCGTTGATGATGCAGTCCTGGAACTCCGGCTCGGTAAAGGCCGCGATCGCCTTGGAGCAGGAACAGGCATGCATGGGCCGCACCCCAAGCCCGGGATGGATGAAGGCGCGCCCCGGATCGTCGGGCGTTTCCACATGGATGATTTCCACCTGGCTGTTGCGGAACCGGGCCAGAAACACCGTTTCGTTGAAATTCACCGCGGCGGCCTTCAGCAGCGGTGCGGCGGCCTTGCGCACGTCGATATCGGACTTGCCAAGGAGCGCGATGCGAATGAGTCGCTCGCCGATCACCACCCGTCCGTCCTCGGCGGGCGATTCCACCAGACCCTGGTCCTGCAATGTCTGCATCAGCCGGTAGCAGGTGGGTTTCGGCAGCCCTGTTGCTTTTTGGATCTCGCTCGCGGAAACTGGACGCCCGGCAACGGCGACAAGCTCCAGTATGGCGATGAGGCGGTCCAGATGCATGTTGACGGAATCATTCCATGTTGCGAGACTTAGTCTCAAATCATGATAACTCGCATTCAAAAATCAAGATAAATCTGGAAAGGATCCGAGATGCGCACGAGAGCGGCGGTTGCGT
>NZ_RCIQ01000023.1 GCF_004000255.1 Nioella ostreopsis
TGTCGGAGGTCCCGTCGCCGGTCAGATCGCTTTCGGGGGCGGTCTCCGGTTCCGGAAGCGCGGCGGGAACGCGGGTCAGCGCGATCAGGTTCTGCGTCAGCACCTGATGAGGTGCCAGCGGAAGCCCGTCATGGGACTGGATGCGCAGCTCTTCCGTGCCGAAGCGCAGCACTGCGCCGTCGCTGGTCGCGGTGAACTCGATCTGTCCCAGATTGCGCAGCATCGGCCAGGCGGTCAGGTCGATCCGGTCCTGCGAAGGGTTGAAATCGCGGATCTCGTCATGGGTTCCATCCGCCTCCATGACGAAGACATCGCGCCCGGCCCCGCCGGTCAGCGTATCCTGGCCAGAGCCATCCATCAGCACATCGTCACCCCCGCCGGCCTCGATCATGTCATCCCCCGCGCGCCCGGCAAGCACCTCGCCCGCGTCGGTTCCCGTCAGGATGTTGGCTCCCGAGCCGCCGAGACGGGTTGTTCCGGTCGGGCCGGGATCGACGGTGAACTGGGTGATCCCGGTTTCGGTCCCGCTGCCCACAAAGACCTGCAACCGATTGTCCACCGCGGCGGCCCCGATGGCCGAGACATTTTCAAGCGTGGTGGTGAAGCGGTCGGCAATGGTGTCGTGCAAGAGCAGGCGACCGCCCGGCAGCAACTCGAAGAAGCTGACGCCATCATCCGCGCCCCCCGCAATGACGAAGGCGCGGTCATCAAGCATGACGGTTTCCAGCGATGTCACATGCTGAAAGCGTGTGGTCAGATCGTCGATGATGTGATCGACCGGGCTGAGCGTTCCGTCGGGGTCCATGCGCAGCACGCTGATGGACGAGCTGTCGCGTGCCGCCACGATCACGTAGTGACCATCGGCGAGGCTGATATGGTCCATGGTGCTGATCCCGGCGACGCCAAGCCCCTGATCCACGCCACAGACGCCGCCTTCGGTCAGGGCGCCGGTGCCGTCGACCCGGTAGCTGCGGACATGCTGGCCATCGGCATCGGCCATGACGAGGTATTGCGAGGCCCCGATATCTGCGCGGGCGAGCCCCGCCACATTGGCGGGGGAGGCCGAGGTTTCGACAACCGCGAGACTGCCATCGGGGCCCACCCGGAAGGCATCGAGCGCTCCGCTATCGGCATCGGTGCAGTAGAGGTAGCTTTCCTGCCCGATCTGCATCTGGACGAGGCTGTGCATGGCGGCGGTCTCACCTGACAGGGTCAGGGCGGTGCCGGTCATGCGACCCTCGCTGTCGAGGGTATAGAGCCGGGTGGAATCCTCCTGCGGGGCGAGGGTGACGACATAGGATTCGCCGCCCAGTGACAGGAAATCGATCCGGTCCGTGTCGGTGGATAATGTCTGGTGATCGGTCAGCGTGGCGCCGTCAGTTCCGGTGACGGTGAAGGCGGAGATGGCCGCGCCCGACCGGCTGGTCGCATAGAGGACCTGTTCGCCGGACTCCGCGATGCGGACATCCAGATCCGTTATACCCGTCAGATAGGTGTCGACGTCGCGTTCAAGCAGCGCAACGTAACTCAGTACCGGCATTCCCAGCCCCAGCCAAGCAGGGCCCCCACAGCTGAGCATCATGCCGAAACGGCGTTAACACTCGGTCAGGACTTTATGGCGCGGGCAGGGCGCTTGCCGTGAAGTTTCTGAAAAATGCACGAGGCCGAGGCAAGGGATGCGGGGGGGCAGGCGGGGGGTGGCTTTGCTGTCTAGCGACACGGCACGACAGGCGGTGTCGGGTGGGTCTGGCAGGTCCCGAAACGCCTCAGTCCGGCGTTTCGGCCCCGTATTCCACCAGTCGCTTGCGCAGGCAATCCGCCTCTGGCACCCCGGCCTCCAACGCATAGACATAGGCATGCGTCAGGTAGAAATTGCGCGCGACAACGGAACGGGCCGCCCCCGACGCCTCTTGATAGAGCTGGATCAGCGCCCCCCGGTCATCCACCGCGTGGGCTTCCAGAAGGCGCCGGTCGAGATCCTCAAGCATCGCGCTCGGTCCGCAGGGCCGCGACCTTGCCAGCCACCCAGTCGTGGAACAGATGCGTCGGTCCGTCCATTGCGGGTGAGAAGCGGCCGCCGTCGAAGCCCGGCGCGCTGCGGCCTTTCTGCATGCCCTCGACGACGAAAATGTCTTCGACGAAGACCGTCTTCCATTGCGTCGCGTTCTTCTGGCGCAGGGCAGCATCCGTGTCGGGCTGCGCGTAATACAGATGTACATGCTCGCGCGTTTGCATGTGGCTGACCGGTTCCAGAACGATGGCAAAGGCATGGTCGCGCTGCACGCCGAGCAGCACGTTGGGATAGACCGCGACGTATTCACCGCCCGCATCCCAGAAATCGGGAAGACCGTCGAAATCGGGGAATTTCTCGCCATCCTGCCCTTCGAGCTGGCGATAGACATAGGTGCCCTGACCCGAATAGTTGCCGGGCGATTCAATGTGGTAGTGATCTTCCAGCCGCGAATAGCTGTTCAGGCCCGGATGGACCCAGGGCAGGTGATAGCTTTCGCAGTAGTTCTCGACCGCAAGCTTCCAGTTGGTCTGCACGTCCAGCGTGAACCAGCTGTCCCATCCGCCATGGTAGAGCGGCTTTTCCACGTCGCTCCAGCGGCTCAGCAGATCGGCATGGACCTCTTCGAACGGAGCGGCATCGCCCGAGAGGTTGATGAACACCACGTCGCGCCACACATGGCTGCGCACCTCGATCAGGCCAAGATCGGAGCGGTTCATCTGCGGGTGGCTGTTTTGCCCCGGCCCGCCCACATGGGGGGTGGACACAAGACGTCCGTCCTTGGAATAGCACCAGCTGTGATAGGGGCAGCGGATCGCGCCTTCGATCTTGCGGGGTTCCTCGACAAGGATCATGCCGCGATGGCGGCAGATGTTTTCAAAGACGCGCAGGGTGCCGTCCTTGTCGCGCACCAACAGCAGGGGCTGGCCGAGAAACTCGATCGGTTTGCAGTCCGAGGGTTCGGGCACATCGGCGCCCACGGCCAGACCGGCCCACGTGCGACGCAGAACGGCCTCGTTTTCCTCGGCGATGGTGGCGGGGTCGATGTAGTGGCTGTTGGGTAGGCCCCGCGCGGCTTCGATGGGGGCGCGGACGGCGTCCAGCACGTTGAGTTCACGATCCTTAGGCATGTCATCCCTCCCGCTCGGTCCCAAAGACAATGGACCGGGGATAGGGCGTAATGGCCAGCTCGTCTTGCCTGTGCGCGACAGGGGAATGACGGAAATTGACACAGGTGTCGGGTTTGTCCCGTCAATCCAGAAGGAAGGTCACCGGCGCGCCGGGCGGCAGGTTCAGCCGCTCGCGCAGGGCCGCGCGGGCGCGCGACAGGCGAGAGGTGACCGTGCCCTCGGACAGGCCGGTGCGGATAGCGATCTGGGCGTAGGACAGCCCATCGACGGCGCGCATGCGGATCAGCGCGGCCTGCTCTGCGGGCAAGCTGTCCAGTGCCGCAAGCGTTTCGGCGCAGGCCAATCGGGCGGGCAGGGTGTTGCCGGCCACCGGATCGGGCAGATGCTCGTCCAAGCTTTGATCGGGCAGGGCCGCCCCACGGTCGCGCAGCCGATTGCGCAGGGCGGAAAACGCATAGGCGCGCAGATCGTCGATGGCGGGTTCGGCCGGGTCGGTCATTCGAGACCAGAGCCGCAGAACGATGTCCTGCACCATGTCCTCGGCGGCCGCCCGGTCGCGCAGCAGGTAGCGGGCCAGTCTCAGAAGGTCTGGCAAAAGGGCCTCCAGCTGGATGGCGGCCTTGGTGGGGATTGGGCGTGTCATGGCGCAACGAAAGGGGCGGAGCACCGGGCAAGGCAATCTCATTGTTCTGCCGGTCTCTGCGCGGGCCGCTCCTCGCCGCCGGTCGGCGGGGTTTCGCACGGGTTTTTGCCCTTGGCGGCTTGTTGCGCATGTCAGGCCGGGTTTTGGGCCTTCCGCCGCGCAGGGTACGGCCGCGATGGAAGGAATGCTCGGTCTGGCCGTCCTGTTCTGTGAGGCGCGGGGGACAGGCCCGGCCTTGCAACCAGGAACAGCTTGCGAAGGAGCAAGAGACATGACCTTTACTCATATCCTGCAACGAGGGATCTCCGGCATCATGGGCGCGGCCCTTGCCGGAGGCGCACTTTTGTTGGCGGCACTTGCCGCGCAGGGGGCACCGATGGATGCGGATGGCGACGGGCTGGTGACGCTCGAAGAGCTTCAGGCAGTGGTGCCCGAGGCCACGGAGGAGCTTTTCACCACCATCGACACCGATGACAGCGGCACGCTCGACCTGACCGAGGTGACCCGTGCCATCGACATGGGTCTGCTGCCCGAAGACGCCTGAGGGGTGCAGCCCGTGGCGGCAGCGATCCGGCAGGCGGGGTGCGCAAGGCTGGACTGCGGGACAGCCGCCACGACAAGGGGGCGCCGGAGTGTATCCGGCGCCCCCGATTTGTGTCTTTCAGTGGGCTTACAGACCGCGCGCCATAGCCGCGACGCCGGTCCGGGCCATCCGAACCTCGCCCAGGGGACGCATCAGATCGGCGAAGGCGTCGATCTTTTCCGGCGTGCCGGTCATCTCGAAGATGAAGCTTTCCAGCGTGCTATCCACCACATTGGCACGGAAGATCTCGGCAATGCGCAGGCTTTCCACGCGGGATTCCCCCTTGGCGAAGACCTTGATCAGCGCCAGTTCACGGCTGACATGGGGGCCTTCCACGGTCAGGTCGGCCACCTCGTGCACGGGCACCATGCGTTCGAGCTGCATCTTGATCTGGTGGATCACCTGCGGAGTGCCGCTGGTCACGATGGTGATGCGAGACCGTCGCCCGGTGTGATCCACCTCGGCGACCGTCAGGCTTTCGATGTTGTAACCGCGACCAGAAAACAGCCCGATGACGCGCGCCAGAACGCCCGGTTCGTTTTCCACCAGAATGGCAAGGGTATGAACTTCCACCACATCGGACATGTGGCTGCGAAGGTCGTAGGCGGAGTGGCTGGAAGAGCCTTGTTCGATATTGAGCGGGGACATGTGAACTTCCTTTCCCGAAAGCGGCTAGCGCGCCCGGCGGCGCGAGAGGAGGGTGGCCATCGCCAGGCCGAACGCGGCCAGGATGACAGGCGAGACGAAGAGACGAACGGGAACTTGGGCTCCGGTCGTCAGGATTTGAAACAGGATATAGGGCGCGGCCCCCAGCATCAGAAGCAGGCCGAAGCCATAGCCGACCCAGCCCGGCGGCAGAGCATCGGCGCGAAGAAACAGCAACAGCGCCGGGGCCAGAAGCGCGGTTTCACCGTACCAGAGATAGGGCGCAGAGAGGAGCGTGGCAGTCAGCAGAACGGCCCCTTGCAGATCGGGACCGATCCGGTCCGATGACCACGCGAGCCAGACCGCGATGGCCGCAACCCCGGCCAGCCCCCATTGCAGGCCAAGCGCCAGCGGTTCCGGCAGACCCAGTCCGACAAGGGCGGAATAGGCGCTGACCATGAAGTCGCCCTCGGCGATGCGGCTTCGCACGACCTCCAGATGGGATTGGCCCATCTCGGCCATGGCGGACCAATAGTCGGGGCCGAAGACAAGGGTGGCAAGCGCGGCGAATGCCACGGCCACGCCAGCGCCGACGCCAATGGCCGTCCACTGGCGACCGGCCAGAAGCGCGATGGCCAGCATCAGCCCCAGTTGCGGCTTGATCGTCAGCAGCCCGCAGATGACCCCGGCAAGCACCGGCCACCCCGCCTGCAAGGCTGCGAGCACCGCCACCAGACCAGCGGCCCATAGCACTGACACTTGACCCAATAGCAGCGCGGGCAGCATCGCCGGGGCAAGAGCGATGGCCGCCCACAGGCCGCGATTTCCGGCCGCCAGCGGGCGGATCGCCAATAGGATGGCCAGGATCGACAGGCCCGTGAACACAAGCCACGCGGCGAAGAAAGACAGATGCCCAAGCGGCAATAGGATCAGCAGGAAGGTCGGGGGGTAGACCCAAGGCAGCCAGTCATCGCCGGCGATGCCGTGGACCTCGATCAGCCGGGCCGGGTCGAACGCAGCCAGCGGGTCTCCGGCCACGGCCAACTGCGCGGCGGCCCAGAACACGCGGAAATCCACGTCGAAGCTGACCGCTCCACCGGGCAGCACCAGGCGCCAGATGAAAAACAGCCAGATCGCCAGCAGCAAGATTGTCGAGCCCGCAAACAGCACCCCGGCCCGAAGGCCGGTGCGGCCTTCGAGTCGATCAAGTGCAGGCTGCGAGGGCCCGGTCATCAGACCAGAACCGCGCCGCCGGACTGAATTGCACCCTGCGTGTCGGCCTCGCCCAGAAGCATCTCGTTATGGGCCTTGCCCGACGGGATCATCGGGAAGCAGTTCTCGTGCTTCTCGACGAGGCAGTCGAAGATCACCGGGCCATCATAGTTCAGCATCTCCATGATCGCGTCATCGAGATCCTTGGGATCGGTGCACAGGATACCCTTGGCGCCGAACGCCTCGGCGAGTTTAACGAAATCGGGCAGCGCCTCGGACCAGCTGTGGCTGTAGCGTTCGCCATGCAGCAGTTCCTGCCACTGGCGCACCATGCCGAGCCGTTCGTTGTTCAGGATGAACTGCTTGACCGGCAGGCGGTACTGCACTGCGGTACCCATTTCCTGCATGTTCATCAGCCAGCTGGCCTCGCCCGCCACGTTGATGACCAGCGCGTCGGGATGGGCGATCTGCACGCCGATCGAGGCCGGGGTGCCGTAGCCCATCGTGCCCAGGCCACCCGAGGTCATCCAGCGATTGGGGTCGTTGAAGCCCAGGAACTGGGCCGCCCACATCTGGTGCTGGCCCACCTCGGTGCAGATATAACGGTTATGGTCCTTGGTCAGGGCCTCCAGCCGTTCCAGCGCGTATTGCGGTTTGATGGTGGTCTCGGAGGGTTTGTAGTCGAGACAGCGGGTCTTCTTCCACTCCTCGATCTGCGCCCACCACTGTTTGACCGCCGCCGAATTGGTCTTGCGGCCCCGGCTTTTCCAGATCCGCAGTAGGTCTTCCAGAACATGGCCCACGTCGCCCACAATCGGGAAATCGGCGTGGATGACCTTGTTGATCGACGAGGGGTCGATGTCGATATGGGCCTTGCGGCTGCCGGGGCTGAAATCGGCGATGCGCCCGGTGATCCGGTCGTCGAAGCGCGCACCGATATTGATCATCAGGTCACAGCCATGCATGGCAAGGTTGGCCTCGTAGAGACCGTGCATCCCCAGCATCCCGAGCCATTTGTCACCATTGGCGGGGTATGATCCCAGACCCATCAGGGTGGAGGTGATCGGGAATCCGGTGGCCTCGACCAACTCGCGCAGCAGCTGGTTCGCGGCGGGGCCGGAATTGATCACGCCACCGCCGGTATAGAAGACCGGGCGTTCGGCGGTTTCCATCGCCTCGACCAGAGCGGTGATGATGTCGGGGTCACCCTTCACGCGCGGCTGATAGTGCGATTTGGAAACCTTGGGTTTGTTCGTATATGTCCCCGTTGCGAACTGAACGTCTTTCGGGACGTCAATCAACACCGGACCCGGACGACCCGAGGTGGCGATGTGAAACGCCTCGTGAATGGTGCCCGACAGGTTGTCGGTTTCCTTCACCAGCCAGTTCATCTTGGTGCAGGGGCGGGTGATGCCCACGGTGTCGGCTTCCTGGAACGCGTCCGAGCCGATCATGAAGGTGGGCACCTGGCCAGTGAGGCAGACGATCGGGATCGAGTCCATCAGCGCATCGGTCAGGCCGGTGACGGCATTCGTCGCGCCGGGGCCGGAGGTCACCAGAACGACGCCGGGCTTGCCGGTCGAGCGGGCATAGCCTTCGGCCGCATGAACCGCGCCCTGTTCGTGGCGCACGAGGATGTGGCGGATCTCGTTTTGCTGGAAGATCTCGTCATAGATTGGAAGCACGGCACCGCCGGGATAGCCGAATACGGTATCGACACCCTGTTCCTTCAGGGCTTCGACCACCATCCTGGCGCCGGTCATCTGGGTCATTGCTCTTGCTCCTTCCAGCAGTTGCCCCTCATGGGCTGTCCTTGTGTTTCTCTGTCACCGTCGCAAAAAAAAGCCCCCGGTGTGACGGGGGCGCATGGGGTACCGATATGGTTGTCGTCACCGACCCATGCGCGCCTTTCCTACAAGTACGAGAATGCGGTGCATTCGCGGGCTCCTCTTTGCAAGTTGCGGCAGCTTATGCACGGCTGAAAAAGCCCGTCAACCTTGCATGGGCGAAAGAATGTCGCGGATCGGTGTTTTTCCGCAACTTTCTGTCTGGAAAAGTGCGAGGGAAGTAATGTCCCCCCGCGCCGCTTGACGACATTGGGGCAGGGGACCGTTCAGGGGCGTTGACGTTAGGACACCCGGTCGCTCCGATTTCCCAGAAAAACCTGGTCGCAAATAGAGAATCAGCGGTCGCATTGAGACGCTGTTTGGCATTCATCTGCATACGACGGTGCACAGGTCGTTCGTGTTAGCGCCAGCAAATCGAGCTTTCTTCCGCAGCAACACCCGTTTTGCGGGAATTGGTAAAAAAATTTTACAATTTTCTGGCCAAACGCGCCAAAATGCGCTTTGTTGCGCTGAGAGGCTTCGCTAACGTGGCCTCACTAAAAACACTCAACCGCGGCCCGATGGGGGTCGTGGAGATCCAAATGGGGAGGATACCATATGGACCGTCGTTCTTTTCTGAGAACGTCCGCTGTCGGCGGCGCTGCTGCTGCTTCGACCGCACTGGCCGCACCGGCCTACGCACAGGGCAACCGCACCCTGACCATGGTCACCACCTGGGGCCGTGGCCTTGCGGGTGTGCATGACTCGGCTCAGCGCGTTGCCGATTCGATCACGGCAATGACGGATGGCCAGCTGACCGTCGACCTGCGTGCCGCAGGCGAACTGGTGGGCGCCTTCGAAGTGTTCGACGCCGTGACCTCGGGTCAGGCCGACATGTATCATGGCGCGGACTACTACTTCGTCAGCCAGCATCCCGGCTACGCCTTCTTCACCGCCGTGCCCTTCGGCATGACCGCGCAGGAACTGGCCAACTGGTACTACCACCAGGGCGGCATGGAACTGCATGACGAACTGGGCCAGATCTTCGGCCTGAAGTCCTTCCTCGGCGGCAACACCGGGGCGCAGTCCGGTGGCTGGTTCCGCAATGAAATCAACAGCCCCGAGGATTTCCAGGGCCTGCGCTTCCGCATGCCCGGCCTTGGTGGTCAGGCGCTTGGTCGCCTCGGCGCGTCGGTGCAGAACCTGCCCGGCGGCGAAGTGTACCAGGCGCTGGCATCCGGTGCGATCGACGGCACCGAATGGATCGGCCCCTGGGCGGACCAGTCGGCCGGTTTCCAGGAAATCACCAGCATCTACTACACCGCTGGCTTCCACGAGCCGGGTGCAGGCCTGTCGGTGGCGACGAACCGCGACGTGTTCGACAGCCTGTCGCCCGCGCATCAGAAGATCATCGAGATCGCGTCGGCAGAATGCCACCAGTGGAACCTCTCTCAGTTCCTGGCCAACAACTCCAACGCGCTGGCACAGCTGGTCGCGGGTGGCGTGCAGGTCCGCACCTTCCCCGACTCGGTCTGGGATGCCTTCGGTGCAGCGTCGCAGGAAGTGCTCGACGAGAACATGGGCGACGAACTCTTCGCCCGCATCCGCGAAAGCGCGATGGCCTCGATGCGTACCTCCTCGGGCTGGATCCAGGCCTCGGAAGGCACCTATCGCGCGCAGCGTGACCGCGTGCTTGGCTAAGGGCTGATCAAGCTCATACGGAAAGGCCCGCCCCCCGAGCTCAAAACCGGGGGGCGGTGCCACAGGTGACGGACGCATCCGGCGCAGGGCCGCATCTGCGACCGAAACGGGGGAGCATTCCACATGTTCGATGGCATTCTCTGGGCGCTGGAGAATATCGCTATGTCCTTCTACAATCTGGGCTATGCGATCACGCATCCCGGCGAGTGGCTGGCATGGCTTGGCGGATGGGCACAGGCCGAAGGCGACCGCGCGCTTGAAATCAAGCAGTCGCTGGCGCGGTTCATCTATTACGGCGGGTCCGTCGAATTCTTCTTCGTGATCTTCACGATCTTCCTTGTGCTGACCGCCATCGGTTTCTGGAAGCGGGAATTCCTCTGGGCGCTGGTGCGCGGGCTGGAGGGATTTGCCAACGGAATTGGCCGGTTCTTCGCTTGGGCGGGTCTGATCATGGTTCTGCAACAGATCATGATCGTCTTCCTGCAACGCATCTTCCGCGTGGCGGAAATCTCCATCGGGCCAATGGGACTGGGCTTCACGCAGGATCTCAGTTGGTTCTCGGAAGAGCTCAAACTCTACAACGCGATGATCGTGGCGCTTTGTGTCACCTATACCTTCGTGCAGGGCGGGCATGTTCGGGTCGATCTTGTCTATTCGGCCGTCAGCCACCGCACCAAACGGATCATCGACATGTTCGGATCCATCTTCTTCATGATGCCGGCAACCGTGCTGACCTGGATGTACGCATGGTATTTCCTGTGGCGCCACCTGGTCACGCCGAACCCGAATGCGGGCGCGACGCTGGACCGGATGATGATGCAGGCCCGGGCGCTGCGCTGGAACGTGGAAACCATCGGCTTCAGCCCGAACGGGTTCAACGCCTACTTCCTCTTCAAGATTCTGCTCGTCAGCTACTGCGCGCTGGTCTTCATTCAGGCGATGGCGTTCTTCTGGCGATCCTATCTCGAACTGGTCGAGGGGGAAGAGAGCGCCGGCAAACATCTCGACAAGGACTCGCTCGGTGAGGGCGAAGAAGCCTACGAAGGCGCGCATTAAGGGGACTGGGACCAATGCTATTCGGACTTGACGGAGTCGAGGTTGGCCTGATCGTGGTCTTCCTCTGCCTCTTCGGGGGCATCATGACGGGCTTCCCCGTCGCCTTCGCCATCGGCGGCGCCGGGGTGATTTCCTTCGGTATCATCGCCGCACTGGATAATGCGGGGCTGCTGATACACGCGGCCATCGACACAAGCTCGGCGGACTATGCCGCGCTGATCGCGGAGGGGGTGGCACGAGAGGCCATATCGGTCTTCCGATACCCGGATTTGCCAAGGATCGAGGAACATCTCTTCCCCGGTGGCTGGGAACAGGCGCTGGACCGAAATCTCGGCTTCATCGTCAACCGCATGAACGAGCGGGTCATTGCAGGTCAGTCCATCGAGACGCTGCTGGCGGTTCTGATGTTCGTGATGATGGGCATCACGCTGGAACGTTCCAAGATCGCCAATGATCTGTTGACCACCATGGCGCGCGTCTTCGGGCCGCTGCCGGGCGGTCTGGCGGTCTCCATCGTGATCGTGGGCGCCTTCCTGGCGGCCTCCACCGGGATCGTGGGCGCAACCGTGGTGACCATGGGGCTGCTGGCCCTGCCCACCATGCTGCGCAACAACTATTCGCCAGAGCTGGCGACCGGGGTGATTGCGGCCTCGGGCACGCTCGGGCAGATCATTCCGCCCTCTATCGTCATCGTTCTGCTCGGCACGCTGGCCGGTGACCTCTACGCCATCGGGCAGGAAAGCCGCGCCATCGCGGCAGGCTGTCGTGATGCGCTGACCTATCTGGGCAGCCCGGCGGTTCTGTCGGTCGGCACGCTCTTCCAGGCGGCGCTGTTGCCCGGGATATTCCTGGCCTTCCTCTACGGTGCCTATGCCTTCGGTTACGCGCTGCTGAACCCATCCAAGGCCCCCGCGGTGCAATTCGAGGGCGGCTCGGGCGAGGTCATCACCCGCAACGAGGGGCTGACATGGTTCCTTGGCGTGCCGCTGGCGATCATTCTTGCGGTGGTCGTGGCGGGGCAGGCGGGTCTGGTCGGCAGCCAGTCGATCTTCGTTTCCTCCTACTCCGAGGCGGGCGAGTCCGCTGACCTGCGCACCAACGTGTCCGACAGCTGCCGTGACGCCATGATTGAGCTGCATGGCCAGGACGCCTGGGATGCAGCCGTCGCGCAGCAGGAGGCCATCGACGCTTCCGGCGGGGTGGAGCAGTCGCATGAACGCTCCGCCGAGGAAATGGACGTTGCCCGCGCCGAAGCGCTGGCCAATATCGCGCCGATTGGCACCGGTGTGGCCGTGTTCTTCGTGATGCTGGCACTGGTTCTGTCCACGGCCCGCGGGATCATGCCCTCGGCCGATCCGCGCCCGCTGTTGATCGGCGGGGTGGGTGTTCTTGCCGCATTCGTGGTGGACATTGCCCTGATCGGCCCGACCTCGAGTTCCGGCAGCACCTTCATCCTGCTGGCCATCCCCTTCGCCATCACGGCCTATGGGGTGCTCGAAGCGATGAAGCGCTTGTCCACGAACGAGTTGCTGCGCGTGGTCTTCCCGCCGCTGGTGCTGATCGTGGCCGTGCTCGGCTCGATCCTCGGCGGCATCACCAACCCGACACCCGCTGCGGCGCTTGGGGCAGGTGGCGCAATCATGCTGGCGGCCTATCGCAAGCTGAGCGAAGAGCAGAAGTCCGGCAAGATCATCCTGTGGGCAAGCCTTGCCATCGTGATCATGATCCTCTTCGGCGTCAATTTCGACCTACGGGTCAATCGCGACTCCGTGGCCGTGGAAGATTGGATCGCCTACCTGATCACGCTTGGCGCCTATCACTTCTCCTTCTTCGGGCTGCTCTACGGGTGCTGGGTCTTGCTGCGCGGCGGTGTTCTGTCGCCGGTGGTGCGCGAAACCGCCAAGGTGACCTCGATGGTGTTCACCATCCTCATCGGCTCGCAGTTGCTGAACCTGGTGGTTATCTCCTTCGGGGGCGAACACTATATCCAGGCGTTCCTTCGCAGCTTCGACGAGGAATGGAAGGTCTTCCTTCTGGTGATGGTCATCCTCTTCATCCTGGGCTTCGTGCTGGATTTCCTTGAAATCATCTACATCGTGATCCCGATCGTCGGGCCGGTCATCTATGGCGGCACGATGGACCCGAAATGGGTGACGATCATGATCGCGGTGAACCTTCAGACCAGCTTCCTGACACCGCCTTTCGGCTTCGCGCTGTTCTATCTGAGGGGGGTCGCGCCAGCCAGCGTGACGACGGGCCATATCTATCGCGGGGTCATTCCCTTCGTGCTGATCCAGGTGATCGGACTGGCGCTGTTGTGGCTGTTCCCGCAGATCGTGACCATCGTGCCGGAGCTGCTGCCCAACAACTGAGGGCGTGGCCAGACGGACAAGAAAAAGCGGGCCTCCGATATCGGGGGCCCGTTTCGCTTTGCAGGCTAAGAGCCCGGCGTGTCAGTCGCCCATGGAGCGGGTATCAGGGAGGCTCAGCCGCGCGACCTGTTCCGCAATCGGATCGATCGACAGCGGGTGCGCCTCGGATTCATAGGCCTCGGGATCTTTCATATTCTGCCAAGCCCCCCCCAGATAGACCTCCAAAGCCGAAAACTTGGCCTTGTAGCCCATCTTGGAACTGCCCGGCACCCAGTAGCCCAGATAGACATAAGGAAGACCGGCATCCCGCGCGATCTGAATATGATCGAGGATCACATAGCTGCCAAGCGACCTGCTGGCCTGATCGGGACGGAAGAAGGAATAGACCATCGACAGCCCGTCATCGAGCACATCGGTCAGGCAGACGGCCGTCAGCGCGTTCTCGGCATCCGTGTCGCGATACTCGATGACCCGGCTGCGCACCGGCGTCTCCTCGATCATCGCGGCAAATTCGAACACGTCCATGTCGGCCATGCCGCCATCGGCGTGGCGGCTATCCAGATAGTCGCGAAAGAGCGCATATTGCTCCTCCGTCGCCCAGGGGCTGCGCGCCTCGCGCACAAGGCTTTGATTGCGGCGCATCGCGCGGCGCTGGCTTTTGGTGGGCACAAAGTCCGCAACCCTGATCCGGGCGGACAAGCAAGCGGAGCAGTCGGAACAGGAGGGGCGATAGAGCACGTTCTGTGACCGGCGGAATCCCTGCTTGGACAGCGAATCGTTCAGCTTTTCGGCATGGTCGCCCTGCAGGGCAGTGAACAGCTTCCGCTCCCGCTTACCCTCAAGATATGGGCAAGTCTGCGGAGCCGTCACATAGAATTGTGGCGCAAGCGGTAGGCTGTGGCGCATATCGTCCCGTCTGCAAAGGCTGCTGTTACTGTCCTGTCATCTGGAAGCCTGCAACAGGATCGGCGGGCGGGCAACCCATTTTGGCATGCCCACCCGGTTAACGGCCCGTTACCGCGGACGGTTGATGGCTGCCGTGCCCAGGAAGGCGTCCGGCAGGCTCTGATGACGCTGGCTGAGTGCGATCATCCCGATCGACAGAACCTGCGGCAGGAAGAAGCTGGCGCAAAGCAGGTATCCGCCCGTATGCATCATCGCCTCGGTGCCGCTCAGCCGTTGGCCGCGATCATTCCTCAGCTCGATATTCATCAGCCGCATTCCGAGCGTGGCAGAGCCCGCGCCGATGCTGAGACTGCGATACAGGAAACTGGTGGCGATCCAGAACAGCGGCCACAGGAACCAGGCCAGCGTCAGGGTCAGCAGACCTAGCAGCAGCATGGCGATGAAGATCAACGCCACGTCCACCACCCAGGCGAACAGGCGCTTTGCGGGAATGCCATCATAGAAGATGGCCTGGCGGTCGGGGTCGGGCAGGGAAGATGTCATGGGATAGGTCATGGCGCGTTTCGTAAGGTTTGAAAAGGGCCGACCGCGCGGGGACAGGCGCGGCCGGCGGGGGAAGAGGCCCGGGGTGGGGGATCAGGCCTCTACGGTTTCGGCATCCGTGGCGCCGTCACGGGCCCGGCGGGCACGATCGGTCATGAACTGATCGAACTCGGCCTTGTCCTTGGCTTCGCGCAGACGGTTCAGGAAGCTTTCGAACGCGTCCTGCTCTTCCTCCAGCCGGCGCAGCGTGTCGGCCTTGTAGCTGTCAAAGGCCGTGTTTCCCGAGGTGCGGAAGGAATGTCCGTGGGAACGGGTACGGGTGCGGCAGCCTTTGGTGAACATGCGTTTGCTCCAGATCATGTAGAAGAGAAGGGCGAGGCCAACGGGCCAGAAGAAGATGAAGCCAAGGACCATGGCGGCGATCCAGGCGCCCTTGCCCTTGTCATCGAGCCAGTCTTCGGCGCGCGAAAACCAGCCTTTGGCGGTGTCGGCCACATCGGTGTTGGTGGCGGTTGCGGTCATGGTGTCCTCCGTCTCGGGGTGAATGTAAATCCTCTTTACATGATCCAAGATGGGAAGGCGGACGGAGGCTTCAAGGGGTGATGTGAAAAGTTTTTACATTTTGCTCGTTGCAGCGGGACTGACCTACCCCCCACGGAACCTCCCTCGTTCTGATGTAGAGTCTACTCAACCTTTTGAAGAAGCAAACAGATGCGAAAGAGCCGTTTTACGAAAGCCCAGATCATCGGGATGATCAAGGAACGGGAAGCCGGGATGCCAACGGCGGAGGTGTGCCGCAAGCATGGCCTCAGCCAGGGCACGTCCTACAAATTCAATTCCAAGTAAGGGGGTATGGAGGTGTCTGATGCTGCCAGACTGAGAGCGTTGGCAGATGAGAATGCAGCGCTCAAGCGCCTGCTGGTCGATACGATGCTGGACAATGCTGTTCTGAAGGATCTGCTGGGAAAGCACTGACGACGCCGAATGAGCGGCGAGAGGCAGCGCTCAGGGCGATGCGGGATCATGACATCTCGCAGCACCGGGCCTGCCGACTTGTCGGTGTCGATCCGAAGACGGTCAGGCGTGAATGCTCACCTGACAATCCTGAGATCAGAGCGGAGTTGAAGGCCGTCGCAGCCAAGCGCCGTCGGTTCGGCTACCGGCGGATCGGCGTGATGCTGGAGCGCAAGGGAATGATCATGAACCACAAGAAGCTCTATCGGCTTTACACAGAGCAGAAGCTGGGCGTCAGGCGACGAAGGGGCCGGAAACGGGCCCGTGGTTCGCGGATGCCGATGCCAGAGGCTCTGCGGCCGGGCGAGCGTTGGTCGTTGGACTTTCTGTCCGACACGTTTGGGGCATCGCGCAGGTTCCGCATATTGGCGGTGAACGATGGTTGCTGCCACGAGAACCTGTGCCTGATGGCCGACTCCGGCATCTCGGGCGCCCGCGCACCGCGGGAACTGGATGCGCTTGTCCGGGTTTATGGCAGGCCTGCCAGCATTGTAAGCGATAGTGGGACAGAGTTCACCAGTCAGCGATCCTGAAATGGGCCAGCGATAGTGGCGTGGACTGGCACTACATCGACCCAGGCAAACCCCAGCAGAATGCTTTCATCGAGTCATTCAACGGCAGCCTGCGCGACGAGCTGCTGAACGAGGAGTTGTTCGAGAACCTGGAGGATACCTGCCGAATGATGGCGCTCTGTCGTTACGATTACAACAACGTCAGACCGCACTCAGCGCTCGGAAACCAAACGCCCGCAGAAGCGCGCCGGACGCTTGCGCAACTTGCGGGCACCGTGCCCGGCGCACTTGCCCAAACCGACGACCAGAACTATGAATAAAAGACCCGCAGCCTCTTGCTATGAATGAGGGAGCCTCGGGGGCAGGTCACGGGGATCGGCCTGTCGGTCACGGGCATGATCGCGGCCGCCTTCGGCTGATCCGTTCGGGCGCTCACAGCATCAGAGCCAGTGATCAATGGTCCCAACGCTGATGCCCTATGGATGGTCAATTCATTCCCGATCCAGAAGAAGCTTCGGACAATCGCCCTCTGTTCGGTCGCACATTCTCGCAGATGCGCGCGACTGAGGGTGGTCTCAAGGGACGATGCCGTCCAGAAAACACTGCATTTATTGATATAGCACAGCTACTTCTGGAAAATTGATGGTGCCGCAGGGGAGGATTGAACTCCCGACCTCGTCATTACCAATGACGCGCTCTACCACTGAGCTACTGCGGCCCGTTTCGTGTGGGCGGTGAAGGCCCGCTTCGTGTGGGCGGTGAATTAGACTCAATCGCAGCAGGGTGCAAGCGCAATCTGGACCCTTTTTCACCATGGTAGTAAGGAGGGGGCCATGAGCACCGAGAAACCCCCAGTGAACACAGGGCGATCCGCCCTGAAAAAAGCGCCGCAAAGCCGCGAAGACCGGTTGAAAGCGGCGCTCAAGGCGAACATGGGCAGGCGAAAGGCGCAGGCTCGTGCGCGGGCCGCGTCGGGGACGGAGCAGGACAAGGGCCAGCCGGAATGACCGGACGGCCCCGGACATAATCAGAGAGGCAAGGCATTGGATCGGATCATTATCAAGGGCGGGACGGAGCTGAACGGCTCCATTCCCATTGCGGGCGCCAAGAATGCCTGTCTCACGCTCATGCCTGCAACGCTGCTGAGCGAAGAGCCGCTGACCCTGACCAACGCACCGCGCCTGTCGGATATCCGCACCATGACGGAGCTTTTGCGCTCGCTCGGTGCGGAAGTGACGGCGATGAATGACGGCAAGGTCATTGCCATGTCCTCGCATGGGGCGGACAACCATATGGCGCATTACGACATCGTGCGGAAGATGCGTGCCTCCAACCTCGTGCTCGGCCCGCTTCTGGCGCGCCATGGGCAGGCCGAGGTGTCGTTGCCCGGCGGTTGTGCCATTGGCGCACGGCCCATGGACATCCACATCACCGCGCTGGAGGCTCTGGGGGCCGAGATCGAACTGCGTGATGGCTATCTACACGCAAAGGCCCCCGGCGGTCTGAAAGGCGCGGTGCATGAGCTGCGCTTTGCCTCTGTGGGGGCGACCGAGAACGTGGTGATGGCGGCGACGCTGGCCAAGGGAACCACTGTACTGAAAAACGCGGCGCGCGAGCCCGAGATTGTCGATCTGGTGCAGTGCCTGCGGGCCATGGGTGCGCAGATCGCGGGCGAGGGCACGTCAACTATCGAAATTCAGGGTGTCGACCGTCTGCACGGCGCCACCCATCCGGTTGTCACGGACCGGATCGAACTGGGCACCTATATGCTCGCTCCCGCGATCACTGGCGGCGAGGTGGAACTTCTGGGCGGCAAGCTCAGCCTCGTGGAAAGCTTCACCGCCAAGCTCAACGAGGCGGGGATTGAGGTCGAGGAAACCGACCGTGGGTTGAAGGTCCGTCGTGCCAATGGCCGCGTCAGCGCTGTCGATGTCGTGACCGAGCCCTTCCCGGGCTTCCCCACCGACCTGCAGGCGCAGATGATGGCGCTGATGTGCACCGCTGAAGGCACGTCGGTGCTGGAAGAGAAGATCTTCGAGAACCGCTTCATGCATGCGCCGGAACTGGTGCGCATGGGGGCACAGATCGACGTGCAGGGCGGTCATGCCACGGTGACCGGGGTTGACCGGCTACGTGGCGCGCCGGTGATGGCGACCGATCTGCGCGCCTCCGTGTCGCTGATCCTCGCAGCGCTCGCCGCCGAGGGCGAAACCGTGGTGAACCGGGTCTATCACCTCGATCGCGGCTACGAGCGGGTTGAAGAGAAACTGCGCGCCTGTGGGGCGCATATCGAGCGGGTGCATGGCGATGGCTGATGCGCGGTTCGAAGACGGCGGTGAAGAGCCGCTGCGCCTGAAGGCGCTGGACGAAGATGACCTGCGGGTCATTTCGGCACTGGTGCAGGATGCGATCTTCCCGATGACCGAGATGACCTGGGACCGAAAGCGTCGCCGCTTTGCCCTGCTGGTCAATCGGTTCCGGTGGGAAGACGGCACGCGGATCAGGGAACACCCGCCCGAACGGGTGCAATCGGTGCTGGTGATTGACGACGCGCTGGCCGTGGCCTCGCAAGGCATCGACCGGGGTGACCCGGAAACCGTGCTGTCGCTTCTGACGCTCGATTGGGCGGCGGGCGAGGACGGCACCGGGCGGATCACGCTGGTGCTGGCGGGGGACGGGGCGGTGGCCATCGATGTGGAATGCATCGACGTGACCCTGCGCGATGTGACCCGCCCCTATGTGGCACCCTCGCGCAAGGTGCCGGATCACCCGGAATGAGCCTTTGGCCCCGGCAGCGGGTCCGCATCAGGCGGCTGCGCGCCGAAGATGCCACGCTGTGGCGCGACCTGCGGCTGGAGGCTCTGGCCAAGCACCCGGAAGCCTTTGGGTCGACCCATGACGACTGGGCCGGGCGACCCCTGTCCGACTTCGCGGATCGGCTGGAGCAGGCCTGTATCCTGGGCGCGATCAAGGAAGAGACCCTTGTGGGCTGCATGGCCCTTGATTCTGCGAATGGGCGAGGAGAGATCACCGGCGTCTTTGTGCGTCGGGACTTGCGGGGAAGGGGTGTCGCACGTGCGTTGCTGAAAGCACAGAAGCGGCAGGCGCAGCAGCGGGGTGTTTCGCAGCTCTATCTGACGGTCGCGGAAACCAACCTGCCAGCCCTGCGGTTCTACGAAAGGGCCGGATTTCGCCACATCGAGGAACCGTCACGCGCCTTGGCGCGTGACGGCCAATTGCTCGATCTCATCACAATGACGATGGAACTGTGACGGGTGGGACATGGACCCATCACAAGCTGGTCAGCTCATTGCTGGATCGAGGCAAGGTACTCGGCAAGCTCCAGCACCCGACCGCGCACCATCAGTTCCGAGCCATAGGGACCGGCGACATCTGCCGCATCAGCCTGGAATTGCTGCCCCCAGACCGGCATCGGATAGCCATGGCCCCGGATTCCGGTGCGCCCGTCGATCACTTGGATCATCTCGAGCATCGGGAATACGCCGTCATTGTTCGCGGCGATCACGGTCAGGTCCGGGACGGGCACGGTCATCAGGTTGGCCAGCGGTCCATCCCCCATGCCGCCTTCGCCGTGGCAGGATGCACAGTTGTTGACGTATTCCTGTTCGCCAATGGATTGGGCATAGGCACTGCACGCTCCGAGCGAAAACAGGGCAAGGGCGGCGAGGCCGACTTTCAAGGGCAGGTGGGTCATCTGATTTCCTCCATCTCAGATGGGTAACAGTTGACTTAACTTACGATTGACTGAGTCACTAATTGCAATAATTCGCCTCTATCGAACGGGCTGCATTGATCTGAGTCAACGACGAACCGGATTGGTCTGACCTATGGGCGGGGTTTCTTCTGCACCTCCAAGCTTGCCCTGCGCGGTCGATCCCCGGCTACAAGCTCTGTCCCATGCGGCCAAGCAACGCTTGTCCCCCCTGCGCCTAGCGGATATCCCGTTCCGGCCAGTCAGGAGAGCCGCAAGATGCCCCAGTTCCTCACCACCAGTGACGCCGATTTCGATACCCGCTTCGACGCGCTGCTGAACATGAAGCGCGAGGATTCGCCCGAGGTGGATGACATCGTGGCAGGCATCATCGCCGATGTGCGCGCGCGGGGCGACGCGGCGGTGATCGAGCTGACCGCGAAATTCGACCGGATGGACCTGACGCCTGAAACCTTGGCCTTCTCATCCGACGAGATCGACGCGGCGATTGCCGAGGTGCCCGCCGCAGAACGCACGGCGCTGGAACTGGCCGCAGAGCGCATCCGCGCCTATCACGTCCGCCAGATGCCCGAGGATGCCCGCTGGACCGACCCCGATGGCGCAACCCTTGGCTGGCGCTGGACGCCGGTCTCCGCCGCGGGGCTCTACGTGCCCGGTGGCCTCGCTTCGTACCCCTCCTCGGTCCTGATGAACGCGATTCCGGCGCAGGTGGCTGGCGTCGAACGGCTGGTCATCTGCGCGCCCACACCGGACGGCAAAGCCAACCCTCTGGTGCTGCTGGCCGCCAGGCTCTCCGGCGTCGACACGGTCTACCGCATCGGCGGCGCGCAGGCGGTGGCGGCCATGGCCTATGGCACCGACACCATTCAACCCGTCGACAAGATCACCGGCCCCGGCAATGCCTTCGTGGCCGCCGCCAAGCGCCGGGTCTTCGGAAAGGTCGGCATCGACATGATCGCAGGCCCCTCCGAGATCCTGGTGATCGCCGACAAGGACAATGACCCCGATTGGATCGCGCTCGACCTTCTCAGCCAGGCCGAACATGACGAAAGCGCCCAATCCATCCTGATCACCGACGACGCCGCTTTCGGGCGCGCCGTGGCCGAGGCCGTGGACAAGCGCCTTGAAACGCTGGAGCGTACCGCCATCGCCGGGGCCAGCTGGCGCGACTATGGCGCGGTGATCACCGTCGATACCCTCAGTGACGCGGCAAAGCTCTCGAACCGCGTTGCCCCCGAACATCTGGAGCTTTGCGTGGCCGACCCCGAGGCGCTGGCCGAAGAGATCACCCATGCCGGTGCGCTGTTCCTCGGTCAATGGACGCCCGAGGCCATCGGCGATTATGTCGGCGGTCCCAACCATGTGCTGCCCACGGCACGGTCCGCGCGTTTTTCCTCTGGCCTGTCGGTCATGGACTTCCTAAAGCGCACAACCATCGCCAAGATGACACCCGAGGCGCTGAAGGCCATCGGCCCGGCGGCGGAAACGCTGGCCAGATCCGAAAGCTTGCAGGCTCATGGCCTGTCCGTGCGTGCGCGGTTGGAACGATTGAATGAAGGGGCAGGGGAATGAGCCGCGACATCTGTCATATCGAGATCGACGACAGCGGCCTGCCCGCGCCCACGCCCGAGATCGAACAGGAACGCAAGGTCGCCATCTTCGACCTGCTGGAAGACAACAGCTTCACACTGCCGGACCGCGACGGGCGCGAGGTGCCTGCTGCTCCCTATCGCCTTGGACTGGCGATCCGTGAACGGCGGCTGGTCTTTGATGTGGACACCGAAGCGGGCGAGGACGCGGCAGAGTTTCACCTGTCGCTGTCCCCCTTCCGGCAGGTGGTCAAGGATTACTGGCAGATCTGCGAGAGCTACTACGACGCGGTCAAGAAACTGCCCCCCAGCCAGATCGAGGCCATCGACATGGCAAGGCGCGGCATCCACAACGAAGGTGCCCGCGTCCTCCAGGAACGGCTGGAAGGCAAGGCCGAGGTCGACCACGACACCGCGCGACGTCTCTTCACCCTCGTTTGTGTCCTTCATTTCGGCGGGTGAGCGGCGTGGTGCAGGACTTTCCCCAATCCGTCCTGTTCTGTTGCGACCATAACGCAATCCGGTCCCCCATGGCCGAGGGGATGATGAAGAAATTCTACGGCCACCGTGCCTATGTGCAATCGGCAGGCGTGCATAACGATCTGGAGATAGACGGCTTTGCCATCGCCGTCTGCGCCGAACTGGGGGTGGAACTGGACAGCCACCGGTCCCGCAGTTTCGATGAAATGGAACAATGGGGCGATGACCTGTCGGGGTTCGACCTGATCATTGCGCTGTCGCCCGCCAGCCAGAGACGGGCGCAGGAACTGACCCGGCATTTCCACGTCGATGTGGAGTATTGGCAGATTCTGGACCCCTCGGGGATCGGAAATAACCGCGAGGCCAAACTCGACGCCTACCGCCAGACACGGGACATGCTGATCAAGCGGATGCAGGACCGGTTCGGTCCACCAACGGAGGAACAGGAATGAGCCGCGCCACCATCGACGCCTATTACGCCGCCTTCAACGCAGGCGACACCGAGGGCATGATCGCCTGCCTGACGCCCGACGTGGCCCATCACGTGAATGAGGGCGGGGTGCGCATCGGCACCGACAAATTCCGCGCGTTCTGCGATCACATGAGCCGCTGCTACCGTGAACGTCTGACCGACATCACTGTGATGATCTCCGAGGATGGCACCCGAGCGGCGGCGGAATTTACGGTGAACGGCGAATATCTGGCCACGGATGAAGGATTGCCAGAAGCGAAGGGGCAAACCTACTTCCTGCCCGCCGGCACGTTCTTTTCGCTGCAAGACGGCAAGATCTCCCGCGTCGTGACCTATTACAACCTCGCGGACTGGACGGCCCAGGTCTCGGCATGAGCCTGAGCTTCCGCAGCTTCACCGGCGCGGATGTGGGGCAGGTGCTCGATGACCTCGCCCGCCTGCGCATCGCCGTCTTCCGCGACTGGCCCTACCTCTATGACGGCGACCTCGCCTATGAGCGGCGGTATCTGGAGCTTTACACCAACCCCCGCGCCATCGTGGTTGGCGCCTTCGACGGGGATCAGATGGTCGGCGCGGCGACGGGCATGCCGTTGACCGATCATGACGACGATTTCGGCAGCGCACTGGCAGGCATCGCCGTACCCATGTCAGACATCTTCTATTGCGCCGAATCCGTCCTGTTGCCGCGCTATCGCGGGCAAGGCGCGGGCCACGCCTTTTTCGACGCGCGCGAAGATCATGGCCGCGCCCTTAACCTCACCCATGCCGCCTTTTGCGGCGTCCAGCGTCCGGTTGACCATCCGGCCCGGCCTGCCGACTATAGCCCGCTCGATGCCTTCTGGCGTAAACGAGGCTATGAAAAAGTGCCGGGGGCCATCGCCCATTTCGCGTGGAAGGATCTCGGCGATGAAGCCGAGACCGAGAAGCCCCTGCAATTCTGGATGAAACGCCTATGAAAATCGCCGCCGTTTCCTATCGTTGCGACCGCCATCCCGGCTGGGTCTCGCATGAGATCAAGCTGGAGAGTATTCTGAAAGAGGCCGCTGCCGATCTGGTCGTCTTCCCCGAATACGCGGCGATAGAAGCGGCGCTGATTGCCGGGCCGCCAAGTGCCACCGTCACCGAATGGCGCGATCTGGCGGCGGAGCGGGCGGGCGACTGGGTCAACCAGTTCCGGCACATGGCGCAGATGCATGGCTGCCACATCGTGGCGGGGTCCGGTCCCGTGCAGACCGACAAGGGCGTCGTCAACCGCAGCTGGCTGATTGCCCCCGATGGCAGCGTCGATCATCAGGACAAGCGCCTGTTGCTGCCCTATGAACGCGAGGAAATGGGCATGGTGCCGGGCGACGATCTGCGCCTTTTCGACACCGCGCTTGGCAAGATCGGCCTGCTCATCTGCTATGACAGCGAATTTCCCCTTCAGGCCCGCGCGCTGTGCGAGGCCGGGGCGGAATTCATCGTCGTGCCCTCCTGCACCGATTTTCCCGCCGGGCAGACCCGTGTGCGCCAGTCCTGCCGGGCGCGGGCTATCGAAAACCAGTGCCTTGTCGTGCAGGCCCCGCTGGTGGGCGAGGTGCCCGGTTGCGACATCATCGACCGGTCCACCGGGCGCGCGGGGTTCTTCTGCCCGCCCGATCACGGGCTGCCATCGGACGGGATTCTGGCCCAGGGCGAGACCGATCAGCCCGGCCCCGTGACCATCGAGGTCGACCCCGCCGCCATCGCCGCACCGCGCCTGACCGGGCAGGTCGGCAATTTCTCTCACTGGCCAGAGGGGCTCGAAACGGTCACACCCCGGCAAGTTCCGGCACGAAAGTGAGATTCGCCTTGAAAAACCCGGCGATCAGGCGCATTTAACCGCCACTTCTGCGCATTTGACGCGGATAACCACTATAGGAGAGACCATGGCCAAGGAAGAACTGCTCGAATTCCCCGGTGTCGTGAAGGAACTCCTGCCGAACGCGACATTCCTGGTCGAGCTGGAAAACGGCCATACGATCATCGCGCACACGGCAGGCAAGATGCGGAAAAACCGCATTCGTGTTCTGGCTGGCGACAAGGTGCAGGTCGAGATGACCCCCTACGATCTGACCAAGGGTCGGATCAACTACCGCTTCAAGTAATCGCTTCATGCGACTTGTTCTCGGATCGGGAAGCCCCCGGCGGCTGGAGCTGTTGGGGGTCTTGGGCGTTCAGCCCGACGCGATCCTGCCCCCCGATATCGACGAGGACCCCAAGCCCGGAGAGCTTCCGCGCCCTTACGTGGAACGCGTCGCGCGGGAAAAGGCTTTGGCGGTCACGGCTGACCCCGAAGACATCGTGCTTTGCGCCGATACCACCGTCGCCATGGGCCGCCGGATCATGGGCAAACCCGCCGATGCCGGGGAAGCGGCCGAATTTCTGACCGCCCTCTCTGGCCGCCGCCACCGGGTCTATACCTCGGTCGCTGTGCGCCGGGGCGAGCGTCTGTGGGAACGGACCGTGGAAAGCCGGGTTCAGATGAAGCGCCTGTCGGATGATGAGCTGAACGCCTATCTCGCCAGCGAGGATTGGCGCGGCAAGGCGGGCGGCTATTCCATCCAAGGCCCCGCAGGCGCGTTCATCCCGTGGATCAGCGGCAGCTTTCACGCCATAATGGGCCTGCCCCTGCCGGAAACGGCGCATTTGCTGACGGCCGCTGGCTGGCCTGTCTGGAGACGCTCATGAAAGGCCGCATCGTCCTGCTCGACACCCTGAACGACCGCCCCGCCGCCGCTTTGATGGTGGACGGAAAGTTGCAGGATCTGCTGATCGACCCGCCCGAGGACGGCCCGCCGGGGATCGGCGCGATCCTGCGCGGGGTCTGCGACCGGCCCTTGAAAGGGCAGGGCGGCATGATGCTGCGCCTTCCCGATGGTCAATCCGCGTTTCTCAGGCAAGGCAAGGGGTTATCCCCCGGTCAGCCGCTTCTGGTGCAGGTCACCGGCATGGGCGCGGATGGCAAGGCCACGCCCGTCACCACGCGGCTCCTGTTCAAATCGCGCTACGCCATCGTCACGCCCGACGCGCCGGGGCTGAACATCGCCCGCTCGATCAAGGATGAAGCGGAACGCGACCGTCTGCTGGAAATTGCCCATGAGGCCATGTCCGGCGCGCCCAATACCTTTGGCCTGATCCTGCGCAGCGCCGCCGATGAGGTGGACGCGGACGCGCTGGCCGAGGACATCACCGCGATGCGCGATCTGGCCGAGGCCGTCACCACCGATCTGGACGGCGAACCGGAACTGCTGGTCGATGCCCCCGACGCCCATCTGACCGCCTGGCGCGACTGGGCCAGCCCGGAACCGGACGAAGTCATCGCCCGCGAGGGTGCCTTCGCCGATCTGGGCGTGCTGGAGGAGATCGACGCGGTCCTGCAAGATGCCGTGCTGCTGTCCGCCGGGGCCTCGATGATGATCGAACCGACCTCGGCCCTCGTCGCGGTCGATGTGAATACCGGTGCCGACAGTTCGCTGGCCGCCGGTCTGAAAGCCAACCTCGCCGCCGCGAAGGACCTGCCGCGCCAACTGCGTCTGCGCGGTCTGGGGGGGCAGATCACGCTCGACGTGGCGCCCATGCCCAAGAAGGACCGCCGCCAGTTCGAAGACGCGCTGCGCCGCGCCTTTCGCGCCGATGGCACCGATACGGTGCTGGCGGGCTGGACGCCCCTTGGCATGTACGAATTGCAACGCAAGCGCGACCGCTGGCCGCTGACGGCCCTGATCTGATCAGGCGACGCTGACCGGCAGGCTGCTATAGCCCCGGAACCGCGCCAGCCCCATGATTTCCGCCGGGCCGTCCGCGCGCAGCTTTGGGAACCGCTCCACGAATTTGCCGATGGCAATCCGCCCCTCGATCCGCGCCAGGGTCGCGCCCAGACAGACATGGATGCCGGTGGCAAAGGCCAGGTGCCGGTTGGGATTGCGGGTGATATCGACCGCCTCGGGGTCGTCAAACACCGCCGGATCGCGGTTCGCCCCGGCAATCGAGGTGTGGATATAGGTGCCCTTGGGCAGCACGCAATCCGTCAGCTCGATTTCCTCGCCCGCCAGCCGGTTGCCGATCTGAAGCGGGCTTTGCACCCGCAGAAACTCCTCCACAGCGGTTCCAATATGCTCAGGTTCCCGCTGCAACAGCCGCAGCTGGTCGGGGTTGTCCAAAAGGATGCCGATGGAATTGCCGACAAGGCTGGTCGTCGTCTCGTGGCCTGCATTCAGCAGGAAGACGCAGTTCTGCACCAGCTCCTCCTCGGTCAGCCGCCGCCCGTCCACCTCGCCGAAAATCAGGCTATCCAGCACCTCGCCCTGTCCCGCGCCCTCGGGGTTCGCCCGTCGATGCGCAATCAGCTCCGCCAGAATCGCCCCGAACTCCGCCACCGCGTCATTGCCCGCCTGCAGTCGCTCCGGCGAAATCACCGGGTCGAGCGCGCCCAGAATGGCCAGCGAAAAGCCCCGTAGCTTGGCGCGATAGTCCTCTGGAATTCCCAACATGAAGGAAATGATCTCGGTCGGCAGCACCATCGCAAAGGCCGGGATCAGGTCGAACGACCCGAGGTCTTCCAGATCGTCCAGCATCCGATCCACGATCCCGTCAATCAGCGGCTCCATCTCGGCCAGCTTGCGCGGCGTGAAGGCGCCAGCCAGCAGCTTTCGCACCACCGTATGATAGGGCGGGTCGTTGAAGATCAGGCTGGTCGTGTGATGGGTCAGCAGCGGGCCGGGGCCGAACTTCTTGCCAAACTCCTCGGTCTTGTCCGACAGCATCGCGCGCGACTGATAGACCTTCAGGCAATCGGCGTGCCGCGTCAGGTAGACCGAGCCATCGGGGTTGCGGTGCACGGGACTTTGTTCACGCAAGGCACGCAGGACGGGGAAGGGATTGTCGATGAATTCCCGCCCGATACCGTTGAGGTCGAAGTCGCGGATGGATGCTGCCATGTAAAATTCCCCTCTCCCAGACTGTCACGCTAGGGCAGGTCGGAACAGGCGGCAAGCGGGCTGGCATCCCGGCGCGCATGATGGCAATATGACGTCCCGTCACAACGGAGCATCGCCCATGTCCTGCCCGATCTGCGCCAAAGACACGGATCAGAAATACCGCCCCTTCTGTTCGCGCCGCTGCGCCGATGTGGATCTTGGCCGCTGGCTGAATGGCAGCTACGCGGTGCCCTCGCAGGACCCCGAAGATCTGGAAGCGGCGGCAGAGGCATTGGCCGCGGACAATGACCGGCTGCACTGACTCGCGCCTTGTTTCGTTCATGGCGGGCCTGAAATTCGGGCGATGTGCCAAGAAAATGTACGGCTCTTCGGAAATCTGAAATCGGGGATAATCCAGAGCTTAATCTACCAGTCCAGACTGAGAACTTCATCAGTCCAGCCGGAACGATTTCCTTGACGTAAGCGCTTTCACCCTCGCAAGCTGCAACATGCAAAAAGCATGGGCGCGGGCAAGGCCGCGCTGAGAACAGGGAGACTACGAATGAAGAAATTTGCACTTGCGGGAACTGCTCTTGGTCTGGTGATGAGCGCTCAGGCGTCCGTCGCCCAGGGACTTGACGAGATCACCGTCGCCTATTTCCTCGAATGGCCGATGCCGTTCGAATACGCCAAGCAGATGGGCATCTACGAAGAAGAGATGGGCGTAACGATCAACTGGCGCGCCTTCGACACCGGCACCGCCATGTCCGCCGCCATGGCCTCGGGCGATGTGCATATTTCGGTCAGCCAGGGTGTGCCGCCCTTCGTGGTCGCGGCCTCCGCCGGGCAGGATATTCAGGTTGTCGACGTGGCGGTCAGCTACTCGGACAATGACAACTGCGTGGTTCATGAGTCGCTTGAAATCGACGCCTCCAATGTCGCCGATCTGGAAGGTCAGCGGGTCGGTGTGCCGATCGGCACCGCCGCCCATTACGGCTTCCTCCGCCAGATGGAGCATTTCGGCATCGACGTCAGCACGCTGGAAGTGGTCGACATGGCCCCCGCCGATTCCGCCGCTGCACTGGCGCAGGGCTCGCTCGGCATGGCCTGCGGCTGGGGTGGTGCGCTGCGCCGCATGATGGAACATGGCAACACCCTGCTGACCGGCGCGGAAAAACAGGAACTGGGCATCTACGTCTTCGACGTGACCTCGGTCCCCGCCTCCTTCGCGGAAGAAGAGCCGGAACTGCTGGCTGCCTTCCTGTCGGTCACGGCCGACATGAACGCCATGTGGAACTCGGGCGAGCATACCGACGAGATGCTGCCGGTGATCGCGCGTGACGCGGGCATGGATGAAGACGCAACCGCCGCGACGCTGGCCGGCTTCGTCTTCCCCTCCGTGGAAGAGCAGCTCTCCGAGGTCTGGCTCGGCGGTGGCACCCAGGACTTCCTGCTGGAAGTGGCCAACTTCTTCGTCGAGACCGGCAATATCGATGCCGCCCGCGAGTCCTACGAAAGCGCGGTCAATACCGGCCCGTTGCAGATGGTGCATGACGGGATGTAATCCCGACATCACGGACGGCGCGACATTGCTTCGCGCCGTCCTTTCTGCAGATTTTCTTTTTATACTTGGAAGGTAGGGCAGTATGACCGGGCTTGTGCTCGATAGCATCTCCATGCGCTTCGATCTGCCGGATGGCGGGGTCGTGCAGGCGCTTCAGGATGTATCGCTGACCATCAAGGAAGGGGAGATCCTGTCTGTCCTAGGCCCCTCGGGCTGTGGCAAGACCACCCTTCTCAACATCATCGCGGGATTTCTGGCCCCGACCGAGGGCAAGATCGAGCTCAATGGCCACTACGTGACCGGCCCCGATGCCGAACGCGGCATGGTGTTCCAGAAGGGCGCGCTCTTCGAATGGATGAGCGTGCGCCAGAATGTCGATTTCGGCCCCCGCATGAAGGGCATGCCCAAGGCCGAGCGCGATCAGATCACCGATCACCTGCTGGAAACCGTAGGCCTTCAGGATTTCAAGGAAAAGGCCGTCTATGAACTCTCCGGCGGCATGCAGCAGCGCGTGGCCCTGGCCCGCTGCCTCGCCAATGACCCGGACGTGATCCTGATGGATGAACCGCTGGGCGCACTGGACGCGCTGACGCGCGAGAAGATGCAAGGGCTGGTGCTGAAGCTCTGGAAGGAAACCGGCAAGACCATCATCCTGATCACCCACTCGGTGGAAGAGGCGCTGCTTCTGGGCGAAAGGCTGATTGTGATGGCCCCCCGCCCCGGCCGCCTGCACCGTGAATACAACCTGCCCTTCGCAGATATGGGCGTGAATGCGGATCTGCGAGAGGTCAAGAAACACCCCGAATTCGGCGAGCGGCGCGAGGAAATCCTGTCGATGATCTGGGATATGGAAGAAGAGATCATGGGCCGGACAGAGGGGGCCGCGTGATGTTGATTGCAGCCCTCTATATCGCCATTTTCGTGATCGCCTTCGTTGCGGTGAAGGCATTCAATTCGATGCGCGAATCGCGTCACGATTTCACCTCGCTCAAAACCGTGACCTTCGGCGACGAAAGCGCCGTGCGCCCGACGCGGGCGGCCTCGGTCATCTCGGTCCTGTCGATCTTCCTGATCTGGGGCGCCTTCACCGGCTCGGTGATTTCGCCCATTCACGTGCCGGGCCCGTTCCTCGGCGACACCAGCTTTACCTACACCGCCGAAAACGCAGCGGGCGAACGCGATGACGCCACGGTGACCGTGCTTGTCCGTCCCGTGGGCGAAGAGGTGGACCTGCCCGAAATCGACCCCGGCGACGGCTTTGCGCTGAACGATGTGGACGCCATCAGCGGCGGGCGGTCCAGCCTGATCCAGACCGGCGACAACGATATCGGCGCCGATGAAGACGGGTTCCGCGTGGTGGCCATCAATGGCCAGCCGCTGGAGCCGGAGGTGGGCGAGGTCGATACCGGTGACGGGATCGTGACGCTCAGCCGCCGGGGCACCGTGCGCTTCACGCCGAATGCGGGCATGCAGATGGAACCGATCTGGCTGCCGCCGCCAGAGGCCGTCTGGAGCCGGGTCATCGAAATCTCGCGGGAAGGCTATCGCGATTTCACCCTCGCCGAACATCTGGGCTACTCGCTGTTCCGGGTGCTGGCAGGCTTCGCGCTGGGCGCCGCCGTGGGGATCCCGCTGGGCTACGCCATGGGCCTGTCCAACTGGTTCCGGGGCTGGTTCGACCCGATCGTCGAATTCATGCGCCCGGTGCCGCCGCTGGCCCTGATCCCGCTGGTGATCATCTGGTTCGGGATCGACGAAAGCGGCAAGATCTTCCTGCTGTTCCTCGCCGCGCTCTGGATCATGACCATTGCCGCAAGGGCGGGCGTGTCGGGCGTGTCGATTTCCAAGATCCACGCGGCCTATTCGCTGGGGGCCTCGAAAAGCCAGATCATGCGCCATGTGATCATCCCCAACAGCCTGCCGGAAATCTTTACCGGTGCGCGGGTGGCGATGGGCGTCTGCTGGGGCACCGTGGTCGCCGCCGAACTGGTCGCCGCCGAACAGGGCGCCGGTCAGATGATCGTGGCCGCGTCGAAGTTCCAGCTGACCGATATCGTGATCATGGGGATCATCCTCATTGGCATCATCGGCTACGGCATCGACATGCTGATGCGCTGGGCCGAGCGGGTTCTTGTCCCCTGGAAGGGCAAGGTCTGAGCGCCGCGTGATGATCGTTGCGAAAAGGCCCCCGGTGTTCCGGGGGCCTTTTCGGTTTCGCCGCCTACGGCGTCGACCCGGGGTCGGCCCGGTTTGCCCCGCTGGCGCGGGGGCTTCACCGGGCCGCAAGCGCCCGCACCGTGTCTCTGCGTCAACCGATTGCAAATGATTTCACCGGTAAGAATTGCTTGGGAAAGCTTACCGGGGCAAGGCGATTTCGCCGCGCCTTTGGCGCGTCGACCGGGGTGGCCCGGCTTACCCCCCGCCAGGGCGGGGGCCGCGCCGGGCCACTTGGGGCTCTGCCCCAAACCCCGAGGTATTTGGACCAAGATGAAAGGAAAGGGGCTGAAAACGGCGATCCGTCTGCACGGGGGGTGTACAGGGGGTGCACGCATGGCACCGGGGTGTTCGGGACGGAGAAAAGCCCCGGAGCGCTGTCGCACGCCGGGGCTTTTGGGACCGCTGTCGGGCGATCAGATCAGCCGAAAACCTTGCTCAGCGCCTTGTCCACCGCATCGGTGATCGCGTCGATATCCTCTGCGGTGGCAATCAGCGCGGGGCTGAAGCACAGCACGTTGTTGCGCCCCGGAATCGAGCGGTTGGAGGAGCCGATGATCACGCCCTGCGCGGCGCAATCCGCGACCACGGCCATCACGTCCTTTTCCTCGACCGGTTCCTTGGTCTCGCGGTCCTTGACCAGTTCCGCGCCCAGGAACAGGCCCTTGCCGCGCACGTCGCCGATGATCTGGTGCTTGTCCATCAGCGCCCTGAGGTTGCCGATCATCCGGGCGCCCATCCGGGTGCAGTTTTCCAGGAGGTTTTCCTCCTCGATGATCGCCATATTCTCCAGCGCCGCCGCCGGGCCACCGGTACAGCCGCCGAAGGTGGAGATGTCGCGGAAATGGTTCAGCTTGTCCGTGGGGTCGGTCTTGAAGAGGTCGAACACCTCCTCCGTGGTCACCATGCAGGCGATGGCCGCATAGCCGGAGGCGACGCCCTTGGCCATGGTCACGAAGTCGGGCTTGATGCCGTAATGCTGGTAGCCGAACCATTCGGTGCCGGTCCGGCCCACGCCGCAGACGACCTCGTCGATATGCAGCAGGACGTTGTATTCCTTGCAGATTTCCTGCACGCGGTCCCAGTAGCCCTCGGGCGCTTCGATGACGCCACCGCCAGCGGTGACGGGTTCAAGGCAGAGCGCGCCGACGGTCTCGGGCCCTTCGCGCAGGATCACCTCTTCGATCTGGTTGGCCGCGGCAATGCCGAAGTCGCGGCCTGAAAGATGGCCGAGCCCCAGCTCTTCCTTGCGGTATTCCATGCAATGGGGGACGCGCACGAAATCGGGCGCGAAGGGGCCATATTGCATGTTGCGTTCATCCTGGCCGCCCGCCGACATCGCGGCGAGGGTGGAGCCGTGGTAATCACGGTCGCGGTAGAGGATCTTGGTCTTCTTGCCACCGTATTTCTTGTGCGCGATCTGGCGCACCATCTTGAAGGCCTTCTCGTTCGCCTCGGACCCCGAGTTGGTGTAGTAGACGCGGGACATGCCCGGCATCTTCTCGATCAGCTTTTCGGCAAAAAGCGCACCGGGGATGGATCCCGCGGCCTGCGCGAAATAGCACATCTTCATCAGCTGCTCATGGACGGCATCGGCAATGCGCTTGCGGCCATAGCCCACGTTCACGGTCCAGACAGCGCCGGACACGGCGTCGATATATTCCTTGCCATGGGCGTCCCAGACCCGCATGCCCTTGCCCTCGACGATGATCCGGGGCTCGCCGGTTTCGAAGGGTTTGTGCTGGATCAGATGGTGCCAGACATTGGCGCGATCCGCCTCGATCACATGGCTGATATCATTGGGATTGAAGGGGGTGTTCATATCTCTCTCCACCGGAAAACGGTCTCTGGGATCACAGTGCCGGGTTGCGCCTGCGCCAGATAGGGCCAGTGCCTATCCATGCATAGCGCCAGTGGATTGACAAGCACCCCGTGCCCCGCGCATGTGGTGTGACCAAAGTTAACCGGAGGTTAAGTCCAGCCGTGCCGATCCCGGTGGAATCGTTCTTTCTAGACTCGCAAGCCGAGGGAACCCTTCAACAGAAGGTCCAACGGCTCGTCGCGGAAGGCATTCTGTCCGGGCGATTCAGGCCCGGGGAGAAGCTGCCATCCAGCCGGAAACTGGCCATTCATCTGGGGATCAGCCGGATCACGGTGACCAACGCCTATACCGAATTGGTGGCTGATGATTACCTGAATTCGCGAGGACGATCAGGCTATTTCGTGTCCGACACGGCACCGACCCCGCCTGAATTCGATCTGGCCGGACGCAAGGAAAAGGCCGGAATCGACTGGTCGCGCGCCATCGGGCAGCGCTTCGACAGCCCGGCGCTGCCGCTGCGCCCACTGAACTGGCATGAATACCCCTATCCGTTCATCTACGGGCAAGCGGATCCGTCGCTGTTTTCGCACCAGACCTGGCGGCAATGCGGGTTGCAGGCGCTCGGGCAGAAGGATTTCAAGATCCTGACCGCCGATCGCTACGAGGAAGATGACGAACGCCTGCTGGAACATATTCAGCGCCATATCCTGCCACGCCGGGGCATTGCCGCCCGCAAGGAGGAAATCCTGATCACCATGGGCGCGCAGAACGCGTTGTGGATGACGGCGCAGATCCTGCTGACGCAGCGGCGCAAGGCGGTGCTGGAAAACCCGACCTATCCGGGCCTGCGGGAGATCCTGACCCAGACCAGATGCCACCTCGTGCCCGTCGATGTGGATGACGAGGGCTTGCCGCCAGAGGCGCTGCCCCCCGATACGGATGTGGTCTTTACCACCGTCTCGCATCATTGCCCGACCAATATGACCATGCCGGTGGACCGCCGCAGGCGGCTTCTGGATCTTGCGACCGAGCGTGGGTTCGTGGTGGTTGAGGATGACTATGAATTCGAACTGTCCTTCAAGAACGCACCATCGCCCGCGCTGAAGTCGATGGATGAAACCGGGGCGGTGATCTATATCGGCTCGTTCTCCAAGTCGCTCTTTCCGGGGCTCCGGCTTGGCTATGTGGTGGCTGACGAGGAATTTATCCGAGAGGCGCGCGCGCTGAGGGCGCTGGTCTTGCGCCACCCGCCCGGCCACATCCAGCGTACCGTCGCCTATTTCCTGTCGCTCGGCCATTACGACGCGCAGATCAACCGGATGCGAAAAGCCTATGAGATTCGCCGCACGGTCATGGCCGCCGCAATCGAACGCCATGGATTGTCCATTTCAGGGGCGGTTGCCACGGGCGGCTCCAGCTTCTGGATGGCCGCCCCGCCGCGCGTCGATACCGAAATTCTGGCCCGCAGGCTCTATGATCGCGGCGTGGTCATCGAGCCGGGGCGCAGCTTTTTCAGCCCGGCAGATGACGCCCGCCGGTTCTACCGGCTGGCCTACAGTTCCATCCCCTCTGAAAAGATCCCCGAAGGCATTCGCCGGATCGCCGAAGAGATCGCCGCCTTTGGCCATAGCGAGCCGCGCTAACTGGCCCTAACTGCAGGGCGGGGCAGGGCGCTACAACCGACGTCAAAGCACAGACAGTGCCCATCCTTTTCCGTGGAGATGCCGCCAATGAAAATGACCACCGAAGAAGCCTTTGTAAAAGTGCTGCAAATGCATGGGATCGAAGATGCCTTTGGCATTATCGGCTCTGCCTTCATGCCGATTTCCGACCTGTTCCCGCAGGCGGGCATCCGTTTCTGGGACTGCGCTCATGAGGGGTCTGGCGGGATGATGGCCGATGGCTATACCCGTGCCTCCGGCAAGATGAGCATGATGATCGCCCAGAACGGACCCGGCATCACCAATTTCGTGACCGCCGTGAAAACCGCCTATTGGAACCACACGCCGCTGTTGCTGGTCACGCCGCAGGCCGCCAACAAGTCAATCGGGCAGGGGGGCTTCCAGGAAGTCGAACAAATGGCCGCCTTCAAGGATATGGTCGCCTATCAGGAAGAGGTGCGCGACCCGTCGCGCGTGGCGGAAGTGCTGAACCGGGTGATCATCAACGCCAAGCGTGCCTCAGCGCCCGCCCAGATCAACATGCCGCGCGATTACTGGACCCAGGTGATCGATATCGACCTGCCCGCCATCGTGGAATTCGAACGCCCCGGCGGCGGAGAAGAAGCCGTGGCAGAGGCCGCGCGCCTGCTGTCCGAGGCCAAGTCGCCCGTCATCCTGAATGGCGCGGGCGTGGTCATCGGCGGCGCGATCCCCGCCTCCATGGCACTGGCCGAACGTCTCGATGCCCCGGTTTGCGTGGGCTACCAGCACAATGATGCCTTCCCCGGCTCTCACCCGCTTTTTGCCGGTCCGCTTGGCTACAACGGATCGAAAGCCGGGATGGAGCTGATCAGCCAGGCCGATGTGGTCCTGTGCCTGGGCACCCGTCTGAACCCGTTCTCGACCCTGCCGGGCTATGGCATCGACTACTGGCCGCGCGACGCCAAGATCATCCAGGTCGATATCAATCCCGACCGCATCGGCCTGACCAAGAAAGTGAGCGTCGGTATCGTGGGGGACGCGAAGAAAGTCGCAACCTCGATCCTCGCGCAGCTGTCTGACACGGCAGGCGACGAGGGCCGGGCCGAGCGCAAGGCGCGCATCGCGCAGACCAAGTCGGCCTGGGCACAGCAGCTGTCCTCGATGGACCACGAAGATGACGATCCCGGCACCACCTGGAACGAACGCGCCCGCGCCGACAAGCCCGACTGGATGAGCCCCCGCATGGCCTGGCGTGCCATTCAGCGCGCCCTGCCGAAAGAGGCGATCATCTCCTCCGACATCGGCAACAACTGCGCCATCGGCAACGCCTACCCGTCCTTCGAGGAGGGCCGCAAATACCTCGCGCCGGGTCTCTTCGGCCCCTGCGGCTACGGCCTGCCTGCCGTCGTCGGTGCCAAGATCGCCTGCCCGGATACGCCCGTCGTCGGCTTCTCGGGCGATGGCGCTTTCGGCATTGCGGTGACCGAGTTGACCGCCATCGGCCGTGGCGAATGGCCCGCGATCACGCAGGTGGTGTTCCGCAACTACCAGTGGGGGGCCGAGAAGCGGAACTCGACGCTGTGGTATGACGACAACTTCGTCGGCACCGAACTGGACGAGCAGGTGAGCTATGCGGGCATCGCCAAGGCTTGCGGGCTGCAAGGCGTCGTCGCGCGCACCATGGACGAGCTCTCTGACGCGCTGGACCAGGCGCTGAAGGACCAGGCCGCCGGCAAGACCACGCTGATCGAGGCGATGATCAACCAGGAACTGGGCGAACCCTTCCGCCGCGACGCGATGAAAAAACCGGTCGCGGTGGCGGGCATCGACGCGGCCGATATGCGGCCACAGAAAACGGCCTGATCACGGGACGGAACAAGGGCAAGGGCTGCGGCACAAACCGCGGCCCTTTTCCTTTGTCTTGAGGGCCCTAGCCGGTCCCCTGCGGGACACAATTCGCCGCAAAACCGCGTCACCCCACAAGCCCGCAAAAAATCTCTCAAACCCTATGGACAGCCCCGCCCGAACCCCCTAGAACGCCTCTACCCGCAGGAGACTCTCCTGCTCCCGTGCCCGGGTAGCTCAGGGGTAGAGCAGTGGATTGAAAATCCTCGTGTCGGTGGTTCGATTCCGCCCCCGGGCACCATTTGCACTTCCAGCACTGTTCAGAGACGTCCATCATGGCGGTTAACGTCATGATTTTGCTGCATTTCGAGTCCAGGGTCGTTCAGGCGATTCCGGGGGCAGCCAGAAGATTCCGGGGTATTTATGGGGGTATTTTGAAGACCACATTTCCATCTGTTCCAATGCGATTCCCACCGCCATGCCTTTGACCGACACAGCCCTCCGAAACGCCCGGCCCAGAGACCGTGCCTACAAGCTGTTCGACGGCTCCGGGCTGCATGTCCTCGTCACAGCGTCCGGCTCCCGCCTGTGGCGCATGAAGTACCGCTACAGGGGCAGGGAGAAGCTCCTGTCATTTGGCCCCTATCCCCTGGTCTCTCCCAAGCTGGCCAGAGAGAAGCGGGATGAAGCGCGACTGATGCTGCTCGAGGATCGGGATCCCTCTGAGGAGAAGCAGCTTGCCCGTCTGGAAAAGGACCGCGAGCGCGCCGTTACCTTCGCCTCGGTCGCGGAGGAGTATCTGGACAAGCTTGAACGCGAAGACCGCGCTCCGGCAACGATGAAGAAGTTGAGATGGCTGATTGGCCAGACCGAACCTGATCTCTCCAGGCGCCCGATCCGGCAGATCGAGGCGCCGGATGTCCTTCGTGTCCTGAAGAGGGTCGAAGCCGCCGGAACATTTGAAACCACCAGAAGACTGCGCAGCACCATCGGCTCGGTATTTCGCTATGCGATTGCATCGGGCCGGGCGAGCCATGATCCCACGGAGGCTCTGAAGGGCGCACTCGTTCGCCCGAAGGTACAGTCACGATCCGCACTTCTGGATCGTCGGACAATCGGGGAGTTTCTCTGCCGGCTGGACGGGTTCACCGGCCAGCCAACAACCAGATTCGGCCTCGAGCTTCTCGCAATTCTGGCGCCCCGGCCCGGCGAGCTGCGCCAGGCGCTCTGGTCTGAGTTTGACCTCGATGAGGCTGTCTGGCGCGTCCCGGCTGAACGCATGAAGATGCGCAGACCGCATCGAGTACCTTTGCCGCGGCAGGCCGTGAGCCTGCTCTCCAGCCTTCGCGACCTCACCGGCACCAGTGAATATCTGCTGCCATCCTCCCGCTCCTGGCACAAGCCCATCTCAGAGAACACGTTCAATGCCGCTCTCCGGCGCCTTGGATACACATCCGGAGAACTGTCCGCTCACGGGTTTCGAGCGACATTCAGTACCTTTGCCAACGAAAGCGGGCTCTGGAACTCGGACGCAGTCGAGAGGGCGCTGGCCCATGTCGAGGGTAACGATGTGCGGCGGGCTTATCTGCGAGGTGAACACTGGGACGAGCGGGTACGGATGGCAGCCTGGTGGGCCGACCAGCTTGACGGGATGAAATCAGTTGTATCGAAGGGAGAGTGAAAGTTTTGCGATTGGCAGACCAGTTCCAGCAGGTTCTCTGGCTTCAGGGTCAGGACACCTACGAAGCCATACAGCTCGTTAAGGGTAAAGAAGACCTCGAGGGTGTTCCGATTGGCGAAGTCCAGAAAATTCTCAGTGAAATAATAAATCAAAGTGTCGAAGAGCAACTCAACAACATCCTCTCAAGAGAAACACAGAAGAAGGTTCTGAGAACTATTCGGAATGCAATTGAGTACTCTGAGGTCGCAGAAACAGCGTCTGGCATCGGGATTTTGCTACCGTCTTTTAGTAAAGAGCAGCTTTCCGTCCTCATGGCTCAAGAGGAAGCTTTGTGTCGAGAGTTGAGCGCAAATCGCGCGCGCAAGCGCAGGGTGGGCGCCTGGCGGGATAAATTCTTTCCCAGAATCCTTGGCCTATACAGTGCCCTGAGTGGGGACGAGCCTCGCTACACTTTCGGCGATCATGATCAAAGCGCACAGAAAACGCTGGTTTTCATTGAAAAAGTACTTAGCGCAGTAGTTGAGCAGCAGAAATCATTGCATTTTGAGCGCGTCCTCAGTGGGATTCCTTCTGACATCAAGCTGTCCTGGTCATTGCCAAGCCTCAGGCGCATTTCAGAACTCGTTCAAGAGTACAAGCATGTCGCGTCTCGAGATGCAAAGGATGAGATGATGTGGGAGAAGTTCCAGAAAGAGTATCGGGAAAGGCTTTTAGCCTGCTGATATTAAAAGAAATATTTTTCTGTTAAATTTTCAGATTTTCCGCCCTGCCGGGAGATCGAGTGCAGTGAAATGCTGGGTCCAGTGACGATCAAGGTCACACGGTCAGAGCCGAAAGGATCCAGAAATGAACAAGATTAACCACTTGCACTCACCCGACTGGCAAAGCATCGAACCAGCCGGACGGATGCTGAGGCCTGCGGAAGTTTTCTCGCGCGTAGGGCTGAGCCGATCTCAGGTCTATGCGATGATTAGCGAAGGGCGTTTCCCTCCTTTCATCAAGCTGAGTGAGCGTGCGTCGGCGATGCCCGAGGCTTGGCTTGATGCTTTTATTGCAAGCTGTACCGCGGCTGTATTCGCCAAGGAGTGTTCTCTGGATGCACTGGAGGCAACCAATGCCTGAACATGAAGAACTTCACTGGGACCACACGATTGCCGAAGACACCCTCGAGGCGCTCGCTTGTTCGCGAGCGGCGCAGCTCGTGAATCGGGGCATGGACCGTCAGTTGGCGAGGTATTTTGCTCTGCTTGAGCGCAAGGAGCGCGAGATGCTGGCTCGAAGGGTGGGGGCTGATGAGGCACTCATGGCCCGCCTTGAGTGGCTCCCGGATCTGCTTGGGGGATACGCTTGCAGGCTTGTGCTCGATGATATTCCTGAGCACACCAGTACGCGCTTTTTTCACGGTTTTTTCCCCGAGGGTGAGGGACCGTCCAATGATGACTAGTGTCAGCTCAGCGGCTGTGTGCTCCGGCCAGATTCGGGACCCTGACCCACAGAAGTCACTGATCGATAACACCACGCTCAAGATCGCGGTGGGTAAAGGCAAGGGCCTTGGCCGCATCGCGAATGAGCGGTGGTCGGTCAAGAAGCTGATCCGCAAGCTGTCCGAGCCGCTTGAGGACACGTCGATCACCTTCGCGCAGTATCAGGCGTTGAAGATGAAGGCGGCCAAGGGCGACAAGGACGCCAACGACCGGCTCCTGCGTCACAAGCGGATGCCCGGCAACTACACGACCGCCGTCTACTCGGGGAACGCCCGCAAGAAAACCGACCTCCTCGGCAAGTCGGCTGTCGTGCTGGACATCGACCACGCGAACCATGAGCAGATCGCGGCGATCCGGGCCGGGCTGACGCCTGTCAGCAAGTGGGCGTGGTTCATGCACACCAGCCGGTCGCACTACCCGGAAAAACCGAAGGTTCGCCTGATCGTCTGGGTCAACCGACTCATGACGCTGGACGAGAGCCATGCGATCCACCGGCTTGTGGCGACCTTCCTGTTGGACGAGCCGGGCGAGAGCATCGAGATCGTTGACCTGGTGTCCTTCCGGGCGAACCAGACGATGTTCTGGCCGTCGATCTCGAAAGGTCAGGAGTTCTTCACCGAGGAGAACGTCGCGCCGGTCCTCGACGTGGACGAGTTCCTTGCCGGGCACCCGGAATGGTCCAATGTCCTCGCGCTCCCGCACCAAGAGGATGAGAAGGTCCGCAACGGCGATCCGAACGCCACTATGGCGGACCCGCGCGAGAAGCCGAACCCCATCGGCGCGTTCTGCCGGGCCTATACGGTCGAGGACGTGATCGAGAAGTGGCTGTCTGAAACCTACATCCCGGGCGATAGCGAGACCGAAATTCGCTATACCTACGCCCCGGGCACGGCCTCGAACGGGGCGGTGGTCTACGAGGACGGCCTGTTCTTGCACTCCAACCACGGCTCGGACCCGCTGGATGGCAGCGCGAACGCTTGGGACCTGCTCCGCGTCCACAAGTTCGGGCATCTGGACGACGACACCAAAGAGGACATGTCGCCCTCGCAGTTTCCGTCGTACAAGGCGATGGTGAAGCTGGCGCAGGCCGACCCGGATGTCGCCTCCGCGCAGTTCGCCGGGCTGGACGACGTGCTGGACGAACTCGATGACGAGGACGAGGACGACGCCGAGGGGCAGGGGGGCGACGATCTCGCCGATCTGATCGGCGAGGTCCCGGACGATCTGGACGACCTGATCGGGGAGCCCAGCGCCAAGAAGAAAGACAAGCCCGAGAAGAAGAAGGACAAGGCTGAAAAGTCCAACGAGGGCTGGCAGGCGAACTTCCTCCGCAAGGCGAATGGCGACCTCACCCCGGCGCTGAACAACATCACCTTGATCTGCCAGAACGACCGGCGGATCGCGCCGAGCGTCCGGTTCAACGACTTCACCAAGGACCCGGTGTGCATGAAGCCGATCCGGGCCCCGAAGATGCAGCTACCGTCGCCGACGGTCTCTCCGAAGGACCGCAAACACGGTCGCAAGTGGGACGAGAATGACGACATCGCGATCACCCTGATCGCGTCGGGCAACGCGGCGCGCGGGGGGTACGAGACCGAGTTCTCCAAGCAGAACGTCCAGGCCGCCGTCATGGCCGCTGCCGTCCTGAACCCGATCCACCCGGTCAAGGATTTCCTCGAAGAACATCACGCCGAATGGAAGCGCCGGGGCAGCCCACGCGGGATCGCCGAGCGCGTCAGCGTCGATTACCTCAAGACGCCCGACACCCCGTTCCACCGGCAGTCCATGCTCCTCTACCTCGTCGCCGCCGTGGCGCGCATCTACGAGCCGGGCTGCAAGTTCGACCAGATTTTCATCATCGAGGGCCCCGAGGGCTCGCGGAAATCGTCGTTCTTCAAGGTCCTGCACGGGGGCTTCGCGGCGGAACTGGATTGCGACCTGGAGGATACCGGGCGCTTCGTGGAAGCCACGCGGGGCCGCTGGTGCCTTGAGATGGCCGAAATGCGGGCCGCCAAGGCCGCAGACTCGGAGACTCTGAAACGGATGCTCTCCACGGCTTCTGACACGCACCGGCTGGCCTACGCCGCGCGGGAGATGACCTTCGACCGGCAGTTCGTCGTCGGGGGCACCTCGAACCTGGACAACTATCTCAGCGACCCCACGTCGAACCGGCGCTACTGGATTCACCGGACGCCTCTCACCCGCTTCAATCCCATCGACACCGACCTCCTGCACGAGAACCTGTGGGCGATCTGGGGAGAGGCGATGCAGGTCTACCTCGACATGCGGGCCGAGCAGCCCACCGGGGAACTGCGCCTCGATCTGACCGACCGGGAGGTCATCCTTGAGCAGGCGGCAATCGCCGAGGGCAGCCGCAAGCTGACCAACACCGAGGAACTGGCTTTCGTCATCCAGGACTGGCTGGAGAAGCCCTTCCCGGCGAACGAGGTCATGGTGGACGAGGACGGGCTGGTGTTGGACGAGTATGCCGACGACACGACCCCCATGCTCCGCAACATGTTCACAGCGGCTATGGCTTGGGAGGCCGTGAGCCACAACCCCGCAGCGTCCCACATACGGGAGGGCGCGAAACTGACGGGGCGGGCGATCAAGCTGATCCCCGGCGTCACCGTACTGCCCCGGGGCCGCCACCACGGCTCCAACCTCGTTTGGGCCTTCCGGTTCGAGGAGGGGCCGCTGTGGGTGCCCGCCGAGGGGCGGGCCGGGGCACCGGACGACGATCTGGACGATCTGATTTAAAAACTAGACTGAGGAGAAACCTGTGACACCGACCGACTGGAACTCTGAGCCTGAAAACTACGACTACGTTAATCCGGCGTGCCTCCCGGCGCGCTACTGGTTCGACGAACGCAACGGGGTGGAATACCTGTTGAACGCGGGAGGAGACGTGATCCTGGCGCGCGGTATTGCGGCCCCGAAAACCATGCTGCCTTGTGCAGAGCTGCGCGCAGAAACCCTCGCGCCGACCTACACCCACCGGCTGATCGACACGGATAGCCCGGCCCGGCCCACGCCCCCCGAGGAGTATATGCGGCTTTACGAGGTCGTGGCTTGCTTCGCTCTGGGATACGAAGTGACCGAACTGCTCCCGGCGTTCGGCTATGAACTCGAAGCGCCGATACCCTACATCGACGCGCCGTTCGAGGAGTCGACTTACTTAGAGGGCTGAATCCGAGTCTGGCGAAATCAACCAAACGTGGAGAACCCGGGTTTTGCCCGGGTTTTTCTTTGCCCGGTGGACAACGAAAACGAGAAAGGTCAGGCGTTGATGGCTGACGCGCGTTCCACGGTCGGTGGAAATTCCGGTGTCGACGATTGGTGGATACACGTTAAATGTGTCCACGGGTGGTGGAGGCGGTGCGTTTTCCCGCCGCGCTTACCGGGGCGGCTCAAAATCGCCCGGGTGTTCCATCGTGGCGGATTTGATGGAAAGGGGTTTAAGTCACTGATTATAAAAAAGTATCTCGGGAGGTGTTCCATTGTTCCATCAGGTTTCCCCTATGTGCCGGAGTCGCGCCTCCGAAAATGGCGTTTTGTGCATCCTAGGGCTGTAGGGCACCCCGGCCCGCTTACCGGGGCATCACCCCCTATTTCCCTTTCCCCTCTCTCTCATCCTATAGGGATATTTGATGGAACAATGGAACAGTAAGAAGGAATCCCCTTAAAAATAAGGCCGAAACTGCTGTTCCATCAAAAATCGGCTTGATGGAACGTGATGGAACAATGGAACAGCAACGGATCGTGGAATGAAAACGGCTGTCCAGCCAACGGTTCGTGGAAAAATTGGGAGCCCACCTCCCGGATCGCCCGACTGCCCGGCAAACCGACCGCCGCGTCGAGCGCGCCCGCCCCGGCCAGCGATCAAGCCTCCTGACCTGGAACCGGACAAATCAAGCCTCCGGGCTTGCCGTCTGTGCGTTCATGCGGAGGTCGCTTTGGGGGTGAGCCCGGATACCCTGAATCCCCGCACAGAAAATAGGGCATACGCCCCAAGATTATGAGCAATATCGAACACATGGCCGAACATTATGAGTCAAGGCGCAGGTAATATAGGAGTGTCCCCTAGTTAGTGTACCGAATCGTCTAATATCGCGCTCCGCGCCCCCCGCGTCAGCCCCGAATCCCGAGTAAGGACCCGGAGCGAAATCCGTGCAATCGGGCCAATCGGTACTCCTCTCTCTTTGACCCGACGTCCGAGCCTTCGAAATGCTGGCAATGGTACCCGACGCTGGGCTGGCCGGATCCCAGCGACCAAGCCTGCGGGCGCTGCGCGTTGCATGCATGGCTACGAAACGAGCGATTGCTGCCCTTGGCTGTTGCGTGAAGGATCGAAGATAGACCCGCGTCGAGGAGCTTCTATTGGTATGCTGCAGTCTCTTACTCGGCGGAGCTTCAGGCCGGCGAAGAGGTTGGTTCGAGGAGTTGCTCGATTTTTTCACCTCATCTATGGCCCGTATTGTGTGCGGCCCGCGCCCCAAAATTTTTTTTGGCATTATTTTGAGGCGAATGACCATGAGCGAACCGGTCGATCATCACTATTTGACAATCTTTTAACTCAATCGCTGGGCCGGCGAGGATGGGAAAGTGCTACGGTTTAGCCGCCCCCATGGTGACAAGGTAGTGTCGAACGTAGCCCTGAACGAAGGGCGGGAAGTGGCCATTGGCTGCATATACGTGGGCGGTCTTGGTCTCCCGTAGAAGCTGACCTACATTAGCGGGGTTCTTGGTAGGGAGGAAGTTGGAGCGTATTTCCGATTGCACATGGTCGCAAAAATAGGTTTCAAAAAAATATATCGATGCGCATCTTACTTTCTAGAAATATCCAAAACGAAAACATCAAATAAGCCTCGAAGCTCTAGCGGGATTTCGGCTACTAGGTTACGTTTTAGATCGATCGGGTTTTTGATGCCGTGTCTCTTCTTTCCTGCAACTTTTTCGTTCTCGCCAAACCAAAGGACAAGATAGATTCCTTGTTTTTCTGCATCTGGGTGGATCGCATACAAGTTATTCAATTGTTCAGAAGCAGCCTCGTACAGCTTTGAATGCCATTGCCCTTTGACCTCGGTGACAAGCAGACGTCTTTCGCTGCCTATGAGCTTTCCAGCCGTAAAGTCGCAGCGCTTATCATGCTTTAGATGGTGTTCTGGAGTTATTGTAATGCTTTGAGGCCTCAGTATCAGGTCTAGCCGTTCAGCAATGATCTTGGTGCACGGTTCTTCATCTAGCCTCTTATCTCCAGCGTAGAAAAGCTTTGCCGTATCGAACTCTCCACCGTTTATTGCAGCTTGGTGTTGCGATAATTCGTGCAGCACGAGCTTTCTCAACCCATCGACCGTTACAACCGCGCCGTGGTCTAGCATTTCCACAATTTGCCGTGGCGTCGGTGGGGTGAAATCTGCAAGAGCTTTCTTTCTCGTCTGTGCGGTGCGTATGCTCTTGAGGTCTTTGACCATATCAGCGTAACGGCTATCAGCGATCAGGCGTTTTAACACGGGTATTGCTGCGTCAGGATGGTCGCTGGAAATTGACCAAACCAGTTCAGTAAGGCAACGATAAGCCTTCTCACCTTTTGGACTCTCCGAGCCATGGCTGCTGGGTAAAGGGACTTTTGGCCAAACCCCTATGAACGCATCAAGGATGGCCTCTACTTTGCAAGAGGTCAGGCTTGGCCACGCTTCATAGTCGATGCGATTGCCTCGTCCGCTCCGCTCATAGATGGCGAGGACCGCATCTTTGTCTGCTACAAGCCATTCAAAGTAGACGTCTGGTAGCGAAGGAATGAAATATAGTGCGCGCAAGAACCAGAACTTTCGCCTTTGCTCAAGTTCTTCGTCTTCGGTCCGATTTGGCCAGAAAAACATAAACTCGGCACAGCGTTCGAGAATGAGTTCCTTAAGCCGCTCACGATCCGCAAACCCTGCCGCGATGTTGAATAGCGTATCCAAAGTGTGGAAGGGAAGTGCTCGATAGCGAGCCAACCAGTCAATGGACAGTTTTGCTCGGAGTGGGTGGAACTCCTCTTTGTATCCAAGCCAGCTTGAGTTGGTGTGGCCTTTGGTTCCTTGCGCTAACTGAGGTTCGACATATCTGCGGACAAACGTCTCACGATCTTGTATCGTCAGAAAAATTCTTCGATCTATCTCACCTTCAAATTCCTCTGCCTCTTCCTGTTCAATACCATTGTATCCGCCGCAATCTGGCTTGACGACTTCGAGAATGGCGACGTCCACATTGTTCAAATTACCTTCTGTCCGGTACTCTGCCAAACAGGCCGCATGAAGAGTGCGTATAATGGCCAAGTTACCGCCACTAGTCGCTACCTGTTCGAGTGTTGGTATGTGGGGAGCAAGAAACGCGAAACTGTTTCTCAGCACTAACTCGGGGTCAATGTCCGGTCCAATTTCCTTTGTTAGTTCATCCGGAGATAGGAGGTAGTAGTTCGCAATGCATCGTAGCCAGCCCCAATGCTGGCCGCTCTCGATTAGCGCTTTGTTCTCTTGAAGGGATTTCGCGTTCGCGTCCTTGATTGCAGCGTCTCGCCGTTTCCGCCTCCTCTCAAACCAGTATTTTTTGTCCCGATGCTCGCGCATCATGACTTCGAATTGGCGATTTTTTTGTGTCCACACCTTCAAAAAATCGATATGCTGGAGTGCCTGTTCGCGCATGAGCCGACGCAGTTTATCGGGCCCGCGATCTTCCGGCTTTCGATGGTGACTGTGGGTTGCAACAAAGCTACTCCAAAGACCTATGTTTTTTGATTGAAACGCTAGGTTCGCCATGAACTCCCAGTCCTGAGGCTGGAAGTGAAGCCCGGAGTGGGACTCCCATTCGAACTGCTCAAATCGGATTTCTCTTATTCGCTCTTCGTCGGTTTCATGACCTAATGCGATTTGCATGATACCTTGCCGAAGATCGTCGTCATCCCTCAGCAATCGGACAGATGCTGAGCGATCTGGCGACATAGAGCTATGGAAATTTAGGTTCTTTACCCAACCCCAGAATCGCTTTGGGTCGTGCGGTTTGTCGCTGACATCGCAATAATGATCCAATAATAATCCGATGATCTTGCTGGTTCCATTTCGACAGTGGCAATCATGGGCTTTCTGGCCACATTTACACGTCAAATCCACCGACAGAGAGTCAAGCACGTCTGTAGTCTGCTTGTAGTCCAGTGTTTTGATAAGGTTACGTAAAAAGTACCTAGCGCCAATGACACGTTCACTGGACCGTCTCGCTCGTGGATACAGGTTTGCAAAGACTCGTAGATAGCCCGTCAGATAGCTGATTGAGAATTGAGAAACCCCCGACTGTTGGATGAGCTTTGCAGCTACCTTCATAGACACGGGATCGGCTTGGAAGATCAACTGAGCCAAGTTGGCATCATGGCTGTATCCCGGAGTTGCCAGCAACAGCATAGCCGCCATGACACGCGTATGTTCATTTGCTTCGTTCGAAAGACAAAGTGCACTCAACTCAACAGACATTTGCGCCGTCGCTGGCGAGCCTTCCAGCAGTTCAAGAATTAGGTCGCGAAATTGTCCTTCTGATTGTGGGGAAAGGTGAGGTCTGACCTCCTCAATGACTTCCGCACTGAATAGGCCTGCAACACTAAATCGCCTCCAGAAGTCACCTCTACGAAAATACGGGTCTTGGTCTTCAACGTCCTTCAGGCACCGAATAAGGCGGCGCTTTGATGTTGAGGCCAGTTGGGATGGATCGCCGTTCGCAAGAACAGCGTAAGCGTCGAGGTCAATGGCAGCTTCTTGTATGGGCTTGTTTCCAAGCGAAGCCATCCAGCCAACAAGTCCTCGTAGTTCATCACGTACAGTTGAGTTTGGCGCGATGATTGGCAAGCATCGCTCAAGTGTAAGCACGTCACTTGGGTCGGCTATTCGTTTTGTGAGGTAGTCCGCTGCCGAGTATTCTGCGATGATCTTGTGGACCGGCCGATGACTGTCAACAGTCTCACCCGGTTTGAACATCCGGGTTGCTAGGATTGTTTGCTTGCTGCTAGCGTCCGCAACCAGAGTTTCCATAAGCGGATAAAGAGCGTCTTCGCTTGCTTCACTGGTTGTTACGCCTTCTGCACCTGACATTAACAATTTTGCAAATACCTCCGATGCGGCTTGCACCTTCTGGATTGCAGACAAAGAACCGGAAGCCTTCCTCACACTAGGATTGACTTCTTTTGCTAATCTCTCCAACGCTTGTTGAAAAATTGATCGTTTGTCGGAAAATCTACGACCGCTCTCAATGAAGGCGTCTGCAAAGAGCTTAAGAAATTGAGGATTGGGTAGAAGTGCCTCTAAGTCAAACCTCGCAACCTCGGATTGGAAAACATCGTAGTCTTCGCTTGGGACATAGTTTTCGAAAATTCTCTTTTGCTCATCCGTGGTGAACTCGGTCAGCCGCGCGACAAGTGGCTTCTCGCCAAAATAGTCTTGAAAGACGCTATTTGCTGAGTTGTCCCATTCGCTTGATCTACTTGAGATTAGTAACCTTGACGGGCCTACGGAAAGCGCGGCTGCGAGCAGTTTGTCAATGCCGCTTGCGTCTACTTTTGCCAATTCATCGTAAGCATCAATGACAAGTGGCTGGCCGGTAGCAAATGCGCCAGTATGGATGAACCGGTTAGCTGTAACGACTGTGGTCTTAAGTTGCCTTGCCAAGCTCTCCATAAGGCTGGTTTTGCCGCCGCCCGGCTCCGCCAAGACAACAACAAAACGCGGACCTGCAAGAAGCTGAGCTTCACTGTAGGTTTGGTTGTCGTCTAATAGTGTGCGTGGCAGGTAGAAACTTGCGCTCATGGATGCAAGATATGGTGTTGGGCTGCATCCTTCCAGCTAAATTAGGTACTGAAGTCACGCCGGCGACCTTCCTTCCAAGTGCCTGCATCATGAGCTCGCGACACAAACAAACTAAACTCGTGGCGAATGTCCGGTCTGACGGGCCGCGCCGCAGCATGCCGATCATCGAGTGAATGGCAGCAAAGGGCCGAGAGCGGTGGGGGCACCGGGCTTCGGGCCGAGAGCGGTGGGGGCACCGGGTCGAACACCCCGACTGTACCGCACCGTCGCAAGTCGGCTCGAGCCCATATCACCGGATGATGCACGGCCCATGACTGTCGGAAAGGGTGTTTGCTCCGACTTCATGTCATGGGCCCCGCAGCATTTACCATTTCAATTTCTGAAGGTCAGCCAGTGTAATGTGGCGCTTCGACATCAAGGCGGCGGCGGATGGCGAGCCATTCCAATTCGCCTTCGTACCCGTACCAATCACTAGTGCTCATATCGGCGAGATGGCGTTTGATTTCCTGCTCGGGGATTTCACGAATGGTCGCGCCGCCCGCTGCTGATTGCTGCACCTCGAGTTGAACTGCACAAGCCTGATCGAGATAGAAGGACCGGAAGAAGGCTTCCCCCGCAGTGGCACCGAAGACAAACGCGCCATGCCAGGCCTCGACGATTGCCTTTTTTCCGATCCCTGCTTTCAAAAGACCCGCCAGAAAATCGTCCGTACATTCGAATTCATAATCGGTGTACCCAAGAACATCGCCGCCACCGATCATCAGGTAGGCCTGACTGAGTGGTTGAAGCCCTTCTTTCTGTGCCGACACGCCCATGATCGCCTTGGTGTGAATGTGCATGATGCAGTTCATGTTCGGGTGCGCTTCAAAGAACAGCTTCCCGATTTCGGTGGCAGATGGGTTCGGCGCGCCGTTTTCGGGATTGTGGTTCGTCCGATCAAAGCCAACCTTGATCAGGTTGGATGCGGTGACTTCCTCATGCATCCAACCATAGTGATGTGTCAGCAGAGCGTCTTCTCCGGGCACGCGGATCGCGTGCCATTGGTTGGTCACGTCTGTCAGACGGTACTTGACCAGCGCATTGTAGATGGCCGCTAGTTCGCAACGGGCTTCCCATTCTGCATCACCGCAATTGGCAGGTCTCTGGCCGGTCGGGGTTGGGGTCATGATGTTCATAAGGTCTCTCCTCAATTTTCGCAGGAGGATAGACCTTCTTCGACAAGAAACTTGACTTGAAGTGTCGAATTTTGCGCCAAATACTCCCAGTATGGCAAATGTCACGTTCATTCTGTTCCCGGAATTCCAGATGCTGGCCTATGTTCTGGCAACCGAAACACTGCGCGTGGCCAACAAATGCGCAGGTAAGGAGGTGTTTTGCTGGCAAACACGGTCCGCTACAAATCTCCCGGTTCAAGCGTCAAACGGCGCGCTAATCGCCCCGGACACGGTCGATTGGCAAGACGGCCCAGATGCGGATCTCATACTCCTTTGCGCCGGATGCAATCCCTTAGATCATCTCACGGCGCGGGTGCGTGCTTTCACATCGCGCGCCACAACACGCCCCTGTGTGATCGGAGGTGTTGATACAGGGACGGTCATACTTGCAGAACTGGGTTTGCTGGATGGCGTAAAGGCCGTGCTGCACTATGAAGCGGAAGCCGCATTTCGCGAACGCTGGCCCGATATCCACATCACCGATCAGATATACTGTCTGGACGGGCGACGGCTCACAGCGGCTGGCGGCACAGCAACAGGCGATGCAGTTCTGGCCTGGATTGCCCGCGACGTTGACGAGGACCTCGCATCGGTCACTGCGTACGGTATGGTGCACGGCGAGGTCAGGCGCAGCGAGACCCCACAACGTAGCCCGAATACAGCTGATCCCGTGCTACTACAGATGCACCAGCTCATGGCTGAAAACGTGTCAGAGCCAATCTCGATCAAAGAGATATGCAAGCGCTTGGGCGTGTCGGAAAAGCAGCTGCGCAGACGCTGTCAGGCGACTTACAATCAGACCCCTTCCGCCTATTACCAAGCACGAAGGCTGGAGGTCGGACACCATTTCATCATCAATTCCCAGCTAAGCACCACCGAGATCGCGCGGGCCAGCGGTTTCGAATCCCTATCGAGTTTCACTCGGGCAATACGTGTCCACTACGGTTATTCGCCAAGACAGATACGAAATCGGGCCACAAAGCCAAAAAGCAATACGGCAGCTTAGTCCGCAGTATGTGAGTTCGAGCACGAGCGGATATTGCGCTCGCAGCGATAGTCCGGTTCGGTGAAGTGTATTGCGGCGTGGCCAGTCTCGATGAACGGCAGGAATGGGCCGAGAGCATCAACTCCGTAAAGCCAATCGTGGCAGGGCTCGGAAGAGGTTTCGGCCTACTGTCTGGCTTCGAAGATGACGGCCACCCGGCTCAGAACATCGATCGGTTGCCCCTCTGACAATGCCGTGCACCGAGCAAAGAGTTCCTGCATCCTTTCACTTACAGCTGAGCGGACATCGTCTGGTTGCTCTTGGAACGCCTGGTAGATCGCGTCGATCCCCAGATAGTCAGGGATTTCGGTGCCAGACGCACTCCTTTGGCTAACCGTCTCTTTAGCCTCGATCCAGAATACATCGAGTTCGTGTGCCCAGGCTTCTGCGAGCTTTTCCAGCGTCGGCAGCGTTAAGGAACCGAAGAGCGCTTGACCTGCATCACCTTTTTCGTTGCCTGACAGAAAACTAGCAAGAGAGGAAAGAAGTGAAACCGTTCGAGCTGGCCGAACATCCCAGTGGGTCAGATGCGCAAGGGTGCTGCCAAGCCGGCTAAAAGTGCCGGATATCGCATTCAGTTCTAGGCGGTGGCTTTGCATGCCTCGGCGGCGCGTTTCGGCATAGGCGGCGGATAGGAGTCTAGCTGCTTCGACCTGGTCGCCAATGATCTCTGCGCGCCCATCGGCATCTCGAACGGCAATCAGGCGAGGCGGTAGGACCGCAGGGTCTTGGGGGTTGCCTGTGCGACTGCCCAAGAGAAGAATTGTGAGTGGCTCAACTGAGGACAGGAGGCAAAGTTCGGCGCCCCAAAGGCCACGAGGGTTTGCGTTCGAGACCCGTTCCAGAACGTCAGCCGGCAACACACGCCGCAGAGTTTCAAGCTGATCGAAGTAGTTGTTGGGACGGAGGATGCGAGGTTTCTTGACCTGTTCGAGAACAAGATCGGTCAGATCACCTGCAGAAAACTCAACCAGTTCCGATGGTAGGTCTTCCGCGCCAACACCCGACAGTAGCGCGATGCTAGCTACACGAGCGCGCGCCTTGTGATCTGACGACAGAACCAGCCCGGGAAGGTCGAAGGTGTAGTAGTGGATGCGGGAATTGGGACTGTCGATCCGGTCGATCCGGCCCAAACCCTGAATAAGGCTCTTGACGTCCGACGTGACGCCAATGATCCCAAGCGCAGAAGCGATTTGGAGGTTGATCCCTTCTGCCATCTGGAATGTGAGGAACATGGCCCGTTGCTTTAGCGGGTCGACATGCTTCCCGTCGATGCCAAAGTACTCCTGCGCATCTGCTCCGGATCGGATGTGATGCAGCTTCTTGCCGGTCTTGATCCGTGCACCAGGTGCGACCACGAAGACTTCGGGTCCTCTTCCGCGATGCCCAGCAAGAAGCCTGGCATAGACCTCGAGCACGCCGACCCGTTCTGCAAGGAAGATGGCATGGCCATGCTTTCGAAGGATGTCTCGCATGACGCCGGCCCTGGCTTCATCAATGCTGTCGAGGCTAGGGTGATTCAGAAGTCTGCTGATCCGGTCACAAATCGGCGTTTCGCTGCCCTCAGTTTCGGCATCGACTTCTTCGGTTAACGCGCCATCCGGAATGGCAATACCGCGGGCGTTCTGTTTCTCGGCGCGTCTTAGGTTTTCTCCGATTGATGCCCGCCCTCGCTGATCGGCTTCGCTGTCACGCTCGCGGGCCCATTCTTCGCGTGCAAAGGTTATCGACGCGCGCAGCAAAGCGAGGAAGTTCCGGATGTGAATGCGCGATTTGTCGTGGAATTTGATTTCTGTGTGGGCGGCGCGTTGGGGATCAGCAGACACAAGGGTCACCCCAGTCGTAATGCATTCCGCCAATGCCTTGATCCGCTCAATAATTTGGCGCTGCTGATCACTCAGCGCCGTATCCTCTCGGTGGCTTCGGATAGTTGGGTAAACGAAAGCGCCGGACTTTCGATCCGCACTCTCCCCAATGCAATCCCGTTGGCGCCGCACGACGTATGGCGCCAGGGCGTCGGCCAATCCTTCCTGAAGCGCACTGATTTGCAGCCCGCCGGTCTCTAGCTGGCGTTCGACTTTGTTGACTTCGACCTGTAGTGCTTCCGCGCTGTCGAACAGGTCGTCCTGCACGCTTTGATCTTCGATCCGGCGGTTCATCTGGTCGAGGTGGCGCACGAGCTCTCCCCGCTTTCGAACCTTGGCCATGTGTTGGTTGATCTGCTCCGTGATGGGCGGAGGCACATAGATCGAGGCGCGCTTCTCATGGAATGCAAGTAAGCCGTCCAGGCCCTGGTTTCCCATTAGCGTGGCCGACAAACAGGCAGTCCAGATCGCCGGACTGCGTTCGAAGACAAGCGAACGTGCAGAAGGTGAAAGGTATCGCGAACTCAGTCGGTGGCTTTCATCGACGATCATTGATGCAGACGAACGGACCGCCCGGTTGATCTCGTCCAATTCCGCAGTCTCCTCCTTACCTCGCCGCGACAGGTGACTGTGCTTGATCGGTTTGAAGTTCGTAGGCGCGTTTGTTGTCCAGTTCTTCAGAACGCTGGCCGGAATCAATGCAAGTGACCCAAGCCGTTGTTGGTCGGCGCGCTCGCCCCAAGAAAAGACCGTCTGCCCATGGCTGACTGGCAGAACCGTTGCCAAGTGTTTTCCGATGTCGGTCTTCCCGGCACCAGTTGGCGCTTCGACAAAGGCAAAGCCATGCTCATAGACCGTGCACGCGGCCTCATAGACAAGTTCGGCCTGGAAGGGCTGTGGCAGACGTCCGGCGCTGGTTTCGCCCGCGACACGCCAGGGGGTGAAGGTTGTGGCTTCGTCAACCGTTCTAGCCATTGCTTCTTCGGGGGAGACGAGGCGGATGAGCGCTCGCAGGATTTCCAGCGCTGGTTCAGTCCAATCGCGCCCCATGTCCCAATATTGCTCAGCGGCCGCGCAACGCGCAGTCGCAAGTTCGGGCCAGGCATCGGCGTCGTCCATGAATTCCAGATTGCGGCGCAAACCGTTGATCGAGAAATTGGCACTTCCCGAAAGCGCCTTGTGGCTACCAACAATAAGCTTCGCGTGAAGCATTGGTGGACGGCGCCCTAGTTTCTCTTCTGCCAGATCAGGATCGAAAATACGAAATTTGATTATCCCGCGCTCGATTGCGTCCATTGCAAGAACTGCCCGCAGATCGGCGAGATCAACAACCGAAAAGCCCCTAGCGCCAAGAAAATGCTGGCGCGCTTCCTCTGCTACTGATCGGCTGCTGCCACCTAAAGCCTGTCGTGTTTCGGAGTTGGAGCCAAAGACAATGCGAATGCTGCCCTCAGGGCGTTCGCTAAGGTCATCGACTGTTTCAAGCAAGATGGTCAGAGAAGACAGGAAGTCCTGATAACCTGTGACAATCAAACAACTCGGTTGCCTTAGAACAGTTTTGACTAGGTCACTCACTGGGCGCGTTGCATTGTCTCCCCAGGCCCTGTGACTAGACGCAGGAGGCATTTCGGTCGTGCGCTCATCTGGATCAGAGTCGCTTCCGCGCGAGAAAAACCGTGAGATCAGTCCCTGCCGCTCCCTAGTTCCCATACGTCGTTGTCTTCCTCCGCCACCAGGGACAGTGTTAAATTGATTTTGTCTAAGCTATCAGTCTTGATTTGGAATTCCGAGCTCCGCCCAAAGCTCGCGCGGTGCTGGCGTAGCTAATTCCCACTGTACCTCAATTGGCTTCTCTCCTTCCCATCCGGCGAACCTGGGCTTCCCACAATAGATGAACGGATTGACCTTGCCGTTCACCTTGTTCCCTCGGCGGATGAAGAGGTGTACCTCATGACCTTCTTCACCGCTGATGATCCGGCCATGCTTGCTATCCTGTCGCGTCTGGTTCTGGCTGAACCATTTCAGTCGTGACGGGCAGAGAAACGCGTTCTCGTAAGTCAGGTCCTGGGTTGAGACATTGGCGAGAAGGATCATGATCTTCTTTTCGGGCAGCGCCTTCATCCCGGTGCGCCAGAGGTTTTGCTTGTACTCCTCGCCAAAGAACTCGGCGATGTCAGGCACGAAATAGCGCTGCCAAAGCTCCAGAGCTTGTGGCTTGCCGACAAAGGTCGGGGATGCTTCGGCGGCCTCGCGCACGATGGGCGTTTCCGCCAGACGCCATTCGACCAACTCGCGCACAAGCGGCTCCAACTCGCCGGAAGCGTCAGGTCTCGCCAGCCGAAAGCCGTCGCTGCCTTGGGCCAGGAGCGGGTTGAAGGCCAGCTCTGACGCGCCATCGCTTGGTTGTCGCCCGGCTACTACGTCGCGCAACCCGGTCAAGGCGGATCGGGACAAACCCCTGGGCCGTTCCAATTCACGCAAGAGACGACCGTGAGTGGCGAAAGGACGTTCGGGCAATGGATCGCCCATGTCCCGCACGAAATCGAACCAGCCGCCATGGCCGGAGGCGCGGGGGTCGAATCCGTTGCGGAAGACTTCGACGGCCGTCGGGCGGATGCCGTTCCGATCCCGGAAGTCAATATAGAAGGCTTCGAGCTCCGCAGCGCCTTCCTTCGGGCGAAGGAGATTGCGCAGGATGTCGATGACCTCGAGCTCATAGGTGATCTCGCAGCCCTTGGGCATCAGGAATTCCCCGGCCTGAAGCGCGTCCAGCTTGGTCGAGATCGAGCGATCGCCTGCGCTGGCCTGCAATAGTGTCGTGACCTTGGTCAGGAAGCTGCGGTGGTTGCCGATATAGTCGATCACCTGAAGCACCTTGCCTTCGACGCGGCGCAGGCCGCGGCCGAGTTGCTGCAGCCAGATAATCGCGCTTTCGGTGGGGCGCAGCATCAGGACGGTTCCAATCTCGGGCACGTCCACGCCTTCGTTGAACATGTCGACCGCGAAGAGGACGTCGATCTCGCCGCGACCAAGCGCTGCCAAGGAACTTGCTCGAGGCGCGGAGCTCTGGCCCGAATGGACGGCAACAGCGTTCAGGCCGGCGGTGCGGAAGTAGTCCGCCATGTAGTCGGCGTGACGCATGGAACAGCAAAAGCCGATCGCGGGGCCGCTTGCACGTTTACGGTATTGCTCGAACGCGTTTTGGGCTCGCGCCTCGGTGGCAAGTGCTGCGTCCAGCGCGGTGGGGTCGAACTGGCCGGAGCGCCAGGGGATCTGTGCGTAATCCACGTCATCCGGCACGCCGAAATAGTGGAAGGGCGACAGATGACCCGCGTCGATCCCGCGAAACAGGTCGCATTCGTAGACGAGGTTTTCGCCGCAAAGGCCAAGCAAGTCGGCGCCGTCCGTCCGGTCTGGCGTCGCGGTCAGACCCAGCAGGAAGCCGGGCGTGAAATGCTCGATCAGCTTCTGATAGGTGCGGGCGGCGGCGTGGTGGAACTCGTCAACCACGATGTAGTCGAAATGGTCCCGGTCGAACTGGCGCAAGTGTCCGACGCGGCCGAGCGTTTGGACCGAGGCGAAAAGGATTTCTGAATCTGCCTCCTTTTCGGTGCCCGTGTAGCGGCCCAACTTAGCTTCGGGGCGGACCTTGCGAAAGGCTGCCATCGCTTGGGTCAGGATTTCGTCGCGATGGGCAACGAAGAGGATGCGGCCCGCCCTTGCGCGGATCGTGTCGAAGGCGGCCAGCCAAGTCTTGCCGAGACCGGTGGCCAACACGACAAGCCCGGCTCGGTGGCCGTTCGATTGGCTCTGCTCGAGCGCTTCCAATGCCTCCTGCTGGATCGTGTGCGGCTCTGGCGGCGGGCCTTCTTCGGCGACGACGCGGGCAGTGAACTCGGGCATCGGCCGCGCCCTGCGACGTTTTGCATAGGCATCGATCCACGCTGCCGTTAACGGCTTGACTTCTGGCCGTGCTAGGAGGTCCTCGAAAGCCGCTCCGACGCTGTCTGCTGCGTCTTCGGAATGCAGGTTCCATTCCACGCCATCGGTCAGCGCCGATTGGGACAGGTTGGAGCTTCCGACAATTGCCGCCCCGCGCGTATCGGCGGCTCGGAACAGCCAAGCCTTCGGATGAAAGCCGAGGCCGCCGGTTTCGAATACGAAGAGCTCCGCGCCCCCGAGGTCCAGCAGTCGTGCCAAAGCGGTCGGATCGGTCGTGTCGAGATAATTGCCCACCACGATCCTGAGCCGTCCGCCGCGTGCCAGCAGTTCACGGAACCACGGCTCGAGCAGGGCCACGCCGCTGTCCATGGCAAAGGCAATGGCAAGGTCGACCGATTGCGCGGTGTCCAACCGTTCGGCGAGCAACGGCAGGAGCGGATCGTGGCCGCCGGTCGTTAGACGCGCGCCACTAACTTCCCGCAGGTGAAAATGGCCGTGATCGGATGAGGCAACGAAACTAGCCGTGCCGCGACTAAGTGCAGTGCCCACTTCAGCCAGCATGGTCATCTGTTCCGGGCCGGTCAGGTCATCCCACGCGGGCACATGCCGAGGGGCGGGGATTAATCCGGCCTCACGGTGCATGCAGATCGGGCAGGTGAAGCGCGGGTCAGTCACACTCGTCCAGATTGATCGTTTCTACTGAGACCATTGGTAAGGATCGCCGATGGGATGTCCAGGCGCTGGAGTGATGCGGTGCCGGCTAGAGCGATTATTTTCGGCCCTCAACTCCATCGGAAAGGAGGGACACACATCCGAAAAAATCCAAAAAAAAATTTGAAAGAAAAAGCCCCGCCAACCTCTAACATATTGCAATAAAAACAATAGCTTATGATGTTCTCGGGCAGCGCCTAAATCAACAAATTCGGCCGGAAACGGATTTTCAGGATAACGGCCAAAACGGCCCTATGCATTCTGAAAACTACCTGCCCAGCATTGTAAGCACCGCATCAGGGTACCCATGCGCGCGTGCGGACAAGGTCAGGTGAGGGCCCGGAACAGTTTATCTGGTCAATTTGCCAAGGTTCGGCTTGGTCCTGCATGTCAGGCATTCGATCGAATAGAGCGATGGGCCGTTTCCACATGCTAGTATTTTTCTCGGGCGCCTACGTTGGTGGACGATGGGCGTTTCTTAGATTACCCTGCGTTCTGCTGGACTATGCTGTGCGTAGAGTGCATCTGTGTGATTCCGAAATCCGGAATCACATAAATAAATCAAGTGTTTGAATTTCGATGGGAGTTTTCTTGGGGGTGGGAGTTGGGGTGTCTGAATATTTTGAGAGATCATTTTGTGATTTATATGAAGAGGTTATGATGTTTTTCCGATTCCGCCCCCGGCACCATTTATCGCAACGGGAAACTTCCATACCTCCTTAGTCCTGCAAGGAGACATCATCCGCCAATAAGCTACTAGCTGTCTCGAGGAACCTTAATCCGTAGGGCCCGGGCGTAGCGCTCAACTCTGCAAAGCGGGTCCCAAGAATCTTTCAAGGGTGCAATAGGTCACTGTGCCCTATGACCTCATCGCTTACCTCGTGGTCATTTCAACGATCTCGGCCGGTGCAGGGGCTCTCCATACAGACTGGTAGCCGCCCAATATGCTCGAAGACGTGATCGGAAGCCCCGGCAGGGCGATCCAGGCAGGTGTTTGGCGCCCGAGGAGCGCGAGGATTGCAACCTGCGCCATAGCGAGACCCTGAGAATAGGGGTTCTGCGCCGCAACGCCCTTGAGCACCGTTCCATCAGCCAGCCGCGGCACCATCTTCTCTCCGAGGTCAACGGTCGTGACCGGCATCGAGACGCCCAGGCGTTCCATCGTTTCCAGCACTTGAACCGCGGGCTCGTCCCAGACCACGAAGAGCCCGTCGAGGTCGGGCGTGGTCGACAGAAAGCTCTCGGCCGTTCCGCCTGCAAGATGCGGCGCGGGAAACGTAGCCGTTTTGAGCGTCACATCCGGTCGCTGCCCGCCCATCCATTTGCTGAAGGCGATCTCCCTCTGGTTCGTAGCAAAGAAATCCACGCCATAGGTCAGCACGCCGACAGACGCGTTCTGCGGCAGGTGCGGGGCCAGGAGTTCCGCGCCCGTCCGGCCAAGCCCGAAATTGTCGGCCGACACGAGTGACACATAGTCCTTGCCCGGCAGCAGCCCGGTTGGGGCATTGTCGAGCAGCAGCAGCTTGATGCCGGCCTCGGCCACGCGCCGGTGCGCGGCGGCGACTGCGGTGTTTTCCACCGGCAACGAGATGATGGCATCCGGGCGAAGGTCGATCAGCCGGTCCAGCGCCGCGATCTGGCGGTCAGGGTCGAACTGGCAATCGACCGCTTCCAAGAGTGAGATCGAAACATCACCAAGCGTTCCTGCGATAGCTGCCAGGTGTTGCTCCGACCAGTTCCCGGACAGGGTGTGCAGAACGACGGCGACACGATACCCGCCATCGCGGGCCGCTGCCGCGTCACTTGCCGTAATGACAAGACGCCGTGGGTCGGATGCCCGTTCGCCATGCGGACCGAGGCCGGATATGGACTGGGATGGTGTCGTCGGGGGAGTAACGGAACCCATCGTGTCTGCCCTCTTCAAATGGATGGCGCCGGTGGCGGCGCGGGTGTTTCGGAGAGCTCGGCCAGGCGACGGGCCGCGGCCTCTCTTGCGGCGAGGAATTCCGGGTGGGCCATTGGGCGTCCGCTCAGGATCCATCCACGCAAGAGGGCCGGGTCGAACAAGGCCTCGGTCACCACCATCGCGGCCCCGACGAGCCCGGCGGAACTGCCCATCTGCGACCGGATGATCCGCAGGTCACGGGTGACCAGCGGGTGACTTTCTCGGTAGACGACCTCGCGGACCGCCGCAAGAAGGGTATCGTTCGTCATCGCCACGCTGCCGCCCAGGACAATGAGTTCGGGGTTGAGCATCGTTGCGAGATAGGCAACGGAATGCCCGATCATGCGGCCGCTGCGCGACAGGATATCCATGCTGGCCCCGTCACCCGCCTGAGCGGCCTGGGCGACATCGAAGGGCGTCAGTTCCTCCATCCTAGCAAGAATGTCCGCCAGGTAACTGCTGCGTCCGTCCTTCACCGCGGCAAGCCCTTCCCGCTGGATCATGTCAGCCCCGGCCATTGTTTCCAGAGGTCCGGTCTTTCCACCTTCGGTAACGGGCAACTGGCCGATCAGCCCGGCTGCTCCCTGCGCGCCGCGAAACAGGGTTCGGTTCATGGTCAGGCCCGCGCCGATGCGTTTGCCGACCTTGACGAACAGCATTGTGTCCACGTCGGTTCCGTCACCTGCAGTGAGTTCGCCCATGGTCATGGTCTCTACACTGCTGCGAACCCAGACCGGGGCCTTGAAACGGTCGATGAGAGTCTCGACGACCGGCGTCGTTTCCCAGCCGGGAAGGAAGACGGGGGTCTCGCTCAGAAACAGCTCCGAGGATTGGACGGGGACGGGAGCGGGAACCGACAGCCCGATGCCCCAGAGCGGGCCGGCATCGGCATGGCGCGGGAGGATCCACTCGATCAGTTTGACCAGCCGGTCGAGGATGCTCCGTGGGGCAAGAGACAGCTCCGACGCTTCGTGATGTTCGGTGATCAGCCGCCCCGAAAGGTCGGCGATGCCGATGCTCAGCGAAGTCTGGTCCAGCGCTGCGACCAGGATGCAGCCTGCATTGGGGTGGAAGCTGACGAGTTTCGGTGCACGCCCGCCGGTTGCAACGCCCGACTTGCTTTCATCGACAAGATCGAGGTCGGTCAGGGTCGACAGGCGGTCTGCAACGACTGCCCGGCCGAGTTCACAGGTTCGTTCCAGTTCCTGTCGCGTGGTGGCCGTGCCCAGGCGCACCAGGTTCAGGATCGTCATCAGGCTCTGGTTCGGTGTTTCGCTACTGCGCGGGCGCCCCTTTCCGCGCGGCTTGACGGACTCAGGCATCGGTTCCTCCCGACTCGGAGCGGTGCTGGGGGGTGACAGGATTCTGAGTTTCCAAGCGCGGGTTCATGGGCGCGAGACCTTCTGGGGTTGTCTTGTTCTGCATATCACAGCGGTTAGTTGCATCACAATGCATTACTTATGTTGATAAAAAGCAAAAGATAAGATGCTTATGCATTTAATATATTGACTTAGGCGTATGAAGCCTGAATATTGAGCGCTATGAGATGAAACGGCGACAAAAGTGGTCGCTATCAGAATGTGGGAGATGCAGGACATGGTTGCGAAGCTGGCTTATCACGCCAATTGCTGGGGGCCGCTCGGCGGGCACCCCGTCGGCGTCACCTCGATCGGTAGCCTGACCTACATGACCTTTGCCGACATGGAAGAGGCCTTCGCCGATATCGCCGCAGCTGGCTATTCGGGCGTGGAAATTTTCGACGGGAACCTGCTGGAATATGCGGACCGCAAAGCCGAGCTGAAAGCGCTACTGGCTGATAACGGGCTGGAGTTGCTGGCTGTCTACTCCGGTGCAAACCTCATCTTTCCTGACATCGCCAAGGAAGAATTCGAAAAGATCCGCCGGGTCGCAGACCTTGCGGCTGAATTCGACACCATGCACCTTGTCATTGGCGGAGGCGCAAAGCGCCTTTCGGGTCCAAGGCCCGAGGACCGGGCTGCCGTTGGGGCCGGCCTTGAAACCTGTCGGGAAATCGCTGGTCGGTCAGGGTTGGAGGCGCACTATCATCCGCATCTCACAACGCTGGCCGAGGCACCTGACGAGATCGCGGAAATCTTCGCCCATACCGAGATTCACTTCTGTCCCGACACCGCGCATCTGGCGGCGGGCGGATGCGACGTGCCCGCTCTGATCCGCCAATGGGCCGACCGCATCACCTATGTTCACCTCAAAGGGCTTCAGTCCGAACCTTTCGGCTTCACGCCGCTCGGGCAGGGGGATCTGGACATGGATGCCATCGTCCAGGCGCTGAAAGACACGCAGTTCAGCGGATGGATCACCACCGAACTCGATACATGGCCCGACCCGGCAGCGGGTGCGCGCGCAAGTTACGACTGGCTGAAGGCCGCTCTGGCCAAAGCCTGACACTATCATCCAACATCACCTTCGGGAGGAGACCGAAATGAGCTTTCTGAAACATACCAGTCTTGCGGCCATGGCCCTGGGCGCGATCCTTGGGGCGACGCCTGTCGCCGCGCAATCGGCAGCCGAGGCGCTGGAGCAGCTTGCCGGGCAGGTGCTGTCCACCGGACCCAATGGCGAGGCGCCGACCGCGGCCTCCGAGATCTCGCTCAGCGAGGCGGACCTCGAGGCGATCCGTGCGATGAACGCGACGGCGGCTATCGTGCTGCACTACGGCGGGAATGACTGGAGCCAGGCCCAGGTGAACGGCCTTCGTCACCAGTTTGAGATCATGGGGATCGAGGTGATCGCGGTCACCGATGCCGGTTTCTCGGCCGCGACCCAGATGTCCGATATCGAGACGATCATGGCCCAGAATCCCTCGATCATCGTGTCGATCCCGACCGATCCGGTCGCAACCGCGAGTGCTTACCGCATGGCAGCTGAACGGGGTGTCGAACTGGTCTTCATGGACAACGTGCCCGCAGGGCTGACCGCAGGTGAGGACTATGTCTCTGTCGTGTCGGCCGACAACTACGGCAATGGCGTTGCATCGGCCCATCTGATGGCACAGGCCCTTGGCGAAGATGGCGGCGAAATCGGAATCGTCTATCACGCGGCGGATTTCTTCGTGACGCGTCAGCGCTATGACGCTTTCCGCGCCACCATCGAGGAGAACTATCCCAATATCGAGATCGTCGCCGAGCAGGGCATCGGCGGGCCGGATTTCATCGGTGATGCCGAACGTGTGGCCAGCGCAATGATGATCTCCAACCGCGGGATCGACGGTATCTGGGCGGTCTGGGACGTTCCCGCCGAAGGCGTGATCGCTGCCGCCCGTGCCGCAGGCCGGGACGATCTGATCATCACCACCATCGACCTCGGCGAGAACGTCGCCATCGACATGGCGCGTGGCGGATATATTCACGGTCTCGGCGCACAGCGCCCGTTTGAACAGGGCGTGACCGAGGCGATCCTGGCCGGCTATGGCCTGCTGGACCGCGAAGCGCCTGCCTATGTCGCGCTGCCGGCCCTGCCAGTGATGCAGGACAACCTGCTTGACGCCTGGGAAGAAGTCTACTCGACCGAGGCGCCTGCCACCGTCGTAGGCAGCATGCAGTAACCCTGCACATGGCGGCCAGCTGCCCTCCCTCGGCTGGCCGCCTCTCTCTCCCAATCTTTCTAATAGACCCCGCGTGCTGTGCCCCTTCTGGGCGCAAACGCCCGAAGTGCGAGCGAAGCAATGAAAACGATGAATGTAGCAATGATCGGCGGCGGTTTCATGGGCAAAGCCCACGCCATGGCCTATGCGGCAATGCCGATGTTCTTCTGGCCAGCCCCGGCCATTCCGGTGCGCAAGGTGGTTGTCGATATCGACCAGGCCCGCGCCGACGAGGCGGCCACCCGCTTCGGCTTCGAGGAAGGGTCAGCCGATTGGCGCGCCGTCGTCGCCCGTGACGATATCGACGTGGTCGATATCTGCACCCCGAATGACACCCATGCCGAGATTGCCATCGCGGCGGCCAAGGCCGGCAAGCACATCATCAGTGAAAAGCCGCTTGCCCGCACCGCCGAGGAGGCCAAGGCCATGCTCGACGCCGTGCAGGCGGCGGGGGTGATCCACATGGTTGCCTTCAACTATCGCCGCACCCCGGCGGTGGCCCTTGCGCGCAAGCTGATCGACGAAGGCCGCATCGGCGAGATCGTCAATTTCCGGGGCACCTACCTGCAGGATTGGTCCGCCGATCCCGACAGCCCCCTATCCTGGCGTTTCCAGAAGGATGTTGCCGGGTCCGGCACCATCGGCGATATCGGCACCCATGTCGTCGATTTCGCGCGCTACCTGGTGGGCGAGATCGCGGCGGTGAATTCCGTCAACCGCACCCTCATTCCCACCCGCCCGGTTCAGGAAGGCAATGTCGACAAGCTCGGCGTCGGTGGCGGCGATGCCAATGCCAAGCGCGGCATCGTCGATGTGGACGACGAAATGATCACGCAACTGCGCTTTTCCAGCGGTGCCTATGGTTCGATCGAGGCCAGCCGGAACGCCCATGGGCGCAACAACTACCTGACCTTCGAGATCCACGGCACCAAGGGATCGATCCTTTTCGACTATGAGCACCGCGACGCGCTTCAGGTCATGTTCGCGGACGATCCCGCCGATGTGCGCGGTTTCCGCACGATCTACACCGGTGCCGCCCATCCCTATGGCGAGGGGCTGTGGCCGATCCCGGCCCTTGGCATCGGCTATGGTGAAACCAAGATCATCGAATGCTATGACCTGTTCCGGGCGATCACTTCGGGTGAGCAGCCAAGTCCGAGTTTCGATGACGGGTTCCGCATCTGCCAGATCGCGGACGCCATCATCGCCTCGGGCGAAAGCCAGAGCTGGATCGAGGTCTGACAATGTCACAGGCAACTTCAAACGCATTCGAAATGCGCGCGATGGTCAAGAATTTCGGTGGCGTCCGCGCCCTGAAATCCGTCGACCTCGCGGTTGCCTTCGGCGAGATTCATGCGCTTCTGGGTGAAAACGGGGCTGGGAAATCGACGATCCTGAAGATCCTTCAGGGGGTTTATCGACCGACGAGCGGCACCATCGTGGTCGGAGGCAAGGAGGTGTCGGGGTTGACCCCGCGCCTCGCCTCCGAGCTTGGCATCGGCATGATCTTCCAGGAAATGAGCCTGGTACCGACGCTGACGGTCGCGCAGAATATCTTTCTTCTGCGTGAACCGACGAATGCGCTTGGCTTGATCTCGGATCGTCAGATGGTGGCAAAGGCAAGAGAGATCTTTGCCACGATGGGGGTCGATATCGACCCACGCGCCGAGGTGAGCGCGCTGAGCGCGGGCCAGCAGCAGTTGACGGAAATCGCCAAGGCGCTGAGCCAGGATGTGTCTGTCCTGATCCTTGATGAACCAACATCGGCGCTGACCGCGTCTGAGGTGGAGATCCTGTTCCAACTGCTGGACAAGCTCAGGGCACAGGGCAGGGCGATTGTCTACGTCTCTCACCGGATGGACGAGATCTTCCGCATCGCGGCTCGCGCAACGGTTCTGCGCGATGGTAACAAGATCGCAACCCGGCCGCTGGCTGACTACACGCTTGAAACCCTGATCGCCGACATCATGGGCAAGGCAACCCGCGATATGTCGGACCTGATCGCGGACTCTGCGGCGACCTCTGACGTGGTTCTGAAGCTGCGCGGTGTCGGGGTCGAAGGGCGGCCCGGGTCGGTCGATCTTGACCTGCATGCAGGCGAGGTTCTGGGGCTGGCCGGACTGATGGGTGCAGGCCGGTCGCGGATCGCACGCACCCTGTTCGGATTGCAGCCAGGCGCCGTGGGTGAGATCGAGATCAATGGCGCCACGGTGTCGATCCGCAGCCCCTCTGATGCAATGGCACATGGCATCGCGCTGGTGCCGGAGGACCGGCGGCGGCAAGGCTTGGTGCTGGAACATTCCGTCGAGGACAACATCGCCCTGCCTGTTCTGGGGGCAGTCTCTGGCCGGATCATGGTCCATGGCAAGCGCCGGGCCAAGCTGGCCGATGAAACCATCGCCAAGATGACGATCAAGACCGACAGCCGCAAATCGCCCGCGAATGCTTTGTCAGGCGGCAACCAGCAGAAGATCGTGATCGGCAAATGGTTGGCGGCTTTGCCGGAGATCCTGATCATGGACGAACCGACCGCGGGGATCGACATCGGGTCGAAAACCGAAATCATTCAGCTCGTCCGGGCGCTGGCCGCGGCTGGCAAGTCTGTAATCTTCATTTCCTCCGAACTGGCCGAGCTTCTGGCCGTGTCCGACCGCATCGCGGTCATGAAGAACGGCAGCGTGACCGAAACGGTCAGCCGCCATGACCTGCATGTCGACCCCGAAGAGGTCGACACCCTGACCGGCAGCGCCTTCCAGCGCGCCGAGCAGCGACTGCAACTGCTTATTCAGAAGGGAGCCGCATGATGGCCCATACCGACACGCGCCAAGGCGGCTTCGACCTCGTGAGCTGGTTCAAATCCAGCTGGCGTCAGAACATCATCTATTTCGGCTTCGTCGCGGTTTTCGTGTTCTTTGCCATCACATTGCACGACCGTGGCTTCACCGATCCGCTGAACCTGCTCAACATCTTCCGCCAAAGCGCGATCATCGCGGTCATGGCGGTGGCGATGACGCTGGTCCTGTCTTCGGGCGAAATTGATCTGTCGGTCGGCGCCGTTGCCGGACTGGCCTCGGTCACGACCGCATTGGCCATCGCCTCGGGCGGGTTGGTCATGGGGGTTGCGGTTGGTCTTCTGACCGGGGTTGCGGTCGGCGTGATCAACGGGTTCCTGTCCACAAAACTGGCCATTCCGACCTTCCTGACCACGCTGGCCATGATGGGCATCGCAACGGGCGCCGCCATGTGGATCAGCGACACCCGCGCTGTGCCGGTTCTGAACCAGAGTTTTGCGGGGTTCTTTGGCGGCGGCACACCGTTCGGCATCCCCTCGCTGCTTCTGTGGATGATCTTCGCCGGGATCCTAGGGCATGTCACGCTGCGCCACACCCGGTTCGGCAGGCAGGTTCTGTCGGTCGGGGGCAACGCTGTCGCGTCTCGCTATTCCGGCGTGAACACTGCGCGGATCAAGATGGGCGTGCTCGTCATCTCCTCGACCACGGCAGCACTTGCCGGGATGCTCTATGCCGGTCGCCTGCAATCGGGGCGGTTCCAGCTTGGCGAAGGGGATGAGTTGTCGGTCATCGCGGCGGCGGTGCTCGGTGGCACTTCGCTCTTCGGTGGCCGGGGCACCGTGATCGGATCCATCGTCGGGGCGCTGATGATCGGTGTGATCAACAACGGCCTGATCCTGATGAGCCTCGAGTATTCTCAGCAGCTGATCGCGCGCGGTGCCATCATCATCCTTGCCGTGGCCATCAGCCAAGCGGGCCGCAAACAGGACTGAGACCGGGGCGGACAGCGGCCTGTCCGCCCACTGCAATCGAACTGACAAAGACCGGACCTGCCCCCGGCAGGCTAAGGGAAAGGCTTGCCCGGACTACGGCAGGCGAGAGTAGGAACAGCCATGAAAACCATCAAGGGTCCCGCGATCTTCCTGGCCCAGTTCGCCAGCGATACCGCGCCATTCAACAGCTTCTCCGCGATCTGTGAATGGGCGGCCGGGCTAGGGTTCAAGGGCGTGCAACTGCCCAGTTGGGACGTGAGGCTGATCGACCTCGACAAGGCGGCAGAATCGCAAACCTATTGCGACGAGTTGAGGGGGCAGGCGGCGCAGCATGGCGTCGAGATCACGGAGCTCTCAACCCACCTGCAAGGGCAATTGGTGGCGGTCCACCCGGCCTATGACATGGCCTTCGGTGGCTTTGCCCCGGCGGCGGTGCATGGCAACCCCGCGGCGCGGACAGACTGGGCACGTGATCAGGTTCTGAAGGCCGCGCGGGCCTCTGCCAATTTGGGGCTGACCCATCACGCAACCTTCTCCGGCGCGCTGGCTTGGCCCTATCTTTATCCCTGGCCGCAACGACCTGCCGGGCTGGTCGAAGAGGCTTTCGGAGAACTGGCCCGCCGGTGGCGCCCGATCCTCGATGCCTTTGACGCGGCGGGCGTGGATTTGTGCTACGAGATCCACCCTGGCGAGGACCTGCATGATGGCGCGACATGGGAGATGTTTCTGGAGGCAGTCGGGAACCATCCCCGTGCGCATATCCTCTATGATCCCAGCCATTTCGTGCTGCAATGCCTCGACTACCTAGATTTCCTCGACATCTATGCTGACCGGATCGGGATGGTTCATGTGAAGGACGCGGAATTCAATCCGACCGGGCGTCAGGGCGTCTATGGCGGCTACCAGCCCTGGCTGAAGCGGGCAGGGCGGTTCAGGTCGCTCGGCGACGGGCAGGTCGATTTTCGCGCAATTTTTTCCAAGCTGGCTGCGATGGACTTTGACGGTTGGGCCGTGATGGAATGGGAATGCTGTCTCAAGCATCCCGAGGATGGGGCGCGGGAAGGGGCCCGGTTTATCGCCGATCACATCATCCGCGTGACCGAGACCGCCTTTGATGACTTCGCGGGCAGCGACACGGATCGTGCGGCCATCAGGGCCATGCTTGGCGTGAGTGAAGGAGAGGCAAGATGAGCGACCCAATCAGACTGGGCATGGTGGGCGGTGGTGAGGGTGCCTTTATCGGCCAGGTTCACCGCATCGCAGCGCGGCTTGATGGGCGTTACCGACTGGTGGCCGGGGCCCTGTCCTCTCGCGCAGAGGTCGCCCGGCAATCGGCAGAGGCTTTGGGAATCGCCCCGGACCGCGCCTATACCGATTTTGAGCATATGGCAGCGGCGGAGGCCGCCCGAGCCGACGGGATCGAAGCAGTCGCCATCGTCACCCCAAACCATATGCACGTGGCTCCTGCCAAGGCCTTCCTGAAGGCCGGCATCCACGTGATCTGCGACAAGCCGCTGGCTTCGACGCTGGATGATGCGCTTGACCTGGCCGCTCTCCAACCGGCCAATGGTGCGCGTTTCCTGCTGACGCACAACTATACCGGCTATCCGATGGTGCGCCATGCGCGGCAGATGGTATCTGAGGGGCGGCTTGGGCAGCTTCGGCTGGTGCAGGTCGAATATGCGCAGGATTGGCTGACAGAGCCCGCCAGCAATAAACAAGCCGACTGGCGCACGGATCCAGCGCGGTCCGGGGCAGGGGGCTGCATCGGTGATATCGGCACCCATGCCTACAACCTCGCCCGCTTTGTCAGCGGCCTGGCTTTGGACTCGCTCAGCGCCGATCTGACGGCCTTCGTGCCCGGGCGGCAGGTCGACGACAACGTGAACATGATGCTCCGCTTCGAAGGCGGCGCCAAGGGGATGCTTTGGGCCAGCCAGGTCGCGCCGGGCTGCGAGAACGGTCTTGCGCTGCGGCTATATGGGGACAAGGGCGGACTGGAGTGGCGGCAGGAAGACCCCAACGCGCTTTGGTTCACCCGCTTCGGCGATGCAAAGCAACGCCTCAGCCGGGGAACGAGCGATGCCAATGGTGACGAACTCGGCATCCGCATCCCGCCAGGCCACCCGGAAGGCTACCTCGAAGCTTTCGCGACACTCTACGCCGACTTCGCGGACGTGATCCGCAACGGGACCGACCTCGCGCTGCTACCAACGCTCGACGACGGTGTCGAAGGGATGCGGTTCATTCAGGCCGCCATAAGGTCCAGCCTTGCGGACGGCAAATGGACACAGCTTGCCTGAACATAAGACGCATCAGGTTTCGTCGGTTGGCCGCTTGTAGCCCAAATAAGCCGATACGTGGCGCAGACTGATTGCGGCCGGGATATTGTCTGATCGGGTTTTGTTAGACAGATTCCAGCTCTCGTGTCGGTGGTTTGATTTCACTGCCGGACACCATTTAGCAACCTATATCTTATGAATTCAGCACCTTAGGCGCCTCCCTATTCCCAGCGCGGATTGGTGTGGGTAAAAGTGGGACCTATTGGTTCGATATTTGACTTTTTCCAGTGAGCGGACGTCTCGCAGGAAGAAGTCACGTCGTAATAGGGAGAAGCAACACGTCCAGCACAGCTGCCGTTGTCGCTCTAATCCCTGCATCGACCAGAAATGCGCGTATCTGCGACTTTGGCAGGTGCTGCTCCCGAGCAGCCTTGCCTGCAATGATCGCCGAACTGATCAACGCTGATGTGATGTGGCCTTCGCTTATCTCGTCTACAAGACCATCCCCCTGAAGTTCAGAAAGCCTGTCATAGACATCGCGTGTCAGCTCTTCGTTCGAAAACCCAGAGCTTTCGATACCTGGCATTATGGCAGCGACTTCTTCAGTCACCCTGATGTCGATCTCAGGGTATCGCGCCAAATGTTCCAGAACTTGGGCTTCGGACGCCACAGCCTTCAGTTGGACCTCACCAATAGAGTTTCCATCGACTACGAACTCAACGTCGCCGCCTGGATGGTTGGTGAATTCCTTTACTTTGGCTTGAATATGATCCCAGTCACCGTTCTCTGCCTGAACGAACAAGAGCTCGTGGTAGATGAGCATTGATAATTCTCGTGTCGGCGCTTCGATCCCACCCCCATTTCCCACCCATCCCCTCAGCATTCCCGTCGATGCCACCCGTATAACTGAATCAGTCAATCGCTGCATTCATTCGGAGAAACACGAGCATGACGAACGGAAATCCCTACGAGGGAAGCACCTTTTCACGGTTCC